>NZ_JBNDMM010000001.1:0-1383528 GCF_050436585.1 Paraburkholderia sp. GAS199 | reverse complement strand
TCGTTTCCATCGCTCTGGTCCCCACTTGATCTGGTGGGAACTAGGTTGCCGACTGAGCGCACCTATGAACAGACGGTGGTGAGGCAACGGTTACCAATCTCCCATCTTTCCCACGCGCAACTGCGCCAGCCTGCCTCAGGCGCGGTGCCGTGTCGCCCTTATGCCCCGCAGTCCGGTTAAACCAGCATATGACTTGATTGAACCATTGGTCATTCTGGGCAACCGTATGTAGGGCTAGTTGAGTCGATAGCAGTCGGTTACCTTTGAGTCGTGACGGTGCCTGTTCAAACCGCCACAGTCCCAACATCAATCCTGGAAGGCCGATCATGATCAGCTCGTTGTCTTTGCCTCCCGAACTCACTGCTAGCGTTCTCCATAGAAGTCCGATGAGCGCAATCGGCGCGGAACATCAATGGCGCGATCCGGCCGATGTCGGCCGCGACGTCGACTTGCAAAGCGATATTCTAGTGTCACGCTGGACACGGAACGACTTCGGGCCGCTAGAGGTGACTAATCCAGGGAGTACCGATCATCATTGCATCGCAATGAATCTTAAATGTACTTCACTAACCTTCAATCATGCCGGCCGCACGCTTGTCCGTGGGCGCGTCGCTGCAGGGGCCGTTCAGATCACCGCACCGAACGTGCCGTGCAGCGCGGTATTCGAATCCGCAGCCGACGTACTACATTTGTTTGTCCCCAAGCAGGTGCTGGATGAATGCTTTGAAGACACTTTCGGCCGGCCGTACTCTGGCGAAATCCAAATCGACGATCCCAAGCTCGTGCGCGACCCTGCACTTGAACGTCTAGGTCAAGCGCTGGCTGTATCACAGTCGGAAGACGCGATGCTCGGCAAGGTCTTTACCGACAGCGTCAGTCTTGCGATTGTCTCGCGCGTCATTTCGCGGCAATTCACGGTGCCCGAGCGCAAGACACGCGCTAGTAGCGCACTGCCATCATGGCGGCTGAACCGTGCAATTGAGTATGTCAATGCGCATCTGTCGGAGGCGATCGGACTGACGGATATGGCAAACAGCGCAGGGCTGACGCGCATGTATTTCGCGTCGCAATTCAGGTTGGCAACCGGGATGAGCCCGCATGAGTATCTACTTCGCCGCCGAATCCAACATGCACAACAGCTCCTGCTCGAGTCTCCCTACAAGGTTCTAGACATCGCTTTGAGTTGCGGGTTTCGCTCGCAATCTCACTTCACGACAGTGTTCAAACGCATGGTCGGCGAACCCCCATATTGCTGGAGAAATAAAGCGAATGTCGATCAGTAAGCATGTTCACCTATTTCTAAGAATCAGTGAAGTGTTCCTGCAACAGCCCGAAGATGGCGTTACCAGTGGTGAATGGCCGTCCTCGGAAGTGGAGACGATGCGCGGACTCGGTTCTGAGCTTGATGACGAGTTGCGCTCGATGGTCAACTGGAGTGCCTGAAGACAGGGGTGTCATCATGCTGAACAAAGCGAACTTTACAGATCCGTGGTCGCGTACTCTTCGTTTGTTATCCGCACTCTCTGGCGAAACAGATGCCAGTGTGTCCGCGACGTTGGCTGCGTTTGAGCGCAAGGGGCAGTTGGATCGCTATCTCCCAGTCGTTGGGCAGCGCTTCGAAGTACAGATTCGCGTGATTGATCGGCCTTCTCCGTCGACTGCCACCGTGGCGTGGCGCGACCCGACGCATTGCTCATACGGTGACCAGGTCTGGCACGCATGCCATGCACGCCTTTCCGGCGTATGCGCCTTGAGCGGCAAAGGGATTAAGCGTGGCGATGCGATATACAAACCGCGTCCTTGCCGGCCGGCTCCAGTCAACGCAGGCGCCATGATTCTCTTTGCCATACTTAACGACGCGTTCGCAAGCGAAACCAAAGTGTGACCGTCAGTTTCTATACCCTTCGGTCAAGATGTTCCGGTTCGCAATCTGAAGGCCGACATAAGCAATACAGGAAGCGGCAGCGTGAGCAGGAGGAGAATCCAGACGAGGACATAGACTGACTGCAAGCCACCGTTCTGCAGATTGACGAACAACTTCACCGGGATACCTTGAGGAAAGTAGGAGAACACGGAAACGATCCCGAATTCTCCAACTATTCGCGCCCAGGTGACGACGCCACCTGCGGCAATCTCGCGGGCAGCGATCGGTAGCGTGACGTACCAGAACACGCACAGCGGCGAGGCGCCGAGGTCCTGCGCGGCCTCTTCCACGTTTTTCGGCACATTTTCAAAAGCGGTGCGCGCGGCGGTGACAAAGTATGAGAGACCACCGTAGACTTGGGCAATGATAAAGGAACCGGCATTATTGTTCAGCGTCAAACTGAAATGGCCGAGCAGTTCGCCGATCGAACCGTACGGGCCGTAGGCCGAAACGAGCAGAATGCCCGTCGCCAAAGAGGGTGTGAGCAGAGAGAAGAGGACAAGAGACTCTGCTCCGCGTTTAAAATATGAATGCGTTCGCGCGAGCCAAAGCGCAAGCGGCAACCCCGCAACGACAATAACGACCATCGCCCACAGACTTAGTGAAATCGAAACCCACGCCGCATACCAGTCGCCATAGGCGGTCGTCAAACCTCTCCACTGGGTCTGTCCAATCAGTGAAAGGAACGGCAGCGCCAACACGGCAAGGCCTGGGGCTGTCCATAGCCATCGCGGGATTTGCCGAATCAGCGACGACCGCTCCGCGCTGTCCAGCCGCAATCTATTCGAATGGTGTAGCATTTTTTGGTGCCCGATACCCATTTTTCTCGAAGATTTCCTGCCCATTCGGACTGAGCATGAATGCGACGAATTTCTCGGCTGCCGCGGGATTGGGTGAATTTTTTAGCACCGCCGCGTAAAAAACAAGCGGCTCCGGGGTGAGGGTTTTGCTTTTACCGCTTGCGTCTTTGACGTCAAACGATACCGTGTCGTACCACGACTTTGCGAACAGGGGATTACTCAGGTTGATCTCATCGGGCAGCACGATGTACGGCAGCTTTAACGATATTGCTGCGCTCTCATACGCCTGCGCGGCGTCCACTTGGCCCGCTTCGAGACGAGCCAATACGCCTCCGTCCGCAAATACTTCGCGCGGGTTTTCAACATTCCCAAGTATTCTTTGAGCTAGGCCGGGCTGCCGGTAATACCGCTGAGCAAGCTTCATGGCAAAAACGATATTTTGCCCCCCGGGGTCGACGGTGGGATCCGTCCTGCCGAAATGCAGTCCAGGTGTCTGCAGGACTTGCCACCACGGCGCGCCATTTCCGGCTTGACTCATCTCGAACCGCTTTGCATACGGACTTCTTGGATTGAACGCTATAACCACGCTCGTGTTTGCTACGGGCACCGCCCTATCGACTAATCCTGCTTCTTTGAGGATTTGCATAGGCCCTGGCGTGATCGACACGAAGACGTCCGCGACGATTTTCTTCGCCGCAATTAGCCGGGCCATCCCATAGGCGCCTTCGCCTTGCCCCTGATACCGTACGCCGGTGGCCTGTGCAAAGGCGGGGCCAAGTCCACGATCCATAACGATACCCATCGACCCAGCGTAAGTCACATGGAGGGGTGGATCGGCGCGGGCGCTAGTGTCCGCCATGGCGAGCGCGGCGAGTGAAAGCAAGGCGAATTGTTTGAGCACGATGGTTCCCATACTAGTAAAGTGAATAAAGCGTTGGCGAGGTTAAAATCCGTGCCGCAAACGGATCGCAATGCCAGTTTCATATCGCCGCCCAAAATTGAGTGGCCAATAAAGTTCGGGCTCGCGCCCACTTCACTTACACGGGTATTGCATGTCTATTCTCAAGATTGATGACTGACGTTTTCTAGTAATCGCGATCGGATACGCGCCCATACTCTTCGAGAGTGGTCCAGAAAACGTTCGACCTGAGCTGTCGGCCTCCGAGCCCAACAACTCGGGGCCTGATTGAGAAACTTTACATTGCGTTAAAGGTCAGTTCCGCGACTCAATCGCTCGATAATTTGACCGCATTGTCGTTACGACCGATTGTTAGCGGGACCGAGTTGTTGATGATCTTAGTAGTTTACGATCGGTGTTTCGTTAGCATTCCTGCAATGTACATGCGACCTTGCGAAAGCGTATTTAATCGCTCGAAAAGCTAAAAAGTATGCTCGCATCGTCAAGACAAACCCACGCCCTTTATTCAAACAGGTCGCCATATGAATAGGTGTGTTTCCCAGATTAAAGTCATCTTTCGATGGTGCAGATTTCGCTAGGGCGTCGCCAAGAAACTCGGCAGCGCGAATGCCTCACTGGATTCTCTGCGCGACACCACCGAATTAGCGAACGAGGGGCCGTGGCCGGTAGAAGTCAAAACCCATTCCGCCTGGACCACGCCGGCATCGACTGACCCGTATGGCGTCACGCTGCTTCGCGCGTGGAGGAGAGGTTATGAAACTAACTCGGCAGTCGCAAAGTCGCGTTTTACATGACGACTCTCTCGCAGGCCGAACTGCCCAACTACTCACCGGCGTGGGAGCCAGTGAGTACCTTGCCACGGAAAATGTAGTATTGGTAGAGGTTGTATCCGATCATGACCGGGAACAGGAAACCGATACCAATCAGCATGAACACGAGCGTTGACGAATCCGATGCAGACTCCACAATACCAAGCTTTCCGGGCACGAAGTCTGGAAATAGGCTAATCGCGAGTCCCGCGAACGACAGCATAAAAAGCGCGACGGCCCCACGAAATGGTCCACGGGAACTGCCCATATAAAGCGAGACCATGACGAAGGCAAAGGCCAATGCTGCAGCAAGCCCAAGAGCTATCAATAAATGGAACACGCCTGCCTGGGTCCACCGTTCTTGTCCCACTTCGCTGATGAGCCAGGTGCCAACGGTCAGGAACACTGCCGCCGCCACCGTGACAAATGCGCTTAGCAAAGCAAGGCGGCGAGACCACTGCTCGATTGATCCGGTGGTTTTCTTGACCAGATAGGTCGAGCCGAGCAACGAATAGCCTGCAACAACACCGATCGCAGAGATTGTGACAAACACATCACTTAACTCACCTGGCATCAGTCCCGTCACGACTTTCCCTAGCACGATGCCTTGGGCGACTGCTGCAACCAGACTGCCTATCCCGAACACTTTGTCCCATAGTCGACCATGGCTCACGCTGTGGCGGAATTCGATCGCTGCGCCGCGCATGATCAGGCCGGCGATTAATAGCATGATGGGGAGATAGAGATCCTGCAGAATCAGCGCGTAGGCGTCGGGGAACGCGCCGAACAGAGCGCCGCCGAGCACCACGAGCCACGTTTCGTTGGCGTCCCAGACTGACCCGATACTCTGCACCATCACGTCGTGATCTTCGCGGCGTTTGCGCAGCAGGCTGAGTATGCCGATGCCGAGATCGAAGCCGTCTGTGACGACATAAAAGACCAGCATCAGGCCGATCAGGCCGAACCAGGTGATGGCGAGCATCGTGTGCGTGGAGCTTTCCATGAAAGTGTCTCGGTACGTGATGGATTAGTACTCTTCGACGGTCGCAGCCGTCCCGGTTTTGACGGGCGCGGGCGGATTCAGCGCAAGGTCGGGTCCGGTACGCAACCAGTTGCGCGCCAGCACGAAGAACGTCCCGAGCAGCACCACGTAGAACGCGAAAAACATCGCCATGCTCAAGGTCACGGACGAAGGCGCCACCGTCGAGACAGCGTCTTTCGTGCGCAACAAGCCATACACGACCCACGGTTGACGGCCGACTTCGCGCACGATCCAACCCGCTTCGACCGCGACGTAAGGCAGTGGAATGCACAGCACCCACGCGAGCAGCAGCTTGCGTTGTTCGAGCAGACGTTCGAGCTGGCCGCGCGTCTTGCGCAACACGTAAGCGGTCCAGAACGCCAGCACCATGAACGCAAAGCCGATGCCCGCCATCACGCGGAACGCGTAGTAAAGCAGGGGCAGCATGGGTGGCTGGTCGGCGGGCGCGAAATCGCGGAGACCTTTGACCTCGCCGTGCATGGTGTGCGTGGCAAGAATACTCAGCACGCCGGGCACTTCGATCGACCAGTCGTTGCGCTGCGCCTTCTGGTTCGGCCACGCGAGCAAGGACCACGACGCAGCCGTGCCGGGCGCATTGGTGGTCCAGTGACCTTCGATGGCGGCGCCCTTGGCGGGCTGCGTGGCGAAGACGCTGCCGCCGCTCGAATCGCCCAGCCAGATCTGGACGGGCGCGACGAACACGAGCACCAGCAAGGCGATCTTGAACGAGCGCGCGAAGAATTCCGGATGACGTCGTTTGAACAGGTTCCATGCGGAAATGCCGGCAATCACGAACATGCCGGTTTCGAT
Organism: Paraburkholderia sp. GAS199; assembly: GCF_050436585.1. NCBI lineage: Bacteria > Pseudomonadati > Pseudomonadota > Betaproteobacteria > Burkholderiales > Burkholderiaceae > Paraburkholderia > Paraburkholderia sp. GAS199. The sequence continues at coordinate 1,377,224 of NZ_JBNDMM010000001.1, read as the reverse complement.
CGCGGCGAACCACATGTGGGTGACGCCCCACACCATGTCGGGATTGAAGATAGCCGCGGCGTAATCGGTCACGACGATCCTGCCGTTTTCCACCGTGACGCCGGCGGGTGTTTGCATCCACGAATTGGCGACCATGATCCAGAAGGCGGAGATGCTGGAGCCGAGCGCGACCATCGAGGTGGCGAACAGATGCACGCCGCGCGGCACGCGGCCCCAGCCGAGCAGCATGACGCCAATGAATCCGGCTTCGAGCATGAAGGCCATCGCGCCCTCGAAGCCGAGAATGTTGCCGAAGAACTGTCCGCTGTAGCGCGAAAAGCCGGCCCAGTTGGTGCCGAACTGGAATTCCATCGGGATGCCGCTGACCACGCCCACCGCGAAGTTCAGCACCAGCAGCTTGCTCCAGAAGCGCGCCTGCCGGTAATAGCCGACGTTGCCGGTGCGCAGCCACAGCACTTCGACGAGCACGAGGAAAGCGGACAGGCTGATAGTCAGAATCGGCCACAGGATGTGAAAAATGGCGGTCATCGCGAACTGCGCGCGCGACAGATCGAGGACGTCACTTAGCTGCATGACCGTCTCCCGCGCTGTCAAGACTGAGCACCCGGCGCTTCGAATCTGGGCCGTTCGCGGTGGCTGGGACGATTTTTACAGGCACCGATTTGTAGGAAGGAGTACGGCTCTTTTGATCGAATGCGTAAAGCGGAACAAGCGGATTGGCTTCCGGGTAGTAGGCGCCGCAACATCCGTCCGGGAGTGTGTACTCGACCACCTTGAAACTATGAACTACGCGTTCGATACCGTCGAGCGACAACGCGAAGATATCGACGCGGTCGCCCGCATGCAGACCGCGCTTCTGCATCTCGCGTGGATTCAGGAACACGACATCGCGCTGGCCAAACACGCCGCGATAACGGTCGGAGTGCGAGTAGAGCGTGGTGTTGTACTGATCGTGACTGCGCATTGTGGTAAGCCAGAGCGCGTCGGCATCGCTATGCGCCGGATCTTCGTCAAGCCCCTCGAACACGAGGAAGTTGGCTCGTCCGCTAGCCGTCGCCCAGACCCTTTCGCGCGCACTTGAGACAAGGTGAAAGCCCCCTGGCACACGTATCCGTTCGTTATACCCCTGGAATATCGGGTACACGATTTCAATCTTATTGCGAATGCGGTCATAGCTCGCCACGAGATGTTCCCAGTCGACATGTGACGCGGGTCCCATGGTCGCCCGCGCGATGCCTGCAATGATCGCCGGCTCACTCTTCAGATGCGGCGAGGCCGGCTCGTTGCGGCCGCCGGAAGCGTGGACCATCGACATCGAATCTTCGACCGTGATCGACTGTGGGCCGTCAGCCTGGATATCAATCTCGGTACGGCCGAGACACGGCAGAATCAGCGCCTGTTTGCCGTGCACCAAATGACTGCGATTAAGTTTTGTTGCTATGTAAACGGTCAAATCAAGCTGGCGCATGGCGGCTTGGACACGAATCCAGTCCGGCACAGCCGCCGCAAAATTCCCACCGAGGCCAATAAACACCTTGGCGTCGCCACGCATCATCGAATCGATTGACGCGATAACGTCATGACCGTGTGCTGCTGGAGGGCGGAACCCAAACGCTCGTTCGATCCCGTCAATCAGGGCCGCAGAGGGCTTCTCAGTGATGCCTACCGTTCTATTGCCTTGGACGTTGGAGTGTCCCCGCACGGGGCAGACGCCCGCGCCTGGTCGACCGATATTGCCGCGCAGTAGCGCCAAGTTGGCAACTTGCTGCACGCATTCAGTGCCGCGGTGGTGCTGCGTGAGTCCCATGCCGTAGACGAGGATCACGTTGTTTGCGTGCATGTATATGTTAGCGGCGTTCTGGATGTCTTCGCGTGATAGGCCGCTTTGTTGCACGATTGCGTCCCAACTTGTGCCGCGAAGGTCGGCAAGCAAATCGTCGAGTCCGCGTGTGTGCCCGTCGATGAACTCAATGTCAAGTACACGTGGTTCATCTGAAGCGAGTGCGGCGTCGTCTGCCTCGATGACTGCCTTCATCATGCCTTTAAGAACGGCAACGTCACCACCCACCCGAACTTGATAAAAAAACGTGCTGATCGCCGTGAAGCCGAGCGTCGCCATTTCCACGGGATTCTGCGGCGACGCGAAGCGCTCCAGCGCACGTTCGCGGAATGGATTGAACGAGACGATCTTCGCGCCGCGTCGCGACGCGCTGTGCAAGTCGCTCATCATGCGTGGACTATTGGTGCCGGGGTTCTGTCCGAAGATAAAAATTGCGTCGGCGTGTTCGAAATCTTCGAGTAGCACCGTACCTTTTCCTACCCCGATCGATTCGGGCAAACCGACGCTGGTTGCCTCGTGGCACATGTTCGAGCAATCTGGGAAATTGTTCGTTCCGAATTCACGTACGAAAATCTGATAGAGAAATGCCGCCTCATTGGACGCCCGTCCGGACGTGTAGAAATCTGCCTGATGGGGACTGTCGAGGCCATTCAGATGTTTTGCGACAAGAGCAAAGGCTTCCTCCCACTCGATCGGCAGGTAGCGATCGGAAGCTTCCTCATAGCTCATTGGATGCGTAAGCCGTCCTGCCATCTCTAGATCGTAGTCGTCCCATTCGATCAGTTCGGACACGCTATGGCCAGCAAAGAATTCCGGTGTGCATCGGTTCGTGGTGGCTTCCCACGCGACAGCTTTTGCACCGTTTTCGCAGAACTCAAACGACGACGTATGCTTTGCGTCGGGCCATGCGCAACCGGGGCAGTCGAAGCCGTCCGGCTGGTTCATGCGTAGAAGAGTCTTCGCGCCCGAGACGGCAATGCCCTGCAGGGCGAGCGCTTCACCGGTTGCCTTGAGCGCACCCCAGCCACCAGCTGGCTCGCTGTAGATTCGAATCACTTTACGATCAGCCATAGCAATTTCCCGCAGATCCATGGAGGGTATGGGTGCAGCATGGCGCAACCGTATATGCTTCATTTGTGCAAAAGCCCGTCTGTTTCAGATTTGCACTTCAGACGATTTATGTTCCTAGCGTGAAAGAACAGGCGCGTACGGATGCGCTCTCTCGACATTGGCGACGATCTCAAGCGATGGAAAGGTCGAAGTCTGGAATGTTGCTTAGGTCGGAGGTTGGCTGATCGGAACTTCCGCGGCCTTGGTGTCCCAATTGGAGACAACGACACATGGAGCAACATCATGCAAAACCTGGAGAGTGGAACGTGTTAGTTGAGCGGTGCCAGTCGAGGACTTCCTCCGAAACTGTGTCGTTTTAGTCGCCGGACAGAGTCGTTCGGAAACACAGCGCCACCTCTAGCAACCGACGCCACGTCACTGCGACCATGGGCCTCCATATGGTGGTCATAGCGACCTCGCCTGGCCAGTATGCGAGTCGCTGCTCGGGATCGGAATTCGCAAGACGCTACGAGAAGTCTTTCCCATGATCGGGGGTCACATTATTTCGAATTGCGCCCGTGTGGTCGGTGTAGCCCAACAACCGTGTTTCACGGGTTGCTCATGATTTTCTATGCGGCAGCGGATTGATGGTGAGGGTCTTTCACCGTCACTTGAGTTTCGCGTACTTCCGCTCGGATTGGAGTTGTTCGGTGTGTGGTGTCTACCAAGCTAAGGGCGCTTGTTTGTCTTGTATCAGTCAGTGCTAGGCGCGAAGATGAATATATGGAAGGAGCCTAAACTGGGGACTGGGAGTCTTAGACTGAACGTCTGGCCTAGCGCGGAAGCGCACTAGGCGTCACGGGCGACGAGCATCACCGACTGGAACGCTAGCTTGACCGCGCCTCGCTTGCAGTGTACGGCGACAACTTAACCCGCGCTGTCATGATTGCAAGCGAGTCGGCGATTACCGTGGAGATCGACGCTCGTTGTCAGATTTTGATGCCTGAATCAGCCATTTTGCGGTGTGTCCCCGCGATTGTAGCCGGCCCGTTGATAACCTCGGACGATTGCAACCGTTTCCTGAATCGTTCGCCGGCATAAAACCAATCACTCAAGTCCAGTTTTTCCAGTCCCGCGTCGTGGGGCGTCTAGCTGGCGCTGAAGGTCGCGTGGTCCGCTTAGTAGTGACGGAACGCTGCGGCCCAAGGGTATTGGGTACCAGCCGGCTGCGGTTGAAGGTATTCGTTGCTCCTTGAGTCGCGGCTTTAGGATCGGCCCGGGCCGCCGCCGGTAGCTGCAGCAGGTCCGCGCGACCGCCTTCGACAGCAATTCGCTCTAAAGGCAATTGCGTATCGCGATTCGCCTCTTCAATTACCTGGTGAAAGTCTCGAACTCCGTGTAGGCATGTCGCCCATCCGGCGCAAAAGAGACAGGAGGCCACTGCGGCGACATGGCAAAAGCCGGGGCGAAACTGTACGGCGTTGTCGGCACTCATGTGCTGTTCCCTCGTGATCAGCTGCGGCGAGCGGTGGGTTGAAGCGGTCGGAGTATCGCGGCCAGTATTGCCGCGCCGGCAGACGCTGCCTTTCGTCGAAGCACGGAGATTTTTTTATTCGCACGTGGCCGGGCGGCTCGTGAACTGGATGCTTAAGGGATTTATACGAAGGTGTGATAAGGCCACCGACGCGCCTTTCAGCCCCCTGTGCCGCGTTGCATGCGTCGCGGGGGAGGGTCCAGCTGAGAGGTTGTGACAGGCAGCTGAAACGGTGAATCACGTATCCCAATGGATAATAGTTTCAGATGACTTTCCCCACTACCATGTATCTAACGACGCGATCTGTGTATCGGCCGCGTCAACGATTAAGGCGCGAAGTCCAGGAACTCGCCCGGCCCGCCAATTACCTGTCGTGAGTTCAGCATGATAAAGATCGGTCGAATCGCGGTGTCGCTGGAGATGCGGGAAGTATTCCTGGATGGGCAACCGTTACCGCTCGGGTCACGGGCGTTTGGAATACTTGAACTGCTGCTTCAGGCCGGGGGAAAGACCGTGACGAAGGAGGAAATTTTTCGACATGTCTGGCCCAACTCGGTTGTCGGCGAAAACAATATTCACGTGCAACTGTCCGCATTGCGGAAAATTTTCGATGGGCAAAGGCAGGTTATCCGTACGATTTCCGGGCGCGGCTATCGACTGACCATCGAAACTGAGCCCGCTGAAACTGCCGCGACGGCGCTGCCCTACATATCCCCGTCCGAACTAAGCCCTTTCATCGATGCCGGCAGCCTGAACGGTCTGCCGGTTTGCCACACGCCGCTGATTGGGCGCGAAGACGCGACTGCAGACGTTGTCCGTGCACTGGAGCATGTTCCGATTGTTACACTGCTTGGCCCCGGTGGCATCGGCAAAACGCAACTCGGCGTCGCGATAGCTAGGGCGATTGCCGAAAAGTCGGGTGTGCAGGTGTGTTTCGTCGCTTTGGCCTCAGTCGGCCGCGATCAGAGCATTGTAGGAACTCTCGCTCAGGCACTCGGCGTCAGTTGTAACAACGGGAATGTCGATTTGAGCGCTGTCATTGCGGCGATCCAGCGGCGCAAGCTGCTCATCGTTCTGGATAATTGCGAGCACGTGATTGAATCGGCGGCTATCGTCTGCGACGCACTTCTGCAGGCAAGCGCAGATCTACGAATTCTCGCGACCAGTCGTGAGTTGCTGCGAAGCCGGGGTGAAAATTCTTATAGCGTCGCCGCCCTCAGCACGCCATCCATGAATGCATCGTCGCAGGCGATTCTGGCTTGCGGTTCGGTAAAACTGTTCCTCTCTCAGTTGAACGCTTTGAACGCCGCGCCAGTCGTTGAGCGCGCCAGCCTCGATATGATCGCGACGGTTTGCCGCCGGCTCGACGGTGTACCTCTCGCTATCGAATTGGCGGCGGCGCGCGCCGCGGTCTTTGGAGTTCGCAAGCTGCTTAGCGAACTTGATAACCGTTTCCAGTTCCTGACCGGTGGCCGCCGTACCGCGCCACGGCGGCAACAAACGCTGGAGGCTTCGTTAGAGTGGGGCTATGAGCTTCTTGATGAATCGGAGAAATTTGTACTGAATAGACTAGCAGTCTTCCCGGCTCAATTTTCATTGGAAGCAGTTTGTGCGGTCGCAGCATCGGGGCGGTTGACGCGCAACGAAGTCACTGAGGCGATTGTAGGACTTGCATCCAAGAGCTTCATCATGACGACCTGCGACAGCCGGACCAAGGAATACTTTCTGCTGGAAACAATAAGGGATTACGCGTTAAGGAAGCTACATGATTCAGGCGACGCGGAAGAAGTGCTTTCGCGGAACGTCGATTTCACTATTTTCGAGGAAGCTGGTTTTCGGCGCAGTTCCGGCCGCACCAGACTCGCTAGCCCAATTTCGGCTGGGGCGCTGGTTCCGCAGTAAAGGCCTTAGCCTAGGCGCCGCGAGCTTCCAGCGGTTGGTATCAGGTACCATGTCGGCACTGGAGTTCCCACTTTTTCCCGGAAGCTGCAATGCCCGGTCCTTCGGAAGTTGAACCGATGGTGTATGTGATTGACGATGAGGAAAGCGTACGTGAAGCGCTCGTGCGTCTGCTGCGATCGGCGGGCTTCGAGGCACAGAGTTTTGCATCCCCGGTGGAAGTGTTGTCCAACGAGTTGCCCCACGTGCCCATGTGTATTTTACTTGACATGAATCTGCAGTCCACAAACGGATTTGCCGTGCAGGATCAGTTGGCGCAGAAGGGTGTGAAGGTTCCGATCATTTTTTTGACCGGTCACGGCTCGATCCCGATGTCGGTCCGGGCAATCAAGGCAGGAGCGCAAGAGTTTCTCACCAAGCCGATTGACGATGAGGAGCTGCTCGAGGCTATAAGTCGCGCACTCGCGCAGGATAAAACGAATCTTGCTGAGCGTGCATTCAACGCTGGTGTAATGAGCCGTGCGGCATCGTTGACGCCACGCGAGATGGATGTTTTCGAGCTTGCGATCGAAGGCAAGATGATCAAACAGATCGCCCACGAACTCGGCACCCAAGAGGTCACGGTGAAAGTTCACAAACGACGTGTAATGAGCAAGATGCAAGCCAAAACGCTTATCGAGTTGGCGAAAATGTGGGAGTTGATTCGTCGAACGCGATGAGTCTCCAGACGCAGTTTGTATCGCGCCGGAATGTGTTCTCTCTTCTAAACAGTCGGCGCAATTGGAGTAATGGCAGCTATGAGCTTTGTGTGTATCGTCGACGACGACGCTTCGGTAAGAACCGGACTCGGTAACCTTCTTAAATCCGTGGGTTATGCGACGGTCGCTTTTTCTTCGGGCGAGGAATTTCTCGCTTCGCCGGATATCGACGATGCGTTATGTGTTCTCCTCGACGTCAGAATGCGGGGCATGCAAGGCCTCGAAGTTCAGCGGCAGCTAAATGCCAGGCATGAAACAATCCCCGTCGTGTTTATGTCGGCTCATGGCGACGGCGAAACGGTTGACAGAGCTATGCAGTTAGGTGCTGTTGGATTCCTACGGAAACCGTTCGCTGAGGAAGTATTGCTCGAATCGATTGAGCTTGCCATTGGACGTAAGCACGGTGACTGTTGAACACTTGCGATGCTGGAGGGATCAGTCAGCGGCCATGGCGAGTTTTTTCTGCTGCCTTTCGGGTACCATCATGTTGAAAGGCGACCTTGAGTCAAGACCGGCGCCGCCATGCCAAAATAACGTTATACCGACTTCTTCAATCCCGTCTATTACTTGTGTCACGTAGGCGCGAACATTCTCTGGCACGTGAAAGCGCGATGTCGAGCCATGTGAGTTCACAGTAAGAAAAGACTTGCGAGCAAGACCGGAAATTGCCTTGACCACTTCAGCGGTCGTCAGATTGATTTTGGGGGCAATATGACGGGCTGCGCTCAGTTTAAAACAGCCGTCCGTCTTACTGAGCCACCGCAAGACTTCGCGCTCATGCGCGCAGAGAAATTTATAGCTCCAGTCGAGTGTGGCCCTTAAAGATTTTTGGCGCAGCGGCGCGGTGCGCAACCCTTGAGTAAGCACGGGGAAGCGATTGTTGAGCCGTGTAACGAGCTCACCTAAGCCGAGCGTAGTAACGGTCGTAGCCGCCAATTCTAACGCCAAGGGTAACCCATCCAGGCGTCGACAGACGAGCGCGACCAACTTCAGTTGTTCCAGATCGGCCAGAAAGTCAGGCTTGCGCGCCCGCGCGCACGAAATGAACATTTGGATACTGCTGCTTTCCAGAATTTTCTCGTCTTCGGCTTCTGGAGGCGGGAGTTCGAGCGGTAAGACGCGGTAGATACTTCCGAAGCTGCAGCGTAGCGGCTCTTGGCTGGTGGCAATGATTCTGGCGGTGGGATTGACATCCAATAGCCGCGCGCAGAGTTGCTCCGCCTCTTCGATCACAAGTTCGCAATTGTCGATCACTACAAGCAATCTGCGAGAATGGAGTGAGGAGCAGAGCAATGCCTCGATGTTCGCGTCACGAGCGAGCATGCCAGGGAGGTTCTCGTAAAGTGTGCCCTGAGTCAATCTTGCATCTCTGAGCGCCGAAAAATCAATGTAGCGAACATCGGTGAAGCGGGGTGCAATCCGGTGCGCCACGTGTAAGGCCAATTGGCTCTTGCCTATACCGCCAGCTCCGACAAGAGTCACGAGCCTCGTCACCCCGACAGCCTGCGCAACCTCGTGAAGAGCTTGCTGCCGGCCGATCAGTGGCGCACGTAGAGGCGGAAGCGGGTTTGGACCGCGGGCGTGTCCGCCCGCATCAATGTTGTCAAATCGGAAGGAGCTCAAGTCGTCGGGCCGGGGGCCGCGAATCAGACAGTAACCCCGACCCGGGATGGTCTTAATGAAATCCCCGTCACGTCCCATCAATTTTCGGAGCAAAGCAATTTGAACTTGAATATTGCTTGCTTCGATTGGCATTCCTGCCCAGACAACATCGAGCAACTCATTTTTGCTGACAATCCGCCCATCCGCGGTAATGAGCGTCTTGAGAACATCAAACGTGCGCGCCCCGAGGCGTAGTGGTTGTCCATCTGAAAGGAGACTTCGCAGTTCCAGCGACACGCTAAGTTTTCCGATCCGAATCATGGCGGGTCCCTCGAACTGTGCATGTCTGTGTGGACATGGAGCGCGTCACAACACATTTTCAGGTTCACTGAAACCCAGTCTACAAGCGTCTAGATATCCTCAAGATTGACGATTTATTAAAAAAAAGTTAGGCCAGAGCGTTGCGCGTCACCGCATCTGTTTCTGATTCCGGGCTGTAGCTTGATATTGAGTGTGCCTGAGGCTGATATGTCATTGCATCCACCGCAACGCTGCATTGCGTTCTTATGCAATTTATCCACTCAACGCAGCCCATATATACAGGGATTAAACTTTCAAAAGCTATTGGAATGGAATCGATGCAGCTGGGCCGTTTTCACCTAGATCTGAGAAATCAGCGCTTGTATCACGGCAGCGAACTGGCAAGTTTAGGGGAGCGAGCCATTGAGATACTTTGTGCTATCGTCGTAGCGAACGGTCGGCTGATTACCCGGCACGAACTGTTGCGTGCGGTGTGGCCAAATACCATTGTCGAAGACAATAATCTTAACGTGCACGTAACAAAGATTCGGAAAGCGCTTGGTCACGATGGCAAGCTTATTATCACCGTCCATGGAAAAGGCTACCGTCTCGCCAAAGACGAAACAGTTCTGGAAAGATTAGCTATCGAGGCGACTCCAATTCGGGGATCTGCCGAGCCAGATTCCATCTGTCTCGTAGGAAGAGGGACGGCGTTGATGCATCTACGTCGACTACTTGACAACTCCTCTATGCTGACGTTGACCGGCATCGGCGGAGTTGGCAAAACCCGTCTCGCTAGTGAACTCCTTCGCGGTGCTGAGTCTAACGTCGACGTAGAAACAACCTATGTGAATCTCGCAGCTCTCGCCGACCACGACGAAGTACTGCGCGCTGTCACCGATGCGTGTAACATTTCCATACCGGATGGGCCTCGAATTGCTCTAAAAGTAGCGAAGGCTCTGGCCGGAAAACGCAGAATACTGCTGTTGGATGGTGTCGAGCATCTGCTCAGTGTTGTTGCGGTGATCGTCGAGATATTGTTGAGTGGAAACCGAAGTCTCCAAATTCTGGTCACGAGCCGTGTTCCGCTTAACATACAAGGTGAGATTCTGTTTCGAGTCGAGCCCCTCGATGTGCCTACGATGGATTCGACGGAAGCGCAAATTTTGAACTGCAGTTCGGTCGAACTTTTCATTAAGTGTGCGCAGGCGAGGCACCTCACCGTCGGCTCGAACAGCAGAGAAGTTTACTTGATGGGAGAAATATGCCGTCGGCTGGATGGCATCCCTTTCGCAATCGAGCTGTCCGTCGGACGCGTTGCCGCGCTCGGGGTCGAGAGTGTTCATAGTCATCTTAAAGATAGATTTTCACTTCTAAGCGATGGATATCGAACGTCTGCGTCACGTCATCGCTCATTGCAAGCGATGTACGACGAATGTTGGAGATTAATCGGTAGTGGGGCGCAGTGTTTGCTGCAGCGCCTCGCGATATTTGAGAGTGATTTCTGTCTTCGGGAAATGTACGACGCTGTTTGCGACATCAGGTTACTGCAAACGGCAGCAACAGACGCCCTATGCGAGCTGATCGCCCACTCCTTGGTCAATGCCGACCTTTCCGGGAGCATTCCAAAGTACAGCCTGCTTGAGTCGACCCGCGTCTATGCTATGCAACAATCTGCGGCTTGCAGAATGCCAAAGAGTAAAGTTCGGGCAAGACCTACGCTTATCCGTACAGCTGAATTGAGACACACCGTGTCTGAAGGTGCCGCTTTCGAGTGCCACGATCCGCGGTCGATGGCGCCTATGCAAACCGAGACGTTGGCACATTGCGTGCAAAAATCCAGAATCAATCCATTACCTGGATAGAAGGCTCACGAAAAGTGTGGCTCAAGTTGATCCCCGATGAGGCAAGTTCGCGTGCAGATCTCGTGTGAGCGCTTCTATGCGCTCAGCCAATTGGCGCGTCAACTCAGTCAGTTCGGTATTCTGTTTCAGTAAAACAGTCATCCGCTCGTTCTGACTAGCGAGTTCAGTTTCTCGCGTCTGACTCGCTTGAGCAATGTCTTCTCGATGCTGGGCATCTGCGATCGCGAGCGCCTTATCTCGATCCGCTTGCGCTGTTTGCGCTAACAGGATCAGGGGGGCCGCATAAGCAGCTTGCAAACTGAACGCAAGATTGAGCAGGATGAATGGATACGGATCGAAGTGCACTACATGAAGTAGATTCGCGGCAATCCAGCCCCCTACCAGAATCGTCTGGATAACAAGAAATATTGGTGTTCCAAAAAATCGAGCGAACGATTCCGCTTTCAACGCAAACCAATCATTCCCGAAAACACGGGAAAGATGTAGATGAGGCGCTTGAAAGCGCAAGTGATCGACAGGTAACGCGTTTTCTGGCGTGTCTCGACACGGGGCATCGCCGGGCGTGGTCATCGCATTAGGCATGTGGTTTCACTGTTTAGCCTCCGACCAGCGACATACGTACCGTAGGATACGTCTTGCCGCCGATACGGGCTCGCTTTGCATTTATCTCATCGCGCCGTTCAGAGTATCGGTCTGTGCGATTTTGCCAGCGTTGTTGCACGACCGCGCTCAATTGTGCAACAGAAGATGCAGGATCGAGCCAAGGCTTTAGATCAAGTGAATCGCGGGCGAACAGACAAGAGTACATTTTTCCGTCAGCCGAAACCCGCGCGCGGGAGCACTCCGAACAGAATGGCTTGGATATGCTGGAAACAAATCCCACGCGACCGGCCGCCCCGTCGAACTTATAATTGTTTGAGGTTTCACCAGCCCTTGAAGCAGTTTGCGGAATCAGTTCGTAACGACGCTTTAATTCGCGGATGATCTGCCCGGAATGTACAACCTTTGAATCACGCCACGCCTCCGCTCCGCCAACGTCCATGTACTCGATGAACCGTAGATCAACAGGAAGGCGGTGGAAATGTTCTACAAGCGGCAGTATCTGATCTTCATTTACTCCGCGCTCGATAACAACGTTGATTTTGAGGGGTGTCAGACCGACAGCTAGTGCCTCGTCGATTCCATCCAGGACACGTGCGACGGAAAATCCGACGTCATTCATGCGGCGGAATGTCGCGTCATTGATAGCATCGAGACTTACTGTGATTCGCTTGAGTCCAGCCTCGTGGAGCGCCCTAGCTTTAGTGGCGAGTAGCGAACCATTGGTCGTCATAGCGATGTCGACTGGATCGCCATCTAGAGTAGTTAGGTGAGAGAGGCGTTCGATAAGATGCTCTAAATTTTTGCGCAGTAAAGGCTCACCGCCAGTGAGCCGAATCTTCTCTACGCTGAGTTGTGTAAAGGCTGCGCAAACTGCGTACATTTGATCGAACGACAGCCAATCTGACGCCGTTAGAAACGGGTAGCTTGAATTGAACAGTTCTTTCGGCATGCAATAGGTGCATCGAAAGTTACATTGATCGATCACGGAAAGGCGCAGATCTCTCAGCGGTCGCGCAAGCGTGTCTCTGGCCGGCTTGTCATGTTGATTGTTTATCTGCAATGACATTTTTTGTGTTTCTTGTCCGCGTTCAATTGTGTTCACTTTCGCTCCATTCGCAACAGTGCTACAACCGCTAATCGACGGGCGCCCCAAGATTTCTCTAAACGGCGCGAGCTGGTTTATGATGATTGCTCTTACGGTAATGGATGCGATGACAACAGACTATCCTACGTAGGACTGGTCGAATTGGCCGTGATGAATAGCGTTACCATACCTAAGGTTGATATGAAGCCGGTGCTAGTGCATCACCGCGCAGGGAGGCGGCAGGTTAAGAACTGCCCGATCGATGTCATCATCTGACGAATTCAAGAAACTGTAGGGTAGCGCGTGGCTAGCTTACGTGTACGTTGTGTCAAATTTCGCTACCGATTTGGTTTGCTGAACAGTCATCACGCGGGTGTCGCTATCGGTCAGCCGGCTATAAGATTCACGCGGCTATGGCGAAGCCGATAATCCTAGCTCTGGTTATGACAATCGCAATGTGGCGCTTGACATCGTCGGCCTGCTCGACGGACTGGGAATCAGCAAGGTAGCAGTCATTGGCCACGATTGGGGTACTCGCGTTGCGACGCGGATGGCCTAAGATCATCCAGAACGAGTTGACCGACTCGTAGGATGGATAACGTGCCGACGCGCGTTGTCGCGGAGATGATGAATTCTCGAACTGCGCGCGTCTATTGGTTTTCCCTGTTCCGTCTCGGGCGCGACTCGCCGGAGGCACTAATTTCGGGAAAGGAATCAGAGCGGCTTCAGCATTTTTTTGCAGACTGGTACTACGACCGCTATACGATTGAGGGAGCAGACTTCGATGCACATGCGAGGGCGTACAAACGCCCGCGCGCGGTACGTGGCGCCATGTGGGACTGCCAGGCGAATGCAGAGGGTGTGGCACAAGATCTGAAAGATGCTGAGGTCAACATTTCCTGCCCTACGATAGCGCTTTGGGGAAGGGACTTTTGCGCAGTCGGCGGTATGCTCAACATGAAAGCAATCTGGCCCTAGATGGCAGGGAATTTGCGGGCCGATGCGATTGCCCAATCCGCCCTCCTTGCACTGGAAGAGCAGCCGCAGCGAGTCAACGAACTGCTATTGGATTTTTTGGGCGTTTGGGACGGTGATTGATTCCCTAGGGGCAACGTTCATGGTCACGACCCCATCGAGGAGAAGTCGGTGCAATACGTCGTCGTCGAAAATCTGTCTCCGATCAGGAAACCCCAAACAGAGGATTCAAAGTTCGATTGAAGCACGAATAACAAGGCGCTTTACTAAACGATCGCTTCATACAGCACGCCATAGCGTCATCGATTCGATGGAAGTGCGGCGCAGGGTACAAGTGTTTACCGCACGGCAAATCTGAGTAGTGGTGGGTCTGTCGCAACCCAAAAAAGACCGCAGTCGCGGGCTTTATGCTTCACGAAAGTTGCCGCGCAAAAGCAAGTAGGTCGCGTACAACAGTGTCGGGAAGGACGCGGATAAACTCCTCGTGCTCCAAGTCTTGTGTCGCTCCAGCGAAAGCATACGCACGCGCGTCAAATTCTTCATCCGTTCGGTGAACGGCGAGCATCGATTACGACCATTTCTCCCGCTGTTGGATCCCAAAGCAGGTTAGGGGTGCCTCGTAGTGACGTCAAAATCCTATCTTGATTCCGCCCCCCATTGTCGAGAAGGACCTCAAGCTTGGTCGTGCGGCCGGACTGGCCTCGCGCAGACGTGGTTAGTCCGGCAACCGGCGGCTGAACGCAGCACTGGCTCAGCGGGCGCTGGCGATCATTCGAGAGCGCTACGCTGAGCTCGGGCCGACTCCGGCCTGCGAGAAGCTCTGGGAGTGCCACGGCATCCGGATGGCTAAGCAAACGGTGCGCCATCTGATGACGAACGCTGGGCTGTGGATACCACGCCGGCCGCGCCCGCCGAAGACCTACAAGCCGCGGGCGCAGCGTGCGTGTCTGCGTAAGCTGATCCAGATTGATCGCTTAGATCACCGCTGGTTCGAGGAGCGGGCCCGGCTTGCCGCTGCTGGTGTACGTCGACGATGCGACCAGCCGGCTGATGGCGCTGCATTTCACGACGACCGAATCGACGTGCCGCTACCCACGGACATGCTGTGTCGCGGTATTCGGGTCCGGCGTTCATAGGGACGATGATTTGTCAGACAAAATCGATTGTTTGGTACATTAATGGCGATCGAATTTCGCCGTTTATGCACAACGCATCCCGGGAGGTCGGGGGATCTACGGCACGTACTGTAACGGAGCGACGCAATGCCTCAAACATGTCCTGGAGCAAGCTTCTATGGAGCCTTCAAGGCGAACATGGACGCGCTCGGACTCGATGTCCCCATCCAGCGTTTCGACCGCGCCGGCCAATGTGATTGCGCGTGTAGCTGCGATGGTCGCCGCCGGCGAGAAACTCGGCAAAACCGCGAGTCTGGCAGAGCTCATTGGCGCGACAACGACTGGTGAGAAGCTTCTGGCATTCGGTGCGGTCTACGCGTCGTTCTGGTTGGGGGCGGCGGTAGGCAGTCTGATAGTCGCCACAGCCGACTATGCCGAATGCGGCAAGTCGGCGAGCGCCACCATGCAAGGCGGAAAATTCACATTTAGCACTGGCATCCGAGTTCCCGCCGGCATCCTTTTTGTGCTGCAAACAAACCCGAAGATATTCTCAACGGGGTCGACGGGACGCGCGATGTTTGCGAAAAAGGCTGCGATTCCCGCAGCACAGGTACAAGCGGCGGGCGCGCGATGAAGGTAGGCTCAACCGAGTGGTGGAAAGACCGTGCCGCGCTGATTGCGACCGCGGTGGCGGGTGCGGCACTGGCATGGATGTTCTCGGCGACGGCCGGCACCTACGCGACCGACATCCTGCTCGTGATCGTCTTTGGCGTGCTGATCGTCGACAACCGACGGCTGCGTAAATTGCTAAAGGATCGCAATCCGTCAGCCTGACCGTAGAAAAGCTCAGTCCGGGAACATCCCCCGAGTGATCCGCTTCAGGGCGGCATACTCTTCGGGCGTGAAGGTCTCACGCGCCCATTGCGTAATGTCCGGCAACTCTTGGTCTTCGATTGGAAACTCGTGCCAGCGCTGGCCGAGCATTTTCAGGAAGCGGTTGAG
This sequence comes from Paraburkholderia sp. GAS199, assembly GCF_050436585.1. Lineage (NCBI taxonomy): Bacteria > Pseudomonadati > Pseudomonadota > Betaproteobacteria > Burkholderiales > Burkholderiaceae > Paraburkholderia > Paraburkholderia sp. GAS199. The sequence continues at coordinate 1,361,597 of NZ_JBNDMM010000001.1, read as the reverse complement.
ATCGCGGATGCCTTTTCCGACATAGCTCAAGTCCATGAGCTTGATTCTCCAGTCACGATCTGCGCGGTCGCGCAATTGCAATTTGCCAGATCCATTATGGACGAGGCGATTACGGTTCAGAACGAGGGCAAATTGCCTGTGTCGCAAACCGGTCGCGCGTCCGTGCTGGCGTCATCGCTGTTTCACGCTGCGCAATATTCAGAAAGGATGATTTAGAATTCTTCAAGTTGCAAGGTGACATCAATAAAACGGGGGATAAGAAAATGTCAAATGAAGACGGCGCGTTGACCAAGATACTCGAGTGGGTGATCAATATAGATGTGCCGGCAATCACGGCGTCTGTTGCTGCGGTTCGGGAAAAAAATCCGAATCTTTCGAATCGAGAACTTGCACATAAGGCATTTTCGGGCGCGCGCTGGAAAGCGACGACCGTGGGTGTGGTCTCTGGTCTGCCGGCAAATCTCGCGGTCGCGGTCCCCGCTGCCGTTGCCGATTTCGGCGCGACCATTCGGCTGGAAGTTGCCGCAGCAGCGCGCGTGGCTGTTATCTACGATCCTCATTTTTTTGATAACGAGGACGCGTCGATGGAGCTGCTCTTCCCGATATTCGGAATTGACCTGGCAAGCCAGTTCGCCCGGGAATTCGGTGTACGCGGCGCGATGGGGCTCACGAGGGAAGCGATCAAGAAGATTCTGAAAAAGCAAACCCTTGAAGCCTTCAAGAAAATCATGCTGAAATACTTTGGCATCAAGGTGACGCAGAAAGGGGTCATCACGAAAACGCTCCCGATCGTCGGCGGCATTATCGGAGGCGGATGGAATTACGTGGAAGTGGGCGTCATCAGGAACCGGACGATCAGATATTTCGAGGGAGAAGCGCTGTAAAGGATGTTGTTTGTCGCTCAGTGAGGATGCAGCGCGAGTCAGAGCGCAACAGGTGAGCATCACCAAACATGACGACCACGGCATCGCGGCGGGGCATTGAAATGATCGAATACGTTAAATGCGTTAATTGCGGAGCATCGCTCCCTAGGGTCGCAAAGCAATGTCCCGATTGCGGGACCGCTAACGGGCAACCGCCGCATTCGATGCAGCAGCGGCTCCTGCTGTCTCGCGCGCTCGCGGTAATAGCTTGTCTCGCGATCGTTAGCAGTTCCTTTGGCTTGTTCTTCCTCGAACTGGACCATGGCCGTCGCGGCACCCACACCGGCGGCGGCGTAGGACAAACAGGAGTAGGTCTTATCCTGAGTTGCTATGTGTTCGCGAGAACACGTGGCCGTGCGCACGCGTGGGCCTACGCTGTTGGCGGTGTCGCATTAGCATGCATGCTAATTTTCGCGGCAACGATTACATCGAGGTACATGCGATGACGCAAAAAGCTGACGTCCTGCAAAGACCTTTCGTCGTCTACGGACTTTTCACCCTGACACAAGAGGGTGAGAAGCAGTATTTTTATGTCGGGAAAACCGAACGATCTGTTGAGGTGCGACTGCGCGAACACGTCGTGAAGAGCGCACACGGACATGAAAATGTTTATGAGCACCTACGTCGGCTCGAGCTCGCGAACGAAACATGGGCCGCTGAAGTTTTGCGCCATTGCGTTGGCACGGAGTACCGGGAAGACGCGGAACGCTTTGAGGTGATCCAGCTGCTGCGCCAAGGCCATGACCTTCAGAACATGCGCTATGGCGACGCAAAGCAGCGCGAAGAAATGAAACGACAGGCCGCCGATCCGACTATCCGGAGCCTGGAGGACGTGACGGCAGCGCGGCTCTTCGCCAAAGCATTCGGCCCACGAAAGCGCCAGCGACGACTCAAGACGAGAGAGTTGCGCCGCATGCTAAGAGAGGAGGGTATCCCGAGCGTGCGCGAGTGCCTGCTCCTATCGCGAGTCACAAGACGTAGACTTCTCGACGGCCAGAACGACGTGAGCATTGCCCGCGGGATACCGCTGGAGGAGATTGTCAAAACAGTTCGTTCGCCCCAAAAAAAGTTCGACGACGTGCTAGACCTAATTCGCCTGCGATAGCGCGCCAGCCCTCAAGCAGTAGAGCACACCCTCCAGGTCGAAAATGGCGTGCACTATGTGGATCTCCGAACCGACCAGCAGTGATTCAGTCGTTAAAAACGACCAGATACAAAAATCGGGGAAACACACATCATGCTTTACGGAATCACGCGCCTGGCACCAATCACCTTGATGCTGTTCGCCCTCGGAGGATGCGCATTCCCATCAAATCTGGTGAATGACATTCAGCATATGGGCGACCCAACGTACGACGCGTGCCGGCGTGGCGCGGATGTGACTACGGACTATGGCGCGCGCTGCGCGCACGAAGCCGATCCTGCCTACCAGGCCGAGCAGGCTGAACAGGCGCGCAAGGAAGCAGAGCAACTCAGCGCGGCTACACCGGTTCTGCCACAAACGGTGGAAGCCCCTCATCACCCTCGAGTCTACGGGCCGGTCTATCGCGCCTGTTCCGACTTGATGTCTCGTCTTCGCCAGGAGTACGGGAGAGCGCCCGTCTGCGCACCATTCCTTGACGGGAACGGTAACAGTACGACCGAGATGACAGGAGCGATCGGTCTTTCTGACCACGTGGGACAAAACTGGATGGTGCTCCAGATCCGAACAGACGCGGGTTCCGATTACTACAGCTATGATCACAATACGCTGCTCGTTGTCCAGCAAATGATCCAGACGCAAGGCCGGGGTCCCACCACAAAGGAAGCCGTCATTTACGGGATCAACCAGCAGGAGCAGCAGGTTGAAGCGGACTACCAGTTCGAGAAAAGCGTGCTCAATAGCGGGCGCACGCTAACCTTTGAGGGCAAGCCGATTTCTCTCAAACAGGTTGAAGATGTTCACCGTGTGGTCGAGTCGAGCTTGCGAAAATCGGAACGCGAAGCAAGCAAAATGCCCAAGTGACCAACTGACCGATTAGGCAAGTCGATCTTTTTCGTCGGACGGCGGATCGATCTGGACGACCTCGGCAGGTCTGTCAGTAGGGCCAAAATGATAAATTTGGTGGCGTGCTACAGCGATTTCACTCGCTTCCTTCGGCGTTACTAGCTTATAGCAGTCGTCATCGCTGTCAGCGGTGTGAACGACCTCTTTCACCCAGTCAACTACTGCGCTCGAGATATCCCCCGTCAGGACGTCAGCGATGAACTGCAGCCCGGGCAGGTTGTTCTTATCTTGGATGCGATTCAAGCATTCGTTGCACAACTTCTTACGCTGCTCAGGCGTCATGTCGTCGGGGCCGGGCATTTTCGTTCTCCCAGTGGATTGAGAAGTAATGCCCTTGAAAGAATGGTCAACGCTTAGGCGAGTCACAAGCAGCGAATGTGCGCTACCGCACGTACGGGGCCCACGTCCCCGGGGCGGCCGCAGTAGCAACGCTATGGGACGGTCACCGATCGAAATCGGCAGGTCCGCCAGACGCCGTCACTTCGATGATGCGCGAAGGTCGGCCGGTCCGTTCGATGCGGGCTCTGCAGGATTGCTGGCGGCTTCAGGATCCGATTGAACGGTTTGACACCAATTGGAGCTTTTTTGCGCTTGCCGCCTTCGACCTTCAGGCGGTTGGCAGTTCATCGCAGCGCGAGACGCTACGACGCCTGAGCGGCGTCCTGTTGCCTAGACCGATAACGGGGCGGAAGCAGACGTTGCCGTCCAGAAACAGCAATGAAAACCCGACGCCTGACAGAGAGCACCAGAGAATGAGGCGAATGGCAGCGTGACGGCGGAGGGTGGGCGTAACTGGTGGAAAGCGTAATGACGCGATGCAAAGTCATCAGGAATCTTTAATTTGACATAAATTAAATTATCAATCCGACCCCATAATCCGAGACGATTGCTGTTCGGTTCGTGAGTTCTATTCAGCTGAGACGGCTGGATAGTTGTGGCTATCTGACGCTTCAGTTGGGCACTATCGCGGGCTGAAGGGGATGATAGTTGTGGTTATCCGACCCTTCGTTTCGCGCACTTTTGTGAGTAATCGTTTAACTAACGTCTTGGCTAACGCGCTGCCATGACCTGCGGGCATGGCATACCGGTCCTAGGCGAAAGGTGACGGAATCCGACCCGCCGGTCACCGGCTACGCGACGGCTTCTGTCTGAGCGGAAAAAGTGGCGCCACCCCGTGACGGACATTTACGTGGAGTGAGCCGATACGGGAGACCTGTTCCGCGGCAGAGGGAATGCGGGTCAACCGTGTATTGCGCGTGCGGGAGGCGATCGGGTAAGGAAGTGGCGCTATCAATGGGTGTCCCGCTCGGTACGGTGAAAGAGTGGATACGGCGCGGGAACGATAAACTCAAGATCGAGATGGATGCCTTGGCTCGATCCGGTTTAAATTCCGCAGACACTCATGCAGTCAATGAAAAGACATGTCATGGCATTGTTGAGAGATTCGCGATCGAATTGCGAAGCTCGTAATGCTGAATGTGGGCGCGAAGGGGGCTGATGCAACGTTCGAGGTGGTAAATGAATCGGTCGGTTCATGTTGAAGAAAGAGAGCGGGAGTCTTTCCCGCAGTTATGCAGATCGAACCTTGATGTATGAGTGCCTGGCGCAAGAATCGCGAAGCGCAAAGCGGAACTGCAGAGCAAGCCGGACGCCGTCGGTGCCAGTCCGTTAGGCGATAGAAGCTCGATGCTTGAAGGTGCCACCAGCCCAGGATGAGTTTCGTTTCGCCGTCGAGGTTGATTTCAGGTGACGGGCATACCCGTTGCGGCGAGTGATGTGGGCGCCGCAATCAGCGTCGTCGACATCACGAGGGAGACAATCATGAATGAGACAAGGAAAACTGCCGTTTGCGCGGCACTGTTACTGGCGTTCGCCGGGTCCGTATCGGCACAGGGGGCCGGGGGCGGCAGCGGTGGGGCAGGCGGTGGCTCGGGGGGCAGCGCCGGTGCCGCCGGTTCGGGCGGCCAGGGTGGCGGCACAGGTATGAGTGCACCAAATGACGCAGGTGGAACCGGCAGCAAGTCGGGATCAAAAAGCTCAAACACAATGAAGTCGCCGACCCGCATGCCGCAGAGCGACCCGCATGCGAAGGGTGCAGCCGATACCGCTGCATCTGGCGCGCAATAAACCTTGCGCGGCATTCGTAGATATTTTTGAGAAAGACGCCAGACTAGCCGGCCTCGCGGCCGGTCAGTCTTTTTTCGAACCCTATTCCTACTTATTTTTGCGGCCCGGCATTTCGCAGCTTCTGCGATGTTCGAGCAGCATCAGGCCCAGATCGAGTTAGACGGCAGTGTTTCTGAGCAAGCGCTTTCACTTGGTCGACGGCTCTCGGAGTCGTCTACTCGTCGTTTGCATTGGTCATCGGCGAGCAAGGTATCGGAGCGGCAAGCGCAACCATCATCGGGGTCACGCCATATGATGCCGGTCAACGGGAGGTGTGGGCGTCGAACGATTGGCGTCTCGTGCGTGGGCCTTTAGGAGGAGAACTTGCGCGATAAAGGATGTGTTGCGGTTTTTCCGGGATCTGCTGCATTGCTGCCATGTTTCGAAGATCCAATTTTATCGGACACCCAGGCATGTTGCGATGATTCACCACTTGGGTGCCAATCCCCGCGCTTACCCGGCAACTGGACTAAACGCTGTGTCTCCACGCCAAAGCGCTGCAAGACAAAGCGTCGCGGCTGACGCGACTGTTAGATAGGAACGCGCCGGGCGCTATGATCGTCAGTTCAAACGCAGTTATGCCAACGCTCTCAAGATTCGGGCGACATCTTGCATATCTAACGGTTTGGTCAGGTGGTAATCAAATCCCGCCTCTGCCGAACGGATACGGTCGGCAGGCAGGCCATATCCTGTGACGGCTACGAGGATCAGCCTGTGGCCGCCTTCTAACTCGCGCAATTTTTTTGCAACTGTGTACCCATCCATGTCGGGCAACCCGATATCCAGAAGGATAATCTCAGGCCGGAACGTGTCCGCCGCGACAATACCCGACGAGCCGTCGGCATGGACCTCGAGCTGGTGTCCGTCGATTTCGAGGAGCATTCTCAAGGCCTCCGCGGCATCGGCATTGTCGTCGATGATGAGGATGCGCCTCGGGCGTGGCGGGTCTTCTGGTCCGGTTAGATCGGAAGTCCCCTGTTTACCGGGCGGGGCACCCAGCGGCAGGTCGATAATGAACTCGCTGCCGGTACGCCCGTCGCTCAACGCCCTGACCGAGCCCCCATGCAACTCGACGAGCCGCCGGACGACGGACAGTCCGACACCAAGTCCATGATCGCGCTGGCTGTCGGAAGCCACTCCCTGCACGAACATGTCGAACAGATTGCCTAACATGGACGACGGGATTCCACGGCCATTATCCTTGATGCTCATCGACAGTCTGTGCGCTGAACTGGTGACGCGAATCGCGATCTGCCCGCCGGGCGGCGTGAATTTGGCGGCATTGATAACGATGTTTTCGATAACCTGTGACAGCCGCGTGGGATCGGCGTACAGATACATGTCGTCGCCAGGTAACGAGACTTTCAGCTTATGTCGGCGCTCGTCGATGATCGGCTGGCACACTTCAAGGGCACTTTGCATGACGCTCCTGAGTGCGACCGTCTGCCGGTTCAGTTCGATGCCGCCGCTCGAAATCCGGCTGATGTCCAGCATGTCATTCACAAGGCGCATCATTGCCGCACCCTGTCGCTGTATGACGCCCGTCGCCCAGGTTTTTTTCGAATCGTCGGCCACGTCCGAAGCAAGCAGATTGCCCGCTGACCATAGCGCCGCAAGCGGATTGCGCAACTCGTGCCCGAGCATTGCCAGAAATTCGTTCTTTCGCCGGTCTGCTAGTGCAAGCTGCTCGGCACGCTCCCGAAGCTGGGCGTTACTGGCACTGCGGTCCGACATATCGCGTTCGGTCGAAGCAACAGCGATGGCGTTGCCAGATTCATCCTGCAGGATAGACAGGGTCAACCAGATGTCGATTACGTGACCGTCCTTCGCGATTCTCTGTGTCTCATAAGAGTGAAGCGCTTCGTTATCCAGTGCATGGCGAATGAAATCGAGGTGGTCCGCCCTTGCGCCGGCAGGTAGCAGATCGGAGACCGACATACCGAGCGCTTCGTCCTCGCTAAAACCGTAAATCTCGGTAGCGGCCCTGTTCCACGCCAGGAATCGGCCTTTCAGGCCGAATACCGTAATGGCGTCGTTCGAATTCTGAACAACTGCTGCGAGGCGCCGTGCGCGCTCGTCGGACTGTCTGATATGTGTGATATCCGTCCAGGTAATGACTGCGCCCACCGGGGATAACCCTCTGACCACCGCGTACGGTGTGATCCGCCTTACGTAGTACAGACCGGAAGCGGTATGAATCTCCCTCTCGGCGTGTTCAGTCAGGCCCGATGCAACGCGCTCGACATCCAGCATGAGCGCGTCTCCCAAAGGCGCGCCGAGGAGTTCGGCAAACGCTTGTCCGATATCGGCGGGTGCGAGCCCGAACATCTTGCCGGCGGCCGGCGTAAACCGCTTCAGAACGCCCTGTCCGTCAAGGAGGACGGTAGCGATCTCCGTACTTGCGAGAAGGTTGGTGATATCGTCGTTCAATGCGGTCGCTTGAGCGACCTTCTGTTCCAGTTGCAGATTGACCAGATTCAGCTGTTCGTTGACCGCCTGCAGTTCTTCCTTCGAGGTTTCCAGTTCTTCGTTGGCGGATCGCAATTCCTCGTTCATCGACAGGATCTCTTCGTTCGAGACCCTCAGTTCGCTATTGGTTTCTTCGAGCTCTTCGATGGTATTGCCCAGAGCGGCCTGGGTTGTGCGCAGTTCGCTTTCGAGGTGCCAGAGATCCGAGTCGACACCAGACGGAACCGCCAGCGCTGGGCGTTCGGCGACAGGCAGTCGCGCGAAGATGACGAGTAGCGCTCCATTCACATTCGGGGTGTCGAAGGGGCGGGTTACCGTGATTTTCACCGGCAGGGCATCGTTATTCGATACTACCTCGCTGACCGGATCGGGTGATCCGCTGTCGACGGCACGCCTGAGCGCGATCCGTAGTTTCAGACGCAGGCCCTCTCGCGCCATGTCGAGAAGATTGCCAGTCGGTTCTCCCGCAGACTGGGCAAGATATTCATCGGCGGCACCACTGATATACAGAACCTGATGCGACGCGTTCACGAGCACCGACGCCGCATGATGCTCAGCGAGAAGCGTCGCATTGACCAGTTCCGCATATCCCTTGCTTCTCGCGCCTGCGCGGCTGGATGGCGGAAACTCTTCGCGACGAACCGGGCGTGCGGCGAAGCGGTATCCGGACACATTCACGGCGGCCGGAGTTCGCTGGTAAATCCGCCACGCTTTGGATACTTCATTAAACTGGACCGAGTCGGGATCGGTACTTTCCGACCGGCCAAGAAAAAGATAGCGGAGCGGATTCAGCGAAAAATGAAAAAGTTCGAAAACTCGCTGCTGTGCTTCCGGCTCCAGGTAGATGAGCAGATTGCGGCAGCTGATGAGGTCGACCCGCGAAAATGGCGGATCCGCAATCAGATTCTGCGGTGTGAAGAGGATGGTGTCGCGCAGGCAAGGTCGAACCTGATAGCCGTCTGCGTGAGCCTGAAAGAATCGTTCGAGCCGCGCCTGGCCAAGTGGCAGGGCAGTTCCGGGAGCATAAATGCCTGCCCGCGCCCGGACTAACGCCGCGCGGTTCACGTCAGAAGCGAGAATCATGAACTTTCGCGAACCTTGACGTTTTTCGATTTCCTCTTTGAGAAGCATTGCCATCGAATAGGCCTCTTCGCCCGTCGCGCACCCGGGGACCCAGACGCGCAAAGGCTGCTCGCCATCCGGCTCGCTCAGGAGCGGACCGAGCACGCGGTCAGCCAGCACGCGCCACGCATCCGGATCGCGGAAGAATTCAGTGACGCCGATCATCATGTCCAGACTGAGTGCTTCGGCCTCTTCGTCCCGGTTTCTGAGCAGATCGCAGTAGGCTTCGAGACTGGTCAACCGGTTGACTGACATCCGCCTGGCAATGCGACGCTCGAGGGTTCCCCGCTTATAACCGCGAAAGTCCGAACCGGCAGCGGCGAGTGCCCTCAGGACCGGCTCCAGATCTGCGACCGGGTTGTCCGCTTCCGGGTCACGCAATGTGACCGACTCAGAACGATCAACGTATTCGACGAGTGCCGCCGGCATCTTCGCGACCGGCATGACGAAGTCTACGAGGCCGGTAGAGATGGCGTATTTGGGCATGGCGCTGTGTTCGGCCGTTTCGGGAGACTGTGCCATCACCATACCGCCTTCGGCCTTGATCGCACGCAACCCGGCACTTCCGTCTGCGTTCGCGCCAGTTAGCACAATACCAATCGCCCGGTCGCCCTGATCCGCCGCAAGAGACGTGAATAGTCGATCGATGGGCATCGGGATTCCCGGACGTTCCATCACAGGCTCGAGATGAAACGCATTACTGGCGATCGTCGCCAACACTTTTGGCGGGATTACGTAGACGCCGCCAGCCTCGATCAGCAGCCCTTCCTCAATCACACACACCTTGAGTGGCGTCTCCTGCGAAAGAAGCTCAGCCAGGTGGCTCTCAGAATCAGGTGACAGGTGAACCACAACGATGAACGCCATGCCGTGCGAGGCGTCTGAAGCAGCCCGGAAAAACTGTCCCAAGGCGGGCAGCGCTCCGGCGGAGGCCCCAATCGCGACGATGCGTTTGGGGCGTGCACCAGACTGTGATGGCAAAGGGTTTTTCGTATCGCTCATGTCAGGGCGAGGTATCAGGAGGAACGTGAGTTTAACGCGCACTATATAGGATTGACGAAGAGCCGGATCCGACGCTTAACCTGATCTCAACCGGCTCGGCCATTCGCGCGCTCCCTATCGATCAATAGTTCAGCAACCAGAAAGCGGCGTTCCATTGGGTCAGTGCAGCCGACCGCGCGGAATTCTTCTGGAGAAGAAAGTGCTGGATTCGCTCACGGTCGAATCTTTCCTGCGGGCAGTTGGCAACTGCCGCGTATCTTCCGGCGAAGTCTTTATCCAATCGACATGGTGCAGCCGGCCACCCATCCAGAAGCGCAATGGGCCAGCGCGGCGCTCAAACGTTTGTAGAGTTTGTAGAATAAGTGACGCCCAGGCGTCACTGTTTTGAACAATCACCGATTCGATATGTTGCCAACAGATAAGCGAAGTAAACAAAGCGGCATAGGCCTGCGTCCACAGGGTACCGGCTGTGGGCAAGGACACGCAGACGGCAGGCGCTGAAACCAGAGGTCGCTGACCGGTTGAAAACTCACCGCCCCGATCAGCACTCGGCCTTGTCAGTTTTCCACGCCTGCGTGGCGGATCAGGTAGAGGGCGACCGATTGCCCGTCGTCCGGGTCGGGCGCAAGGTAGCTTGCGATCCTTAGGGCAGCCGCTCATGGAAATTCCCGGGAGGACACAAGGCGCAGTCTCGCGCGGGAGGGCCCTGAGGTCAGCGAAGCGCCCCGGGCTGAGAAAACCGGACTGATCGCGTTCGCTTCTCGCTGGTCTGGCCTCAACTCAGCCAGCCCAGGTTGCACGCTTCGCCCAACAATATGTTCGGGTCCAAGGCTTTGACCGCAGATCGGGCACCCCGGAGTGGTTTCAGCGAAAAGTTCATCGAGCGCATCGTAGTGACCGGCATGCGAAAGATTGCGCAGCCAGGCCTGATACCAGCCGTCGTTCGATGCGCTCAGTTCAAAACTCTCGACGATGGTGCCGTGGTGGCCGCATCCACAGGCGAGATAGGTAAATATTCGCGTTTTCATTTAAAGCACCTCCACTGGCCATGCCAAAGAACGCGCATGAATCGCGCCTGACCTACACCGACTCGCAGATCTGTATTCAGGCAAATAAACTGCGCTTCGGTGGAGATTCCAGGTCCGTCAGGCTCGAATGAATTATTCCAGGCGAAGATGATGCGCAACATGATGATATCCCGCAGTGGCGAGCGTCTCGATTCGATCTACCGTTACGAAGCCAATGTAACGATATGAGGTGATGCTTCCAGCGGCGCATACGTAAGGAAAGTGCAATACCCTCAATTGCAGCGACTGCGCAGTCAGCCTCACTCATTTATCCCCGCGTGCTTGTCCTGCCCAACGTTTTTAGCCTCCGATCCCCTCATGCGGCACATTGGGAATGGTCGTTGCGCGCCCGGTTAGCGGCAAAGCCACTCAAGCGGGACAGCTCGCCTCGGCTTCCGAACTCACGGAGAAATCAATGCGCCTGCTCACTACTCAAGACGGTCTCCCGCGAATTTCTTGGGGTTCCGTCATTGCCGGAGTCATCCTTTCACTAATCGCCTATCTGGTGCTGACCGTACTCGGCACCGCCATTGGGGCATCGGTGCTCTCGCCTTTCATCCAGCCAGATTCCTCAAGGAGTTTTGCTTTCGGCTCTGGCGCTTACATGATTGTGATGACGGTCATTGCTGTCTTTGTCGGTTCTTATTTTGCTGGCCGCTGCGCGCCGGTTCTCGGATGGCTGCACGGTCTCCTCGCCTGGGGCGTGATGATCATTGTGATGGCGTATGGCGCGACATCGCTGGTGGGAAGTGCTGTTAGTGCAGCGGGCAGCGTTGCAGCGACCGGCGCAACCGCGACGCCTGCGGCGACCCCTCCCGCTGCCGGTGGATCGATGCTGAACTCACTCAAGGCGCAGGTTCAGGGCGCCGTCGCATCGGCGGCCGCGCAGGCCTCGAGCCCTCAGGCAGAAGCCGACGACGCCCGTCAGATGGCAGATACGGCAGCACGCGGTGTCGCACGTGCCTCCTGGTTCTCATTTGCTGCGCTTGTGGTCGGCGCGATTATCGCGCTGGTTTCGGGTAACGCGGGCTTCCGTCATCAGCCGCCATTCGAAGACGAAGGCGGCAGTGCGCGGGGTGATCTCACCATTGACCGTCGACGCCGTCCTGCCCATTGAGACGATATCGCGTGATGCGGGAAATACCTTCATGGAAGCGTACGCACATCTCAGAGTGGCTCACCTCACACAGTTTACCCCCGCGGCGTTTTGCTGCGACTACGCCAAAGCGCTATCGCTTTGAGATCTGGGCGCCTCGATCAGGAGGTGTGTCGGGACATCGGACCCGTCACCGCTCAGCAATTCACCGCCGGTCAGCACAAGTCACACGCGTCCAGTTCGGGCGCCACTTGCGTAACGGCGTAACCTGAGTTCAAAGGAGAACTTCATGTTCATTCACAACAAGCGACTCCAGTACACCGTGCGCGTAGCCGCGCCTAATCCTGGCTTGGCAAATCTGCTTCTCGAACAGTTTGGCGGCCCTCAGGGCGAGCTTGGCGCAGCCTGCCGGTATTTCACGCAGGCAGTTGGTGAGGATGACCCGGGTCGTAAAGATCTGCTGTTCGACATTGCCACCGAAGAGTTGAGCCACCTCGAAATCATTGGCTCCATTATCGCAATGCTGAATAAGGGCGCGAAAGGCCGGCTTGCCGAAGCGGTGGAAAGCGAAGCCGAGCTCTATCGCTCGATGACGGGCGGCGGCAACGATTCGCACACGACTTCACTGCTTTTCGGTGGCGGTCCCGCGTTAATCAATTCTGCCGGCGTACCGTGGACAGCCGCTTACGTCGACACAATAGGCGAGCCCACTGCTGATCTGCGTTCGAATATCGCGGCGGAAGCGCGCGCCAAAATCGTCTACGAGCGGTTGATTAACGTGACCGATGATGCGGGGATTCGCGACACACTCGGCTTCCTGATGACGCGGGAAATTGCGCATCAGAAATCGTTCGAAAAGGCACTTCATTCGATACAGCCCAATTTCCCGCAAGGAAAGCTGCCGGGCAATCCGGACTTCACGAGCGTCTACTACAACATGTCTCAGGGAGACGAAGCGCAAACTCGTGGACCGTGGAACGACGGTCCGGAGTGGACATTCGTGGAAGATCCCCAACCGGCGGTCGATGGCGGCGACGGCCTTGCAACAGTGAACGTGAATGCCGCAGATGTGGACGCGTTGCAGGCGATGGCAGCCCGTACAGCGTCTGACGTTAGCAGTGATCCCGTCACAGGTGCTGACCTCGGTGCCGCCCAGCCTGCCTGATCGCGCGACTTAAGAGTGCAAGCCCTCCGCGCCTGCGTGTAACAGAGCCTGATCAGGTGAGGAATTGACGCACCTTGGCGCGCGGCACTAACTATTCAACTATCAAAGGAATTTATCATGACCTCAAAAACACTGAAAGATCTGTTCATACACTCGCTGTCGGATGTTTATAGCGCCGAAAAACAGCTCACCAAGGCGCTGCCAAAAATGGCGCGCGCGGCAACCAATGCGAACCTCAAGGCAATCTTCGAGAGCCATCTTGAAGAAACGCGTGGTCAGATCCTGCGTATCGATCAGATCGTCGAGTCATGCGGAATCAAGCTGATGCGAATCAAATGCGCTGCAATGGAAGGTCTCGTCGAGGAAAGCCAGGAACTGGTCGACGAAATCGAGAAAGGCGCCGTGCTGGATGCCGGCCTCATCGGCGCCGCGCAAAAGGTCGAGCATTACGAAATTGCGACTTACGGGACACTCGCCGCACTTGCAAAGAAGCTCGGCGAGAAGGATGCAATGAAGCTCCTTATGGAAACGCTCGAAGAAGAGAAGGCAGCCGATCTGAAACTCACAAAGCTCGCGGCTGAAGAAGTCACGGAGGAAGCTGCCGCAGTCTGAACTTAGCATAAACCGAACGAGTGTCCGCGACTCCCGTTCGGCCAGCACGTTCTCGCGATGTACTCGTCGACACGCACGACCCTCGTTGACGATGCGTTATACGGATTGGCTTTACTGCGCTCTGGCTGCCGGTTGACGCGCCCTCGTAGGATCGAAGTCTGCCCAACGGCCTCGTTGCCAGATGCCTGACGCATTCTCGATGTCCATGGCTTCACATGACTCTAGCGTTTCAATGACGGCATCTGCACTTTTTTGCCCTGCGCGTATCGCTATCAGTACACCGGATTGCCGGGCGTTTTCGAAGTTATCCAACGATGTTTGCGAATGCTGTCGCGATGTTTTAGTGTGGGACATGGCACCCGACAACGATCCTACATAAGCACCGACCGCCGTCGCAACGGCAATGGTGACCCAAGGGGCGTGTAATCCAAAGCGGATACCTGCGCCGATGCACACTCCAACTATCGCCCCCATCAGCACTCCCTTTCCCGCTCCTTTCGGCGCCTGCTTCGACCCTGGATCGTCGATTGCATCTCCGCCGATCGGCGTTCGCGCGTGCTGCCCGTGGTCTGTCACGTAAATGATCGAAACATCTTCTTTCCTAATACCTTTGGCTTGCAGTTTGGTGGATGCGTCTTCCGCTTTTTCAAAGGTATTGAATCTCGCAGCGATGATGAGTGACATGGATTATCCCGTGTTTAAGTCGACCTGAAGCGCAGAAGGAATCCGCAGTCAGCCAACGTTCAACACAGTGCATGATTCGGACCTGAGCCGGTTGTCCAATCTTATCTCCGTGGAATTGCAACATTGCGTTCGCTTCTTTTACCGATGCAATGGCATTCAATTGGTCCCGCAGGCGAGGCACGCCAAGATCTCCTCTTTGGTCGGAACGCGCAAAACAACAAGTCTTGTTCTATCGATCCGCAGGAAGCCCGCAGCGGCAAACTCCGCGAGCCAACCGCCCATCGGCCATTCTCCCCACACCTCATAAAACCGCTCTGAATTCGCGACGATACTCGTGAAATGATTAAGTGGCGGAGAAAAGGTCGGGTGGTACTGATGAAACGCAAGTGCCGATACCGCTTTAACCGGTACGCGAGATCGCCTGGCCCGAAAAGCAAAGTCGGTATCTTCTCCACCGTAGCCGATGTATTCCGCGTTGAAGCCGCCGATCGTTTCGAAAGTCCGCCTGCTGCAAGCGAAGTTCAGCGACCAGAATAGCTGATGCGAAATGTCATCGTCCGGACGGTGCCCCTCCTGGACGTGATGCAAGCTGCCCAATCGGTTGAGCTGCTCTTCCGACCAGCCGTCTCGTACTGCTCCGGCAGGCAGGTAACTGACTGCGCCCTGGAGCAGAACAGGCTCTTTTGCGCGTAATCGATCTCTATAGCGCTCGACAAGCTGGCGAGAAGGAATGCAGTCGACGTCCAGAAATATCAGGTTGTCTCCCAACGCCCGTTCGACCGCAGCGTTGCGAGCCGACGCAAGAGGTAATCTACGGTCCACATCGCGCACGACATGACTGATGACTGGAAAGCGATAACCCGACCATTGCTCCGGCTCTTCATTCATCTGCACGATGATCAGGGCATCGGGCAAGACCGTCGAGCGTTCGAGTCCTCGAATGAGGTTCTCGAGATGCGGACGACGGCCATGCACTAGCGTGAGAATTTCCATCTATCAAAGCCCCTGCAATGTGATGGCCGCGATTCGCATGATCGCCGCCGCTGCGCGTTTGGCGCCCAGTCCGTCGGCAACCGTGGCCCAACGATCTGGATCGAGCTGCAACGCTCTCTTCAGGATGCCCGGCCATTGCTCGGCCTCGGGCCAATCGATGCAGCAGATAGCCAAGCCGGCAGACTCAAGAATTTTTCCCACTGACTGCTGCTCACCAAATGGCCGTCGCTCCGGAATGCAGACGAGCCGGCCTCGCAGTTCCGCGACTTCGCCCACCACACCATCGCCCGCCGATCCGATCACCACCGTAGCGTCGCGCAGCCATTCATCTGGATTGGCAACGACACCTACGAATCGCAGATTGCGAGGCAGGTCGATCACTCCAACTGGCTGGACGGGTCCAACGACTGTCCACTCCCAGTCACTACAGACGCGCGCGGCCTCGACAATTCTGTCCGTCCGAAAGTCCGTTCCTCCGAAGCCTGTCAGTACGGTGACCGTAGCGCGTAGCGGCTCCTTTTCTACTTCACGGCGGCAGTATCGCGAGATATGGCCCGTGTAATCGGTTTTTGACCGCCAATGCTCTGGAGCCGTAGGCTCCTCGAGTTCCCTGGGGTACGGGGCGAGCAGACTGGCGGCGCTTTCGTACGCGAGTTGATGGGCCATATCGAGCCGCATTCCGCGTTGCCGTACGTATATCACCGGTATGCTGCAAAGGCGGGCCAGCGCAGCGACTTCGACCGAGACGTCGACAACTAGCACACACGGCCAGTTCGCCTCGAACCAGTCGACCAGAATCCGGGAGCGTTCTCTTATTCCCTTGACTCCTAATGGCGCGTAGTGAAGATGCGCAAACGAATCAGCTACGACTCCTTCTTCATGATCGGCGGGAAGATTGCAATTGCGCACGCCTTCCGGCGAGTTTCCCACAGGCAGATTACTGCCGAATAGTGTCACCGTTACCGGCAATTCCGCGGCAACAGCGAACGCACGACGTTCATGGCCGCGTCCGTGATGATGCACGTAGTATCCAACCGACAGCTTATGCATCGGCGCACGCCTTGATGGAGATTTCATCCAGCAAGGCTTCGTATCGGGATGTCATCAGATCGAGGCTCCACAGATTTTCGGCCCTCAAACGACAAGCTTGCCGGTCGAGCGTATGAGAACGGGCGAGCGCCGCAGCCAATGCGGGCGCGTTGCCCGGCTCGACAAGGATGCCGGTTCCGGCCGTGACCAGTTCCGGCAACGCGCCTCGCGCAAAAGCGACGACGGGAGTGCCACAAGCAAAGGACTCTGCCACAACCAGGCCGAACGGCTCGTCCCAGCATGGCGTAACCAAACATACCGCTGAATGACCGATTTCTTCGACGAGTTCGGTCCTGTCGAGATGTCCGAGATAGGTCGCCCGCGGCCCCAGACGCGGGGCGATTTCACGCTCGAAGTACGGTCGATCTTCGCACCGACCAGCAATCCTGATCGTCATGCCTGCGTCGCGCGCGGCATCTAGTGCCAGATGCGCGCCTTTGTCTGGTACTAGACGCCCATACCAGAACGCATGGTCATTGATGCGGCCGGACGCAGGGAACCAGAAATCGAGGTCGATACCATTCGGGATCACCGTACATTGGGGAACAAGATCCGACCATGTGGATGCGTTCGCCATTGAAACAGTGGCGTAAAAACCGCTTTCCCGTTCTTGCCTTGCTGCGATCGCATTGATCAATTCGAAAAAAGGTGGCGTGTGAAGAATTGTCAGCATTGGCGTTAAGATAAGACCGGCCATCGTGACTGGCACATAGTGCAGGGAACTGTTCAGGATCACATCGAAGTGGTAATTGTCGATTCGCTGCATGCAACTCATGTAGGCATGATGTTCTGCAATGAACTCGGAACTCAGACTATCGTGATCGTGCTTCTTTGCGTTGCTTCTGATGGCGGAGGTGATGTCCATCCGCTCGACCCGTAACTCAGGCGCGGAGCCTCCTGCTGCAAACAGGCTCACGTCATGTCCGCGAGCTCGTAATCGGCTGGTGATGTCATAGGTAAACGCTTCGAGTCCACCGGCGAATGGTTCGACGATCGGGTATCTGATATGCGTGAGAATGCCGATTTTGAGTTGCCTGGGTGGCATAGCTCGCATTCCTATGAAAAGTTGGCAAGCTGATGGATTCGGCAATTGGATGTGCGAACGCCGCGCGCTTCGCAAATCGCCCCGATTTACACGCTGTGAAATTCTCCTGAGAAGAAAATAGGCTAGCTATCCTCATTACAAATCAACGATGGATTGTGGCTTTCCCCCACAAAGGTGCCAAGAGCAACTCGATCATTACCCTCACAGAAATAGCAAGTGAGAAATCGGTGAATGCTGCGACAATGGTGATTGCTGCGACAAGCTCGCGACCGGCGTGATCCATACGCAGCCATCTTTTGTCCGAGCACGCACCGTGCCCGCCGAAGGGGTACCTTGGAACAAGGGAAGGCTGACCGATCAGAAACCGCCATTGAAAGTCCGTGAGATCTGGGCAATTTGGACGAGACTCCAGATGGCGTCCAACGCTCGTGAACTGGCGCTGTTTAACCTTGCAATTGACAGCAAGCCTCGGGAGTGCGATTTGATGCGACTACAGGTGCAGGACGTCTACATCGAAGGTCATGTCGTAGCTCGCACGACTTTCATGCAGCAAGAAACCCATCGACCAGTGCAGTTTGAAATCACGGAGCAAACTCGTGAAAGTGTCGCCGCCTGTATCTCCGCGCGGGGATTGAAGCCTTCCGACTATTTGTTTCCGGGCCGGCTGCATGCCTTGGCGCACGTCTCGACGCGTCAGTAGGCGCGCATCGTCCATCGCTGGGTCGCGTCGATCGGACTCGATGACACCGCGTATGGTACGCATACCATGCGACGCACGAAAGCGTCGTTGATTTATTGATGCACCAACAACCTACGCGCCGTCCAATTGCTGTTGGGCCACACAAAAATTGAAGGCACCGTGCGATACCTGGGAATCGAGGTAGACGATGCGCTCGAGATGGCCGAGCAGACTGAAGTTTGATGGCTGGCGGCCGGCGAGCGTTCGCTTGCCGGCCAGGATAAGTCACTCAACGCGGTCGTCGTTTGGACATTCGAGGGGCTGCTTCGCTCTGACCGCGGACCCTCACCGTCCACCGGCATTCGACTCAAACTTCGTCCAGCCGACCCACCTTCCTAAAGAGGCGCAGGAGGGAATCGAGGCTGCCGCCTTTCTGACAGTACGCGTCGAAACCCGCCACAATCCCGTCTTTCCGGATCGTAGGCTCATCCTGAGCCGTGAACGCAACGATGAGGATATGCCGGGTCTGCCAGTCCTGCCGCAGTGTTGTGCGACGGAAAAGCCATCCATGCGGGGCATGTTAATGTCAAGAAGCGCAATCTCAGGAGGGCAGGCAATAACTGCGGTGGCGACTTCCAGCCCGCTGAGCACATATTGCACGTTGTATCCTGACAGCGAAAGAAACAATGAAATGGCTTCTACCCCATCCCGGAAATCGTCGACCACGAGCAGCCGTGGGCGACGTATCCCCACCCGGAGCATATCGCGCTGAGTCCAGCGAGCGGTATTTAGAAGGAATGACATATGCTCGTACGGTACTATTGACATTAAACGCGTAATTGCGTGAGCAACGTCCGTTCCACATTTTCGAAAATCGCAAAGCATTCTTATCCCGGTATAACTACAAGCGACGCTCGTTTCCGCAACCGAGGATCACATGACGCTCTCAGACTTTATTGAAGCTAACCTGGATGGATTGATTGACGACTGGGCAGATTATGCCCGCACGGTCAGTCCGGCGGACAGTCATCTGTCGGAAGCTCAGTTGCGCGACTCGGCGAGCAGCCTGCTTAAAGGCATCGCTGCCGACATGCGGGAAGCGCAGACTGGCGCCCAGCAACTGAAAAAATCGCACGGCGGCCGATCCGGGCCGGATTCAGCGTTTAACCGGATCGGGCGTGTACATGCGGACGACCGTCTGTCTCACGGCTTTGGGATCAACGCTCTTGTGGCGGAATACCGGGCGCTGCGGGCGAGCGTTCTTCGCAGGTGGCAACTTAAGGCAATGCTCGACGCGGCGGCGTTTCAGGAAATGATTCGCTTCAATGAGGCAATTGATCAGATGCTCGCGGAGGCAGTCCAGCAATTTGCAACGAACGTTGAGCAGACCAGGGAGCTTTTTGCCGGCATGCTGGCGCACGACTTGCGTTCGCCAGTGGGAGCGATACTGAATACGGCGTACATCCTGCTGCAGGACGAGAATTTATCACCTACCAGCGTGCGAGCGGGCGCGAACTTGCAGCGCAGCGCCACCCGGGTCAAGGAGATGATTGACGATCTTTTTATCTTCACGCGTACGCGCCTCGGCGGCACCATCCCGGTTGAGCCGACCCAACAGGATGTCGGAAGCATCTGCCACGGCGCGGCCGATGAGGTACGCGCCGCGTATCCTGATGCGCGGATCGACGTGCGATTGGCGGGCGAACTGACCGGCATTCTGGACGGTGCCCGTATCAACCAGTTGATCGTCAATCTGTTAAACAATGCCGTCCAACACGGGGCGGGGGACCTCCGGCTGGAAGCTGCAGGCGATGGCGCGCAGATAATACTTTCTGTCTCCAACGGTGGTGCCCCGATACCGGCGAGCGCGATCCCTACGATCTTTGATCCGTTAACGCGCGCAGGTCATTCGCCCGTGCAGAAGAAGCCATCTTCCGGCATTGGCCTTGGCCTGTATATCTGCCGATGCATCGCGCGTGCCCATGATGGATCAATCGGGATTGAGTCTGACCAGAACGTGACGGCATTTACGGTCAAGATTCCCCGGTTCCTCGCTCCGCCACGCTAAATCTGCCCCTTTTTATCCACGCCGCGCGGGTCATTGAGGCCGAGCGACGTGCACGAAATCGCGGACGGTGGTCGCGGCCGTTGCCTTTCCCCGCTTTTCCAGGTCTTCCGCCAGTAGCTGCAAGATGCCGCGCAAATCGCCACCGGTGTGACGTTGACGGAATTTGCGAATCACCTCGTCAATAGCAGCGCGCTGGGAAGCAATGGACATCGCGCTGGAGATATGCGAACTGCCCCGGGCAATGTAGAGCCTGTAAATCGATCTGGCCGAATCAATGGGTTGACGCGTTGACTTTCGTTGGGACGCCATAAGGTCTCTCATTTTTTGATATGACCAGCATCACGTGAGGTGGCTTGAAGTGTCCCATTGGGCAGTATTGACGAACTGCATGGCCGGAACGCTATTTCGTAATTGTAGTGACCGCACGAATCGAGCCCAGTTCGACACGCGGGCGATCGCGCCTTCGTGCCGTAAGTGGCGGTTGATCGAGGTCTGTCGATCGCCGTGACCCAAGCAGAGGCTCTTCGCAGATTCCCGCTCATTTGATCGCCGTGCGAATGGTTTTCAACCGAAGCGTAAAACTTCAACGCGTCCGACCATGCAGCCGATCATTGGATCCGATCGTTAATTTACGACGATAGCTCGGGCCCGAGACATTCGAACGTCGCATCTCTATTAGAAGCGGTCCGAGGCCTTGATTCAGGTCGGCCGTCCGGTTGGGGTCGGGTTGCGCCAATCTGCTCTTCAAGTTCGTCGCCGGAATGCAGTCACTGAAAATCGGCTTCCGGGAAGCCGCCAGTCGCCAGTGAGTATTCCCGACCCATGCCGACTTCCGGACGACGTTGGGCGAATGGCTGGTTCGCGACCTGGTTCGGTCGCACGGTTAATGGGCGCGGGATATGCGTGAGCGGGCTCGGTGCGCTACTCCGCGCGGCCTGACCGCTTCGGCCGTGACCTAGACCGCTCGAGCTCTTTGTCATCGAGGACGTAGCCGGTGCAGTCATTACAGGCGAGCCAAAGCCAGATCGAGAAATGCTCGCACCCGCATGGGCTGAGCGGTCCTGTTCGGTAGTAAAAAGCGCAAACCGATGCGCGCATGCATATGCTGCAGGAGAACCGGCACCAGTCGTTTCGCACGGATATACGATGCAGCCGAGAAACTCGCGAGCTGCCCCATCACCTGCCCCGCGAGTACTGCTTGGACTTCAAGCTCTGTATCGTTGGTGGCAAATGCGGGAAACACCTGTCGATGTTCGAATTTCCCATCAACAGTCAGGTACCAGGGCGCGACCTTACCCGTGACCGGATGCCGGAAAACGCTGCAGCAGTGCCCCGTCAGGTCATTTAGTGTTGACGGTTTCGACGACCAGAACGCTGATGACCTTATTTCTTGCGCTCATGATGAATCTCACGTCTGCTGGCTGGTCGACGGTGGGCACCGGAATTCTTGTATTGCCTTTCCGAAGCGCCTCAGCGACGTGACCGGATATCAAAAGGACGGCGGAGCTCAATTTTTTTAAAATAGATCGGGCAATATGCGATCGCTGCCCCGCGGTAGCACGTCTTCTTCCACATGCCATCGGGGTTCAGGAATGGAGGCGCCGTTTTCGCATGAGGCGGACGTGCTGGACGGCGTAAGCTAGTGCGCCTCCCGATCTCGCGGCTTCGTGTCTCGCCATAGCGGCCTTTCGGTGACTCCACGTCCCCGGCTCGCCTGTAGACTCAGTGTCGAGCGCCTCTGGAATCTGTTGCGGGCATAACCGTTGCGCGTAAACGTTCTCTACCTAGAAATTTTGGAGGACGTATGAACACGCTGAATTCGCAAGACGGTATCGATAGTGGCCCAGGCGACGGGCCCGGCGTAAACGTGATGGCCAGTTCGACCGTCGAAGGCACCAAAGTTGTATCCGCTGATGGTGAGGACATTGGCAAGATTTCAGACATCATGCTTGACGTGCAGAGCGGCAGAATTGCCTATGCGGTGCTGTCAGAGGGTGGCTTTCTTGGGATGGGCACCACTCTTCACGCGATACCGTGGAATGCACTAACGCTCAATGCGGAGGAAGAATGCTTCCGTGTAAGCATCGCGGCCGCGCAAATCAAGAACGACCCCGGATTTGATAAGGACCATTGGCCGGCAATGGCGGATACAATCTGGGGGACCACTGTTCACCAATATTACAATCGGTCCCCTTACTGGTCATCGTCGCCTGACCTCAATTCAACGCGTCAAACGGAAATTTAAATATCCAGCGCGTGAAGCTAGTAGCTAGATCCGAACTGCGTGCCAGTTCCACTCATGATGACAGTCAAGAATGTGGTCAGGAATCGGCGGCATGTTCGGTCTTAATGCTTATGCTGGTGGGCGCGGCAGTCGGGTAAGGGTTTGCGGGCAGCGGTAGCGATCGTAACAGGACCGATAGTGGCCGCCGTTCTGCGGGGCAGGGCGGCACAGGTAAGAGCGCGCTAAACGCCGTTGGTGCAGCGGGGACCACATCAACATCAACGGGGCGACCACGAAGATGTGGCCCAACCGCGTGCCGCTGAAAGACCCCACGCTAGCCGTACCGCGGATACGGCACCCTCGGGCGTGCATTAAATACCATAATAAAAATTCATGGACTTTAATCAGTGACCAGCGACTTGAGTTTCGGGAATAGACGCTGGTTGTCTATTTCGTACCAATGCAGTGCTCAACTGATGGCTGGCGGAGACTACTTGGGCAAGTAAAATCCATGGGACGCTGTTGAGCGATCATCTGCTTTCGCCGTTTGCGCGATTTGTTGCTGCATTTTATTTGCCGGTGTCACCTAGGGTCGGCCCCGAGACGAATTCGGACGTAGGCGGTATCCACCTGGTTATCAGCGATGATTTGTTGTTGCCTTGTTACAATCGCTGTTTATTCCAATCTGACGTACTCAAGCGAGATTCACTGAGATAAACGAGCTCCGGTCGGACAGCTGGATTCGTTCCGGAGGTTGATTAGCTGAAGAGACCATGCGCAGTGAGCCTCTACAGACCCGCGGCGGAATTTCAATGGCCCTCCTTGGGCGATAACAATCCGTTTCGCTAACACAATAGAATTATTTTCGTGATGCAGGCGCAGTGGGCTACGATCAGAAACGCTTCAGACATACCACCGCGATACTTAGCGATTTGCTTTCTAATATAGGGCAGGCCGAACACCTGCAAGCAAGGTTTAATTGTCGACCTATCTGGCCTTGCGCACGTTGGCATTGGCATAGCTCATAAAGCAGTGGCAGCAATCGATTTTGAAGGAGCTGTCATTGCGGGACGGGAATAGTGATGATAGTGCTATGCGACTGCGGGAACCGTCTACCAGTTTACAGAATCTGCTTCATGCAAGCGCTAGCGTCGACGGTTATCATCCAGCACTTTGCGAACCTCACGCGCCAGGTCCGCCTGCCTGTATGGCTTGTGAATAACCTTGAATCGCGCTCCGTTGACATCGGTCACGTCTATAACCGCCTCGGCGTACCCGGTCGCTATGAGTACTCGGAGGTCTGGTCTCAGCCGCCTGGCTTCACGCGCAAGCCCAACGCCGTTGAGGATGCCAGACATTACCAGGTCGGTAAAAAGCAGGTCAAATGCTTCGCCTGAACCCAGGATTGCCAAGGCGTCCGCCGCGTTCAGCACAAGTCTGGTTGAATAGCCCAACTCGCCAAGCATCGCTTCTGCAACCTCAGCGACATCCCGGCGGTCATCCACAATGAGGACGTTTTCGCTCCCTGTCGGGCGAGGGACGTTCGAAACCACTGGCCGCGACTCTTCCTGTCTCTCAAGTGCCGGAAAGTAAAACGTAAAAGTCGTGCCGACCTTTTCTTTCGAGGAGACAGTGAGCGCACCGCCTGCTTGACGCGCAAAAGCCACCACATTGCTCAAGCCGAGGCCCGTACCCTTACCTTGCTCTTTAGTTGTAAAGAACGGGGTTAATACCTTTTCGACAACGTCCGGTGGCATCCCAACTCCATTGTCAGTGATGGCCAACGTTACATAGTGTCCTTCGGGCAAGTCGACGATGCCTTCCGAATCGCCTTTCGTTATCTGCCAACTGGCCGTATGCAGCATCAATCGCGGGTCGGCTCGTCGATCCAGTGCGTCCCGAGCGTTCAAAATGATATTAAGTACCGCCATTTCCAGTTGTGCGACGTCCAGAACGCAATTGCGCAGGCCGGCCGCATAGATAGTTTCGACTAAAACTGCAGGCCCAAGCGTTTGCCGCGCGAGTTCAAGCAGGTCGTCGCAAATCCCGTTGAGATTTACGGTACGACCTGCGAAAACCTGTTTCCGCGCGAATAGCAACAGCTGTTGGGTCAAAGACGATGCGGTTTTGACAGCGCCACGAATCCTCGCGATGTTTTTTAGTAGTGACTCGTTTCCCGCGTTCATCTTGACGCTTAGGTCGAGGAGGTCCACATGCCCGACCATGACCTGCAAAAGATTGTTGAAATCGTGAGCAACGCCCCCAGCCAGTTGCCCCAGCGCTTCCATTTTCCGTGCCTGATGCAAGCCTTCCTCAGCTTCATGTCTTCGGCTCACATCTACCTGTGATGCGAAGAAGTACACGAGCTCGTTCTCTTCGCTAAGAATCGGCGCAATGAACAGTTCGTTCCAGAATGTCGACCTGTCCTTTCTGTAGTTGAGAACCTCAGCAGCGAACTCACGCCCCTCTGACAAAGCAACCCGAAGTTCCGAAAGCACTAAAGGGTCTGTATCGGGACCCTGTAGGAACCTGCAGTTATGACCATAAATTTCAGAGTCGCTGTAGCCGGTCAGCTTCCGGAACGCGTTATTGGCGAAGATGATTGGATAATCGGGAAGACGCGCGTCCACGACCAGCATGGGAGTACGAGTCGTTGTTACGGCAGCGAAGAACAGGTCATCCTGATGAAGACCGGATTCCAGATTATTTTCGCGGTTTGGGCGGGGGACGTCTCCTGCTGAATGCATGATTGGTACTCCTCGAACGCTGCTGTCCAGTACGTGGTCCAATTCTCATGCGTTCGGCATCCATATGGGTGCGACGCAGTCACATCTGCTGCTTAAGTCAAGGAAGCCGTGGGGAAGCCCTGACAACGGACGGTGGCTTTTGAGCCGGTATTCTCTTCTCGCCGATACCCCAAATGGAACTGAAACGTCTCAATCAATGGAAGAAAGTCGTTATGGATTTTGCTTGGACTTGGATGACTCGAGTTCCGGGGCCGAGAAAGCCGTTACCCTTGCGTCCTTGTCATGTGTTCCTTCCTTAACGGCGTCGTTCAATTCGGGTTCTTCGTTTGCCTCCGGCTGCTTGAGCTTCGTGCGCGCTTCGTGCCAGAAATCTTCATCTTGGCCTTCCGGGCTGCCAGCGGCCCGCCAAAGTTCGTATGCGCGGCTTCGAATATCAGACTCGGAAATTTCGGTACTCATTTTTGCCTCGGTTGTAATCAGCAGGCATGGGTTTAATGCCTTCTATGAAATTGAAAGGGCGGCAATGCTCTGAGCATCTACCGCCTTCCTATCATGGGCCTATCGTAGCGATACAGGGCCAAAGATTGTCGAAAGGTGCTTTGCACTCAGCAGGCGTCGACCTTGGGTGTTTTGCGCCTGATACTCGCAAGGACTCCCAAGCGATGGCTTCAAGCATCGCTGCCAATCAAAAAATGGTCACCTGAGTCAATGCCCTGCGCCCTCTTCAGCAACCGAGGCGAGTACAGTCAGTTAATGAAACCATGTGGTTGGGCCGTGGGTAGGCTACGTGCGCACGCCACGGCACCGGCTATTCGCATTATCAACAATGTTAATAAGGAATTCGAAATATAGTCATATTTTACCAAACCTGGAAAAATTCGTTCACGGGACACCGGGAAGACCTTATTACGCAATCTCCCCGGGCAAGAGCAGTGGATGTAGATCTCGGTCAAAAAGCCTTACGGTAACTGGACAGAGTGAAGCACTTCAAGTAACTGTGTAGGCTCAAATGGCTTGGCGAGGAACATGTGGATGGGGAGGCCTGGCTCAGGGGCGGCGGCAGACATCAAAACAACGGGAATGTCCGATAATGCGGGGATTGCAAGCAGCGCACAAACCATCCCCGGGCCGTCCATGCGGGGCATCATCACGTCGGAGACAATGATATCGGGTCGTTCCCGCACGATTTCCAGCATCGCATGCTGTCCGTCTGCCGCCGTGTGCACGCGATAGCCATCACCCGTCACGATGAATTCAAGAACCTCGCGCAGGTCCGCGTCGTCATCCACAAGTAGTACTAGCGTCATAAGCGGCTCCTTTTGCTCCGACCAGCGCAACAGCTGTTCCTGGAAGCCTGATTCGACCCTGCATGGCAAAGGGGCGACAGCTGGGGTCTACGCGGCGTCCGTGGGCAAAGCCAACAAAAGAAAGCGGCACACCGCGGGCTGAATCCGCATCCATGAGACATGGAGGAGACATCTTTCAAACTACTGTGCCCGCAGGCCGGTTGCAAATTGCCAAAATAGTTTCCTGGCGTCTCGGGCTTCGCATGCCCCGCAGCTAGGTCCGTAAGGCGAATTCCGCTGCGTGTGCCCAGGTGGGAGCGACTATCAATGCGATTCTAATTTTCCGGCGCAACGTTGCCGGAAGCGCGCGACGGCCTTTCGCATATCAGAGCGTATCTCACGGCAGGATGAACAGGGCTGAGGTCTGGGTGGACGAAGCATCGTGGCCGCCGCTTAGTTTCCTTGAGGATGCAGCGGCCGCATGAGGCCGTCATCTGGAAACTGGTAGATGCCTGCAAAAAATTTCCAAAGAATCTGTCCTCGGGAACACGCCATGCGCAGATGTCAGAAGGCTCTCCACCTTCGCGGCGCGTTGCCGCATTCGGCCAGAACGATGCGTTCTGAGACTTCAGCCGCGAACCGCCCGATCTGCTGTGTGGCGCATTGCTCGAGGCTCCTGAAATCCAACTAGCCCGACATTTAAGGCAATCGTCTGTGATGTCTCGGTTGAAAGGAAACCATCATGTTTGTACATAACAAGCGTCTTCAGTACACGGTACGCGTTACCGCTCCGAATCCCGGTCTCGCAAACCTGCTGCTCGAGCAGTTCGGCGGCCCGCAAGGCGAGCTTGGGGCAGCCTGCCGTTATTTCACGCAAGCTGTCAGCGAAGATGACCCGGGTCGGAAAGACCTGCTCTTTGATATTGCAACGGAAGAACTAAGCCATCTGGAAATTATTGGCTCCATCGTCGCAATGCTAAACAAAGGAGCTAAAGGTCAACTCGCGGAGGCAGTCGAAAGCGAAGCAGAGCTGTATCGCTCCATGACCGGCGGCGGGAACGATTCGCACACCACGTCGTTGCTTTACGGCGGGGGCCCAGCCCTGACAAACTCCGCTGGCGTACCATGGAGCGCGGCTTACGTGGACACCATCGGTGAGCCCACAGCCGACCTGCGCTCAAATATCGCAGCAGAAGCACGAGCCAAGATTGTCTACGAGCGGCTGATTAACGTGACGGACGACGCAGGCATCAGGGAAACGCTCGGCTTCCTGATGACACGTGAGATTGCCCATCAGAAGTCTTTTGAAAAAGCCCTTCATTCGATTCAGCCCAATTTTCCCCAAGGCAAGCTTCCCGGTGTGCCCGAATTCACAAGTGTCTACTACAACATGTCTAAGGGTGACGATTCCCCACGTGGCCCGTGGAATGAAGGACCGGACTGGGAATTCGTTGAGTCACCGGAGCCGGCGGTCGACGGCGGTGACGGACTCGCGAGCGTCAACGTGTCAGGCAAAGACGTCAAGGTTTTAAGCGCGATGGCCGCGCGCACCGCTTCCGATACAGCTGTTGACCCTGTAACCGGCGCGGATTTAGGTGCCGGCCAGGCAGTGGTGTAAGCGCCTGCGCTTGATATCGGATGCCATGCGCGTCTTTGATTGCCTCCCGTCGATTTTTGAGACCGGCACTAACGCGACAAACCGTAAAGGTTCGTCTGCTTGGCCCATCGCAGATAACAAGGGCTCAATTGACTTCCAAGCGCATGCGCATAGAATGAAACGTGCTGCACTGCAACATTGCCTTTTAAGTCTTCTATACGTGCATTTTTCGGTCGGATATCCGACAGCTAGTGCACTTATCGCACCTCTCTCTGGAGCAGTTATGAGCACACCTTATCCCCAACATGCACTGGCCACACAATCGGCGAACATCCAGCAATTGTTCACGTTTTCGACGAAGGTCTTCGACGGATTTGAAAAGCTGACGGCGTTGAATCTTCAGGTGTTCAAGGCCACGCTGGCGGAGAACTACGCGTTGTCGATGAAAGCGCTGTCATCGCGACCCGACGAATTGCTCGCGCTGTCGGCAAGCCTCGCGATGCCGACGGCGGAAAAGTGTTTGGCGTACAGCCGCCATGTGGAGGAAATTCTTGCTGATGTTCGGAGCGGAGTGGCTTTATCTGGTCAATCACAGCCCCAGCGCTATCAGCGTGACGCCAGAGGGTTTGTGGCGGACCTCACAAAGGTGGCTTCAGCTGGAACGGACATAGGCGTAACGGAATAAGAACCCGCGGCGGCGACCACGATGACGTCGAAGGAAAGACGCTGGTTCGTATGGCTGGTATCGCTCGTCAAATTCCTTGTAACGAACGCAGAATCGCAATGGCGTGTCTGCGGCAGTGTGATCGCATTATTCCCCGCAACGCGCAAGAGCGTTGGTCCGACGGAATTGTTGGATGGGAAGGGTGCGTCGGTAGAGAGTCAGAGCACCATAGTAATATCGCGGTCGACAGCGTTAGTCATTGGGGCATGTTGCATAGTCCGGAAGTATTGCAGGCTGTTGCACGACTACTCGCTGAACCTGAACATCGAGTGGTTCGAATTCTCACTGACAAATGTGCTTCGGCGACCCGCTAGCCTAAAAGCGCATATCCACGGAAGTGCGGAATAGTGACAAGAAAATATCCCGGCAAAGAAGGAGACGGAAGGTGAAGCGTGATAGCAAGCTTATTAACGCCCGAGAGCCACGTATTGAGGCCACATTTGAGCTTGAACTGGCGGTGGGAGCGTCGCACGTTGCTAGCATGCTGCACGTCGCATCGCGCACAGCTTGCATAGAAGATTTGGTTCAGCGCTTTGTTCGTAATCATGGTCGTATTGACCTGAATCCGTTTCTCGAGGTGCTCGCCGAAAAGCTTGACGCGCGCGCGAACCCTGATGGAGCTTTTGCAGTCCGACATTACGCAGCACACGGTGTTGTTTCGTTCGAACCCGTTGCATCCGTTGGCGTCAGGCCGATTAAGCGCGGGGTCAAGCCCAATGCGACCCACTCGACCAGCTTGACAAGTAGCAGGTTGTCGCGTGACGCGAGCACGTTGCCGAAGGCAGCAGCCAATATAAAAAAATAAAGTGATGACCAGCACGGCATGCGAATTGCCGTTTAACGAATGGTGGGTTCACACTTTCCGGTGCTAACGATCGCTGTTTGCTTGAGAAGACGACCATGCGACGCGCAGAAAAGCTTGCTAATTTCGGCATCCTGATAAGTGTTTCAGGAGCTGCGCGCGCAAGATGCAGGCGGCGGAGCGGCAGGCGGGCAAGGCGGCACTGGCATGGGCACGCCAAACGCAACGGGTCAATGGGAGCAGTATCAGGCGCGTCGGGTGCAGATACAATGGCGCCTTCCGGTTCTACTATGCCCAAGAAGATGCCAAAAAACCGAATGCACCCATGCCGGCGTCAGCTACCAATCCGGCGTCCGGTGGTAGCTAACCGCTAAATGAGCGCGGTCAAGCGAGGCTGTTCAGGCGCCGCAGCGTGATAATGATCGGTGATTGATGGCTGACCGCGCCTTCCGGCAGGTGATAGTTGCTGGCCAGTAACATCAATTGACTCGCGTGCATGAGCGACGTTTTGCAACCGATAGCGATTTCGCAACAGTCATATGATGGCCGATAAAACGATTTCTGCCGGTCTATGAGTGCTGTAGACGCACATCGTAGCGCTGCAGCGCTAGAAGTATCCGGCGCTGGGCCCCCGGACCAATCGGAGACTTAAAAAGGCGACGCCAGACCTCCATGTCAGCGTGCTGGCTTAAAGCGCCTGCAGCTTTAATCGCGCCTGGCACTCGCCTGTTTTTGACTTCTGTGTAGGTGTTCATTGCATCAGGTAAAACTGGCTTTGACTTTTCATCATTCTCCGCGAAAGTAAGATTCATGGTTCACCCGCAACATGTTCTTGCAATCGAAAGAAGCTCTAAGTGACGCAAACGGCCCCTCAAGCATAGGCTTCAACGCATTTCTAATGCATCAGCAGTGGCTGCTGCAACGTAAGCGGCTCGCCTGGGCCATTCGTGCATTCGCTTGCGCGTGAGGCATGATGGTGATCAGGAACTGCCCGGTTAGGTAGCGGGATCCGGTGGACTGGCTGGCTTGCGCAGCTTGTCGGCCACACGCCAAGGCAGGAGTTCGTCGATGCGATTGATTTTGTGGTCAGCGATGTGAGTTAGCACATAGTCCAGGTAGGCACGCGGATCGATGTCATTCAATGTGCAAGTGCCGATCAGCGAGTACATCGCGGCCGCCCGTTCGCCGCCACTGTCGGAGCCAGCAAATAAAAAATTCTTCCGACCCAGGCTTACACAACGCAGCGCATTTTCGGCGATGTTGTTGTCGATCTCGAGCGTACCGTCTTCGCAATAAAGCGTCAGTGCGGCCCACTGATTGAGCGAGTAGTTGATCGCTTTGGCGGTATCGGACTTCGACGACAGCGTGTCGAGCTTCGCCCTGAGCCACGCTTCATAGGTTTGAAGCAGTGG
The DNA here is from genome assembly GCF_050436585.1 of Paraburkholderia sp. GAS199. Lineage (NCBI taxonomy): Bacteria > Pseudomonadati > Pseudomonadota > Betaproteobacteria > Burkholderiales > Burkholderiaceae > Paraburkholderia > Paraburkholderia sp. GAS199. Next base: position 1,330,578 of record NZ_JBNDMM010000001.1, on the reverse strand, counting down.
CCTGGCTTTCTCCTGCCGTATTCGCCGCCGTTCGGCCGCCGGCTTGCCGCGTATGGTGGCTTCGATGCTGTACAGCTCGCCGATATAGTTGAGCGCCTTCTGCGTCGTGTCGGACGGCGTGCGCACGTGAATGTCGTAGAACTTTCTCCTGGCGTGGGCATGGCATGCCGCCTCGCGTATCGAGCTATCGCGGAACAGCTCATCGAAGCCCGCATAAGCGTCCGCTTGCAGGATCCCCTTGAAGCTGGCGAGATGGGTTTGAGGGTGGATGCCCTGTCTGTTCGGCGAGTACGCGAACCAGACCGAAGCCGGTTGCGTCGAGCCCGAGCGATGATCGTCGCGGACGTAGACCCACAGCCGGCCGGTACGCGTTTTCCTGTTGCCTGGTGCAAGCACCGGGATCGGCGTATCGTCCGCGTGTAGCTTTGTGGCCGCCATCGTATAGCGGCACAGCGCCTCTATCAGTGGCTCGAACAACGCCTCGCACTGGCCAACCCAGCGGCCCGTGCTGGCCCGGTCCAGCGTCACGCCGTCGCGCGCCGCGATCGCCGATTGCCGATACAAGGGCTGGTGGTCTGCGTATTTGGAGACGAGAATGTCCGCCAGCAGGCTCGGATGGGCGATGCTCCGCTCAATCGGCAGACCGGGCATGGGCGGCTGTGTGATGGTGCTGCAGCATGGGCAAACCAGTTTGCGCCGGATCGTGCGAATGATCCTGAACGCCGCTGCGACGCGGCCGAGTTGTTCGGACACGTCCTCACCGAGCGTCTGCATCGGTTGACCGCAGTCCGGGCAACTCGACTCGCACTCGAGTACGTGATCCTCGCGTGGCAGATGCGCAGGAAGCGCTTGTCTTGATGCCGCAATGCTCGTCGCCGCACTTGAGGCGGACGCGTTTGCACCGTGCGCCTGCGCGCGCTGCACATCAGCTACGCCGCGCCCGGCAGCCAGATCCTCGAGTTGAGTCTCGAGCGTCTCGATCTGCCGCTGCAACTGCTCGGACTTGCGACCGAACTGCATGCGCCTGAGCTTGTCGATCTGGGCCTTGAGCTGCTCGATCTCGACATCCCGTTCGGCAAGCATGCTACGGGCCTCGACCAGCAGGGCCTTCAGGAGTTCGACATCGTCAGGAAGATCGGCGCCGTTCGACATGCGCCTTAGTTTACGAGTCTGCCGCGCGGTTTACAACATCGATAACGCGGCGGTGCGACGGGGCTGTCTCCAATCGATCCCCTCAAGAAGCATCGACAGTTGTGCAGAGCTCAGATGGACCTTGCCACTGTCGGCCTGGGGCCATATAAAGCGGCCTCGTTCAAGCCGCTTTGCGAGAAGCCAGATTCCGTCCTCGGTTGCCCAAAGGATCTTCACCAGATCGCCGCGACGGCCCCGGAAGATGTAGATGTTGCCGCCCAACGGATTCTCTTCGAGCGCTGTTTGCACCTTTGCGGCTAGCCCCTGAAACCCTGCACGCATATCGGTGACGCCCGCAGCGATCCAGATTCGCGTGCCTGCCGGGAGGGAAATCATGCGCGCAGACTACCCAGCACGATCCGCAACATGTCGGCATCGACCAGGCCATTCACCATGACCACTACGCGACCGATCCGGATCTCGATCGTGCCGGCAGTTGCTACAGGCTTCGTGTCCTGCGCTCGAGCTTCTACCAGAGATGATGCACCAACCTCCGCTGGCGTGTCGCTTACCAGCACGACCGGAATGAGCCCAGCAGACTGAGCTTGCTGGTCGGCCAGATATTTCCGCCGCCAGGTGAACAGCATGTTCGCATTGATGCCGTTCTCGCGCGCCAGTTTCGCGACTGATACGCCGGGCTCGCAAGCCGCCGCCGCCAGTCGCTCACGAAGCTCCCGGGAGTAATTCGGGCGGCCCATCCGGGTGCCCGGCTTCTTCTCTTCAGACTGTGACAAAGTGATGCCCATCAGATCGGAAATGATGGGCATCACTTTGGTGTCTATCTCAGTCAACGTCTACAACGGCCGGCGCGAGCCGCTTACGCTGCAACTACAGCGAGAGTGTCTGATGACGCCGCATCACCAAGGGGTGAACGCGGCCGAACTACACGACGGGATATGTCCACCGACATGACACGTTTTGCACGCGTCGGAAGGCGTGGTTATTGACCTGACCCACTTGCGCTAACGGGGGCGCCTGGTCCGCTGGGGGCCGCTGTTCCACCAAGTTCAGTCGCCGGGCCGGCAGCGCCCGCTTTCGGTGACGTCGACTTTTTGATATGAGTCGAATGATGCACTGGCGCATCCTGAACGTTGTCACCAGTATTCAGCCCCTTTGCTGATGCCGGGGCATTACTCTGTGCAAAAGCGTTGCAGGTGAGCGTTACCGTTGCGCAAACTGCGCACATTAAAGTAAAAACTTTCATCTAAAAACTCCTTGAACAACGATGGAATGAATCAACAAACATACGTGACCGTAGAGGGTATATGGACTCACTATGCAGGTCAGATTGAGCAGGTGCCATGCCCGGAAGGCTGTTCGCAATGACGTCCATCTAGTGTGACACGCTCCCCTTAATTGGGCGGAGATGGTCACAGCAATGATGCTGCGAATCGACGCCACAACAAGTTTGCTAAACTCCGGCGTCAATCAGGATTGAATTCGCTTCGGCAAGACGCGGAGGCCCCAAGGACGGGTGGTTGAACTTCCCGCTTCAATCACTGGGGAAACCCCTATCCTCATCACATTGCTTGTAATTTGACACTCGCGTAGTGTTCCGATGAAACGTCTGAAGGCGTTCATAAAATAGTTGAACCTGAGAGAGAAGTCCAAAGGCTGATGAATCTACTTGTCGAACGCGATATCGCGCACGTCGGCCGGGTCATGCGCGTTTCCATAATGACTTGTGCGCCGCAGGCGCCGCTGGTCAATTATTGGCGTCGACGAGTAACTTCGCTTATGGGTGAGGAGCATCTGGCAAAGCTTCAGCTAAGTGCGCTGCAAGATTTGCTGGCAGAGTTGACTGACATAGAAATACAACTGGCGCAAATGCGGTCAACAAGGTTGCAAGAACAAACGCTGGTCGCTGACGTCAATTCGGCAGGGCAGAAAATCAAGCTAGCATAACCGCTAGCCCCGTATCGGCAGCAGCTGAGCGCGGGCAATAACTTTGAGCGGCCGGCTAGGTCGGTCGGCCGGAGCATTACGCCTTCGCGATGGCAGAAGATGACTGTGTTCAGAACCCAAGCTGAAGGGCATTGAAATGCTGTTGAAAGCGATGAGCGAGAGAATGCATGTCTCTCAGGTTCTGGCACGGCCCTCGGAAGGTCAGAACCATTGGCCGGGAAGTTCTTCCCGGCCTTCTTTCGATAAAGCAATGCAAATCTCGGTGAGAGTCAGCGTGTGTTGATTTTCACCAAGTCCAACCCATCGGATGCGGACATTTTCCTGGACTGATTTACGTGGTTAGGACGAGGCTTTCACGGTACTCGATGGGGCTGAGATAGCCAAGCGAGCCCTTGATCCGTTTGTCGTTATACCCGCGAATATAGGCGTTCAATACCTCAACGAACTCCGCGATAGTCGTCGAACGCCAGTCTCCTGGATAGAACATCTGGGTCTTCAGCCTGCCGAAGAATCCCTCACAGGCGCGTTGTCTGGTGAGCAGGCCTTACGCGACATGGATCGGACCAGATTAGCCTTTGCAACCCGCAATAGCCTGCCCGGCCAACGGTAGTGGCCACCCCGATCGGAATGCACGATTGGCGTCTCATCGTCCTCGGTCACGGCTTCGATAGCCGCATCTAACATGGTATTGACGAGCTCTGCGTCGGGGCTTGAAGACCCCTTCGAATTGTCGACTGGCCTGAGACATTTGGCGACGCAACACGTGAGCTTAAGACGCCGCCTTTCTCAGGTTAATAAGACAATCGTACATCGCTTGATCATACCGACACATGCGCGGTATAGATGAGGCACGTCGCATGGAAGTCGACGGTTGATTTATGCAGTCTCAAAGCTTAGGCACGATAACTCCGAGAGCTTGCTGGGCCATCTCCAACTTGTTGAGAGCTTCAACTGCATCATCCGATACAGGCAATAGCGATATGTACGCCTGCGCTTCAGTAATAGCCTTCATCGCATCAGTGAGCTTGAAAATGATCGCCGTCAATTCTTGGGGCGTAGCGGGAACGGCGCGCTGGGTCTGGCCATTAGGGACGGTCATGTCACTGTCAAATCCGCGTGATCTAAATGTGCTTGAGGATATCACACCGATTTATAAGGAACCCCGCTTTACCGCGACGGCGTCCAAGGTTCTGATTTGCCTCTACGGTGTTGATTTTCACGGAGTCTTAACCCACCGGGTCAATTCAGCGTGAACGTCAACAAGCCGCAAACATTTGGTGCGTAATTCGTGGGAGCTGGACACGCGTTTCGCGTGAAGGTGGACAGCGGTTTCGCGCGAAGCTGGACGTTCGGAGCGCAGCGACGCGGGGGTTTCGATATTCACTCTGACTGCTGGTTTTCGGTCAAACTCTTTTTGCGTTTTCGCATCGAATCACCGCTAAGATTGATGCGATAGGTGTTGTGAACGAGCCGGTCGAGATGGCATCACCGAGCGTCGGATCGCCGAGCGCAGCATGCCAGCTATCAACTGGAATTTGGCTGGTTACCAGGGTTGAGCGGTGGCCGCGTCGATCATCGAGGATCTCAAGCAGGTCACGCCGTGTGCTGTCAGTCATCGGCGCCATCGCGAGATCGTCCATGAGCAACACGTCGGTCTTGGCCCACTGCGCCAGCAGCCGGGCATATCGACCACTACCGTGTGCGATGGCGAGTTCCTCGTTAAGTTTGGGAACTCTCAGGTATAGCGCGGAGTAACCAAGACGACACGCCTGCTTCGCCAGCGCACACGCCGGCTAGGTCTTGCCCAGGCCCGTGGCGCCGACGATCACGGCGTTGCTGCGCTCACGAATCCAGGTGCCGGTGAGAAGCTAGCTGACGAGTCCACGATCCAGGCCGCGTGCCGATCGGTAGTCGATGTCTTCGGGCCCCGCGTCGGAGAACTTGAGTTGCGCCCGGCGCAACCGCGCCGCAGTCTGCCGGGATTCGCGCACGCTGACCTCCCGTTCGACGAGAAGCCCTAGTTTCTCCTCGAAACTAAATGCCTCGACGTCGGCGAGTCTCTGCTGCTTGGTAAGCGCGTCAACCGTGCCGTTCACGCGCAGCTCGTGCGGTTTGTTAATGGTTGGGTGTTTCAGCATAGTGCTTCTTCAGTGGTAGTAATCGGGCCCGCTATCATATTCCGATTATTGCGATTACCGGATGGCGACAGGAAGAGGATCGCCGTAGGTCGAAAAACGCGGGTGTCGACTGTCATTTCGTCAAGCCAGTCGATGTTGTTGCACTTGAAAATCTGCTTGCCTCGATCCCGCTTTAGTGGATTGCAAAAATGCGTACAGTCTGCATCGTCAACCGGACGCATTGATGTTCAGCGACCGTTAAGCGTTTAGAATTGTCGCTAGTTAAGACATGGCTATCGGGTGTCAAGCCGGAGCCAGATCGCACGTCGCGCAATCGTGCCGCAGCAGGCTCGCATTCGGTAGCAGCCAACTTGAGGAAGGGTTTTCCGAGTACTGGACCACACGTGCCTCTGAGCGATGGGCCTCAGATTCGCCTCAATCATGAATTGTCTAATTGCTTAGTGACCCTATGGAGGACGCTCGATCACCTGTCCAACCTTCATGCCTAACAATCAAACCGCGTCGTCTGGTCGCTCGACGCCAGCCAACGCTGCGTCTCGCCCTTTGCCTTTTCCGGATTTCCATCTCTGCTATCCAAAATTATCGGGTTATATCGTAGCTGTACCGGAGCAGAGGTTGCTAGGCCACTTTGTCACGGTGGAGCTTTGTGACGAGTATGCAACCGTGGGCTCCTGTAGGGCGGTTGCTATCCGCCGGGCACCCGCCATCAGCAATAGCGGCGAGGACGCGAAGAAGCAGGTATCAGTGGAGCGACTATCGCAAAGATAGTGTCAGGGTTTTTTTTTTAATTCGAACCTCTCCTGTGAATGGTCGCTCGTGATTCGCAGCGAATGTTCCCAAAAGCTAATGCCACGTCAAACGCTCGGAGCGGCGACGTTCTTGATGATGAAACCATTAAAGTCAAGAGATGGTCACGGGACAGCGTGAGCGGTCCGGTCGAGAAAGGCGGCGCTTGGAAAGTAGTAGCCTGGGACGGGCTTTGCCCTCTCGATACCACAGGCCGTATCGAGGATCAAGCCATGAGCGTAAACATTCTTCTGCATTAAGGTTCATCGATTGGAGCCAACGTTTCGCCGCATTCGAATCTAAAAGCCGGCACCGTCTTCGTCAATTCCAAAGAAAATGGGCATTGGCGCGCCGACTCCAGCGGACGGTGCCACGCTTTCGTGTATTCGCTTAGTCGCGTGTTCACTACCGGTTCCGCGACGGAGCTCGCACTGCAGATTGCACAGGCGGTGGACACGGCGGACGCTGAGATCGCCTGCAACCACAGCGACGCTCGACCAGACGCCTTTGCAAATGCCCTCCATGCCGGACTGTGAAACGCATTGGGGTCCACGATCCGAACCGAACGCCAGCGTCCGGGCATGCCTGCTAAGAACAGTCAATCGATTGACTTGGGGTTTTAGGAAGCAGGTGGAAATGATTTGGTCCGCTCAGGAAGTATCTTGATCGACTGCACGGGTCAGGTATTGGACGCGCTAACGTCCTTGGCAGGAGAGTTATGTCCTGCGTTATGGGGTGTAAAGCTTCTGGCTCAGATTGCAAGAAAGGCCGGTCGAGATAGTTACTGCCGAGTAGAGCCAATTTCGACAGCGGTCGGCATCTTTACTATGGTTATGAGGTTTGCTTTGATACTGATAAAGCCAGCAGCCTCGAATGCGTCTAGCCATCCCTGCATTGGCCACATTCCCCATCTGTCGCGAAACGTCTGCGCATTCCTGACAATTGCAGCGAGGTGATTGATGGGTGGATTATGACTTGTGTGGTGCTGGTGAAAAGCTTTCGCGTCAACAAGTCGTATATCTATTCCTTTTGCTTGCGCTCGAAAGGAAAAGTCGGTGTCCTCACCGCCATATCCAATATACGCTTCGTCAAATCCTTCGATACTGGTGAACGTGACGCGACTGCACGCGAAGTTCAGTGACCAGAATAGTTCGTGCGGAAGTACAAAGCCTGCGGCACGATCCACGAATACCGGATGAATTTGGCCGATGCGGTCCAGATGAGCCTCATCCCAGTCGCGCAGATCAGTAGCCGGAAGATATTGGACGCGGCCCTGCAGCAGGCTGTTCGCGTTCTGTGCCAAGCCTTCCTGATAGCTAGAGAGGAGGGACCGGGAAGGAATGCAGTCGACGTCGAGAAAAACCAGCTGCGCAGCTACGGACGAAGCGACGGCCAGATTACGTGCGCGCGCGAGTGGAAGCGCATCATCAGTTGTCTGCACAGAAACATTGATGATGGGAAACGAATCGCTGTGCCAGGGATGAACCGCCTGATTCATTTGCACGATAACCAGATGTTCAGGCAGGATGAGGGAACGCTCCAGCCCAGTTATGAGATTCGTAAGATGATCGGCTCGCCCATGTACCAGTGTCAACACGTCCATTCATATCACTCCGGAAGGTCGCGGGCGAAACTCTTCGCTGGCAGTCCGTTGGATCTGGGTCGCCGCCAACGCAGCGCCACCCTGATCGACGTCGATCCATCTGTCCGGGGTAAGTCGCATGGCACGATGTAGCAAACCTTCCCACTCCCCAAATGCAGGAAACGCGTTGCAGACGATAGCCTGACCTGTTTTGGCAAGCAGCCTGGCGGTGGCCTCCTGTTCGCCAAACGGTCGTTCCTCGGGAATACAGACAAAGCGCGAGCGCAAATGTGCAACTTCGCTCACCACGCTATCGCCTGCGGATCCCACAACGACGTCAGAACGCAGAAGAGGACCGCGAGGGTTCTCTACCAGTCCCATGAATGTGATGTTGCCCGCATCGGTTACCACTGCGGAATCCTCAATTGGACCCAGAACAATCCACGTCCAGTCCGGACATGCCCGCGCCGCCTCTCGAAGTCCTGCTTCGGAGAAACGGGTGCCGCCCGAGCCGACTATGACGGTGACGATTTTCCGGGCGTCTGCAAATTTTTTGCGTTCGGTGGTGAGGGTGCTTCCGTAGCGGGAAATCAGGCCCGCGTAGTCGGTTTTTAGCTTCCAGCTCTTGGGTACATCGGGCAACTCCCAGCTTTCCGGGTAGGGCGCAAGTAGCTTGCTTGCGGTTTCATAAGCACACTCATGCGCGGTATCGGACCGAATTCCGCGTTGTCGAACATAGACGACCGGAACTCCGCACAACCGGGCAAACGCAGCTATCTCTACGGACACGTCGACGACGAGTAAGCATGGCCAATGCTGTTCGAACCAGTGGGACAGTATCGCCATGCGCTTCCTGATGCCGCTGGAACGTAGGGGCGCATAGTGAAAATGCGAAAACCGCGCGGGCACGGTGTTTTCGTCGTGATCGGCCGGCAGTGCTCGATAACTCACTCCGTTATTCTGCCGATCGCTCACCAGAGAACTGAAAATCGTAACGGGACCCTTGATGTGCGATGCGATGGCTTGCGCACGTCGGAGATGTCCACTGCCATGGTGGTGAACATAGAACGCCACGTTTGTCTCAGGCATTCAGATTACCTGCGAAGGTTTCTGCACGACTGCAGCTGATCCGCTCAAGAAGCGCCTCATACTGCGTTACCATGTTTTCAATGTCCCAGAGCATTTCGGCCCGAACCCGGCATTCCCACCGCGACATGCTCATTGCGATCCTGATCGCGTCTGCGAGCGCATCGACGTTGTCGGGCTCCGCAAGCGCGACGGTTTCCGGCGATGCGAGCTCTTTGATCGCTCCGCGAGCAAACGCTGCGACGGGGGTCCCGCACGCCAGCGATTCCGCAACCACGAGCCCGAATGGTTCGTCCCAGCAGGGCGTCACCACGCTGACCGCCGCGTGACGAACGTGCCGGGCCAGCTCATCGCGGGAAAGATGTCCAAGATATTGAACCTGCGCATTGAGGCGCGGTTTTATCTGGTCGTTGAAGTAACCTTCGTCCGTAACGAGTCCGGCGAGTCGAAGCGGCACACCGGCCCGGATTGCCGCGTCGATGGCATGATGCGCACCTTTCTCCGGGACGAACCGGCCGCTCCAGATCGCGTATGAACGGTCAGGCGTGTCCGTGGGAGTCCAGACATCCAGTGCAATGCCGTTCGGTATGATGCTGCACTCTGGAACCTGTTCGCGCCAGGCGTGTGCATTGAATCGGGAAACCGAGCAGTAGTGACCGCCACCTCGCTCATGCTGCGCAGTTGTGGCATTAATGAGTTCAAAAAACGGGGGTGTGTGAATAACGGTTAGCATCGGCGTACGAATCATCCCGCCCATTGTGATCGGCACATAGTGCAGGGAGTTGTTGAAAATTACGTCGAACTGCAGGTTGTCGATCGCCTGCATGCAATTCATGTAGGCGTGATGCTCAGCGATGTATTCCGCGCTTAGCTGATCGTGCATCTGGCGGGGTGAATTCGTACGAGTGGGAAACCGGATTGTTATCGGCTCGACCGGAAGGCGACCGTCCGTCCCTGCAAGCGCGAAAAGGCGCACATCGTTGTCCCGTGCCGCGAGGCGATGAGTGATCTCGTAGGTGAAGGCTTCCAGACCGCCGGCGAACGGCTGAGCGATGGGATGCTTTAGATGCGCGAGTATGGCTATTTTCATTTGGTGTGCTCATTCGATTGAACCGACGCGTTTATCCGGCGTTTCCTTTGAAATCAGACCTGCAACGCGAAAAACTAAGTTCCTCATTGGCGGTCGGACGATCCATTTTCGTGCCCGGATCGTCCTCAGGAGAGAGTTGCGTAAAGTAGAAGCACGAAGTCCCCAGTTCGCCTTGAAGGCCGCGAAACCGTTCACGAAGAAGGTTCGCCAGGCGTGAATTTGGCGTGTTTACGCGAACCGTATCGCAAAAGCTGCTTATGGGACGATATAACTCTCCGTTTTTTGAGGCTAAGCGTTCTTTTGTGCGCGGCGTTCCGGTCGGACGGTCAATCGCCTCGCATTGCGGAAACGCCGCCCCGGCAGTTGGATGTCCAGGAATCCAAGCAAGAAACTGGCGGCGGACTCCGTCGAGCCCTGCCAAACCTCCGCCTCCCGTCGGTCGGGCTGAAAAGTGGCGCGACGCTGTGCCATTCGTCGTCGGTCAAAGGCTCGTAGGGCATGGTACGTGGGTGTGAGAAAACTGCAGGTTTTTATGTCCCATCATTTAACTGCACGCTCCCTTTTTATTGCAAGTCCTCCGCGACTATTACGCAGGCGCGTCGCCGCCCTGCCACTCAGAAGACTCACCATTGGTTCCCGCCTACGGCCGAGCGCTAGCGTTCAACGTGCTTCGCAGGCACCGTTATAGTCGACCGGCGTAACCGCGTCGGCATTAGGGCACGGAGTGGCCGGCTGGGTTGTGCTCGCGGCGGTTTTAGATGCCGTTCAATGCCACGCGGTGGCCGGTCCAGGGGCGGGGTGCGGGTGAAAATTTACTCTGGCGATAGCATGGAAGTACCCTCCTGTGCAGCATCGAGCACGGCACTTGCCCCCAGACACAGGGGCGTGAAAGGGAGAAACGCTGGCTCGCGGGACATTGCCCGGGCAACCCGGAGAAGGATTGGCCAGAGTCGCGGCAAACCAGACCTGTTTGCCGGGCAGACAGTTCAATGCGGATCAGCCTCTATTTGCGCCATGTGCGCCCGCCAGCCGTTTGTGAAGCATCCGGAGTGAAATCAGTGACGTGATCAGCCGGTCCATGTCCGCATCGTCTTCGCTATGTCCAGTGCCCGGCTTCATCACGCGGCGCATCAGATCCGGATAGGTGTGCCGGATTCTGAGTTCGCTCTGACGCGGAACCTCCCGGTCTATCCAGAGCATCCGCTCTTTCGGATCATCGTTGTTCTGCGTGACGTTTTTCGGGAACTGTGTATGGAGCTAGGCAGAAGAATCCGGTGTTTGCCAGGCACGTTCTAGCCGTAGTTGATCGCGTTGCCGTCCGGGCCGGCGTCATCCGCCGGCCGGCCATCGTTACGTGCTACATCCGGCTAATGGAGCCGCGTCGTGCGATCACCGACGTCTTTCGAGAGCTTTGCTTCAAGCGCAGTTTTACGCTTTTCAATCTCTGCTCCAAGGGTCTCTAGGTCGGCCTTGGACTTTCGCAGTTCCGGAAAAAGTTCCGACTCTTCTTCCTCGATATGGTGGTTCACCATTTCCGTAAGGACCTTGAAGGTTGCGTCGAACCCCTTATCGCCCGGTTTAAGTGTGGTGAACTTGTCGATCAGTACCTTAACGAGGTAATGCTCGACATACGCTTCTTCCACGTCCGGGCGTTGATCCTCATCGAGTGCTTCCTGAGCGGCGGGGTAAAGCAGCTCTTCTTCGAGAATGGTATGGATACTCAACTCTTCGCACGCCCGCCGGACCAGCGTGCCCTTGCGATCCAGATCATCGTCGCCGGCTCTTTTGAAGGCATCAAAAAGACCCTGCACTGTACGATGATCGGCGACGAGAATGCTGAGCGCGTCTTTTGACGCCGGAGCGGCTTGGCGCGTGGAGACATTTTCCTGCTGGGACACTTTATTCTCGGATTTCATTTTAGTACTCCTTCTTTAAAGAAGCGTTGTCGGGATCTGCTTGCTTACCGTTTGGCATCATCGCGTTCGCTGGCCGAACGCAGCAGAAACTTCGAGACCGTCTGCGGGAGGTTTTCGTACAGCCACGTGGCCATTGCCTGCTCCTCAACCAGTGTCGACTCGCACGCCCGGACGGTTTCCTGATCGCCGACCGTCTGCGCAGCAGCGATGAGGGTGCGATACATTGCAATCTCCGTATGCTCGAACACGTAACCCGCCAGGCCGCCCTTGACCACTTCGTCGGACATGACCATTCCACCGGCGCCCTGGCCGAAGGCCGCCATCCTGCCCATCAGATCCTTCATAGCCGATGGACTGGCGTCATACCGGTTCAGGCACTGCTCAAGTAACAGCTGCTGGCCCATCGTCTCCTGAAGATGCTGCTCGATGCGGAGCTTCAGATCGGGATAGTGTTCCAGCCTGCCCGCCTGTGCTTTAAGCATCGTTTCAGCCTGCTTTTCCATGGCGTACGCGTCGCGCAGCCAGTCAACCAGATGTTCCTGTGGGGTCGTCATGGCGTTACTCCCTGGCCGCCCAGCGGCCTGATCGATCAAGATGTAAGTTGGCGGGATCACACCGGCCGTCTGGCCGTCTGCCCCAGACGGCCGGCGGATCGCACTAGATCTTGCTGGTTGCCTGGCCCGAGCCGAGATCGGCGCCCGTCGTGGGATCGATATCCGTCGCCGATGCCGTGCGGGCCGCCATGCCTTTCAGCACCTCAAGATCCTGCGTATCTACGTTGACCTGGGCGGTGCCGTCTCCGCCGTCAACAGCCGGTTGCGGCGATCCGTCAAACTGCCATTCAGGCCCTTCGTTCCACGGGCCGCGCATGTCGTCACCCTTCGACAGGTCGTAGTAGACGCTGGTGAAGCGCGGATCGCCCGGCAGTTTCCCCTGCGGGAAATTCGGTTGAATGGAGTGCAGCGCCTTTTCAAACGACTTCTGATGCGCGATTTCCCGCGTCATCAGAAAGCCCAGCGCTTCCTTGATGCCCGGATCGTCGGTGACGTTGATGAGCCGCTCATACACGATCTTCGCGCGGGCCTCGGCAGCAATATTGGAGCGCAGATCGGCAGTCGGTTCGCCGATCGTATCGATGTAGGCGGAAGTCCACGGTACGCCTGCCGAATTGGTCAATGCCGGACCGCCGCCATAGAGCAGCGCAGTGGTATGCGAGTCATTGCCGCCCGCAGTCAGCGACCGATAGAGCTCCGCTTCCTCTTCGACCGCTTCGGCTAACTGACCTTTGGCACCCTTGTTCAGCATGGCGACGATTGAGCCGATGATCTCAAGGTGACTGAGCTCTTCGGTGGCGATATCGAACAGCATGTCCTTCCGGCCGGGGTCATCCTCAGCTACCGCCTGGGTGAAATAGCGGCACGCAGCCGCCAGTTCCCCCTGGGGGCCGCCAAACTGTTCGAGCAGAAGATTCGCGAGGCCCGGGTTCGGTGCGGCGACGCGGACCGTGTACTGCAAACGCTTGTTGTGGGTAAACATAAAATCTCCTTTTTCGAGGCAAAACGTTCTCCCGGTGCGCAGCGCACCCGGTCAAACAGTTGGTTTCCCGGACATGGCACGTGCAGGAGGTGCCCCCGCCATTCGGGTGTCCGGGTCTCGAAGCCAGCGATTCGTGGACTTCGGCCAGAAAGCGGTGCGACGTACCGCGGAAGAGAAATGCTCGCGTTGACGATTCAGCATGGAGCGTGCCGCGGACTGGGGCTCTCTGCAAATGCTTTGGGTTCACTCCTTGCTGCACCTATCGAACACGACCCACCAAAGGAGGCCTTATGCCTGATCCGACCACCAGCAACAATCATCCTGACCCCGAGGACAGTAATACGCCGGAGGAGCATTACGCGCCCACGAAGCGGGTGTCGGACGAAGACGCCCAACACGCGCTGGATGGGGGCGATAAAGAAAAGATTGACCGTGCGCTCGACGAGCTTGACGTATCGACTACCAAGTCTGGCGCGGACCAGTCGGCGATGCCAGACACGGAAGGTTCCAATTCATCCAGCAAGAATCTGGACAAACAGGATGACTAATTGACGGATGCGCTTACGAACAGGGCTATCCATATCGGCGAAAGCTGGAAATGATTTACAACTGATTGCTGGAGACTTTATGAACCCTGAACCGTCAGATCCCGTTGAGCGGGCCGATCAGCGCAGACAGGCGTCGGTTAACGCCGACGTGAAAGAAAAACCCGATGGCACCGTCGAACAGCAACCACACGGCAACATGGATGAAACGCGCGTGCCGAAGGGCAAGGACCACCCTGAATCGGGACCTTACGTGCCGGAACATGATCTCGTCGATCCGGATAGCAGCCCCGACGCCGGCAGTGATCATCCGCGGGGCAAGCCGGATTCTGAGGCATGATACGTGTGTGCTCCATCTTCATGGCGCCGTGGCGAAATAACCGTGGCAACCGGGACACAGGTTGCCAGGCGGAAACAAAATTGCTGCCCGTCGCACGCTGATCCGCGCAAACACACGCGCTACAGAGAAAGGGAATCTATTAATTTCGAAAAGTGTAGACGTTAGCGAATGGCAGGCTGCGAAGCACGGTCGACATCTGAGTGATCGATCATCTTCGCAAATCGATCATTGCTAGGGCGCTTGTTGACAGCCGTTGGCGTTAATGACGCGCCAGCGGCCTGCTGTGACCGTACAGGAGGTCAATCACGGAAGTTGCCGATCACCGTCATCAGAAGGATCGTCGGATGAGTTCCCCTCGACGCCAAGCTGCTGGCGGGCCTTTTCCCAGAATTCGTCCGCCTTGCCTTCCGGACTTCCAGCTTCTTCCCAGAGCGAAAATGCCAGGGTACGGATCTGTTCTTCACTTAACGGTGTGTTCATTCTGACCTCCAAGGTCATACGGGAAAACGGCGTGGTTAGTAAAACACAAGTGCTCGGGCGAGGCCCGCAGATTATTGCTCCTCATAGCTACCCCTTCTGGAAAAAAATAGCTCGATGAAACTGTCACTGACATAGATCCTGTGCCCTGCCAATTCCGAGATCCGTGGGGTCTTGCGCCTGATCGCAGGTCGGAACGGGATCGTTGTCCAAGATCCCCGCTCAAGATGTCAGATCAACGAACAATGCGGGCGTCTCCTTGTCGGGCACCCGCAGATTCCCCGTCCTCATCGTCTCATTGTTGATCATTGTTGCCAGCGCAAAATCGGCCTTGTGCGAAGCGTGCGGCACAGAATACAAACGGACCGTAAAAAGCGGCTGGCCTCGCGATATGGTTGCGGATCGGCCCTTACCTAAACCCTTCCTGTTGCCGGCTTAAAAAACCATGTCAGCACATGCAAAGATGTCGAAACATTTTTAATATCCTCACGCTCCCGGTCTGCGTTTGATCTGCCCGGTAAAGCTGCCATAGAACACACCAATAGACCCGCCGATGCCGGCCATAGCGGAATGCTGGCCGATCCCGGACATTTCGCCGGAATGCGTCCAGCTTGATGTTAAGGGACATAACTGGCGTGCAGCATCCGGTATGCTGAGCTGGTTCGTCACACGCGGGAGGAAAGCAGGATTGAAGCGTTCCACTCCTGCGACTGTATCGTACCAGGCCCCTCGGACACCTTCCCCGCTGTAAGTGCCTATGAAGGCGACCAAGTTCGGTTTTGTCGACGCTAAGCGTCCCGCCCGGTGACCACTGCCAGCTTTCCAAATCCACAGCAGTCGCGCCTTGAAATGCTTTCGACGGTTCAGGCAGTCTCAGAAAGCAAAACGAGAGTTATAGATCAGCCGATCAGCTCAGCAGATAGGTTGCAACCTGACGCAGCAATACACCGGATCCCACCGCGACAATCGTCAAACCGCAGATCCTCCTGAGCTGTTTCGCCAGACCCCCGCGGACTTCTGGAAAGCATGTCAGCTGTCGCATTTTCATTGAAGCCTCCTGAGCTTGAAAAGGGAAGCGACATTTGCAGCACGCCATCCCGCCCCTGCCAGTTAGCATGACGCATGCCGTGCGTCGTTGCAGGGATAAAAATGTCCGCCGGAGCCCTTCTTCTTTTCGAGAGAGGCGTCTTCGTCCCGCTTGGGGGCCAACTCCGCTTTTTTGTCATGGGGAACATGTCGTGCCGCATAACTGGGCGGAGAGAGGTCGTTTTGCATGGTCCGGGACTTGCTGACGCGCTTCTTATCCAGAACCGACAGGGTGTGCGCTATGCTTGCAATAATAATCCCCGCTCACAACGAAGAGGCGCTGTTGGACGCGTGCCTAACGTCGGCCCTCCGGGCAGCGGGGGACCCTGCGCTGGCGGGCGAACACGTGCAGATCATCGTCGTCGCTGATAACTGCACAGATGGCACCGAGGCTGTCGCGGAACAGTTTCCCGTCATTACCCTTGTTATTTTCGACCGTAATGTCGGCGCCGCGCGCGCTGCCGGCGCGGACTACGCTCTGGCGCTGGGAGCACGCTGGCTCGCTTTTACAGATGCTGACACGACCGTGCCGTGTGACTGGCTGTCCCAACAACTTGCGTGCGACGCCGAGGTTGTCTGTGGCGTGATTAACGTTGATGACTGGATGCAGGAGGACACGGCTGTCCACCGGCACTTCGACGAAACATATACTCCCGTCGACGGGCACCGGCATATCCATGGTGCAAACCTGGCTATATCAGCGGATGCCTACCGGCGCGTCGGCGGCTTTACTCACCTGCAGAGCGATGAAGATGTGGACCTGGTCGGCCGACTGGAGCGAATCGGCGCTTCGATATGCTGGTCCGCGCAGACTCGCGTGTGGACCAGTTCGCGATCGGAATATCGGGCGCCCAATGGCTTTGGCGCGACCCTTGCGAAGGTGCGTTCTGTGATTGCGGACTCGTTCCGGGTGGACGAAGATACGACAGCGCTTTCCCAGAAATTAGCCTGACACGCATAGTGGCCGACAGCCGCGCGGCTTCAGATCATGGACGCGTCCCACCGTCGGTCACCCCGCCTCCCTGATCGATCGGCGGTCACTACATTGAACGGCGGTGACGAGATGGGCATCTTGCGGCTCGCGTTGCGAACCCGTAATCCGGCGCTAACCGCAACGAGTTTTGCTCCATCCTGGATGAGATGAGGCGGGAAGTTCACTTGCCTTGCGTTATCGAGAATCGGTCCCGTCCACTTCGCCGGACGCAGCTAGAAACCTTTCACTGTTTCGCGGTGCCCCCGCAACGAGGTCGGGTCAATCTGACGCGCGGTATTGGTCCAATGGAATACAAGTGCCGCGCGTTTTCCTGGCGCCGGAACGCCGCTTGCTGCAGGACTTTTTCGCACATCTCACAGGGGAAAATTATGGCAGGCGATACCGCGTACAAACCGGGAGAAATCGTAAAGGTTTCTGGCATCTATTCCGTCGTTCACGATGATGGGAAGGACACTTTTGAGGTCACCTGCGTCGAAGGCGAGCATTTCCCGCCTACGCGCAGCGGCAAAGGCGCACACTTTGAACTGAAATATGCAGCGACCCACGCGCATACGCACGCAGAGCTACAAGGCTCCGAGGCCCGGACATGATTCTTGAGGCGATACAGACAGAAGGGCCAAGCTGAGAGCAGGGCGGCCCAGAGTGCTCGATGACGGTCAGGACGCCATCTGTCGCCGCCTTACCTTCGGAGTCGCACCGACCAGTGTTATGGCAAATAAACCCGCCGCAGCAGCCCCGGCACTTTCCCGGTATAGGTCAAAGCGTAGCTTTGATGTTACCCCTGAACCAAGGCCGGTCTACCAGCCAGCCACCGCAGCCGCGGATTCATTAGGCTTCGTCATCCAGAAACACTGGGCGAGCCGGCTGCATTACGACTTCAGGCTCGAGCTTGACGGTGTGTTGCTGTCATGGGCGGTCCCGAAAGGACCCTGCTGCGACCCGAAGGAAAAAAGGATGGCCGTCCATGTGGAAGACCATCCGGTCGAGTATTCGACATTCGAAGGCACTATCCCACCGAAGCAGTACGGCGCCGGCACCGTCATTGTCTGGGACCGCGGGACATGGGAGCCCGTCGGCGATGCACGGAAGGCAATGGTGGCCGGCAAGCTGGTGTTTCGCCTCCATGGCGAAAAGCTCGCGGGTCTGTGGGAGCTCGTGCGGATCTCTAAACCCGGCGACAGACAGGACCAGTGGATACTCTTCAAGAAAAGGGATGAGTGGGCGCAACCGCTCGCCAGGTACGACGTTATCAAGGCGCTTCCCGACAGCATTACGGTCAAGCCGCTTGGGCTGATTGAAGACCGGGAGCGCAAAGCCGAACCGGGGCCGAGGGGGAATGGGCTGAAGCTGGACCTGTCCGCTGCAGTCAGGGCTCCGCTTCCCGCGAAGCTAGAGCCTCAAAAAGCTATTCTCGCGGCCACGCTACCTTCGGGCGGCGACTGGATAACTGAAGCGAAGCTCGATGGATACCGCATGCTCGCTCGGCTCGAAAAAGGCCGCGCAAGGCTATTCACGAGCGGCGGTCACGACTGGACAAAGAAGCTGACCAGCCTGGCAGGCGAGGTTGAGCGGCTTCCCGTTGCCAACGCGTGGCTGGACGGCGAGATCGTTGTGCTCCGGGATGGCCTGCCCGATTTTGCCTTGTTGCAGAACGCGATCGACGCCCGTAACAACCGGAGCATCGTATTTTTCATGTTTGACGTGCCGTTTCTGGATGGCAAAGACCTGAGGGGCGTACCACTCTGGACCAGACGAGCGTTGCTCGCGCAGCTCCTGGAAAGCGGAGGTGACCGGATTCGTTTCAGCCAAAGCTTTGAGGCACCCGCGGCGCAGATGTTCGAAGCCGCAGCGGAGCTCGGGCTCGAAGGGCTGATGCTCAAGCGTCGGGACGCGCCATACGAGTCGGGCAGGACGCAAACCTGGTTAAAGGCGAAATGCCGCCTTCGGCAGGAGTTCTTCGTATGTGGCTTCACCGCGCGAGGAGGCAAGGATGGCGAGGTCGGCAGTTTGCTGCTTGGCTATTACGACGCCGCCAGACTTCATGACGCTGGCAGTGTCGGCACCGGCTGGAACGCGCGAACTGCTCGTGAACTGTGGAGCCGTCTCGCGCCGCTTGAAGCCGGCGTTGCGCCTTTCGACGTTGTCGTGTCTAAGTCACGTCGATGGTCGCGGCGTGCCGCTGGCAGCGAGCGGTGGGTTACGCCAAAGCTGGTCGTCGAGGTCGAGTTTGCCGAGTGGACCGGCGATGGCGTGATCCGTCAGGCGTCGTTCAAGGGACTGCGCGTCGACAAACCAGCTCGCCGGGTCATCCGGGAAGGCGGCCCAGCGCTCAGGCCCATCCCGTCATCTAGCCTCAAGCTCACTCACCCTGAGCGGGTCGTTGACTCCGATAGCGGCATTACAAAGCTCGAGCTAGCCCGATACTACGAGAGCGTCGTGGACTGGATGCTGCCTCACCTGAAGGACCGGCCGCTTGCGATGGTTCGGGCGCCCTCGGGCATTGCAGGCGAACTGTTCTTCCAGAAGCACGCGGAGAAAGCCGGCATGCCCGGTCTGAAGGCGCACGACCGAAGCCTTTGGCTCGATCATCCGCCGGTACTGACCATCGACACCGTGGACGCGCTAATGTCGGCGGCGCAAATGAATGTCGTCGAGTTTCATACGTGGAATTCGACCGTTCGCAAAATCGACATGCCGGACCGCGTCATATTCGACCTCGATCCGGGCGATGGCGTTAAATGGCAGGAAGTTCAGGAAGCCGCGCTCCTCGTGCGCGCGCTACTTCAAGAACTTGAGCTGCAGGCCTGGCTGAAGACTAGCGGCGGCAAGGGACTACATGTGGTTGTGCCGCTGACGCCGCGACTGGACTATAAAAGTGTGAAGGACTTTTCGCAGCTGTTTGTCCGGCATCTGGCGAAGACAATCCCGGACCGGTTTTCGGCGAAATCGGGCGCAGCGAACAGGATTGGCAAGGTCTTTGTGGACTATCTTCGCAACGGGAAGGCGCAGACCACCGCGACCGCTTTCTCGGCCCGGGCACGCCCGGGCATCGGCGTCTCGATGCCGGTTTCATGGGAACAACTGCCGGACGTAAGGAGCGGCGCACAGTGGACCGTGCAAACGGCCCGGGAATATCTGAGTTTTCAGGCGCATGCCCCCTGGAGTACATACTGGTCGACAGGCCAGTCGTTGACGGCGGCAATCAGCCGCCTCTGATGAGTCCGAGCATGCTTCGAAGCCTATTCGCGGTCGGTGGGTCCACAGGCATACGGCATGCTACAACCGCAGCGGGACTCCTCATCCCTCGGGCATCTCACTCGGCGGTACGCGACGTGCCCTCGTCGCCGGCAATCAGGAGAATTCCATGGCAGCGCGCTCAATTGCATCCCTGACCCTCTCTTCGGCCTCGTCTCGATACCCGTCAAGCTGTATTCTGCGACGGATAGCGCAGCCGGCGTTGGCTTCAATCTGCTCACACCCGAGGGCGGCCGGGTAAAGCAGCAGTACATCTCGGAAGCCAGCGGGGAAGTCGTCGCGCGCACTGATATGAAGAAAGGCTATGAGTTTGAGAAAGGTCGCTTCGTGGTCTTCGAGCCGGACGAGCTGAAAGCGCTTGAAGAAAGCGCGAGTCATGTTGTGGAAATTGTGTCATTCGTTCCGGAGCAGTCCATCGACCCGCTTTTCTATGACAAGGCGTACTTTATCGCCCCCGACAAACGCGGCGGCAAGCCGTACAGCCTGCTTCAGCAGGCGATGCGGGAAAGCGGTCGATGTGCGCTCGCAAAGTGGTCCTACAAAGGCAAGACGCGCATTGTTCAGGTCCGGCCAGCGGAAGATGGCATGGTCTTCCAGCAGCTTCTTTTTGCAGACGAAGTGCACGCGCTCAGCGAGCTGCACATCGAACCGGTGACCGTCACCAAAAGTGAGTTGCAGCTTGCGCTTCAGATCATCGAGCAGGTATCTGACGACGCATATGACCCGGCGGCGTACGAAGACGAAGAGAAGAAACGGATTCTCGAGGCCATCGACCGGAAAATCGCCGGCAAGCAGATTGTTTCGCCACAAGAGCCCGCCGAAGAATCAGGAGGCCAGGTTATCGACCTCATGGAAGCGCTGCGGGCGAGCCTGAAGGCCAATAAGACCAAACGGGCCTCTACAACGAATGCGACAGCGGCGAAGAAGGCAACGCCCACTGCCGGAGAGGTCCTCGCGACGAAGCCACGGCGCCCTGTTAAACGGGCTGCGCCTCGCCCGCAGGTCGAGGAAGCACCGCCGGCGAGGGCTCGGGCACGCAAGTGACAAGACGCGCTCACTCTCACGACTACTCGCTGCGCAGCCTTCAGTCGCTGCTGGGCGTCTCTCGCCGGGTGGTGACAGGGCTGATAGATGCTGGCTTCGTGCAGCCCGCGCGCGGGCGCCGCAACGAGTTGCGATTTTCATTTCAGGACGTTGTGGTTTTACGCACTGCGTTCCAGTTGCAAACAGCAAAAATCGCGTCGCGCAAGATTCTTCGTGCCATCGCCAAACTGAAAAAAGAACTTCCGCAGGAGCTTCCGCTTTCGGGTATCCGCATCACCGCTGTTGGCGACAACGTTGCCGTGAGGTCGGGACCTGCACAATGGGACGCCGCATCTGGTCAGCACCTGCTCGACTTCGAGGTGGCTCCCGTGCAGGGAGAGGTCGCGTTCCTCGACGCGGCTCCGCAAAACTTGAGGAATCGCGAGCAGCAGGCGGACGAGTGGTTCGCGCTCGCTGAGCAGCTGTTAGAAACGGATGTTGTAGGCGCCGAGCAGGCTTACCGGAAGGCGGTGGCGTTAGCCCCCCGATCGCATTACGACGCATCTATCAACCTCGGCGTACTGCTATGTGAGGCCGAGACGCGGTGCGAGGAGGCCCTGGACGTCTTCGACAATGCACTGACGCATTTTCCCGACGATGCGCTGCTGCATTTCAATCGTGCCGTCGTTCTCGAAGAACTCAAACGGTACGACGCGGCATTCGACGCTTACGGCCGATGCATTGAGTTAGATCCAACACATGCCGATGCTCATTTCAACATGGCCCGACTCAGCGAAATTTGCGGTGACAATGAGGGGCTGCTTCGGCATCTAAGCGCTTATCGCAGGCTCATCGGATAGTCAGCTGATTTTACGGCCAGCTGCTGACAACGCGAAATACCGAAATTGCGAATATCTAGCCGGTTCATTTTCACGCTTCGCCAATGTGGTAACGAAGACATCAATCGGTCTCTCTCTTTGGGACACCTCGTTGACCGTCGCATGATCTGCTGCCTGTGCAATGAAGCAAATGCCTAAATTCGCCGCCTGTTCAAGGATACCCAACCATGCAAAATAAGATTATCGTCGCCGCGCTAACAGGGACAGCGTTACTTTTGGGCGCCTGCGCTTATGTCTCTCGCCCCGGGCCGGTCGGCAATCACGCCGTGCCTCAACCGGCCAGAACAGTCGACCTGAGCAAATACATGGGTCGATGGTACGAGCAATTTCGCTATGAGGCGTCGTTCGAAAGGGACATGGATGACGTTACAGCGGAGTATTTTCTCAACGACGATGGCTCGGTACGGGTTATCAATCGCGGCCGCAAATCGGGCGGCTCTGCCGAGTTCAGGCAGGCGGTTGGTAAAGCGAAAATCGCTGATGCCACCACGAACGCAAAACTGAAAGTCTCTTTCTTTGGGCCATTCTATGCAAATTACTGGATCCTGGACCATGGCGACAACTACGACTGGACGATCGTCGGCGAGCCGTCAGGTCGCTACCTGTGGGTACTGACGCGCACCGCACACCCGGCCGCTGAAGTCCTGGGCAGTCTGGAGGCTCGCGTGCGAGCACTTGGTTACGATTGGTCGCTTGTCAGAGTGACAAAGCAGAGCAATTTGGATTGAAGATGATGATCCGGTGACCGCGTGGCACCGGACGCTCATATCGGTTGGACATTTGCCGACCATCGTCGAGCAGTAGCGCACGGTTTTCAATCCTGCAACGACACTGATTTTAATTTCGAGCGGGCCCGATGGTCCTTCACGGTGAACAGCTATGACAGTCAGTTGCAGTCAATGGTCCCGTGACCCATCTGTGTGAACCACTCGCCGGTTGCTTACGTTAGCTCACGAAGACAACCTGGCTTGTCAAAAGATCGGAATAGCAAAAAAAAGCGACTTGACCGCGCCGAAGCTCGCGTAAGATTTCTTGAATTCCCGCGAGTTCGACGCCGTCTTTTCGACGCCCGGTGACGTCGAGAAGATTGCTCTCGCTTCGTTCCCCCCGGATTCGGATGAGACGGCGTAACGCGCCTTCTCGCGTAGTGAAATGTCGATCCATATCTGGTCCTCGCGCTTCCCATTTGGCTGACGTTCTGAGCCCGGCCGCCATGAGACCGCTCTGTTTCCGCGCGGACACACCAATGCCCCGCGATGTCTTCCGGTTTTTTCACTGCAGTATCGCAGTGTAAGTTTGGCGTAGCTGGCACCGATCCCGCATCAACCCTGCATGCTGGTGGCGCTATCTACTGATCGGGCCGTAGACCAATGGCAAGGGACTGGAAGTTTTGAACCAGTGAGCGAGCCCAGAACGGTTCGGCGCAGAGACCGCCTACGCAGCCAGCGGCAATCCTTTGACAGCGGACTCTGCATTCGCCGGGTGATACTCGATCCGCGTCGCGACGACCTCGCGCTGATGTTGCCAGTAGGTCATTTCGCGGACGATCGGGGCGAGCTCGGCTTCGAGCGTCTGAGTGTCGGTGCCGAGCCTTGCCAGCAGATCGATTACGCCGCATTGGATGCGAACGTCGTTGTCGAGCAGAGCGATCCGGCGCTGGATTGAGTCGAGTCGGGAATGCAATTGGGCGATTTTCACGATAGCTCCTTCAAGGTCGGGGCAGATAAGCAAACCGTGGGCCTGACAGACGAGCCCAATGAAAATGGCGGTGGCGTGAGTTCTCAGGCTGCTGACGACGGCCATCATAAGGGCAAGCCTTTAACGCGTGCCTCCGCATTTGCAGTCCAGTGAGAGGATTCCGGCGTTCCTGCTGCGGGCGAATCTGCATTCGGACCCGCGTCTTCGTCGGTTAAGGTTTTATGGCTTGAGCCGAAGCCTTTGGCTTCCGCCCGTCATGGGACGACAGGCGGCCATTACCCGCCGGTCGCTGTCGACCGTCCAAGTTGAACAGCCGTGGTGTCGTCCGCCCTCGCTTAATGGCCCGTTCCCGGCGAGCGGATAGACGGTGGCGCAGCCTCGTCGCGACCCGTCCACCGGTCGGATGCTCGGCCGGTCGCACGCTCAGGTTTCAGCTCACGTTCAGAGGGGGCGCTCATCGGCTCTCAGCTTGGGTCGCCGCAGTCGTGACGGTGGTTTGGCCGGCAAGCGCAGATGGAAAAATTTCAACTGACGGTCAACCAACTTCATCAGGCGGTGCTTACGGAGTGAATCTGTTGTAGGGTTTTTGGAGGCACGCAACGACGATTGCCGAATTAGAACCTGAGAGAATCTTGCGGACCGGCTTTACCCGATAGGGGATCGCCATCGTTCTCGCGTTTGCGCACGGCATCAGAATTGGAAGAGGGCTAATCAGACGGCTGGTTGAAATATCATCAACGATTTTTTTAGTCGCGCTGTAGCCTCCCATTAGGGCGTCAGCTTCCGTGATAAAAGGGCGCCCCCCGGTATCGCCAAATCTTAGCGGAGAAAAAAGAGCGACCGCCTGACCGGCCTGGAATACTCTCGCCGTCGCAACAAAGCCGGTCCGTCTCGCAGGCGCGGGGACTTGCTGCCAACTGAGGTCGGATTCCACACCGACCTCGAGGGAAAATCCCTCATATTCATACGTGCGATTCATGCGCTGCTTCCTGATCCTTGCGATGACTCCCGATCTGCACGAACAGATCCACGATCGCACGCGTGGGCACGCTGGCCGAAAGGGTCGCCACCTTGGTTGGGCTAAACCAGCGACATTGCGAGATTTCATTACCGGGCTCGGGCAGGGCCTCTGGCGAAAGCTCCACGGAAAAGACGTGATGCTGCTTGTTAAGTCCACCAAACCGGAACAGATAAGTCAGGTCCGTCACAGCGAGGTTCGTTTCCTCTATCAGTTCGCGTCGCGCTGCATCTAATGGTGACTCAGTCGCCTTGATTGTGCCGCCGGGCAACGACCAGCGGGAGCGTGCGCGAGCGACCAGCAGCACCTTTCCACTCTGGATGCATACGATTGTGGACCGATCTTTCATGCCTTGTGCGTAAAGAATACGGCTTCAGGGGCGAACGCCAGATTATGAACCAGCGAAGTAATTGAAGCGCAGCATAGCCTGCGCCTACGCAACATAGGCAGCAGGTCAAAAAATGTTCTAGGCTGAAGAAATAGAAATGACGCCACGGGGTCGACAAAAATATGAAAGCTCGCTCGCCCGTTACGATCTGCCTGCCGCTGACGCTGTTCGTTGGGGCCTGCCTGTTATCCCTTCCAACGTTTGTGCTGGCGGTTGTCTGGATGACCATTGGCGTGATGACCCTGGGGCATCGACCGCTGGAGAGTTTTCCTCCCGCCGGTATTCCTCGAGGATGGCTCCGCGGCTACCGATCAGCGTGCGTGTGGTTCTTTCATCTGGCGTGGTGGCCGTGGTACATGCGCTCGTCTTTCAGTAACATCGCGAGCAGAATCAAAGGCGCAGGGCGAGAAGCAAAGGAAGCTTGGACCGGGCGACGCAGAGAGGACCGTGATCGACCTTGTTGTCAAAATTTGCGTTAAAACGTTTGATTTGTTGTGGTCAGTTCTTGAATTTGCGAACAGTAGCAGGACGCCTGAGTTCAGCTTTGCAAACGCCTGACTAAGTTTATGTGCGGCGACGCCACGCGTTTGACCCGCAAACCATTCAGAATTCCTCTTCCTCGGGTTCCGGCCCACGCGTTGGACCCGGGGGCGCCGCGATCTTGACAGTACGGCCCGTGCGCGCCGATTCATAGATCGCTTCTACAATCCGCTGATCCTGCAGACCCTCTTCGCCAGGCGTGTGAGGCGTCTGTCCTCGTACTACGCATAGCGACATGTGGTCGATCTCTCTGGCGAATTGGTTCACTGGGTCGATCGTGATTTGCGTTATGGCGTTTTTTCCGTCGAACAGTTCGCCCCTGCGCAACTGCAATCCGTTGTAGCCGAATGCCGGATTCATTTCGGCCCAGCCATGTGCGCCTTGCAGGCGGAAAAAGCGCGACTCGTGACTCGCGTAACTCGACATGCAGGTGGCCGTAAAGCCGCTCGGAAAACGTAGAACGAACTGCACGGACTGTTCGACTTCCGTGAAACGCGGATCATCCTTCGGCTGCACTGTCATCGCTGTGACTTCGAACGGCTCTTCGCCACTGAGGAAGCGTGCTGCGTTCAGGCAGTAGATACCGACGTCGGGCATCGGTCCGCCTCCCGCCAGAGCCCGTTCTAGACGCCACTGCTTGGGGTCGCCCGCGTTCTGCGAGTTGCCCGCGATAAATTCGTGCAGTTTGCCAAGCTGGTTCTCGCGCACCCACTTGGCGATCATTCGATCCATCGGCTCATACTGGCTACGATAGGCGATCATCAACAGGCGTCGCGCGCGCCTGCATGCGTCGATCATCTTCTGGCACTCGGCGCTGCTAATCGCCATCGGTTTTTCGCACAGAACGTGTTTGCCGATGGACGCCGCGCGCATTGTGTATTCAGCATGCATTCCATTGGGAAGCACGATATATACGACCTGCGCGTCCGGATTGTCGGCGAGTTTCTCGAAGGACGAGTAATCGTAGATGGCCGTCTGGCGCACGCCATACTGACGCGCGATCTTCCTTGCCTTGTCTGCGTCGCCGCTAACCAGTGCCACCACTTTCGAGTATTTGCAGGCCGACAACGCAGGCAGGATCTGATTCAAGGTGAGACGTCCGAGCCCGACAATCGCATAGCCGACACGCCGATCCGGTTCAGCGTTAGGATCGGGCGTGTTTTCAGCCTGCTCGGTGGTCGTGTCCTGAATCAAGGGCAGTTTGACGCTGTTCGGCGTGCCGGGCGTTGAGGCTGTGGCCCATGCCGTGCCGCTGGCTCCAGCCATGAATACAGCAGCGACGCCGGAACCAGTTTGTTGCAGAAAGCCGCGTCGGCTTCTGGCCACAGTGGGCGAGCCGCTCTCGCTGTTTTCGCTTGAAGAATCGGCGCTGCTTTCAATGATTTTGGTAGTCATAGAAATCGCTCCGTGCAGATAGGGTGTTTGCTTATAGGCCAACCGGAAAGGTCACGACACGCCGCGAAGTTTCGTCGGGAACCGGCTGAGTTGCACAGCGTCGCACTGTCCGATAACGCGCCGCGACTGCACCCGCCGAACACAACGCGTTGCTGAGTGCGCCCGACATCCCGGCTTTACTGCACCTGCTCGTCGGATGCGGTAAAGAGTTTCCGTTAGGCAGGAAAAGGTAGCTGCGCTAAGGTCGCATCAGACGACCGTAGCGCTGCTGTGTCCATCATCCATTCGACCAGTGGCCCGCTGCGCTTTCCACCGCACGGCTGCCGTCAAGGCAGATGGTTACCGCCCGTCACGCCATACACTTCGCCGGTGACGAAGCTCGATTCCTGCGAAGCCAGCAGAACATATATGGGCGCCAGTTCCGCCGGCTGACCGGGCCGTTTCATTGGTGCTTCAGAACCAAACTTTTCGACTTTCTCCTGCGGCTGACCTCCGCTCGGCTGAAGCGGCGTCCACACAGGTCCCGGCGCGACCGCATTCACACGAACGCCCTTACTGATAACCTGCTTCGCGAAGGCGTGGGTGAACGCAGTGATCGCGGCTTTGGTGGAGGCGTAGTCGAGCAGCCCGGGACTCGGCTGATAGCTCTGGATCGACGTGGTGTTGATGATGGTCGCGCCGGGCGGCAGGTGAGGAAGGGCAGCCTTGCACAACCAGAACATCGCAAATACGTTGGTACGGAAGGTCGCTTCGAGCTGCTCTGTCGTCAGATCGGCGATCTCTTCGACGTAAGTCTGCTTGCCTGCGACATTAACGAGAATATCCAGACCGCCGAGCTTTTTCACGGACTCGCTAACGAGCTGCTTGCAGAACGCTTCATTGCCGATATCGCCCGGCAGCGCAATGGCTTTGCGACCGGCGTCCTCGACGAGCTTGACGACCTGACGGGCGTCGGCTTCTTCGCTCTCCAGATAATTCAGCGCCACATCTGCGCCTTCCCGGGCGAACGCGATCGCAACCGCGCGGCCGATGCCGCTGTCGGCGCCCGTAATCAACGCGCGTCGACCATCTAAACGTCCAAAACCCTTGTAGCTTGACTCACCGTGATCCGGCTGCGGCGTCATGTCCTTCGCGAGGCCCGGCGCCGACTGTGGCTGCTTTTCGAAGTCCGGCTGCGGGTACTGCGTACGGGGATCACGCATTGAAAACTGATTATCTGCATTGCTCATCGCTTGTCTTCCTCGAAATTGTGTGGAGCGGGGCGCTGGCCCAGGCGGCGTATCTGGTATGAGCAAGGGATATGCCTCGCAAACGTCGATCACGCCACCATTCGCGCGGATCAATACGGATACGGGTAACACAGCCGGCAACAGCGATTAGCCATTCAATTTACTGGCTTACAGGAAAAATCTGCTCGTCCTAGGCTATCTGTCTCAGCCGTGAAATCAACGACACATGTCGATGCGAAGCGAGGGACCGGATGTCGTACGGGGCAACTGGCTGCCGTGCGGAGGCGCATCTCGCGAAATTTCGTATCGAGGTTGCCGCGAAGGCCACGACGCGTGCCAAAAAACTGCCTATGACAGACAGCCGTTGTCCGGGAGCTTTCGATAGTCTTTCAGGGCGACGTTGTTCGCAGGATGAATCTCACGGGAGTGGTCGACGAGGCACATGATGCGGGCTTTGTCCTCGGCGATCAGACGAACGACGAACTCATGGTTATCGTGCTCGCGAGGCGGCGCCGTGCAACACTGAGCACGGTGCAAAGGCGCACCATATGCTCTGGGTCAGGTCGCAGCCTCATTCGTTGCAGGACATTTTCCAGCGAACCGTTCTGATGGTTTAGCACGTTTTCTCGGTGGGTCCATCTGTCAAGCTTTTCTCGGCGCGTTTTACTATCATCGCTGGCACGCGTCGATAGCCGATGTCATAACCGACGCGTATGTTGTTGATGGCAGCTATTGCTCGGACGCCAAAGCGGAGCGCGAAGGAACGAAGGGACTTAACAACCCGCCGGGCTACATCACGGTCTGGTAAGTTGGGCAATTGTGGTGATCTAAAACCATAATCCTGCCATCGGTCACATGACGTGTGCATTCGTGCGAATGGCGGGCGTGTCGTCCTGTGTCATCGTGACGTTGCCTGACATTACCTGAACAACGGCGACGAGCCAGGTCTATTTCAGTACGGCTGCTGACGTGCAACCTGTATTTCGAAGGGGACGTAATCATGCAGTTTTTGCCGAATCCGCCGTTCGACGATTATGCTGCGCCAGTAAGGGTGGATAGCCAGATTGCCGCTGCGCGCTGGTCGCCCTGAAACGCCGCTCCTAACGGGTCGCGGCCGGTCACGAATGGAGTCGCAGGTCCGGTATGCTGACCTGCAGAGCGGACGTAACACCTGTCGCCCGTCTTACTGAGCGGCCGTCCGTCTGCGGCATGACGTCGGGTAGCGCACATCCATGAGTAGCCTTTCCACCGCGAGCGCCAAGCCACAGGCAATCGAGACATTTGCACTGCCGCAGCGATAGGGCGATCAATCACGAAGCAAGCGGCACTGACGTTGGGCCTGCAGCCTGATCTCCCCCTGGCATGCCGGGGATAGTATCGACCACACTTCCGGATCAAGACGTTAGCAGCTCTTCGAGGCGATCAAATTGCAAAGGCTTTAGCACATAACCGTTGAAGTCGCCCAGGCTAACGGTTTGTTCCAGCCCGACGAACCCCGTCATTGCGACAATGTGCGCGTTTTTTGAACGTCCTTCAAGCCTGATTTCCGCACACACAACCCGGCCGTCGCGGTCACCGAGCTGAAGGTCAAGGAGTATGAGATCAAAAACCGTCGCGCGTGCCAGTGAAACCGCAGTATGTCCATCATATGCCACGGAAGCCTCGTGACCCAGCGACGTTGCAAGAAGGGTCAATGCATCTGCGGCGTCTACGTCGTCGTCCACGAATAAGACGTTCAAGAAATGTCTCCTCTGCCTGGGCTAAGAGCCCTATTTTAGACACAAGACTCGCCCCCTTGGATTCGCCGATATATATAGCTGCCTGGAGTGCAACGAGACGCGTCTTCCAACGCCTGTTTGCTGAGAATCGCGAGCCCGGAGGATGGGGCATCATTCACCGGGAGCTTTGCCTGCCACCCTCTACGCCTGGCGGGCGGTCGGTCCGTGATCGACCGTTCTTTGCAGCAGATGCGGGGACCATTGTAATCACGGGGAATCTTCATGTCCAAACGCGCAGCGTACCCATCTTTCCGAATTGCCGAGCGCGCGGTGATCAGTCTTTATGACGGCGGAGTCCTGTCACCCGCGGTGCACGAACGAGTGATTGGCGCGTTCGTGCCGGCCGGTGTCGACTGGAGGAGCACGCCGAAGTTGCGTTCCGTTGACGACCGTTCGCTCCACGAAATTGTCGTGTCGACGATGCTCCCCGGTGCCTCGCCGGATTCAATGCTAGATTCGTTCCTTGCCGTTGTGACGCAACTCAGCGGGACCGCTGAACGCGATATGCGTGACCAACGCGCTGTGGCGGGCGGAGTTGCAGATGACGACGATAACGAACTTCTGGCCCAGTTGTCCGGCAACGCAAAGCCGCGAGCGTGTCGGCAAGCGAAGGAGGCGTCTGCCAGACGCACCGTGACGTCCCCGGCGTTCAATCCATTCCTGAACGCCGCGCTGCCCCGGAAAAAACGACACTGCTGCTGTAGCCGCAGCCCAGCAGGTATTGCCCGACAGCGATAAGGTCGACGTTGAGGAATGCGACTGACCGTGAACCCGTCAAGCGCCGATCGGCGCCTGACGGGACGCGCAGCGACTCTACACCGCGGTCTGCCAGTATTGATCTGAACGACGCGATGGGTGCGCGGACCGTCGGCACATCGGCTACGTACGTTCCTGTCAGCCGAGCAGAAATGAAGCGTCTGCCGGCAATAGCCGACTGGTCGGCCGTAAAGGCAAAACCGGACCGGCAACGGCGGGGCCGGTACGGCCTTCGCTGTGCGCCCATGTTGCAGCACACCTGCGGCATGGCGGTTGCTTTTGAGACGGCACGGTCGTCCACAGTCCTCAACACGAAGCTGTGCTCGACTCAACTCACTCCTTCTTCCGTTTCTGCAACGTATGACCGTCGACCAGCGAATTCGAAGCATGCGCAAGACCATGCGTGATATGTTCGGCATCACGCGACTGCGCGCCGGGCAGGAAGATATCATTCGCAGTGTCCTCGCTCGGCACGACACGCTAGCCACGATGCCTACCGGCGCGGGCAAGTCGCTCTGTTATCAGCTACCGGCCTTGCATCTCGACGGGACGACACTGGTTGTGTCGCCGCTGATCGCATTGATGAAAGACCAAGCGGACAAACTTCTCGCCGCCGGCATCGACTGTACGCTGGTCAACAGCACACTGCGCAGCCGCGCGGAACGCGCGGCGCTGCAACGCGTCGCGGCGGGCGAGGCCGGTATTGTTTTCGTCACCCCGGAACGCCTCGCCCAAGCAACGTTTCTCGACATACTGCGCTCGCATGGGGAGCACCGTGTCGGGCTTGTGGTGGTGGACGAGGCGCATTGTGTCTCGCAATGGGGACATGATTTCCGCCCCGCTTTCCTCGAAATCGGCAGCGCGGTGAAGTTGCTTGGACAGCCTCCCGTGCTGGCCCTGACCGCGACGGCGACTGCTCACGTCCTTGACGACATCATCCGTTCGCTGGGTCTGCGGGAGCCTCGCGTAGTCCGCACCGGCACGCTGCGCGACAATCTTCGCTACCGTGTCGCCCAGGTCAGTACTGCTGGCGGCAGGGACGGCAAAAAGCGCGCGACCGAAATCAAGCGTGAACAACTGCGGGAGCTGATAGCGTCGCTGGTCGGCACCGGCATCGTGTATGCCGCGACGATTGCGGACGTCGAGCGCATTTATGGCTGGCTTGTCGAGGCAGGTGAGTCGGTGTCGCGCTATCACGGGCGCCTCTCTCCAGCCGCGCGTGAGCAGTCGCAGGAGGAATTCATGTCCGGTGCGACCCGTTTGATGGTCGCCACCAACGCGTTCGGAATGGGGATCGACAAGGCGGACATCCGATTCGTTATTCACTATCAGATGCCGGGCAGCCTGGACGCCTACTACCAGGAGACGGGGCGCGCCGGTCGCGACGGCAAACCAGCTGATTGCGTGCTGCTGTTCGATCTGAATGACAGGCGTATCCAGCAGTTCTTTCAGGCTGGCCGCTATCCCACCCTTGAGCTCGCACAACGCGTTTACAGGGTTCTCGAGACGCAGTGCGACACGAACGTCCAGGGCGTAACACTCGCGGCTCTCAGGCCACACCTTTCCGATGTCGGAAGCGGCAAACTGGAGGTCGCATTGACGATGCTGGTTGACGCGCATCTTGCAGGACGGGACCGCCAGCGGCGGTACCGGTTGCTTGGACGGACTGCGGTCGCCGGGCCGACAGCCGTCTCGGACAAGGCCTACGAGCAGGTGGAGAAGGCCGCTGCGCGGTTTGAGGGGATGAGTGCGCACGACAGGGAAACACTGCAACAGATGATCGATTATGCGCAAACCGGCGGTTGTCGCTGGCGCGCGATCCTGGATTACTACGGCGACACACCGGAAATGGAACGCTGCGGCGTGTGCGACAACTGCCTGCACCCGCCGCGGATCACTCTCGAGCGCGATAACAGACCGGACGACGACATCAACGTCACAGCGTTTGACGCGCCGGGTCGCCATTGCGTGGGTGCGCGCGCGCCGAAAACGCCGGAGCCGCACCGATGGTCGGCCGGCGACCCGGTGGTGGTGCCGCGCTACGGCGCGGGGGAAATTGCACTGGCAAACGGCGAACAGGTAGCCGTAATTTTCCCCGACGGCCGCACCCGGAATTTCATGTCGAGCTACGTGCGATCGCCGCGGCGCAGTCAGAAATAGCGATACCTGATCGGGTCATGTGCTCCTGTTGTTCAAGACATCACGCCGTGGCTCCCCTCGACGGGGTCGGCGACGAGGTCCTGAAACTTTACGGCACGCGACTGGACGAACCGCTGGAACTGTTCTTTTTCCCGATCATCCAGAACCCTCGGTCAAAATCCAGGCTTCTTTTGCAATGGCGCCCGTCTGGCCATTCAGACGGCAGTAGACGACACGATGGCTGTGCCAGCGCGATTAGGTTGTCTGTCAGGTCGGTGGCTACACCCCGCATCAGCTCGCAGACAATTCTTGTAATGCTCTCGGATCGTCATTCGCATACACCTTGTTGCGTGTGGGCATGTAATTCCGCTTGCAGTGAATGCAGTGCCAGGCATGCGGCATGCGCCAGCAGCGATGGAGATGATTTTTACGGGCATTTCTCCGTGCCCATTCGCCCCAATGCACACCCTTCGCCTGCGCGGGTATGTAGTGCATAGGTCTGCATCGCCGCGCGGTTTCTTTACGGGTAGCGGTGGCGAACCGGCTGGCATATTCTCGCAGGCACGAGCTAAGCAATCACAGACGGAGTTCCTGATGGATTCAACCCTCGACTCAATCCCGACTCGCCCGAACTACACTTCAATCGACGTCGCCCACAAGTGCATCAGTGAGGCCTTTGCCGGTTTGGAGGCGCTCGTCCAACTGAACATCCAGACCGTGAAGACGACGTTATCAGAGCAGCAAGCACTGGTGCATGCTGCTCTTTCCGCACAAACACTTTCAGAAGTCATCGATCTTCAGACGCGACAGCTTCCGGCCGCGACTACGAAGACTTTCGCGTACTGGCGGCATGTGGAAGACATTGCTGCTCAAACCGGAAGCAACACCTTTTCGGTAATGCACGAGCAGGCCGGAAGTCCGCTTCACTCGGCACCCACAAGCCTACACGTTGCGAATGGCCGGCTTGATGCGTGGGACCGATCGAGCTCAAGCCAGCCATCCGGTTCGCAAGCGGCTGCCGGCAACGCGACGGCCCCGGCAATCGTGGACAGCGCTGGCAACCCTGTGGCGTCCTGAGGCGTTGCTCGAAACGGCGCGCGTCTAATTGCGCGCGCCCTGTCGCTGCTGGACGTCACGTCCGCGAAGGAAAATGCAGGACGGAGCAAGGTTGCGCCAGCCCGTCGAGGCCCCGGCTGTTGACGCTGCTCAGATCCTGCGTCCCTGAAGGGACCACGTAGAGGGGAAGGGGCTCTGGAATGTACAGTTGACTCATTTGTCCAATGTCAGAGTTTTCGCGACCGTAGGTGAGGGGGGCAACTCGCGGCGGCGAAGCTGTACCCGGTCAGCGTGCGAGGTGCCGACACCCGCTGGTCACAGGCGATCAATGTCTGGATCGATCCGTATCGCCTGCGAGCCTTCGATCAGATGAGAATTTTTTGGGCGGCTTATACATTGCAGGAGGTGCTGGCAAGCAAGAGGCCAGAGTCTCGTGATCAAGCTGAGCTCCGGATTTCCAGACCGCTGCTGACCCGCACGCTCGCCAGTTAGCGAAATACGCTCGGGGCTGGGTTTGGCGCAATGCCTTACTGCCGTCGGTCGGGCCAGAAATCAAATTGGCGGAAATGTTTCACTGTTGCGCCGTTAGCGATTCCCAGCCAGGCGCAGTATCCATGCTTCGACTAGCAGGAATTCGTCTGGTTTCCGGAAGATTGCATCGAACCCTACCGACGCCATCTCATCAATGTGATCGGTGGCATCAAAGGCGGTGTACGCGAGCACCGCGGCGTCCGCTGCCAAGCCCGTCCGGCGTAGGGTCGCTGCGACGCCAACACCGGAGAGGCCTGGCATCGCAATGTCAAGCACGATGCAATCTGGTGCCCACGTTCTCACCTCCCGCAGCGCGTCCGAGCCGTTATAGACGGCGCGCACGGTAAGCCCGCCCGCCGCAAGGTAGGCACACAGCCCGTCAGCGGATAATCGATTGTCGTCGACAACGAGCACGCGGAAGTGTGTCAAATTGCCGGGGTTGGCGGCCTTTGCCGCGAAGAGGGACCCAGCCGGTACTGGCTTGCGGTTGTAGTAGGTCATGAGGTGTCTGCCATACAGAGTCGGCCGTGACTGCGCAATCTGGGAACCCTGTACACAATGGTTCGACGTTCAAGCGAGCCTGCCGCGCCACGCGCTCGGACTGGCGGGCAGAGGGGGGCGAAGCCCCCGGACATGGCTTGGCAGGGCGTGCAATGGATCAGAGTGGGCCTCCGGCCCTGCCCCTTCCGATCAGCCGGACGATAGCCAGGAGGATGATCGCACCGAACAACGCAGTGAGGAGCGAGCCGATGATCCCACTCCCAAGATGAAGCCCGAGCACGCCGCCTAACCAGCCTCCGATAAAGGCCCCGACAATTCCTACAATGATGTCCACGACGATGCCGAACCCGCCACCGTCGACAATGCGGCCCGCGAGTGCGCCGGCGACACCGCCGATCACGAGCCAGAAAATAATTCCATGCGATACCGGATCCATATCATTCTCCCTAGAAAAATGCTCTCACTTGACGATGCCTTTCCTGGTGGCCAGTTGCTGGGCCATCTGGTAATGTTGCCTGATGGTCGGTAGCGCTTTTTGTGCTGCTTTTTTCAGATCGGCGTTCTGCCCGTCCGTAATCTCTTTCTCGAAAGCCGCGACTGCCTGATGGTGACCTTCCACACCGACCTTCGTTATGTAGGCCTTGTCGAACTCCGCACCCTTAAGATTCTTCAGCGAATCGATCACTGAGGCATCCGAATTGTCTTTTGGCACGACGACACCGTGCGGCGCTGCCATTTTCAGCTGGAGGGTCAGCTTCGTATGGTCGACCATCATGTGATACGCAAAGGCTTTCACGTCGTTATCCGTCGAGTTACTGCTCGCCAGTTTTGACGCATCGATCTCGGTCGAAGATGACATGGATGCAGCCTGTACGAAATCCTTATCCACTTGCGCCAGTGGATTCGCGGCTGTGGTCGACGCGGCCTGCGTCTGCGCGCTCGCGCCCGGAAAGAAAGCCGTTAATCCCGCTAGAACAGCGCTGAACGCCGTCAGTTTTTTCACGATGTCTGCCATCGTCAGGTTCCTCCATGTGGTGAGTGTCGGCGTCAGGATGCACATTGAAAAGCTGGGGCAAACGTCGGCCTCGCGATTGGGGGCGACTGGCAAAAAGACGGCCCGCAGTTGCGGGCCGCAACGAAAACCCCACAGTCCCCTGCGCCGGGGACCCGTACACCAGAGCAAGGCGTGTGCCGCATTACTGGACCGTTGGCGACGACAGAGGGATAGCGTCCTGGGTTCCTACAGTGCACCGGAGTCGGCCCGACGGGTGCCCAGGGAGAACATCAAAATATCAGGTGGGAAGGCGGGCACGTTGCTGCGGCGCGCCGACGACAGGTGTCGTTCAGTGCCTTCTGCGCGCACCACGATACGCCGGATCACTCGCTCCGAGACCCGAAGCCCGCGACATTCCGCGCAAGCGTTCGTCATCCTCCTCAGCCTGTAATCCGTCGAAACGATCCGGCCTGATATCTCTCCCGCGGGGCAGAGCGGCGTCGGGCGGAAACTCACCTTTTTCTCACCAGAAGTCATTTGAGAAGCACTGCATTCCATCCAGCCGCACTTCCCCAAGGCAAGCTCCCTGGCGTTCCAGAATTTACAAACATGTACTACAAAATGTCGGACGACGATGACGCGCCGCGCGGTCGGTGGAATGAGGGGCCGGGCTGAGGTTTCGTTGAGGACCCCCAACCTGCTGTAGATGGCGGCGATGGTCTGGCGAGCGTTCGAGTCTCCGGGCAGGATGTTTCGGTGCTCCGCGCGATGGCGTCGCGCACGGCTTCCGCGCTGGATACAGATTCCGTCGCCGGCGCCAACCTCGGCGCGGGTCGGCAAGCTGCGGTGGCGAAGTAGAGCAGCGGCAGCGGGCGGCGTAGGGCGGCTGACGATATCGCTGAGTGCACGGTCGCAGGCGCAGGAGGTCGTAGTGGCAACGCGCCTGCTCACTCAAGTATCAATGTTAAGCAACGAAGTCTGGAGATAGAAATGAACAGCGGGCCGTCTGATCAAGTGGAGCGTGCTGACGATCGTCGTGCGACGCTTGGCAATGGTGACGTCAAGGAAGAGTCCGACGGCATCATTCGGCAGCGTCCACACGGCAACATGGACGAGACCCTTGTGCCAAGGGGGAAGAGCTACCCTGAGCAGCAGCCGTATGTGCCGGAGCACGATGTCGTTGGTCCGGATTCAAGCCCGGACGCAAGCATCGAACATCCTCATGGAAAGGAGGATATCGGTCTCTGACAGAGTCGAGGCAGCTCTGCCGGCGGTCGGCCGCCGACTTCGGTTTCGCCGTGCAGTGCCCGCACCTACAGCCCGTTACAGAAGAGGAAGAGATACTGTGAAGGTCGCTCCGCAACCCGCCCCCTCGCTCTTCGCGGTGATAGTCCCTTCATGTCCGGCGACGATATGTTTTGCGAGCCACAGTCCGAGTCCCAGACCCCCGACTCGGCCACTGGACTGGGGGGCAATCTGCTGGAACCGGTCGAACAGAAGGGGGAGCGCCTCAGGTTCAATGCCCCGCCCGGTGTCGCGGACCGACAGTATCGCGCGATCTTCGAGGACAGTGACCAGCAGCTCGACGACGCCTGCGTCAGTGAATTTGATAGCGTTGGCCAGCAGGTTCCAGACGACCTGTTTCAACCTGCTTTCATCTCCCATGATACGGCAGGGTGCGATACTGCTGCTGACCAGATGAAGGCCTTTGCCCTGTGCGGTTTTGCGTACATCCTCTGCTACCAGCGCTGCGAGCGCGCCGAGATCCACCGGCTGGCGGTTCATCGACAGTTTTCCTGTCGCCAATGCCCCACTGTCGAGCAGATCGTCGACCATGTGTGCGAGCTGCCGCCCGTTGCGTCGGATGGCCTCGCCGGCCCTTGCGATGTGAGTAGGCTCTGTCGCGAGCTGAAGAAGTTCACCCCACGAAATTATTGCGTTCAAGGGGGAGCGGAGCTCGTGACTGACTGCGGCGACAAACTGGTCCACCGTTCGCGCAAGCGCTTCACTACGTTGCCTCGCCGAGCGTTCGTTCTGTACGAGGGCGTCCAGCTCCAGCTCGTGAACCTTGCGCGATGTGATGTCCAGGGTAATGCCCGCCACGGACCGGAGTGCGTTTCCTTGATCCGGGTATCCCAGCCCTTTAATGAGAATCCAGCGGGTTCCTACCGCGCCGACAACCTGCAGCTCCCGTTCATACGGGCAACTATCTGATTCCATCCATGGGAAGGTCGCCCCCTTCTGTTCAGGTCCAATGAGCAGGTGCGTGAGTTCGATATCGCTAGCGGCGCGAACACCCAGATCGCGCAGGCACTGATCATTGCATCGCACCTCTTCTGTATGCAGATCGATCTCCCACGCTCCCAGCCCGGCCAGATCCAGAGCACGTTCGAACTGGGAGTTCCCTGCGGCCCGCTGCGCGAGCAGTTGCTGATGAAGGCGGCCTCGTGCGTGATTGCATGCTCTCTTCCGGCCCTCGACTTCTTCAATAGCCGGACGGCCAGTGGCATCCTCATACCGCAGACAGACCAACGGCGCTGCCGTGTCTGTGCCGGAAATATGCGACGCTACTACCTGCCAGCAGTGCGCATTCTCGCGGGGGGACTCGTGAGTCGCGCAGTCCAGGCGGACGACCGGCGAGCGCCACGTCTTACCGTGCCGCAGATTGCCTGCAACGGAATCAATCAGGCTCAAGTGCGGTCCGGCCAACTCTGTCACGGCCGCCGGCATAGCCGGGGACTGGGCTCCGGCGCCGCCGAAACATGCGTGCCATGCTGCGTTCGCTAGTATCGGCTCAAATCGCTCGTCGAGGATCAGGTGAGGCTCCGCGAGGCGGAGGAACAGCTCGGCTGTTTCGGTCAGGCGCTTCTGCATGATGCCTCCGACGACCGCCGACTGAAGCGCAATATTCTTGCGCACGTTGCGTTAGCAGCTCCCGGCGGATAGAGGTGACCATCCATTGTTATCTCCGCCTGAGGGTTTCGATCGTATGGAGAAGCACCTCCAGCTGGGCGGGCTTCCGAATGACCGCGTCCCAAAGCCCTGGCGCGCTCGCGGTGGTCACACGCGCCGAACTGTGGAGGATTACAGGCAGGTCAGCCCAGTCAGGATTGCTCCTGATCGCTCGACATAGCTCCTCCCCGTTCATGCCAGGCATCATGAGATCAGTAATCACGAGATCGGGAGTCTGCCGCTGCAGCGACGCGATCGCATCCCGGCCATCGCTCGCCCGTTCGACGATAAAGCCCGAATACTCTAACGCGAAACTCCACGCTTCGAGCATTTCGGGTTCGTCATCCACTAGTAGTATCTGCCCCATAAATCGTCTGTGGCTAACTGGTCATCTGCTGCGAGGCATCGTTCATGCCCGGAGGCGGCGAATACGCTTCCGCAACGAGGCAGGGCCCGCATACCGGGTACTGCTGTGCCCGCTAACGGGCGTGATGCGCTACGAGACTGACGAGGATGGCGGGAGGGTAAGG
The DNA here is from genome assembly GCF_050436585.1 of Paraburkholderia sp. GAS199. Taxonomy (NCBI): domain Bacteria; kingdom Pseudomonadati; phylum Pseudomonadota; class Betaproteobacteria; order Burkholderiales; family Burkholderiaceae; genus Paraburkholderia; species Paraburkholderia sp. GAS199. The sequence continues at coordinate 1,291,224 of NZ_JBNDMM010000001.1, read as the reverse complement.
TTTGCGAAGGATCGCGGTAAAAAGATGTCGATCCTCGGCCGTTACCGGGTCCGGTACCCCGCTGCAAAGGATGATTGGAACAGGGCGTACCTCATGCTCAAGCCTGAGTTGCCGAGCAAGCTCCAGGCCAGACATGATGGGCATCATGAGGTCAGTGATGATCAACGCTGGTCGCACCCGGCCCACCAGCTCTAACGCCTCCTTCCCGTGAGCAGCAGCGTGAACCGAGTGTCCTTCCCGCTCAAGCAGGAAGGACAGAAAATCGGTTACGAGGGATTCGTCATCGACCACAATCAGTGAAGCCATGGGCGACTCCGGCTAACAGTCCGCCGCGTCACGGCCATTTGCGTTCCGGTTCGCCTCTACGGGGACGGTGCTGATCACATGCAGCCCGGTTCCCGAGTCGGAGATTCCGACTTCTGCAACCGACGTGTCAAACAGACTGTCGCGCACCTTGAGAACCGACAGCGTGCGACGGATCACGCCACCGCTCATCGCATGTTGCATTCCGATCACGTTGTCGATCTGACTCAGTATTTCCGGTGATGGATTGGTGACCCATGGACCCGACAGTTCCTTCACCTCCCATGTACAGACGGTTGTTACGCCGAGGGAGCGGAGCTCATTGGTCAGGGCGGCGAAAAACTCGACCATCCGGTGCGGTTCTACCGACGCGCGTTCAAACCCGGCCAGCCCGTCAATGAAAAGTCGTTGCGCCCGCGTCTCGCGCACTGACCTGAGCAGGTCATACGCAAGTTTGTCCAATAGGTTTTCCGTGAGCGGTCGCCAGATGAGCGTCAGCGCGCCCGACCGCACGAGCGCCGGCAGATCGATGTCTAGCGCCCGCGCTTTGGCGCAGAGTCGTTCCGGCGTCTCATAGAATCCGAAATGAACCGCCGGCTGGGCGGTGGAGGCGAGCCGGAGAAATCCAATGCCGAAGGTAGTTTTACCGCTGCCCGCCGGACCCACTATAGCGGTGACCGAACTTCCGGGAATCCCGCCCTGAAGCCTCGCATCGAGTCCAGCTGTACCTGTACCAAGGCGATTGGTGCTGATGCGGTCTGACCCGGATGGCCTGGCCAATGCAGCCTCCAGCCGGGGAAAGATCTCAATACCGCGACCGCTGATCTCGTAGGTATGTGGACCGCCAAGCGCACTGCTACCGCGCGATTTCGCCACCCGGATCCGCCGCACCGTGCGGGAGGCAAACAGGCCTTCCTCGAGCTGGAGGACGCCGTCGACCATCGTGTGTTCCGGGCTGGAGTCATCGATTCTGGCGCTGGTCAGGAACAGGACCGTGCACCCGGTGAATGCCGCATGCCCTTGCAGTTCGGCAACAAACGTCTTGACGTCGAGGTTGGTCTGGCCGATCTCCCGGGCGTTAAGAAGGCCGTCCAGCACCAGCATGCTGGCACCAAGACGCACCAGTTCGCCGCGTAATGTCGCGACCAGTGCAGGAAGGCCTTCCTCCCGGAGCGTCTTGAAAAGGCTGATGTACGTGATCTCATGCCCGAGGAGGGCGGCGTCGTAAAAGTCGAGTGTGGAGAGGGACTGGAAAAGCCGGTCATGCGATTCGGCAAGAAGGGTAACGTACAGCACCTTGCGCCGCTCGCGCGCCTGTGCGAAGGCGATCTGGTTCGCGAGGATTGTTTTGCCCGCGCCGGGACGCCCCTGAAAAATGTACGACGACCCTGCCACCAGGCCGCCACCGCAGATGTCGTCGAGGCCGGGAACCTCGCTTTTTAGCCGCGTAAGCGTATTGTCCATTTTTGCCTGAGTCCATGATGATGGAGAATTGCGAACGAACGGGAGCGTGTGATTGCCGCCCAAGCATGGGCAGTCAGGCTCGCGACGGCCCCTCGGAAAACAAAAGTCTACCTGAAATGCTCCCGGGTAAGAACGGCCGGCCAGATGGCCTGCACTCCAGCGATTGATCTGGGCGTCAGTCAGGCTGGCGGACAATGTAGGCCGTCCTTCATCGTTCGTCGATTGCCCGCCACGGGCTGAGGAAAACAAGCGGCACGCCCCGTGCTTGAAAGCAGGCTTTCCGGTTACGGCTGGAAGTCTGTTTCCGCACCGCGCATTTTCTATTGTCGAATATCTTATGAACCAGCCATCAGACAGGACTCACGGACTGAGCGACGCCCAACGCTTTGAGCTGCTTGTTACAAGCGTGAAGGATTACGCAATCTATATGCTAAACCCCGCTGGCGTGGTTGTTAGCTGGAACACTGGCGCTCAAAGGTTCAAGGGTTACTCTGCCAAAGAAATTATCGGCCAGCATTTTTCCATCTTCTACACGGAGGAGGACCGCCTGGCCGGGGTAGCAGACCGCGCTCTCGCCACCGCTGCCGCGATTGGAAAGTTCGAGGCGGAAGGTTGGCGCGTCCGGAAGGATGGCGCGCGATTCTGGGCTCACGTGGTGATTGACGCCATCAGGGACCCGGACGGACACCTGGTCGGCTTCGCAAAGATCACGCGCGATATCACCGAGCGCAAGGAGGCAGCCGCTGCAATGGAGCGGGCGAATCTCGCGTTATTCCAGTCGCAGAAGCTCGAGGCCATCGGACAGTTGACCGGCGGTATTGCACACGACTTTGACAACCTCCTGGCCGTGGTATCAAACGGGCTCCAGGTGCTTTCGACGCAGTCGCGCACGCACCTCGACGCGAAAATGATCCAGAGCATGCAACGCGCGGTGGACAGGGGGGCTTCGCTCACCCAACAGTTGCTCTCGTTTGCCAGACAGCAGCCGCTCCGGGAGGAGCGTTACGATGTCAACACGCTTATCCGCGATTTTGAGCCGATGCTGCGTCGGGCCGTGGACCGAAGCGTAGCGATCGAACTTCAACTCGGCCAGGATGAGATGAACGTGCTGGTCGACGGGCCGCGTTTTGAGGCAGCACTTCTGAACCTTGTGGTCAACGCTCGGGACGCCCTCCCGGCGGGCGGCCAGATCCGCATCCGCTCGGAAGTCGTTGAATTGGGCAAAGGAGCGATCGGCACGCTGCAGGAAGGCCGGTATGCGCGTGTGTCGGTCAGTGATAATGGGCAAGGGATGCCCGCCGAGGTTGCAGGCCGTGCGCTGGAACCATTCTTCACCACAAAGGAGCCGGGAAAGGGTACAGGCCTTGGACTCAGTCAGGTCTACGGCTTTATCACCCAGTCGGGTGGTGAGATAGCCATTGCCAGTCAGGAAAATGTGGGCACCACCATTGATCTTTATCTTCCGCTCGTGATGACGGAATCAGCTGATGCGACTGATCACCACGCCGGACTTTCAAGTGAAACGCTTCTGCTGGTCGAAGATGAACCTGACCTTCTGCAGGCGGCGGCCGAAATGTTTCGCAGCATCGGATATGAGGTGCTAACGGCCAGCGACGCGACACAGGCGCTTCGGCTGCTCGCTGGGCGCGCCGACATCGATATTGTATTTAGCGACATCGTCCTGCCCGAAGGTATGAATGGCGTCCAGTTTGCACGTGAGGTAAAAAAACTTTATCCGTCGCTTCGGATCGTGCTGACTTCTGCCTATCCTCTCGCTACTTTACGTCGCGAGCACGGCGAAATTGCCGAGTTTGTATTCGTCCATAAACCGTATCGTCTTTCCGATGTCGCCAGAGCGATTCGCACGGTTCGTTAAAGTCGTTGCCCGCGACAATCGGGCGATGCGCAATTCCTTCAGGGGTTTATCGGTCGGGCGGTAGACAACCTTACAGAGGCTATCATGGACATCGCAGCCATATTTGATATCGACGGAACACTTGTCGATTCCGTAGACCTCCATGCGCTTGCGTGGCAGGAAGCATTTGCCCGATTTGGGCATGACGTTACGTTCAACCAGGCTCGGTCCCAGATTGGCAAAGGCGGCGACCAGCTGCTGCCCGTGTTTCTGACTGCCGCAGAGCGTGCCGACCACGGCGAAGAACTGGAAGCCTGGCGTGGCGCACGGTTCCGGTCTGAATATCTTCCTATGGTTCGCCCGTTCTCCGGCGTGCCCGAGCTGCTTCGGCGGTTACGGAGAGCTGGCATCTGGGTGGGGGTGGCCTCATCCGCGAAGCCTGCCGAGCTGGAGGCTTACCTCAAGGGTGCTGACATCGCCGACCTGGTGGACGAGCGCACTTCGGCGGACGATGCGAGCCGATCAAAACCCGCACCCGACATATTCGCCGTGGCTATCGACAAGCTCGGAGTGAAAGCAGCAAACTCGTTTGCCATCGGTGACACGCCGTACGATGCCCAGTCAGCAGGTCGGGCGGGTATCCGGACGATCGGCGTGCTGTGTGGGGGCTTTTCTGAGGATAGCCTGCGAGAGGGCGGATGTGTTGCAGTCTATCCGGGTCCGGCAGCATTGCTGGCCTGTTTTGAAAATTCGCTATTGTCGAAGAAGTGAAGCCGGTAAGGGCGATCACTCATGCAATCGGGCGAGGCCCTCTGCATTCATATGCGCGTTTCGCTCTCGTCATTTTCATCATTTTCGTCGGTCTCGCCGGGGGCAGTGTCCGGGTGGCGTTGAGCGTACGGCACTCCTGACGGTCGAAAGAGCGGCAGGCCGGGGGCATCCGTCCTCGGCTCCCGTAGCATCGCCGGCCTGATGCAAGCCGAGTGTCCGGTCCGACCCTTCGAAAATTGAAACTGCACGGTGGCCCGCCGCATGGATGTCGCGCTCTCGCGTTCTCGGAGTGTTGCTCGCACCTTGTTGCGGGGCCGGTGAGTTATGTTCGGGACCGAACATAATGTGCAGGGTTAAGCTTCCGGGAAGGTAATTCAGATAGGTAGTCTTGCTGTTGAGTAAGATTCCGCCGTCATGCGACGAACGCGATACGCGCCCGCTCGTTCGACTGTCATGCAAGGTTGATCCGTATGTCCGAAGTTCCACCCGACACCGATACCGACACCCAGACCCAGTTTCTGCGCCGAGCCGGCGGACGACTTGTGTGGATCTTTTTGATCAGTGGCATACGGCTGACGGGTAAGATCGTTTTTTCGGACCGCTACACCATTTTTCTGCAGTCGCCGCACGGCGTACTTGTGATATTCAAACACGCAATAGCGAGTGTCTCAGAGCCTCACGCTCCACTCTTCACGCCACGAAAGCGGTCAATTTAGCCGACCGACAGCATCTCACTATTTCAAACCCGCCCGTGCGAATTGAACGGTCACTCACGCGCCGGTCGGGACGAGGACCGATCGGCGCACGCGTCTTTGCTAATGGAGTGCTTGTACCGGCAACGCCCACCCCGGTCGCATACCGGATGGGGTTCGCGGGCTCGTCTTCGGCAGGTCGATCGAGGCAACCGACGAAGCTCCGGTGACATTCGTGGTATTCGCAAGATTGCAGGCCTCGCGTTGGGAAGGAGAGGGCACGTCCTTGCCTGAGGATGCCCCCAGCGGAGCGGCAGTACAATGCTCCAGGCTGCCTGAGCCACCCGGCAGCAGTTCTGGACAGGCTCGTTTGGCCGGCCTCTTTCACGAGCCTGAGGTATGCCGCTGCGATGCGGCGCAGGTCGTCCTCAGACGCGTCTTCGATCCCGATCAACTGGTTGCTCGCCGCACGGTTCGACGCAAGCAATTCGTTCAGTTTCAGGTGCAAGGCGACACTATCCTTGTTCTGGCTTTGCTGGATGAGAAAAACCATGAGAAAAGTAATGATCGTCGTGCCCGTGTTAATGACCAGTTGCCAGTTCTCCGAGAAGGCAAAAAGCGGCCCGCAGACGAGCCACGCAAGAACGGACATAACCGCAGCACCGAAAGCGATGGGTGACCCGGCCCAGCGGGTGACCGCAGCGGCAAACTTGTCAAACGCCATGGTAACCGGATGCCGCGACGCAAACGCCGGGCTAGAGGCGTCGGGGACGGAATCCAGGCGGTCGGTCGGCTGCCTGTTTCGCGGAACTTCCATAAGTCCTCCAGAGAGAAGTAAATGGCGTGCGATGTCACTTCACAGAACGCCGGCAATCTGCGGCCCATCAACTCGGCCGTAGCAATATTCGAGCCTGCTCAAAAATGTTGTCGGTGTCTCATTCCGCGTCGCGCATAGGTCCGGCGCCCAGTTTGGCGTGCAAATTTTGGTCTTCGGCCGGGTCGCATCAGATAACGGCGGTCCGCGAGACGCACAACGCGGGTGACCGGGTCGGTGCCTCTGCGGACGCTACGCAATGCCCGCAGGAGCGGTCTCTCAGAGAGGTTTCGCCAGCAGGGGCGGAACGAACCGTTGCGACACATAGAATTCTCCCCCTCAATTTCCGTCGGAAAACGCCGATAAGAGAGGCGACGTGACGTCGTCAACGACGTCCCGACAAACCGACAATCGAGGAAAACCTATGGATCAGGCAGGAATGCAAATAATCGAAGCAGGACCGCGAACGCTCGCAAGAAAATCATGGACCGCATACGTGAGCGTTGTCCTGTTCGCTTTCGTTGGGTTGCGAATCAGTTCGGCAGTTTTTGGCTGGTCGGCTCTTGCAGGGATCATTTTACTGGTTGCTATCACCGGCATTAGCGGCTACCGCATTTTGGAGATCCGCAATGTCGAACTGTATTGTGATGATGCGGGAGTGTGGCTTCATTCGGGTGTTTTGCCTTGGAACAAGGGGATCCGTGGCGTGAAGTGGCGTGACATCGAGGGTGCAGTGTTCTATCAGTCTATGGGAAGCTGGTTATTCAAGTCCTATAAGCTCCGGATTGCTCATCGGTTCACTCGCACCTCCGAGATTCTAGTCTCCGGCATGGGGCGGGGTAACGATGCCGTGGAGACTATCAATCGTCTCCATCAGCAGATGATCCAGAGCGGGTCCTTGAATTAACAGTGAACCCTACTGCAAATGCGACCGTCGTTGACTGTCAACGCCTTGCGGTAGGCGCCGTCGCTCAGGTAAGGGCGCGACGTTCGAAGCCGGCCAGACTTTGTCGAGGGACCGCACATCAGAACTGGCGCTCGAAAATCGTCGGGAAGAGTTGAGGTGCGGCCCGTCCGTTCTGCACTGGCTGCCGAATCCGGTCGCACCGATCACCTGCTCCCGCTCATGAAGGCGACGTTTGGCGTTCGAGAGGTGGCAGACCGGCGATTTTCTCGGCCAGCATTCTCTCGTAGGCGCCGAAGTGAAGATCGACTTCGTCCTGCGTGACCACCGTCACGATGATGCGCACCTGCCTTGGCAGCAACCCGAGCACGACCGCGATCGCCGCCTCAAGTTGCGACGCGCATAGCCGGTCATCCGCGAAGGTTGTGCCGACCGAAAGCTCGTACGTTTTCTCTTCGCGTACCGCCACGTCCACGAGGCGCGCCCGGGCGCTCATATTGTTCTCGATGGCAAGACGCATTACGTCTAGTCCCATGCGCATGCGCTCGGTCGGAAAACCTCTCGGCGAGCGCAGACGCACCCGATGTCTGCCAAGCGTCATCCAGTCTGAGTCGAAGTCCATTGTTATCTCCCGCAAACAGATTGACGCGGAGAGTAAGGTCGAAACCCGCATCTTTCAAGACGCAAAAATTTTTTCGCGGCACCCTTGAAATTCCTGTGGCAACGTCTATTTTTCATTTCGCTCCGGCAGCTGCGCGAGTCGATCGCCGCGCATTGCGTGTTTCGATTTGTTGTCCGCAGTGGATTGACGGATGGAGCGCATAGCCTGTCCGTCTCCTCCATCGCGCTTTTTCGAGGAAACGACCATGAGTGATCTCTACTTCACGACCGATCTGTTCAGTCAGCTCGATCGTCTGCATCAGCAGATGGCGGCGCTGTTCAGCGGAAATCCATCCAGCATCCGGACCGACCGTTTGTCGGCCTTCCCGCAGGTCAATATAGGGACGACGGATGACACCATCGAGATCGTCGCCTTTGCACCAGGCGTCGACCCGGCGCAACTGGACGTGTCCATCGACAAGGGGCTGTTGACCATTGCCGGTGAACGGCTAGCCGACGCTCGCGAGGCCGGTGAGGCGTCGCGACACTATGCGCGGGAACGATTCAGTGGCCAGTTCCGTCGGGTAATCGAGCTTCCCGAGCATGCGGATCCTGATCGCGTCGAGGCCCGTTACCTTAATGGCTGCCTGAGCATTACGGTTGGCAAGCGGGAGTCCTCGAAACCTCGGGCTATCACTGTCCAGTGACAGAGATTAACGGAGAGCTGATCATGAGCGACACGACTCAACTTACGCAAACCAAATTAGGGGCGGCGAACCGCACAGAGACGGCGCGGGCCGAAAAGCGCCTCGCAGTTAGTCCGGCCGTGGACGTTATTGAGGACACGCGCGGCGTGACGCTATGGGCCGATCTGCCGGGCGTGACGCGGGATCGCCTGGAAATCAGGGTGCTGGATGGCAACCTGCGCATCGAGGCCTCTGCGAGCGTCCCGACCCGGGAGGGACTTCGACTGTTGCATGCTGAGGTTCGCGCGCCGGATTTTGCGCGTTCATTCACACTCGGACCAGAGTTCGATACGGCGAAGATTGAGGCGAACCTTAAGGATGGTGTATTAAGGCTGCTGATCCCACGCCGCGAAGAGGCTCGGCCGCGACGCATTGAAGTGGCCGCAGGCTAGTCGCAAGTTGGTAAAAGGGGGGAGTCGATGTGCACAGCTCCCCCTGAAACCTGACTGGAACGGTTTTTAAGGCTCTTCTTACCTTGAATGGAAAAATGCAGCCGGTGCCCACATGCGATTACCCGGGCAAGCGCCAATGACTTTGCAGCCCTGACGCGTTTCCCGTCGCTTATCTAACGTGCGGCGCAGCGGAGGCCTCGACATTCAACGCTCGGGAGCTGCGTCAAGGTTTCAGCACGACTTTAATGCAGCCGTCTTCTTTGTCGCGAAAAGTCTTGTACATGCGAGGTCCATCTTCCAGTGACACCGTATGGGTAATTACGAAGGACGGATCGATCTGACCTTCCTCGATCCGCTTCAGCAGATCGTCAGTCCATCGATTGACATGGGTCTGGCCCATTTTCCAGGTGAGCCCCTTATTCATCGACGCGCCAAACGGGATCTTGTCAATTAGACCGCCATAGACCCCCGGCACCGACAGGGTCCCGGCCGGGCGGCAGACGTAGATCATTTCGCGAAGCACATGGGGACGGTCGGTCTCAAGCATCACCGCCTGTTTTACGCGGTCGTACACCGCATCGAAAGAGCGTGTTGCGTGCGACTCCATGCCGACGGCATCGATGCATTTTTCCGGCCCCTTTCCGTTAGTTAGCTCCTTGAGGCGGTCCAGCACACTTTCGTCGTCGAAGTTGATCGTGATTGCGCCACCAGCCCGCGCCATGGCGAGCCGCTCCGGAACACGGTCAATAACCACAACCTGTTTGGCCCCCAGCAGCACGGCGCTGCGGATTGCCATCTGGCCTACTGGGCCCGCTCCCCAGATCGCGACCGTATCGGATGGCTCGATGTCACAATTTACTGCGGCTTGCCAGCCCGTCGGAAAGATGTCGCCGAGAAAAAGGACCTGCTCGTCGGTAAGTCCATCGGGGATCTTTACGTGGGTGCTGTCGGCCATCGGCACGCGGACATATTCGGCCTGTCCGCCGGGATATCCGCCGGTTAGGTGCGAATAACCGAATAGCCCGGCGGTCGTGTGACCAAAAACCTTGTCGGCTTTTTCCCGGTTTCGGTTGCTGCGTTCGCATACGGAGAAATTGCCGCGCTTGCATTGCTCGCATTCGCCGCAAAAAATTGTAAAGGGCACCACGACACGGTCGCCCACTTTAAGCTTGGTATTTTCCTTGCCGACCTCGACCACTTCACCCATAAATTCGTGACCCATAATATCGCCGCTTTCCATGGTCGGCATGAATCCGTCGAAGAGATGCAGGTCTGATCCGCAGATTGCGCAGGTTGATACCTTGATGATCGCGTCGCGGCCTTCTTCGATAACTGGATCGGGGACCGTGTCGCATCGAATATCGTGCTTTCCATGCCAGCGAAGTGCTCTCATTTGACTCTCCTGAGTGGTGGCCAACCTGCGCATCAGGCGTGCAACCTGATGCTGCATCGGCCCCAAGGAGCGAGCAACGGCTGTACCAGCAGGCGAAGGCGCGGGGCGGCCGACGCTGTGACGACCGCCGCGATCTCGACGCTTCCTGCATACGGACGGCAACTACTTTCAGGCGCGGCATTCCAGGGGCTTGGGGAGGTGGCCTCTGGTGGCGTTGTCTGCCGCCGACCTATGTGCTTTACTCGCAAATCGGGAGAGGCACCTGCAGGAAATCTCGTATTCCCCTCACATTCAGGCGGAACTGGCGCCCTCAGTGCTTTCTCCGTTGAAATGGCCGAAGCCTCGCACTCGCCGGCATCCCGCTCGTACAATCTAATTGGTAATTCTCTTTCATGCGATTGATGCAACTCGAGATCGCGATGCGTCTTGTTTGCCGCCGCAATTGCATCCCGGTCGTTCGGCCTGTCTGGCTCGTTTGTCCACCTCTGTCAAAGACTCATGACACGCCCTGACGCATTCGCTAAACCGTTCATTGCCAACGGCGACGGTGTTCATATCGGAGTGAGTGGGGCCAACAGCACTTCTTTACTAAGGGCCACCCGAACGACCGCTGGCCTTTGCCTGATAGAGATCCAACAGAAAGTCATCCATCACGGCGTCCCAGACCGGGGTGCCGGGTGCGATGTCTTCCGGATTTTTTTTGCCCTGCGCCCGTCGGATCGCTCGCACGGCCTGCTCAATCGCGATCCCTTGGCTATACCGTGTCGGTAGCACGCCTAGGTAACGGTCCAACTGCCTGAGCCGCTTCTGAACGCCCGGCCGGCTTAGGTCATGCGCTACCAGTTTGCAGGCACATATACTCAGCAGACTTTTGGCAATGGGAGATTGCAGGTCTATTTGCCAGGCACGGGTAAACATGCTCGATAGAATGCGTAGATCCTGTAATCCGGGTGTGGGCAGAACGCTTTCGGCGACTCTCACAGACATATGGCCGATACTTATCCGTTCGAATACGGAGCAAAAATCGCGGCGCGCAGTTGTCCAGATTCGGATCGATTCGACAAGGTGATCGGTCCGTAGCCAATGGCGCGTGCGGGCACGCGCAAGGAGTTGCGCTGCGACGAGATAGCATAGTAGCTCAGCGCGAACCTCGTCGCCCTTTGCTGCGCTGCCACTCGATGGGCTTTCCATCAGATTTGACGCGTACCGCTCGTCTCTTTGAGTACTCCTGAGGCAACGAGGTGCAGGCGCACAATCGCCTCGCGTATGGCGCACAGCTCAGGGTATGCGCCAATCGACTCTGCTGCGTCCATCATGGCGGCGCACGCCCGGATGGCGTCGACACAGCCATGGTCAACTGCTCTGGCAGATCGAAACAACTCCTCGGAAGATGTCTTGGGCGCCATAAAGACCTCGGAAAACTTAGATTATCCGTCGGACATTATAAATCGCTTGAACGATTTTCCAGATAAAGCCGCAGACTCCAGCAACTCAAGGATGGTCATGCCGGGCACCTTCCCGGGCGGGGGACTACGATGCGGTCATCTGCCGTCACCGAGCTTTTCGCGCAAGGATGACCACTAGTACATACTGTTATGCCAAACGCATCTCGGTTCTGTGACGCATGTTATAGAAAGGATGGCGACGTGGCCCTTAGCCGCGGAAACTCTGTTCGAGAAGCGGATTTCGCTTATCGCCCGTCAATCCGACAACGTCTTCGCACGTCGCGCGCCTAATTTGACATAAGTAAAGTTATCAACTTTAAATTCAGGGTGCGATGGTATACTTGGCGTCGCGACGGCTCGTGAGCTAGTTAAAGCCGCGCCGGCACGATAACCTCGTTCAAATGCGATCCTTTTTCGCACCCAACTGATCCAACGCATGACCAAGGACATGAATTCTCCAGCATGGGCTGAGGATTACCGCCACTGGCTTGCCGAGCTCAAGGAGCGCGTCGAGCGCGCCCGCCAGCGCGCCATGGCCAGCGCGAATCGCGAGCTCGTCACGTTGTACTGGCAGATCGGCCGCGATATCCTCGACAGGCAGCAGCGTCAAGGCTGGGGAACTGGCGTCGTCGACCGGCTCGCGCGCGATCTGAAGGCAGCGTTTCCCGACATGCGGGGCTTCTCGCCCCGTAACCTTAAGTACATGCGCGCGCTGGCACAGGCATTCCCGCAGTCGGAATTTGTGCAACAGCCCGTTGCACAATTGCCTTGGTCCCACGTCGTGACCCTGCTTGACAAGCTCGACGATGGCGCCCAGCGGCTCTGGTATGCCGAAAAGTCGCTTGAGCACGGCTGGTCGCGCAGTGTGCTGACCATGCAGATTGAGACGGCCGCCCATGCACGTACCGGAAATGCCGTGACGAATTTCGCGCAGCGGTTGCCGCCACTGCAGTCAGATCTGGCACGCGAAGCGCTTAAGGATCCCTACATCTTCGATTTTCTCGGCCTCGCGGAGGACGCTCAGGAACGAGACATCGAGCGCGCGCTTACCCAACACATCACGCGCTTTCTCCTCGAACTCGGCGCCGGCTTTGCGTTTGTTGCACGCCAGTACCGACTGGAGGTTGGCGGCGACGAGTTTTTCGTCGACCTGCTTTTTTTCCATCTCAAGCTGCGTTGCTACATCGTCGTTGAACTGAAAACGACGCCGTTCAAGCCTGAGTATGCAGGCCAACTCAATTTCTACCTGTCTGCGATCGATGCGCAGGTCAAGGCGCCCGAGGACCAGCCGACCATTGGCCTGTTACTTTGCAAGGAAAAGAACCGGCTGTTAGCCGAATATGCATTACGCGGTGTAAACAAGCCGATGGCGTCGCTGAATATCAGCTTCTGCGGCATGTGCCTGAGCCGCTTAATGGCGGTCTACCGTCCATCGACCAGATTGAGGCGGAACTCAGGCCTGATTTGACCGACACGTCGGAGTAGGCGATCAGCCCGGATGTCGGGACAATACGTCCAGATCAAAACGCGGCGGTCTAGCCTTTCACACCGGCGGCTACAGCCTCATCCGCGGTGACCGGCCTGGTGGCTCGATGCGCCGATTAAACCAGCAACCACGCAAGTCACAATAAAATCCTCCCGCAGCGGCGACCAGAAGCCGCCCTTGCTAGCCACCTGTTAGATCGACGACCGGATCGGCCGTGACCTGGCAACTGACGAGCGTCCAGGTGGCATCAACGGTGGGTTAAGACTCCGTGAAAATCAACACCCAGATTTCCGTTGCCGTTCAGGTCCTTGGCTACCGTGACAATATGGCGGCAATCTGCCGTTCCCTGCGTCTGCCGCCGCTGGTGCCGGAACTTGCGCAGCGGCTGTACCTTCGCTTAGGGACGGTCAACCATGTGCCTCTGAGGCCTGCCAAATGTGTGAACAGATCCACGTCAGCACTCCAGCCCGATGAGGCGTGCCGGGCAGACAGCAGGACCACCCCCAACTGACGCGCCACGGCGCGCGTTCGTGTGGACGTTCGCTGCTCGGGCCGGTTATCTCGACGCCAGGTATTCGACCAGTTCCTCGATGGCGACCGGCTTCACGAAGAAGCGGGTAAATCCCGCTGCATGAGCTTCAATCTGGTACGACGCCGCAGAGTATCCGCTTAACGCCACCAGGGTGAGTTGCACGGCTCCATGCCGGGCAAGCAGCGCTTTCGCCACGTCGAAGCCAGGCATATCGGGTAAGCCAAGATCGACAACGCCAATTGTCGGCGCGAAAGCTTCCGCTATGTCGATAGCCGAGCGGCCATCGTAGGCAACACGGCACTCATGACCATACATGCCCAGCAAGTCGGCAAGTGCATCGGCAGAGTCGCGATTGTCGTCTACCAGCAGAATCCTGTGTCCCGCGCCGGGTACGATAGTGTCGACAATCAGCTCCGGCTCGCTGAGCGCCAGTTCCTCGTGCACGACGGGCAGCGTCACCACTATCCGCGTTCCTTTACCGACACCCTCGCTATAAGCCCGCACCGCCCCGCCGTGATCCTGTACGAGCCGCAGAACTACAGTAAGTCCGATACCTAGTCCCGCATCCTGCCTGCCGATACCGGCACCGGCCTGGGCAAACAGATCGAACACACGCGGCAGCATCGCAGGATCGATTCCGACACCGCGATCCGTGATCGCGACGCTTACCTCGTTTGCCGTGCTCGTCACCGAGATGTCGATCGTGTCCGGCTGTGACGTGTAGCGTGCCGCGTTGTGAACGATATTGTTGAAGACCTGCTTGAACCGGGCGACGTCGACGCGAACTAAAACCGGCTCAGCCGGATACGAGATTTTCACTTTATGCCCACGACGCCGGATCTCGGCAGCGGCCATTTCGACGCCGCCATCGATCAGCGTATCCACGCGTACGACTTCAGTGTGCAGCTCAACCTTGCCGCGCGTGAGCCGCGACACGTCGAGCAGATCTTCAACCATCCGCGACAGTTGCGCGGTCTGGCGTCCGATCACGGCCAACGTCTTCTCCGGACGACCCTCAGCGGTCCGCGCTTCCAGTTCGAGTGCAAGAGAAATCGCCGCCAGCGGATTGCGCAGTTCATGCGCCAGCATCGCGAGAAATTCGTTTTTGCGCACATCCGCATCTTCGAGTTCGGAACGCTTGCGGCGTAGTTCCTCAAGCGCGAGCAGCATCTCCCGGTTCTGCTTTTCAAGCTCCTCTACGGGGCTCTGTGGCTTGCGTCGTGTGAGCTGTTCAACCAGGTTGCCAAGCTCGCGCACTGTAAGCCGTGGTGTTCCGCGCGGTAGGAACATTTCCAGGGTGACCGTGGTGCCCCCGCCTGCTTGCGACTGGATGAAAAAGCCATCCGCCATCCTTCGGCTGCCCGATATGCCCACACCCTGCTCGCCCGGCCTGTGAATCGCCTCAAGCATCACCGCATCCAGATTGGCGATACCCGGACCTTTATCGCTGATCTGGGCGACGACACACTGCGTGTCGGCCGAATCGGTGGCGTCACCAACGAAAAAAGTCAGGATGCCGCCGCCCGCGAATTGCACTGCATTGCGCGCGATTTCGGAGACGGCAGTGATGAATCGCGTGCGTTGCAGGTTGTCGAGCCCGAACAGCTCGCCGATCTGACGCGAACGGTCGCGCACCGCAACGAGACTGAGGTTGGAGCTGACCGGCGTCGCGAGAATTCGATGTCGCATATCAAAGCGCCTTTACGACTACGATCGTAGCGTCGTCCGCATCGCGCGCGAAGTCACGATGCAACACGCTGGCTATCAGGCTCGGATGCCGGCTCAATAGTCCGGGGTGACGGTTCAGGTTCCATCGCGTCGATACGCCGTCGGTCGTGGCAATGAATACGCTGCCTTGCTGCCACGCGGTTTGCGTCGGGCGCACCGCACGCATGTTGTAGCCGACGGTCCCGTCGGTGGAGAGCAGGTGCTGCGTGCCATCGCCACTGCTGACAATGCTCACGATATTGCCGACGCCGGCAAACGAAAGGGTCGCGTTCACAGGCTCGAATTTCGCGAGCGCCATCACGGCACCGCGCGTCGATTTGATGCCCAGGTGAACGTTCCGCAGAAGGTCGGCGGGCGTGATGCCAGAATTGGCATCCATGAAAATGTTGACTGCCTTGCGTGAAGCTTCTGCCGCGAGCGGCCCGTGGCCGAGGCCGTCGAGCAAAGCTACCCAGAGCATGTCGGGGGCAAAGCGCACGGCCCAGGCGTCGCCGCTTACGTCCTGACCGAGTTTCGGTGTGGACCTGGCGCCGATCAGAAACGGTGGGCGGTTGGGCGCAGGCGCCTCGCCGATGCGCGCCATGACCGCAGTACCCGCACCGGCGACCGAATAAATGTCGAACAGCGTGGAATGACGCGCGATGGTGCCAAGCCCCGCTCCAAGGCTGCCCCCCGTGGAAAACCCGTCCGAGCAGGCCGCGCCGAGATTGGCGATGCCGGGGCCGCGGTCGAGTGCGATGACGTCGAGACTGCTTACTCCGCCCTCGTCGCTTCCTTTCAGAATGATCTCGCCATGACCGGCATATTTGATGATGTTGGTCGCGACCTCGGTCACAATCAAAGCCGCATCCGCCTGGAGCCGCTCAGCGAGTCCCAGGCTTTGCGCCATCTGCATTGCACGTCTGCGCGCGTCCGCAATGCCGCTCTTGTCGGCCAGACTTAGCGTCGTTTCCATTGAATAATGCTCACTTTCGTCCCCACGCCCACTGCCGACGAGATGTCGAACTCGTTCACAAGCCGGCGTGCACCGCCCAGTCCCAATCCCATGCTCTTCGCAGTACTGAAACCATCCTGAAGTGCCTGCTCGATATCCGGAATACCCGGTCCGGCATCTTCGAATACGAGCTTGATACCCATACGTCCCGCGCGCTCGATTTCAGAAATCGTGAGCGTTCCACCGCCGCCATGCACAAGCGTATTGCGTGCGAGTTCACTCGCCGCCGTCACGAACTTGGTTCTGTCGAGCGTGCCGAACGCCAGCCGTGTTGCCCAATCCTGAACCGTCTTGCGAGCCAGGTTGACCTGATCGGCTGAGCGAATGTCCAGAGTGACTTCGCTTAGGGAAATGATGGGGACTCTCCCGCGTCATCCAGCGATTTGCGCAGCAAGGCCATGCCTTTGTCGACGTCAAGCGCAGTACGAATACCGTGGAGGGACATGCCGAGTTCAACGAGGGTGATCGCAACGGCAGGACGCATACCGACCAGCACGGTCGTTGCGTCCATTACTCGTGCCATCGCGGCTATATGTCCCAGAGTTCGGCCAATGAACGAATCGACGATTTCCAGCGCGGAAATATCGATCAGCACACCTTTCGCACGGGTGCGCTCAATCCGCGACGTCAGATCATCCTGCAAGCCCAGGACCAGCTCGTCATGCAGTTCGACCTGAATCGAAACAAGCAGAAACTCCCCGAGCTTGAGAACCGGAATTTGCTCCATCTCAGTTGTCCTGCTTGACGGCGGAGATCTTGGCAACGGTCATGCCCACGCGCCGCAAGGCGACCTTCAACGCCTCGGCAAGCGTTGCCTTGGTGACCACATCGCCAAGATCCACGCCCAGATGAACGATAGTCTGCGCAATTTGCGGACGGATGCCGCTGATGATGCATTCCGCGCCCATGAGCCGTGCCGCCGCGACGGTCTTCAGCAAGTGCTGCGCGACCAGCGTATCCACCGTAGGCACGCCGGTGATATCGATGATGGCGATCGCTGCTTCGTTCTCGACGATGGAATCGAGGAGGCTTTCCATGACGACTTGGGTGCGTTCGCTGTCGAGCGTGCCGATTAGCGGCAATGCAACGATCGAATCCCACAGCCGAACCACGGGCGTGGTCAGGTCGAGCAGTTCCTGCTGCTGGCGCTCAATGATCTGCTGACGGCTTGCCTGGTAGGCTTCGGTAGTAAGCAGCCCAAGGTTGTCCAGCGTCTGCGTGAGTTTCCAGAACTCTTCGGAAAGCAGTTCGGCGTTCTTGCCAAGCGCTTTACGCAGCGCGTCGAACAACGGCTTTTTCAAGGACAGAATGAAAGTCGCCGTTTCGACCGGGGAAAAACCCTGAATAACCCGCTCTCTTGACAGCGTTGTCAGGTGCGAGCGGATCGGCTCCCATGCTTCGCCGACGAGTTGCTCGTCATAGCTGGCTTTGATTGCACGTGCAAACAGAGTGAGAAAGGCCCGCGATGATTCGCGGATATCGGCCTCAGAGATGACGCCCTGGCGGATTCCGCCCGCCAGTTGACCTGCAACCCATGCCTTCAGAACGGCTCCCTCGTCTTTCTCGAGGATGGCTGACAGTTCAGTTTGTTCGCTCAAAGTCCGCTCCTAATTAGTGTCGACGTGAACAGGAGCACATAATACACGGTGGGCGCCCGCAGTACGGCGCTCCCGGGAGCGCCTAGGACTCGCATCCGACTGCAATGTCCTTCTAACGACGCAAGGCTGCCCGAGAAGACATGGGATTGCACAAGTCCAATGGAAAAACCCAATATGATTCCGTGCAGTGCCCACCGGTAGGAATATACAGGGTGGTGACAGGCACCAGCGATTCGCCTAGAGCCATAGAGCGCTGGCGAAGGGCTGGAGGGGGCACCGATATCACATGCCTGTCCCAAACAAAGCAAGCGCTGCAAACCGCTCGGAGTTGGACCATGCCTGCTCCGCGAACCGCCCATGATTGAAAGGCTCGTTACCCTTGGGCGATGGTCGCTGCCAGCGGGGTCTCACGAGACTGGATTGCCGACGCTGTCGACTATGTCACGGCCCCTCGCGTTGTCAACCGCCAGTTGCGATCCGGGCGGCAAACTTAAGGCCAGGTGCTGTTAGGCGTCAAGCGGGAATTCGCGACGTGGAGACTCCCTGCCATGGTCTGAAGCGGGATTTCAGACGCTCGTGCGCTGCCGAGACAACGTGGATTCCCATTTGGACAGATATGTATTCCACGTGCCGCCAGTATGCAAAAGTTTTCGTGACAGCGGCGGAGAGTTGCCAAGTCGAAAGATCAATCACTTCTGAAAATGTCTCTGCGGAAAGCGCTGCGTCCGCCACCGCGCGCTGCTCGGAAAGCGAGGTTCGTATAGTCTGGTTATTCGGTTGAACAAGCGCCTCGAAACCGGCGAAGGCCTCGCTGATGCAGTTATAGGCGACATCGAACGAGGCATCGATAAGGTGGGGCAAGGACTGACTCGTGGTCAAAAAATAAAAGCTCCGGTTGCTGGAAAAGGATAGATACCGCTCGTGCGCTGAAACTGCCGGCAGTACACAGAAGCCTGCAATTTCTCTGTGGCCGTCACAGATGACTTAGACTGGGCAATTCCTCGCGAGATTGCATCGTGAGACAGCATGGCAATGGTAAATACGTCAGGTAAAAATCCGCGTGCCATGCAGGTGCATGTTTCACATCCACCACGAACTTCTCGAGCGTGCTCCACTGCTGGACGAACAAGCGCAAACTCGACGGAAAATGGCGGCGGGTGACTGAGCGAATGCAGCATGCTCGCCGCGGCATCCGTCCCGCTGGTCGGGAACCGCATCGCATGTCTGGAAAATTGCATGTGTCGCCGTCATCGACCAAGATGCGGCTTAAGGGACCGCCTTGTTGCTGCCTAGCCTTATCGCTCACCCTATCTGTCAGGCCCGCCGATTGCGTACAGCCCCGTCACCAACACCAACGGGAGCCAACATGCGCTTGACAATCGATCAGTTCAAAGCCCGGTTAGGTGAGTTGCTCCGCGACCTGATGCCGTGCACTGCCGCCGACCTGACAGACAACGTGGTTGCTTATTGGGATGGGCGGCGTGTGGTGTATTGCTATCTGGATCCGGAAACCGATCTGATCGAAGAGGAGTTCGATCTTGATGGGGGGTTCTGGAAAGATTGGGAAGAGTATCTGACGGAGTGGCTAGCGCAACCGCAGTTCAGTGTCAGGCCCGAGTTGCGTGACCGGCTGAATAAATTGCACGACAGCGCGACCGATAGCTAACGCAAGACTGAGGAAGGCCCGTCATCCCCCTACGCCGGCTTCCCTGCAGGAAGCGCTGATAAGTGCTTGCGACCAATTTCCGACCTGGGAACGGACTGCCGGCATTCCCATAAAAATTACGAGATATTGGATTCGCCTTTCCGCAGATGGGTACGTCCGCGAAATTCGGCGAAACCGATAGTTCAAATCGGCGCGCGCAGATGCAATCTCTGCGGCCCGTCGCGAAACCACCTTATTAAACCGCCATGGCAGCCTCCGATACTGGTTCCAATTCTCCACATCTCGACGACGGCGAACAGCGACAGGCTGCTCAGCATTCCTCTCCCCGCGCACTGGTCATCCATGAAGTTATACGGGAGGAAGGAGAAACCGCCATGGAGAGGACGACTGCGGCGCTGGCGATGTCTGCCCTTGCAGCCGGGCTGTCGATGGGATTCTCTTTCCTAACTCAAGCTGTGATCGAAAGTTCGCTACCTGATACCCCATGGCGCCATCTGATTGCGTCGTTCGGTTATACCGTTGGATTTGTCATTGTCATTCTTGGTCAGCAGCAACTTTTTACCGAGAGCACCCTGAGTGCTGTGTTGCCTGTCCTTACCAGGAGAGACTTCGGAACCGTACTGAAGACGGCCCGGCTTTGGGCAATCGTGCTCACCGCCAATATTGTCGGTACCTTTATCTTCGCGGCAATGCTTCTTATCCCGGGCATTTTTGAAAAATCTGTCGTCGAAGCGCTCGCACACGTCGCCGCGCAACCATTCGCCGGGACGTTCGTGGTGACAGTCGTTCGAGCCGTGTTTGCAGGATGGCTCATCGCACTGATGGTCTGGCTGCTCCCCAGCGCACGGTCGGCTCGACTTGTCACGATTCTGCTGATTACCTACGTCGTAGCCATCAGCAAGTTGTCGCATATCATCGCTGGCTCCGTTGAGGCGAGCTACGGTGTGATGTATGGAGCAGCAACTATGCGTGACTATTTTGGCAGCTTCTTCGGGCCCACCCTGCTCGGCAACATGATCGGCGGCATCTCGCTCGTAGCGATCATTAACCATGGCTCAATCGCTGCGGAAATCCGCGAAATAGGGCAGTAGAGGCACGCAGCGGCTGAAGCCGTGTGAGGGCAATGAAACGGGCGTCCCTTCACTTGATACGCCCAGAGCGAATAATCCTGGCGAGACGAAAGTTGTTTTCAGGAACGGTTCAACGGCCGGTTGAAAATGCTCGTTGCCGCACCGACTTGACATAGCTCGACTTGAACGTTCGAGTACGGCCGTCGGGAGAATGAACGGCCACCTGTGTACCGTTTTCCCGGGCCACGTCGCCGACATCGTAGCGCGGTGCGGGACATTACCGCCTGGCGAGCATCCGCGCGGCCTTGACTGATCGAGTGCGCCCCCTGACGGGCGAGGACAGCGTACTCACCGCAGTGGCGTCGATGTCGGCTACCGTGCAGGCAACAAGTGAGAATTGCGCGCCATCGATAATGCCAGGTTGGTGTGTGGTCGATCACCTGTCGCCGTGTCTCCCTGCCGTATGCGCTCAAACGCTCGAACCGTACCGCGGCCTTCCACCAGTTCGCGCGCCGGGCCGGCAACGGTCTTGGTTGCATGCGTAGCCGGTTCGAGCAACCGGTACCGCCGCGGGCAAGTCGCGTACGGCGATGCGCGAGGTCAGGGTCGGGATAGCGACTGGCTTGGGAACACCGCTGAATTCGCCTGTCGTTCAGATCGAACAGCAGCACGCCGCTTGCCGGTTCACCATCACGACCGGCACAACCTGTCTCCCGGTAATTGTTGGTAGCTTCGATCACCCGTGCACGGCCCAACTCGCCCGATTGCGCAAAGCGTGCCGCCTCGCGATTGAAAGGCTCTAACTGACAGCGATAGGCGATCATGAGCTTGATCCATGCTTGCGCGCATGCATCGACCATCTGGCGTGCTTCTTTTGGTGTATTCGCGATAGGCTTTTCACACAGCACATGTTTGCCGGCGTTTGCGGCAGTCTGTGCGTGAGACAGATGCAATCCGTTGGGCGTCAGACACACACAGCCTGCACGGCAGGGTTGGCAGCGAGCTTTCCAATGTCGTCATAGCCATCAATCGCGCCCGGTAAGACGCCATACTGCCGCGCGACTACGTGTGCCTTCTCCGGACTGGACGACACCAGCGCAACACGCGCGCGCAAGCTCTGTGAGAATGCCAGCAGTATTTCTTCAAGTGGGAGGCGTAGATGGCCGATAACCGCGAAGCCAGTATGCATAACGTGCATCATCTCCGGCAATGGGGGAGATCGATTCATGTTTTCGTCATCAGGCCACAACCCTTGGAACGCCTCTTTGTGTTGCCGTCGGTCGGACGCTCCTAGATTCCAAGGAGTCAGTTTCCTGCGGGCGGGCCGATGCTATGGCCAGTGCGGCACCGTCTTGTATGCGCCATGTCCGGTTGCCAACGCCGGCATGGCAGTCAGGTTCTGTTAGTCGGCCCGATAATTTGGCATAAATTAAATGGTCGAAGTTTAGTTCGTATTCCTATGGATAGGGGGCGAGCGTGTTACCAATTTGTGCAGCAGCCTGCTGCACAAATTCGGATTCGGCGGTGCGCTCAAGTTGCGCGGTGACCGATCTTCCAGCACAGCGCGATTAGTTTGCGAGTATCGACACTGCTGGTTAGATGCATTGACCGTGCACGATGGGTCTCCAAAAAAGGGGGGAAGTGCATGAATGCTCCTCACAGACCTGATGCGTGCAGAGGCTGTTACTGAGTCGCGCCGTCGTTGCTCGCCAGCCAGGTCGGAATATCACGCTTGCCGTTGAGCACGCGCCAAACTTCCACATGAGCCTCGCGCTCAATATAGAAGATCAGGTGCGGATAGCGATCCAACGGCCACGACCGTAGGTCTGGGATATCCAGCTCATACGCGTAACGGGGAGACCCGATGTTCGGGTGCCTGGAGAGTCGCTCGTAAGCCTGCTCGATCTCCGCGATGAATCCGAGCGCGGCCTGCTCCGAGTCTTCGTCTACGAGGTAGTGCGTCACCTCGTCCTCTACGTCCTGCCTCGCCAGCCTCGTCGGTATGACAGGCTTGGCCCTCATTTGCGAGAAGTACGCACGCGAGCGCGCAGCGATTCGAAGTAGTCGGCATCAACAGGGGCAGTGACGCCGGACGTCGCGCCCTGCAGGAGTATTGCGCGCAGACGCTTGCGATCTTGATCTTTTCGGATCAGTTCGCGGACGTACTCGCTACTCGTTCCATAGCCGCCCTCACCAACCTGTTCGTCGACGTAGACCTTCAGCGAATCTGGTAGGGAAATGTTCATAGTGGTCATGAGACCACTCTAGCACGCCTTGGCAAATTTTGCCAAAATGACGCGGTGTTACCAGGCGGCGGGCAGCGAAGGACTGCTATGACTTTTCGGCGCATAGACAATGGACGCCGGTTGGCGTCAGGTGACCAAAGAGACAGTTATGGAGCCATGCACACAGCTTTCTGCCGCACACTTGGTCACCTCAGACAATCCAATTGGACATAATGTTAATTATCACCTTTTGTGTTGTAGCCAGTTAAAACATAGCTGGGCGCTGTCGCGGCGGTCTGCGGTGCGCACATCTTGTGCTATTGTTGTGCATATATTGTGCATGGAGTAATGCGATGAAACCGGATTCCGCGCTCGCCGGCGCAACAACCAGCGCCAGTTTTGACCAGTTCATGGCTTCACTGCGCGATCCCGACAACCCGGCGCCCATCCTGTCAGCGCGCCGGTTCGGCGAGGTGCTGCACATCGATCTGCAGACGCTCGCCGAGCAGGCGCACGTGCATCGCAATACGCTTAGCCGGCAACCGGGTTCGGAAAGCGTTCAACGCTTCCTGCGCAACGCGCTCCGGGTGATCCGGGCCGCCACGGATATCTCTGGCGATGTCAGTCAGGCCTTGTTCTGGTACAGAAACGAACCCCTGCCCGTTTTCGATTATCGGACGGCCGAGCAGCTGGTCTCCGATGGCCGGACCGACGATCTGCTGCGATATGTGTCCTCGCTCGAGGCGGGTGCAGCGGGATGATCCTCACCACCCTGTCCGCGCTTACGGCTTACCGGATGCACGTGCCGAAGTGGGCTGTAGCGCCAACCAGCGGTGCCGGCGCGGGCCGACACGGCGGTCGCGTCAACCGCATCGGACTGAACGCCCTCTATCTCGCCCTGGACGCCCAGACCGCGGTGTCGGAGTACCAGCAGGTTTCCCCACTGATGCCGCCGGGGACGCTCGTCAGTTATCAGGTCACGGTCGGTCCGGTGGTCGATTTCACAGGTGGCTACAAGAGCGGACTCTGGTCGCCACTGTGGGAAGATTTCTATTGCGACTGGCGCAGGTGCTGGTTTAACCAGCGCATCGAACCGCCAAGCTGGATCATCGCGGATGAAGTGGTGGCCGCCGGTGCAAAAGGCATTCTTTTCCGATCGAGCCTGTCAGCCGACGGAGTCAACCTCGTCCTATTTGTCGATGACCTGGCTCCCACGGACCGCCTTGACGTTCATGACCCGCAACGTTCGCTTCCCCGGGACCAATCGTCCTGGACGTAGGCAATGGCTGATCTTCGGCTACGGCTGAGCCAACCGGACTTGGAGACCACCCTGATCATCGGATGACAAAATCGGGGGCGCCAAGTCGTACCGCCGCATTCCGGTGCGCCAGCCACTTCCTTCGGGCGACAGCAACAATCCGCTCGCGGCCATCCTCAAATGTCCGAAGCGTACGCGCTGCGTCCGCATTTGCGGGGAGCCAGAAATACTCCTCCAGCACAGAACGGTCGATCACACCTTCGATCGGGTGGTCGCCCGCTGACAGAGTAAAAAACACTGAACGATCATCTGGCGAAATGGCGGCCGTGTGATCCAGAACGTCCATGAAAAACTCCTCGCGAAACCATGCGCGGCTATTCTATTTATGCCTGACCGTCGTCTTCAATTTACCAGAATTGCGCTAACTCGGCCTTCATTAGTCGCCATCGCGAGTCGGCAGGACAGGAAGTGCTCACCCACCTGAACCGCGGGCCTTTCAGAGGATGAAACTGACAGCACGAGTTCCCCGGGGTTGTCACCGATCTGGCTTGATGCCCCCTCCCGATCGATATGGCCCAGCGAGGATGGTCCACCGCGTTGTGGCAAGGTTAGGACGGCCCTGACGGCTTTTTGGACATCAAGATTTCCTGATGATCTTGGTCCTGCCTTGCTGCACTCAAGCGATACGCTTGGAGTTGGGTCTGAAGTCGTTCCTCCGTCAAGGCAAGGACAATGCAACGCAAGCTGCGGCCGATCTGAATTGCTCTGCTGACATTCGTGACTAACCATAGCCGAAGCTCGGCACTCGTTGATGACGAATGTCTTGTGGCGACCCACAACTGCCGTTCTGAGTTTCCACACCGCCACGACCGCTTCCGGAGTGCAGCGGACGCTCGCCTCGCTGGTTTGCTCGGTGAGTTATCGGCCATTGCCGCCATTGAGGCGGCCTGTGTTCTTCGTCAGCAATGTGGCGGATTGCTCACTGCTGCGGCGTCGAGCAGCCCGACCGGTGCTTGATGCATTGACAAACTCGTCGACTCGAATCTCCCCGTTTTAATGACTTCGTAATGCGGCGCAAAGCGGCACCACAGCTGCAATGCTTTTCTTTGCTCCCCGTCCAGCTCTTTCATGAAACTGAATTTGCACTGAGGCGCGCTCACGCCATTTCTATAGTGCTTTCAAAGCGGGTAACAGCCGGTCGAACTCGCGCTTCACAACGCCGTAGCATTCGCACACTCGTGTTTCCAGTCCCGGTCTGTCCAGTACCTCGATGTGCCCGTGGCTGTAGCGAATCAGGCCTGCATCCTGCAATTTCAACGCGGCCTCAGTGACACCGGATCGGCGCACGCCCAGCATATTGGCGATCAGTTCCTGCGTCATTTTCAGTTCGTTCGAAGAGAGACGGTCGATACTGAGCAGCAGCCACCTGCACAACTGCTGGTCGATTGAATGATGTCGGTTACACACAGCAGTCTGCGCCATCTGGGTGATCAGCGCCTGCGTATAGCGGAGCAAAAGGCGCTGGACAGGACCGGCACGATGAAATTCGGCCTTCAGGATTTGAGCGTCCAGGCGGTACGCGTTGCCCGCGCTTTGGACGACCGCCCGGCTGGGCGTGGTCTCGCCCCCCATGAAAAGCGCGATGCCGATGAGCCCTTCGTTGCCGACGATCGCGATTTCGGCGGACGCACCGTCCTCCATCACATACAGCAGTGACACGATGCAGGTGGTCGGGAAATAGACGTAGTTGAGGCGATCGCCGGATTCGTAGACGACTTTGCCGAGCGGCATATCCACGGCCTCCAGATGGGGATGCACACGTCCCCACTCCAGGTCTGGCAACACCGCCAGCAGATGGTTTTCGTGTTGGCGATGATCTTGAGACATTGCGCACTCTCCGCAGTTCGCCCGGAACCACGCCACTTTCGCCGACGATTCCCTG
This sequence comes from Paraburkholderia sp. GAS199, assembly GCF_050436585.1. Lineage (NCBI taxonomy): Bacteria > Pseudomonadati > Pseudomonadota > Betaproteobacteria > Burkholderiales > Burkholderiaceae > Paraburkholderia > Paraburkholderia sp. GAS199. Next base: position 1,265,346 of record NZ_JBNDMM010000001.1, on the reverse strand, counting down.
ACGGGTACGTATGGATAGGAGGAAGAATGCTCCGAGACCTTTGCCGACTCTACCGCAGCGCGTCACCACGCGGCAATCGTCGCGCCAATCGAAATCTGGCCGATACCCGGGAGATTATAAGTCACGCCGAAATTACGCGCCGATCCGCGCCCTAGCATGACTATGCGTTGCGGCACACCTGTCCGTGCGCACTGCACGAACGCCGACAATCAAATTGGCAAGAACAACCAAGCTGCACAAAACACCGTGACGTCGAATCTAGTCTGATGATTGCGGCAAGCGTCCGAGAACCGGAGGCTGCCTGCTATCAGAAAAAGTCCGTGGAGATCAAGGCGGATTGTGCGCTTGAACATAGACAGGTCTTTGTACGCTGTCGTACCGCTTTCTCTCTCGTGTGTGCGTATCGTGTTTCATATTGCCGACCAGCGGGGAAAGGAAGGCTTGGACGAAGAGTTTTTTGAGGCACGCACGGATATTGACCCGATGCCAGTGCCGACAGCCGAGTCGTAGCAGATTGATAACAATGCTGATGGTTTTCGACGAACCGCAAGCTTTACCGGCAGCGACGACGGCGGTGTGGCTGCCGTTTAATCAAACAGGCGACGCCATGGCAGACAGAATTCTTTCAAGCAAGACACACGACGCTTACATGACCGTTAGGAACCATATTGCCGATGGTTGGATAGCGAGCGTGTGTGTCGTCCCGAAAGGTGCAGCCAAGAAAAATGAACTCATCGTCAAACTCGACACTTTCTTTGAATGTGAAGATGTCGCATGGAAATCGGCTGAGACGCTTGCACGTGCCGAGCTCAACAATCTGAAATAGCGCGGGGCCGCACGTCCCAATCTTACTGTGAGCAGTCGCAATAGTTCGCCTACTTCCTATCGTTTCAAGGATCAATCGCATGACTCCCTATGACGTCGTAATCGCGGTCTTCGATGACCACCACAAAGCCGATGCTGCCGTGCGCAAGCTGATAGACAGCGGCTTCGATATGAAAAATTTCAGTGTGGTCGGCAAGGGCTATCACACCGAGGAAAAGATCGTCGGTCTCTATACGATCGGCGATCGTATGAAGATGTGGGGCAAGTACGGCGCGTTCTGGGGCGGCCTGTGGGGTCTGCTGATGGGCGGCGTGTTTCTGACGATTCCGGTGCTTGGCCCGATCGTGGTGCTGGGCCATCTCGCTGTTGTCATCGTGTCGGCGGTCGAAGGGGCTGTTGTTGTCGGCACCCTCAGTGCTTTAGGCGCAACACTCGTCAATGCGGGACTGCCGAAGGAAAGCGTGGTCCACTACGAGGCCGCCATCAAAGCCAATGGATTCATCGTGATGGCCCACGGCACGCCGGATGAGATGGCGCGCGCAAAAGCCGTTCTCGTGACCCATCAACCGGCCCGTCTCGATTCGCACGAAAACGTCACACCCACCGAGCCTGCCACACCCGAAACTGCGTGAGGGGCCGGTACGGCCTCGCCAGCCATCAGGAGCACCCTTTCATGGATACACTCACCCGCGAACCGGTCAAACAGCCGACGCGCCCAAAGCTTTTGCAGGTGATGGGCCCGGGGCTCATCACCTGCGCTTCAGACGACGATCCGAGCGGTATCGCGACGTATTCGCAGGTCGGCGCGCAATTCGGCTATGGCCTTGCGTGGACACTCCTGTTCAGCTATCCGTTGATGGCCGCGATCCAGGAAATCAGCGCACGCATCGGGCGGGTGACTGGCAGCGGCATCGCAGGCAATCTGCGTGAGCACTATCCGCGATGGCTTTCGACCACCGTAGTCGCATTGCTGCTCGTCGCGAACATCATCAACCTAGGTGCGGACCTTGGCGCGATGGGTGCGGCGCTCAAGCTGCTGATCTCGGGTCCCGCACTACTCTATGTGTGCGGATTCGGGCTGCTGTCGGTGGTGCTGGAAGTGTTCACGCGCTATGCACGCTATGTCTCGGTTCTCAAATGGCTGTGTCTGTCGCTGTTCAGCTATGTGGTCTGCGCCTTTGTCGTCAAAATTCCGTGGAATCAGGTGGGCTGGGCTGTCTTGCTGCCGCCGTTATCCATCAAGCCGGATTACCTCGTCGCCATCGTCGCGGTCATGGGTACGACAATCAGCCCCTATCTGTTTTTCTGGCAGGCCGAGCAGGAAGTCGAAGACGAAAACGAACGACCCGGCGCGCATCCGTTGACCCACGTGCCATGGGAAGCGCCCGCGGAGTTCGCGCGGATTCGCATCGACACCTACCTCGGCATGGCGCTCTCAAATGTGATCGCGTTCTTCATTGTCGTGACGACGGCGACGACTTTGCATGCACACGGGGTCACCGATATTCAGACTTCCGCTCAGGCAGCGGAAGCGCTGCGTGCCATCGCAGGACCATTCACGTTCGTTGTGTTCGCGGCCGGCATTATCGGCACCGGTTTGCTGACACTGCCTGTGCTGGCCGGATCAGGTGCCTATGCGGTGGGCGAATTGTTCGCATGGCGAGTGGGCCTTGCGCGTCTGCCGTTGCAGGCGAAGGCATTCTACGGCGTGATCGCCGTGGCGACGGCAATCGGTGCCGGCCTGAACTTCACATCAATCGATCCGGTCAAGGCGCTCTACTGGAGTGCAGTCCTCAATGGTATCGTCGCGGTGCCCGTCATGATCGTCATGATGCATCTCTCGATGCGTACCCGCATCATGTCCGGCTTTACGCTGCCGCCCGTGCTACGTACCCTCGGCTGGGTAGCGACCGGCGTAATGGCCGCAACCGTCGTGGCGATGGCTGCCACCTGGATTGGGTGAGGAACCGCCGTATCGCCTCAGATACTGCGCGCTCGCAAGGCTGCGATTTCGTCAAGCAGATCGAGTGCGAGCGCGATGCCCGCCGCGTTGATCTCGAGATCCTGCGCGAGACGGCGAGCCTTGCGGGCGCGGCGCAATGACACTCCGTCGAAGTGCGGGCCATCGTCCTCGCTGACTGATTTAGGCTCAATCGCTCCTTGCTCAATCCATTCTACGAGCTGAACTTCAGAAGCGCCGGACACCCGGCACAATTCGAGTAGCGTGAACTCCACCTGCTCCTCGACGATCAGGCATTCGAGCCAGGCAGTGCGCGATTCGTTCATGATGTATCACCAGAAAAATGCGCGCGCGGGTCGAAGTCGCACGCCTGTCGTAGAGTCTCGTAAGCCGCGCGTGCCTGCTCGCTGTCAGCCGGCGGCAAAACAATGTTCAACTGTGCATAGAAGTCGCCCGGTGTACCGGCCGCACCGCTCGCTGGAATTCCCTTGCCTTTCAGGCGCAAGCGTCGGCCTCCGCTGGAATCTTTGGGTATGGCTATTTCAACGGCGCCGTCGGGCGTCGGCACGGTAATGCGCACGCCAAGCGCAGCTTCCCAAGGGGCGACAGGCACGACGATCGTCACGTCGCGGCCGTCGACGCTGAAAAGTTTGTGCTGGCGCAACGTGATTTCCAGGTACAGATCTCCAGCGCGCCCTTCTCCGAAGCCCGTCCCCCCTTGGCCGGCAAGCCGCAAGTGCTGCCCAGTGTGCACGCCCTTCGGAATGGAGACATCGAGCGTGCGCGACTTCAGCATGGCGCGGCCGCTTGCATCGAGCACCGGCGTCTCCAGCGAAATCGTGCGCTGCGCTCCGCGATAGCTATCCTCCAGATCGATCACCACTTTGGCGTGATGATCCTCACCGGGAACCGAGAAGCCGACGCCGGCATAAGCATCTTCCAGTTCCTGATCTGTCGCGCGTCCATGACCGGCACCGGCAGTGTGCCGTGCCTGGCTGGTCGACGCACGATCACCACCGGCTTCCCGGCCACTGAATAGGGCGTCGAAAAACTCCCTGAAGCGCGCATCCTCGGTGCCGGGGTTGTCCGCGCCGCTGAATTCGAAGCCTTCGTCCCACTGCGGCGGAGGCTCGAAGTCCTGACCATTGCGCCACTGGTCGCCCATCCGGTCGTAGGCCGCGCGCTTCTCTGTGTCTTTGAGCACGCCGTACGCCTCGCCTACCTCCTTGAAGCGCGGCTCCGCATCGTCGATTTTGCTCAGGTCCGGGTGATACTTGCGGGCGAGCTTGCGATGCGTCCGTTTGATGTCGTCCTGCGTCGCGCTGCGCGGCAATCCCAGCACTTCATAGTAATCTCTGTATTTCATATCGAGGGCCTATAAGGGAATTCGCCCGCCCACCTATTCCAGTGGTATCGCGGCGGGACGAACCACTGGCGCGTCGTGAACAGTCGCCCAATCGCTGGTGCGCACGTGGTGAATAATCAACGGAATGCCCGCGAACACGATGATCCCGAGAACGACCAGCCCCGTGTAAAGCCCGGGCGAGCCGACCGGCAACTGGTCCGGCGGGAAGAACGACACGACGAAACTGAACAGCACCCCCGCAAAGCCAATACCGGCCGTCAGCCACATACCGGCTATGCCGCCAGGCACCGTGAACGGTCGCGGCAAAGCGGGTGCGGAATAGCGCAACCTGATCGCCGCCGCGTACATCAACATGTAGGCAATCAGGTAAAGCGAAATCGTCATCGCGGAAATCAGGAAGAACGCGACCGATACATCCCGGATCACAAAGTAGAAGCAGGAAATGACCGTAACGATCAGACCTTGCACGAGCAGAATATGAGTGGGCATACCCTTGCGATTCTTCGCCTGAAGGATCGGCGGCAACTCGCCCTCATGTGCGGTCTCGAGCAAGCCGCGCGATGGACTACCGAGCCAGGCCAGCACCCCACTGATTGCACCCACGCCGACCAGCAACGACAATACCGACACAGCCCAGCCCATGTGCCAGATGTCCGCAAGCACGGCACCGAATGCGTCGAACACGCCGGATTGCAGCGAGATCTTTTCGTACGGCAAGATTGCCGCGATCGGCAAAGCGCCCAGAGCGAAGATCAGCACCGAAATCAGCGCGCCCAGTCCGATGGCCGTCGGATAGCCGCGACTCGGGCTGCGCATGTCGATCACATGAACCGCTTGCACCTCGACACCGGCGAACAGCAAGACGATGCCGGCAAGAAACGAGATCGTGCCAAAGCCGTGAATCGCGGGCCAGAAGCGGGCATGGCCATCCTGAGACAGTGCTGCATCGTTCAGGTGTTGCCAGCCGAGCGGGTGGCCACTCCCGATCCAGTAGCCGAGTAGCGCGAGCAGCACGATGCCCGGCACGATGGTGCCGATCACGAAGGTCCAGTTGGCAATCTTCGCGAAGACTTCCACGCCTTGCAGTACGACCCACGTCGCGAGCCAGTATGCAACGATGCAGAAAATCCCGACGTAGACACCGTTCTTCGCCAGCTCCGGTCGGCCGATCGTGTACGCGAGCGCCGCCGCGCCGAAGGTCAGCGCGACCGGAAACCATACGACGTTCTGAATCCACTGAAGCCAGATCGCGAGAAAGCCCCAACGTGTGCCGAATGCTTCCGCAACCCACGTGTAAATCCCGCCGCGCCGGTCCGCAAACGCGCCGCCCAGTTCAGCCGAAATCAGCGACGCGGGGACCAGATAGAAAACGACGGTAAAGGCGAGATAAACGAACATCGTCATCTCCTCCTTCGCGAGCAACGGAAGACCACGCAAGCTGGTGACAACTGCGGCGGCCGTCATCAGGCCGATAGACGTGACGCTCAGGTATTTGCCGCGCTTCGCGGCATTCGCCGCGGGCAGCGATGCCGCGGTGGTAACGGTGTTATCCATTTCATGCGCTCCTGTGAAGAGGCGACATCAATCGTGATGGAAGGTAGGGCCGGCGGTCGAATGCGGCACCGGATTCTTCGTCAGATGCGCGACGGCGTGCCGGATGTCCGTGAGCAGCATCGCCGCCATGTCGCGGGTCACGCCTCGCCGGATCAACACGCGTTGCACGATGGTCTCCTCGCGTCCTGCTGGCAACTCGTACGAGGCGATCTGCCAACCGCGCATGCGTGCCTGGTCGGACAGATCGAATAGCGTGAAGCCCGCTGTTTCTGGATGCTTCAGTTTGTAGCAGACAGCCGGCAACGCGCCGCGTCCGTCGTAAATCATCTCTAGTGCGTCGATCTTCGCCAGCCCGTCGGCCAGCGCTTGCGCGGTGTCGGCACACTCCTGCTGGATACGTCGATAGCCTTCACGGCCAAGGCGCAGCAGCATGTAGTACTGCGCGATGATCTGTCCGGCCGGCCGGGAGAAATTCAGTGCGAACGTCGGCATGTCGCCACCCAGATAGTCGACGCGGAAGATCAGTTCGTCGGGCAGGTCTTGTGTGCTGCGCCAGACTACCCAACCGACCCCGAGCGGCGCGAGCCCGTATTTATGACCCGACGCATTGATCGATTTGACGCGCGGCACGCTGAAGTCCCATTCGAGGTCAGGCTGAATGAACGGTGCGACGAAGCCGCCGCTGGCAGCATCGACGTGAATCGGGATATCGAGCCCGACGTTGGCTTGCAAGGCGTCTAGCGCGCCCGCCAGCGCCTTCACCGGTTCATAGACGCAGGTGAACGTGATACCGAGTGTGGCCACGACGCCAATTGTGTTCTCGTCGCAATACTGGGCCAGATCTTCCGGCCGTAGTCCGGTCGCGTCGCCGCTGAGCGGCACCTGCCGCATCTCAACGTCGAAGTACCTCGCGAATTTCGCCCAGCACACCTGCACCGGTCCGCAGACGAAGTTCGGCTTGTCAGTCGGCTTGCCTTGCGCTTGCCTGCGCTTTTTCCACTGCCACTTCAGCGCGAGACCACCGAGCATGCAGGCCTCGCTCGAACCCGTCGTCGAACAACCAGTGGTCTTCCACGACTTCGTGGCATGCCACAGATCGGCGAGCATATGCACGCACCGCATCTCTATCTCGGCGGTTTGCGGATATTCGTCCTTGTCGATCATGTTCTTATCGATCGACAGATCCATCAGGCGCCGAACTTCGTCGTCGGCGTAAGTGGTGCAAAACGTCGCGACGTTCTGCCGTGAGTTGCCGTCCATGAATAATTCGTCGCGCACCAGATCGAATACGGCGCGGCGGTCGGACGATGTCTCCGGAATCCGGTACTTCGGGAGCGAAGAGCCGGAGATCGTCGCGGCGTATTCATCAGCGACGGCGTCGGGCGTGGATGGCGGAGACTTGAGAAAGGTCATGACGTGACACTCCAGACTTGAAATGAGCGCGACAGGTACATAGCCGAGTACCTGAGCGAATGGATTGGCGATATTCGGCAGACGGAGGAGCTTCCCTATTCACGGTGCGCGCAGGACCGGTCGAAGTCGGTACGGTGCCGTACCGCACTGCGGTATTCCAGGCGATCCGTTCGTTGCATTACGCCGTCATTGAGCGCAAGGTAGTGCTATTCACTGTGCTATTTCCGATTGTCTGTTACGCCGTCGATATCCGGGCGGAGCCCAGCGGAATAAACCGTTCGTCAAGGAGCCCGTCATCATGATCATCCCCACTGCGACATACAACGGACACGAGTTACGTGCCTACGCGAGCCAGCAGTTCCCGCCTTTCGACGACCCGTATGCCACGGGCGCGCGGCGCTTTTCCTCGGTGGTGCGAATCGACACGATCCCGTCGAACGACGCGGGTGCACGACGCTACTCGACGGTCTTCGACGCAGCGAGCCCCGCCACGTTCAACGACGCGATCGACCTTGCCATGCAGTTCGGCAAGGACATCGTGGACGGCAAGGTTCAGGCTGCGGCGCTGTGAGCGCAAGCATTCCAATCCCGCGGCGGCGGCGCCGTCCGAAAGAACTCTTCGAGGCCAACATGTATAAACGTATTCTGGTAGCGATCGACGGCAGCGAGACGTCTGAACACGCGTTCGACAGTGCTCTGCAACTCGCACACGACAATGACGCGCAGTTGCAGCCGCTCTATGTCGTCGACAACCCATTGATGGCGTACGACGCCTCCGGCTACGATCCGACGATCCTGCGTGACGCGTTCGTAGAAGAAGGCCAGCGTTTGCTGGCGAACGCACTGGCACGGATGAAGCACGAGAACGTGGCAGGCGTGCCGCGGATCGTCGACGTCGCACCGATCGGCGAGGACATTTCCGAGCGTATCCGCATTTCGGCCAACGAATTCAACGCAGACCTGCTGGTGCTCGGCACACACGGGCGACGGGGTTTCAAGCGTCTGTTTCTCGGCAGCGTGGCCGAACGTGTCGTGCGCAGCGCAAGCCTCCCAGTGTTGCTGGTGCCGAGCCGGCAAGCGCAAACCAGTGTCGTGGACGCCGCCAGACACGGACATGCCGACGTCGCCGCGGCAGTGTACGAACTGCCCCGCTAACCGGCGTCCCATGCATCGCTGCAAGCTAGGCCGCGATGATCACCTTGAGCGCGCGCGTGTCGGCCGCGCGCGCAAAGGTGTCGTACGCATCGAGGATCTGCGCGAATGTAAAGCGATGGGTAATCAGAAGCGTGGGATCAAGCTTGCGGGAGCGCAACGTTTCCAGCAGCATAGTCGTGCTCACGGTATCGACCAGTCGCGTGGTGATCGTGATATTCCGGTCCCAAAGGTGTTCCAGATGCAGATCTACCTTCATGCCATGCACGCCGACGTTTGCAATCGTCCCGCCCGGCGCGATGATCGCCTCGCACAATTCAAAAGTTGCAGGTATGCCGACCGCTTCGATGGCAGTATCCACACCACGTCCAGAGGTGAATTTCATGATCGCCTTCGCTGCATTGCCATCCGCGCTGTTGATCACCGCGGTCGCACCGAAACGCTTCGCGGTCTCCAGCCGGTTGTCGTCCAGATCGACCATGATGATTTCAGCGGGAGAGTAGAAGCGCGCCGTGAGCAATGCCGCTAGACCGATTGGCCCGCTTCCGACAATGGCCACAGTACTGCCGGGCCGCACTTTCCCATTGAGCACACCGCACTCGAAGCCCGTCGGCAGGATATCGCTCAGCATCACTAGTGCTTCTTCGTCAGCATCGTCCGGAATCCTGTAGAGACTGGTATCCGCGTGCGGAATTCGCACGAACTCGGCCTGCGTACCGTCGATCCTGTTGCCAAGAATCCAGCCGCCGCTTACGCAATGGGAATACATCTGCTTGCGGCAATACTCGCACTTTCCACACGAGCTGATGCAGGAGATGAGGACGCGCTCCCCCGGCTTGAACGCAGTAACACCTGAACCGACCTGAACGATCACGCCGGTGCCTTCATGGCCCAGCACGCGCCCAGGCTGGCAAGTCGCGACGTCGCCTTTGAGAATATGCAGGTCTGTGCCGCAAATCGTGGTCTTTGTGACCTTGACGATGGCGTCGGTGGGCGCCTCGATCTCCGGCTTGGGCCGTTCTTCGACGGCCTTCTTGCCAGGACCAAGATAAACGAATGCTTTCATTGTCGATAGCTCCAGTTGATTTAGATCGGTGTCTGCGCAGCGACATATGTTTTTTTGGGTGGTTGAACTGACGCACGGCTTTCATCACCTGAAAACACTCTGCAGCGTCGTTGGGATGCTGAGTTCGCCTGGTGGAAGCAGCGCTCGCCGGGAAACGCTGCGCCGCTAGCCGGCGTTAATCGTGTTCGACGTCGTCAACGCAACCCACGACATGCCTGCTCTCAAGCCATCCAGCACAGCCTCCTGCGGCGTACTGAAGGTTCGGTCGTGCGTGAATTCACGCACGACAACCCCGGCTGGCGTGGCAATGCTCATGCCGATCAGACAGCCGAATTCAGCGCCGCTTTCGCGCGCGCTAGCCGTGACCGTCCAGCCGGCGCCGTCCACTTTTCCCGACAAGTTCATAACGTTTGGCCTCCCGCATAGGCAACACGGTTGGTGTCCGACGCCCGCGATTCACGAACGGATGGCCAGAATTTCTCAAGCACCATTTGCCATCGGCGCACCTGCGGTACGCTTCAGTGCTGCTCAGACCGTCATTGATTGCTACATCCGGCTGGCTTGCCGCTTTAATGATCGGCCCAGGTGCTACTACATCCGTCACGCTCACGCCCACTTTCACGGCCCGAAACAATCCGCTGTCGGCGCCCCTTGCGACGATCAGAGCGCCACAGCATGCCGGCTAAGTATCCGTGGATCGCCGACCGGGAGAACGACCCGTCCATGCACTTCGTTGATTACATCGGCTGCGGACAGATAGAACGCGAGCGCTGCGGTGACGAGCCCCATATAGCCGCCTGCCATCCGCACCAGACCTGAACCCGTCCACTCTCCTCCAGCCAGCAACCCCAAGGTGATCCATAGCGCCAGAAAAATGAACTGCAGCGCGCGAGGCGAGCGAAAGGTGGCCAGCCACATGTAGAACGTGAAGACACCCCAGAGGAACAGATACCAGCCGACGAACGCGGGAGGCACCTTGTCGTGTAAAAAAAGCACGAACAGTGCAAACGACCACCAGAACGCGCCATAACTAAGAAACGCTGTCGCGCCGAAGGTATTGCCGCGCGGCAATTCCATCACCCCGGCAATGGCCTGCGCAGTTCCACCATAAGCGAGTGCACAGGCAAGCACGAGACCCATCGACTCGCCTGAAAACCAGCCGGCGTTGATCATGCTCAGCAGCCACGTCGTCAATGCAAAACCGGCGAGACCCAGTGGCGCGGGATTCGCAAGCGTGGTTCGGATCGGTGCGCTGGCCATGGCCTGCCCCTAAAAATAAAAAAACGTTCTGGCAATCTCGCGGTCTTCGAACCATCACCCGAGCTGATCGAGAATCGCCGGATTTTCCAGCGTGGATACGTCCTGCGTGATTTCTTCTCCGGCCGCCAGCGAGCGCAGCAAGCGACGCATGATCTTGCCCGAACGCGTTTTCGGCAAATTCTCGCCGAAGCGGATTTCTTTCGGCTTCGCGATCGGCCCGATCTCCTTGCCGACCCAATTGCGCAAATCGGCCGCGATCCTGGTCGCCTGATCGCCCGTTGGCCGCTCGCCCTTCAACACCACGAACGCAATGACAACTTCGCCAGTCGTCTCGTCTGCACGGCCGACGACCGCGGCTTCCGCCACCAGTGGGTGCGCGACGAGTGCCGACTCGATCTCCATCGTGCCGAGCCGGTGGCCCGATACGTTGAGCACATCGTCGATACGCCCAGTAATCGTGAAGTAGCCGGTGTCCTCGTCACGCACCGCGCCGTCGCCGGCGAGATACAACTTGCCGCCGAGTTCTTCTGGGAAGTAACTCTTCTTGTAGCGTTCCGGATCGCCCCAGACGCCGCGCAGCATCGACGGCCATGGCCGTTTGATGACAAGAATGCCGCCCTGTCCGTTCGGCACGTCCTGCCCGGTTTCGTCGACGACCGCGGCCATGATGCCCGGTAGCGGCAGCGTGCACGAGCCCGGTACCAATGGCGTCGCGCCAGGCATTGGTGCAATCATGTGACCACCCGTTTCCGTTTGCCACCAGGTGTCGATAACAGGGCAGTGGCTATGGCCGACGTGTTCGTAGAACCACGTCCATGCGGCGGGGTTAATCGGTTCGCCGACTGTGCCGAGCAGACGCAAACTCGACAGGTCGTAACGGTTCGGATGAACTTTGGGATCGGACTCGGCCAGCTTGATAAGCGAACGGATCGCGGTCGGCGCGGTGTAGAACACCGTCACTCGGTGCTTCGCGATCATCTCCCAGAAACGGCCTGCATTCGGGTACGTCGGCACGCCTTCGAACACGACCTGGGTCGCGCCGATCGCCGTCGGACCGTAGGCAATATAGCTGTGGCCGGTAATCCAGCCGATGTCGGCGGTACACCAGAAAACGTCGCTGCGCTTAGCGTCGAAGGTCCACTTCATGGTCTGCGCGGCCCACATCAGGAAACCGCCCGTACTATGTTGCACGCCCTTCGGCACCCCCGTAGAACCGGACGTATAGAGAATGAAGAGCGGATGTTCCGCAGCCACCCATTCCGGTTCACACGTGGGTGCTTCGGCTTGCGTGAGCTCGTGCATCCACAGGTCGCGTCCCTCGTGCCACGCCACCTTGCCGCCCGTGCGTCGATAGACGATGACACTCTTCACTGCTGCGCAACCACCCATCGCGAGGGCCTCGTCCGCGATACTCTTCAACGGAAGCGCTTTGCCGCCGCGCATCTGTTCGTCACAGGTGATCAGCGCGATCGCGCCTACGTTGACAATCCGCTCATTGAGCGACTTCGACGAAAAGCCGCCGAACACGACGGTATGCGTCGCGCCGATGCGCGCGCACGCCTGCATCGCCACGATGCCTTCAATCGACATCGGCATGTAGATCACGACGCGGTCGCCCTTCTTCACACCGCGGGTTCGCAAGGCATTGGCGAAGCGACTGACCCGTTCGAGCAATTGCCGGTAGGTCACGTGCGTGACAGTGCCGTCGTCCGCTTCGAAGATCACCGCGATATGGTCGCCGTTACCGGCTTCGACGTGGCGGTCGAGGCAGTTGTACGACGCATTGAGGGCGCCGTCGTTGAACCATTCATAGAACGGCGCGCGCGATTCATCCAGAACCGTCGAGAACGGCTTTTTCCAATCGAGCGTCTCGCGCGCCAGGCGCGCCCAGAATCCGGCGTAATCGCGTTCAGCCTCGGCGACCAACGCGCGGTAGGCATCCATGCCGGAGATCGCCGCATAAGCCGCTACACTCGCGTGCGGAAGGAAGGCCTGCGGCTCCTCCAGAATCGAATCGGTGGTTGACATTGTGTCTCCCTTGCACGCTTTCATGCGCGCTTGACAGGTGCTTCCCAGTTACTGACGGAGCCCCTGCTGCGCCGTGCGTGACGATGCGATCCGCGGAATCGGTCCAGTGACAAAAGATAAAGGGCTTGCATTAACGATGCTCGCGCAACGGCGGGAAGTCGGTACGGTGGCGTACCGGCGGGAAACCGCGATGGGTATACAGTCAGCAGGCGGGTCGCGCTCAGCGCCCCCTTCTTCTGGAACCGTCATGCAATCGCAACTCAGAGTTGCACCACGTACGACTGGCAAAGTGAGCGAGTATGCTCTGTCGCGCGAGGCTCAAGCACTCGTGCTAAAACAGGCGGATAGTGCACGGGCGGAATCACGACGCGCCAATGACGCGCGCATTGATCCCCATGCAAGCAAGTGGCGCTATTCAGCGACATTCGTGAAGGATTGATGCATCGATTCCGGAGTTATATATCTCAGACGGTTTAGACATCGTACATGGGAGGAATGTGTCGCATCATCAGTTTGAAAAAGATCTCACCCATCTCGAACGCATAGTCCCCCAACTCGTTGTGGACAGCGCGTTAGGACTGGTCTATTGGCACCGACGTATTGCAGTGCTGAGAACGAAGCAGGCCTTGCTTCCAGATGGTGCCCGGCGCGTGATGCGTCTGATATTGATGCTTGACCAGATCGAAAATAGTTCGACTTGCACGTAGGGGCAGTGTGAGCCGCTTCGCGCCGAACGCGTATTCACGACAATTACATTTTCTAGTCGGACCATGCTCAAACGAAAGGACAACCCGACTATTCTCCGTCTCCTAGCCCATGAATGTCACATCCCGGCCCGCAAATCGGACGGCGCGCGCAGCCGGGGCCAGCGGAATGTTCGGTGTAGTTCACAGCCAGGCCGCTTGTCGCCGGAACGGTGCCAATGGACTTCGAAGCAGTCTTTCACAGAAACCGCTTCAAGGTCTCAATATGGCCAGGTACGCGTTCGCTAACCTTGCAACCCGACGCTGGAAGTCCCTCATGTGTCGACGGTAGGAAAACGACATGGAGTTGTCTCACCCAATTCGAAGTCTGAACGTCCGCAACGGCCAACGGCGCGACGTACATCATCGGTGGTCGAAGGGCCGTTGACGGAGCGAGGCGGCCGCACGAATGTCCAAACGGCGGTGGCATCGGGTGTCGCTTCATGGCCGATCGGAGCCGATAACTTCGGCGACTACGCGTGAGGGCGACCAACTCTCCGAACATCCAACGGACCGAGCAGATAATTCGCGCATACGTCGAAGACACCCCGGACAATCGGATTCCGATAATCCAAACGCCGACTATCGGCAAACATGGCGGTTAGGGAAGCCAAGTCCTTCATCATCGGGATCGCCAACATCTCGAACGCTACTTTAGACGAGTCCTGGCCCAATCGAAGACGCTCGGCTACGTCACAGTTTCCGCCGTTCGCCTTCAGCCATATGTTTTCGGATTCCCCCAAGTGTTCAGGCGTTAGCCATTCGCCTGATCGGGCCCGGGCAACAAGCTGGGAGACAACCAGATAGGTCAGCAGTTCGCCGCGCGCTTCTTCGTGGATTTTGTACAGCAGTTCACCGATATGCTCAGGTCGCGGCACTCGGGCAAGGGCCATCGACGCAAATAGCCTCCAAGGCTTGGCCCAATACCATCCATGTCGATCAATATTCGTCCGGAAACAGCAGTGTCGTCATGCTGCGATCTGCTTCCGTGATAATCCCGACGCGTTTGCCCGCAATGTCATAGCTCGAAAGGATGCGCGCACCATACTCGATCGCAAACCGGTTCGCCGCTGCATCCTCGGTTGACACCATCCCCCAGTCGCCGCAGGCGTGACGCCTCAGATATGAAAAGGCCGCGATGCGGTGATATTCAAGATGCGCGAAAACGCCGCGCGTCGCAACAATCTCGCCGATATGAAATAGTGGCTGCATCATTCTCCGGCCCCGCCATACAGGGCCCACGCCGACTCGATCAGCGCTGACGATGCCCCGCCAGATTCATATCCCGGCACATCCTCAAGAAACAACAGCAGCTTGTCGTTAAACTGTTCGCGAGAAATGTTGCTTCCAAAAACGTCGCGAATGGCAGCGGCCAGATCGTGAATCTGACCGGCGCTAAGGGGCAGGAAATCGCCGTGGGGTTGGATATCGTTCATGCGAAGACTATCCCTGCTGTGCCGCGCTTTGGGCAACTGGTCGGAGGCTATTCGCTTCGGCGGACAAGTTGTCCTGATTCGCCCCAAAACCACCGGTCGTCGTTGCGTAGTTGCGATGAACGCTCCTACCATAAACCGGCCTTGCCTTAAAGCCATCGCAAGGCGCTCTGCGTAATCTAAAGGCGCGATTAGCCGTCGCTACGGACTTCAACAATCGATGCAATAGTCTCCCAAAGTGTCAGGTGACCGAGATGCGGCGAACATAGGCATCAAGCGTCCGTCCCGCGACGGTCTCGGTGCCGCCGCTTTATTGGCTGATTACGCGAATACATTGGCCTTTTCGTATTACCGCGATTGATGACTGCGCGGTAACCTTGATGCATCAGACATCGCCCTTGGCTCGTGTAGTAGCGACCAGCGGAGCAGCTGCCAAGATAATCATCATTATTTCGCGGTCGCGGGTTGCACGATAGCAACCGCACTTTCATGCGTCGGCTTCGCATGCAACGCTTCGACTCCAGGAGGCCCACTATGCGCTTCATCAGTTATCGTCGCGACAACACCTCGGGCATTGCCGTCGGTCTCGTAGACGGCACTTACCGTGGTCTGGATCAGACAGACGACGGTTTTCCTGGCAGACTCAGCCAGCTTCTGCGTGCCGGGTCGGATGCGCTGAGCGAAGCGGCTCGCTCTCTCGCCAGCAGTGGCAGGATCGTTGATCCTGCCCGACACACTGTGATGCCGCCGATTACTGCTCCCGGCAAGATCGTCCGCGTGAGTCCAAGCTATCCAGACCAGTCACGCGAAGCAGGCTGCGAAAAACCCGCCTGCGCAAAACTTTCCATATTGTCCTGCCTCAATCTGATCGGCCCGAATACGCCACTGCGGCCCGCGCGCGGGAACGCGCGTGTCGGCTATGAAGGTGAACTCGTCGTAGTCATGGGCCGTGCGGGCAAGTGCATCGCTAGCAACTTCGCGCTCTCCTACGTTGCTGGATATACCATTTTCGGCAACCTAGGCCTACGCGACAGACAGGACTCTTCCCCGGGTCAAAAAACTCCGCACCCTTTTGACGGCGATGGAGCCATGGGCCCAGCCTTAGTTACCGTCGACGAAATTCCGGATGGTGCGGCCGGATTGCGGATTCTGACCAGTATGAACGGGATGGCGCTTCATGACGTGAATACCAACGACCTTGCGTTCAACGTCCCCTCCGCCGTGTCGCTAGTCAGCACTGCAATGGTACTGGCGCCGGGAGACTTGATCGTTCTTGGCAGGGCATGTCCCTCCGTCGTGACTCGCTTACCCACTCGCGCGCCGAAGCTTGGCGACGTGTGTGAAGTGGAAATCGAACGGATCGGCATCCTTCGGAACGCGATCGGAGCGCACCAGCCCCTGTGATCACGTTAGTCATTCACGGCCGGCTTGCGCGGGTCGCAGTTGGTCAACGGCCCTAATTCGCCTACAGACGGAAGAAGGGCGATGACTCCATCAAAGTCAAAACATGGCCAGATGTTCGTGCGGAGCTGTTGCGCTATTCGCAACGTCAGATTGCGCATCACCGGTGTTTTAAGACGAGCAGAGATCCCCATCTCCGATCATATTTGAATTGGCGATTGGTGGTAATCATGAGGATAGGTCGTTTTTATATGGACGTCGAAAAACGCCGGCTGATGTTGGAGCGTGAAGACATGGAGCTCGGATCGCGGGCCTTCGATATTCTTCTTTTTATCGTGGCTGCGGGCGGCAGACTGGTCTCGCGAACTGAACTCCTATGCGCGGTCTGGAAAGGCGTCGTCGTTGACGAAAGCAATCTCGACGTACACCTATGCCGCATCCGTAAGAAGCTCGGCGCCGATCGCAAGCTGATTGTTACGGTGCCGCGGCAAGGTTACTTTTTCGCATCGTCACGAAGCGCTGTCGATGAGCTAACTCGTGCGGAACCGACTGCTCGCGAATTCTTCGCCGGCCCTGCCCCTGCCGTTCGAACCGAACTTGCGATTGCGCTTCTCCGCGCCAACCTGCGCAGCCCAGCGCGGAATTCCAGCAAAGCGATAGCAGGAACTTCGATTCAGGTCGTGACAGCACAAAGAACTCAAGCCTGGCATATGCGAATCGCCATGTTGCGAAGCGGCCGCGTGCGCGCGCGGGCGGCACGACCGGCCTCGCCCGGAGTCTCCGCCGCCAGTGCGCTTCGCTGCAGTCATGCGACTCCCGTCCGTCGGTTTCGGTAAATCCGGAACAGATGCGAGCCGGCCTCACGACAGTCGCATATCGAATCGTACGTTGGCTTTAATGCGGCCGGCAGTTGTTCAAGGTGGCGCGGCCCTGAGACGGGTCCGTGTCACGTGTGAACTACAACGGGCCAACAAGCGGTGTTTTTACGACGGGCGAGCCGTGCGCGTATGCAGTTCAGAACTGTACACACTAAATTGATGCACTAAGCTCGGTTCCGGCTTTCTTCCGAAGATCATCCCCTCTCGGCGCAAGTCGCCCTTAGCCCCAACCGACGAACTTCTCTAATCGACCCGTTGCCGCCATTCGTACCGTTCGCGCCCGACGGCGATACGCGACCCACAAGAGACAGTCAGCTGTCCGCAAAGCAAGACTCACACGTCCACTTTCAGCCGATTCAAAGACTGAGCGCGATGGATCAAATTCTTACCGCAACGTCAGGCAATGAGCGTTCAATCACGGCTCTTTCTGCGTCGCCCGGTCCGCGCTTGCCTCGCCTGACTCCTTGCATCTTTGATCCTGCGCGCGGTGGTCCGGAAAGACGCGCGCATGTACCACGGCCACCACGCCAGGTGATAGAACCACACGCACGCCGAACGATAGCCGCGGAGCCATCCCCTAGGAATGCCGGCAGGAGGAAAACTCTCCAGCGGTCGATGTCCCAGTGCCATCACGCCAATCGTCATCCAGACAACCGCCAGCACAAACGTTGGAAGGGATAACAGACAGGCCCCGACGAACAGCGCCAGCGGCAGGCAGATCGTTACGGGCGAGCGAGCTTTCATATTTTTGTCTACCCCGCGGCGTCATTTCTATTTCTTCAGCCTAGAACATTTTTGACCTGCCGCCTACGTTGCGTAGACGCAGGATATGCTGCGCTTTAAAGACGTCACTGGTTCATAATCTGGCCTTCGCCCCTGAAGCCATATCCGTTACGCAGAAGGCATGAAAGATCGGTCCACAATCGTATGCATCCAGAATGGAAAAGTGCTGCTGGTTGCTCGCGCACGCTTCCGCTGGTCGTTGCCCGGCGGCACAATCAAGGCGACTGAGTCACCATTAGATGCGGCGCGACGCGAACTGATAGAGGAAACGAACCTCGCTGTGACGGACCTGATTTATCTGTTCCGGTTTGGTGGACTTAACAAGCAGCATCACGTCTTTTCCGTCGAGCTTTCGCCAGAGGCCCTGCCCGAGCCCGGTAACGAAATCTCGCAATGTCGCTGGTTTAGCCCAACCAAGGTGGCGACCCTGTCGGCCAGCGTACCAACGCGTGCGATCGTGGATCTGTTCGTGCAGATCGGGAGTCATCGCAAGGATCAGGAAGCAGCGCATGAATCGCACGTATAAATATGAGGGCTTTACCCTCGAAGTCGGTGTCGAATCCGACTTCAGCTGGCAGCAAATCCCGGCACCTGCAAGAGGGACTGGATTTGTTGCGACGGTGAGAGTGTTTCCAGGCAGGTCAGGCGGTCGCCCTTTTTTCTCCACAAAGATTTGGTGATACCGGGGGCCGGCCGTTTGCCACAGAAGCCGACGCCCTGATGGGCGGCTACAGCGCGGCTCAAAAAATCGTTGATGATATTTTCAACAAGCCGTCTGATTAGCCCCTCTCCCAACTCCGTTGCCGTGGTCAAACGCGCACACGACAGCGCGGATCGGTTGGGTCGGTCCACAAAATTCTCTCTGGTTCTATTTTAGCAATCGTCATCGCGTGCCTGCAAAAACCTTACAACAATTTCGTCATGTAAGCAACGACCGGCGGCGTTAGTCGGCCTTCAACAGAAATTTGGTCCATCCGGGTTTGGCGGGCAAAACACCGCCACAAGAAAGCCGAGCATAGCGCGATCGTGCCAGATATTCCGACTGCTCCCCGCAGCGAAACCGGGCGCGGGTGGCCCGCATTTTCTCAAACATGATCATCTGAGGTCGGACCTGCAATATGATGGACCTCGTGACTAATGTGAAATACGGTCGCTAAGAACCTGTCGTTGCGCGGGCCAGTCACCACGGCTTCCGCACTGCGCCGACGAATGGATTGACCAACGGCCTGGGAATCAAACTCTTGATGAGTGCACGGAAAACCATTCTGCTCGTTGATGACGATCGTAGCGTCCTGACGGCCTGGATGCGTCTCCTGAAACTGTTGGGTTATCGTGTGGAAACGGCAGAAGGTGGGGCCAAGGGATTCGACGTCGCGAAACAGGTGCAACCCGATCTCATTGTTACCGATTGGTTAATGCCTGATATAAGCGGTATCGCGCTGTGCCGACGATTCAGGAGCGACGCGACTTTGGCCAAGACCCCTCTCATCCTGGCTACGTCCGAGCATCGAGTCGTGTTTGACGCACCCATCTGGGACGATCTTTGGCAAAAGCCTGTGCCCGTCGCGACGATGCGCGAGTCAATTGAGCGCCTGCTAGCGTAATGAAACGTCGGTTCTCATGGCGACACCGCCCGGGATGTTTGTGCGCGAGTAACGAACGGTCAACTAGCCGAGTCGGTAGGCGAGACCGTATGTGCGGACCAGGTGGCCGACATGCGAAACTGAAAATTGAATGCCGAGACGCCGAAAGATCACATCACGTAACTGTCTTCTGCTCCAGGTAGGTCCTGGATAGCCGTACAGGCTGGGTGAGTGTTTGATAGTGCTGACAAGCCAGCTTTGCGATGCATCATCCAGCCTTGGGGTATTTCCGTGAATTCGGAGGCGAGTCAACGCGTCAGGACCGTTCCTTTCGACAAGAACCTTGTATTTGCTCACTGTGGGAATACTTAGGTTCGTCATCCTTGAAACCTCGCTAATCCCCATTCCCTCCAGTAAAAGCCCGGCAGCAAGAGCCCTTCGCTCCGGCAGAGACAGACCTGAACTCCCACTATCCATCGGCATATCTCCAGTTGATGTTATATCGCGGCCGGGCATTTATGCACCACAAAAAGCCATTCGAGTTCGTCGAACTCTGCGCTACCGCCTCGCACAAAAACGGCGGCACGAAGTTTGATTTTAGCGTCCGACCGACCGGGCATTCAACCAGCGGCTAATGGCCGATGCCCCGATTGACATCTTTCGCGCACGACGGTCTGTTGTCTGGACGGAGCCGACGGTCGAACGACCGTATGAAAACGTGCGCGAACGTCCGTAGACGGCCGGACAGCGTCCGACGCGGACCGAGATCAATCGCCAATCGCAACAGTGATGCAAAAGGCAGAGACCGACCCTGAACGGTCAGTCGAACTCGTGCAGACCGGACACTCAGTTTGGCGCCAATTGCAATAATCACTCATGCCCAATATCTGTCGCGCCCGTAGTGATTCCGATAAGGCGTTGCCCTTCTTTGCTGTCCTCGACTCTCCAGCCTCGCGCGGTCAATGTCTTCCGTATGTCATCGGCTTTTGCCCAATCCTTTTTCGCTCTGGCCTGCTCGCGCTCGCTCAGTAAGACCTGGATGTTTTCCGGAATGTCGGACACAAGCGGTTTCCAGTCGCGTAGCCCGAGTCCTAGCACCGAGTCAAAGTTGTCCACGGTCGCTCGCAAGGTAGCCGGCGGCAGAGGGCTCTTGACTAGTTCCCAAAGCACGGCCAGCGCTCGCGGCAGATTCAGGTCCTCATCCACTTCGACGTTGAAGCGTGCGACGAAATCCGGATCGATGCGACCACCGTCCGGCCAGCCGGAATAGAGATGCCGTAGCCGGTTCAAGGCTATCTGCGCTGCATCAAGAGACGCCCAACTGAAATGCAGTTTGCTTCGGTAGTGGGCCGTCAGGCACAGGTAACGGTATGCGATTGCATCGATGTTCCGGTTCTGCAAAGTCTGCAGACGAATGAAATCGCCGCTCGACTTTGACATCTTTGTATGGGAATCGAGCGTCAGAAAGTGTCCGTGCATCCAGAAATTCGCGAGCCGAGTGCCGTGGGCCGCCTGAGTCTGCGCAATCTCGTTGCTATGATGCACGGCGATATGGTCTTCGCCACCGCAATGAAGATCGAACCAGTGACCAAGGTATTTCGCCGACATGGCCGAGCATTCGATATGCCAGCCCGGAAATCCTCGTCCCCATGGGCTATCCCATTCCATCTGGCGCGTGATGTCAGGCGGACTGAACTTCCATAACGCAAAATCCGTGATATTTTTCTTGTCGCCTACTGCGACGCGTTTGCCCGCCTGAAGGCCAGCGCGATCGAGCCGAGCCAGAAAACCGTAATCGTCCTGCTTACCTGTGTCGAAATATAGACCGTCACTGGTCCGATACACGTAACCGGCCCGCTCCAGTTCGCGGATGAACGCGATCTGTTCAGCGATGTGATCAGTCGCGCGGGACCATACCGTCGGCTCCAGCAGGTTAAGAGCGCGCCAATCGGCGACAAACGCCTCGGTGAAGCTCCGCGCAATAGCCCACGCCGATTTTCCGGCCCGACGGCTTCCTTTTTCCATCTTGTCTTCGCCTTCGTCAGCATCCGAAGTCAGATGACCGACATCGGTGATATTGACGACGTGCCTGACCTCATATCCGTTGCGTGTCAATGCGCGGCGCAGGATGTCCTCGAACACGTAGGTTCTCAGATTGCCGATATGTGCGTAGTCATAGACGGTGGGACCGCAGCAATACATGCCGACCTTACCGACGAGTATTGATGTGAACGGACGCACGGTACGCGACCAGGTGTCATACAGCGCGAGCGGCATGGAGTTTCCTGTCGAGAAAGTATTGGGACAAAACAAAAAAAGCCGCCGGTTTTGCAACGGGCGGCCAGAAGGCGATTGATTAACGTGTAGCTAGATCGCTAGACGCAACTTCCCCCCGGCATGTTTTGACAACATGCATGGACCAGCGAAGGGAGGAATGTCTTGAGACTCAGCATAGAAGCAATCCTAGCGTCTGTTGATCGGACAGGTCAATACCGTCGAATGGCCGATTGTCGAGGATCCAGCTATCATCATCGAACGTCGCTTCCTGGCCGAATTCGGAAATTCCGTTAGCCAAGCTTCAAGCCACTTCTCTGGCTTTATCGCGACAAATTCCAGACCTTTACTGGTCTATTTGAGCGCGTGCTTCGCCTGTGCCAACACGCAGAATATGCCCCTCGGGAGTGATCTGCCACGGAATGTCTGCGACGTCGGGTTGGGTCAGTCGCGGCCGGTCCACTCCCTGACCGTGTTTTGATGCCAGTTTTGGCAATGCTGCCGCCGACTGTCGCGGATGAAACCGGCCTGGTCGCGGCGATGCATGACGGGACATTGACCTCATTGATATTGTCCGCAGCGGAGCCGCTTGCCGTGCCGCACCTCGTGCCTCAGGCGGATTCGACACCTCGATATAGCGCTCGCCCGCCATCACCGACGAAGCGAACGTCAGCAGCATTGCCCCCGCTCTCAGTAATCGACGCATGCATTCTCCAGAGTCATCGTTCAACTTACGCTTTACACGAATTTTCGGTGCCTACGCACGCACCGTCACAGCCGGCGCAATAGTGCCGGTCTCGTAAAGAAGAATCAACTCGCCAGTTGTTGATTTGATCCGACGCCGGCGTTCCCACTGAACGGCCATTTTCGCGTGCGTAGAAAGTCGGCGCTCCCGCCTTGCCACGGCATATTGCATCATCAATCTCTGCAGCGCAAAAGGCTGCTTTCATAGCCGCGACAAAGCCCGCAATCTCAGGCATTGGATGCCCTTTAGGCTTTCGCACGCGCATGTCCATTCCGCTCTCCCACAAATAAGTGCCAGTTCACCGCGACGAAAAAACATGTAGGATACTGTACATCCATACAGGTATTTTCAGCAATCGTGACTCTGCCACTACCCTCTCCGGAAGCCATCCACCCGTCCTTGTGGCGGGCGGCGCAGCTCGCCCGCGGACATGGGCGGGTCGTGGACACGGGCTACCCGGCGCTGTCAGAAGAGCTTCCTGGCGGCGGCTGGCCCATCGGCGCGCTGGTCGACCTGCTGGTGCAGCAGGCCGGTGTGGGAGAGATGCGACTGCTTCGCCCCGCGCTCAGCACGCTGGGCAACCGCCCAGTCGCCATGGTTCAGCCACCGCATGTCCCGAACGGGCTCGGTCTCGAGTACATCGGCCTGGCGCCAGAGCTGTTGCTGCAGATTCGCGCGTCAAAGACAGCAGACGCATTGTGGTCGGCAGAGCAGATCCTGCGCGCAGGAAGTTGCGGCGCCCTGCTTTTCTGGTCGCAGTACGTCAAGACGTCGTCACTGCGGCGGCTTCATCTGGCTGCCCAGTCGTCGGAGACACTGTTTTTCATGGTGCGGCCGCTGGCTGCGGCACAGGATGCATCGCCCGCCGTTCTCCGGCTCGCGTTAAGACCGGAACGCGACGGCCTGACCGTCGACATTGCGAAGCGACGAGGTCCAGCACGCGCAGAACCTCTGTCCATTCCTCTTCAACCCACACCTGTCCTGTTTTCGCACCATGCGCGTATTTCTCGCCGTCCACTTGCCCCGGTTGCAACTCGAGGTCTTCCGGCCAAAGTGGCTGCCTGAGCCAGCGCATGGCAGTGTGGTGCTCGAGAAAGACAAGGTGCTGATCGTCGACAGCATCGCCAAAGCTGCCGGCATCCGGATTGGCATGAAGCGCGGTGGTGTGCTGACGCTCGCACCTGAGGTCCAGATGTACGAGCGGGACACCGGGCGGGAACACGCCACGCAGCGTGAAGTCGCAGTCGCCCTCATGCAGTTTTCCCCCGACGTCGCCCTGCTGGACGAAGCGGTCGTCGTGGCGGATATCGGCGCGAGCTTACGGCTTTTCGGCGGGCTACTCGCCATCTGCCGGCAGGCGAAAGCCATCCTCAAGGCAATCGGACTGACCGCGCGGATCAGCGCCGCGCCCACCGGCCAGGGTGCGTGGCTGCTGGCCAGGAATCGCAACCGGCGCGTACTGAAACTGGATTCGCTGGAACGGCAGCTATCGGACCTGTCACTGCTGTCCGTGCCTGAAGTTCGCCCGTTTGCAGACTGGTTCACGGGACTTGGCTGCGCGACGATCGCCGACGTTCGGCGGCTGCCACGGGCGGGACTGCAGCGCCGGTGCGGCGAGCACCTGCTCGATTCGCTGGACCGGGCGTTTGGCACCGCGCCTGAGCTTTTCGAGTGGCTCGAACTGCCACCCACGTTTTCTGCGCGCATTGAAATGCCCGATCGTATTGAGCACGCGGAGGCCGCGCTCTTTGCTGCGCACCGGTTGATTGTGCAGCTGTGCGGCTGGCTGTGCGCGAGACAACTGGCACTGACAGGCGCCGCCCTCTCGCTGGAGCACGAGCGCGGCAGACAGGCCATCGAGCCAACCTCGATTGCGATTGCTCTGGGCGAACCCACCTGGCGCGAAGAACACCTTGTGCGACTCGTCAAGGAACGGCTTGGCCGCATCGAGCTGACCGCGCCGGTCATCGCTTTACGGCTCGATGCGACAAACGTGCAGCCCGCCACGCCCACATCTGACACGCTGTTTCCGGAACCGGGTGGAACGGCCGAAGATCACGCGCGCCTTCTTGAACTGCTCGTCGCGCGGCTTGGCGAAGACAACGTGCTGCGCCCTGCCCCAACCGCAGACTATCGCCCCGAGATTGCCAACCGGTGGGTACCGGTTGCCAGTGCGTCAAAAGGCACCACGCTGCCCGAGGGGTTACCGCGCCCGACCTGGCTGCTGGAGAACCCCGTCCGGCTGCTCATGCGCAAACACCGACCGTTTTATGGCTCGCCGCTGCGCATGGTGTCGCCCGGCGAACGCATCGAGGCAGGCTGGTTCGACGGTGAACTGATGACGCGCGACTACTTCGTGGCACAGGGCGACGAACAGAGCTGTTTCTGGATCTATCGCGAACGCGTCAGCAGCCGCGACGCCGAAGATGACCCGCGATGGTTTCTTCATGGCCTGTTCGGATGATGCGCGATGGATGCCACCTTCGCTTCATTACCGGATTACGCCGAGCTCTTCTGCTTTTCGAACTTCACGTTCCTGCATGGCGCCTCGCATGCGGAGGAACTTGCCCAGCGCGCGGCACAACTCGGCTACTCGGCGCTGGCCGTCACCGATGAATGTTCCGTCGCCGGCGTCGTGCGGGCGCACGTGGCAGCCAAAGCCGCGAAACTTCCGTTTATCGTTGGTTCGTATTTCCGGCTGGTGAACGCCGACGGCTCGCCGGCGTTCGGACTGATCCTGCTCGCAAGGAACCGCGAGGGCTACGGCAACCTGTCGGAACTCATCACGCTTGCCCGCACGCGTGCCCCCAAGGGCGAGTACCGGCTGACGCCGCAGGACATCTCCCGCCCTGACCGGGAATACCGGCATCTGCTTGGCATGCCCGACTGTCTGGCGATCCTCGTACCCGACTTTCCTGCCCGCGAAGATTCGCTGGATGCGCAGGTCCAATGGCTCGACGACACGTTCACCGGCCGCGCGTGGGTGGGTCTGGTTTTACATCAACGGGCGATGGATGACATCCACCGCGGCGCAGTCGAATTTATCGCCCGTCGCCGTGAGGTGCCCGTGGTCGCACTCGGCAACGTCGTCATGCATGTGCGTTCGCGCAAGCCCTTGCAGGACACCATGACCGCGATCCGGGTCGGCCGGCCGGTTCACGAATGTGGCTATGATCTCGCGCCCAATGCGGAGCAGCACCTTCGCTCGCGGCTCAGACTGGCGAATCTGTATCCGGATGACGCGCTGGCGGCCACCGTCGACATTGCCGCCCGTTGCACGTTCTCACTGGATGAGTTGCGCTACGAGTATCCGGACGAATTGGTGCCGCCCGGGTTCACGCCTGCAGCCTATCTCCGCCAGGAAACGTACATCGGGGCGCAGCGCCGTTTTCCCTCAGGCATTCCGCACACGGTGCAGGAACAGATCGAGCACGAACTGGAGCTGATTGCAGACCTGCAGTACGAGCCATATTTTCTGACGGTGTACGACATCGTGCGCTTTGCCCGCAGCCAGCACATCCTTTGTCAGGGCCGGGGCTCGGCGGCCAATAGCGCGGTCTGCTACTGCCTGGGTGTCACGGAAGTCGACCCCGCGCGCGGCAACATGCTGTTCGAGCGCTTCATCAGTAAGGAGCGCGGCGAGCCACCGGACATCGACGTTGACTTCGAGCACCAGCGCCGCGAAGAAGTCATCCAGTACATCTACCGCAAATACGGCCGGGACCGCGCAGCGATTGCCGCAACGGTGTCGACCTACCGGCCGCGCGGCGCGCTGCGGGAGACGGGCAAGGCGCTCGGTGTCGATCCGCAGATTGTGGACGTGGTCGCGAAGTCGCATCACTGGTTCGATACCAGCCAGGACCTGCTCAAGCGCTTCGCGGAATCGGGGCTCGATCCGGAGACACCACTGATCCAGGCGTGGGCCAGGCTCGCCTCTCAACTGCTGAACTTCCCCCGTCACCTGTCCCAGCACTCAGGCGGTTTCGTCATCAGCCGCGGCAAGCTCACCCGGCTCGTGCCTGTCGAAAACGCCGCAATGGCGGACCGGAGCGTGATCGAGTGGGACAAGGACGATCTCGAATCACTGGGACTGCTCAAGATCGACGTGCTTGCGCTCGGCATGCTCTCGGCCATCCGGCGCACGCTGGACCTGGTGTCGGAGCAGCGCGGCGAGCGTTTCGAAATGCAGGACATTCCGCCTGAAGACGAAGCGACGTACGAAATGATTTCGGCGGCCGATACCGTCGGCGTGTTCCAGATCGAATCGCGCGCGCAGATGAGCATGCTGCCGCGGATGCAGCCCCGGACGTTCTACGATCTCGTCATCGAGGTTGCGATTGTCCGACCAGGGCCCATCCAGGGCGGGGCCGTTCATCCCTATCTGCAGCGGCGGCAGGGGTTTGAGCCTGTAACCTATCCAAGCGACGCACTTAAAACCGCGCTGGGCCGGACACTGGGGGTGCCGATTTTCCAGGAACAGGTGATGCAGGTCGCTATCCTCGCCGCCGGCTTCACCGCCGGCGAAGCTGACCAGTTGCGCCGCGCCATGGCCGCCTGGAAGCGTAAGGGAGGCCTTGAGAAATACTACGATCGCATCGTGCTCGGCATGCAGGAGCGTGGCTACGAGCTTTCGTTTGCCGAGGCTATCTTCGAGCAGATCAAGGGATTCGGTGAGTATGGTTTTCCGGAAAGCCACGCGGCAAGCTTTGCACTGCTGGTCTACGCCAGCAGCTGGCTCAAGTGTCATGAGCCTGAGGCGTTTCTCGCGGCGATGCTCAACAGCCAGCCGATGGGTTTTTATTCGCCCTCGCAACTCGTGCAGGATGCGACGCGCCACGATGTCAAGGTGTTGCCCGTCAATGTGACGATCAGCGGATGGGATTCAGCGCTTGAGCGGAGCGCTGATGCAACCCGGCCGGCCGTCCGGCTCGGGTTGTCGCTGCTGCGCGGCATGAAGGACGGCTCGGCAGAACGGATCGAGAACGCCAGAGCTGTCCGGCCATTCGGTAGCGTCAACGATCTCGCACGCCGGGCCCAACTCGACAGGAAGGATCTGCAGGTGCTGGCGGAAGCCAATGCGCTGGCATCACTCGCGGGGAATCGTCGTGAAGCGCTCTGGCAGTCTGTCGCGGCCGTCCCCGATCGGGACATACTCGCGGCAGCGGCTATCCAGGACGAAACACCGGAGCTCGGCGCGCCGACAGAAGCGCACGACATTGTTGCCGACTACCGGTCGGTCGGGCTGACGCTCGGCCGGCATCCGCTCGAATTACTGAGGCCCCAGTTGCTCGCCAACCGGCTGATGCCGGCTTCGACGCTGCGCACCTATGGCGATGGTCGTCTTGCACGCGGCTGCGGGCTGGTTACTGTGCGTCAGCGACCAGGCACGGCGAAGGGCGTCATGTTCGTGACGCTCGAAGATGAAACCGGGAATGTGAATGTCATCGTGTGGCCGAGCCTGCTGGAGAAACAGCGAAAGGAGGCGCTGGGCGCGTCGCTGCTCGCCGTGTACGGGGTCTGGCAGTGTCAGGGCGAGGTTCGCCACCTTGTTGCGCAACGGCTCGTCGATATGTCCGATCTGCTTGGCGGCCTGCATACGGCTAGTCGCAATTTCTGCTGAGGGCTTGTAGCGGGCCAACGCCACACAATGATCAGCGGCGACAGTCTGCCCTCCCCTGCGACCGCCATCGCCAGACGCCGGATTTCCGTCGCATCGGACAATGCGTATCATGGGAGTGAAACGGAGGCGCTCATGTGCTACTCGGCTCAGATCCAGGCTGACTACCGGAAGTTCGTGCGTACGTTCGGTGCGCTAATGGACATCGAGGAATTCGCGCGGCTGTTCTTCGAGCGCGCCGAAGGTGTGAGCAAGGCGAAGATTCCGAAGGCGATGGAAGATGCGTTCGCCGAGCCGGATAACGACGCTGGACGCGAGATAAAGGCACTTATCGACCGGTTCAATGTCGGTCAGGCCGCGAAGTTCGAGGAAGACCTGTTCAGGCAACGCAAGCGTCTGGCAGACGCAGAGCGCTCGCTCCTCACGAAAGTTACGAAGGCGGCAACCGAAAACCAGCGCATCGCGACCGACAAGATCGCATTGGCTCAAAGCCGGCTAAAGGACATTTTGCGGACCGAACCGAAGGCCCGTGATTCCCGCATATTTCCAGGTCACTACGCGCCCGTCATGGTCATGGAGAATGGCCAGCGTGTCGTGAAGCCGATGCGTTACCAGTGTCGTATCGCCGGCAAGCCCGCATCGTACGATGTGAAGTATCCGGGCACCTACAACGCGCGTCGCGACAATCTTGAAGGCTTCTGGAAGCCGTGCTTCGGATACACGCACGGGATCATACTCGTCGATGTGTTTTACGAGAATGTCAGCAGGGCAAAAATGGAAGGCACACTGCTCGAGACTCATGAACGTGACGAGAATGTCGTGCTGGAGTTTCGGCCGGCCAACGGCGAGCTGATGCATGTCGCCTGTCTGTGGTCGCGATGGAGCGCGCCCGGTGAGCCGGACCTGCTCTCCTTCGCCGCGATTACCGACGAGCCACCGCCAGAGATCGCGGCAGCTGGCCATGACCGGTGCATCATTCCGATCAAGCCCGAAAACATTGACGCGTGGTTGAATCCGGATGCGACTGATCTGGCGAGTCTGTATGCGATCCTGGATGACAGGGATCGTCCGTACTATGAGCATCGATTGGCCGCTTGATGAGTTACTCCTTGACCTGCGACCGTCAGTTCTCGTCGCCATTTTCGAATCGAGCAACCACGATAAGAGCCGCCAATTCGCCACCTACTGTGGCACGTGCGGATAATAATTCGATGGCCACTAATACAGGAGACATGATGCCGGATTTCAGTAACGTGCTTTTTGATGCCGAGGCCGCTGTGCGAGATGCGGTACCGGCCGTTGTCCGACGATATCGCTCCGAAGGGTTTCTGACGTGGGCACTGATACACAAAATTGAGTCTGAAGTACTGGCTGATGTCGAGGCGACCGGCAAATTCAGCAGGCGACTCCTTGATATGATCCGGGCGCCGTCCGCACTGGCTTACCCGAACGATGACCGGCCCGTTTCCTTTGAAGGTCACGACTTCGTACCAATCGTGTTCGGGGCTATCGAGCGGGCCTGGCGGCAAGTTAGCTAAGTTCCGGCTATCACGGTCGTCGCCTGAGGAGGTTACCGCGAGAGTCAGCTGGTTTGACTTTCAGAAGGAACTGCTACCTTGATAGATGAGAAAACAGCCAAGGAATTATTCTGACTCATCTAATCGTCGGCAGATGGGAATCACCATTTGCGTCCGAGCCCTTTCTTGCCGTCCGTGTCGTAATTGATGTCCGGGAGCGGGCGATCCTTATCCTCCATCAACGTGTTGACCACTCGTGGATTCATTTTTCCAGCGACGAAGATACGTATGTACGAAGTGTGATCAGCGCCCAGCTTGACGAAATTATCCACGACCCCGCGTCGTACGGCCTGCGACGCACTGACCAGCTACCGCCCGCCTGGTTATACGACGAGGCACATCCGGGAGAAGTCAATATTGGCCTCCCGGCCGGACAGCCAGAGCCTGTTTGCGATTTTTTCTTCGAACGCCAAGGCCATCGTAAACTCCACCGTTGAAGTCACGGAAACTCGACCCCATGACCGGCAAAACTTCGAAGAACCAGTTTTTTGCCTTTCAAGTTCGATCATCATTTGCGAAAAAATGGCAACTTGTGCATTCCGGATAACTGAAGCACCACACCATATCTCCCCTTGCGGCTCCTGCCCAGGCTTAAGTCCGCAGTATTGGTTACACGCTGTTCTCTATTCAGGAGGCGCCCCCTTCCTGAAGGCAAATTGACGAATCGAAGATTCGCGTCGGAGTGCGCGGCACGCAAATTCAGTATATAAGGTGACAATGGATATAACTTCTTTGTGGCTGTCGGCGCCATCAGATGCATATCGACTCTGGCAAGAAACCGAGGCGATCGGAGCTGACCGCAAGCCCTTCTCTGAACGTTCGCGCGTCCAACACGCTGCAATGTTCGACCGTTTTTTGCGCCATATCCAGGCACAAAAAGCGACGGTGGCCACCTTCGACCCGGCACACGTCGAATCATTTTTTCGCGACATCGAAACTCGCTCGAAGCCCGGATCGTCGACCAGCTTGCGGTACGCGAAAATGTTACGGCGCCTGTGCCGGCACCTGGTCGAGATCGAGCTTCGCACCAGCGACCCCGCGTCAGAGGTGGGGCTATTCGAACGGTGGCCTGAGGATGAGCCACTGCCGTTGTTCCTCGACGAGGAAGCGGACAACCGCCTGCAGACGTGGGTCATGCAGTCCGTCGGCGATGATGTACGGATATTGCGGAATCGAGCTGTGGTCGCCCTTTTTCTTGGTGCCGGCATATCCGCCGTCGAGCTAAGACATGCGAACTACGGCCACGTCGTAACAGAAGGCGCAAGGCCTAACGTATATGTGGCAAAGCGGGCCCCGCGCGATGACCGGAGGGTTACGCTCCCGTCGTTTTCGCTGCCGGCTTTGCGACGTTGGCGAGAAGCAGGCCCATTTGTCGATGACGATCTGCTGTTCCCTGCGCCAGGCCGGACTGGCACGATGAATGATGTCCTGCTCGGCGCGATCGTGAGAGATGCTCTTGAGGACATTGGGTTCATGGCACCCGATATGAGCCCACGCATCCTGAGGAACACGTTCGCACGGCGCCAACTGCTGCTCGGAAGGAGCAACGAAGACACGAGTCGACTGCTAGGGCTCGTCAGCCAGCGAACCGTCACCCGGCTTAGAGCCACCATTAAGCAGCTGACGTTGCCTTGACATCCTGCGCGGTTCCGTAGGGTGAGTTGTACCGGTCTGCTTGGACCGGCATAACTCAACTCCGTGGAGCTTGCATGGCGTATCAAACCGAGTTTGCCGACATCGCGTATCCGGACGAGTCGGGGCGCCCCTGCGCGCTCTTATTTCGTCTTGCCTTTACTACCGTGGGCGTACGCCTCGCGATCGTTCACTTGCGCCACACTAACGCTGAATTTCAAGGGCCGACGAGTTCATGCATCATTCGTGATCGGATCTTGAACCGAATATTGGACGATCAATTGCGAGGGGTTCTCCTCAGTTCCATGCGACTGGTGGTCAAAGACGGTGACGACACAGCAATGTTCCAGATTGACGTCGATTACAACGACTGCATCGAGCGCAAGAATCCACACGAATCGACGTCCGTCACCACCGGCCGCGGGCTCATTACTCAGCGTGTAACAATCCGGTCGGAATCTGTGCTTGCAGGTCTAACCCGCGTTCACACCAGTCATGGCCATCCACTGCCTGTTCCGAGAGAGATCAGTCGCGCTTTGCGGTAACGCGGCCCACCCGGGGGCGTAAAAACCGACTCCATTCGGGACCTACAGGCGATTGGCGTGTTTGGTGCTGTAGGTCGTCACTGGTCGTCGGCGCGGGCTTTTTGTAGCTGCCGTACATCCTGGATTACCGTTTCGAGGCGCGGAGGAACTCGCGCACCAAGTACCGCGAGGCGCGCCGCAAAATACGAAATCATTTTGGTCCATTCGCTTTTCCGTTGCCTAGCGGTCGACAGCGACGAAGTTGTCGGAATCGATTTGGTGAGAGCCGTACCGTAATTCATAAGCGTGACCGAAACGGCCCGCTATGCGCTCTGCATCCTCTTCCGACGCGTATATTCCACCGAAGTGCCACGGCGAGTTTCTGACAACGGCAAAGCCAAGCACCCATCCTTTGTTGCTCGGGTCGGCGGGCAGTTTGGTGAAATCAGGCAATACCTCGCCGGCAAATTCCTTGAACTGTTTCTCTGCGTCCTCGTGGGTCGCAAAGTGCGCCGGGCTGGT
The DNA here is from genome assembly GCF_050436585.1 of Paraburkholderia sp. GAS199. Lineage (NCBI taxonomy): Bacteria > Pseudomonadati > Pseudomonadota > Betaproteobacteria > Burkholderiales > Burkholderiaceae > Paraburkholderia > Paraburkholderia sp. GAS199. The sequence continues at coordinate 1,233,010 of NZ_JBNDMM010000001.1, read as the reverse complement.
GAAAAAAGCCCGCTTCGCGTCCTCTGGGTAAAAAACTTCAATAAAGACCTTGCCGGATACTGGATCGGTCACGCTTTCGCATCGATATTTCGTCACTCGCATTCTCCCGTTTGAATTGTTGATGATCGCGGCTTGACTCGCCGTTCCCCTAACCTATTTGCGCCGTCTGTAGGCGTCAGCGGCTTGGTCGTGATCGGTGAGTGAGCGCACAAGAGTGTAGGCTTGCTCGCATGCCTCGCCCTGAAACAGCGTTTTGTCCGCATCGGTAAGCGGAGCCCCGCGCGACTCATACCAATGGATTTCGCGGATAGGCTCTAGCTGCAACTCGTCCCACACGCGGTAAGTGCCACTGTGAAGGAACAATAGAGTTTGACACATGGCACCCTATAGAGTCAGGGGCCCAGCGACACACACGAGCTCATTCCAGAGAAATAGAGTTCGACACAAACGCACCGTAACTCGAATCGGACAGAAATCTTGCGACAATAGAGTTTGACACAACCTATTAGCCGGAGGGTGCCATCGAATCGCCCGGCTTGCATCGACACGTTCAATTGGTGGCCCCCGGCCTAGTCGCGAACTGCTGAAACCTCCTCCTCTGACGCGACCGGCAGTATTCGGTAGAGCCGAGATGACGGTCCGACACGTGTCGCCGTCTGCCTTGCGTGAAGCGGCATGTAATAGAAGGTAAAGCTCTTTCTTGGCTTGTCACATTCATCATTCGAACTTTGGAGGTTGAATCCGGAACTGTTGTACGGCCGGCAGTTGCCTACTTGGACACGCGCGATCGGAGACTGTCGGGTACGGTATGAAGCTCTGACGCAAAGTACCTTTCCGTTGGAAGGTTCGCCGATCTGACCGGTAGCGGTGTGGCTGTCGAGCCTAGCATGCTGTTGAAAAGCGCCCCTTCATGAAGATCGGTGCAGTGTTCACGAGGTTTCCGCATATGATTGGCTGCAGAATTGCTGGTTCGCCGGGAGGTTTTTGCAGGTGACGCGCATGTTTGCAGCGCCCACGCTGTGCCGTCGCCACGCCGTCGCGGCTCACCGCGCCGCTCCTTGCAGCACCACACCTAGCATTTGCGCCATGCGGGTCAGATTGCTCGCAACCATCGTCAGATTGAAGTGGTGGTCGACGCGCTTGATGCCAAGATAAACCGTCTGCCGAATCCGACCGACGGTCTTACTCCAGCCGAAATGCTCCTCGATACGCTTGCGGATGATCTGGCTGATCCGGTAGCCCGCGTGCCGCAAAGTGCGACCGTCGATTGCGCTGCCGCGAGAACGTTCGTCGATGCGCGCGACATGCGGCGCCACATTGCGGGCGTGGCAATCGTTCACGACGTCGCGCGTGTCATAGGCCTTGTTGGCACCACTGTCTTCGCATGAGCGCCGAGCATGCGGTCGAGCAGTTGCAAGGCGCTGGCACGCTCGGCAAAACCTTCTGCATGAGTCTCTACGGCGCCGACGTCAGCCCCGAGCAGTTCTCCATCAGGATGTGCCCGTGGTAGCACAGGATGGCCGGGGCGGCACGGATAATAATGCAATGAATTTATAACTCACGACATACGCATGCTGTTGAATTTGCGTCCCATGTAAACGGGGTCTTGTTGTCCATCCCTTGGGCACAGGCCAGCACGATGCGCGCTCGCAACGCCAACGCCTGCGTTGTCTTGCGCCTCATCGTCAGCGCCTTCAGTTGCTCGCGTTCTGATTCGCTCAGCACGAGCTCCCTTTTGGGACGTCCGCTCATCGCCGCCTCCTCGTAGGAAGTGCCCTACTGAGCACGGTAGTACTCGACGGCAATTATTCAATCAATTTCTAACTCAGGACGCTAGAGGATCGTTCTGAGGTCTGTCGGCTCGTGTATGAACCTCTGCAAACGCGGCCGTGTGCGTGCCCCTAAGGGGCGACAAGCGCCCATTCAACCACGCGGTTCAATTTTTGAGAGGGCGTCAATACCAGCTATGTCTTGATTAATCGCATCGCAAGAGTGCGGTGGCGTTCGATGAATGTTAGATATTTGAAGGAAATATAACGGATTTTGTGTTTAACACATCAAAAACATGATGACTGACCTTTTGGCGCGCAGAACTTAGTGTGAAACGTCTAAGATTTATATGCTTTCCTCATACAAAAGTATTGTTTTCAAAAAAACCCCCTTCTAGACTCATTTCGCCTTTTAGGGAATCCTTCCGCGGATTTTCAATAGGCATTCAAATCGACTTTCCCTTATCGGAGAAATCATGAACGAAGAAATGCAGTCGGCCCTCGAACAAGATGCAAAGGTACTCGAGGCCGAACAGATCGCTGAAGACGAGCTGACGCTGTCGCTCAGCCAGCTGATTTCGAACAAGGAATGGCAGGAATAAATTTATCCGCGACCTAGGATAAATGCAGGCGCGCCCGGGCGTGCCTGTTATTACAATATTGCGGGAAAACTTCGGATTGCCGTGAGATTAAATCCGCAATTGGCTGCCAGATTTATTATTTAGTCGAGAGGCTATTGTTTTTGCTGCGTCTGCAAATCGAGTAAAGCAATGACTCCAAAAATACTGAATGATTTTTTGATAAGAACACGTAATGTCGTGCCCGAAATATCTGTCGCCGACGCGCAAACGATGCTTCTCCAGTCTGTTCCTCTTTTTGACGTCCGCGAAGAAAGTGAAACCGAACAGGGAGTGATTCCCGGCGCATGCGTGCCGGGGCGAAGTTTTTTGGAAATGAAGGTCGCAGAACAGATTCCGCATCCAGCTTCGCCGATCGTGCTGTATTGCGCGAGCGGTGTACGTTCGATGATGGCTGCTGCTTCGTTGCGGGCGCTTGGGTACGTCAGTGTCATGTCACTAGCCGGCGGATTGTCCGCGTGGAAGGCGGCTGGGCTTTCGGTCGAAAAACCATCGACGCTGACCAGCGGCGAACGCAAGCGCTACGCCCGCCAACTTATTCTTCCGCAGGTAGGAGTTGCCGGACAGGAAAAACTTAAGGGGGCCAAAGTCCTGGTGATCGGCGCTGGCGGTCTGGGCGCACCATGTTTGCTTTACCTTGCCGCGGCCGGTGTTGGCAGTATTGGCATTGTGGACCACGACGTGATCGATATAAGTAACCTGCAGCGTCAGGTGATCTACAGCACCGACGACATCGGGCGACCCAAGGCGGAGGTCGCCCGCGAAGTACTGATGCGCATGAACCCCGACCTGCGGGTTAGCGAGTTCGCGGAGAAGCTCGATCCGTCCAACGCGCTGCGCATCTGCTCGGATTTCGATGTCGTGGTCGATTGCACCGACAACTTCTCAGCCCGCTACCTGATCAATGACACAGCCCTCTCGTTGTGTCTGCCAATCGTGCATGGTTCGGTTTTCCAATTCGAAGGCCAAGTGGCGCTGCTCAACAGTCAAGGTGGTCCCTGTTATCGCTGTATCTACCCGGAAGCGCCGCCAGCGGAAATTGCACCGTCCTGCTCGGAAGCCGGCGTGATGGGGGTCGTGCCCGGACTGATCGGGCTCTTGCAGGCCGCCAAGGTAATCAAGGTTATTTTGGGGATCGAGGCTGACGCCTGTTCGGCACTTGTGTACCACGGGCTCGACGACACATTCAGCCAACGGAAGCTGCATAAGCGTCTCACCTGCGCCTGCGGGCGCGCCCGCACCGCGCCAGCGGTCACTCCAACTGCTTCGCGGATCGAACTGGAAAGCCTATGAAAACGCGCTCAGTGTTGATTCTCGACGACTACTACGAGGATCCCCAAACCGTCCGCGACCTCGCCCTGAGTCTGGACTTCCGTCCTAAGGAAGGCGCGATGTATCCCGGCGGAGAAGCTTGGTCCGACGCAATGGACTGGGAGGCTGTACGTCAAGACATCATGACCGAACTCGGCATGGGTGCACACGAGACCCCGATTGCCGGTAAGGATTTCAGGCAGGGCAAGTTCCGCCTCGCGATGAAGCATCACGAGGCGACGCGTCCCGACGCCGTGCATCAGGACGCACAGCGATATTCGGCGATTGTCTATCTGGCGGAAAACCGGCACTGCACCGGCGGGGTCGGGCTGTACCAGTGCAAGCTGAGTGGCGAAACTTCGATGAACCGCCGCTGGTTCACCGCGTTGAGCGAGCGGTTCGACATTGGCGCCAATGATCCAGAGTTTCCGAGCCTAGTTCGCAGTTACTGCGCCGACTGGTCCAACTGGTTGCAGATCGGCGAATTGCCGATGCGATTCAACCGGCTCATCGTATTGATGGCTCGTTGCTTCCACGCGTCCACCGGCATTTTCGGCGTGAATCCCGACAGCGGCCGGCTCACCCAACACTTCGAGATCTACTTGTAAATGGCCCAGATCACCGTTTCCCTGCCCCGTTCGATGACGGACGACCAGCACCTGATTGTCGATGTAGCGAATGTCCAGCAACTGTTCCGGCAGATCAGGGAAGTGAATCAACGTGCTTTCAACACCCTTTTCCGGGAGCTCAATGCTGAGATAACGCCCAAGGCGTTTGTCGCGATGTTCGTCAACGACGAACAGGCGTTCGATGTTCACGTTCTGTTGAACGACGGTGACACCGTGACGTTCGGAGTCGCAATCGCTGGAGGTTGACGGTGGACGCAAAAAAAATCCAGCAGGTTTACCTCCGCGCGATGTACTCCGGCACGCCTGACGTGCCTGCGTCGGCTGAGGAGGCGTTTGTCGTTAGCCATCTTTCGCATGACCGCCTGCAGGTGGAGAGGGCGGCCCGGGTGAGGAACCTGCGGACCGTGCTGCATGACGACATGCGCCTGCTGAACAGGAAGCTCAGCAAGGCCGAACTTCTACCGTATGTGCAGGACTACGCAAAATCGGAAGGGTTCTGGATGCATCGCGGACGTACGCTAATCGAAGACTTCAGCTTGTTTTTCGTCGAATGCACAGCCGCGTCGCCGGTCCTCAAACTCCTCGCGCGGATAGAAGGTGTGTACTCGGGTCTGTCCGTTTCGATCGAAGCGGACACCCCTTGGAACGCTCATTTGAAATGGTGCGAGGGAAGTGAGACGCTTGAGAGCTTCGTCGCTCCGTTCTCCCTCTCTTTCGACAAGGTATTTGGCGAGCAGTCCGACTATCAGCCGGCTCAGCAGGACGTCAACTGCGTGATTCGCAGGAGCGGCCAGAACATCCATGTGAAATTCCACGGCGCGTAGAACATGCAAGCAATCGGCGTAGGACTCGACTTCCAGCACCGTTACAGTTACGGCAAGCCACTCGGGGATCTGCTCGATTCTCTGGCCGCCCGCTTATCCCACGTCTCGATCGTCGGCCTCGTGACCGATCGGGAAGTGCTGTCATTCAAGGAGATGACGGCGCTACCGATCCTGCATCACTTTACCGGCGTCGCGCCCGGCGGCGTTGAGGGCATCAACCTGAACGTGCTGCGGCGTCAGCGCGACATTAGCGACGCGCTCGGTGCGCTCTGGTGCCTGGAAGATATCGGGATCTGGAATATCGGCCCGTACAACATCCCCTACTTTGCTCCGCCGCTGCTGTGTCAGGACGTGCTCGATCAAACCATCGCAGGCGTGCGGGCGGTGCAAAGGGAAACGTCCGTGCCATTTCTCGCCGAATTGCCCTCTTGCAGTTTCGTTGCCGGCAATATGACGCTTGAAGCATTCTTCGGCGTGCTGATCGCGGAGACTGGTTGCGGCATGGTCCTCGACGTGAGCCACGTGTTTTCGTATGCGATCTACTTCAACAAAGAGCCGCTCGACGTACTCACGGCGTTGCCGCTCGATAGCGTGGTCGAAATTCACGTGGCGGGCGGTAGCATTCATCCGCAGCACGGCTGGCGTTATCGCGACACGCATGTCGAGCCGATCCTCGACGCGATTTTCCCGATTCTCGAAGCAGCGATCATGCGCTGCCGCAACTTGCGCGCAATTACCTACGAAATCGGCCTTGGCATCTCTCTGGATCTGGTCGATCGGGAGATCACCCGTCTCCAGCATATCGCAGATGCAGGTGGCTTCGTCCCACGTCTTGCCGGGAGGAATTAGGCATGAATGCGAATCTGCTGGCGACCGCCGGGTTGCCTTTCAACGGTGCGGGCTGCCGCATCGCGGTCTACGACGAGGGGCGCCGTGGCGAGGTGCGCCAGCTCAATCAGGCGGGCGAAGCCGACGAACATGCACGTCGTATCACCGGATTTCTGACTGATACCCGGCTGCAGGGTTTCGCGAGCGGGTGCGAGCTTCTTTCAGTCAGTTTTCACGACTGTCTCGAGCGAGGTTACGACGCCGTCAAGAAACAACTGGTCGCTGAACATGGGCCGGTGCATATCGAAGCACATGCGTATTCCTGTCCTGCCAGTAAAGCAACGGCGCGCTACGAGCAACAGATCGCCCGGACCGCGCGAGATCCGGATCTACGCAGCCTGATACTGTGCTCACCCGGCCATGACCCGCACCGCGTGCGTTTCCCAGCCACGTCGAGCGCCGCCGTGACGGTCGGCTTATTGCGCGCCGACAACAATCTAGTCGGCGCTGGCCCTGGTGAACTACTGAAGCCTGCGCTGCTGGTCGCCGATCAGCCTTTCCCCGCATTTGATGGCGAAGATCGGATTGTCCCGGTGAGCGGTACGTCGCCCGCCGTGACTTTCGTTGCCGGGCTGGCCGCGCTAATTCATGAGCAGTTGCAAAGCCCGGACAGTCCGCTGCAATTGCATGCAGCACTCCTGCTGCTGTCGACTCCATGCAGGGACACGTATCTGCTGGACCGCATCGATGTATTGCGTCAGCCACTGATGGCGCAGACGCTCACTCCCGGCAAGGGACGTCGGCGCAGCGTGAGGCTTCGCGTCCAGCGCAACGCAGACGCATTCTGTCGCGTCGCCATTGCCGCCGACGCCTGTGGCTTCGAGCCGCTAGCCCAGGGCCATCGTTTTGCGTTGACGGTCGACGCCGACATCGACGGCACAATTCAGCATGTGGCCGACCACCGCTTGCTATTGCCTCTGAATGACCTTGCGGCAGACGAGTCACGTGAGATCACGCTACAGATCGATGGACTGGCCGACGCCTGCGCACTGGCCTGGACGGGCGCCCGAGTCGAGGTGCTGGCCGACAACGTCACACCGGTCAAAACCGACGACGACACGGTGGTCGTCGGCATTTCGGCGAGTCACGATGCATCCGCCGTGCTTGCCCTGAACGGACAACTGATCGCCGGGATCCAGCTCGAACGGCTCACCCGGGTCAAGCACGATGGCCAGTCATCGCTGAGTCACGATGAGGCGATCCGTTATTGCCTTGATGTCGCTGGACTCTCGCCCGACGATGTCGACATGTTCGCGTTCAACGTGCAGGCGCTCACACCGAGCTACGTTGGACTGAGCCAGCCGCTTGCGCGGGACAGCTTTACAGTATTCGACCCGTTCGGTCCAAAGTCGTTGTTCGTCAGCCATCACTTGTGCCATGCATTCGCCGGCTACAGCGGCAGTGAATTCGACGACGCTACCGTTGTAGTGGCGGACGGGTCGGGCGGTGTGACCGTGGGTTACGACGATTTGGTGCTGGACGGAGAGCAACTCGGCGCGTACTTGCGTCGTGGTAAAGGCGCCGACGCGCTGAAACTGCACACGTTCTCGGTCTACGAATTCAACCGGCAAGGCTATCGGCTCAAGCATCGCGAGTACGCGAGTTCGTTCAATGTGCGCAGCGGGAGTGAGTCGCTAGGCGAGACGTATGCCGCAGTCAGCCAGTTCGTGTTCAACTCGTGGCAGGCGTCTGGCAAGCTCATGGGACTGGCTCCGTACGGAACCGCCGCACAGCAGGATACCTATCTGCAACGTGGTGCCGATGGGGAACTGAACTTCTCTTTTGACTGGAAGCTCTCCGCGAGCCTCGCGCCCGCCGGTCACGACGTCATGCGTTTCGCGAATCTCGCTGCGCGTATCCAATCGGATCTCGAAACCGCTATCCTCGACCGCTTCGGGCGCCACATCGGCGGCGGCATCGATCTCGTCTATTCGGGCGGCATCGCGCTGAATTCGGTGGCGAACTATCGTATCCGCTCGGAGATTCGTCCGCGGGCGCTATATCTGCTGCCAGCGCAGCACGACGCCGGCATCGCGATTGGGGCTGCCGCGGCTGCGCTGCATCGGTTAGGCGGCCAAACGCCTAGCCACCTTTTTCGGCATGATTTCCTCGGTTACCGCTATAGCGAGCGCGATGCCGCATTGGCTATCAATGAATTTGCAGACCGTTTGCAGGTGCGGCGCGTGACGCCGTTTGAAATCGCGGCCCAAATCGCGGACGGTGCCGTATTCGGCTTTTTTTCGTTGAGCAAGGGCAGCGAATTCGGTCCGCGCGCATTGGGTGCACGGTCCATTCTCGCCGATCCGCGCAAGCGATCAGTGTGGAATTTCGTCAATAAGTGGGTCAAGTACCGCGAGGAGTTCAGGCCCTTCGCGCCGATGGTGGCAGCCGAAGCGCTAACGGATTATTTCGACGCGAAAGGCCGCTTCCCATACATGCTAGAAGTAGTGAAGGTGCGCGAAGTCTTTCGTGCGGGCCTCGCCGGCATCACGCACGTCGACGGGAGCGCGCGCGTGCAGACGGTATCGGCCGACGAGGATCCGGAAATCCATGCGCTGCTCGTTGCCTTCCAGTCAGTCGGTGGCGTTCCGATCCTGCTGAACACGTCGTTCAACGTACGCGGGCAACCGATGGTTGAGCAGCCGAAACATGCGCTCGAAATGCTTTTGAGCACGCAGTTGAGCGGTGTGATCTTCGGCGACCTGCTGGTCGAGGTGGCGGACTGCGCAAACGATGTGACCGAGGACGATAGTCTGGGATTTTCGCCAGGCACTAGCTTCGAACTTACCGCAAGCCAGGATGGCGTGCAGGGTGTGATGCGCGTGCGCAGCCAGGGCAAGGCGATCCAACTGCACGGCGCGATGAGTCAGGTAATGCAGGCGGTAGCTGCTGGCTGCGATGTAGGCGCCGCAATTCTCCGCGCTGGGACCGGACAAGAGGCGATGTCTCTCGAGACGCTGCGCCGTTTCGTCCGCCTGCGCATGCTAAACCGGCTGCATCCGACAACGGGGCGAACTAAACCATGAGCTTCCGCGCGCTGACACCGAAACAGGCTACCGCGTTGCTGCTGGCGAAAAAGGAGGCGCTCGGCATTTCCCGGCTGGCGAACCTCAGTCCCTTCGTCGCGCTCAAGGTCTGCGTGGTGCAGGCTGTTCGCGTCACGCTTGTGAAAGGACAGGTGTCTGCCACCACTGGCAAAGGCTGGAACCTTCAGCAGGCCCTGTGCGGGGCTTTAGGCGAGGCGCTCGAGCGGTACTGCGCGGCGCATCCACCGGCACTCGAGGCAATGCATTACGTTCTGCCACGGGTCGAGATACTGACCGGCTGGGGGCATCCGGACGGTTTCACGCCGCAGGACGTGTGCCGGGCGCACGAACTGCTCGCGGGTCGATCATGCCTTCTGCCCGCAGTGGACGTGCACTTCCCGTATCACGGGCCAGACCTGACGAAGACGCCAGTGCGTCCTCATACGTCGGGCCTCGCGAGCGGAGCCAGCCTCGACGAGGCAACGCTGTTCGGTCTGTTCGAAGTGATCGAGCGGCACGCCTCTTCGGGCTTTTTCAAGCGCTTCCGAAGCGCGGCAACGGGCGCACTGATCGATGCGAACAGTATTGTTCATCCGCGAATCCGCACCACAGTCGACGACCTCCGGCACAAGGGCTACGAAACTTTGATTTTCAGAATCGATGCGCTGCTGCCGGCCTACTACGTCGCGATTCTGGATGCAGCCAACCTGGGGCCAAAATTCATGGTGGCGGGCGTGGCCGCCCATATCGACGAGTGCGACGCACTTGAGGGAGCGTTCCTAGAAGCCATGCAGGCGATCGTGATCGCCGCACAGGGGGCGCGTGAAGACCTGATCCGCTTCGCTACCTCGTATCGCGAACAAGAGGCGGGCGAAAACAATCCGTTTTACCGGATACGGCAACTGCTGGCTCGCATGAATCCGACGCGAGCTTTCCCGGCGGTGCCGAACGCCCCGTCGCAGTGCAGCACTAGCGACGCGCTGCGGTATCTTCTCGAGCGTCTGCGCACTGCGGGAATTGGTGCCGTCTACCGCTGCGACTTGTCGCAGCCGGAATGGCCGCTGCGCGTGGTGAAAGTGATCGTGCCCGGCATGTTCGACACGCATATCAATCCGTCGAGGCACAACGATGCTACTACAACGGCGTAAGCCACCCATCGTATTCGGTGGGCCTTCGCTGCGTCTCGCCCGCGATTCCTATCCGCGCGGCTTCGAGTACCGGCCTCCAGTACGTCGCGGCGACCTGCACCTGTTGCTCGAAGAAAATCCGGGGCGTCGCGGCTGCGTGCTGATTACCGACGGCGTCTTTGGCGAAAGCATGTCCGTTTCGCCCTGCGAATGCATCGATATGTTGCAGGCAGGCTGGCTGCTTTTGGGTGCCTCGAGCATGGGCGCTCTGCGCGCGGCCGATTGCAGCAATGTCGGAATGGTCGGCGTGGGGGACGTTTTTTTCGGCTACCGAACCGGCTACTTCCATTCGGATGCTGATGTAGCCGTGCTATATCAAGCCGCCACGCACGAAGAGATCAGCGTTTCGCTGGTACATGCGGATCATGTCGTGCGCCACTTCGCGAGCCGCCAATCCATCAGCAGCGTTGAGCGGCACTTGCTGCTGCGCGACTTGCGTGCAATTCCATGGTACGAGCGAAGTCCGGCTCTCGTCGGCCGGCTCGTTGCACGCCGCTTCGGCAATCCGGGGCTACAGACGGAATTTATGACGTTGTGGCGCGAGCCCAAATACAACCCGAAGGTACGCGATGCACTTGCCGCCTGCAGCATGTTGTCCCAGTACTTTCTGAAAAACCTCATTTAAGCCGAAGGATAATCATGGACTGGATCAAACGACTGGGATACTTTTACAACATTGCGAGGGGGAGCGAGTCGATATCGAATCAGATGTCGCATCTCATCGTTGGGGTACTGAGTGGCCTGCCTACCTTCGCCGTTTCGTTGCGCGTGAGCATTGCGTTTTACCTCGGCGCGCTGCTGGAATTGCCTACCGGTGTGCTCGCCGACGTGCTCGGTCACCGCCGTACACTGATCTACGGGTATGCGATCTCCGCGTTCGCGAGCCTTTGCCTGTTCTTTTCCTGCCACTACAGCCGCACTCCGGCATCGCTGCCGATACTGGTGGCGAGCAGCGTGTTGAGCGCGGTAGGCGTCGGCCTCGTTTCGGGCTGTCTGCAGGCCTTCATTCAGGATTATATCGATCAACAAGTGACGAAATCCGGAGAGACCGGGCAGCAGGCCGAAGAAACCCGGGCAAAGGCACTCGCCCGCTCCCAGGCCTATGGGAATTTCTTTTCCGCGTTTGTACCGACGCTGGTCCTGGCGGGCGTGCTTGCGAACTATTACCTCACCCGTCGCAGCGAATGGGCGTTGTTGGTTCCCGTTATCGTCTACGGTGCGCTTGCGACGCTCTTCTGCGTGGTTCGGATCGGCGATGAAAAACATGCACCCGGAAAATCGTTTGCCGCTCATTGTGTCGAGTACGGCCGACAGCTCGCATTGTTCCGCACCGGGTTCCGACAACAGAGCCGCGCCGGCCAGTTCAGGTTGGGCCTGTTGTGTCTACGCATGGTGCTCTCCATCCTGACCGTGATTCATGTCCATACCTATCTGATGGTTTCCCAATTGCGCCAGATCGACCTGCAGCACGGCTCTTTGAAAGCGATCATCATGGGCTTCATGGTTCTGGCGGCCTTCGATCTTGCCCACTATCCAAAAGGCCTGATTGCCCCGATCGTATCAAAACGGCTCAGTGCGAACCACCTACCGTATTTCTCGCTGATAGCTCAATGCGTACTGGGCCTGCTGGCGCTTTTCTGCTTTCACCTAGGTTATACCGTCGGCGCGGTGATCGGCTTTGCTCTGCTGTTCAACGCGACCTTTTCCCCTGGTCACACGACCTTGCAATCCAAACTGCTCAACGAAGTGCCGGAACATCTGCGAGCATCGGTTTTCAGCGTCGTGCAGGTCGTGGTGTTGGTCGCCTATGGCTCGTATTCGGCACTGCTGGCGGCCACTGGCGTCGGCGTCGACCGGCCGGACCAGATCTTTGTCCAACTGCTATCGCTGACGGGCCTCGGCATAGTGCTGGCGGTGGTATTCGATTGCATTGCCGTCAGTCCGCTTGCTAGCGTGTTCATCGACGACGCGCAAGCCTGAGCCCCAGTTCCATCCATCCCAATCTGAACATCACTATGTCGATCCAGAAATTTCCGGCCGCTGGACTGCGAACCGAACGTCTGATCCTTCGGTGTGCCCGCCGCGAGGACGCGCCAGACCTGCTCGCCTTTTACCTTGAAAACCGGAGTCATCTGCAGCCTTGGGACCCGTTGCGTGCCGATGACTTCTACACTGTCGCCGCGCTGGAGCATCGACTCGCAGGCATGGAGCAACAGATGAGCACCGACAGCGCGCTACATCTACTGATCCAGCATCCCGCTGGTGATACGGTGCTGGGCGAATGCAACTTCACAAATATCGTTCGGGGACCGTTCCAGGCGTGTCATCTCGGGTTCTCGATCGCAGCGAAAATGCAGGGTCGAGGCTTGATGTACGAGGCCTTGTCGCGCGCCATCGAATTTGTCTTCGATTCATATGAACTGCACCGGGTGATGGCGAACTATCGCCCAGAGAACGTGCGCAGCGGGCGGCTGCTGGAGCGCCTCCGGTTCGAGATCGAAGGCAGAGCACGCGCCTATCTCAAGATCAACGGCGAATGGGCCGATCACGTGCTCACTTCCCGAATTAACGACGAGGCGAGAAAAGCGATATGAGGCCACCGTCTCGCGCAGAAAACCGACCGATACAGCAGCGATCGCTCCAGTCGCATCCCTTGCTTGTCCGTTACGAGCATTTCCAGTACCGGATCAACGAATTCCTACGCAATCGCGTTATCTGGACAGGCTATCGAAAGCAGCTACGCAAACTGGTGGACATGCCATCGCTGCCATTTTTTTCGGACTGGACCGCGTCGATGCACGCAGACGCCGTGGCTTATGTGCGTCGCTACAGGTCGCCGCCAGTCAGCGTGCTTTGGCACCGTGCTTTCCATGCCGCTACAGGACTGCACGACCAACGCTACGTCAGTGACCCGCTGTTCTTCAGCCGCATTGAGCCCCGGCTCTCTCAACGCACCCGTATTGGAAAATATTTCGACAAGAACTTTTACGGCCGCCTGCAGATTACGAGCGAACCCCTGGTACTGGCTCGGGTCATTGCCGGCAGACTAACCGCCGCCGATCTATCCGGCATCGACGTAGAGCGGTTGCAGGCGATCGTGGCGTCGCATCGAGAAATTGTGGTCAAGCCGGCGCTTGATAGTGGCGGAGGCAACGGGATACATTTCGTCAAGCCGGACAACTTGGTGTCGCTGCTCGCGCAACTGAAACGGCAGGGTATCTACGACCTTGTCGTTCAGCAGCCGATTCAGCAATGCGCCGCGCTCGCTTCGCTGAATCCTGACTCGGTCAACACTTTACGCATTCTCACAATGCGCTTCGGCAAGCGGATCATCAACCTGTCAACCGTATTGCGCATCGGGCGCGCCGGCTGTCGTATCGATAATCTTGCTGCGGGCGGCCTTTGTGTGGGAATGACCGGGCAGGGAAGGCTCAAACACCATGCCTATGATCACCATTTCATCCGCTACGAACGTCACCCCGATAGCAACGTTCTATTTGTGGATTATCCCGTCCCAGCGTTTCAGGCGGCAGTCGACCTGTGCTTCGAGAAGCATGCAGTCATTCCCGACGTCGACCTGATCAGCTGGGATGTGGCGGTGACGTCGGAAAAGGTGCCAGTGGTGGTGGAACTTAACATGAATCTCCAGGGAATCGCGTTACACCAACTCTGTAACGGGCCGCTGTTCGGCGACCTGACGGAGCTCATGTATGAGCGCTATTGCCGGTGAAAGCGCACGCGGCTCCGATCGAACCAATGTGATCGCCGCAGGGGAGGACGTATACGTAACCCGCCTTAGTGGGCCGATCTATCGCGTGCCTTCACATTACGGGAAATTGCGGACCCACAAAGTATAAAGCAGCGTCAACGAAAATTGGGCCTCGATGCCACAAATCGACTGATTTGTTAATTCACCTTTCCAAGTGAAAGTGAAAACGTTTCACTTACCGATTCAATACAACCGATATTTTGAGGTATTTCAGATGAATGAGGATGACGCAATGTTCTTGAACGAATTTGTGCAGCGAACGCTACTTACAGCGGCTCGGGAATGCGCTCCACGTTATTTAAGTGGACTTTGCAGATCCTGCATCGACATTTTGCCATGGTCTAACATCAATGATATTGTTTCGAATTTTAGATTTGTTCCTCCGAGAGTTCGCCTTGTGGAGAGCGGAAATAACGTCACACTTGATCATTACGTTTCTGTGAACATAGCGCAAAGCGGTCGGTTGCATAGGTCGCTAGACGTTAGAAGGGTCGAGGAGCGATTGTCAGCAGGAGCGACCCTAGTGATTGACGCAGTCGATGAACTGACCAAGTCTGTGCGGAGATTAGCCACACAGTTGGAATTTCTATTCCATAGAACGACGCAGATCAACGCATACATTGCTGTCGGATCAACGCATGGCTTCCCAGTCCACGCAGATCCGCACGACGTCATGGTCTTTCAAACAAAAGGAAGAAAGCTATGGCGTGTATATGAATATTGCGACAGCGAAACTATATCGCCGAATAAAAAGTCGTCGCCGAAGGCGTTGGCGTTTGAAGGCATATTGAACGAGGGGGACTTGTTATATATCCCTAAAGGATGGGAACATGAGGCCATTCCCCTCGGAGAAGCGACTATCCACTTGAGCGCTGGAGTTGATCAGCCAAACGCAAAGGACTACGTTCTTTGGGTATTGAATCGGATGGATCACACAAAGCTGTTTTCTAGCCCAATTTCTTCTGTTCAAGGCGTGGCTCCTGAAAAACCTTACTCCGATGAGCTTCTGTCCGCCCTTGCAGACGGCGTCGGACGCTTTTCTGTTGATCTTTTCTTGACTGAGTATGCGAAAAAATCAGCTCGCGAGCGCGTGCAGATGAGTCTGCCTACTTTGCCGCTTCCTGTTTTCAAGCGCGGTGAATCTCTCAGTAGTATTGAAGAATAGCCACAATAGATTCCATATTCCCAAGTACGTAATTGATTGCATTGGATATATCGATGTCTTGGCCTATTGGCCGGATTCGGATATGCTCTGTGTGGAATACAGATACACTCATAAGGTGACGCTCTCACACTTAAATGGTTCGGCGCCGATAAGAGCGCCCACCGATGGCTCGCCCGATCCACGCTGGTGGGCCATCCCATTTTGGTGTAATTCCCAGTTCGGTAGGCTTCACCACTGCATCGAACTTTCCGGCAAGTGGCAACAAAGGTTCCCATCCACAGTGTTCAACGATTGCCTAGACTGCGTTATAACCGACACCCGACATAATCGCAGCTTCGTTCGCTACCAGTGGGTCTCCACGCACACTCAATGCAGCATACGCCCACCAGACACGTCGCGCGCGGAAATGCCACGTCGATTCGAGGGGGATGCTCGTGTGAGCGTTACCCACTTTCCATCGACCAGAGCGTCGCGCATCAACGTGCCGTTCAGGACGTAAGTGTGGGAATTGCCAACACGGCGGGTTGCGGCACGGATCGAAACCGTGACGGCCTCGGTGCGTGCATACAGATTCTGTGTCGATTTCATAGCGTTCCTCGTCAGAAAAAAGTCGAGGGAACGCCCCGGTGGGGGCGATCCCCACCGGGTTAAAAACAAGACTGGTCAAGCAGCGGCCAGAGCGGCGACGTCAATCACCGCATCAGCTTCTGCGACAAGATCGGGCGTCTGCGAGATAAAAAATTCCCGCTCGTACCCGCCCTGTCGCAGCACTTCCCGCTTCATCCGCATGAACTGCAGCTTGCGCTGCGGATCAAGAGGACCATCGGACTCGTCGCTGAACAATGACTGGTACGGTTGACCCGCATTACTCGCCAGATACAGGGCGATGCCGCGCGTCAAGCACTCGTTGATCCACACCTTCTGGCCACCCGACATGAACGTGACTGCCTTGTTGCTGTCGTGATCGGCGTCATGCACCAGGATTTCGAAGCCCTCGCGCAGTTCGCCGCTGGCCAGCGTCCGCTGAGTCTGGATCTCGACCGTGAAGCGCATGCCGTAGCATGCAAGCAGAAGGTCGTTCACCATCTTCGTCAGGGCTGGTCCCGCATCGTCGATCGTCAGGGCAATCACACCTTCATTACCGAGACCTTTCGCGAGCAGTTTCCAGGACGCGATTTCATCCGAGATGCTCTGAGCGCGAGCCTGTGTCGCATCGAATCCCGCAAAGTCAGCAGCGATGGCTTGCCGCTCCACCTCCCGGGTGGCCTGGGAACGGATCAGGAATTCGATCCGCGCCTCGGCCGCCACGATGGCTTCCCGACATTGCGTAAGCTGACGGTCGACGTCGGCGATAGGACCTGTTACGTCGTCGACGCCAAGGCGCGCGACTTCCGCGTCAAGTTCCTTCGCTTCCGTTGTCAATTGCGTTTGCTGCGCCTCCCGGCGTGCTAACAACGTTGCTTCTTCCGTCTCGAGCGCGGCCAGTTCTGCATTGGCCTTGCCCAATCCATCAGTCGCGCCATCCAGCAATGGCTTGCGTGCGGCGAGGTCAACGGCCTTCTGCAGTTCGCGACGGGCGCTCACGATCTGGTCATTGACCGCCTTGAGCTCCGCACGTTTGGCAGCGAGCTGCTGTACCTCCGGCGTAAGCCGCTCAACAGCGTCCCGTTTCGCGCGATATTCAGCGCGCAGCGTGCTGAGCGAAACGCGTTGCTCCTGCACCGTGGTATCTGAGTTACGTGCCTGCGCAAGCAGTGGACAGGTGGCATGCATGTCGTGACCGGCGCAAGGCACGGTTGCGATCACGCTCGCCTGCTGTTCGAGCGATGTCAGCAGCGTCAGCCTGGACGAACCTTCCGACTCCAGCCCTTTGAGCCGGGACGAAGCGGAGGTCAGTTCAAGCTGTTTTGCTTCCAGCAGATCGATAGCGTTCTGGATCGGCAGGAGACGCGCCTCTTCCGCGGCAATGCGGGCCTGTGCGGCGTCGCGTGCAGCAGTTGCACCAAGAATCGCCTCCCGTTGCGCGATCACCGCAGTGTGTTGCGCGATCGTCGTGCTCAACGAGGTACGACGCTGGCTAAAGCGCCGGGTATCGGCGGTCGCGTCTGTCGAAAGCACCTGCAAGGCCGTCGCAACCTGACTGCGTCGCGTGCCCAGTTCCCGCAATCGGGCCTGCGCGCTCGCATTAGCAGTCTGCCTGGCAACCAGCGTCGCGCGTTGGTCGGTCAGAGACGCGGTTCTCGTGTTGAGGACGTTCCTGCTCTCCCGCGTCGACGCAATTGACTGGACATCGGAAGTGATAGCCTGATCAATCTGGACAACACGATCGCGCCTCGCACCAAGTGCAACCAGTTGCTGCTGGGTTGTGTCCAGGGTTCGGCCAAGCACCTTCGCAACTTCTCCCGCTCGCGCCGACAACGCGCGAAGGTCATCAATATGCAGCAGCTCAACGAGCAGCCCCTTGATCTCGCTTGCACCGTAGGAGGCAAGAGGACGCCGGTTCTGTGCCGAAAACACGCTGGTAAAAAACGACTCCAGCGACCCACATACCGATTCAACGCACAGGTCGTAGGTATCCGCCTTCCCATCCGACACACTGCCGTCACCGGCCTGCATCGGCTGCCAGCAACCATCCGCATCGCGCCAGGCCAGAAAGTACTCGGCTTTACCCGTCTTACCGGGCTTGCGGAATGCGAACGATGAACGGTAGCGAACGCCGCCGTGCTCCCATTCGAACTCCTTTTGCGCCTGAGCGCCAAAGACGTGATCCCAATAGGAAAACCCGTCGACAGAGAGCTTGGTCGCGTGCGACGGCATGATCCGGTACGGATGCAGGTTGTCCATGATGGTGGACTTGCCGGCGCCGTTCGGACCCGTGAGCGCGATCAGACCATTGGGCAGGGACTCGAGATCGAGCGTGACGCTCTCGCGCTTCATCCCGTCCCGCACACCGATAAACCCGGTGAGTGTCAGTTTCAGTGGGCGCATGGCTGGACCTCCGAGTCGTCGAAGAAATATTCAGACGGGAGCCACGGCGCATCGTCGTCGTTGGAAAACATCCGTCCAATGACGGGATCGGGCGTCGCAACGCGGCTCGCAGCGTCGGCGTTCGCCTGTTCGGCGGCGGCAGCAGCTTCAGCCGCTTCGAGCGCCCTCTTTTCGAGGGAGCCGTCGACCGCATCGCTGACGTTCTGGCAGACCGAGGCGTACTCGGCACTGGTTCGCTGGATCAGCTGAGTCCAGTTGTCCACGCCAGTCAGCGCGAGCAGCTCGCGCGGCCCCCACTGATTCGCATATCCCGTTTCGAACGACCAGAGCAGGTTCTGCATCTGGACGTCCGGCACGACAGCCAGTTCAGCCTTGTTGACGTTTACCGCAGCCGCGAGAATCAGGAATCGCCCAGATTGGGCAACCACTGCGCCGCGATGCTCGCCAAACGGTGTATGGAAGATTCCCGCGTTGAAACCGGCGTGGCCCGTCAGGACCTTGCCAATCTCACGCGGCGCGCGGTTTGCGCTGAAATGCCGGACCCATTGGGCGCCAGCAGGATAAAGACCGAACATGATGACATTCCACGATAGATGGGCGGAGTGCATCCCCTGGAGGGATGATTCCCCGCCAGGGTTAATAGAAAAAAATGGATGCAGCGTACTGCGATCGATGCGTCAATGACGCGGGTAAAACCTTGTTCCGATAGCACACGAAAGCGCGCTATCGGAACACGGCTGTGTTCCGATCGGGAGTGCCGCGAAGGCCACTCCCGTTATGGCGGCTAAGCCGCAAACAGATCATCGTTGAGCCAGTCGAGTGTTACCGGTGCTGCCACCGTGACCGGCAGGTTTCCAGTCGGTTGACCGGCACCCGTGGCTTCTCCTGCTTCGGCAGTCGTCGTGGCTGCCGGATGGGCCAGCACGACAGCGAGAGCGGGCTGATGCGCCTGCGCATCAAGGCGCGCCAGCACACCGGCCGCGATTGCTTCAGCGTCGCCCACGGCAAGCAGTTGCAATCGCTCCTGTAATGCCGGCGCGCCGACACTGGCCACTTCACACCAGCGTGCGAGTTTGCCCTCGACAGTCGTTTCCAGGCTGATGCCCTGAGCACGACTACGAACAACAGGCAATATCCGCGCTTCGACCTTCAGATCCGCCGCACCTGCGAACATCGCCCTGATCGCTTCGCGATCGACAATCTGGCGATGCTCCTCGTCGATCTGCCAGCGCACCCGTACGAATTTGTCGCCGGCGGTCGCTGCAATCTCTTCGAGGCGTGTGAGATCGGGCGGGCCATCAAAATCAATACAGATCATCTGACGCGATGGCGTCGGCACCAGCGATGCCGCCGCGCATCCCGCTTCGACTTCCCAAACGAGATAACCTTTATCGCCTTCCTCGCCGTAATGGAACCGCCCGATGGAGCCTGGATACGCGATGAGCCTGCCGTCGCGCTCCCACTGCTGCTCCTTGTGGATATGCCCGAGCATGAATGCATCGCAATCGGCCTCGAACAACGCCGTCAACGAGAACTCATGATCGAATCCAGCCATCACCACGCCGTGCTCGGTCGTGCATCCCTGGACGGTGCCGTGTGAGACACCTACGGTCCTGATCCCTGCAGCCCGAAGTTGCCGGTTGACACGCCCTGCCGCAGCCAGAAAAGCAGCGAGGGTATCGCCCAGTTCCGTACCAGCAGCCAGCGCTCCCACGCTCACGGCCAGTTGGCCTTTGTTGACCGTGGGAAGACAGGTGAATACGACCTCTGGTTTCACAGGGATGAACCGGGCAAGTTCGTCTTCCGAGAAAACCGGCCCGGCCGACGCCCAGAAACGGCCGCCGATCAGAGCGACCTGCGCAATGCGATCAGCAACGAAGACCGGATACGTACCACCCATCAAGGCAAAATTATCGAGCGTGCCTGGAGGCTCGTGCGAAAACGTGCCTTGTAGCATCAGCACTGGCATGGCGTTGGCCAGACGATGCACCTGCGTGGCCAGTGCATGCAGTGATGGTGCGTGAGCGTCGAGCCGATGATCGGTCGCGTCACCGGAGATGACACCGACGGCGGCACCACGGGCGATCGCATCGCCGACCGCAAAGCCGAAACAACGATCCGACTCGGCGAGGTTGTCTGGCGCGTAATGTAGATCAGAGAAATGTGCGATTTGCAATTTCGTCTCCCAAATAAAAATGGCCACCTCAGGAGGTAGCCAGAATGAAATTGACGTCCGGCAGGACGTCATGAGCAATTGCAGAAAGACGGCCGTGACTTACGGCATATTCGATGCGCAGGATGCGCAGTCGAAAGCGTTTGAGCAAACACAGGCTTGCTGAAGCACTTTCTCCACGAAGGTCAAGCCAATCCGCGAGGGTTGGCATTGACCAGATGCGGCCGATCAGTTCATCAGAGCCTTGCCGGATGGCGAGAACTGCGCGACGGCACCTTTCCAGTCGAGAGAGTTGATTGCAGATTCCAATGCTTCGTAAAACAGCTTATTGGCGACATCCTGACTTGGCACCAGTTTCGTGTTGACCTTGGTCGCGATGCCGCTCTTCGAAGCAATGACCCGATCCGGATTCACCAGCGAAACGTGAGCCCAGGCGAGATTGACCCCGTCAAGCACCATCGCGTCACCCTCGACATACAGTCGCAGGTGGTGACCGTTGAGCAAGGCGCACTGCGCATCGCTGATCGGATATCCACCCTGCTCATCGACGATGTGACGCAGCCCGTCAGTCGTGCTCTCCGGAACTGCGCAGGAGAACACCGACGTAGCGGACAAACCGACGATCGCAGTCGCGAGCAGATGTTTAAAAAGTTTCTTCATGGTTCCTCGTGGTTGAAATAGCCTTAGTGGCATGGATGACCGCCAGAGCGGTATTTTTCGATGCGCCAGAGCGCGTTCGAAAACATTTGAGCAAACGCTGGCTTGCTTAAATGCTCTCTATCGACGACGAAATGGAAAACCAGCCCCGAGGGGCTGGCAAGAGTTGAAGGGCTGAGGAAACTCAGTCCAGAAACGTCGGCTGTCTCGCGTCGTCGATCTCCCGATCGAATGCTGCGGGGTCAGTCAGCGCTCTGGCGAGTCGCTCATTCATCTGGTCGACATCGGCAACACGATCTGTCCATCCGCGCCCATACGTTGTGTGAGCGTAGACACGGAAGGCCTGTTTGCGGCTATCCGCGCTCAAGCCCAATCGCTGAAGCAGATCCGACATGCGATCGCGCTTGTCCGACAGCGACTCGGGTCCGTCTCCGCTCGCGACTCCCGTGTGCGACGAGACGGTTTGCGGAAGAGGACGGGGAGTCGATTGCTGCAAGGCTGACTGGTCGTCAGTCGCCGGTTCTACCAACTTCTGAACGGAACCCGCGCTGTCGACGTCGGTGGCGTCGAATGACTGCGACATCGCAACGCCCGGCTGATGTATCGTGCCGAGCGGGACGACGTTGCCGCCGGCTTCGAGTAGCGCAACCGCCTGATTGGCTGCGTCCAGAGCGGGCACAGGATCGTCAGCTGCATCGAGCAGCGCGCCGATATCAATGTCCGCATCGAGTACTGTCAGGGGCTGAGTGGTCCGTACCGCATCACCGTTTTCGTTGATGCGTGTGATGTCGAACTCCCGCTTCGTAATCCAGAACCGGGTGCCCGTGAGCTTGCCGCGCGCGAGCTGAACGGTCTGCATCGCCGAGTAGGCCTTCTGGAGCACGTAGATCGAGTTGGTAGGCAGTTCGATGAGTCCGAGGCCCTTGATGTCCGGCACGGCGAAGATGAAGCTCGCCGACAGATTGCACTGCCGCGCCTGATACTGCGGACACTGTTCCGGGTCGCAGATGCCGTCGGGAATCGCGTCATCCTGACGACGGATCACCGTGCGTCCGCCGAAGTGCCGCACCGCGCGTTGAGCGCGGTCGTCGCGGGTCACTTTGGCATACGTCATGCAATACCGTATGCCGTCGCGTTCGTACTGCGACCAGAATTTCCGGCCGTTCGTACCGTACACGGTCATCTGGTTCGGCAGGTTCTGCATCCAGTCGTTGAACGCAAACAGGACCGGGAACCGGTAGAGCTTTACGCCATCTCCGCGATCCTCACCGTACAGCTTGAGAATCTCATCGGCGACGTCGGGGTTGGTTAAGTCCGAGCGGCGACACGTGAAATACGGCGTGTTTTTCGGAACCAGCCCACCTTTCAGGCTGCATTTTAATTCGAGCGCGTTAGCGATGGTTTCGAACGAATCACCTGCTGCCACCATCGTGTTGTACAGCTCGACCGCACGGGGATTGCCACGGGCTTTCGAGGTCAGCACCTTGATACCGGGGCGAATGTGCCCGATGACGGGTGGGCGCAATGCGCGCTCCTCAACGACGCTGCGCGCAGGGCCGTTGACCAGATTGACTACAGCATTCATGAGAGTTTTCTCGCTAGAAAGAAGATGGCCGTGGTACGCAACTCGCTGGCCGACTGCTCCAGGTCGTGTGCTGCCGCCTCGCCGCGGCGTTCGGCTACGTGGGAAAGGAAAATGCGGCGGTCCGGATCGCTGTACTTTGCGACCTGGGCTACCTCGCACCGCGCGCGCCACGCTGGCGATGCGGTATCTACAGCTGTGCGCTCCTCGGCGATCGTGTAACTGATCGCTTCGGCAATACGCTCATCAAGACGGTCTGGAAGCAAGACATACCTCCCAGGAACAGAAACAACAGGACGAAAAAAAACGCGCTCCCCGGAATGAGGAACGCGTTGCTGGATTCGATGAAAAATGACCCGAGCGCCACAACCCTTTCGGGGTCGTGGCGCTCAGGGAGCCGCAGGGCTCAGATACGAGGGCGTAAGTCGCCCTCGCGCAGCATGGTCACGCTGCGCAACAGCCCATTATCGGAAAATACATTCCGCCGCAGGATCACGGTTCAGTCCACTACGATCGTTCTACCCAGACCAGGCTCTGGAGAGAGAACACCCGATGCCCGGGTCCGAACGATGTCGCGGCGCAAATGAATGCGGCCGGCGACGAGTTTGATGACTGAATGGATGGGGAGCGCGGGCTAGGCGCTCATCAGAAGAAAATTCCACACCAGTTGCCAGCTGGTCGGAGCATGCTCAAGGGCACGGCTTGTACAGAAGATGGACTCCGGGCTGGCCGGGGTCAGGTCGATGCGTCAGTGACGCATAAAGTAGAGTCAGTATTGCGCAAAACCGGCGATGCGCACACCGGAAAGATCACGAAAAGAGCGCAGCTTTTGCCTATTTATCGTCTGACATGGGCGAGCAAAATGGCCGGTGAGAGAGACCACCCGAAATAATCACATGGCCGCCGTTCTAGAACAGACACCGGAGCCGGACCCGCGTCCAGCGCCGCGCGTCGACCCGCAACCAGATCAGTCCGCTACCGCGGCACAGGGTAGCGGACTCAAACCCATTGATCGTCTGACCAGCGATTCGCGCCTGGCCCGGATCAATCCGGAGTCCGACGCAAAGACCGTCCTGCGATATTCGTCGCAGTTCGCGCGGGATTTCATCCGCTCCGATTACAACTTCTGCGCAGCGAAAATTGCAGTCGCGCGCGGCGGGAAGGTACGCGCGCTCGAAACCTCCCTGCGCGAGACATCGGAGTGGCTGCGCAAAACCGAGATATGGCTGCTGCGTCATCAGGTCCGTCCAGTCGAGCTGCCACACGATCTGATTGAACTGACGATCACCCGACCGCTGGCCGGGTTGCTCGTGCGCTGCCTCACGCAGTACGACCGCGTGTACGCCCGGGCGACCGAGCGCTGGCTGACCGGCAAGATCACCAGCGACGACCGGGCGGGCATTCTCAATAACGCTGACGGCGTCTGAAGCAGATCGTGCAGATCTGCATGCCAGACAACGATCAATACGACTTCGACGGCGAACGGCGCGAGCTATAGCGCGTCACGTTTCCTGGCAAATCACGACAGTTCTCCGCGCAACTTGACAACGCTGCGTGGTGGCCAGGCTCGATATGTAGAGGGAGAGACGATGGACCTAAAGGATATTCAGGCGCTGCACGCGCAATACACCACGCAGCCTGTCATGATCGATATCGCGAGCCACGCCGCGGCGATGCCTGCGCTGCCTTCGCCAGAACAAGGTGCGACGACCGGTGCACGCATCGGGAATCTGATTGGTGGCCTGCGAAAAGCGACAAAGCCAACGCTGATCGCGCTCGCGATCGCAGCCGTGGCAGCCGCGAGCGGTATGAGCATTGCGCGTATCTGGCATGTCATGCATGAGGCGGTGAGCACGCCAGCGCCTGTTAGTGCGCCCGTCGCGACGAAACACGCCGCGGCTCCCGCCAGTGAGCCAACCGGCGAACAACCCGTCGACTTCAATCCGCCGCGCCCGCTCACGTCGAGTGACTTCGATCTTGGCAAGACGGGACCGCACTCTGCGCTCTCAAGCGTCGACGCGCGAACTCTGTCCACAATGGCCCCTGCACCCACCGCCAACCATGAAACGTCGGCTGCGCGTCCTGCAGAGCAGAATGTTGCGGCGGCCTCACCTATCCGCGCACAACTCGCGGCACCACCCAGTTCACCACCCGTCGCCGCTCCGGTAACGGCGCCGGCAGCACCGACGCCCGCACCGCCTGCGGCTGCGGCCGCAGCACCGGTAGCACCCGTTGCATCCATTACGCCGGCAGCGCCGGTCACCGCTACTGCGCAAACCGCGCCATCGCAACCAAAAACGGCGGCCACCGCGGCGGCGCAAGAAACGGCTAAGACCGACGCGCGGCCAGTGTTGCGCCCCTTACACCACATCACGCGGCACCCGACAGCGCCGACAGGCAATGCTTCGTCGCCAGAAGCCGCCACTCCCCCGCAAACCAAAGCGCAGCCCGGCAAGACGGGCGACGTTCAACTCTTCTGATGAGGCTCTATCCGATGAAGCCCCAACCGCTTAGCGTCACCCTTCTCTCCCCCGGTCTGTCCATCCACGGGAACGTCATTCTCGATCACGGCATCAGTACGTTTGGGATCGTCGATGGCAACATCGTTTCGAATGCCGGCCTGCTGCATATTGGCCAGGGCGGCATGGTGAAAGGTCAGGTTGAAGGAGAACACGTGCGTGTCGACGGAATCGTCGAAGGCGATGTGCACGCGCGCGGCATCCTGGAAATCAATGGCCGCGTGAAAGGGAATGTCTATTATTACGGGACCATCCGACTCGGCCCGCGAGCGTCGCTCGAAGGCCAGATCAAACGGAAGAGTGAGTTGACCATAGAAAACGCCGCAAGTAATGTGCAACCCCTGTCCCGTACAGCAGCACCGCTCTGATCGAGGCGCGTGAAAGCGCGCCCGTCAACCTTGGCGGACAAACCGCTGATCCGTTAAAAAAGGGCGCTCGTGCCCTTTTCTCATCCTGCCCGTCAGTCAGGGCCAATATTCCGCATCACTTCGAAAGTAAAGCGCCTCATAGCCCGGAACAAACACGGTCCGCTCCTGATGGTCGACTTTCAGGCCACGGGATTCAAGCCATAGGGCGAGCCACTCGACTACCCGGTCCAGCACATGCTCATTGGTCTGCGAAGCGAGCCGGAAGCTGTGATGCATGCCGAGCATGTTGTACGCGGGCGAATTTCCAAGCTTCCTGAACGGTGAGACGAGATGGTATCGCTTCCACGCAAGCGCAAAGAGCTCGGCCATTTCACTCGCGCTGACGAGCGGTACCACCGCCCGTTCGTCGCCAGGTGCTGATGCTGCGCTATACGCCTCCATGCTGCGGTCGACGTTGGCGCCGAGCCCATTGAGTGCCACGCGATTGGCGGCATACCACGAGGCCAACGCGGCGTGGGGAACCCAGACACGCGCGCGCAACGCTTCATCGAGCCATGCCCGGCACTGGTCGTTCTCCGACAGATAGAAACCCGCGACCGCGAGCGGCACCCAGTCGTCCCGGCCAATCGCGTAATGGAACCCTTCTCCGTCCTTGTGCCAGGCGCATAGTGCGTCCATCTCTGCACGACCACGATCAAAGCCGTCGGCGTGCAATTGATGCAGTGGGGATTCTGGGGACTTTGCGGCACCATCAGGAAGGAGGCGCATCGACGAAGCTGGCACGTAGCCGAGCTTCCGGAAAAGGCGATCAAGCATGGAATTCTGGACTCGCTAACTGGGTTCAACCTGCTCAAGGATTCAGACAACGGTTGTGATGCATTACTGGACCGCGGATTCAATTAAAAACCGCGACACGGGATTCTTCTTGATCGTTGCGATGGTGAGGCCGTCACGTGCGCGGGTCATGGCGACATAGAACAGACGGCGCTCTTCCGACACCGTGCTCTTCTCATCGGGTACAACGCCCTCCTCAGCGCGCGAAATCCACACGTGATCCCATTCGAGACCCTTTGAACTGTGCATTGTCGTCAGCACCAGCACGTCGTCGGCCGGCTTGTTGTTATCCCGCTTCAGATATTCGACGCGCTCGCCGAAGGTCCCGGACAGGCGCGACAGCACATCGTAGGTTCCCTGAATCGCACGGGTCGCCTGATCGTTCTTCGCGTAGGTCATCATCAGTTCGAGCACGCCGTCGAGGACCAGCGAATAGAAGCGTCGCCCGCACATCTCCTGCCACTCGGACAGCCGCTTCATGAAACTTCGATAGACGGTCGCCGTGTCCTCGGGCAGGCCGAGCGCAACAAGATCCTTTTTCAGCCGTTGCACAAGGACCGGACCCATGTCGCGATGCAAAACCGCGAGCAGAGGCGTGCTCATCCCCATGTAGCCGAGCACCGCATCCAGTCCGTTCTGTTTGCGTCCCTCAGCAACTTCGAGCAGATTGCACATGAGCGCACCTTGCGGGCGGTTGAGAATCGAACTGCCAGACGCGCGAAAATACGGCACGCCATAGGATCGACACACCGCTTCGATTGGATCGAGAATGCGGTTCGTGCGCGCAAGAATTGCGCAGGATTTACCCGCCGTCAGCAACGGCTGCAACGTCTCGATGGCCGCTTCGGCGTCGGCGTACTCGTCGTCGGAACGCTTTGCCGCGACGAAGCCACCCGGGCCGCGATCGGCCATCAGGATCTTGGCGATCCGGTCGGTGTTGTTGCGAATCACCCGGTCGGCAGCGGAGAGAATCTCGTCGTAGCACCGGTAGTTTTTGCCAAGCACGACGCGTTGCGCGTTGAACGTTTCCGCAAAGCTTTCCATGCCACGGAAGCCGAGCGCCGCGCGAAAGCCGTAGATGCTCTGATCGTCATCGCCGACGACGGTTACCTGTGCGCCCGCCTTCGCGTGCAGCTCGACCCACCGGTATTGCAGCGGGTCGGTATCCTGAAATTCATCAACGAGCAGATCGGTGAAACGGTACGGCGCGATATCGCTCCTTTCCATGCCGGCGACGGCGAGCCGCAACATGTCCTGGAAATCGATCTTGCCGTTTCGCTCCAGTGCGTTCTGATAGGCGGCGTAGATCTGTGCGTCGGGAGTGCCCGCTTCGACCCGCCCGAAATTGGTCTTGATGCGCTCAATGACGGGGACCACCTCCTCAGGCTTCCAGTTCAGGCCGAGTTCGGCGATAACCCGCGCGATCAGCGCCATGCGATCACCGTCAGTCGCAATGTCGCGTTTGCCGAGTTGCTTGAATGCCAGCGAGTGAAATGTCCCAGCGATCAGCCGCTTTTTCGCACCGTCTCCGGCAAGCGTCAGAATCCGGTCGCGCAGTTCGACTGCCGCGTCCTTGCTGAAGGTGACGGCGCCGACGATCGCGGCCGGATTGGACAGTAGCAGCGCTGCCTTCGCCGCGATGGTCTTCGTCTTGCCCGCACCGGGGCATGCGATCGCAACGCAGTGCTGGCGCTGTTCTGCTACCTCACGTTGCTGCGGATTGAGCCCATCGAGCATGGCGGCAGATCCCGTTATCGGCCGCGGACCGTGGTCATCAGGCGCAGGTGGGTCATATAGCCCCGCACGCCGACCGGATGGAACTTGCGCAGGAAACGGGTCGTTTCTTCGTCGACGTCCGACTGGTCGCGCACGCCGTTCCAGACGAGGAAATCGAAATGGTCCATCACCTTGTCGAACTTCATCAGGAGCGACAGAAGGCGCATCGAGAAACGCGAGTACGCTTCGACTTCAATTTCCAGCGAAGGCTTGGTGACGCTCGGGGCAAAAACGATGTCGCCCTGATCGCGAAGCCGCGTTTCCGTCTTCTCGCGAAAGCCCTGTGCCACGCTTAGCTGTTCGTCGACATACGCTTCCAGTTCACCGACCTGTTTTTCGAAGAAGGCCGTCACCGTACCCTGATCCTCCGCACCGAACGTCGAGCGACCGAAGCGCTGCATGTTGATGCTCATCCGGTTCAGGTACGGCCACCATTGTTCGAACAACGGCTTCAGACGCGTGTGATTCAGGCGAACGGCGGCTTGCACGACCGCGGCGCCCGACAGCTGGCGGCTCATCAGTTCGCGACCAATTTCGCGGCGGCGCTGCACGATGGCCACGCGCTCCGCCGGCGACAGTTCGCGGAATATCTTGCGCGTACGTGCGACCTGCTCACGCTTCTCCGTGGCTTCCGCCTCGCTGATCATCCCTTCCTTCTGGAGGGTGGTCGCAGCGTCCTCCATCTGTTGCAGCTCGAGCTCGATCTCGCCACCGTCAGCGCCGTCCGTCGTCGCCGGGGCGGCTCCCACGGGAGCGGCAGCGTCAGCATCGATGGCCGTGTTGGAATGCGCGGCAGCGGGATTGCTGACAGCTTCGATGTTCGTCTCTTCCGTGATGGTGGTCATAGTGGTGGGTCCCTGTGGAAAACGCGCGCACACGCGCGCGGTATGACCTTATTGTTACGACCTCACGCAGCGAGATGTCTCCGAAACATGGTGAATTTCGATCTGCTTTCCGGGCAAACAGTATTACGACGCGGTCAGAACAGCACGGCCCGCATGTCTGTCAGAAAGACAGGAGGTTGAATGTGCGACGGGTGCGACCGTTGAGCCGAGACAAGCGAAGAGAGAGGGGTTACCGAACGCGGTGACGTTGGCCGGAGAGCCGTGAGCCGTGAGCCGGCTCAGGGTCTTAACCCGGAAAGCTACGTGGTTTGCCGCAGCTTTCCGGGGAAATTGTTACTGGAATGAGGAAGAAGCCTTCCAGAGCAGCGCACCGAGAATGGCCGCGACGGCGATCCAGTACTGCGCGAGAACGGGAAAGGGAGCTGCCAGTACTGCGAAGGCAACACCGAACACGAGCAGGATACCGTGTCCGGCGAGGTGAAACGATAGCGGGCTGGCGAATCCGGCCGCGGACGCCTTGATCTTGCGTCGGACTGAACCGTCGACGAACGCGGCGGCACAGAAGACGGCCGTACCAATCAGCCAGAGCTTCATTACGCTTGCGCGGTAGATCACGCGATAGATTTCCAGCCAGAAATTGTGAATCCAGCCATGCGCAAACTCGGAGACGCCCCCCTCTTCAATCTCGCCCGATCCTGATGCGTTCAGCGTGGCACGGATGACGCCGGAATCCACGAACCAGCGCCGGAACCGCGCGTTGGTCAGCGTGACCACTTCTTCAGCGCGCGCCTCACCCGCCACGGTCTGTAGTGATTCCGCCTCTTCAGGCGGAACCGAAAAAAGCGACCTGTCGGGAATAGCCGGCATGACGAAGAGCGCGAGCAGCGGCACGAGAAAAAACCACCACTTGATGTGAGCGGCGAAACGGCTACCGGCCATAAGCATGCATCCCCCATTCGATCAGAACAGGCGCAAGACGTGACAGGATGTACAACGGGAAGAGGATCAGACCGAACATTCCTAGATAAAAATGGACGGGACGGCGTGAGACGAATAGCGCCATGCCATAGGCTCTCGCGCCCGCGCCTCGGGAAAACTCGGCCGGACGCGACTCATCCATTACATCCTGCGAGCGCGCCGTGGACAGCGCGCGCCGCGCAAGCTCGTCATCAACCCGCGACAGCTTCGCTATCAGGAAAGGCGTGAGCGACATCGTAATCCTCAAAGTAGAGCCGGAAGTTCTCGCCAGTTAGCGCGCGCGCGGCGAGCTGGAAGGCAACGGAGCGCTGGGTGACCACCTCGGGACACCGCTCATCCACCATTTCCGTCGTGCGTCCTGCATACCGTTGCTCAAACTCGGTCACGGGTTCGAGCATGGTCGGCCACACGTGATATCGCTCGCCTTCACGCGCGATGTACCGACGGGCATAGAGCCGATGCGCGAGACTGAACAGACCCTGCATGAACGCGATGTGCGGATTGCCCGTCTTGCGCGTGCGTTTGAACTCGGCGATAGCGGCGTCGAGCATCTCCTTGACGAGCGGCTCAGCCTCACCCATGAAGTTTTCCCCGATGAAGTCAGCCACGCGTGCGCAGGCAAGCTCAAGCTCTGGCGCCAACGTGAAAACGGGAGTCAGGCGGGACGACAGCTTGTGTTCGCGAATAATTTTTTTGAATACGGCAGACATGCGTAGGTTTTCAGCCTTGAAGGATTGGAATGCGGCCCTGGTACACGGCGGCGCCCGAAATGCGCATGAAATATTGCAGGTTGGGCAGACTGTGAATCAGGCGGGTTGGAATCAGCGGCGCTTTCTCCAGTTGAAGCGAACGCGAAACACCACCGGTAAATTCACCGATATGGGCTTCGGTTCCCGTACTCGTACTTCCAGTGATCGTGATATTGCGAATTGCAGTCTCCCCGACCTTGTCCGAGAACCACTGTGCCGTATCGGTATCTTCGAGTCTAAGGATGATCTGGTTGTTCAGATTGCCCAAAACCTGCAACATTTTTGCGGCGTTTCCGAGTTTCGCCTCCAGGTCAGCCCGTGTCTGGAAGGCGACAAACGCCTTGAAGCCGGCGCCACGCCCCTTGTTGAGAATCTGGATCACCTGTTCGTTGATGGCTTCAGCCACCTCGTCGATGATCAGCACCACATCGGGTGGCGTCTCGTAGAAGTTGTAGATCGAGCCGCAAACGGCTGAGACGTCCGCCAGCAGCATCGACGCGATTGCTTTTGCCACGATGCTGTTCGAAAGCGAATCAAGACCGATGTGCAGGATCGCCTTCTGACGGATCACCTTCTCAATGGTCCAGACTTCGCGCTCGTCGTCGAAGTCGTCGACCTTCGGCGCGAGCATGAGACCGGTTTCTCCCGTTGCCAGCATCTGGAGCAACGGCAGCGCAGACGCGATGATGCGCATGTAGTGTTCGCGATCGTGCGTATGCGTCGCAATCAGACCGTCGATCGCTTCATGACCCTGTTCGAGCGCCGCGAACCGCGCGCTGTACAGGCCGATCATTCCGTCGACCAGCGTCGCGCCATTGTTGCGCTGGCTCTGGCGGGTCGCTTCCGTCGCAACCTGCTGTTCCCAGTCGGCCATCCCCCTCTCCATGAAAAAGCGCCGTAGCGCCTTTTCGAGAAGCGGTGCGATACCGCCCTGCGCGTATTTCAGGATCGAACGCAGATTGGGCTTGTCACCGATGTACAGCTCACCGTTGACCGACCGGCTGATGAACAGATAGGCGAAGTCACGGAAGGGCCCCTCTTCCATCAGTTGGGCGATCCGCGCCGGAATTTCAGACGGCTGCGACCAGCTGTCGAGTGGTTCGAGCCGCACCGACTCGGAAGGCTTTGCCTGATTGAAATACAGGAATTTCCGTCCGGTGCGCGTCGCTTCCTTCTCCGCGCGCAGCTTCCAGTCCTTGTCGTTCTTCGGATCTACATTGATCAGCACGTCGCCGAGGTGGATGACCTGCGTCGATATCACCTCGTAGGTGCGCGTCTTGCCGGAACCGGTCGTGCCGCCGACCGCAGTGTGGCCACCCATCGACTTGTAATGGAAAGGGACCAGCGCTTTCTTCGGTTCCAGTCCGTGAATCCAGGAGGCGCCTTGGGGCATCCGGTCGCGAATGCTGTCTTTTGGCGCGAACAGGCCTTCGATCGCGTTTTCGATCTTGCGGCCTGTCTTCGTTTTGTTCAGCCATTTCGGCAACCCCGGGATATCCGTTGTCGGCATGCGCAGAATGTCGTGAGCAATCTGACAATGCTTTTGCGTCCACTCAAACCCGATTCCCAGATACATCGAGTTCGCTTCCTCGCGCATGCGCTTCTGGATCTGCAGCAGCTTCGGAATCGGGAGGGTCGTGAGCCACTTGGTCGAAATCGCCATGCGGAACTTCAGCGCCCGCCATATCTGGAAAGACCGCACCATCAGGAACGCGAGGCCGACGAGCGCGAACATCCACGCGTAGGGCATGCCCGACAGCGGCAGCATGACGATGGCCGCCAGCCAGAAGGTCGCGGCGCGCAGTTCGTAGATGGGGCGGAAATGATTGATATACGGAGTAATCATGCCGGTCGATCGAGAATGAGTTGGCCCGCGCGCGGTGTAAGCGTGATCTGGGACGCCTCGTCGGCGACCATCAGGCCGCGCTTGCGCATATGCTCAACGAGCGTGCTACTACTCACGCCGTAACCTCCGACGAGTCGCTTGGGTAGCACCAGCCCCTTGTCGTTCCACTGCACCGACGCTTTGCCCGCAGTCACGTCTTCGCGCAACGCCTGGAACAGTTCGCGAACAAGGTTCGGCACGCCCTTCAGCACATCGTCGAAAGCCGCCGGGGGCGCTGATTCGCGCCGATCGCCGGCCGTCTGCGAAGGAGTCTTCATGGCGGCCGGATCGACCGCGGGCGGCTGCGGTATGGCCAACGGCATCTCCAGTTGGGCGGCACCCTGCACTTCGTTCGCAGTCTGCGCGGGTGCCCCTGCTGGCGTAGCCGCCGTGGCCTCCTGGCTGGCCACCGGTTGGGGTGCCGGATTTCCTGATGCGGGCTGGAGTGTGGACGCCGGTGCTGGTGCTGGTGCTGGTACGGGGGCGGGCGATGACGCGGCTGGTGCTGGCGACGGCGCAGCAGGTGCAACTGTCGGTACCGGCGCAGCGGCCACCACCGGCTCAAGCTCCGCTGCCACATGAACAGCAGACGGGACATCGAACTGCACGGGCGCGAACACTGCGCGCTGGGCCTTGCGATCGAATTCGTCGGCGGTGCCTACCCCTTGACGCACAACCTTGTGGAGAAGCGACTCGGCGCCGAGCGGCTGCATGCTTGGGTTGATCGCGCCGAACAGATCCGACTGCACGTCACCGTCCAGTTCGGAAAGCAGTGTTGAGCCAACGAGTATTTGCGCGAGCATGCCAGTGCGCATGCGTTCGATCGCCAGCGGTTGCGCCCGTCGTATGACTTGATAGGCGCAGCCGCCAAGCCACGGCCCGACCGCACCATGGATCGACGGATTCCAGGCCTGCTGATCCCGGTCGCGCTCGATTACGAAATGCCGGTAAGGCTCATCAAGCCTCGAGCAGATCGCCGCAAGGAAAACCGCGTAGTTGTATTGCGGCTCGATGCGCCGACGCCGCTCGGACGGCAGATTGGTGCCGAACTTCTGGCCGCCGGCGAGCCGCATCGAATAGAACGCGGTTTCCACGGTGCAGCGAAAAGCGCCGCCCGGCTCCCGGTACAGGTCCGGACTGAGCGGCAACGAGGAAAACCATGCTGCGCACGAGTCCAGCACGCTCATCCATTTGCGCGTGAACTCGGGCTTGCTGACTTCGTTGGCACATTGGGCAATCAGGTCGACGCGACGCCGATGCTGTTCGAGCAGGATGTCGCCGGTCATCGGCGCGTGCAGCGTCATACCGCCGCTCCGGCCGCCGACTTGGCGATTTTCCCGACGATGCCGCCACTCGCGTTTGCGCCACCGCCAAACATGCCGGCGATTTTTGGAATCTCGAACGAAACGAGAAACACGAAGAAGGCAAGATCAAACACCTGAGCCGCCGCGCCTGTGGTCGTCAGGCCGAGATTTGCCGCGTCCTGCACAGCGTTCACCATGTTATGCGTGACCAAGCGCATCAGGATTGCGGCAACGACGATATACATGCCGGCGCTCACCATGTAATCCAGCCACGTCTTGAAATAGCCGCGCGTGAAGGACGAAAAACCGAGCGCGAATGCGATCTGGCCCATCACCACGCCGGCAGCGAACTGCAACTGTCCGATGTTGATGAAAAACACGAAGATGATCGCCGTCACCGACAGGAGCGCCCACGCGAGGAACAGCGGAATAGTCGCGATGATGATGTCGGGAATCATGGTCAGGTGGATACCGATGCCCGACCACGCCTGCACGGCGGAATCGAAGACCTGCCCTGCGGCATTACCCATGATGCTCAGCGCGCTGGTCATGTTGGCGCCGCCGATGTCGTTGGCCATCGAGACGAACCACTTGTAGAAGTTCGGAGCCCAGCTCGCGAAGCCGACATAGATTGAAGCGAAAATGCCGAGAATCCCGAGTTCCTCGCACAACGCGACCCACGCCATAACGGGATCTCTCGTCGCCGCAAAGCGTACTGCTGCGAGAACGATCGTGATGACCGCGAGGCCGCTTGCGAACTTGTCCGACTCTTTCTGGATACTCTGGGATGCGGCGACCGCTGTATCGATGATCGACGAGAACAGCGCGGAAATCTTGTCGATTGCGCGCGCGTTGCCCGCGGCGGTTTCGCCCGCGCTGACGTACGGATTGGCGGCGGTTCCGCTGGCGGCCGCCGGCGCGGCCGTGTCGGCGAATGCTGGCAGAGCCATAATCGAAACGAATGCCAGAAATAAAACGACGACCAGATTTTTAAGCTTACGCAGCATGATGATTGACCCGGAAATCCATCAATTGCCGTAAGCCGCGCGCTCGGCCGCCTGCTGGTCAAGAAAGGCTTTCGCATTCGCCGAGCGCGTCTTGTCTTCCGCGTTATCCGTCGATTCTTTCTGCGCGTCCTTCTGCGCCTTCCCTGCCGCCATCTGGAGCATGTCGCTCATCTGGCTCGACACGATGTCCAGATAGTGCGTCGTCACTTCAGCCGTCGACTGCGCTGTTGGAGACAGCTGCACCTGATCCTGCAGTTCCTGCCGGCGCTTTGCGTGCACCTGAATATGCTGGATGACGTTGTTGCCGGTCTGCAGCAGCTGAGTCGCCTGGTTATCGCGCTGGTTATAGAGCGTTGCCATATCCGCGAACCACTGGGAATTCGATTTGCCGGAACGCGAAATCAGGGTCTGCACGTGCGATGCCCATTGCGCGCCGTTATTCAGGTCGCCATACAGGTCGCCAGCCGTCGAGATAAGCTCGGTGTAGACCTGTGAGTCGCTCTTGATCTGGTCGTACTGGGTTTTCATTGCCGCAGGATCGATGCCAACGGCCTGCAGCATCTGGTTTGCCATCATCTTGTACTGGTACGCGATGTTGCTGTCCTGATAGGCCTCCGTCTTGACTGCTTTGAGCGCCGTGATCGTGTTCTGGATCAGGTTCGTCGGGTCGATAACGGTCAGCTGCGCAAACGCTGACTGCGTCGCGCAAAGGGTCAATCCGGCCAGCAGCGCCAGGCGTGCAAAGATTTTTTTCATGGTGGTTCCCGTTCCGGGTCAGTCGAGAGTCATCATTTCAGCGAGGTAGCCCTGGCGCCAGTTCTCTGCGCCCGACGTGACGTGCCTGTCGAGCACCGCCTGGGCGCGGCCGTCGGAGCGCAGGACCGCGAGTGTTTCCTTCGGGAAGCTCGCCTGCAGCATGCGAGTCTGATCGGGCGTGACCCACAGGTAGTCGCGATTGGGCGACGCCTGCGCGATCATGTCGATCTGGTCGAGCGTGAGCCCGAACTTGTCGCGATAAAGGTGCAGGTTGTTTTTCGCGTCCGGATTGGGCAGGTAGACGATGTTGGGAATGTTTTCCTTCAACACCTCGAAGTCCGCGATCCGCGCGACTTGCGCGAGCGACTGGGTCGCCATCATCAACGTGGCATTGAGCTTGCGAATCGTCACCGCCCAGATTTCCAGCCGCTTGTAAAAGCGCTCGTTCTGGAAGAAGAAGCCCGCCTCTTCCACTTCGATGACGGTGTAACGCTTGCCGTCGAGCCACTGCGCGATGCGGTAAAACGCGTAATCCATGAACAGGGCGGCCGCGACCGGGAAATTGTTGAACAGGTCGCCCATCTCGATCGAAATGTCGTCGGACAGCGCGAACGCGTCGTCGACGTGATCGAAAAAGCGTCCGTTCTTCTCGCCCTGTGTCCACACGGCCAGACGCTCGCGAAGCTCGATCGGCAGCATCGTGTTGAGGTACGACAGCGTCCAGAATTCCGGCCCGTAGCCATCACCAAGCGTCGAGACGACTTCGAAGATCTCCCGCTCCTGCGCTTTGCTGCAACGGAACGAGTCATCGTCGATAGCCATCTGCACCCACTCGGCGACGTACGGATAATGCTTTTTGTCGTGCAGCAGCGAAAGCGGATTGACCGATGTCGCATCCTCGAAGCGACCTGTTGCATCGACGAACCGTCCGCCGGCGAGCACCGTCGGAATACGTGTGGAGCGGTCCTTGTCGAAGCGCACGCGGCGCGCGCCGTGGCGCCCGGTCTGCGACATCAGGAAATTCAGGAAGATCGATTTACCCATGCCGATCGGGCCGAGCACGAGCAGGTGCGACGCACCGCCTGGACGATGCAGATTCACCCGTTGCAGGGTTTTGTGCCGGGTTGGCAGCATGGTGAGCGGACCGGTCTTCTGTCCGGACTGCTGCGTCAGCCACGCGTTGACCGTGCTACCTTCAGCGACGCTACGCACAGGAGCGATATCCGAAACGGCGGGCGTCTCAACGAACTGCAGTCGCCTCTGCTTGTCCCATCGTCCGGGTAGCGTGGTGTTCCAGGAGGCAGCGAGGTTCTCGCGTTCGAGAACCATACCGAAGCCCGCGTTGCCGATCCGGCCGATCACCTCACGCGTCGCGTCGTCGCACTCTTCAGCGGTGTCGCCATAGACGATGACTGAGACATTGGCGAAGCCGTATTGCTGCCCTTCAGCCGTGATTTTGGCGAGCGCATCCTCAGCCTCGTCCGCAAGCACCATGCGGCCCTTCTCGTTCTTCTGCTCTTCCTTCGCAAAAAAGCCCTTGATGATCGCCCAGGGGCTAAACGCCGCAATCTTGTAGAAGCTGCGGATTTTTTCGATGTACTGCTTGGCCTTGCTCGTATCAAGAAAGCGGAACATCACACACACGTCCAGCTCGGCGTCCACCTCCGAGAGCACGTCCAGCGCGGCCTCCTGAAAGCCCAGCCATTCCTTGACCGCCACGATCTTGGCAAAGCGCACGCCGTGCGCCGATTCGAACATCAGATGCTCGGCGCCATACGTGACGGTGCTCTCCGTCAGGTGGGTATCTAGCATCGTGACTGGGTATCGGACGCGGCGCGGCGGCACTGAAGGATTGGCAGTCTGATGCAGGTATGCCAGAAGGTTCTGCAGTTCAAGCCGCTTCATCCTCAGCCGGGTCACGCCGCCCTTGAAGGCATCAAGAACGGACTCGAACCGCTTGATATCCAATGTCATGCGCTCCAGATCGAAGACGAACGCACTGCGTGCAAACAGGGTGTCCTTCACGGTCTCGACGAGCGCCACAGGCAAGGACTTGCCGCCAACCGTCATGTGATAGGCGACTTTCTCGAATACCTTGTTGATCCCCGTTTCCGGTGTGAAGGCAAGTGAGAGTGAATGCGTGTTCCGGAAGTACTTGCCGCTCCCCACATGCTCGCGGTTGATCCGGTCGACGTACGAGTCGATATCCGACGAAAACTCACCATCGATCGTGCCCTTCACGCGCCGGTGCGATAGTCGCCACCATGCGGTGATGCGGTGATCGAAGTTCTTGCACGCGTTATCGAGGTTGGTGCGAACAGATGAAATGTCGCCCACGTTTGGCGAATCAGCGTCGACCCCATCGAAGGTGTAACAGGTCAGCAGCGACCCGTCCTTGTCGAGCACAAGCTCTGGCGTGACCATGGTTGCCCACGGCGCAATTTCCTGCACCGGCCGGCGCACAATTCGCTTCAGCATGGAAGATCCTGATCGAACCCGTAAGGGCGTTTGAACCGCGTCGAAAATTTGGCAGACGGAATAGGCTCGTGCATGTCGGGATAGTGGTTGTAGACCAGCATGACGTCGCGCCACCATGGATCGCGGTTGCTCTTCCAGCGAAGCACCCAGTGGATGACGATTCCGACGACGAGAAACGCCGGGGTCGTGCTGGAATAGCAGAGCAGCAACGTAAGCGTGCCGTTCGCGATCGCAAGCCCGCGATCTGCCCCACCCATCTGGCGGGGCAACGACAGGCCGCGACTGACCTTGACCGGGTTACGCACAGGTGTACGAGATATTCAGATGGTTTTTCACGATAGGTACGGCGCACGAAGCGAGGCCGAGACCCACCAGAACCGTTGAAATGAGCTTGCCGATCGTGCTTTCCGAACTTGCGATTGCAACTGCGCCAACGATGATCAACACGATGCCGATGCCGTACAGCCACGGGCCGCTAATATACGCGGAGATAAGACAGATGACGTCGGTTGCGCTGCCCAGATCGCTCAGGCTCACCGCCGATGCAAACGGCGCAAAGAAGGCCAGCGATGCAGCGACAATCGTCGAGCGGATTTCCCTGCGGCTCAGGAACCGGCGGAAAGCGTTGACTGCGATGGCTCGCAGATGCGACTTGAGATACTTGATGAATTTCATGGGAAAACTCAGGTGGTAATTAAAAAACGCGGTTGAGGACATAGTCCCCATCCTTGAACCCCTTGATCTCAACGATCTCGGAGAGGTGTCGCAACTCGCCTGTTCGGCGCAGATGGATGACGTAGTGGAAGCAGTCGGCGATTGCCTTGCGCATGTCGGCAAGGTCCCACCGGCTGCCGGGGGGAATCCCCAGCATGGCGAGGCTCTCAAGACGACTGAGGCCACCGCGTGCGTCGTTCGAGTGGATCGAGCCGAGGCCGCCGTCGTGCCCGGTGCTCAACGCCTGAATAAAGTCGAATGCCTCGCCTGCGCGCACCTCGCCAACCAGAATCCGGTCGGGCCTGAAGCGCAGACTTAGCGCCACCAGTGCCTGGGTAGTGACGCCTTTGTCCGGATTGGAGAGGAAGCGCACGAGATTTGGCACCGCGAGTTTCAGCTCCATCGTGTCTTCGATGGTGATCACCCGCTGGTCATCCGGAATCTGCGTGGCCAGTGCGTTGAGGAAGGTCGTTTTCCCAGTTGAAGTACCACCAGCGACAAGCACGTTCCGGCGTCGAACAATGAGTTCGCGCACGGCAGCCATCAGCTCTTCGTTTTCAATTCCGGGATGGAAGATTTCGTCGTCGTTGTGTTCGCGTGCTGCATGCACACGAGAGAACGCGCCGTTGGTGACGTAATCGTCCAACGTCAGCTTTTTCTCGTTGTGCTTGCGGATGGACAGTGCGTGGCCGTCGATCGCGGTCGGGCGCATGACGGCTGCGATACGCAGCCCCTTGTGCCCCGCGTTGATGATGCCCTGCGCGGTCCCGGCCCTGGCGGATTTCTCAACCGACGCGGCGAGCGCGAGAATAGCGCCGTTGAGCGTGGCCTGATTGAGCGTGAGGTTCAGACGGTGCATCTCGCCGCGGCGCTCGACCCACACGTTGTCGAAATTGTTCACCATGATTTCGGCGACATCGGGCGCGGCGAAATACTCGCGCAGTGGCGCCACGGACGCGAAGAAAAGCTGCACCGCGCTTTCTTCGAGCGGGCGCACCTGGAGCAGGGGATTTTCGGTAGCTTCATACATGCTGCTATTTTTAGGTCTGGGCAGACCGGTAGCAGACCGAAAGAACGATCAAATCGACGAGCTTTCGCCAATACGGCGCGTCCGGGTCTCGATGAAGATGTAGAGCGCCCTTGCCGGAGCCGAGGCAGTCGCCGGAGCCGGCTCCGGCTACTAACCCGGAAAGCTGCGGTAAAACGTATAGCTTTCCGCCAGGCGCGATCTCCCTGGCTGTGATGTACGATCCCGTCGCGACGCATTACACGATGCACACTAAACGATGACCCGAACGATTCCGTTTCCCCGCTCAGCCAACGCAGCGCGCGCGCAGCGAAAGAAGACCCTGCTGCTGCCGATGCCGCACCATGAGGCCGACCGGCTTGCTCTGCATGTTCATATCGCACTCGACGCCATGCGCCACGCGATGGGCAATGTGCATGCTGCGCAAACCCTTTGTCAGGCAATGATCCTGACGGGCCTGCTGGCCGAGACTGGATACGGCGCAGCCACGTTTGAGCAGATGCGCGACGCCGAAAAAGTCATCGCGACCGCGTTCGATCAGGGCCGCGACCGCGATGTATGGGCGCTCGACGAAGATGGGTTCGAGCAATTTGCTACCATTGTGTCGACCTATGACTACCAGTTGCGCCGCGCGCCGCTTGCCGCGGTTGCAGACGCGAGTGATCGGCTCGACCGGTTCCGTGCGGGCGAATCATTTGACGACGTCGCGCGCAAACGGGCCTAGCCGCGAGACGCGCACCAGTATCCGGAAAAGCGGCTGGAGCGCGCGTCTCCGTTCCATTGCCATGTTCTCAACATCACGACCACACGAAGCGCCTGTTTCATGAAGGGAAAAATAGCTGACGGCGAAGCCCGCGACCGGCTGATCATCTGGATTCGCCGCCGGATGGCCGAATTCGGAATCACCCCTGAGGCGTTGGCTGAATCCATCCAGTATGACCTCGACCACCCGGCCCTCTATCGCGATGCGAAGGGCAACGAGTGGAACGGGCTCGGTGACGCGCCGCACTGGCTCCGCGCGGCTCAGAACGCGGGTGTCGATCCAGACTTCTTCAGGATTGCGTCTCCTCAACCGCCCCGCTCGGCGGACCCTATGGTCAACGACACAATCGTTGATCCACGCCAGCTTGACCTCTTTGCCTGACCGGATAGCTCATGCATCCCTCTCGGCAGCAGAAGCAGCGCGATTCGTAATTGAAAATGCCCCTTGTTAGCATTTTTCCTGAAAATCCCCATAAATCCTC
This sequence comes from Paraburkholderia sp. GAS199, assembly GCF_050436585.1. Taxonomy (NCBI): domain Bacteria; kingdom Pseudomonadati; phylum Pseudomonadota; class Betaproteobacteria; order Burkholderiales; family Burkholderiaceae; genus Paraburkholderia; species Paraburkholderia sp. GAS199. The sequence continues at coordinate 1,191,920 of NZ_JBNDMM010000001.1, read as the reverse complement.
CCAGATTGAGAGAAATTACGTAAATATAGGTAGCTAGAATGGGTCACGCACACCATTCTGTTGCTCAAATTGCAATATGAGCCTGATCCGGCTCAGGCTCCTTTTCGCCTCGACCGCCGCCTCAAAAACAAGAGAAAGGCTTGTAAGTGCATGAATTTACTTTCGATTCCACTTTTCGTTCGCCAATCCTTATCCAATCAGTCACGTGCAACGCGTGCAATTGGTTGCTCAAAAAAAACCCCAGCACGTAGCTGGGGTTTGGGTCAGATAACTGGGCAACTTCGCCCCCTAACAGATCACTTCAATCGCCTCACCGAACGGCGCTTTCCGCGCTCGCTTCAGAAGCGTCGTCGATGCCCACAGCACCGGGTAGTCCGGCGCTTCGTCCGGGAATGAACCATCCATGTCGGTGAGATAGACCAGAAATGCCGGTCGGATTCCCTCCTTCGCCAGACGTTCAAAGGGATCGACGAACGACGTTCCGCCTCCACCGCGCACCGGCAACAGATCGAACTCGACCGCGTCGCCGCGCTCGAATGTCTGCACCTGTGTCACGCGGGTGTTGCAGTCCATCACGATCAGGCGACGAGGCCGCACGCCGGCGTTCACTGCGATGATTTCTGCAGCAAACTGTGCCTGCGTCTCATCCCACACCGAGCCGCTTGAGTCACGAACGAACACGGCATCGCCAACAGCTGGCTCGTTCAACGACGGCAGGTACAGCCCCATGTGGAGATAGCGGCGATTCGGCATCGCAAAGCTGTAGTCCGTCGGAGACGATTCCTGCGCGAAGCGATGCAGGAGCGGCCGCCAGTCGACCACAGGTTCAGTGGCATCCGTCGCCATGGCTTCCAGCGCACCGGGCAACGCCCCGCGCATTCTGGCCGCTTCCGCTGCCTGCAGCACCGCGACCTTCCATTCCGCTTCCTTCAGCGGCTTGTCGTCGCCAACGTACTGACGAACCTCGCCACAGGAGGGAGCGGTGTCGGGACCCGCACCAGGTTCAGGCTTATCGGACGGAGTGTTCGCGCCGTTCGCGTTTGAGGACTTCGGCGGGCTACCGCCCCCGGGTGCACCGTCTGGCTGTGTCGGCTGTGAAGCCGATTGCTGGCCCGACTGCGAACCCGGTTTGCCACCGTCCTGCTTGCCCTTCCCCTGCTGCCTGTCCTTTTCCCGCTTCTCCTGCGCGAGGATGCCGTAGATCTCTTCCGCCGACTTGCCCTTGAACCGTGGATCGACGAGCACACCCTTTGGTAGCAGCATGCCCGCATCGAGCACGATCGGATTGATCGCGTAGTCGCACGCGTCATTCCAGAGCTTCGGATCGCGGTCTCCCTGACGCCAGCAGTGGCCATTGGCCACGTGCAGAACTTCATGGGCCAGCACGCCACGCGTTTCAAGGTCGTTCAGACCACCGAGGTACGTTGGGTTATAGCCCAGCGACTCCCCATCGGTCCAGAACGTCTTGCACGACGCGTCTTCGACCACCTTCAGTCGGAGCGCGAGTGCGCCAAAGAATGGCTGATCAAGTACCAGCGCAGTGCGCTGTTTCGAGATTCGCGGGTCCATGACCACCTCAGGCAACGAGGCGCAAAAGGGGTGTCGGCTCCGGTTGCAGGAGCGCTTGCGCCGGCGCGAACGCCAGCTCGCGATCAGCCATCGGCTCCAGTGCGCCGCCCATGAACGCCGCCATCAGCCCCTCGATTTCCGTGGCCTTGGCAGCGACCTGCGAACGCAGCACGTTCGACTCCTTCAGATCCGCACCCGTGTGCACGGCAAGATGACGCTTTGCCTGCTCAAGGATGTGATTGAGCTTCGGATCATTCGTGAAGTTGAGCTTCGGCAGCAGATCGCACAGTTCACGCACGTTGTTCGTGACATCCAGACGAACGTTCGTGGCACCGTACAGCCGGTCAGCGAGCTTGGAGACCGCTTCGAACAACCGGCCGACCAGGTCACTGTTCGCCGTCGAGATCGACGCGAGTACGTGCTGATCGATTTCTGTGCGCAGGTCGGTCAGCACATCAGGCGACAGATCGACACCAAACTGGCTGGCATCCGGAAACGGAAGCACCGCGAGCTTGACGCCGAACTTGCCCGACATCGCAGCGAGCGTCGGATAGTCCGCTTCGTTGTACAGGTCTTTCTGCTCGTCGCGCGCCTTTTCCTTCAGGTCCAGATAGTCCGTCAGGAAGACCGACACGGCCAGATCGAACTCGTCTTTCATCTTGCGCAGATGATCGGCGACGTCCATGTAGATCATCGTCGGCAGAAGACGTACGCCCAGTTGTTCATATTGCAGCGTGTGGGCGTAATAGTACGAACGGATGCGATTACCAATCGAGATGACCTCGTGATAACTCGGCGCATGCTCCGGCAACAGGCGCTTGTTAAAGCGGCCGATGCCCTTGGTCTGATGCTTCGCCTCCACCGCTTCGGTCGCTTTCATATCGAAGCGGCGACCCTGCCAGGCGGAAACAGTGACAGACGACAGCATGACCTTCGACTTCAGTTCAGTGATGTTCATGGAAAACTCCAGAAAAGATAGGGAATGGATTCAGCGGAAAGAAAAAAGCCACGGGCCGCGCGTGGCGGCCCGTGGCAAGGGAAAAACAGGTAAAGGGTGAAATGCGCGCTTACTGGCCGCGGATGATCTGACCGAGCGGACCACCCTGCGCACGAATGAACGCATGGGTGTTCTGCAGTTCGGGAGTACGACGTATGGCGTCGCGCGCGAGAAGCGCCGCAAATTCACGGTGCCCCGCGTCGATCAGCCGGTCGTTGTAGGTCAACACGCGGTCGAAGTTGTCTTCCCTCGAATGCGCAGCCAGTGCCGTACTGATTCCGTAGAGCGCAGCGGCCTTTTCAGGAATCGGTGCGGTATCCGGCGAAAGCAGGATGGCGTCCGGCGACGGAAGGTGACGGTAGATGCCGAGAAAGGCGATCAGCTCGCTTGCGGCCGCTTCGCCAACCGACCCCGCATACGAGATCAGTTCGAGTTCGGGCGGTACGACACCCATCGTCTTCGCAACGAAACCCCAGGTGCGGGGACTCGGCGTGTTCTCGATATCGCGCGACTTCTTCTGCACGGACAACAGATCGGGCCGGAAGCGCAGAAACGCGATCAGCTCCGGCGGCACGTTGTTACGCACCGCCCAGGCCGTCCAGTCGTCTATCGTCGGCGCGAGTTCCACTACCGTTGCGAAGCGGGAGATAACGGGATCGAGGATGCCCGTCACGCCGGCGTTATCGCTGCGCCGGTTAGTGGCCGCAACGAAGGTGACATGGGGCGGCAACTCGTGTTCACCGATACGACGCGCAAGCAGCAACTGCATTTTCGCTGCCTGCACGGCGGGCGAAGCCTGGCCCAGATCGTCGAGAAACCACACGGTCGGCACCGCGGCGTTCATGGCGCGCTGCAGATCGCCAAACGGCAAGAACTTCGCTGCGTTTCCATCTGCAGACGGAAACGGCAGACCCTTCGAGTCTGTGGGATCTTCAACGACCGGATGGCTGATCAGCAACTCATGGCCGGCATCGCGCGCGGCCTGCGCGACGATATCGCTCTTGCCGATCCCCGGGCTGCCGGTGATGAGAACCGGAAGGCCGTTTGGAATGTAGGCGGAAAGCAGTTGACCGAGTTGCGAAGGATTGATTTTCATGGGGTACCTGAGAAGGAAAAGCCCCACGAAACAACGCCCTATGGGACGTGGTCCCAGTGGGGCGATTGATGTGTGCCGCTGACGCGGCGTGCGATGCGCCGGATGGCGCGGTGGATACTACTGGTCAGGCTTCTGCGACGGTCAATGCATCCAGTTGATGCTCCGACAGCGCATCGAGCGGAATGCTTTCCAGTCCGTTGAAAATCATCATGCCGTAGATATCGGCAAGACACCGGCTCTCGTCGTCGAGCGCAAGAATCTCCGGTGTATCCGAAATCGTGGCCTGTGCATTGCGCCACACGTTAATCGCGTGTTCTATGCGAGCGATAGAGACGCGCTGGCCATTGGGAATGGGGGTTGAATGTGACATGGGGTCCTCATAGCGTGGTACCCCGGCGTCACCCGTGAAGGAAGGGCATCCCCCAGGGCAGACCTGTTTGCCGGATACCGGCGGTTCGATGCGTCAAAGACGCGGTTGATATAGCTAGTCTATGCCGTGACTTCGCCGCAATCTCGCCGAATCATGCGCAAAACGGCCACGCTTAGACCGGTTGGCGTAAAAATCGCAGACGAAAAAAAACCGGCGCGAGGCGCCGGTTGTGGGTTAAAGAAAATGTGATCCGTTACAGCAGCGAAGTCTGTGCACGCCACGCATTGTCGATCCGCGCAAGCATCGCGACTTCCTGCTCACGATATCTGCGCGACTTTTCGGTCCCTACGCCGTTATGCTTTTCGAGCACGTAAGCGAAACAGACCGGATTGGCGGGACCACGCCATGACTTCCATTCGCTCATGGTCCGTTCACGCACTTCGACCGGACAGGCGAAGAATTCGCGACGCAAGCGCCGCCACTGACCTGCGACGAGATCGCGCATGCGTTGCTCGCTGCGCTCGTACATGCGCTCCCGGCGCGCCTTTTCATCGTCGACCGACAGCGCTTGAGGTGCCGCGATCTGGTCTGCGAAAAGCGGATACGCCTGAGCGATCTTTTCCGCAGCGCGGTCCTGCCGCCGCAGGTGCAGCGTCTCCATGCGGGAGGTCCAGCGGTAGCCTTCGTAGCGCGGATAACGATCGAATCGCATGATCGCTCCTTTACGCGGCGAGGCGTTCAAGCATTGCCCGCGCGTACTCCAGCGTGCCGTCCTTCGCACGTAGCGTTCGCGCCTGTCCCAGCTCAACATTCACCAGGGCGTATTGCTTACTCGCTCCCTTGCGCCAGTCGCGGATCTCACGAAAGCCCTCTTCAATTGCGGCGTCGACGTGCGCTGCCCCGTCAATGACCACTCCATCCGGTCGTTGATACTGGGCTCGCTGCGCAACTTCCTTCGCGTGCTGCGCGTCCGCTGCCTTCCGTGCAGCAACCGCTCGCTCGGCATCCGCGGTTTCCCACGCTGCTTGCGCAGCTTCGTCCATCCCGCAAAACGCGAAAATCGCCCGACGTCGGCCCTTCGCGTTCATACCACGCAGCCTGACGCCGTAATGCTCTTCTACGGCACGCTTGCTACTGCGGTTACGCGTGTCCGGACTATCGAGCACCTGAAGCAACATAGCCATATCGCGACTCTCAATTGCCATCGCCATGCGATTTGCCCATTCGAAGGTCTCACGACCGTGCGAAAGCATCGCCATTTCGCGCTCAAGTTTGTGCCTGCGCGCAGTCATCCGCCCTTGCGTTCGCTCCATATCCGCGTGATCCAGCGCAGCCTCCCGGCGCGAGTCGGCCAGAATCTGACGCAGCCGCCCAGCAAAGGGGTTCATAGGCGTGCCCAACGCCACTGACTCGCTGAACATCGGTGGTAGAGCGTCAGCCGGGATAACGCCTGCCGCGAACAATGCATCGTCCACCTCGACAAACCCGCAGTTAGCCGGCACATCAATGAGTGCCGCCACGATGGCGTCGACATTGCCCGCCGTGATCGGAAGCTTCGCGGCACGCATGACGGAGGCAACCCAGGAGTGCTTCTCCGCTGGGAACCGCCCGCGCAACTCGGCAACATTGAGCAGGGGTTCTGCCCATTCGAGATCGTAGCGAAAAGCTCGTTCCATCTTGCGATAGTCGTCAAGCACAGCCTCAGGAACAGCCTCGTTGCGAAGAAGTGCGTAGGCGACGTGTACTTCATGTCGGCCATTCACCCCGCCACCCGGCGCCGCCGGACCGCCAGCGCCGAAGCCAAAGCGCTCGACTGCCGCACTATGGAACAACGACGAAAGGTTGAAGAACTGGCGTGCATCGCGAGCAGCCGAACGTTGCTCGTCGATCTGGCTGCTCGAGAGGAAGCACTCCGGTGTACGCGCAAGATCGAAGAGGTTGAACAGTTCGTCCCAATGGGCCGGGCGGATCTGCCACGGCTTCGGGTCCGAACCATACTCGGCCAGCCAGTGCGCACGAATTTCACCGGTTAGCGCTGCGACAACGTCAGCGTCGGTACCCGGAAAGCGCAGGGCGAGTTTGCCGTTGTAGCGCGTCACACTTGCGATACAGGCATCACCATCGAGCGCGATCAATGCCGTTTCGGTCGCCTGAACCCGCTCGTCGCGAAACAGGGCGAGCACGCCGGCCAGTGTCGTTACAAAAAAGGTTTCAGCAGGAATAGTCAGCTTGTACATGAGGTGTTGATTCCACAAAAAAATGCGGGGCCAACACCCCAAGCGGGGACGTTGGCCCCTAGGGGATTAAAGAGAAAAAGGCGATTCGGATCAGTCGAGATCGAGCATCCGCGAAACGATGGCTGCGACCGACCACGCACGCGAACGCGACAGGCTCTTGATACGCATCAGCCCACGGCATTTCCAGAAGCGTGTCTCATCCGCGGCGATCAATTCAACGAAATCGACGCGGACAAGCCAGCCTTCGGAGTTGCCCCGTTCGACTGACAGGCTGACGCGACTGATCGAACTGTCTTCCGGCCACGGGGTCTTCCCCAGCAGGCCATGCAGGTCGGTATCGGCATCGTCGACAATATTCGCCTGGGAGACCCATTCGGGCTCGTTTTCGGTTTGACGCAGCGCCCGCTCCACGTGGGTCACGACTTCGCCGACCGTCTTTCCCGCCGGGTCGAACGGAGCCGCTGCCAGGGCAACAGGCAGATCAAGGGTTTCAGACATGGTGGGTCCAGAAAAGCAAAAGGCCACACCCGAAGGTGCAGCCGTTGATGAACGACGGGCTCGATGAACTTCAGCCCGGATCGAATTTAACGTCTAACGCGGGATGCGCGGAAAGCGCCGCTCGCGTTTGATCTTGCGAGCGTTGTGCTCCATCAGCGAGCCAATCCCGCACATGGCCACGGCAACGCCCAGAACCAGAAAACTGATATCCATGCCTATTCTCCCTTGATGGAAATCATGCCCTGAATGAACGTTAGCACAAAACTCGCGACCAGACTGGCTTCGAGCTTGACGTCCGCGAGTGTCCAGACCTGCGTCGAATGCCATACGCCGACGGCCCCCAGGAAAGCGGCGGCTGCAAGCGTGTGACAGAACCGACCCAGTTGCTGGCGTTGATCCTTCGTTGGGTTGCGCAATGGCTGCAGGAGCAGCCCGATAAGGCTGTCCTCGTTTTCACCCCCTACAGGACCACCGACCGAAAAGTTGCCGTCGGTCCTGATATCCATCTCCACCGTCACGCCATCGATAACGGCTGACGCTGCCGGTGGCGCTTCGCTGATGCTGAACTCGCGAATGACCGCCTGTAGGCGTTCGGACGGATAGACCTGACCAGCGTCACGTAGATAGCTTGCGCGATCACTGATGGTCATGCCGGACGGATACTCAACGACAATATCGATGATCTCCATCGCACCTCCTACCGGCGTTCGCCGTCCAGACCTGCGGCGAGCCGCAAGCCCGTAAGCAACTGGTCGTACCCCTCGCGGGACGTCAGCTGCTCGAGCGCTACCGCGTTGTCGGCGCCGCCCGACAGATCGGAGCGGCCCCGACGGGTGCGAAAGGATACGGCAACCTTCTGCCGCGCGGGGGTGTCGGCGACCTCCAGCATGACCGCCGGGGTGCGGAGCGTGACCCGACAGCCGCGACCGCGGCGCGCCGGTTCGGAGACGATCTCATGTTCGCCATGGCGAAGACTCAGATCGCGAGCGACACGACGCAGCATTTGCGTCGCCTGGTGAGTGATAGCAGCGTCCGATGCGGCGCCCGCACTGCGACGGTCAGCATAGAACAGCTTCGGAACCTTGAACATTGAAGCCTCTGGAAATAAAAAAGCGAGGCGCCCTTTCGGGACACCTCGCGATGAAGGATTGGCCGGCAATGCCGGCGGCTGCAGGACAGATCAGTGCGTGACGCGCAGACCTGAGTTAGTGGAAACGAGAAGAACGTGCTCACCGGGTACGAACTGCTGGTCGTCCGGTTGAGCGATGACGACGTTGCCGCCCGAGCTCTTGCGCACGATGATCTCGAGGCCAGCGTGGTGCGACAGCGCCTGCGAAACTTTCTGTGTAACAAAACCCGATGCAGCGCCTGAGAGCGCACCAGCTATGTAACGGCCAGAGCCGTTACCGATGGTGCGGCTGCCGAGGAAGGCACCAACGCCCGCGCTGATCAGTGAAGTCAGGCCGGAGTTATCTTGGCTGGCTTCGATCGTGATCGCGCGAGTGCGGATAACTGTGCCCTCTTCGACCGTGCCCGCGCGTTGTACGTCATAGCGCTGGTACGTATTTGGCGAACCGAAATCGACACCGGCGCAGGCCGAAAGCATGGATGCGAGGACGAGACTGACGATGATCTTGAACATTTGATTGCCTCAACGAGATGAGGGGCAACCATCCCGTCAGGGAGGTTGCCCTGACGGGAAAGAGATTTTTCAATCAGTGAGCAGCGGCAAAGCGAAGTCGCGTGTTCATGCTTCGATCGCGCGCAACCAACCAGCGCACTGCGGTGAGCAGCGCAGCCGACAGCGGTGCGAGAAAGAAGACGAACCAGAAACCAACGCCCTGCAGAAAAGCGCCATATGCGTAGCCGTGTCCCGTTCCGGACTCGAGCATGAACGCGGCGTACGACAGTTGATGCGAATCGACGTGCGCCAGATAGGCATCGACAGCAGGCGGTCCAGATGCACGCATCAGGTCAAGCTGGCTTTGCGCTTCGAACGCACAACCGAAAATGACCAGCGCGCAGCCGGTTAAAGCGAGAACGGCAGCAACGATCAGGACGAACTTGAACGAAACTGCCATGACCGCATGAGTGCGATTCAACATGAGCAGCTCCTCGAAAAGCGGGAGCCGGTTCCCGTTGGGATTGGCTCACAACAAGATTAAATAAGTGCTTCAGGTGGGTTACACCTGAAGCCTTGAACAGACGCTGTTACGACGAGATGCGAGTGAGGTAATGTAGATCGACGCGACCGCTTTTGACGAGCTCGCGCTCGGCGCCAAAGGAAATGTCGAAGTCAAACTTCACAGTTGCCGTTCCATCTTCCCAGACGTACAGAATGGTGCCGGGGAATGTCTGGATAGGCAGTGTTGCGACAGCTTGTGCGACGACACGTTGTTTTGCCTGGAATCCCCATTTCTCCGAAACCTTGAGAGGGCTGGCAGGAATTGCCTGAGCCTTGACGAGTTCCGGTGAGCGAGTGATTGGCTGCAGCATGGTGCGGCTCCTAAAAAAACGGGAGCCGGTCCCGTTGGGATGGCTCCCAACAGGATGACAGACGGATTTGATCCGTCGTGGACGACCGGCATTTGCCGGTCAAAGGTTTGAGCACTCCAGCAAGCTGGAGTGCTCAGTCGATGCGCGGAAGCGCGGGTGATAGGTTGAGTCTAGGGCAATTGGACGCGCGAGTAAGCCTTGAAACATCGTCAAATCGCCCTGGCTTTCGGGCGATAACTGCCACGCGGACAAAATTATGGCGCTTCGAGGATGCCGTGCGAGGCGCTTTGGTCTGGACGCGGCCAAGAGCGGGCGGTCACACGCGTCGCTGCGCGGACGTTCAGGCGTCTCTCCGCCCTGTGACCGGCGATCCAATCCTGAAGGACGGACGCTCGCTCATCGGCCTTTGTCGTCATTGGGCCGATCGCCGGTCAAGGGCCGCGACGGGTTGCTCTTCAGTCGCTGGACCACCGCTTACTTAAATGACAGATTTTGACCTGCGCGATGACAGATCGGTCGCCTCCGGTCGTTCACACCGAATCGGCTCCGCCAGGCACCAGAGGTCGTAGCGGTGCCTCGAGTGTTGATGCTGGCGACGGTGGTGCCTACCAGGCCGCGAACTGAGGTGGTCGAGCTGGCGACGGTCTAACCCAAGGGGCGAGCGAAGGACGGAGGGGTGCTACCGACACCCTTCTTCCGCATGAGTCTCCCTGCGGACGTGTTTTCATCCAACAGCCACGTTGAGTTATCTCACTGGAGTGGCAAAATATGGACGAACACTTCCTTGCCAGCAGACTCTGGCATCTCCAGAGGTCAGCGGTCATCCAGCGCTTCGGCGAGGCATGCGGCAAATGCCTGGCAAGTTCCACTGATCGGATCGGATTCCAGGGACGCGATCCCTGTCTCGAAGTTGATCGTCGGCACGAACGGCCGCATCACGAACTGTTCCGTTTCGCAGCACTGCGCGATCAACCGGTTGACGATCGCCACGCCAACTCCACGTGCCGCCATCGCGCAAGCGACGCTCACCGAATGCACCTCGGCAACCACGTTCTGCGTCACCCGTGCGCTGCGAAACGCCATGTCGACTTCATGGCGCAGCGCGCTCTGGCGCCATAGCAGCACGAGCGGTACGCCGTCCATATCCCGCGGCGAAACTGTCGCGTTCTTGGCGAGCGGATGGGAGCGTGGCATCACACACACCGATTCACTGTTGAAGCGCCATTTAACTGAAAAGCCAGACAGACGCGTCGGCAGTCGCACGAATGCTAGATCGACCTCCCGGCTAAGCAAGGCGCGCTCTGACGCGTCGTAGGTGCCCGAAAAAACTTCCAATACCGCGTCGCGATGCGTTTCGTAGAAATGCTGCATCACAGCGGGCAGCAGAAACTGGGCAAAAGTATTCGGCACCATGATGCGTATCAGCTTGCGCTGCGTGCCGGCCAGCCGCAGTTGCTGGGCATGCCGTTCGAGGCACCGCGCCGCTTCGACGATCTTCTCCACCTCCTGCACCAGCGCGTCGCCCTCACGCGTTGGCGTCAAGCGTCCCTGTTCGCGCACAAACAAGCTCAGGCCGAGGTCCTCCTCCAACTGGCTCAGCAGACGACTCACCGCCGATTGCGAACAGCCCAGCCGCTGCGCGGCCGCCGTCGTCGTATGCAGCGCTGAAATCGCCGCAAAAGCTTCGAGTTGCTTGAGGTTCATTGCAGGTTCCGCATAGGGGTATGTGGATTCGACATAAGGTTGCGGACAGTTTTTTGCCGTCGAATGATCGGGGCGTTGCATGAGCCCGGTGCCGCTTGCGCCGTACCCCCGCATTTTCATCATTTGAGGTTTCACACGCAATGATCGCCTTCATCATCCGGCGGCTCATCCAGAGCATCAGCGTTTTGCTGCTCACGTCAGTGCTCGTCTTTTGCGGCGTGTTCGCCATCGGCGACCCGATCGCGATTCTTGTCCCGGCCGATGCGACCCGGGCCGAAATCGCCCAAGCCGTGCAATCGCTCGGACTCGACCGGCCGCTCTGGCAACAGTATCTGCATTTCATCGGGCGAGCACTGCACGGCGATCTCGGACGCTCGTTCGTGTTCAACCAGCCGTCGATCCAGCTGATTCTTGAACGCCTGCCGGCAACGCTGGAACTGGCGTGCGTGGCGTTGCTGCTGGCACTGATAGTCGGTCTGCCGCTCGGCCTGATCGCCGGGCTGAAGGCGGGATCGGTGCTCGACCGCACGGTGATGACGGGTTCGATCCTCGGCTTCAGCCTGCCGAACTTCTGGCAGGGCATCATGCTCGTGCTGATCTTTTCGGTCACGCTGGGCTGGTTGCCGTCGGCCGGCCGCGGCCAACCCGGCATCCTGTTCGGCATCCACACCAGCCTCGCGACGTGGGACGGCCTGCGGCACCTGCTGCTGCCCGCGCTGAATCTGTCGCTCTTCAAGATGTCGCTCGTCACGCGTCTCACGCGCGCCGGCGTGCGCGAAACGCTGCCGCTCGACTACGTGAAGTTCGCCCGCGCCAAAGGCCTGCGCGAGCGGCGCGTGATCTTCGTGCATGTCCTGAAGAACATTCTGATTCCCATCGTCACGGTGGTCGGCATGGAATTCGGTTCATTGATCGCCTTCGCCACCGTGACGGAGACGATCTTCGCGTGGCCTGGCGTCGGCAAACTGATCATCGACAGCATCACGAAGCTCGACCGGCCGGTGATCGTTGCGTATCTGCTAATTGTGGTCGCGATGTTCACGCTACTCAACCTGCTCGTCGACATCATCTATTCGCTACTCGATCCGCGCGTGCGGCTGGAGGCGGCATGAGAAACAGCGCCACCGTTTTCGCATGGCGGCCTGACCGCAACACCATGTCGGGCATCGTGCTGCGCAGCCTGTTCGGCAACCCGGCCGTCGCCGTGGCGACTTGCGTGTGTCTTCTGCTCGTCGTGATCGCGCTGCTCGCGCCGTGGATCGCACCGCAGAATCCGTACGATCTTGCCGCACTCAATCTCGTGGACGGCCGCCTTCCACCCGGCGCGCGCGGCGCGCACGGTCATCTGTATCTGCTCGGTAGCGATGCGCTCGGGCGCGACATGTTCGCCGCCATGATGTACGGCCTGCGCATCAGCCTTGGCGTGGGCCTGCTGAGCGGCGTCTTCGCGATGTCGCTCGGCACGACGCTCGGTCTTGTGGCCGCGTACTTCGGAGGTCGCGTCGACACACTCGTGATGCGCGCCGTCGATCTGATGCTCGGCTTCCCCACGATTCTCGTCGCGCTGATGATGCTCGCGATTCTCGGCCAGGGTGTCGACAAAGTGATCCTCGCGTTGGTGGTCGTGCAGTGGGCGTATTTCGCACGCACCGTGCGAGCTGTCGCCGCTGTGGAGCGCCGCAAGGAATACATGGAGGCCGCGTTTTGCCTTGGCCTGAGCCACCGGCGCGCGCTATTCAGCCAGTTGCTGCCGAACTGCCTGCCGCCCGTCATCGTCATTGCCCTTGTACAGATTGCCGCTGCCATTTCAGCCGAAGCGACCCTGAGCTTTCTCGGTATCGGCCTGCCGGTCACGCAACCCTCGCTAGGTCTGCTGATCGCAAACGGCTATCAGCAACTGATCGCGGGCTTCTACTGGATCAGCGTCTACCCCGGCCTGTTGCTGCTCGTGCTGGTGTTCAGCATGAATATCGTCGGCGACAGTTTGCGCGAAGCATTGAACCCGCGTCTGCAGAAATAGGATTTCGCATGTCCACCCCTACCCTGTCCGTGCAGAATTTGCGCACGCATTTCTTTACCGGCGCCGGCGTCGCGAAAGCCGTCGACGACACGAGTTTCGATGTCGCGCCAGGCGAGATCGTCGGCCTCGTCGGCGAATCCGGCTCCGGTAAGTCCATCACCGGCTTCTCCGTGCTCGGGCTGATTGACGCGCCAGGACGCATTGTCGGCGGGCGCGTGCTATTCAAAGGCGAAGACCTGACGTCGCTCACGCCTGAAGCACTGCGCCGCTTGCGTGGCAATCGCATCGCGATGATCTTCCAGGACCCGATGATGACGCTGAACCCGGTTCTGCGCATCGACACGCAAATGATCGAGGCGGTCTTGGCCCACACGCGTGTATCGAAGCAGGCAGCGCGGCAACGGGCGCGTGACGCGCTGGCGTCGGTCGGCATTCCGTCGCCGGACGAACGCTTGCTTGCGTATCCGCATCAGTTGTCGGGCGGCATGCGGCAGCGGGTGGCGATTGCGATCGCGCTGCTGCACGACCCGGAGTTGATCATCGCCGACGAACCGACCACCGCGCTCGACGTCACGATTCAGGCGCAGATTCTCGCGGAAATGCAGAAGCTGTGCGCCCGCTCGCATACCGCCATGGTGTGGGTCAGCCACGATCTCGCCGTGGTCGCGGGACTGGCGGACCGCATTTGCGTGATGTACGCCGGCCGGGTCGTCGAAACGGGCAGCGTCGACGAGATTCTCGAACAACCGCGCCACCCGTACACGATCGGGCTGATCGACTCATTGCCCGAAAAGGCCCGGCGCGGCGAGTCGCTCAAGCAGATTCCGGGCATCGCGCCGAGCGCGCTCAAGCTGCCGGTGGGCTGCGCGTTCGCGCCGCGCTGTTCCTACGCCACTTCATTGTGCCGCAGCGCCGAGCCTCCCGTTGCCGGCGAGGGCACGCATCTGTATCGCTGTTTCCATCCCCGTTCCGGAGCGCCCGCATGAACGCACCCCATGTCATGGCGCCGCTGGTCGAAGTCGATCACGTGTCGCGCCGTTTCGTACGACGCCTGAACTACGCCGAGCGGATCGCCGGCTGGCTCGGCGCGCGCGCTGAGGAACAGATCGTCCATGCCGTCGATGATGTCAGCCTGACGATTCATCGCGGCGAAGTGGTCGGTCTGGTCGGCGAGTCCGGCTGCGGAAAATCGACGCTTGGCCGGATGCTGGCCGGGATCGGCATGCCGTCGAGCGGCTCGATCCGCACAATCGAGAAGACCGCCGAACCATCGGCACCGGGCGGCGAACTTGACGGCACTCGCGCCGGACAGCGCACTCCGCGCCACCGGCTCGCGACCCAGATGATCTTCCAGGACCCGCTGTCGTCGCTCAATCCGCGCAAGCGGGTGCGCGACATCATTGGCGAGGCGCCGCTCGTACACGGAATCGTGGAGCGCAAACAGCTGGACGCCTATGTCGTCGATGTGATGGAGCGCGTCGGCCTGAATCCGGATTTCCGCGAACGTTTCCCGCATCAGTTTTCCGGCGGGCAACGTCAGCGCATCGGTATCGGCCGCGCCCTGGCCGTGAAGCCGGATTTCCTGATCTGCGACGAATCGATCGCGGCGCTCGACGTGTCGATCCAGGCGCAGATCATCAATCTCTTCATGCAACTGCGCCGCGATCTCGGTCTCACGTACCTGTTCATCAGCCACGATCTCGGCGTCGTCGAGCACATCAGCGATCGTGTCGCCATCATGTATCTTGGCCGTATCGTCGAAACCGCGCCGACCGTCGAACTGTTTGCCAATCCACAGCATCCGTACACGATCGCGCTGCTTGCGCAGGTGCCGCGCCTGTCGAATCGCAAGCGCCAGTTCGAGTCGATTCAAGGCGAGATTCCGTCGCCGCTCGCGCCGCCCGACGGCTGTCATTTCCATCCACGCTGCCCTCACGCGACGCAGCGTTGCCGCACCGAACGCCCCTTGTTGCGCCAGAGCGGCGCCGCCCATCAGGTCGCGTGTCATCTGGTGGAGGTGCAATGAGCGCGGTGATTCCATCCATGCGCCGACGCGGCCTCATACGCACGGCGGCAATCGCGCTCGCGTGCGGTCTGAGCTTCGCCAGCGCAGCCACCAGCGTTCAGGCGCGCTCGCTGACGATGGCGCTCGCGTCCGAGCCGCAATCACTCGATCCGCTGTTCTCGCGCACGCAGAACAATATGCAAACCGCCGAGAACATGTTCGAGCGGCTGATCGAACAGGACGACAACCTGCAGGTCCGGCCCGGCCTCGCGGTGTCGTGGCGCGCGCTCGATCCGCTCACATGGGAATTCCATCTGCGCCCGCACGTGCGCTTCTCGGACGGCTCGACAATGAGTGCCGACGACGTCGCGTATTCACTGCGCCGTGCGCGGTCCGTGCCGAACAGCCCCGCGCCGTATTCGGGCGCGGTCGCGAACATCGAGCGCATCGAGGTTGTCGACCCGCTGACGCTGCGCATTGTGACGAAAACGCCTTCACCCGCGTTCGTCGAGCAGATCGGGCTCGTGTATATCGTGTCGCAGCACGCCACGGCCGGTCACGCGAGCAATGACTACCGCCTGCCCGCCGTGGCGGTCGGCACCGGTCCATATCGTCTCGCACGCTGGATTCCGGGCGATCGTCTCGAACTCGTGCGCAACGACTACTACTGGGGCAAGCGGCCTGTTTTCGACACCTGCACCATCCGTTTCGTGTCGAACGATGCCGCGCGACTGTCGGCCTTGCTGTCCGGCTCCGTCGATCTGATCGACAACGTCCCGCCGGTCACGACCGGCCGCCTGCGTCACGAACAAAACGTGACGCTCTTTTCTGGTCCGTCCGCGCGGCTCATCTATCTCGCACTCGATTCGTCGCGCGACGCTTCTCCGTTCGTCACCGCCGCCGACGGTTCGACGATCGCGCGCAATCCGCTACGCGACGTGCGCGTGCGCGAAGCCATCTCGAAGATGATCGACCGCGATGCCATCACGCAGCATCTGCTGAACGGTGCCGGACTGCCGGCCGCGCAAATCGTGCCGCCCGGCATGGGCGGTTATGACCCGCAGCTCCAACCGGATCGGTACGACCCTGCCGGCGCGCAACGCCTGCTTGTCGCGGCCGGCTATCCGAACGGCTTCCGGCTGACGATCCATTCGTCGAACGATCGCTTCGCGAGTGACGGCGATCTCGGCCAGGCGCTTGGCCAGATGCTCGCGCGCGGCGGCATCGCCGTCAACGATGTCATCACGCAACCGTACAACGTGTATGCAGGCGCTGCCGCGCGGCGCAGCTACAGCGCGTTCGTCTTCAGTTTCGGCAATACGACGAGCGATTCCGCGATCGCGCTCACCAACGTGCTCGAAAGCTATTCACGTGAGAGCGGCACGGGCGCCTTCAACCGCACTCGCTATTCGAACCCGACACTCGACCGGCTGCTGCGCGAAGCCGCGGCGACCTTCGATCCGGCGCGGCGCAAGCAGTTGCTGCAGCAGGCCGCGCACGCAGGCTTCAGCGACTACGGCATCGTGCCGCTCTACTTCCCGGTGGACTACTGGGCGGCACGCAAAGGCGTGATTTTCCATCCAAACAAATCTGAACGCACCTCGCTGCTTTTCATCGAGACCCAACCATGACCCACGCTTTTTCCCGCAGCGGGGCACTTCCCGCTGATTCGACGCGCAACCCGTTTTGCGACGTCATGGTGCCGATGCGCGACGGCGTGCGGCTCGCCACCGACGTGTACTTCCCCGCCGGTTACCTCGTCGGCATCGACGCGCCGCTGCCCACGATTCTCGAACGCACGCCGTATGGCAAATCCGATATCTCGCGTTCGGAAATCCATCACGGCCAGCCGCCCGCGAATCGTGCCGACGTGGCCCGCTATTTCGCCGCGCGCGGCTATGCCGTGGTGCTGCAGGACTGCCGAGGGCGCTACAACTCCGAGGGCACGTTCACAAAATATATCGCCGAAGGGCCGGACGGTTTCGACACGATCGAATGGATCACTCAACAACCTTGGTCGAACGGCAAGGTCGGCACGATGGGGCTCTCGTACGCGGCCCACACGCAGCTTGCAGCCGCCTGCCTGAATCCGCCGGGACTCGCGTGCATGGTGCTGGACTCCGGCGGTTTCGCCAACGGCTATCGCTGCGGCATTCGCCAGGGTGGCGCGTTCGAACTGAAGCAGGCGACGTGGGCCTTCAACCGTGCAAAGAACAGCACCGTGGCCGCCGGGAATCCGCTCGTTGCGGCGGCGCTGGATGCGAGCGATCTGCGTCAATGGTTTGCGCGGATGCCCTGGCGGCCGGGTCACTCACCGCTGGCGACGGTGCCGGAATACGAGCGCTATCTGTTCGAGCAATGGACGCACGACGTGTTCGACGACTACTGGAAACAGCCGGGCATCTATGCCGAGGGCTATTACGACACCATGACGCGCGTGCCAACGGTGCTGATTTCGAGCTGGTACGACGCTTATGTGCGCAGCACACTCGATAATTTCGCCGCCTTATCCGGCACGCCCGGCGCTCCGGCCTATCTGATCATGGGTCCGTGGCTGCACGGCGACCGCAACGTGTCATACAGCGGCGATGTTGAATTTGGACCCGACGCGGTGATCGAAGGCCAGATTGCGAAAGACTGGCTGGCATTCCGCGCCGACTGGTTCGACCGCTGGCTGCAACCGGACGGCGCGTCGAACGGGGCAGGCGATGCCATCGCACGTATCTTCGTGATGGGCGGCGGCAGTGGGGCGCGTAATCCGCAGGGCCGCATGGAGCACGGCGGACGCTGGGTCACGTCAACGCAATGGCCGTTGCCTGGTACGCGCTTCACGCCGTTCTATCTTGCCGATGACGGCTCGCTTTCAGCATCGAATGATGCTTTGCACGCAGCGCCCGCCGCGACCTCGTATTCGTTCGATCCATCCAATCCGGTGCCGACGATAGGCGGAGCGCTGACCTCGGGCGCGCCGGTTTTCGAAGGCGGCGCGTTCGACCAGCGCGAGGACGCGCGCTTCTTCGGCACGCGGCACATAGGCATGCCGCTCTCGGCACGCGCCGATGTTCTCGTGTTTCAGACGGAGCCGCTCGAAGAAGATGTTGCTGTAATCGGTCCGATTGTTGTGAAGCTGCGGATTTCGTCCGATGCGCCCGACACCGACTTCACTGCGAAGCTGATCGATGTCTATCCGCCGAATGCGGATTACCCGCATGGTTACGCGATGAATCTGACCGACGGCATCTTCCGCTGCCGCTTTCACGAATCGTGGACCGAGCCGCGCCCCCTCAAACAAGACCGCGTCTACGCGATCGAAATCGAACCGTTCGCGACGGCGAATCTGTTCCGGCGCGGCCATCGCATCCGTCTCGATGTCTCGAGCAGCAATTTTCCGCACTTCGACGTCAATCAGAATAGCGGCGAGGCGCCCGCGCTGGCTCGCACGCCACGCATTGCGGTGAATCGCGTGCATTTCGGCGCGGGTCAAGCGTCGCACGTGGTACTGCCGATCGTTGCGGTGGCTTCGCTCGAAGCCATGCAGCCGAACCCGGCGGATAGCCGAAAAGCCGGCTAGAAGCCCCTCCGCCACACCCCAAGTTTCGGGTCATTGAGGCGTCGCGTTCAGCGCGACGTCCGGGCCCCTTTTCGCCCGGGTTTTCTGCGAATGCGCGGAAGCGCCCTGTAAAGGCACGACACCTTCCGTTTGTTGCGCACACCGATTTTTAACAGCAGGTCTAACTTCAAGAGAAACAGCGCCATGCGCAAACAGACACTTCCGAAGACACTATTCGTCATTGGCGCCATCGGACTCGCGGCCGGCACGGCACATGCACAGTCGAGCGTCACGCTGTATGGCATCGTCGACGGTGGCTTCACTTACACCAGCAATCAGGTCGGCAAGTCGAATTACCAGGCGACGGCCGGCAGCGAACAGGGCTCGCGCTGGGGCCTACTCGGCAGCGAAGACCTTGGCGGCGGCAACCGTGCGGTATTCCGTCTCGAGAACGGCTTCAATCTTATGAACGGCACGGCCAGCGCAAATGGGCGCATCTTCGGACGGCAGGCATGGGTCGGATTATCGAGCGACCGCTACGGTACGTTGACGTTCGGCCGTCAATACAATGCCTCGCAGGATTCGCTGGAGCCGCTGCAAGTCGCCACCGATACAGTGCAGTACGGCACGCATCCATTCGATGTCGACGATATCAATAACACGTTTCGCACCGACAATTCGATCAAGTACGTGACGCCGGTTTTTTACGGTTTGCAGATCAACACCATGTACGCGCTGTCGGGCAATCCGGGCAATTTCGCGACGAACCGTTCATACAGCGTCGGCGCGACGTATGCCAATGGTCCGTGGCACCTGGGCGCGGCCTACGTGATGCTCGATCATCCGGCCACCGACACAACCGGCGCGATTCCATCCGATAACTACTTCACGTTTCTCAAAGGCATCAGCCAGCAACGCATTTATGGCGCCGGTGGGCTATACGACATCGGTAATGCGAGCGTCGGGTTGATGTATACGAACACACGGTTCGAGCTGACACCTGCGAGCCAGTATCAGACTTATCAGAACGCTGAAGCGAGTCTGCGTTACCGCATCACGCCCGCCTTGCACGCGGCGGTTGGTGAGACTTATACGAATGTATCGACGAATGGAGCGGTAGACTCGTGGCATTACTGGCAGACGACGGCTGCGTTGCAATACTTCCTGTCCAAATCAACCGACGTCTACATCGATTTGCTGTATCAACGCGCCACAAACGCGGTCGCACAGATCGAGGGCGCGTCCGGCCCGTCGAGTACTCACACGCAATTTATTGCCGTCACGGGTATTCGCCATAAGTTTTGATCAACCGGCGAATGCTCAGGTACTACCGATGCATTCGCTGCCGTCGTGTCGAGTCGCGAGACCACATTTTTGCCGAGTTGGAATGTGCTGCTGGCAAATTCCAACTCCAGAGACAGTTGCGGCGAAAACGTCTAGCCGGTATCGTTTAACCCGTTCTGCAATGCAGCGCGGGAGAGATCGCCAGAAATTGTGACGACGCCGACGGAGCAACCGCCCCGGAAACTCTCAGGCAAAAGGACCGTGCTGCGGGAACATCCGGAGAGCGGCGCCACGCGCGCCCACCGAAGGGGATTCCTCTCACTTGGGATGATGCGCACGGGAAGAAACTCTCAGGTACATGGACAGATGGGGCGTCGACGCCGGATTCGATGAAGCAATCGGACACCGAAGCCGGCGATGCTCACAACTTGCTCTGGACAATGTCATGTCACGAATCGCCATCATCGGCGCCAGCATTACCGGCGTCACTACTGCTCACGCACTCGCCCGACGCGGCCACCAAGTCACTGTATTCGAAGGTCGCCGCTATGCGGCGATGGAAACCTCGTTCGCCAATGGTGGCCAAACGTCCGCGGGCAACGCCGAAGTCTGGAACAGCGTGGCTACGGTTATGAATGGCCTATGCTGGATGCTCAAGCGCGACGCCCCGTTGCTGCTCAATCCGATGCCCACGTAGCACAAGTACTCGTGGATAGGCGAATTCCTGCGGCAGATTCCGCGTTATGAAGCGAATACGGTTGAAACGGTGCGGCTCGCGATCGCGGCGCGCGCATCTCTTCTCCATAGCCGAGACCGAAGGCATCGACTTCGATCTAAAGCGACGCGGCATTTTGCATATCTACAAGACACCACAAATCCAACGTTGGCCGTCGCGCTGGAAACAGCCTTGTAACTAAAGTCGCGGCCACATGAATGTCGAAACCGAGTGATAAGTGCGACTCAGCCGGTCACTCGGTTCACCTGCGGCGACGTCCGTCTTACAGTATTCGGCTCCAGAATGCCAAAGTGTTGAAAATCCACGATGCCACGAGTAGGCTCACTGGCAGAAAGCATCGCTATCTTGCGCGAGGTAAGCCACCTGCGCCTCGCGATTTCGTTGCTGAGCTGTGCGGTTGCGTGAAGCGCTACGCCGGCGACGAAGACGTGGTGCAGCGAGTTGAGGCAGCTAGACTGGAAAAGATAAATTAGCTCATCCGCGAAGAGCGCGGCCTCTTCTAGTTCCCGCAGTGCCGCTTCATGGAGTGCTTCGTCTCAACGAATTCTCACGCCGGGTAGCGCTCATTTTGACCTCCCCATTGCAACCAGCAGAATACGGACGTCCCGCACGCACAGAACGGTTGCGCTGTCTTTCATCTGCTCCCTGCCCGCTTGATCGTACGAACATTACTCAACCCCGCGTTGATCCAACGCCGGCCGCCAGTAACGCGCACATTTTAAGTGCTCGTCGAAATGCTGCGCGCAGCATGGGCGGTTATCTCGTCGGCGGTCGTCTCAGTTCGGCCAACAAGCGACGCTGGACCGGAAATGCAGAATCGCTAACAATGTGCCGTCGGTCTGGCCGGAGCTAGAAATGAAAAGCAAATATGCATCGCGCATTGGCTGGTATGTCGCGTTGGGATTGATAGCCATCGCTGTTCTTTGGATCCGCGCTCCGATATTAGGAGCCGCGTTTTTTTCTGCCGTGGCTTGCTATGTTCCGGCATCACTCCTTTGGATGCTATTAGCGCCGTTGCTACAACGGGGTTGTCCGCACGGTAGGAAGCTATTTGGAATCGAAGAACGGACTTTGCAGATTTCCGTTTTCTTGGGCGGGGTCTGCGTGACAGTGCTGTTCGCATTTCTAGAGCAAGCAACGATCGCAAGCTTTGGAATTGTGGCAACGCTGGGTGGAATAGACGGTCTAATTCTCTCAAGCGAAACTCGTCCCGCTACAGCAGCTTAAGCGGCCGCTTTGGCGAAAGTTGAACGGCACTTGGGGGCGCCTGCAAAAGTTCGTCGACCGAGATAATGCGTTGCGCATACCCTTTCGATGAATTTCCGCGTTCGGCGAAACCGGTCGTTCGACATTCGTCGGCGGATCGTCGACAATTCTCGCTGGCTCACGCACGTTCCGAACTAACAAAATTTCCCGTTTTTCAATCTGCGGCATTTAGGAGCCTTGTATGCCCGCACCCTACATCGGTAGCTGCCTCTGCGGTCAGATCGAGTTTGAGCTCCGGCACGAACCACTCACTTTTTATGTTTGTCATTGCACCACCTGTCAACGAAGAACAGGCGGCGCTGCGCTGCCTGTGATGTGGGTCCGTCGAGCCGATTTGCATGTCCTAGAAGGTGAGCCGATCATGCTGACCTTTGACTTTGGTCGTGGGAGGCAGCGGCGCAGCAAGGCATGCGCGCGCTGTGACACGCGGCTTTGGGCCGAGCCCGTTGATCAGCCCGATCTGGCTATGCTCAGACCAGGCACACTGCAAAACCAAAGCGAATTTTCCCCGATAGCGCACATATTCACCCGTAGCAAACAGCCATGGTTTTTGATTCCAGATGGCACTCCTAGTTTTGAAGGAAGTGTCGGCGAGCAGGATGAATTGCTTCGCTTGTGGCGCGAACGGAAGATCGACGGGCGCTAAGAAACCCGGAATTAGCGCCGAACGGCGCAGTGCTCAGATCTCTCGTCGCCATTTGGCGAGCCGGCCGCCTGTTTCAACATGATCCAGTCGTCTTCGGGCTCATCCCGGCCGAGGCCGTGTAAAAACTCGCGCGATCTCCTAGACTGAATCAACCTGTGGCGCGAGAGGCGGAGATGGGGCGATTTGTGGAAGGTGCAGACCGCAATCAGACAACGTTGCTGCCAGAATGTCTCGAAGACTTTATTGCTGAAGACAATCCCGTGCGGATCGTCGATGCATTTGTCGACGAGCTCGATCTGGCTTCCATGGGCTTCGAAGGCACTACGCCGGCGATCACGGGCCGACCGTCTTACCATCCGTCCGTTCTGCTCAAACTCTACATCTACGGCTATCTCAATCGCGTACAGTCGAGCCGACGTCTGGAGCGCGAGTGCCAGCGTAATGTCGAACTGATGTGGCTGACCGGTCGCCTCGCACCGGACTTCAAGACGATTGCGGAGTTCAGACGCAGCAATGGCGCCGGCATTCGCAATGTATGCCGCCGCTTCGTGGTGATATGCCGCGACCTTAAGCTGTTCACCCAGGCAGTCGTTGCCATCGACGGCAGCAAGTTCAAGGCGGTGAACAGTCGCGACAACAACTTCACACCCAACAAGATCGCAAAGCGTCAGGAGCAGATCGAGCAAAGCATCCAGCGCTATCTGGATGCGCTGGAAACTGCTGATCGCACGCAACCCGCAGAGGTCGAAGCGAAAACCGAACGGCTGCGGGAAAAGATCGAGACGCTGCGCGAGCAGATGCGCGATCTGGATCGGGCCGCGGACCTGTTGAAGGATTTACCGGAAAAGCAGGTTTCGCTGACTGATCCCGACTCACGTTCAATGATGTCGCAAGCAAAGGGCACAGGCGTGGTGGGCTACAACGTTCAGGTAGCTGTTGATACGAAGCATCACCTCATCGTGACACACGAAGTGACGAACGTCGGTAGTGACCGCGCTCAGCTCAGCCCGATGGCCAAAGCCGCGCGCGAAGCGATGGGCAAGAAAAAGCTCAAGGCGCTGGCCGATCGCGGGTACTACAGCGCCACGGAAATCAAAGCATGCGATGACGCTGGTATTGCAGCGCTGGTGCCAAAAACACAAACCTCCAGTGCAAAGGCTGATGGACGGTTCGATCGGGCCGACTTCATCTACATCGCCAAAGACGACCAATACCTATGTCCAGCGGGACAACGGGCGATTTACCGATTTACTTCCGTCGAGCGCGAAACTCCGATGGCCCTGCGTACCTACTGGAGCAGCGCTTGCCCGAAATGCCCGATGAAGAACAGGTGCACGCCCACCGACTACCGGCGTATTCGACGATGGGAACACGAAGCGGTGCTTGAGGCGATGCAGTCCAGGCTGGATCGCCAACTCGATGCCATGACGATGCGACGGCGCACGGTCGAGCACGTGTTCGGCACACTAAAGCACTGGATGGGGACAACGCACTTCCAGACGCGCGGACTTGGCCATGTCGCCGCTGAAATGAGTTTGCACGTGCTGGCATACAACCTCAAGCGAGTCATCAGGATCCTCGGATTCGCAAAGACGATGGGAGCGATGAAGCTGGCAGACGCGTGAATGCGCGCGCCGACGCTGTTTGCCAGTAAATACGATCACCTCATTTGCCTGCGTCACGTCCTAACTCAACTGTGCCCACGCCGGGGGGGATCGGTCGGCCGTTCTGCGCGTTTTTACACGGCCTCGGCCATTTTGAGACGTTCGACACGCCCTTACCAATAGTCGACAATCAACGCCCGTGAGGTTTCGATACACCGGATGTAATCCAAGGGGCGTCGGCATATGGGCAAAACTGTAGGAGAGCTAGTCGCCGAATTGGCCGAGAAAGGTATACATCTGCCCGAAGGGTGTGTCCGAATTGGTGGATTTGGGGATTCGGAAGCTCTTTCTGCATCGCTTATTGCACTGATTCTTACTGGTGTGAAGCGTGGCACATGCAGTCTGGCTTGGTCTTGGGATTTTGACGGTGAGCCGATTCCAAAGGTCAATGACATGGAAATCGTGCTCGACTGGGATGGTAGCCCCGCGGTCGTTCTACGAGTCACCGAAGTGCAAATCGTCCCATTTGACCGCGTCGGTGCTGAATTCGCCGCTAGCGAAGGCGAAGGAGATCTTTCGCTGGCATATTGGCGAGCGGAGCATTGGCGCTTCTTCACGGCTGAGTGCAGCCGAATTGGTCGGGTTGTTGACCATTCAATGCCTCTCGTATGCGAAAGTTTTGAGGTTCTTTACACGCTTACGTCCGTCCTGCCGACCGAATGACTGTTCTTAGACGGCACGGAACGTCTCTTCCGGGTGGATCATCTCCGCTGCATAAAGCGCGAGTCGGGCCTGAAACGTCGACTAGATCGTTAGACCGTGCGCGGCCAGGAGCCGTCGGTCGAGGTCACCGTGCAATTTGAACAACCATGGTCTCGTCAGCCCTCACTCAATGGCCGGTTTCCGGCGAGCGAATAGCCGGTGGCGCTGCCTCGTCGCGGCCAGGAGCCGACGGTCGAGGTCGCCCTCCAATTTGAACAGCCGTGGTCTGGTCCGCCCTTGCTCAATGGCCGGTTTCCGGCGAGCGAATTTCCGGTGGCGCTGCCTCAACGCGGCCGGTTGCTGACAGTCAGTCCAGCGAAACCAATGACCGCTTACAACGGTGTAAAGGTCTCTCAGCGCGAGACCGAATGTTCGCAGTGGTGGCGCTTGACTTCGTTGTTTTGCCCCTCGGGGCAATTTGATTGCCCCTTGCCCTAATGTTCAAAGCATTTTCCCCGTAGAAGAATCGGTGCGATGTATGGAAACTTTCGGTCCAGAAATCGCTACCTTGGGGAAAGAGCATGCAGCTTGCGGCACACATTGCAGGACTGGCCAGGCCTCTGGCACATGCACCGTTCGCGCTCGCGGCGGCCGGCCTTCTCAGTTTCGCGATAACTGCACAGGCGCAGACAGACTCGCAGACGCAAACGCGACCAAACATCGTACTGATAGTCGGTGATGACGTCGGCTATGGAGATCTGGGTGTTTATGGCGGAGGCGAAGGTCGTGGCATTCCGACACCGAATCTCGACAGAATGGCCGACGAAGGCATGACTTTTTTTGACTTCTATGGCCAGCCGAGCTGCACTCCAGGGCGTGCCGCCCTTCAAACCGGACGCAACCCGAATCGCAGCGGCATGACAACCGTTGCCTTCCAGGGCCAGGGCGGCGGCTTACCGCACGCGGAATGGACCCTCGCATCGGTATTGAAGCTCGCGCATTACAACACTTATTTCACGGGTAAGTGGCACCTTGGTGAAGCGGACTATGCTCTTCCGAATGCGCAGGGCTATGACGACATGAAATACGTCGGGCTGTATCACCTGAATGCCTATACGTATTCCGATCCAAAGTGGTTCCCCGATATGGATCAACAAACGCGCGACATGTTCATCAAGGTGACGACAGGCATGCTTTCCGGCAAGGCCGGCGAAAAAGCGCATGAGGACTTCAAGGTGAATGGCGAGTATGAGAACACGCCCGAGAAGGGTGTCGTCGGCATTCCGTTCATTGACCGGTACATCGAAAAAGCGGCACTTGACGATATCGACGACGCTGCGCAAAAGGGTCAGCCGTTCTTCATCAACGTGAACTTCATGAAAGTCCACCAGCCAAATATGCCCGACCCCGACTATATCGGCAAGTCGCTCTCGAAAGCCAAATACGCAGACTCGCTAGTTGAGCTGGACGCGCGTGTCGGCCACATTCTCGACAAGCTCCGCGAGAAGGGTCTCGACAAGAACACGCTGGTCTTCTTTACGACCGATAACGGCGCCTGGCAGGACGTCTATCCGGATGCCGGGTACACGCCGTTCCGGGGCACCAAGGGAACCGATCGTGAAGGCGGCACACGCGTTCCGGCGATTGCATGGTGGCCAGGCAAGATCAAGCCGCACAGCCGAAACTACGACGTTCTGGGCGGTCTCGATTGCATGGCCACCTTCGCCAGCGTGGCGGTCGTCGATCTGCCGAAGAACGATCGGGAAGGCAAACCGATCATCTTCGACAGCTATGACATGTCGCCCGTGCTGTTCGGTACGGGAAAGAGCAAACGTGACGCGTGGTTTTATTTCACCGAGAACGAGCTAACTCCCGGCGCGGTTCGAGTGGGTCAGTTCAAGGCCGTATTCAACCTCCGTGGCGACGGAGGCGCGGACACAGGAGGCCTCGCGGTCGACACGAACCTCGGCTGGAAAGGTCCCGAAAGTTACGTGGCGACAGTTCCACAAGTGTTCGATCTGTACCAGGACCCGCAGGAACGCTACGACATATTCATGAACAACTATACGGAGCACACCTGGACGCTTCCGAAGTTCAACATTGCTGTCAGTGAATTGATGAAGACATACGTCAAGTATCCGCCGCGCAAGCTCCAGAGCGAAGGCTACTCAGGCCCGATCACGCTGACGCAGTATCAGCGGTTTGGCTATATTCGTGATGAGCTGCAGAAGAACGGCTTCAACATTCCGATGCCAACAGGAAACTGACAGGCCCGACGTTCCGCACAAGTGGCTTGAGGTTGCTGCCTGGGCGGAACCGGTAGCGCGATCCGCCGCGCACCTTGCTGATGACCTGGTAAAGCTATGCGCACGATTGAGTCTCCGGTGCTTTTGGCGGGCGCATTGCGCCGCCTGCTGACCTGGCTGGTTTGCGCATGCGTGGCGCTAGGCGCTTGCACGAATCCCGGTGCGACGCCTAGCGTATCAGCAGGGTCGCAATCGACCCCCGCCATTGAACCGGCAACTCAGGTCTTACCCTCCTGGCAAGACGGCGCGGCACGCACTGCAATTCTCAGATTCATTGCTGACGTCACGCGTGAGGGCAGCGCGTCCTACGTGCCGCCCGAGGGCCGCATCGCTGTTTTCGATAACGACGGTACGCTGTGGAGCGAGCAGCCGGTGCCGTTCCAGCTGTTGTTCATGATCGACCAGGTGAAGGCGGCCGCGCCCCAACACCCGAAGTGGCAACGCGATCCAGCTTTCCAGGCGCTGCTCGCTCACGATACCACTGCGCTTGCCCAGAACAGGAAGGCCTTGCTCCAACTGCTCGCGGTCGCCAATAGCGGCATGAGCGCTGACGAATACGATCGATCGATACGCGACTGGCTCGCCACTGCCAAACATCCCACTTTGCAGCGCCGCTATACAGAACTCGTCTATCAGCCTCAGCTTGAATTACTGGCCCTATTGCGGGCAAATGGCTTCAAAACGTGGATCGTCTCTGGGGGCACAGCAGAGTTCATGCGCGTCTGGGTGCAGGAGGCTTACGGCATTCCGCCGGAACAGGTGGTCGGGACCGAAGAGAAACTGGCGTATGAGGTTCACGACGGCAAGCCTGTGCTGATGCGCAAACCCGGCTTCGCTTTCGTCGACGATGGCCCCGGCAAACCGGTCGGAATTTTTCGGGCGATCGGCCGGCGTCCGATCCTTGCGTTTGGAAATTCCGACGGCGATAGGGAAATGCTCGAATATACGGCCACCGGTCCGGGTGAAACCCTTGCGCTGATTGTTCATCACGACGACGCCGAGCACGAGTTTGCGTACGACCGCCAGTCGCAGCTTGCGCGGCTCGACAAGGCGTGGGACGAAGCCGTCGCGCGAGGCTGGGTTGTCGTGAGCATGAAGCAGGACTGGAAGACGGTTTATTCCGCACCGAAGCCTTAGGGTCAGGAGTCGTTATGCACGATAGCAGCAATGTACAGGCGCAGCCGATCACCTTTGTGCCGACGCAGCATTCAGGCCTTGAACCAATCGTACCGTCGCAAAAAGGTCGCTTTCACACGATGGCAAAACCCATCGGCTCCACATGCAATATCGACTGCACGTATTGCTACTACCTGCATAAGGAACATCTTCTCGATCAGCATCGAGGTCGTAGGATGGAGCCTTCGATGCTTGAACGCTATATCCGCCAATACATCGAAGCGCAGAATGGCGACGAGATCATTTTTTCGTGGCAAGGCGGCGAGCCGACCATGCTCGGTATTGAGTTCTTCCGCGATATCGTCGACATTCAGTCGAGGCATGTGCCTAAGGGACGTCGCATCTCGAACGATCTGCAGACCAACGGGACGTTGCTCGACGAAGAATGGTGCCGGTTTCTGAAACAGAATGACTTTCTGGTCGGACTCAGTATCGACGGACCCCGCGAGTTGCACGATGCGCTTCGTGTAGATCGCAAGGGTCAACCTACTTTCGACAAGGTGATGCGCGGCGTTGAGCTTTTGCATAGGCACGCGGTGAGCTTCAACACGCTCACCGTAGTCAACCGGGTCAATGCGAAGCGCCCACTGGACGTCTATCGGTTTCTGCGGAATGAACTTAATTCAACGTATATTCAGTTCATTCCGTGCGTCGAGCCCAAAGTTTTTCGTGACGTCGCGCCACAGCACTGGTCAGAAGACATGATGCCAATGCTAGGGACGAGCGCGGCAAAGCCAGGTAATGCTGATTCAGTCGTCACAGACTGGTCAGTGGATCCCGACGACTGGGGCTATTTTTTGTCGCGAACCTTCGACGAGTGGCTTAAGAAAGACGTCGGCCGGGTGCTCGTCAACCTGTTCGAGACAGCGGTTGTACAGACCATGGGAAAGCCCGCGCAAACCTGTGTGACGGCAGAGTTTTGCGGCAAAGCACTGGCGATCGAGCACGACGGCGAGGTCTATTCGTGTGACCACTATGTTTATCCCGCATGGTCGCTGGGCAATATTCGCGACACGCATCTTGGCGCGATGGCTTTCTCGACGCAGCAACAAGCTTTCGGTTATGCCAAGCGCGACTCTCTTCCTGCCTTTTGCAGACAGTGCAAACATCTGAAGTTGTGCTGGGGCGAGTGCCCAAAGAATCGCTTCGTACGTAGCCCAGCTGGAGAACCTGGACTGAATTACCTGTGTTCCGGCATTCGGCGATTTCACGACCACGCAGGTCCGGCGCTCAGGCAACTCGCAAAGCAGTCGATTTAGCCATTTTGGGTGCCTGCAACGCGCGGCCACTGGGCTAACAGACGGCTGCGGGTCACGTTGCTGGAAGGTCGGTTACTAGCAAACAAGGTTTTTCCAACGACCGTTTACGGGGGTGTATCTGACTGTCGTGGAGTCGGGCCGAAAGGCCGCAACGGGTCGGAAAGACGCATTGCCGAGTGGCCGCTTCTAGGCAGTTGGATTCCACTGACCGCTTTCCGGCGATGAGTTTGAAGTGTGGACGGACTCAGCCCGACCCACTTCAGTCTTTCGAACCGACGGGATCCCAAGGGCGGCTTTCAAGGTACTTCAGCCCTTCGCTAGGCCAGGTCGAAAATATCTGATGTCGCCCCCGTCTACTCTGCTTTGACGAAGGCCGTCCAAGAAGACATCGCTTCAGATAATTGTTCCACGCAAAGCCGTACAGCAGGTGCGAGAGTTCGCCCTCGATGCACGCACAGCCTCATTGGCCAAGGCTCGATTCCGGGGCCCGTGAGTGGCACGTATTTCATCCCAGGCGGCGCGCTCGAATTGTCGCTGACTATAGCCACACACACACCAGTTTGTGCCACTGACCGCGTCAACTCATAAGAGTTTGTCACGAGAGCGAGTCGTGGCTTTATCTGCGATTGAGCAAACATGCGCACATATACAGCTCTGTTCCCCATCGTCTCGTCCGGGAACGCAAAGTCGAGATCACCACAATCGCTTAGCGTAAGAGTTTTCTTGCTTGCGAGGGGATGCGTTGCCGAAATCAGCAGGCGCTGCTTAACAAAAATCTCTTTGACAATTGAAAGGTCAAAAGAGTCCGGTCCACCGTACACAAGCATGGCGTCCAATGCGTCTTGTATAAGCATTTCGGAAAGGCGCAGCGCGCCATAAGTAACAACATGAAAAGAAATTCCCGGATATTGGTCCCTGAAGTTTTTGATGAACGCCGGCAGAAACGCACGTGTGAAAGCCTCAGATACGCCTAATCGAACCGTGCCTCGCTGCAGCAAGTTGACCGCTTGAATCTGTGTGCGTAGCTCATCCCATTCGTGATCGACCATACGCGCATATTGGAGCATCAGCTCACCGGCCGCTGTAAGCTTAAGTGACTTCTGCCCCGGATGACGTTCAAAAAGCGGTGCTCCTACTTCCTCTTCAAGCAATCGCACTTGTCGTGAGATGGCCGACGCGGCAACAAACAACTGCTCGGCCGCTTTTCTAATTGAACCAACATTAGCGACACCCATAAAATATCTAAGCTGAATGTTATTGATCATGTGATCCACGCGAAATAGTAGTTCGAAAACGTCCAAACTGGACCGATCAACGCTGGGCTCGAGCAGTCTTTCGTCAATCTTACGATGCCGGGCAGCGCCTGCAAGCGGACACCTCGCGGGCCAAAATCGAAAATGTAGCGCGGGGTGCTCGAAATTCGATACGACCGCGCTCCGCTGTTCGATGTAAATTGCGGTTGATATAACGAACCGAGTCGTGACGTAATCAAATCGTTCTGGCTGACGGCAAAACCGCATCGCCCAAAGCAGTTAGCTTATCTATCTACTTTCCGTCTGCGACTGCGTACTACATTTTCTCCCCCCAGCCGCCGCCTCTTCAGCTAAGGGTCGTGAAACTGGCACCCTGCCACCCGAGGTAACGATACATGACTTGCATTGTTGCTGAAGACCGGAATCTATGGGAGTACACGGATGGCCTTCACGTCCAGATTGACGAGGCACAGTCGCGCGCGGACCTGGTCCTCGACAGGGCGTTATCTGCTTCTGGATCGGCTGCTCAATATGAGCAAGTGCGACATGTATTCGACGATCTGGATACTCATCCAGGCGTTCGAGTGATTGTCGTACGCGTAGAAGGCGACCATTTCTCCACCGGGAGTGACGTGGGATGCACAGCCATGCAGCAAGCATGGGATATGAATGCGCCGGCACGCTGTAGAAAATTGGTGATCGCAGTCAATCGCGGACACTGCTTTGGGGCGGCGTTTGGATTTTCGCTAGCGTGCGATTTGCGGATCGTCACGGAAACCACGGTTTATGCACTTGCTCAGCCCTTATTATCAAGCGCCCTCTATAGAAATTGCACAGCGCTGCTTTCTCATATAGTGGGTCCAGGGCGTGCCAAAGATATTGCGCTGCGTTCGCGTTACATCTCAAGCGCAGCGGCATATGAATGGGGCATTGCGACCGAGTTCGCTCCAGATTGCGAACTCAACGACGCAATTGATGCAGTGGTGACCGGACTCATTAGCGTCCCGCCGGACGTACAACTCAAGACTAAACAGTTCTTTAGCAGATAGGCAAGCGGTCAACTGCCAGTCACCACTGACATTAAAGATTGGAGATTTGCGAGATGTGTTTAGATAGAGCAAGATTTACGCGCGAAATAAGCCTACCGCGGCCCCAAAACTCGCCAGGATTTATTGGTTGATGTAGCTGAACGATCCGGCGTCGTCGGTGCGGCCTGGCGCGGAGGACTTTCCAATAGATTTGATCAAAAACTTCGTGTCCGACGTTGGGTTGTACGCCGATTGGCAAGAACTGGATATTTTCAGATGTAGTTGCGGCGGTAAGGACGATAGCGAAATTGCTACAATTGTTCGCGAGGGAAAACGAAGTTCGGAACGGCTTGCGTGTAATAGTGACAAACATTCCCGCTACACTCATTGATTCTTGCCTTGCCGAACCTGGGCACCCGATGAAAGTTCAGTTCACAGGCGCTAGTCGATCCGCTTATCGTATGTATCCGGGGCGACCAATGAAGCAGCAAGCGTGATCGCCGCTAGCGCAATGATCATGATCGAGATGGGCCAGGTCTTACCCTCACTTTCACGCATCAAGATCGCCGCAATCAGCGGCACAAAGCCACCCGCGAGCGCTCCCCCGACCTGAAACCCCATCGAGGCACCCGTATAACGCAGCTGGGTAGGAAACAGTTCCGACATCCAGGCCGACTCAGCCGCGAACATACTGGCGTGACCGAGATTGACGGCAATCACAACCGTGATTGCGATGGTTAACGGATCGCGCGTGTCCAGCAACATGAACAGCGGAAATGCGAAGCCAATCGTAAATACACACCCGGCAATGAAGATAATTCGACGGCCCAACCGGTCTGACAGCCAGCCGAACATCGGTATGGTAACGAGTTCGAGTAGCGCGGCCATCACAACGGCGTTCAGGATCACATCTTTTGATAGCCCGAGGTGTCCGGTGACGTAACTGATCGCGAACACGGTCAACACGACTACCAAACCGATTTCAGATAGTTTAAGGCCGACCGCCAGGAGAAATGAGCGCCGCTGATCCTGAACGATAGCTAGCAGGGGTACGCGCTCGAGCCGGCGTTCTGAAAAGGCATTTTTGAAGGCCGGCGTTTCAGCCACACGCAGTCGTATGAACAGCGCGAGGACCATTAAAATCAAACTCAACCAGAACGGAATGCGCCAGCCCCAACTCAGGAAAGACGCGGAATCGATCGGCGCAAGTAGCGCGAAGGCGCTAACCGAGGTGACGATACCCAATGGCCACCCAAGCTGGACGATGCTTCCAAAAAGGCCGCGCCGGTGGCGAGGAGCGTGTTCGATTGCCAGAAGTACAGC
The DNA here is from genome assembly GCF_050436585.1 of Paraburkholderia sp. GAS199. Lineage (NCBI taxonomy): Bacteria > Pseudomonadati > Pseudomonadota > Betaproteobacteria > Burkholderiales > Burkholderiaceae > Paraburkholderia > Paraburkholderia sp. GAS199. The sequence continues at coordinate 1,158,795 of NZ_JBNDMM010000001.1, read as the reverse complement.
GCCGCCCCACTCACCACCGAGTCCGATTCCCTGAACGACCCGCAGAAGCACCAGGAGAATCGGCGCGGCTACGCCAATCTGCCCGTATGTCGGCAAGCAGCCGATAAGGAATGTGCCGCCGCCCATAATGGCAACTGTGAGCGCAAGAGTGGTGGTTCGACCGAAGCGGTCACCGAAATGCCCAAAGATAATCGCACCGACCGGACGTGCAACGAAGCCAGCCGCGTACGCGCCAAAAGCGGAGATGATGCCGACCACCGGCTCGAACGAAGGAAAGAAGAGCTTGTTAAACACAAGCGCTGTGGCAGTGCCGTACAGCAGGAAATCGTACCATTCGATGACCGAGCCAAGAACGCTTGCAAACAGTACGGTAGTCGCACTTGAATGGCGCGCACGATCTCCTACGGTCGAATGCGAGACAAAGTTTGTCATATCGGTTTCTCGCCGGGGGCTTGCCGATGCGTTGGCTGATGAACAGTCGCATGCGCTACAAATGAAGATCGTGGCAGAGATAGTCTTTGCCACGCCGCGAGTTACATTTTTGCCTTACCGAAACGCCTGCTTCTTTGCGAGGCAGCATTATTCTCACTGAAAGCAAAGCGTCACGTAGAAGCAGGCAGAGTGAAATAGAATGTTGCGCCATACTTCGCGTTATTGAGTGCCCAAAGTCTGCCGCGATGTGCTTCGATCACCGTGCGGCAAATCGCGAGCCCCATACCCATTCCGTCGGCTTTAGTCGTGAAGAAACGCGAGAACATCAAGGGCAAGTCCTGCACTCTGAAGCCCGTTCCGCTGTCTTCCACCATGACCAGAACTTCTTTTCCTTCTGACATGCGCGTCGCAATGAAGATCTTCCTTTTGCGATCCCCCACTTCCGCAAGCGACTGAACCGCGTTGCTGAGCAGATTGATAAGCACTTGCTGCAACTGGGTGCGATCGCCGGAAATAGCGGGAAGTTCGGGCGCAAGCGAGGAGGTACAGATGATGTGGTTTTGCTTGAATGTCTCGCCCAGCAGATCTATCGAGCTTTCGACAATCTCGTTGACGGAAGCATGAGCCGTTGCTGGCTTCTCGCCGCGTGCAAGCCGGCGGATTTGCTGAATCATGTCGGTAGCGCGATGGCCGCTATTGACGATGCGCTGCACGCAATCTTTGGCTTCATCCGCCCCAGCGATTCCCGTCGACATCCATTGCATGCACGCGTGGCCATTCATGACGATAGAGCTAAGCGGCTGTGCCAGCTCGTGCACGACCCAGGCGCCCATCTCGTCTAAAGATCCAGGGCGTTTCTTTCGCGCAAGTTCCTGCCGTGAAGCGTTGAGCTCAAGTTCGCTCAATGCGCTAGACGTGATGTCTATCGCGACTCCAACGTATCGACCAGATAAGGGATCGCGCCGCTCGGGGTGCGCGCAGACACGAACATAGCGCACGCTGCTGCCTGGCAGGATGAGACGCAGGCGCAAGTCCGTGTCTCCCTTCTCTTGAGCCGAGCCTTCGACCGCCTCACGCAGCAGCGAAACGTCTTCTTCACGTATCCGTTTATATACATCGGCTATTACCAACTCGGAAGCCGCATCAAATCCGAAAATCTCATACGTGACCTTGGACCAGGTCACCTCTCCGGTACGAGTATTCCAGCCGAAGAATCCGGCGGAATTGAGCGCCTGGATATCTTCGACAAATTCGTTCACAGGCTCGAGCAAGCTGATGACCTTGTTCGAAAGCGGAGCCTTTACCTCCTGACTGACCACTGATTTTTCGGCATCGCACGAACGGACACGTCGTCCTTCTTTTTTGCTATCGGAAGGGCGTTGCTCGGCTTTGCGTGAAGCTGGTTCCTGTCTGTCGCGAGATCCGTTCATGCCGTGTCTTTTGCCGCAGTTGCGCAAACCGCTTGAGCGAGTTATGTGTGAGGAAACCTCATTCGCTGACCGTACTCGCGATGTTGTCAATTATGCATTCAGTTTCGCAGATGCAACTAATAATTGATGGCTCGTTAGCTTCCCATTCCGAGCGTCGGATAGGCGAGTTGTCTTTCAGGATACAGCGCCGTAGACTTTCGTCATCCGAAGCAGCACGACCGAGAGACGAACGGCGATGGGTCAGACAAATACAGACACGAACCCGCTCCCCGCAGAGCACTCGTTCGTCGTAAAGCGGAGTTCCGGTGCGCGAGCGGCGACACACGACGCCGCAGCCGAAGAAAAGCAGGTTTGCACTCGCTTGAGCGCCTTATTGCGTGACCGAGGACTGACACTCGAGAGTTTAGCCAGCATGTCAGGGCTCAGCGAGGAACACCTTACTAGGGTTATCGATAGCACTGAGGCTCCCCCTTTCGCTACGCTGGCGCGAATCGGCTATTGCCTCGGTGAGGACCTGAGCTATTTCTTCGTCGACGCCCCGGATGATGCTCAAGCAGGCGCCAAGGACTCGCAAGTCTCGATCGTGCACAGCTGGGAGCGACGCCCCGTGTCGAAGGGAGGCGTCGCTTACGGGTTCGAGTTCGTCACGCTTGAACACAATATAGCCCACAAAAAAATGGAGCCATTCCTGTTCACGTTCGCGGAAGGAATAGAACACGAGGAGTACTTCCAGCACCCGGGCGAAGAATTTCTCTATGTGATGTCGGGGTTTATCAAATTTGAGGTGAAGCTCGATGGCCATTTAGAAAGCTGGCAACTGGAAGCCGGTGACTGCCTTTATTTCAATTCGGTTACACCGCACCGCGTGACCAGTCTCCGCGGCACGTCGCAGGTCATGATTATCGTGACCGGCTAAAACGTGATCGCGCCCAATGCTAGCGAAAACCGCAGGACGCGAAAATGCACGCGACAATTAAAATCGATCGTCAACCGGTTTCCACAGCGGGCACATCCAGATCGTGCATCCCGTACCCAGTGCACAAGCCAAAGCACATGCCTGGTGACTTCCTTCGACGGAATAATCCACTCCGCAATACCAGCCGAGGAACAGAACGAGCAATGTAGCGACGAGACTCCATACTGGTCGAGCAGATCGGGAAACACCCACCCGTACTGAGGCCTCGGTCGCGCATAGGAAGACAAATAAAGCGAGTCCCGCCAGTATTGCTTCGGTGATCCAGAGGGCCTGGTCACCACCACGCTGAAGGAAGTTGAGTCCAGTGTACCGGCCAATGGAAATGAGAAGAACAAAGGTAAGCGCAGGCGCCAGCAGCTTCTTCACTTTGATCTCCACTGTAGGGCAGAAAGATCGGGCATCGGTCTAGCGTATTCTGATACCAAGGCGCGGCCTTGTGAATATCCGACTGCAAATTAACTGTGTGCCGCGCGTAATGGAGTCGCGGCAAAGGTCGTTGCCAACCCGTCGACGATCCAAGCTGTGCGGCCACCTTCGACCAGCGTCCGGACCCTATCGCAACGATGGCGCGAGGTTGATCTGGAAGCGCCAGATCGAATCTCTTACTGGTGTAGAGCAGAAAGAGCTACGTCTCATTCGGCAAGGGAATCCGGGCCAAACACTTCGTAGTGGATACGCGTCTCATGGATTCCCATGGCTCGCAGCGAATCGTGTTGCAAACGCATAAAGGAAATTGGGCCACAGATATAGTAATCAGCATCGATGAGCAAAATGGCATTTTTGACAACGTTAAGGTCCACGTGCCCAAAAACGTCATAGTCGACACCTTTGACATCCTGAGGGAGTGGCGCGTCATAGAAGACGGTCAAGCTGAAGTTGCTATGCGCCTTCGCGACCTCCTGCAGGCGGTTGTGCATCGCCTGAAGGCTGCTGTTGCGCGCGCCGTGGATGAAGACCACCTGCCGTTTAGGATCCTGAATTGCGCGGTTAAGCATACTCACCATCGGGGTCAATCCGACGCCCCCGCTGATGAGCACAATCGGGGTGCCGGCGTTGACGTCGATGTAGAAGGTGCCGTACGGCGCCGCTAATCTAACCTCGGTTCCGACGCTGACGTGATCGTGCAACATGCATGAGACGTAGCCTGCCGGCTGAGTAGGAGTGCCGGCCTCACGCTTGACTGAAATGCGGTAGCTATGGCCATTTGGCATGTCGGATAAGCTGTATTGGCGAATTTGTTGTAGCCCCAAGGCGGGAATATCGATCCCGATACTGACGTATTGCCCTGGTTCAAAATTCTCCACCGGACCACCGTCCGAAGGTTCCAGTATGAACGAGGTAATGACGCTGCTTTCAGGCTGCTTCTCGCGAACGACGAATGTTCGCCAACCTGTCCATCCGCCAAGCCTCACATCCGATTTTTCATACAGATCGCTTTCGATACCCATCAACATGTCAGCGAGATTTCCATAGGCCTGCGCCCACGCAGAAATGACCTCTTCAGTGGCGGCATCGCCAAGGACCTCCTTGATGGCTGCCAACAGATAATGGCCGACTATGGGATAGTGTTCTGGCTTTACACCAAGACTCGCGTGCTTATTAGAGATATTTTTAAGCACATGCATCAGACTGCTTGGGTCTTCGATATGTTCAGCGTATGCGTAAACTGCTCGTGCCAGCGACTGCTGCTGTCCCTGTTCCTGATGGGCCATATTAAAAATGTTTTTTAATTCGGGGGTTTTTTCCAGCATATGGCTATAGAAACACTTAACGATTTCGTAGCCGTGCTCGGTCAAGACAGGAACGGTGGCTCTTACGATGTCTTTTGTCTTTTGCGTCAGCATGATTAATCTCCACTAAAACGTTAAAAATGCGAATATACGGTTTGCACGCATAAAATATCTGCACAAACATCTAACGCGGCAGCCTTACGTTATGCCTTGTCATTGCCTTCCGAAGTCTTTCAAATGAATGGAGTCGTCACTGCGACGATGCTAACGAGCTCAGTCGATCAATTTTCCGAACGGACTGAGGAATCCGCGAGCGTTTACGCTAATTGAAACGATTGGATGCTGCTTTCGATCGTGCTTTAGCGTTATTCCGGTGAATTAGAAAATACAGTACGCAATGTCCGCCAAATTTTTGCGCTTGCCGAATACGTCGTGGTGCTCGCGAAGGGGCGGCCTCAAGCAAAACGGTTGTGAGGTGTACGAATGTCTTTTCAGGCCGCGTCGTCATTTTTGTAAATTTTTGTGACGAGGAATTGCGTTCGAGTTGATGGCCTGAATGGCAAGAGCTTTGGTGGTCGCAAAAGACAGCGCGTCGTGCCAGTAGTCGTCAGAAAGATTCCGAACGACCGCGTGCCTATGCGGAGAGGTCAGTCCCGGTTCAGACGTCTAGCGCTACGAACGTTAATTTATGGCCGGCGAGCGACCGCGCGCCGGCCATCAGCCGTCAGTCCTCTGTTTGCTCGGATGGGTAAGGTCAAACCAGGTGCGTAGAAGCAAAGAGAAGTGCCTGCCGTATTGGCTTCTCTGGACTGTGCCTGTCAACGATTTTTACTGATGTCCCTTTTGTGCCTTGATGGTGCGGCATAGAAGAGGCGTTGGATGACGAAACGATTTAAGGGCCTGCGAGCGAGTGACCGACTTTCAAGATATAACTGCCGCTTGAGTGTCCGCATAAAACTTCAATCGTGTGTCTGTTCATGGCCGATCGTGGGAGTTCGCCAGCGGCCGCTTACTGGCGCTCCAGTTCGCTGAACATGGATTCGGCTGAATGACCGGTTTGGAGGAAGCTGTCTGACCGGGTTGGGTCGCGTGCTGCCGATCAGCGTCCGGTAGTGGCCGGCCAAAACCGGACGTTCGACAGCTGCCCGTGATTCGTCGACAATCAAGCCGTAGGTTGCAAGTAGGCCTTCGGTTGGAACACACATAAAGATTTTGCGCGGCGTGCCGTAAGTAAGTGATTTGGGACAGTTATGTCGACGCCAAACGCAGTTGTGCCATCTTCATGGAAGTCGAAGGCAACTTTTCTGATCTCGATGGCCCTATCAGCCATGCTCGCCGCAATCGGAACATACTACTCGACTATGTACGCGAACCTAGCTTCATCTGAGAGCGACCAGGCGACGCGGTATGTGGACTTCCAGATAGCGAAAGAAAACAACGTGACTGGGTTTTTTCAGATTCCAGGCGTTATGCTCTCGTACAAAGATGAGAAGGGGAACTCCCTTAAGGCTTTGAGCCTTGTCAAAGTCGAACTGCAGAATTTCAGCGCGCGCGACATCGCTGGTATAGATCTTCAGATCGATGCGACAACGCGAGATGACTCTCCGCCGGCGCTACAGACCTTTCGTATCGGAAATGGTCCTGCAGAGGATTTCGACGCCGAGAAGAATGTCACGCAGACTATAAAGCATGGGACGCTTTCAATCTCCATTCCTTTGAAGAGCATCAACCGCACCGAAGCGTTCACGCCTGCGCGAACGCTCCTTCTCTATTTCAAAGGGGCGTCGGCGCCCGATGTGGTGGTCTCAACAAATGCTGCAGGGGTCTCCGCTAGGCCGTTCGCATATCAGCACTATCTGGATTCAGAAAATAACCATCAGTCATTCAGCCAGCGATATGGACCGCTGACCGGAACGGTCGGCACCGTCGCACTGCTTGCGCTTTGGTTTGGTTGGTTGGTCCTCGCTGGTCGGAAGCGCGAAGTCGCGAATATGGTTCATGCAGTAGCAGTAGCTGAGAACGTGATCCAAGCGCTCCCATCCCAGCCGATTCCGCCGGAGCAACAGCGTGACTTCGCGAAAAATTTGGTTTTCGAGATCTGGTGCGCAACATACCACCGGGCATGGCGCATCAACAGACTTCTCTCGGTAGCACCTGATCGATCGAAGCTTTGAAACAGCAACGGTAATTGGGAACTGGGGGGGAGTGCTGGCAACGAAGTCAGAGTCGTCCCTCTGATATAGCGGAAGAAGAACGGGGGTGTGGAACCCAAGCATCTTGCCAGTGCTAGGTGACGAGACGCTAGTAGTCAGGGCGACCGCACACTGCAGGCGTCGCCCCCCGCTCCGATCAAACAGTAATTGCAGCTATCTCGCTTTGGAGCTTTCAGTGTCTGCGCGGCGTGGAGCTTAGTTAAACGGAACGACGGGTCCTTCGATTCTGCGCACTTTCGAACGACCGCTTTCGGCATCGGCGTCGGTCCGTTCAGGGTCGAGATCTGCCTCCTTTTCCGTTGGTATCAACGAAGCTCCCATGAAAAAGGCGCCGCTCCCCGAAGGGACGGCGCCTGATTACAGATGTCATGCTAGAAGACCGTCAGACGTCCATCGGACTTATCGTCCCATTCAAGCGGGAGCTTCGCTGGCAATGGCTGGATATACGACGTCCTTGCATTGCTGGCATTCGACGGCGATGCGAATCTCCGCATGGGCTGTGAACAGGCGAAATTCAGTGCCTCCACAGCCGCCGCATCGCATCTCCTTGGCATTTGTCATCACGATGTGGTCCTCCGCCCTTTTCGTTGCTTGGCCACAGGTGCGTCGTAACCAAACCGCGCCCATGCTGCCGGGTCGATCGGAACCGGGTTAGTCCGGCCCGTTGCCAGATTCACGAAAACCGCCGAGTACGACAGCGAGCCCGTACGAAATAGCGTCCACAACAGATTGAATGCCTGTACAGAAATCGCCTGATTGATGACCAGCGACTGCTTGCGCAGCGCGTCTGCCATCGAGCAGGACGGCGTATCGTCGCCCTTGTCGTTCTTGGCGTTTAGCAGATCAGGAAATAGATCACCCACGTGGGGCAGTCTTTCAGGTCGCGGTTTGCCAAACTCGCCGAGAATCACCTGTCCACGATCGGTTTCATTGCCGCAATCAAGGTAGTAACCACACTTCCCCCGCTTTGCGGCCTGAACAATCGCGTGACGTGCACGACGCGAGTCCACACAGCCAATCACGATGTCCGCGTGTAATTTGATGGTCGAATCTACGCGGTGTGGCTCGGCGATCCAGCTCGTTCCCATCAGCAGATTCAGACGATTCACCAGTAACGTCGCCTTGTACTGGCCGACATCGTTTGGATAAAAACCCTGCCTGCCGACATTGAACTCGTTGACTGTATCGTCGTCATACACCACGCATTCGATCCCCCCCGGATGTCCGAGTTCGACCATTGCATGATGCAGACGCGCAAGGGACGGCAACAACGCACTGCCCGTCCCGCCCGCGCCAACCACAACAACCTTCCAGGCACGGCTCGCCATATGAGCAGGAGCAAGATGCAGCTTCTGTTCGTTCATACCGCCCCCCGCGCGAGCACTGCAAGCCAATGATCAGGAATGCCTGCCTGCAGTTCGAAACGGCCCTTGGCGCAGAGTCGCAGCGCAACGGATGGGGTTCGATCGCAATTTCCAAGTACCAGAGCCAGCTTGACGTCGTGCTGGTCGTCCTCATCGTCGGTCGACGAGAAATAAGCTTTGTCACGCCCGTGCGAATGACAGTCAACCACCAGCCATTCGCCCTCGCGTAGTGCCGGTCGCTCATACCAAAGATGCTCCGGTCCGTGCGACAGTGCAGTGAGCCGTTCCAGCCTGAATAGCCCCGTCATCGCGTCCCACACGATCCATGCTCCGGCTTCGTTGGGCAGCGCCACACGCGCGATGCGTGCAAATTCGGCCACGAGATCGGCGGAAATGGAACCGCAGCGCAGATCCGTTTCCTCTTCCACCCGACCATAAGGAACGGCGGTCTGCCACTCGAACGCGCCGAGGCGGCGGACAAATCGTATCCAGGGGCGATGAATTTCCAGAAACACGCCATTAGATGCGATCAGAAGTCGCTCCCCCGGCGTGGCCATCGGCGTGATTGCCTCACGCGTCGGAACCATCACGGACGGAAATGAACGTTGGAGGATAAGGTCAACCGGGTTCATGACTGCCCCCCGGCTTTTCCTGCCACCAGCTTGCCCGCCGTTACGCCCTTCATCGCCACGAGGGCGTGAACCGGAAACGCTTCAAACTTTCCGTCGAGCATATCGGTCCAGAACTTATAAAACCCGCCGCCGTATCGAACGCGGTTGCCTCCATGGTTGGGATGGGTGAACGCGGAGTTGAAAAACCCGTCCTCCCATCCCTTAATAGCGGACACCTCGATACGGCCAGGTACGTTGGCCGAGCCAATGCAGATACGCCCTTCGTTCCACGTGTTGAAGTACGGTGGCTCGAAAAGTGCCGTACCGGCTTCAGGCCGCGCGTCCCCTTTGACGGCGAAGACACGAAAGCCTTCAGCGCCAGCCTGGAAGACAAGTCCGGGATGCGGCACCACGGCGCTGCGTTCGCCAATCTTCTGGCAGCGGAAGAACACCCGCCGCGGGGCTGGTGGGCACCACCACGTCACCGCAGCGGAAGTAACACCCAGCACCGTCGACGGAAGGAACTCCGCCTTCGGCGCGGCATTGCGCTCAAGCTGCACCAACGTATCAATCAGCGCACGGCGATCCAGCGGACGACCGGCACCGATGACGGGGCGCCCCGAAACACGCTCCGACGAAACCGGATGCACGGTCGCGTAGTGCGAGCCGTTCCGGGCCGAATAAAGCAGCAGAGCCGACGACAGCGTCACGTCGTGACTTGTCTGGCCGATCTGAACACCATTCATAAAAATCTCCGTTTTAACCGCTCACAACCAGCGCCAACAGGCGGTCAAGGTGGTGAAGCATGTTCAAGGCGAGGCTCCACTGCGCGTACTGCTCGCGGATACCCTCTCTCGTGTTTGAAAAAGTGATGAAGTTCTCGTACACCGACGCTTCACCGTTCTGGAATTCACCTTCGAGATAATCGTCAAGCATCTCGCTGAGTTGCCCGGTCTGCTCGACGTAAAGCGTGCAGCCCGAATAAAGCGGCCGGGCGTTGTATCCATCGCCGAACAGAGGCCGTTTGCCAGCGCGCCGCAGCAGCCGCGCCAGTGCGAGAAGCTCGGTGCAAACCTGACGGAGCGGTCCCGTTGAACCAGACTGAAGTGCTGATAGCTCGCGTTCTGACAACGCCGGATTGCGGCTCCGTCGGCCAGCAGGCTTCACGGGAATCCGGATGTCATCGGGGCAGATAGCCGGCCGAAGAGCGGACGGCAAATAGCGCCCGAACTCTTCTTCGTCGTCGCCGTACATCTCCGCGAGCCACTCGCGTGATTCCTCATCGGTCGCATTTTCGTCGCCGTTCCAGTGCCGACAGGCCGTTTCAGAGAGAAACCAGCCTGGCGTGCGAATCAGAATGGTTTTTGCGGAAACACGATCGACGAGCGAGAACAGGGTCTTGAGAAGAAGCGGATGAGCGTCGCGAAGCGGCTGCGCACGCTCACCCATCTCATGCACCCATTCGTTTTCAAGCTTCAGGCCCAGATGCAGAGGCGAGGTCGGCTTGAAATCACTTTTCTCGTATTGATGCTCGATGACGTCCTCGACCGCGTTCGTGTCGAAAAGCTCGAGATCAAACGAGAGAAAGCGCAGCGGTGCTCTCACCTGGCGCCCGACCCAGGAAAAAAAAGCCTGCTGGAACGCGTCGACGGGATCTTTTGGATCAGATACGTCAGAGGCGAGCAACGGCCCGTGCCTGAACTGCTGCAGGACGATGCCGTCGAGCGTCGTGTCTGAGCGGTACTGAACAGTGGCTGCTTCTGGTACATCGGATGCGAAGGCCGGAAGCGTTAGAACACAATCGGAAGATCGATATCGGGCAACGGCAGTGCCAGGCGATTGCCCGGCCGCACCGGTGCCTTCTTCGACCGTTCGATCAACAAATGAAGGATCGAAGAGCATCTGCTCACCTCGTCGTTATGAAAAAAAAACGCCCTTCCGGGCGGTTCCTGATTGAACCCGTTTGCCGGGTCGGCCAGAGCCTTGAGCAGATCCTGCTTACGCATGTACGCCCTTTGCCCCCGCTGCGCGGACAAACTTCCAGATGGCCACTTCGCCCGAAACTTCCGGGCCGTCCACCGCGGCAGTCGTCAACTCGGGGTATTGCGCCGAATAAAGATCGCGTACCTGATCGGGTGAAAACGACGGACCCGGATCTGCGAAACGCATGCCGTTATAGGAGAACTCGCGAATGATCGTTGCGATGCTGATCGACATGAGGCCCCCGTTACAGAAGCGACAACAGATCTGTCTGACCAGCGCTACCAGCCGCCGGCACCGATGCTGAAGCATCGGCCGCCGGTTCGCTTGAAGCGCTGCCGTCTTCCATTGCTTCCTCTTCGTTGTCATCGGACCCGTTCGCCGACGCGGGCGCCGGCTTCGAACCCTTCGTGAGGGCTTTCTGTGCCTTACCCACCTGCGATTTTTCGGCTGCCTGCAGGATTTCGGTCGTCACGCTCACCTGTTCAGCCAGAGAGCGACGAGCGCCCTCAAAACGTCCGAGTGAATCGATGAAACCTTCGTCAAGCTCGGTCGGGGTCGCAGTCAGGATTAGCGGTTGCGCGAGCGCAGCCTCTTTCGAGTCATTGCCGGGCATAACAACCACCGCCATCTGATCACCGACCACCTTCAAGGTGAGCGTGACCTTACCGGTCGCACGCACCAACGGTTCAAGTTGCTGAAACATGGAAATACTCCAGAAAAGAGAAACGCCGCGCAGAGGCGGCGTATACATATAGAGAGGAATGGGACGCGATCCGCGTCCCTGGACTTCAGAACTTCAGAACCTTCGGCAGCTTGCCGTCGTAGTCAAATCCATCGACCTTGAGCAGCGCCTCGATAAGTTCCGGCTTCGACTTCGCAAAAACCTTCTTGAAGTTGTCGCCGAGCGCCGCGCGAATACCGAGTTCGTCGGCCAGCACAAGCATTTCGGACTTCGTTATCAACTCCAGAAACTCCTTGTCGAGCTTCCAGTGCTTCTTCAGGTCCAGTTGATGCGACTTGCACAGCTGGATGAGGTTGCTCACTTCTAGCCCCTCGATCGCGGCGAACAGCATCGCAATCATCAGGTCCGCCTGTTTGCCTTCACTCGTCGCCTGCACGAGGTCGATTGCTTTGGGTAGATTGGCCATGGGCGCCTCCGCCTCTGCGATTCGCTGGAAGAACTTACGGAACGCGCTATCGTCGAGTTGACGGGCGTAGCCACTGATCACGATCGATATCAGATACTGGCGAGCCAGTTCATGATTCATACCGATATCCGTGCGCAGTGCCTTACGCCACAGCTTGACGCGGTACGCCTTCACCCGGTCGGACTCGGCGATGACGGTCGCCACCGGACTGGAAGCTGCCGGAGCGCCGATGGATTTGCTGCCAGCACCCGTCGACTTCGGCGCCGGCGCGGACCTCGCACCTTCAGACTTCGGAGGCTGCGACGCCGCCTTATCAGCCTTGATCCGGGCGGCCACCTTCTGCATGTTGCAGACGGTATCGAAGCACTGACCACGATAGACCTTGCCGATTGAGTCAGGCAGACCGCTCACGGCCGCGCCGTAGTTTGCACAGGCATGGCAGGCTTTCGCCTGGTCCAGACCTACGCCATTGGACCCGTCGATCGCGAGCTGCACACGCGTGTTGTTGTCGCCAGCCCGTACGATACGCACGGTCTGGAACTCGTCACGCAGGCCTGCCGCCGTCGTCTCAAGCTGCTTCTCCGTTTTCTCGTTGAAGCAGGTGCGGTTCGTACAGTTGCCTGTACCGATCGCTTCGCCAAACATCTGCGCCTGAGTCGACGAGTTATGCGGGCAACCCGCACAATCCGCTTTGTCGAAAATGGCAGAGGCCAGTGCACACGAAGCCGATTCCACCAGCTTGCGTACATCAGCCACCGACCGCTTTTCAGCGACCACAACGGGCAGGACCTTGTCCTGATTCTCTTTCGAGAGCGCCGCGAGCAGCTCCGCGTGAGCGATGTTGATCTTCCGCTCGCTCAACGCGTCAAGCACAGCAGTCGAACAGTTGAGCAGCGCAAGGCGGCTATCCAACGTTCCGCGTGACCAGCCTAGAACTTTGGCGGTCACGTCGCGATCGCCGCCATGCAGGCCGAGGAGCTCCGCAGCGTCGCGGGCCTCTTCGGCGGGCGAAAGGTTATCGCGCTGGATGTTTTCAGTGAGCGCAATCCGCCGCGCTTCGGCTTCGTCGACGTCCTTTACAACGATGGGCATCTCGTAGTCTTCACCGTGGGCTTCCATGGCGCCTCGATAGCGACGGCCACCCGCGATCACCTCGTAGTCGATGTCGTCGTCGTCGACGACCGGACAAACAAGGATCGGCGTGTCGACGCCGTGTTCTCGGATCGATTCCCTGATTTCCGCCATTGACTTGGGATCAAAGTACGTACGGGGATTGCGACCGAGCCTGATGCGCTTGAGAGGGGCAGTCAGTTGTTGTTGCATTGCAGGTTCTCCAGAGAGGGAACCTGCCCCCGGTCGGGAGTGGTTCCCGATGGGGTCAAAGATGGATGCCGGGCGCGCCGGCGGTTCGATGCGTCAGAGACGCGGTAGATACAGTAAAGATATCGCGCGCCAGATGCGTGAGTTCGTGGAAAGCTGACGAAAACCGACCCGCTTTCGCACAGCCGAAAAAAAACCCGGCACGAAGCCGGGTTTGGACAAGGATATGGATTCGAATAAATAAGCAGGGGCGAACCTGTCAAAAGAGACTCATCTGATCGATCTTCTCGAAAATCGAGTTTGACGGTTTCTCACTGGATACGATTTCTTCGAACAGATCATGCAACGCGAGGCTTTCAGATAGAGGCATGACGTCCTTCGCCGTACCTACGTCAATGACCACGGGCCGGTCGAGAACAGCAGTCTCACCGTCGGCACCTGCATCGGCTTCAGGCTGCGGCTCGGACAGGGAGACCTCAACCGCGACTTCCTCACCCGAGGACTCCGCAGCTTGCTCGCCTGCGATGGCGAGAATCTCCGCCAGCGCTTTTCGCTCGCGCCGTTCAAGTTTTCTGCGCCATCCGCCCATGATGTGAGCCGGGGTGTACCACAAGCCCCAGACATCGAGCGTGAGTGCATTGCCATGAACGACGATTGCCGGGATGTGCAGCAACGACAACTGAACGTAGGCCATATGGACACAGCACGGATCGATGTCGATGCACGTCGCGTGCATGGCCTGCTGGTAGTTAAGCCCCGCATCGTGCAAAGACTCGGCTGCGGCAATCACCATACCGCCGGCGCCGCACGCGGGTTCCTGCAATCGCATGAACCCCGTTTCCCGAACTGCTGCGCCACCATCACCGATCGTCATCATCGCCATGAGACGTGAGACGTGGTAGGGCGTAAAGAACTGACCGGCCCGGGCGTTGCCCAGCTCAAGCATCATGTAGGTCTCGCCAAGAACATCGGTCAACCCACCTGACACCATTGCCGACCCACTGGCGCCCGCCTTGCCCATCGCCTGAACCCGGAGTTCGAGCGATTCGGTCAGCAGACCAAGCATTTCCGGAAAGCGTTCAACCTCTTCGCGCTTGTACTTGCCGACGATGTCGAGATAGCGCTTCTCACGAACCTCAAACTGCGTGCGGTCGACGCTGTTGCTAATAGCGAGCGCGCAGAGTTCCACGAAGTCGGAGAAAACCGAGTGAAGATGATGCCCGTGAGAGAACGACTGGATCAGCTTCACGAGGGCCTTCTGGCACGCGTCTGCGGTGAGGTCGTGTTTTCGTTGTGCGGAACTGCGACTCATCGTGCCTCTCCTGCCCGATCGCTCAGGACGGAAAGCTGAGCCTGCAGAACGCTCCACAATTTATCGAAATCCGGCACCTCGCCGCGCGCGAGGGACTGCTCAATGTCGAAGCCAGCGACCTTGAAAACGGTCTCCTGAAACAGAACCGGCCGGGCCGATCCTTTTGCGAAGTCACTGCGCGCCTTGAAGATCATCCTGTTGGCGAGCGCTTCGTACGTCCGGCGCAGTTCGTCCTCGATCTGCGTGGTTTGCAGAACGCGCACGGCCGGCTCACCGATCTGCCCGAAAAGCCGGGTCTCGGTAGCGGCGACCGCACGGTAATGACGCCGTGCTGCTGTCTGTGCGTCGATAAAAGTTTGGATGAAGTGATTGAACATGGCGAATTCCAGATGTGATCCGGAGCGCCCCCAAAGGGGCGCGCCCCAGTGGGTAGATGAGAGATGTGCGTTAAATGCCGTAGTGCTGGCGCACCAGCCGACGCCGTTCGGCGAACGGCCGGCCAAGCGTCACGGACAGTGGCGCGTCCATTACCAGATGTCGTAGTGCTGCTGCTCGAAAATGGGCTGAATACCGCTTTCTCGCTTTGACAATCCCGAGCAGCTGTTCATGCGAAAGACCATGGGTCTGCCAGATCATCAGGCCGAATCGGAGAATGCGTTGTCGGTGCATGGCGTGCTTCCGGAAATGACGGGTGCACGCCCGCCGGGTGTGGGACCCGTCGGGGAAAGTAAGAAAACGTCTGCCTTGGGCAAACGTTCGGTCGATGCGTCGAGGACGCGAGTGATGCACAGATGGTAGCGCCCACCCCCGGTTCGTCGACGCCAGAATGACCGCAAATTAGATACGGCTTTCGGCGATTACCCATCCGCCGCGTTGCGCCATCCTTATCCACACAAATCGCAGGATAAGTCTGTGGATTACTTTTCCAACGCCATGCGGGGCGTGGCTTGTGTCGGTGGTGCTTCACAATGAGGCAACGACGAGCCGTCGGTCCGGCTCAGCGTCTTAGCCCGGAAAGCTCAAGGAAAAGATATCGCTTTGTGAGAGGCCATGCGCCTGCACGATCGATGGATCGTCCAACAAAGCTGCAGCAACTTGTGCTATCTGAGA
This sequence comes from Paraburkholderia sp. GAS199, assembly GCF_050436585.1. Classification (NCBI taxonomy): domain Bacteria; kingdom Pseudomonadati; phylum Pseudomonadota; class Betaproteobacteria; order Burkholderiales; family Burkholderiaceae; genus Paraburkholderia; species Paraburkholderia sp. GAS199. The sequence goes on along the minus strand of NZ_JBNDMM010000001.1, from coordinate 1,143,166 downwards.
CCGGTGTGAAACTGGAAACTCCGACAATTGCAGCAGACGCGCGTGCGGGTGCACCGGGGAGTTGAGGGTCCATGTGTCAAAACCCACGCCCTCTCAACAGGATCGGCTGAACCATCAAGCGCCGGTCCCGTTAAAGAGAAAATCGCAGCGCCTCGGTGGCCGTTATGCGATGTGCCACTCACCTTCACCTTGCCCGTGCGGTCGCGCCACTAGCGCTCGCTATCGTCCTGCATACGCGCGCGTGCGGCCTGAATTGACTGATGCAGTTTGGCTTCCAGTGCTTCGCGTGGCGGAAGGACCGTCAGGTATTCGGCGACGTGAATCCCACTCTTTCCAAGCTCGAGCAACTCGATCTGCTCCTGTTTTTTCCCCGCGCACAGAATGATGCCGATCGGTGGCTGCTCGTCGGGCTCCTGCTCATACCTGGCCAGCCAGCGCAGATAGAGTTCCATCTGGCTTTTGTATTCGGCTTTGAAGTTCCCAAGCTTCAACTCAATCGCGACAAGGCGCTTAAGCTTGCGGTTATAGAACAGCAGATCCAGATAAAAGTCGTCATCATCGATCTGCAATCGTTTCTGCCGGGCGACAAACGTAAAGCCCGCGCCAAGTTCCAGAAGAAACTGCTCCATCTCCCGAAGGATGGCATCCTCCAGGTCCCGTTCAAGATAGCGATCATTCAGCCCAAGAAAATCGAGGAGATAGGGATCCTTTAACACCAACTCAGGCGTCACCTGCTGCGCGCTCCTCAACTGCGAAAGCTCCTGCTGGATCACTTCCGTTGGCTTACGCGAGAGCGCGCTGCGTTCGAATAGCATTGACTGAATTCGCTCCTGCAGCTGACGCGAAGACCAGCGCTCGAGTTTGCAGAGTTCGATGTAGAAGTTTCGTTTGAGCTCGTCGTCTATATAGATCAAGGCCTTCAGGTGCGTCCAGCTCAATTCTCTCCGCACTGCGGAGAAAATCGCCTCATCGGGGAAGACTTCCGCCGCCCGGAGGCAGTGGCGCAATTGCTGCTCGCTCCATCCGCGCCCGTACTCGGCGGTCAGCCTGCGGGCCAGCGCGCCCACCAACTGCTGGCCGTACTCGGCCCGCTCGCCGTGCAGCACGTCTTCGCGAACGCGTCTGCCGACCTGCCAGTACAGCAGCGTTAGCTCGGCGTTCACCGATGCAGCCACTCGCGCTCGAGCGCCAGTGATCAGCGATCGCACGTCCTCGAACAGAGAGCTGGGAAGTATTAATGCCATGGATGAAGCCCGGTGTCGGAGGTTGGTTAGCACAAGTGGGCACGTTACCGGAAACACCGCCGGCCCGGAACACTCCCCGTTCGACCGCCGTTGAATTCTCTCCGCACCGCGGAGAGAATTCGTGCCGGTCTAACCTTCGCCATGCCAGCGCCCTTTCTGTCGACAAGGAACTCGAGCCAGTGGCCCCGCGCCTCCATCCCGACCTGACTTAAAAAAAGCCCAAATTCACCGATGCGATCATCAATTTCTTCAGACTATTCATTTTCCTTGAACAATTGCCCTTGCCAGTTGTAAAAGCCGCATCTCTCGCGTTAAATTCGACCGATAATTTCCAATAATGAAGATGTGCGAGAGATCGGTAAAATGTACGAACAGCTTTATCCATGTGATCACTGCGGCGGACGAGGGACCGTCGGCCTGTCCCAACGTGTCGTCGCAGAGATCGGGGACACCGGCTTTGATTACGGCCATTTCGGCCGACAGTCGGGTCCTCCCAAGCTCGGAGATACGCTCCGCCGGCCGCCATATGCGCCGCAAACTGAGCGACTGGCGTGCATTTACTGTTCCGAATGCGGGATGTCAACGCCCTGGTTTCCTTATTCCGAGAACGAATGCGACGCGTTGAAGGAAGCTGCAACAGTTTGGAACAGGCGTCTGGCTCGGCCCAAAGTCACGGAAGGGGATCTAAGAGATCTGGTCGAAAAGGAGCTTGGCGCGTGCGATGCCCAGATGGTCATCGATATGCTTGCCCGCAACACCGAGGATTGGCAGACTCGAGGCCCGATCTTCGCCATCCTTGCGCAAAGGCTCGTCGACGCGTCTGTAGCCACCATCGACAGTTGGCCCATCGAGCCTGTGCTGCGCGACGCTGCGCGTTACCGCAAGCTGGTACAGCTCGTGAAGTGGGTCGATATTGACGGAGACCGGAATATCCAGTTTCCCTTGATTCCGACGCCAGGCGAGCATTCCGACCTGATGTTCGAGGACCGGATCGCCCTTGCGATCGACGGGATGCCTGACCGCGACAGATGGTGAACACTATAAGTCGCGGGGCTTTTCGGAGGAGATTCTTCTTGCACCTGCACAAGTGCAGCGATCCGATCGACATTCCAGATCCCGAACCGGGGACCGCCTGGCCGCCCGGCAAGCCAGGTTCCCATCCCTGAATTAACAAGCAGCCTGGCGAAATCCTGGCCAAAAAAAAGCCGACCCTGGGAAAGAGTCGGCTTGCTAAAGAGTTCCGGCACATCCGAGGGCCAATGCCAGAACCTGAGAGAGAAATCATTGTGCAGCAGCGCTACTTACGTTGATCAGGCATATGCACTCTTGTTTATGCATCATTTGCGTTGGTGGACTGGTTACCTACCGATCGCTCGCTGCATTTCCGAGGATGCGATACAGCGCTTGACGCGAGATACCCAGCGCCTTTGCCGCATGGCTCTTGTTACCGCCTGCAGTCGCCAGCGCGCTATGCGCCTGGTCAAGCGTCGGAAGTCGCTTCTGCATCCGGTCCTGCATGGCGAACGTGGAGAGGTACGCACTCGACTTGTTCCGGCGTGAGTGACCCGCCGCCTCGACAACACGCCGCAATGCCTCTTCGTGTAACAGTGGATCTGGCCGTGCGTCGGCGCGCTTGATGGGCGCTGGTACGCCCGTTGTCTCTACGTACAGCGTCTGCAGATACTCGTGCCTCAGCCCGTGACTCGTCACACCCATTCCCCGTTTGGTCACGCCGTGCTTCTCCAGTACGTAGTAGTACCAGTCGCGCCATTGACTCAACGTCCGGTCGGCAGGCACCGTGGAACCGGTCAAGCCATTGCTGAGCCTTGCCGCCTCTTCCAGTATCTCGATTTTCGTCTCGATCGGAACCTCACGGGGGCGCCCCCCCTTCGTGCCGCGCGTTACGGCCAACAATTGCGGGTTACGCGCTGCCTCGGCCGGCCGAAACATGAAACTCTCCTCAATGCGCAAGCCGAATGCCGCCTGCAGCTTCAACTGCACTGCGGTATACGGGCATGTCTGGGCGACCTCCTCAATCTTCTCGACCGCGTCAACGCCGTGCGCCGCCCAAGATTTATCTTCGGTTGCGACATAGCTCCGCTTCAGACCAAGAGCTTTGCGGTCCGCATAGTCATCGAGAGAGCCGATCAGATTCGTCTTGCCCATCCATTGCGCGAGCGCGCGAAGGTACGTCAGCTTGTTTTCGATTGTGCCGCCGCTCTGTCCTGCTGCGATCCATGTATCGACCAGATGTTGAACGTGCTTTTGCTTAAGCGACCACGGCGTCTGCAATGCGAAACCACCGTCGCGTAGCTCCTTGAAAGCTTTACACAGTTTCGCCGCGCGATACTCCTGCGTCTTGATGGACAACGCCCGGTTGCTTATTCGCGTTGTGCTGTGAACGCGCGCGACGTTCTTGTCGAAGAGTTTGAGCATCGCATCCTTGAACTCACGACCGAAGCCATAGCCGTTGACGATCGCACGCACGTTGAGAATTGCAGCCATCGTCAGCTCCCTCGCGCGACGTTGAATAGTCGCGGTGCTTCCCGACGCCGGCAAATGATTCGAAGTGCCCGCTGCGTTACCGGAACGTGACGCTTATGGTCACCCACCCACCCTGCAACGAAATCCTGCAACCAGTCGGACCATTGATGCCATATGGCATATCGGTATCCATAGTGCTCCGCCGCCTCCCTCCCCATGCAGATGCTTTGGCATGCTGCTTCAGTCGCTTTCATGATTTTCCACGACAACATCTCATCCTCCTTGCTGCATCGCGATGCCCGCATAGTGTTACGGGCGTGCCGCGCTACCTGTTCGCCCGAATCCTGTTCACCTGTTTGCACCTGGCGGCCGGACGCATCCCTACCTGATGCCGCAACCCGCGCCGTCAGTGCCCGTCCGTTCGCCGCTTCAGCGGCTTCGCCTGTATCCCGGCGTTGGGTACTGCCTTCCTGTCCTTTAGCGATTCCATCCGATCGACCAGTTGCATGGGAAGAACATGCAATCCGACTGTCCAACCTGCTGCTTGCCAGCCCGAATCGTGCTTCGCACAATCCGCAACCGACTTGTTCCGCGCGGGCATCTCTGCCGTCGCGCTGCGCGGAAATACTCCCGCACCTTGCAGCTTCGTGGCTACCCTGCCAGCACGACGCTTGCGCGCCTCGGAGCCGCTTCCGCCTCGCGGAAACCGCTCCGTGCTAAGTGCCGGGCAATACCTGTACGCGTTTTGTGTACGGCCGCGCGCGCCGTGTCCTCTTCCGTCAGGGAATCGCGGTTATCCGGTATGTCCCGGTCCCGCAAGACTTCCCCCGCCCCCAAGTCGCTCATCTCCACCGCGGTGTATCGGGTTTCGTGAGCGCACCCAGCATTCGCTGTAAGGGCGTGTGCAGACGCTGCTGAGTCGTGGAAAGTGTCCGGTGTCCGGTCTCTCCACATGTCCTTAACGCGTCACAACGCGGCAAACCGCCGCCAATCGTATGGATATCGCGCTGTCCGGGTGTCGCCCTGTGCGAGAACGATGCTCGTGGGGCTGATGACTTCCGCGATCGTCGCGGCGCCTGCATCCCCGATGTGCAACACGGGCGCCAACACGATCGGAAAGACCATCCAGCGCCTGGCCAGGCGCTCAATCATTTCGGTACGGCTCCAGCACGATGTCGCGATTCACCTTCAGCATGAAGCGTCGTTCACCAGGGTCCGAGGTGATCGTGGGCGGGATGTTTTTGTAGCGCTCCAGGATCGATTGGGCGGTCTGTGCGGCAACCTGACCACCCGTACTACTGACCTGGGTGACGCCAAGGGGGCCGGTCGTCGTCGTAGCGTCGCCGTTGTCGTACTTGCGAAGCAGGATCGCAACAAGGAACGACGTGCCGAAGATCTTGAAGAAATGGTTGTTCACGTCGCCGGAGAAACCGGCCGAGCCGTCACCATCTGCACCTTGTGCGCCGAAAAGCGGAACGTGTTTTCCGTTTGGCAAACGCAACTCGGTCGCAGCAACCAGAATGCTCTCCTGACCGGGCTGGATGTCCGAGCTGTACGGTGCGGTGATGAAGCTGCCCTTCGGAATCATCAGGCAGTCGCCGCGAATGCTGTCGTACACGTCTTTCTCGACTATGAGTGAAGCCGTGCCGGGACGATCCGAGTTCATGCGCTCGGTCGACAGCACACCGATGTGGTGCGGGGGCGAGAGGACGCAACCACGGGCCTGCCCAACGAAGCCTGCGCGGGCAAAGTCCTGTTCGCTTCCTGACTGCGCGGACACGTTTTTGATGAACGCCGAGTCGTGATCCTGGCTCGAATACAGGCGTGCCGACTGCGGCTGGCTGCCCACACCCGCCGCGGCGAGCGCGGCTGACATGCGGTCCCCTGCCGCGCCCAGTTCGGCCTGTTGTGCGGCTGCCTGTTGCGCCGCGACCTGCTGCGGCGTCAATATCCCCGCCAGCTGGTTCGACGCCGGCGCCGCATCCTTGACCTTCAGGCCGGGTTTGAAGATTGGCGAAGCGTAGATCGCGTCCGAGTCCGAATCGGACTTGAGCTTCCGGGTCTGCTGGTCACTGATGAACCCATCCGCAGTCAATGCGGAGGACGAATCTCCGACATTCGGCGCGCTCGCTGCCGATGGCGAGCGCGTGGAAGCTGTAGCGCGCGCCTCCGATGCCGCCAGCTTGCGGGCCGCACTCAGTTGCTCTTCGATGGTCTTGTTGACGTCCTGCGGATTGTTCGACTTGTCGACCACCTCCGCTGCCTTGGCTTTTTTCCTGAGCGCAGCCTCTTCCTCGATCTGCGCGCTTTCCTTGACCTGATAGTAGAAGCCGAGCGACGCGATGGCGATGGCCGCCGCAACGCCCACTGCGAAGAGGGCGTTGCGGGGCGACTTCCCCTTGAAGAGGCTCGCGCGCTGATTGTCCGGTTGACCGTTAGGCTGGTTCATGGCGCCCCTCAGAAACCGAACAGACCCGGCCGGCGACGCGTGATGGTGACTTCCTCATTCGGCGCGCGCAACACGATTTCGTTGGCGATTTCCTGCACAACGATGTACTGGCCACGACGGATGAAGTTGGGGCTGACGTAATCGCCATGGTCCTTGACGACAGGCACTGCGAATGGTGCATCGGCTGGCAGTCGGAGCCACACTGCCTTGCCGTCGTCAAACACGGTCTCCGGCCTGAACGAGGCGGAACCGGACACCTTATAGTCGAAGTTGAGCTTGTCGGGCGAGACGCCGATCGGACCCGAGTCCGTCTGCGGCCCGGAGTCGTCACCGCGGGCGCCGCCGCTGCCGCCCATTCCGCCGCTCGCCTGCTCCCTCGCGCGAACCTTGGCCATCACGGAGCCGGGATAATTGAATCGCACCGTCTGATAGAACAGCCCGCCCATTGGCGACGAGACGAGCGTCATGTCGTACTCGCGAAGGTTCGTCGTGAGATGCAGGGTGTTGACGAGACCAGGCTTGACCGGTTTTACGAACACGTGATTCTCGCCGTCGGTGTCGATGATCCACTGGATCGAATCGCCCATCGCGGGGTCGGTCGTGAGTCGTTCGCCCTTGGCCAGCTCGATCGTAGTGTTCTTAAGCGGCGCGGTCATGATCCGATAGATCTGATCGCGGCTATAGGGAAACACCGCCATGCGCGCATCGCCTGGCATGGTGACAGGGTCGGAGCCTGCGTTATAGGGATTCACGGGGCTCATCGGATCGCTCAGCGCCGTGGCAAGATCGAACGATGCTGCGGAACTCTCCGCGCTTTTCTTCGCGGCAGACGCTGCCGAACATACGGCGACCGCGCACGCGAATGCGGCAACCCACGAAGTGAGCATGCGGGAAGCGCTCATCATTGAGTTTTCTGGATGGAATACAGCGGGTAGAAGACACCGAACGCGTTCGTGCCGAGCGCATCCTCTGCGGTGGGGGGAACGATCTGGTAACGCCAGGTAATGGCGTATCGCTGGACGACCGGTTTATCGGTCGGCGTTTGCGTGGTGCTGGTGCTGAATTCGACGACCGCAGTCGAGTCTTCTAGCAGCGCGATGTTGGTGACCTTGACCTCACGCACCAGCTTCGGATTGAGCGTGATGGTCTGGAATGGCGCATCGGCCTTCACCCAGTCACTGAACTGGTTGCGGGCATTGCCGACCATCATTGCCTTGACGGCGTTGATGTTCCGAGCCATCCGCGATTTCTGGATATCGTCGGTCAAGACCGGCTCGATCGTCCACCAGCGCTCGACCGTCTCTTTCAGCGTGGTGCGAATCGACTGGTCGTCCGGATGATAGGCCGCCAGCTGTGTGACGACCGGATGGCCGCTGATGTCCGACGACACGCCATAGGCCTTCACCACGGAGGGTGCGGGATTGCGCGAAAACACTGCCCCGCCGGCGATGATGACGAGAATAAAGCAGAAGGTTTTCCAGTGATTGGCCTCGGTACGCAGGCGCGCGCCCATGTCGAAAATGATCTTTTCGGGGTCTTCCTGGGAATAACCGCCTGGCGCGGTTGAGAGGGCAATCTGCTTTTTGCTTCGGAATAAACGCATGACGGGTCGATCCATTGGGGCCGACTCAATTCAATCAGTCTTCAGGTGAAGCTGGTCATGCAAAAGAGATGCGATTTATATGCGCTTTCGGGGGTACGCGCATACCCATCAAACTTAACGGAGCCGGCTCACGGTCTTAACCCAAAAAGCTACCGAAATACATGTAGCTTTCGGAGCAGTCATCAGAGTTTTCCGTCTTCCAGACTCCCGTATTGAATTAGCGCTTACGCGGGGGAGCCCAGGTCGAATCAGTTATTTGAAGTGGAAACGAAACTTGATGCCGATCGGCTTCACGAAGCGACGCTCACTGGTGCCATAGCGGTATTCCGAAAAAATTTGATCGGCCGAATCGGACATCGGCCGGTCGAAGATAACTCAACGCGCAATCGCTGGTCGACGAAATGGCGCCGTCGCCGTCGGGCCGTATCGCTGACACTCACTGACACTGATGAATTGAATTAACCGCGTATCGACATAGTTCAACGGAGCGTTCGACTTGGCGAATGCGAAAAACGCAAGTTGCTTTGCCCGTATCAAAGAGCTGTGTCTCCAAGAGCTTCAGCATGCTCGACGGCAATCCGTCCTAGTACGCGTAGCCGAGCCCCATGTCGGCTTGAGAGTGAAAATTTTCGACCGGAGCTGATCATGGCGGGGGTGCGAATCTAGACGCTTCGTCCCATATATCGAAAAAGAAGCGCCCCATCGGTAATATTCTCAATTAATTAGAAATTTTTGATAACCACTGCGATCAAAATTCGAGCCTCCAAATTTGTGTCCTGCCTCATCGCAGACTCCCGCACCGTCGCTGCAATGTGCCCGCTTGCCAGCGGTCAAAAACCCGACATCTGTCAATGACGAGAACCACGGCATCTGTAAATAGCCGGCGCTACTACATTCAGATCTGGTTTTGAAAAACAAAATATTGATCAATTATGGTATGTCAAATTGTCAGGGCAATTAATAGAAACGGACCGCCGTGTTGGCTTTGGCAATCAGGCATGGAGGATACAAGAAGCTGCACTAGCCATGGCGAGCGGCGATTGCGAACCAGACTAGAAGTCACGTCCCGGTCATTTCCGTCGCGGAGCAAAGCGTCAAGGCGATGCTAGTCAATCACCATCGTAATCTACGAGTGTCCGACCGTCGGCATCATAAAGAGGCGTTCGTCCCACATGACGGGCTGCGGCTCGGTCACGGCAACCCGCGTCGCGTCGGGGTGTGCAGGATTGACCAGCACGTTGAACTCTGCACGGACGACGACGGAAGGTACGATCAGGTGCGCGGCACGCGACTCGAACAGCCAAGTGTCGCTGAATGCCGTTGTCGCCTGCAGTGCTGGCGCATTCCATCCCTCGGGCAACGATTCGGCCAAATGGCGTTCGACGCGAATATCGTCGGAAACTGCTACTTCAACCTCCGTGTGTCTTCGGTATTTTGCCGATTCGCGCATGAACAAGAACCTCGTGCATCGCGCCGGCGAAGCTTGAGACGGCCTAGATGACCGGTCGCCTAGGGCTATTGAAGCGGCCCCGCCCACCAGAATCGCGCCGGTGCCACTCCAGACCGTGTGTCGACTGTCGGCGATTCGAAACAACTTCACGCCGGCAACCCATAAAACAGTTTCCGGAGCAGCTCTTCGACCCGGCGCGCGCCGAGCTCGGTCAGCGCAACATCGAGTGGCGGCCGCCCGTCGAGCTCCGGATGCGGCGTTGACAGAAATTCCCGCGTGTCCTCTTCGTGATTCCAGGCGTACGCCGTCGTCGCGACGATCCTGGTGAGCCGCTCGGTCTTTTCCGATTCCGTCTGGCGTCAGCCGATCGCGACGCCGCTTATAAGTCGCTTCGGGGATGATGCGGGCGAGTAGCGCACGGCGGGCGTGAGCAATGGCTGAGACAATTAAGCATTCGCTCGCGACGGGATGCCGCACTGGGCATACCGATAAACCATTTACACTGCATTGCACAAGCCCGCAAGATCAGTAGATGCGATCTCAGGATCGTGTTATATTGCACTGCACAAAATCAGTCCGATTGGTAGATGCGATCTGACGACCGCGTCCGGCGTTGCCGGTTTGCGGACAGAGATGTCACTGAAGTTAGTCGGCACCCCTGTCAGCTACATCCAGTTTCTGTCCACATCATCAAAATTAGGTCCCTATGAGATACCTTACCCGCATCGCCGCGTCTGGAGCACTCCTCGTCGTCGCTCTCGGTGTCGTCACATTCGCCCAGATCAAGTTCGCACCGCAATCCGCAGACAACAACCCGGTCGCACGGATCGTCCTGAACGTCGAATCGCAACTGAACGGCTGAGCGACTCCATCGTCGTTTGTAGCCTGCGCCCGGCAGGCGAAGAAAAACCCGCCAGGCTTCAAAGAAAACTGGCGGGTTGAGCTACCGATTTCGGTTTCACATGCTAGGCGATGGCAACAGAGTTGACCCAGCCCAGGTTCATTCAGCGACCGGTCGGCCTCCATGTCCCCAGCATCCAACAACCTGGTTGGCCACCAATCGTCCATTCGAGACGCTTCATCGTGGCCGCGTGAGACAGGCAATCTCCCCCTTCGACGTTTCGATTATCAGAAACATGAAGAGCGTGTCTCCGCATTGATCCGGCGCCAGCCGGCCCTCCCCGCCCTGCGCAAATTGTCACCTCGCAACCTGAAAGAATGGGTGAATCCGGGCTTTGTGCAGCAGCCCCCGGCACAAATTGAAGTCTCTGCAGATTTGTAAATATAGGAATGTAAATTCAATTTACTTTAACTACGTCAAATTAATAATCAGTCGACGCTACTACCCTTCTCATCGATTCAATAAACACGCGCCGTGTGAAGCGGACGATCGAGAAATTGTGCTGGACCAACTGACGCGCGAAAGAGGCCAGTCACGGCGCGCCATGCGCTTACGAGCACGAGAGAAAGCAGCCTGCGCAGCGCTACGAGTCCGCGCAAGGCTGGCGCGTCGAACTGCTCGCGTTGCTCGATACGCTCACGGCGCGGATCGATCCGGACCAGACCGTGGTGGTCACGCCACTTGTACGCGAGGGGCTCGCGCCACCTGCGAATGCAACCGCTGCGCACGCAGCGCCGCTCGCGTGGCCGCCGGAATTGCTTGCGCAGCTCGAACGGCGGCTCGCGAGTCATGTCGGGCCGGTGGCGTCGCGCCTTGTGCGGCGCGCCGCGGCGCAGGCCGCGGATTCGCACATGCTCGCGGCCCAACTGGCGCGCCATCTTCCCGACGACGCCGCGCGGCACGAATTTACGACCTTGCTGGCGCGGCATGCGAGCGCATCAGGTATCGTCACGCCGCGTGCCGCACGCCTCGAAAGCGGTGCACGACACGCGGGCGCGGCGATCGATCCCGCGCGTGTCGAACTGGCCGCGCGACGGCTCGCCACACATATCGGGCCCATTGCACGCATCGTGGCGCAGCGCGCCGCGTTGGGCGCGGATATCGCGGCTTTTCACGCACGCCTTGCAGATGCGTTGCCCGCGTCGGTGGATAAACGAGCGTTTCTCGACACGCTCGACACCCCCAACGCGCCGGACAATTGACGCGTTCAAAGCAGAACAGACGTATGCGGCCACCTGAATGACGGTGACCGCATACGTCCTCAGAACCGACTACTTGTAGAACACATATTCCGCGAGATACGGCGAGCTGCCGCTCTGTCCCGCGACCGTGCATGGCGCGGACGGCATCACACCGCCAACGGTTTTCACGCGCTGCACGTAACGCACCGCCGATAACATGCCGTCTCCCGCCGTACTATGCGTTTCCAGCAGCAGTTGCGGCACGCTCGCCGGCGTGTCGCTCGGCCGCTGCGCGATGGCGCGGCCGACGATACGGCTGCCGTCGTCCGCTTGCCACGACGGTCCCGCTGCGTGCCTGAGTACTGCACGGCCACTCGCATCGAACAGCGTCGCCAGCGGGCTTTTAAACACCCAGGCAAGGTGCTGCTGCGCGTCGGCTTGGCACACATAAGTCTGCACGCCCGATGCCGTGAGCGCCATGAAGCGCTGACCGTCCGGCGGATTAATGGAGGACGGCGAAGCGGCGGCCGTCGATGTGGTTGCTGGCGATGTGGTTGCTGGCGATGTGGTGGCCGGCGATGTGGTGGCCGGCGATGTGGTGCAGGCGGCCAACGTCAGTGCGCCGCAAGCGATCACAGCGCGCGATTGCGCAAGTGTGATGAACATGAATGCCCCCTCGAATAGATCCCGAAACGCTTCACATGGAAGCGCATACTAGAATCAGACACGCTCGAAGTTCGCCGAAGCGAACACCCAGTTCAAATGCTTCGATACGGTCGCCACCAGATAGTCGGGGCGGCAATTCTGATAGTCCAGGTAGTACGCGTGCTCCCAGACGTCGACCGTGAGCAACGGTGCGAGTCCTCGCGTGAACGGTGTTTCCGCGTTGCCGGTTTTCACCACCGCGAGTTCGCCGCGATCCACCACGAGCCAGCCCCAGCCGCTACCGAATTGCGATGCCGAGGTGGCCACCAGTGCTTTCGAAAGCGCTTCGACCGAGCCGAATTTGCGTTCGATCGCGGCCTGCAGTTTCGCGCTCGGTGCGCTCGCTGCGGAAGCGGGCGTCAGCGAGTTCCAGTAAAAATTATGATTCCATGCCTGCGCGGCGTTGTTGAACACATCGGCGAGCGCGGGCTGGTCGTGCGACTGCACGATGATCTGTTCGAGCGATGCCTGTTCGAGCGGCGTGCCGGCCAGCAGCTTGTGCAGATTGTCGAAATACGCGCGGTGATGCTTGCCGTAGTGGATGCCCACGGTACGCGCGGAAATGGTCGGCTCCAGCGCGTTTTCCGCATGTGGCAGCGGCGGCAATGTCTGCGGCGAGACACCCAGATACGCGGGCACGATGCCGAGTGTAGGCTTGGCGTCGGCGGAAGCGTGGGCGGAGGAATTCTGACGCGTGTCGCCGAAAGCGAGGCGCGAAAGACCGACGCCGAGCGAAGCCAGCGAGCCGGTTGCAATGAGACGACGGCGGGAAATGAGCGAATTGAGCATGACGAGTACCGTAAGTGTGGAGAAAGCGCAGCCGCCGCCCGTGGGCCGGTCGATCATGGCTACCCACCCATAACAGTTGATGAAGCACGGCTATTCCATCGGACTCGAAGGCAATTTTCCGACGGATCGTCATGTCTAACGACATCATTGCCCTGCTCAAGGGCTTCAGGCTGAACGGCATAACGAGCAGCCGGCTGGAGCTGCTGGCACAGGCGCGTCGCACTGGATTCGATCCGGAATGCTTCATGAAGCGGCTGTTGACGGCAGGAGCGCTCGATAGCGCTACTAGATGGAAGCACCTGCATGTCATCTCCATCGCGCACGTTGGCCGGGCGCGTCGACGCCTGTTGCTCTAGGCCGCGAGCGCGCGCGACATTTCATTGATGGGCATTGAGCGAATCGAGTTCAGCAGCCGTCGCTCTCCTGCGTCGGGCATTGCGATGCCCAGTACGGCATCCGAAACCCCATCGAGCCGACCATGCAGCGATTCGAGCATCGCGTCGAGCAGGCGCACTGCGCCCCGGCCGGGCAGACCCAACTCGTCCGCGAACCTGAGCATGTTCGGACGCGACATATCCGCAAAGTGCGTCGCATCGCCAATGGGCATGGTCAACTCGCAATCCGGCCACCGGTCTGCGCGCTCGGCCTGATAAGTCGCCGTGTGGTAAACCGCGGTGCTCACGATGTCATAGAAAGGCGCCAGCATGTATCCACGGGGGGCCACGAAGAACGACAGGTTTTTCATGTGTGCGTCGCCGTTGCCCACAAGTACGTTGAAGACCGCCCACCGGAAAATCTCGAGACGGGCGTGAGCGCGCGTATGCGTGGTTCCGATCGCCTCTCTGAGTTTCTGCGCGTTAGCACCGTCGTATTTGAAATCCTTCGCAAAGTTCAGGAGTTGCGCGGCGTCGACGACGTGCAATCTGCGCGGCGGCTGCGTCGAGGTATCGCGGTCAAAGCGGTTGATGATGTAGCACGGCGTCGGCACGCGCAGGAAGTACGTTACAGGCACGTTCAATCCTACGGCGCGTGCAAGCTGCATGCAGAAAAATTCGTTGACGGCCGAGTGCGGGTATCCCTCGGCGCGCGCATCCGGTTTCAGCAGTTGCATCGAAGGCTCGTTGCCTTCGGGCTCAAACAGTTCGCACGCGGGCGGCACGCCGCGCATTGTCACGAGCAGCTTTGGCTGCGCGCCCGCGGCGGACATACGTTTGGGCGCATCGGCTGTCAGTGGACGCTGCGGCATTGACTGGATACGCCGCTCAAGCTCATCGAACGGCAGGGGCGACAACGCACCCGCCGGTTCGTTTTCGTCAGGTGCGAGCAACGTGAGCGCGCCGGCCGACTCGCGACCGTAATAGCGGAGAAGGCCCCATGCATCGTTCCTGTCGACTTTCGCTTCTCGCGAGAGCGCGATGCGCATGCCCTCTTCAGGCAGCAGGTTGTCGAAAAACCATTGCACCGGACGGTTCGTTGACCCGTCGACGAATGGCTCTTCGCGCAATGGAAATGCAGGCGACAGCGGAAAGGCCTGTTTCGACGCCACCCACTTCGCGTCGTAGGCAAATGACCAGATATCGTTCTCGTCCTGCAAGACCCCCATGCGCTCGCCGTTTGCCCACGCGATCAGTTGTTTAACCGGCATGAGGGCTCCTGCGCGTGCGGCGCGCCTGGTTGGCGACCTTTGATGAAATCGCCACCGAGGTCTCGGCGCGCAGCGCGATGCCCAGTTCCGAGAGTAAGACGAAGACTTTGCCAATCTGCGCCGTTGGCTTGCCCGCTTCGACGTGCGTGATGAACTTGGGCGACAACCCCGTGGCGTTGACAAGATCGTCGCGCGTGAGGCCCTGCGCGATGCGGGCGGCGCGCACTATTTTCCCAAGCGCGTCCACGCTGGCCACCTCAAAATCACTTTGATCCATGGTCCCGCCCCTTCGTTTCGTACCCGAGCGGATACATAGTACCAAAAACTGGGGTGCGTTGAACGTAAAGGCTCCGATCGGGTACGAAACACAGGGATATTTGCTATCTGGTCGGCTTTAGTACCCGAGCGGATACGAAGGCGTGGTCTTGCGGTGGGTTCGCTGATAAAAGCTCCGCTCGGATACCACGGGCGGGGAAGTGCTCTTATTAGACTTAATGGTATCCGGTCGGGTACGAGATTTAAATATTCCGGTGCGCCTGTGGCGCCCAGCCCCAAGCGCGTCCGCTCCGTGGTCCGGCTGCTCGATTGCCAGGATAATGTCTCGTTCGCCTCGCACCATGTAGCCGAGCGCTACGACCGGCCGTACCCCGTCCTACAGACGACCATGCGTATTCAAGATGATTTCTTAACTTTATGCATCAACTCGCCATCCAGGATGGAATCCATCGCCACGCCAGTGATATGGTCCGTGGTCTGCGGTAGCGATCTGATAAATCTCCGAACTGCGTCGGGTGCCATGTTGTAGGTAGGCTTCCTTACCCGTAACGCGTATCCGTCATCACTTAGCGGTGCAAGGATCTCGTCCAGACTTTTCTGAAGGACCAGGCATCTGTCTTTCTGGTGGACCCCATTGGCCGGTACCGGTGCGAGTTCATCCCTAATGATAAGCAGCATGTCGACGTCAGGGATGAGTTCTGGAATCCCGTCGCCCCATACTACGACCGTGCGTAGTTCACCGTTGATCAATAACGGCATGATTCGCGGAACAAAAAGAGATTCACCGAATAACGCCTGAGTCGACGCAATCGAGAAGTTCCATCGCCACACCCGTTCAATCTCGTTAGCCGGCAACGTATAGAACTTGTGCGATGGTGCCTGCATCGTCAATGCTGCTTCATAGGCATATTCATTTCCCGTGTTCCAGCCCTTCAAAAAGCCATTAGTCGAATAAGGTCCATCCCCCATGCCGTCCTTTTGAAGATCTTGCACACGAGCCGAGAATCGCTCGACAAACGAACGAACCTCAGGTTCAGCTTCAAGTGCGAAGACATGCGGTCGGAAGAAGTTCATGTTGAAGGCAGACCTTGAGACCGCTCGGCTTTCCACCGCATCAGCAGACCATGTAAATTGGAAGTAAACGCCGGTTGCCTGGTTTTGATAGAACGCCCCGTTTCCTGATTGGTAGTTGGGACGCGTCGAAAAATATCGATTGAGCTCTTCTGCCTGGATGGGCGATTGGAACTCAAAGAAAAGGTCGTAACTCATGGACAGCAGGGCTCCCTCACTTTCGGCGAGGAGATATTTTAATGTCCTTGATAATGCAGAAGTGGAGTGTTGACGATCTGGGTGTCGGTGTCGGCCGTCCGGTTTTTGGCCGTTGTCGCCCGACGCGTTTTGGCTGAAGTCGGCCCCTACCGGTCGTTCAACCGCCTGGGCGACCCAAGACCGCTTTGGAGGCGAAAGCCGCCAATCGTTCAGACTGATCCCACCGTCAGCCGTCACGACCGATCCACGCACCGTCCCCATGCGCAACTAACGCCGCCATGCCGTTGCGTTCAGAATCCATGATTCAGGCAGATTGATCCAGTGGAACCAGCATCATCGCCTTACCGCCCAATTTCGGAGCAAGCTTCTGCTGGACCGCCACGACCGATGGCAGCGGGCGCCATGCCACGGTCATGCTATCGACGAGGCCCGCGTCGTTCAAATGCATGTGATCCATTCCGTCGATCACGTGGTCGCCGAACCGGATTGTGAACACGGCGACAAAGTCAGCTCCGTCGCGTAAGAGGAGCTTCGGCTCGAAGGCGTCCACCGTGTCGAGAAGTTGCGTCAGGATATCTGCGACATGCTCCTTTCCCTCGAACGGGGCAGGAACGATTGGACTTCTAAGGACAACATCATCTGCCATATGAACCTTCGTCCCTTCGACGTCGCGATTAGTCATGGCTTTGAGGTAAGCGTCGAGATGTTCAGTGGTAACCATAACAATTTTCTCCTGGTAGAGCCGATGCGCCGGCACGGCGCGTCGAGTTGTCAAAACGCTGGCGCCCCCGTTCTTCCATCACTGCAAACAGGCTCGCCAAGGACTGGGTGGAGCGCGACCGGCATCCTGCAAGGGTCTAGCACCCTCCAAACTCATCGTAATGCCGTTGACCCAAATTCATTAACTAGGGTAGCGTTCACATCGGCCATGACAAAAATGTCACTAATACTGAGCGAGGTCTGAAGTGGAAAATCTGAGCGCACTGGGCGGCCTGGAAGTTTTTGTCCACACCGCGCGAACGCGGAGTTTTGCCGCGACCGGGCGGGAGCTCGGCATCTCACCATCGGCCATCAGCAAAAGCATTTCCAGACTTGAAGAGCGCGTTGGCGTGCGACTCTTTCAACGCAGCACGAGAAGCATATGCCTCACGTCCGAAGGCGAAGTGTTTCTGGAAAGGTGCAGGCGCATTTTCGGGGAGATTCAGGCGGCCGAGGATGAACTCAGCGCGATGACCCGACATCCGCGAGGGAGGCTAAGGGTGGGGTTGTCACTTTCGGCGGGACTACCATTTCAGGTGCTTTCAGACTTTATGGAGCAGCATCCTGAGATCGAACTCGATCTTGATTTCACTGATCGGCTGGTCGATGTAATCGAAGAAGGATTTGATGTCGTCATTCGCGGCAGCAAGCTTCGCGATTCACGCCTGGTATCTCGCCCTCTGGGTCGCTGGCGCGCCTGTCTGGTCGCCGCGCCGGATTATCTGCAACAAAAGGGGACCCCCGCGAATCCGGAAGAGCTTTTGGATCATGCATGCTTGCATTACCGCTGGACACCCACTGGAAAACTGTACCAATGGCCGCTGCGGCATTCAACATCCAAAGCGGCAAGCTCGTCGCTGCCTTTGACGATGGTGTGCAACAGCCTGGATGTTATGCTTTATATGGCGCTGGCGGGACGCGGAATCGCCTGCGTGCCCGACTTCGCTGTCAAGAACGCGCTCGCCGATGGACGGCTCAAGACTGTCCTGGACGCTTATGTGACAGACTCCAACAGTATCCACGTGGTGTGGCCCAGCAGTCGAAAAATGACGCCAAAGGTGCGGGTGTTCGTGGATTTTGTGCACGCCCATTTCGGCAAATACCTGGTCACTAAAGCAGATGGCTCGAAACGGCAAAAGGTTCGGCCACCCGCCTGAATAGAAACCTCGAAAGAACGGCGCACGAGGGTAAGTCATCGCGTGCCGCCGGGCTGTTTGCGACGCTAAACGTAGAAAAGAACTTCGTCCACTCGTCGGTACAGTTCCAGTTCGTCATCGGCCAACTTTTGTCCCATCAGCTTTCCCTTATATCACTACTCGCTCATCAAGAGACGGACACGGAAGTTGTCCGCAAAATAGGCGTCGGCGTCGACCGACCGTTCATGGCCGGCCGCGGACTCTCGCGTAAACGTACCGATAAGGCAAAGTGATGCCCGATCTGGCAGGCACAAGTCGACCCCGAACGATCCCCAGTATGTCTCCAGAATAAAAATCTAGGCTTCACCGGTCACTTTGGTTCGATCGACGGCATCGCCCAAGCGGCGCGGGAACGTAGTAAAGCTGGTTGACCCCATGAAAAGCGTTCAATAAACTGAGATTCCTTTTGCGCCAGGCGCACAAAGGGGACCTTCATGCCTAGCCTTGCAACTCTCAGCCTCTTTTCAGGGGCCTGCCTCGCGCTAACGATAACGCCAGGCCAGATATGCTCCTCATAGCATCGAGAAGCGTCGCTCCGGGGCGATCTGCTGGCTTCGCATCCCTTGCCGGAATTCAGGCTGGAACCTATTGCCACGCAATGCTGGCAGCGTTCGGCCTATCCCAGTTGTTTCTCGCAGTTCCAGTAGCCTACGATGTCGTCCGTTTCGCCGGAGCCACTTACCTGCTTTACCTCGCGTGGAAAACCCTTCGCGCGTCCCCTGCGCCGACTTCAACTGCAACCGGCGAAGCTCGCTTTTCCATTCAAAAGATTTTCAGGCAGGGCTTGCTGACTAATTTGCTGAATCCGAAAATGGCGTTGTTCGTTCTTGCACTGTTTCCGCAATTTGTGAGGCCGCAAGATGGGGCAATCGCCGTTCAGATTATGACGCTTGCGACCGTGCTTAACTTCATCGGTCTGATTGTGAACGGTGTCGTCATACTTACTGCAAGTCAACTTAGTCAGCGATGGGCGCGCCAACGCCGGCAGTCGCAGGTCCCGCAATATCTGCTTGCATCGGTTTTCGGCGGATTAGCGGCGAGACTTGCTGTCGTGAGCCGACACTGAACACCGAGACGGAACACGCGCTATGATGCGGCCCAACAGCAACTGCCAGCAATGCAGGCACCTCAATTAAATGGCTCAAAATGCCCCGACTGCCGCCCTACATAATCCGCAGCAACCAACCTATTCAGTCAGAAATCGCTTGATCGCTGCTGAAAGGCGACCTCGTTGTCGAGCATCATCAGATGGCCGCTGTTGGATAGTGTGTGATCTCCAGCGCATTTTTTTAGCGCCCAGTGTGGGATGTTCCAGCCTTTGCGTGAATGCTCACCCGAAAGCAAATACACGGGATGCCGATCGAAAACTTCTTCGAGTGCCGCGAGGTAGTGATCGTCGCCTGTTGTCGTCACAACCGACTGCCCCATCGCGCGAAGCGTGGACGCTGGCTGGTGAGCAAGCCAGCGGATCGCGACCTCGCGCAGATGTAGCGCCGGTGCGGTAACGAAACCATTGATCCAGGCTAACGGGTCAGAGCGGAACCGGCTCATCATGGCGTCGGCGTCGCTCGAACTCATCCGCCCGACCGACGCCGACCAGAACGCATCGCCCAATGTGAAGTTCCCTTCGACATTGACAATCCTGCGGACGCACTCAGGGTACGTATGGGCGAACAGCATGGCGATGGCACCGCCAACGGAATGACCCACTATGTCGACGGGCTCGCTTCCAAAGCGGGCATCAACAAAGGCTCGTAGATGTTCGACCTGCCCGGGTAGCGAGATGGTATCCAGCGACGCGGATTGGTGCTCGCCATAACCAAGCAGATTGGGGGCCGCGTGCGGCGACTCATAGTTGGCGACATCCAGTGTTCCGATGAAGCCATGAATAAAAACGACCGGAGATGTATTGCTCATGCTTGTCAGATGGGAACTCTGTATATGCGATTGGACCGGTACACGCGACCGTACATGAGATGGAACCGTTGCGCAGATTGTCATCAATCCTGGCCGCTGTGTCGACCGTCAGCTTTTGGCCGACTGCTGACCACCGCCGTACCCTTTCCCTCACGCGACACGCGGTCGACGTTTTCTCGTGATTTGTGCAGGTTACTACAGCAGCACCCCGATTTCCGGATTCGGCCCCTTGCCGCCGCTTGAGCGACTGCCTTGGTGCGCCCAATACTGGCTTACGGAACGAGCGCGTATAACCCCGGATGTGCAACCGTGCAGAAACTTTTGCTGACTTAAACTAAGTCAAATAGTGAGATGACATTTGTATCATGACCACACTATTACAGGTCAAACTCCAGCCCAATATGCGTTGACCGCGAACCAGCAGTAAAACGCGGCCAACGCCCACAATGGAATTACAAAATCGCAAGTCCCCGCGGATATTGCGTCAACAACTCATAGCCCCGCTCGGTAACAAGCGCCATGTCACCGAGCGCAGCCCCCGCAACCCCATCAACGAACACATTGGGGTGCAGTTCGAATACTTGATTCGCCATAAACTTGATCTCGCCGCGATAAGAAGGCTCGTTTTCGTAACGTTGAGGAAATGGCGCAGCATTCTGCGGCAGCGGATCATCGTAGGCGTAGCCGAGCGCATGCCCATACCGGAACTCGAACGTTGGCTTTTGTGCAAAATAACGGTCGCGTACATTCTCCGCCGCGCTTTGCACCGCCGCTACTGGCGCACCCGGCAGCATGTGAGTGAGCATCGCGTTGTGCATGCCCTGCACTGCTTCATACACGCTACTTTGCTGAGCATTCGGCTCACCGAGTTGCGCCGTGCGGATGCCGTGTCCCCAGCAGCCTTCGTACGTCACCATTACGCCGATCAGAAACTGATCACCCTCTTTGGGCACCCGTCGGCATTCAGCGAGCAATGATCGCGAGTAATCCGCAATCGGCTGCACGGTCAGCCAGGTCGAAGCAAAGTCGCAGCCCGCGTAAAGCGCGTCACGTTGCAGATCTGCGCGAATCTGAAACACAGGCTTACCGCTGCGAGCCGCTCGAAACGCACGCTCGAATAGTTCATCGCAAATCTCCGCAGCCTTGCGATGCGCCACGATCTCGCTGGTACTGCGCTGTACGCGGACGGTATTGGCGATCGATTCGAAATCGAACAACTCGCGCGCCACGCAATGCGTGGTCAGCGCCGCCCAAATCGGTTGCGACATCTCGGTGCGTCCAATGTAAGCGATACGTGCACCCGGGGTTGTCCGGGCAGCCAGATAAGCTGCCGCCGCTTCACCGCTTTTGTCGAAGCGCACGTCGAGATCCGGCGCGTATTGCGCGGCCATCTTTGGCAGGAAAATGTTCGGCGCGAAAATCACCGGGCGCATGCCGCGCTCCAGCACGATGGTAGATGGATAGGCACCGCTGTCGAAATTCGCGACATAGCGCGCCCATGCATGCGTACGCGTCGCGATGCCGGCCGCGCTGCCCTGCGCGTGGATCGCTATTATGCTGGCGTCTGCGTCAGTGGCGAGCTCTAGCAATCGTTCGCGCCGTTGCGCGTAAATCATCGCTGAATCGGTCACGTTCGGCCTCAGTTGCGGATCACATCGGCGACGGTCTTTTTACCGTCCTTGAAGCGATAGATCGTGATCGCTGCACTGCTTAGATCGCCGTGCGTATCGAATGCGATCGGGCCGGTCACACCATCGTATTTCGTCGTCGGCATCGCGGCGAGTATTTTCGCGCGATCTGTCGAACCGGCGCGCTTCATCGCATCGACAATCACATGGACTGCGTCATATGTGAACGGTGCATATGCATCGATCGCCGTCTTGTATGTCTCGACATAGCGCTTTTCGAATGCGGCGCCACGCGGCATGCGCGTGATCGCGAGTCCCGCTTCCGAGCACACGAGATTTGTGATCGCGTCCCCCGAAAGCGAAAGCATTTTATCCGTGCAAGCTCCATCGCCCGCGAGGATGCTGACCTTGATCCCGAGATTCGCCGCCTGCTTGACGAGCGGTCCAGCGGTCGCGTCGGACCCGCCGTACATGATCACGTCCGGCCGGCTACCCTTCACTTTTGTAAGAATAGCGCGAAAATCGGTCGCTTTGTCGTTGGTTGCGTCGCGCGCGATGATCGTGCCGCCTGCCGCACGCGCGGCCTTCTCGAACTGATCGGCGAGGCCTTGCCCATAAGCAGTCGAATCGTCCACCACTGCGATCCGCTTCGCATGTAATTCGCCGATTGCGTAGCGCGCGAGCGCAGGACCTTGCATCGCATCGGTTGCAACCAGCCGGAACGCGGTCTTGTAGCCCTGCAGGGTGTATTGCGGATTGGTCGATGCAGGCGATATCTGCACCACACCCGCTTCGCTGTAGATGCGCGAAGCTGGAATCGACACACCGGAATTGATGTCGCCGACCACCGCAACAACGCCTTCGTCGACGAACTTCTGCGCGACCTGCGTACCTACGCGCGGGTCGGCAGCGTCATCCTGCGAATCGAGTTTCAACGTGACCTGCTTGCCACCGATCGTGAGACGTTGTGCGTTGATCTCATCGACGGCAAGCCGAGCCGCGTTCTCGCTGTCCTTACCAATGTTCGCGAGTTGCCCGGTCAGTGGCGCCGCGTGTCCAATGACGATGACATCGGCGAACGCGAACGTTGCCGGAAGCGCGGTTACACCTGAAACGACGAGCAAGCCCGCGAGATGACGATAGCAAATCGGATGCACGTTTAGCCTCATGAGATTGTTAAATGAGTGCGCCCGTTCGTGTCGATGTTATGGTCAGATCATTTGCATCGTTCTGGACGTCGAGCGGCTGTGGAAGTCAGTATTCAATTGCCGAAATCCGCTGTCCAACGACAAATTACTGTTGCAGCCAATAAAAAAATCTTGATGCTTCTGTTTTTTTCCCGAATTCCAGATCATTGGATAGCGCATTACACTCATGCGATCCAACAGCCCATGAACTGTCATGAACATCCGCTTTCTGGAGACCTTCGTCTGGCTCGCGCGCCTGCGTAGCTTCCGGCTCACCGCCGAGCGTCAGCACGCCACGCAAGCGGCCATCTCGAGCCGGATTTCGGCGCTCGAAGTGGAATTGGGTGTGCGTCTGTTCGAACGCGGGCCCAAGGAGGTATCGCTCACTCAGGAAGGTACCAAGGCACTCCCCTTCGCCGAACAGATCGTACAACTGAATCGCGCCATGATCGAAACAGTTGGCGATCGCACGAAGGTCGCCGGCCTGCTTCGGCTGGCGTCCATTGAATCGGTTGTGCATACGTGGTTGCCCGAACTGCTCAAGCGTGTGCGCGAAGAGTATCCGAACGTGACTGTCGAACTCACTGGGGACACTTCCGCGAATCTCGCATTGGAGATTGCGCATGGCCACGTCGACACGGCCTTTCTGACGGCTCAAGTCAACGGCGCGGATGTCGGCAACATCCTCCTTGGCAGTCTTCCCATGTGCTGGATTGCAAGTCCGACGCTCAATCTGCCCGACGAGCCGTTGACCGAACATGAACTGGCAGCATTCCAGATCGTCGGCTTCGCGCGGCATTCACAGCCACACAACTATCTCGTGCAGATGTTCGCAGCCGCGGGGGAAACGGCCGTGCAGATCAATTGCCTGTCGTCTGCTGCGGCGATAATCCGGCTCGTCGTCGACGGCTTCGGTATCGCCGTCGTTCCTGCAGCGTTCGTCATGGGTGAACTCGCCAACGGGCAGTTGCAGGCACTGAAGGTCACTCACGAAGTGCCGGCGCTTCCACTTTATGTGTCGTACCGGCGTAGCCCCGACAGCCTGCTGCCGGAGTCGATCGCACGGGTCGCGCGCGCCGTGATGTTCGATTACAGCACGCGACACGGCAAGCAGTTTGCGCGTGCGACGGCATCCGAAGACTGACTGGAGCGATGCATTCCGATTGTTCATGGCGTGCTCGACGACGCTCGCTCGACCGTCTCAAGCCGCCACGGGTGCACGGGTGCACGGTCAGATCGGGCCTTGCGGGGTGACATCGAGTTCCTCTTCGAATGGCATAGCGTCGTTTAAACCATAGACTGCGGCGGTGATGGCAGGAGAAACGCACAGCTCAGCCTCGACAGCGTGCCGTGCGGCCCACAATCGCCTACGTGTCAGCATCAGGCAGGTCTCCCAGCTACCGTATTTGGCCACTTCATCGCGTCAACACACGTTGATGTTTGATAAGCCTGGACGCATTAGCGCGATCGAAAAAGCGTGGCAAAACAGTCTGATCTCACTCGGAAACCGACCCGTCATAACCGATGCGCTTTCCTGCGCCAGCATAGTCGGCAGTCGCGTCCGGTTCGATGGCACTTGTGACTCGGGAAAGTGAGTAGACCAGTACCGGAATTGCAATCGCTAAAATACCAACAATACTGAGCGACCATGCGAAACCGGCGTCGAAACTTTCGCGTGCGGCACTGACCAAAATCGCTTTCAACGGCGTGCCGAATGGTTTGGCAGCGTGCTCCAGGTCGCCTGCAAGAACTTGTGAGAGGAAACTTCTTTCATCGACTCCGTTCAAGGCCAGAAGCGCCGCAGGATGTGAATCGAACGACGATCGTGTCCGCGACACAAGAACGGCGCCAATTACTGCAACCGAAGCGACAATACCCGTAAATCTTGTGGTTGTGCTTATTCCTGACGCCATGCCTGTTCGAGTTGGAGGCACGCAGGACACGATTGCCTTCTGCGTGTTTCCGTTTAAGGTGCCGGCACCGATACCGGTCAACAACATTCCTACGGCAAAAAGCCCGTACCGGTTCAAGCTCGCTGCCAACGCGGTCAGCAAGTTACCAATACCCACTAAAGCGAGTCCAACTGACAATATCGAATAAGTAGACAACCAACCACCTAGTGTGGCTCCCAGATACGGACCAGCTATCATTGCAAGTGCAAAAGGCAGCATCCCCAAGCCTGCCTGGACCGCCGATAAGCTGAAACCGGTCTGAAGATAGAGCGGCAGAAACGTCATCATTACCTGGGCGCACGCTGCATAGCCAAACATCGACAACACTGCCGCCACGAAGCGTGGCTGACGAAACAGGCTGAGATTGATCATAGGGCTACGCTGCAAACGTTCAGCCCAGTAAACCGCCATGAGCAAAGCTACGCCAACCGCGATACGAATTAACGTCGCCAGACTTCCCCATCCGTCCACGGGCGCGGCAATGAAAGCCCACATACATACCGACAAACCTGCCCCGAAAAACAGACTACCAATCAGATCGACCGGTCCAGCCTCCTTATTTCGGGAGTCACGAATACGGAAGAAAACACAGACGCCAAGAATCGCGCAGATTGGAATATTTAGTAGAAAAATCCATCTCCAGCTAATCCATTGGGTAAACTGAATACTAGTTGGCGTAACGTAAGGGGGTATTGTTAGTCTGCCCGGGTTCTCCACCGAAACTGCTCACCGCAGAGATAAGCGAAGATTTCAAAAAGCATTCCCCGGGCAAGCGCAGAAGACGTAACCTGACCAACCGACGCCAGTTCGTCGCCTCGAACATTAAGGACGCGTACCTGAGCGAAACGTTGAGTAAATACGTCTCCCTGCATGGGATTTTCTGACTATGAACCGACCCGAGTAGGCAGACCTCCTGCCCCCACCCACCCTTGTCAGTCAGAGACGACAGCAATGCGAAGCATCACATATCGAAAAATGATCGAGACTCGTCGCTTCGTGCTGCGCATTCCAGTGACCGACCAGCTGCAGTCGGTGCGTGAGGAACGATTTCCCACCCGCAGGGGCAACGACATGAGCTTTCACGTGCTACGTCTCCTTCATCTGGCGCACAGGTGAACGGAGGCCGCGGGCCGCCGTGCGAGCGTGATTCCAAGCCCCGCGCCAGCAGCTAGGCAGAAAGCGATGCAGAGGATCGCGACGATAAAGGCGTGCGTGATGGCCGCCGGATCATTGCGCGTGCCAAGAACGGTGTAAAAAATCCCGCCGGTCACCGCGACGCTGAGTGCGACGCACGTTGATCAAGCGGCAGCGCCATCATTAATTGCAATCGAGGACCTCGATCAATTACTGATGCTTCCAGCCTTAACACTGCTGCAGGTTGACGTACAACGCTATCGCCCCGAACCACGAACAGGTCAATTTCTAATCCAGCCGTGAGGTGTCAACGGTTCTGTCATCTTCGACTGACATGATACTTTGACCTTTGTTCGGTCCGTACGGCACCCACAAAGAGAAAGAAGAAGCAAACAGCACGAACGAATTTTGCCCGTGTAGTCTTTGCGTAGTTTGACCACATGCGGCTGACAGGCCCTGTCAGGACAACAAGGAACGGAACCCATGAGCGTTGTGCATTTTATCGGTGGAGAAAAAGGCGGCGTAGGCAAATCCCTAGTCGCACGCGTACTGGCGCAGTATTTCATCGATCACAATCTGCCCTTCGTTGGGTTCGATACCGACCGCTCGCACGGCGCGCTATTACGCTATTACGGCGAATTCGCCGCGCCCGCAGCGCTTGATCGTTACGATAGCCTTGACCCGGTTATCGAGTACGCGCTTGAACAGCCCGAGCGCCACATTCTGGTTGATCTTGCCGCGCAAACGCAGCAGTCGGTCTCGAAATGGTTCGACGACTCCGATGTGCTCGGTTTAGCGCAGGAAAGCGGTATTGCGCTCACGTGGTGGCAAGTGATGGACGCAGGCCGGGATTCCGTCGACCTGCTGCGGCAATGGCTTGATCAGTTCGGCGGCAAATTGCGTCTGGTGATCGTGCTGAACGAAATTCGTGGTGAGCGCTTCGAGTTGCTGGAAGCGTCCGGCGAGCGCCAGCGTGCGCAAGCGCTCGGCGCCGAAATCGTTTCGCTGCGGCATCTTCCCGACACGATCATGCAGAAGATCGACCAGAAGGATTCAAGTTTCTGGGCAGCCGCGCATCATCCGGATCGCGCGAGCATCGGTCTTGGGATACTCGAGCGCCAGCGAGTGAAGGTCTGGCTCGGGCGGGCTTATGAAGAATTTGATAAGGTCATGCGGTAGACAGAGATCGACTCACTGTCCGATGTTTGGCACGCCGGTTGTTGCAATAAACCCGAATTTCCTAACCGACACCCGCAATTCTGTGAGATCGCAAGCTCGGGGTTTGCTGTCAATCGCCAGGTTGAACATCGCAAGCTCGCGAGTCTTTGCCGCAAGCTGCAGGCGGATTCGAATCGCCCAAATTTCCCTGAGTTTCAGTGGAGGTTTCTGGCCCGTTAGTTTTCCCTTATTCCAGGGCACGCGCCGCACGCTTCCAGCATCAATCGATTCCATGACGGTTCTCCTTTGCCCGGAAGGAAAGACAGTCTGCGCCAACCGCCGACGGGCGATCCACGAGCCGTTACAGTCACTGAGAAATGATAGCCGAGGGTCCGATTCGGAATCGCATAGCCGACATCTATATCGACAGCGATAGGAGGTAGTCGGCTCCACCACCGTCATCGGTCCACGCGTCTGTCGCCGCGCTTTCGATCCAAGGCGTGGTTTCCTGCTGAATCCGAGTGACCCGCCAATCGACAAAGAGACTTGGCATGCCTTGCATCCGAAGCAAACGCTCTTTGCAAAAATACGGGTCGATATCGATGCATACTCTGCCTTGCACTCGCTGTCCGACAGTTGCAAACCCTGGTGGTCTCGACTCGCAAAAAACCTTTACTCCGTAGTCGATGACCCACACTTGAGGTGTCGGGAAAATAACTTTCTCGACCACGTCGTATTTCGAAGTGCCTTTGTGTTGGCACCGCCAGGAGGAACTCAGCGTTAGCCCGAAATTTCAGAGCTACTCTGCCTTCCTCTAGCCTCTGCGGGACCAAACCACCGGAAACAGAGGACTTTCCATCTCTGCCCCTTCCCGTAGGGTTTCGACGAGGCCGGGAAACTCCGGCGATGTGCGCCACTTCCGCGGTGCATGACGGATATCGTCGCCAATGAAGCGGACCGAAAACGCGCGGCGTCGCGAGGCCCCGCCGACGCCGCCCGACGCATGCAGCGTCAGCATGTTGAAGCACACCATATCGCCGGGCTCGAGCGCCCAGCCGATGATCGGAAACGCGTCCCGGTTCGCTTCGATATCCGGCAGATCGGCGAGACTTCCTTCCGGAAACCACTTCGCCTGATTGTCCATGAACGTGCGCGGCATCAACCAGGGCCCGAGATGCGAACCCGCGACAAATTCGAGCCGCGACGCTTGCGCGACCGGATCTACTGGAATCCACATGCTGACGTTGTCGCCGCCGCTGATGTTGTAGTACGGCTGGTCCTGATGCCAGGGTGTACGCTGCCGCGTGTTCGGTTCCTTCACCAGCAGATGATCGTGATATAGACGCACCGTTTCGCTGCCCGTCAATGCGGCGGCGACCGCGGGCGCGGCCGAGTCAAAAATGAAGCGGCGGTATGCGTCGATTTCCGACCAGTTGCAGAAATCTTCGAAGAACCAGCCGGGGTCGTCGGGACGGCTCGCCACTTTCGCGCGCGGACTCGGCGAAGCGATATTGCTCTCGATGCCGGTGCGCAACAGGTCGATCTCGTCGGCGGTGAATATCTGCCGAACACACACTGCACCATCGCGGCGAAAATCGTCGATCAGCTGTGGCGTGACCGCACGCGCGATGCGCTCGTTCAAAGACTCAGCCATTGTTTGTCTCCTCCTGAAATAACGTGGCCCAGCGGTTCAATCGCCGTAGATATTGAAGTTGAAGTATTTCGCGGCGACTTTCTGATAAACGCCGTCCTGCCGGATCGCCACGATCGACTGATTGATCTGCGTCGCGAGTGCAGTATCGCCCTTGCGCAGGCCGATCGCGACATCGCCTGCCACACGGCTGTCGCCAACCGGCTTGCCGACGAGCGCGAAGCCCGCACCACGCGGCGTTTTCAGAAAACCGAAATCCGCCTGCACGGCTGCCTGGAACGCCGCATCGATCCGGTGCGTCACCAGATCCTGATAGATCTGATCCTGCGTCTGATACGCGACCACCGTGACGTTTTTAGGCGCCCATTCGGCGTTCGCGTAACTTTCCTGCGTCGAGCCCTGCACCACGCCCACGCGTTTGCCCTGCAGCGCCTGCGCCGTCGGCTGAAGACTCGAACCCGCAACTGCGATCAGCGCCGAGCTGCTCATGTACAGGCGATCGCTGAAGTCGATCTGTTGACGGCGCGTCGGTGTGGCCGACATCGCCGACAGGATCGCGTCGAATTTGCGAGCCTTCAGCGCGGGAATCATGCCGTCGAAATTCTGCTCGACCCATACGCACTTCTTGTGCAATTGCTCGCACAACGCGTTGCCGAGATCGATATCGAAGCCGACATACGATCCGTCCGGCGCCTTCGATTCGAACGGCGGATAACTCGGATCGACGCCGAAGCGCAGCGTCTGCGGATCTTGCGCATGCGCGGCGAACGACGCCATCGTCAGCGCGCAGAGGGTTGAGTAGATCGCGTTTTTCATGGCATTCCCGGTGAGGTCGTGTCGAAAGTGAATGGGCATCCATCCGCCTGCGGCGCCGGATAGCAAGCAGCGCAACAAACTGGACAATGCAGGCATACGGCTCAAACGAGAAAGTGCTCGACCAGTTCGACCCAGTAGCGTGCGCCGGTCATCAGAATGCTGTCGTTGAAATCGTATCCCGCGTTATGTAGCATGCAACTGCGCTCGCCTTCGCCGTTGCCGATGATCAGGTAACAGCCCGGGCATTGCTGAAGGAACCACGCAAAATCTTCGCTGCCGGTGAACGGCTCTACATCGTTAAGCACAGCGTCGGCGCCGAACGCTTCGAGCGCGACATCATGAGCAAAACGTGTCATGTCGGCGTCGTTGACGAGCAGCGGATAACTACGCTCGTAGTTCAGCTCGGCGTGCGCGCCGTACACGGCGGCCTGCGCATGAATCACTTCGATGATGCGGCGCTCCAGCGTTTCGCGCACCTCCGCGCGCAATGCGCGCACGGAAATCTTCATATGCGCTTCGCCAGGAATCACGTTCGACACTTCGCCCGCGTGAATCGAGCCGACCGTGATCAGCGCCATGTCGAGTGGCGGGACGTTGCGCGACACGATGGTCTGCAACGCGAATACGATCGCCGCACACACCACGACAGGATCGACGCTCTTGTGCGGCATCGCGCCGTGACCGCCGTGCCCCGTCACGCGCACCGTCACCTGATCCGCCGACGCCATGAACGGCCCGGCGCGAAAACCGAGCTTGCCGGCCGGGAATCCCGGCATGTTGTGCATCGCGAACACGGCGTCACATGGATGCTGTTTCAGCACGCCCTCTTCCAGCATGCGGCGCGCGCCCGCCAGTCCTTCTTCCGCGGGCTGGAAAATCAGGTTCAGCGTGCCGTTGAAGTTGCGCGTTTGCGCCAGATGCGCGGCGGCGGCAAGCAGCATCGCGGTATGGCCGTCGTGACCGCATGCGTGCATCTTGCCGGGATGCACGCTGGCGTACGGTAAACCGGTTTTCTCGGTGACCGGCAGCGCGTCCATGTCGGCGCGCAATCCGATACTGCGAGCGCCATCGCCTGCCTTCAGCGTGCCGACGAGACCGGTCGCGCCGAATCCGCGTTCGACGCTGTAGCCCCAGTGCGTAAGGCGCTCCGCGATCAGATCGCTGGTCATGAACTCTTCGTAGCCGAGTTCGGGATGCGCATGGATGCGCTGGCGCAGCGCAATCATCTCGTCGCCGCGGGCGAGAAGATCGGGGGTAGAGGCCATTCGCGTTGGGTCGCCTTGTTTCGAAAAGTGAACACGTAGCGCTAACGTAGCCTGTCAGAAAAAGGTCCGGGAGAGCTAGAATCGTGAACGCGTCAACCAAAAGTGAACACTTCGTCGCCCGCGGTTTGGCGCACGGCGCGCAGGTCGTCTGGCTGCCGCCGGGTCCTGTTCAAGGAGAAGCATGAAACTGCACCACCTGCGAACCCTCGTCGCGATCGCCGAAGCTGGCGGCGTGCGCGGCGCGGCGCGCGCGTTGAACGCATCGCCGGCTGCGATCACGAAGAATCTGCGGCAGCTCGAAGAAAGCGTGCAAATGTCGCTGGTTACCCGGACTTCGTCCGGTGTGACGCTCACCGAGAGCGGCCAGACGTTGCTGGTTCATGCACGGCTGATGGTCGGTCAGCTCGCGCGTGCGCAGGAAGCCATGGATACGCTGCGCGGTGTCACGCACGGCAAACTCACGATCGCGGTGACGCCGTGGATCGCGATGACGTTCCTGCCAGACGCCGTGACGCGCTTCTGCGAGCGTATGCCGAACATCCGCCTCGAATTCTTCGAGGGCTTGCTGTCCAATGCCAATCCGCGTTTGCGCGATGGCAGCCTCGATCTGTTCATTGGCCGCCCGACGCCGGGCGCATCGAGCACGGAATTCGACTGCCGCCTGCTGTTTTCGTCGACGTGTGCGTTGGTCACACGCGAGCGGCATCCGCTCGCCAACGCACGCTCGCTCGCCGATCTGGTCGATCTCGACTGGCTGTTGACGTGGGATCCGGAGACCGACACGCCCGGTTCCAACTCGATGTTCCACCGCTACAACGTGGCGACGCCGCGCAAGATTCACGTCACACATTCGTTGTCCATCGCGCTGTCGCTGCTTAGAAAAACGGACATGGTCAGCGTGTTTCCGTGGCCGCTGGTCGAGGTGACCGCGGCTCGCGAAGGACTGTGCGCCATCCCGCTGAGAGAAGACGTCGAAGACGCGATGGTCGGCGTGATTTTCCGCAGCGGCCATCCGCTGAGCGCCGCATCGACGTGCTTTCTCAATTGCATGATCGAGACGATTCGAGAGGGCGTCGCATCGACCTCATCGGAGACGCAGCATGTTCTGCGATCGGTGGAATTGTTGATCTGATTTCGACCTGGCCTTGGCGATCCAAGGCTTTAAGACGTGTGCAGTCGCTGTGTCACAGCGTCGATGGAAGGTCGCGGATCGACTTGCGCAAGTCAGCAACAACCACTGGCAACGACTGTCAACAGACAGTCAGTTGCGTTGTCCATCATCGTGACGCTCGAGCATGCTCGGCGCCGTCGCGTCGCACCGTCTTCGATCGGAATCTATCGCGGTAATCCATAGGATTGATTTGCAGCCGGCGATTGAATACTCGACGAAACCCGATAGTCCCTTCAAAACCACATCGGCTTGCAATTTCCCGGAGCGAAAGGTCAGTTGCCTCCAGAAGCCGCCGTGCGGCGTCAATTCGTGCATTGGCGAGGAAGGTCATTGGCGTGACGCCACACTCCTTTGCGAAGATACGGGACAGATTGCGCGCGCTCATGTGAACTCGCTCAGCAAGCGATGCCACCGTGTGCGGTACATGCAGGTTTTCGAGAATGAACTGCTGCACGGCAACCATATTGGAATCCGACGCTGCCTGACTCTCCAGTAGCGGACTGAATTGCGACTGTCCGCCCGCTCGCCGAAGATAGACGATCAGGTACTTCGCAACATCAATAGCCATCTGGCGGCCGAAGTCATCTTCGATCATGGCCAGAGAAAGATCGATGCCTGCGGTCACGCCGGCAGTCGTGTAGATGTCGCCATCCCGCACGAAGATGTGATCCGGCTCGACCTTTGCTCGTGGAAATGTCTCCAGCAGTCGCGGCACATCCATCCAGTGTGTGGTCACCACCTTATTGTCGAGAAGCCCCGCGGAGCCAAGCGCGAAGAGTCCGTTGCAGATCGCGGATAACCGCCTGCAATGCTTGTGCTGGCGCTTGAGCCAGCTGCTGAGCGCGGGATCGTCGAATGCGTCGAAGATGCCGAGTCCGCCGGGCACGATGATCGTGTCGAAATCGGGGCACTCGTCGAAGATCGTGCGGTCGGGCATCGTGGTGAGTCCGCTCGACGATTGCACCGCGCCGCGCGTCGTGCCAACCGTCAGCATTTCGTACTCGCCCTCGCCTTTGCTCAACACTTTCACTTCGGCAAATGCGTCGCGCGGCCCGGCGATATCGAGCAACTGGAAACCGGGGAAGACCAGCATGCCGACCTTGATCCGTTTCATCACAGGCGTCCAAATCCGCTGAAAGACGGGCGCCCGCGTCGGCGGGCGGAATGAAAGCTCAGTTTACATGCCAACGTGGTGAGCGCCGAGTGATCAAAAAGCCTGCTTCACGGCGCTGGCGTCGCCCGATGTGCGCAGCGCCCGCGCACTGGCGCGTTCAGTGCGTTCGGCAAGCGCGCCGAACAACGCGCCCAGCGTGGTCCAGATCACGGCTTGCATGCCGATCGCGGCGACGCGGAATTTCCACAGCAGCGTCGCCGGGAAGGCGGCCGGAACTTCGTCGATGACCGGCAACGCGGCGAGAACGACGGTCAGCATCACGACGAATGCAACAAGACCCGCCAGTGCGCCGTTCCATTGCCCGAAACGCCGCGCGGCGACGGCACGCACATTCAGCGCCAACGCCATGATTGCAACTGAGATCGCAATCGTCAGGAAGAACAACCCCGTGCGGTAGCCAATCGTGTCCGGGTCACCGACGGACGGCGGGTTTGCGGGATACTTCAAATTTGGCACCACGACGAAAGCGACGAACGCGCCCAGTGCGAGCCATGCAGCCAACGGTCTCGCGCCGAGCTTGCCGACGCGTCCCCATGCGTACGCGAACGTCAGCGCGAACAGTCCGCCGAACGCAGCGCCATACGCGACAACGCCCGTCAGCAGGCCAAGCCCCGCCTGGGTATCCCGGCTCACAAGTTCGGGCTCGGGCGCCTCACCTTCCATCGCATGCACATGTTCCTCGAAGGCAATCGCGCGCTCGACCTGCGGTTCGCCCGCTACTTTCGCGAACCCGAATGCAATCAGACCCGCGACGACACCCGCGAGCATGCCGCGCATCAACAGTTTGCCGACCATGATCGTCTCCTTTAATGGCAGGGGAAGCCGAGCAGATGCCGGCCATCGTGCACGAATTCATGCACGTACATTCCCGGCACGATCGATGTCGCGCCTTGCTCTGCGCCAACGAAGTAGAGCACGAGCAGCATCATGAGACCGCCGAAGGCGATCCACGGCAGCAGTTCGCGCAGCGGAATGGGTGTGATTGCGTCTACGGGTTGGAGTGCAGCTTCGCTCATAAAAGACCTCTCTAAAATAAATATTCAATGGACGGTCATGCCGCGGCGCGGCGTGCCGTGATGACCTTTTTGAGTTCATCGCGCGACAACACGCCGTGCGCTTCGACCACATTCAGCAGCGCCTCGAGAAAACGCTCGTAGTAGTCCCAGCGCGGCTGGTTCTCGCAGCCGGCCGTTTCCCACTTCGCAATTGATGCAATCAGGTTCTGGCGGAAGTCTTCCCATTCGAAACAGCCCGCTTTCGACAGCGACAACGCGAGACCGAACACGTCGCGTTCCCAGCGATTGGTGAAAAACAGCTTGCCGTCCAGACGGGGCGGCGAGTCCGACGTGCCAAGCATCGATGCCGCGGCGTATTCCTCGAAGCGCGTGAACATAGGAACGACCTCAAGCGGTGGGCGCGGCGACGAGCGCGACGCCCATCATCGATTCTGGCGTAACGAGCGCGGCGAGTTCCGCCTCGCTGAGATGTTCGGTGTTCGCAGGACGTTCCGGCACGACGAACCAGCGGATCTGCGCACTGCTGTCCCACACCTTCACTTCTTTTTCTGCGGGCACGCTCACGCCGAACTCCTGCAATACGGCGCGCGGTTCTCGCACGCCGCGCGCGCGAAACACCGGGTCCTTGTACCAGTACGGCGGCAACCCGAGCACCGGCCACGGGTAACACGAGCACAGCGTGCAGATGATCAGGTTATGGACATTCGCGTCGTTGGCGACAGCGGCCATGTGCTCGCCTTCCGCGCCCGCCATGCCGAGCGGCAACGACAGTTCGGCAATCGCCTTCGGCGTGTCTTCAACCAGACGCTGCTTGTACGCCGGATCGACCCACGCATGCGCGACGATCTTCGCGCCGTTGAACGGTCCCGCCATCGTCTCGAAGTGCGCGAGCACGGCGTCGACCGAATCGCTGCCGATCACGCCTTTCTCGATCAGCAGCGCTTCGAGTGCGCGCACTTTCGCGGCGCTGGACGCTTCGCGGTCTTCTGGAAATTCGAACAGTTGGGTCATGCTGATCTCGCTATCGGTTCAATTGGCAGGTTGGACATAGGCTTCGTACAGGTCCGCGTATATGGTGGTGTTGGCTTCGCTCTTGCCCTCACCCCAGATGTCGGCGGCATTGAAGGCGATCCGATAGACCGGCATCGGCTCACCAATGCCGTCCACGCCCGTCGATACGAAGTACGAGAACGCGCCCGGGTAGACGAGATCGACAACACCTGTCTTGTTGCGCAGATAGCCCGGCAACCGGGTGTGATCGACGGCCTCCGGGTCGGCGATGCGCACCATGTCGCCTTTTGCGAAGCGTGCTGCGTGCTCGGGCGTGTGATAGCCCGAATCGCCGTTCAGCAGATAGGCGTCGATCTGCGTGAAGAGTGCGGCATCCGGCTTGTCGGGCAAGGCGGCGTCAGGGTTCCCTCGATAGTGCGCGGTCTTGTCTGCGAGTTCTTGCGCCGTGATGTAACCCTGATCGACGAAAAACTGCGAAATTCCGCCGAGCCACTTTTCGTAGTAGCGGTACTTGAAGTATTCGAACGGCTGCATGTCTTCGGCACCCGTGCGCAATGACGCCCATGTCCAGTCGCTTTTGAACGAAGTGGGCAGCGCGTCGACCGGATACGCATGCAACGCGTCCTTCAGATGCGCGCTCTCGGCCATCATCACAGTGTGAATGCCGAAGATGCGCTTCTCCCATGGTTCGACGAATACGCGCTTTTCAGTGCTGACGGGGCCAAGATTCTCGATGCCGCCTAGGTGATGCTGTAGTTTCACGGTTCACTCCGCGCAGTGATAGAAGGGGATTCAACCAAGCCGCGGTTCGCGCTTGACTGCAAGCGCTTCGCCGACGATTTCCGATACGAAGCCAAACACGGCGCCCGTGACGAGCGCAGCCGCGCCGACGAGCGCAGGGTTTCCCATGCCCGCAGTCGTAATTGCGTTGCCGGTGGCGACGCTAGTGCCGACTGTCGATGCAAAGCCCCACACGATCGCGGGCAACACGTCGAGCAGCTTGAGCTTTGACGCTTGCACCATCGCCGCGCTGCCCATACCAACCAGTACGGCAACGGCCAGCGCACTGCCGCTCGTCGTCGTGATGCACAGCAAAGTCAGCGAGGCGATCACGAGTCCCGTCAGATTGGACGCGACGCTTTTAACGAAACCCGCGCGTCCGCCGCCCAATACGAAAAACGACGCCCACGCGATGAACGTGACCCAGACCGGAACGGGAAGCAGCGTTCCCGTGAGATACGTATCGGCGACAGCAAGAACGCCGATGCTCAATGTGTACGCTTCAGCCTTTTTCATGTGCGTGCTCCTTGGATCAAAGATGGAAAAAATCAGTGCATGCAGCCAAGAAGACCGGCACGCATCTGTTCGGCGTCGATGTTTCTGCCGATCATCACGAAACGGTTTTCGCGGCTTTCTTCGCGCGTCCATGCCTTGCCGAACTTCGCATCGAGCAGCATGTGAACGCTGTGAAAATGCAGGCGCCGCGCTTCGTCGTGCAGATTCAGCACGCCTTTCATGCGCAGCAGTTGCTGGCCTTGTGTCTGCACGAGTTGGTTTACCCACTGGTTGAAGCGCTGCGCGTCGATGACACCCGGCACGACGAATGCGCAAGACGCGATCGAGTCATCGTGCTCGTGATCATGGCCGGCTTCGTCGAGCAGGTCGGGTTCGACCGCGAGCAGGTTGTCGATCGAAAAAGTGCGCACGCCGAGCAGCGTTTCCACGTCCACCGCAGAGTGATTCGCAAAGTCGATTCGTGCGGTGGGATTGAGTCGTCGGATGCGCTCGACCAGTGCAGCAACAGTCTGCGGTGATGCGACGTCCGTCTTGTTGACGATGATGCGATCGGCGAACACGACCTGTTCCCGCGCGATGTCGTCGTCGAGTTGCGCGTTTGCATGCAGTGCATCGATCACGGCAACGACGGCTTCGAGTTCGACGCGCTCGCGCACGTCGGGATCGGCGAGAAACGTCTGCAACACCGGCGCGGGATCGGCGAGTCCCGAGGTCTCGACGATCAGCCGCTCCAGCCGGTCGCCAAAACGCGCCAGTAGATCGCGCACGCTCGCGACGAGATCCGTGCGCACCGTGCAGCACACGCAGCCGTTGTTGATCTCGATGACGGCTTCTTCGTCGGCGACGATCAACTGGCCGTCGATACCGACTTCACCGAATTCGTTCACGACGATGCCGATCTGCATGGGCCGCGTCGAATCGAGAATGTGATTGACGAGCGTGGTCTTACCGGCGCCGAGAAAGCCGGTCACGACGGTCGTGGGGATTGTCCTGAGTCGCATCGAAGTCGTCCTTGGCACTCGCCTTTAGGCGGTGCACGAGTTGTGATTGCACGATTTCTAGCGACTTCCAGGCCCAACTTTTCGACTTGTCCGCGCCATGCAGATAGTCGTCCGGGTCATTCACGTCCAATGTCCGTTCTCGTACAAGCGCACCAAAACAGACACACCTTCCTCCGACGACCCCGCTTCCGGCTCGCAGGCGTAGCCGCCAACGTGGTGCACAAACGCCTGCAGATAGGGAGAGTTTCGATCCGATACTGTGCGGCGGACTTCCGGATCAGTGTGATAACCGGAAGCGAACACGATAGCGGAAAGCGTCTTCCCGTGCGGTATTCACCGTGCGATTCTCCGATCAAGCAAAGCGCCGTGTTTTCGTGAATGTACGAAGGCACACACGCTTTCAGGAGGTCTATAGCTGGCTGCACGAAGCCCGACAACGATCGATCCACAGGATACACGTGTGCCCTATACCGACGCCGCTGCTTAAATCGCGGAACCGGCACGAGTTTCGACAGAAAGAATCATGCCGTCTATCCCGGCAAGCACTCCTACGACTCCTAACCTGGCGAGCGTCGGTTGCCCTAGAATTAAGTACAGTGCGCTGACGCAGACTCCGCCGAACATGACGGAAATCAGCAAAGTGCGCTCTTCGATTCCAAGGAACCTAGTGCTGCCCAAACGCGCTCTTTGGATGAGCGGTCCCAATAGCATCCAAAGAAGTGACGCCGGGAGGTAACAAGCCAGTGCCGAAAAATAAGCAACTTCCAGTGTCGGAACACGAATCCAAGCAAGACGATGGAAATCAACACCAAGGCGATGTACCAGCCGATCCGAACCGAATACTTTTTCTTATCCACAACTCCATCACGGTTTTGTAGTGAGTTGGTCGATCCAGTCAGACCCACAATGGCCAGTCGTAATTCCCCAAAACCATCTTGGTGATTTCCGACTCTCTTCGATTGGTCGGAGCTTGCGCGCACGACACCCCTGGTTCATTGACGGACCGAACTCCGGGTGGATGGCTGCGCGCTACAGTGCAGGCAGCACGACCGGCCGGCTGAAATCGATCTGGGCGCGCGATCATCGAGCACAAACGTCTCCGTCATGTGCTGCAGGTCGCGCAACCCGTCCGCAAGCAACGACAATAATCTACTCGAGCGTAATCCTCATTTCGATTTCTGAAGCGCAGCAACGATGGCTTCGCCGACACCACCTGCCGACGCAGGATTCTGGCCAGTGATCAAGCGTCCATCGACCACGACCTTTGACTGCCATGGTTCCGTCGATGCGTACTCCGCCCCGGAAGCGCGAAGCGCCTCTTCGAGCATGAACGGCACGTCGGCTTTCGCGTAGCCCTCTTCTTCGGCGTTGGAAAAGGAAGTCAGGTGCCGCCCCTTGATCAGCGGTGTGCCGTCGTCGAGGTTGACGCCGAGAAACGCGACCGGACCGTGGCATACCGCCGAAACAATCTTCCCGCCGTTCCAGGCGCGTAGAACTGCATGCTTGACATCGGGGTCGCTTGCTATGTCCACCATCGGACCCAAACCACCCGGGAAGAAGATCGCATCGTAGTCGAGGACGTCGACCTCCGACAAAACGCGACTGTGCGCCATACGACGGATAGCGTCGCTCTTGCTGAACGCGCGCTGTGCGGCGTCCTGCTCATCGTAGCCGTCGAATGGCGGATTCCCGCCCTTCGGAGAAGCGAATTCCACCGCGATGCCCGCATCGTCGAGTACCTCGATGGGATGCGCCACCTCGGGATAGAAATAACCCGTGGGCCGTTTGTTTGGACCGATCTCTGCGGCATTTGTCAGAATGAACAGCACATATTTGACAGTCATGATGGACTCCTTTGATTTCAAACCCACATCAACGCGGCGGACTACGTGGATGACAATCTTTAAAGCCGTGGCTCGCTCCGTGGGACGCACGCGAGTTGCCGAGAATCACCATATTCATTCCTTGAAGCCAGCTCGGGCATGCCAATCGCGCAGAGAGCACGAGGTCGACGTAGCCTCAAATGGCTTTCGCAGCATGACCATGAAGTGCGATGAGCCGCGCGGCGAAGTTACAACAGTGCATTTCCATGACGAGAACACCGAGACTTCGGCGCAGGATGACGTTGTCCCGGTTAGAGCCGATTCAAGACTTGTTTTCGCAATTGAGGCGAGAACAACCATGACGAAAGCCTGCTCGAGACAAGAAAGATGGAAAACAACGTCATGACAGTAGCGTATGCCTTCTGTCAAATCTCTTTCAGTTGCCGTGCTTTCCGATAAATTTCGATGAAACTAGCAAAAAAACCGGTCTTTGCTTTACGGACGTCATTACCTGTGAATCAAGGTACCGCACGAGAATTCAGGCATGTGTCGACGCCAGATAACAGCGATCCCGGCGTTTACGACGCGCCGGTTGAACGGCCAAGAAAGTCGAGCAGCAATGGCGCGATCTCGTCAAGTTTGTCTTCCAGAGCAAAATGTCCCGTATTAAAAAGGTGCATTTCGGCACGCGGTAGGTCGCGCAGATAAGGGTGGGCGCCTTCTGCCGGAAAAATTTTGTCGTTCTCTCCCCAGACAATAATCGTTGGCGGATTGTAGTGACGAAAGAACGCTTGAAATTCCGGATAGAGCGGGATATTCGTTCCGTAGTCGAGGAATAGGTCCATCTGAATTTCGTCGTTGCCGGGGCGATCGAGAAGCACCTGATCATGTACCCAGTTGTCGGGGCTAATCCGGGAGACATCGGCGACGCCGTCCGTGTACTGAAAAATAGTTGTTTCGATCGTCAGAAGACTGCGTAGCGCTTCTCTATTGCTGGTCGATCTATCCGCCCAATACGCCTTGATCGGAATCCAGAACTCACGGAGACCCTCTACATATGCATTACCGTTCTGAACAATCAAGGCAGTAACACGCTCTGGACCTTTGAGCGCGAGCCGATAGCCCACAGGTGCTCCGTAGTCCATCACGTACATCGAAAAACGATCGATTGCCAGCCGGTTCAACAATTCATCGATCATGTTCGCGTACTGCTGGAACCCATATGCAAATTCGTTGTGCGCAGGTGCGTCGCTTTGGCCAAAACCGGGATAGTCGGGTGCGATTACGTGATACTTCGTCGCGAGAATCGGAATCAGATTTCGAAACATATGCGAGGAAGTTGGAAAACCGTGAAGCAGAAGGACGACGGGTCCATCCATAGGTCCCGCCTCTCTGTAAAACACATTGAGGCCGTCAATCTTCTCGTACTTGTACCGAACTACAGGAATGGAGTTCATGATGTGGTTCTCAATAAAATATGCTGATGACGCCGCGGCCCCAGAGGGCAATCGATAAAAATTAGCCGTTTGTCTTTGCAGCAGATAGTGAATACAGGTCGGCGAATCCGGCACCCGATGATGTCACTACGTTTTCCTTCTTACTGGTGTGAGTTCAGAGATGACACCTCCTTGGGCTTCGTTTGACTCCATGAATTCATGATGCCGAGACTTGCCTCAACTGCCAGCGAAGAGTGACGATCAGGGCTTGCGGCGGTCCGGTCTGAAATTACCTTGCGGCATGCCAAAACTGGTCGTTGCCATCTTCGCAATATTCCTCGTTGGGAGTGACGGTTATTCTTTGTCGATCATCTCGATAATTACGATATGCTAATTATCTGGATTAAAGTAAATTTCGGAACAGGTATCTGGCGCGTCATCATCGTATCTTCAATCCTGAAGTAACATCCGACTGCAGTTCGATTCTGCAAAAAGTCGAAGTAAAGAATCGCACTGAGTGCG
This sequence comes from Paraburkholderia sp. GAS199, assembly GCF_050436585.1. Taxonomy (NCBI): domain Bacteria; kingdom Pseudomonadati; phylum Pseudomonadota; class Betaproteobacteria; order Burkholderiales; family Burkholderiaceae; genus Paraburkholderia; species Paraburkholderia sp. GAS199. The sequence goes on along the minus strand of NZ_JBNDMM010000001.1, from coordinate 1,102,057 downwards.
TACGTCTATTCCCTGCCCTGCGCATCTTTATGTATAGAGCACTGAGTTCACCGCCCGCCGTCTCGCCGACCCGCCGTCACATCCATTACCGCGCAGATGAAACTGCTGGCTGTCCGGATTGCCATTCGCCGCCAATCACAAAAGGATCCAGTTCGCGCAAGCTTCGTTTCCTCCGCGAAGACTCCAATGTTGCCAGCACTATCTCGCGGCGGACATGCTTACTGTGGCCCGGCCTCAGTACCCGACTCGCCCGCCGCCGCCGCAGCAGGCACAACCGGCGAGCCGCAGGACTCGCGTATCACGAGCGGCACCGCCATCATCGAATGTAGCTCAGCCGGTCGCTCACCCGACATCAGCCTGACCAGCAGCGTGGCTGCCTCACATGCCTGCTCGTACGGTGACGTTCGCATGGTGGTCAATGGCGGCGCCGCAAAAGCGGCCAGTGGAATGTCGTCATATCCGACCACCGCGATATCTTCGGGAATACGTAATCCCGCTTTTCGCATGGCGGCCATCGCACCGAATGCGATGGTATCGTTTCCGGCGAATAGCGCGGTGAACGTCGGGCCGCATTCGAGCATCGCTTTCATGGCGTCATATCCGCTTTGCACACTGAAGTTTGCAAATCCGACTCGCTCGAACTCCGCGCCGAGGCCGAACTCGCGCATCGCATCGCGATAGCCGTAGAGTCGTTCCGTCACCCCGTGGTATTCGTCGGACGCAAAGCCGAGATAGGCGACCTTGCGGTGACCCAGCGAGAGCAGATGCAGCGTTGCGGCACGCGACGCCTCGCGCATGTCGACATCGATGCTGTAGAGGTTCGCATGCTCGACCAGTTTCGAGCCGAAGACTACGAGCGGAAAGCCTTCGGAGGCGAGGCGCGCGAGATGAACGTCATCGGAGCGCGGCGTGTTGATAGCGATGAGTCCATCGATACGCCGGCTGTCGACCATGTCGATAAAACCTCCGCCCGGACGCCCGGTGTCGATCACCGGCTCGAAAATCACCTTATAGCCGTATTTATGACACGTATCGTTGACGCCCGCCAGCATGCGTGGGATGAACGCGTCGACCTTGAGATGTTCGCTATGCGGCGTGACGATCGCCACGGTACGCGTTGCCCCGCTCACGAGCGATTGCGCCGCCGCGTTAGGTACGTAGCCTAACTGCCGTGCGGCGCTCAACACGCGCATGCGCGTCTCTTCACTTATCCCCATGTGCGGCACGTCGTTGAGTACAAACGAAACCGTGGTGCGCGAGACACCCGCGAGTTTGGCGACCTGGCTGCTGGTGACACGCGTTGTGGAAGTTTTCGGACTCATTCTGGAAACGACAACAGGATCAGGAAATCCTACATGTGCAGGTTCGCAGATGCTGGCTGAAAGGCCCGCGTCAAACTCCCACCTCGGCGCGCGAACGCTGGAGAAGACTTTCCGGCAGCCAGTCGCGGTGCGCTTCCAGCAGATCGTCGACGAGCGCCACGATCTGCTCCACGTCGAGTTCGGCCGCTGTATGCGGATCGAGCATCGCGGCATGATAGACATGCTCTCGCCGACCGGTAAGCGCTGCTTCGACGGTGAGTTCCTGCACGCCGATATTCGTTCGCATCAATCCGGCGAGTTGCGGAGGCAGTGCGCCGATACGCGTCGGCTGCACACCACTTCCATCGACCAGACACGGCACTTCGACGCAGCACCCTTGCGGCAGATTATCGATGAGCGCGGTGTTGGGCACGTTGCCGTAGATGACGTTCGGGGTGCTGGATTCGATTGAGTGGATGATCGTTGCGCCGTATTCGAGCGAGCGTGTAACCGTACGCAACGCTTCGAGACGGGCCACCGCACCGTCGTGCCGCGCGTCCATCACCTTGAAACCCTGATCGAGCAAGGCAGCTCGGAAAACTTCGGGATCTTGCGAGCCCGGCTCCCGAAACTCTTCTTCAATAAAATCTCGCGAAGCTTCATAGACCTGACAGCGCCCCAGGTACTCGTCAAGCGGGATATTGAATCTTTCGAGCAGATCCTCGCGCCCGCGCTTGATGAACCACGGCACGTATTCGCTGAAATGTTCACTCGATTCCGTGGGGAAGTAGCCAAGCAGGTTCAGCATTTCGTAGCGCACCCGGTTTGAAGCAGGAATGCGCCCTTCGACTCGCACACGATGCAACTCGGGATAGAGATCTTCGCCGTTTCGTGTGATCTTCAGAAAGAAGGCCATGTGATTGATGCCGGCGCACGTGTATCGGATCTCGGCGGGCGGCATGGCGATGTCTTTTGCGAGTTCGGCGGCCGTACCCTGCACGCTATGGCACAGGCCGATGGTACGAATCGACGATGCACGATTCATTGCCCAGCACACGATCGCCATTGGATTGACGTAATTCAGATGCAAGGCGTCGGGACATACGCGCTCCATGTCGGCAAGGAGCTTGAGCATCACGGGTATGGTGCGCAATCCCCGCATGATCCCGCCAATGCCGATCGTGTCGCCGATGGTCTGTTCGAGTCCATATCGCTTTGGGATCTCGAAGTCGATCACGGTGGCCGGCTTATAACCGCCGACCTGAATCAGGTTGAACACATAATCGGCGCCATCGAGCGCGCGCAGATGATCGGTCGTCGCGATGATCTCCGGACTCACATGCAGATGCTCCGCCACTCTTCTTGCGGCGAGCGCCGAAAGCTCGAGCCGCCGCGCGTCGATATCTTGCAGCGCAATGCGGGCGTTCGCAAGTTCCGGGTAGCCGAGCATGTCGCCGAGGAGATTGCGCGCGAATACGGTACTGCCCGCTCCGATCAAAGCAATCCTGACTGGCTTTCCCGATGACATTGAACTCATCTCCGTTGGGCGTGCATGGAAGGAATACCGGACGGCGCCGAGTTACCTAGCGGCGCGTCACCTCATTGATCTTTGCATTGGCATCCTTTAGCGCCGAAGTTGCATTGGCCCGCCCCAGCAGTATCGACTCGATGGTTGCATCCATGATCGCGTCGATCTGCGCGCCATCTTTCGCTATGGGTGGCTGGAACGTCGTGGCTTTCGTCATGTCGAGAAACGCCTGCGTATCTAGCTTGCGCCTGGCATGAGCGTCGATGGTCAGTCTGTCGAGATCCCTGATTGCAGGAAACACGACACCGCGCTGTGCGACGATCTTCTGGCAAGCCGTGGAACCTAAAAACTTCACCCATTTCCACGCTGCTTCTTTGTGCTCGCTGCCGCTCCAGATCGAGTCAGCCAGGCCATTGAACATCGTGACGCGTCCCGCTGTGCCTTTGGGCAGTACAGCATAGCCAACCTCGAATTTCGCATTCTGTGCGTACCAGTTGACCATCCATGACCCGTCGCTCACCATCGCGGTCTTGCCCGCTGCGAATAGTGCTGAACTGCCGAGCCGGCTGGCTTCGTCGAAGCGGGCGGAATAACCTTTCTTCGTAAGTCGCACGAACCACTCGAGCGTACCCGCCAGACGCGGATCGTCGTAATAGTAGTGTGTCGTCCACGGGCCATCGTTGTATCTGAAACCCTCTGACACGGCAAAGGTACTCCATTCGGTCTGGCCCATCATGCCGCCGGCGCGGCCGATCTGGTAGCCGCGCACTGCTACGTGCTGCGCATCGAATTGTTTCGAATCGCCACGATTGCCGTTGGCGTCGATGGTCAGCTTCGCAATGGCCTTCTCGAACGTACCTCCGTCACGGTCATTCCACGTCCAGTCGGGAATGGTAGTTGGCTGGATGCCGGCGTCCGCGAACATCTTCTTGTTGTAGACCAAAGCGACGGTGTCCCAGTCCTTTGGCAACCCGTATTGATGTCCGTCTTTCGACCAGTTCATCAACAACGCTGGATAGTAATTGTCAGTCGCAACCTTATCGCGCAGGAGATATGAAGTGAGATCGACCAGTTGCCCGTTGATCACCATCTCGGGATACTTCATCAAATGATTGGTAAAGACGTCTGGCGCTGTACCGGACACAAACTGCGTCGTGAGGACGGTCCAGTAGTCCGACCATCCGACCTGTGAAATCCGGATACGTATATCGGGGTTCTCCGTTTCGAACTGGGTGGCGCAGGCCTGATACGCAGGACGCTGATTCGCATCCCACAGGGCATACCGGATTTCCACGGTGCTGGCGTGCGCGTGCAGCGTGGTGACCAATGCAGCAACCATGGCAGCGAACCGCGGCGCTGGCTTTCGGCAGCAACAGCGTGAAGAGAGCCTCATGTTCATATCCGTTCCTAACACGATCACGCAATCCTGATAGTCGTCTGCAAGGGATATCGCATCGATTATTTCCTGCCGACGGACTGCACGGATTCGACGACATACCGGCCACAAACGAGTAGTAGAAAAATTGCCGGAACCATCGCCAGACATGTCGCCGCCATCAGACCCGTCCAGTCCGGCGCGCCTTGCGGCGCTTGCGATTTGAACGCCTGCAACGCAACGGGGAGAACCTTGACATCGTCGGCGTTCGCTACGATGAATGGCCAGAAGAATTCATTCCACGCGTTGACACCCGACAGAATCGCGACAGCCGCGATCGGCGGCATGCTGACGGGAACCACGACCCTCCAGAAAATCGTCCAGTACGACGCGCCATCGAGACGCGCGGCTTCTTCGAGTTCGCGCGGAATTGCCAGAAACGACTGCCGGAGAAAAAAGATCGCAAACGCCCACACGAGCATGAACGGCGCCACCATTCCGGCATACGTATTGAGCCAGCCGAGTTCCTTGATCAGAATGAAGTTGGGAACGAAAAGAACGATATTCGGCAGCATCAGGGAGACGAGAAACAGGGCGAACAACACTCCCCTCCCGCGGAACCGCAATCGTGCGAATGCGTAGGCGGCCATCGCGCTGAAAACGACCTGCCCGGCTACGACCAATCCTGTAAAGATCACCGAGTTCAGCAACGACCTCAGGAAGTCCACATTGCTACCCGATCCGCCATCGATGAGCGCGACGTCGCTGGCGACGAAGCCAAGTGCACGCCTGAAGTTTTCCAGCGTGAATGCGGGTGGCAGCCATGCGCCCGTTGAAGCGTACAGGTCGATGGAGGACGTGAGCGCCGTGCGCAGCACGATCCAGAACGGGATCAAGATGACGGCGATGAGTGCTGCGAGCACACACCACGCGAGCATGCGCGCTACGCCAATCCGTTTGAGGGTTCGCGGCGGCCTAGAGGTCGTATGGTGGGTTGTATCGAGTTCGACACTGAGAATCGCGAGATCTTCTTCGTTCGTACGAAAAAGCCGCATCTGCACTGCCGTGTACAAAGCCATGACGAGCAGCAATGCCATCGACATGGTGCACGCGTAGCCCATCTTATGGAATTTGAATGCGTTCTCGTAGATGTAGTAGACGATTACACGCGTCGAACTGGCCGGCCCGCCGCTAGTCGCCACGGCAATCGTATCGAAGATCTGGAAGGCTCCCGTGATGCTCGTCACGAGCACGAACAACATGACTGGCCGCAACAGCGGCAGCGTGATCGAGCGAAACAGTTGCCATTCACCCGCGCCATCCAGTATTGCTGCCTCGTAGAGACTTCGGGGAATCCGCTGCATGCCAGCCAGCAACAGCAGCGCGATCATGCCCGTGTAGCGCCACGTATTGACAGTCGCGACTGTCGCAAGCGCCTCGACGGGTGAACTGAAAAACGTGTGCGCGGAGGCACCTGCCGACAGGAGGCTTGCGTTGACCCAGCCAAGCGTCGGGTCGAGAAGCCACATCCATATCAATGCCACCAGCACATTCGAGAGCAAAAATGGCAGGAGCATGATTGCGCGCAGGGCAAGCGCCCGGCACAGACGGTCCATCAACACTGCCAGCAGCAATGCGACAACTGTTTGCAGCGGAACGTTGAAAAGGACATAACACGCAGATAGCGCGAGCGCATGCCAGAACTCGCCATCAGCGAAGATCGCACGATAATTATCGAAGCCGACATCGTGAGACGGGGACATGAGGTTCCAGTCGCTCATGCTGATGCCGAGCGCCCTCACCGCCGGCACGAGATAGAACACCACGAGACCGGTTAGTGAAGGCAAGATCATCAACCATGCGGTCAACGTTTCTCGATCGCAAAACCGTGATCCCAACTGCACCGATGCGATGAGCGGTCGAGCGCTGTCGACGGGAGTCGTTGTCATGACAATTCCCGGAGTAACACCGCTAACGCGTGTTAGTTAAAGACGTCAAAAAAAGATGCTGTCAAGCATCTTGGGCACATGAAGCGTCGGCACCGGAGGGACCGTTTTGAGCGTAGGTGATGCGCAAGAAACATTCAAGCGCTGGCTTCTCAAGACACGGACGATCAATAGCTGGCGAGTCGATATCAATTCCCATTTTTAAGCAAATACGTGCGATTCAAAACGACTCACGCGGAGTTTTTTACTACTTATTCTCATCGTGCTGGCGAATTCAACCGGTATTCGGCAACTTGGAACGGCGATCCACTTTTCGATTGAAAAATAGCTAACGCGTGTTAGATTGATCTTGGGGTTGTCCTTCCCGTAGCTAGCAAAGTCATGGGCCAGATTAGTGTGCGCACCACCGCGCAATGATCGTATCAATTCAACAACGGTCGCCGACGCGTCACGTTCAATATTGCATCAGAGGAATATATGACACGACTAGCTTTTGGCGGTCCCGAACTTCCGACGCACTTCGACGGTTTCCATGTCGATCTGAATGCAGAAAGCTCGCGCGCCGATATCGTGTTCGACCGGCCTCCATTCAATACGATGTCGCTCGCACAACATGAACAATTGCAGATCGTGATCGAGGCATTGGACATCGACCCTGCCATTCACGTCATCGTGCTGCGTGGTCTTGGCGAACACTTTTCCTACGGCTTCGAGCGGAGTGATCCAAATCATGGGTCTGCACTAGATTCGTCGAGGCTTGCGTTCGCTCTGGGTGCACCGTCGCGTTGCAGCAAGCCTGTGATTGCCGCAAACCGGGGGTACTGTTTTGGTAGCGCCTTCGAGCTGTCGCTGGCATGTGATTTCCGTATCGTTACGGAGACCACGCTTTACGCGCTGCCAACGCATAAGGCCGGACAGGTTCTCTGCTTCGATAGTGTCGCACGCCTGCACGGCATGATCGGCACCGGCAGAACCAGAGACATGGTTATGAGACCGCGCATCATACAAGGAATAAAGGCCTACGACTGGGGCATTGCAACGGAATTCGCGGTAGATAACGAACTCGAGAATGTCACCGAAGCAGTCGTCCGCGATCTACTCGCATCTTCACCATTGGACCCGCGGACGAGCAAAAAACTGCTGAACGATGTCGAAGACACACCGTTGAGGGCAGATCTCAAGCTGACGAGAAAAAGTTGGGAGCCGATCTCCGCTTAGCACCACATTTCGCGCCGCAGCAATGACTAGTCCGTCCTTTTCGCCACGCAACGCTCGACCGTCGGTTGGAGTTGCGTCAGGCGGCCCATGATGTGACGTGTTGGTAGCGTCGAGCGATGTCGATCTCGAGTCACTGTTCAAGATCGCAAAGACCCAACGGCGCCGTCTCTTCAAACCTGCGCACCTTGCGACCTTTGGGGGACGATGCCGTGGCCCCCAAAGGCTTCTGACGCACTCCATCAGCGTTTGGTCGAGTCCGCTCAATGCGGCCCCCGAGCCGAGGGCGCACGACTTGACGATACATAAGTCGGATGCCGAACTCGCGGTTCCCACTTGAAGCCCCCTGCTCTCGTACTCGGCGACGTCGTTGCGATGATGAACCAGCGGCATTCCCCGCATCGCCCATTCCGGATCGACCTCGCCCCTTCGCAAGCCAAGGCGCAGCGAACCGAGCATCTTCATGTCAATAAAGATTTTCTTTCAATAAAAGACACATTTTCTCATTTGTCCGCAAATGGGAAGAGGTGAAGAATCTCAGCTAAATCGAAGGCAAGCACCTCTGCCGAGTGACGGGGTTTTAGTAGCCCATGCCTGGCGGATTTAATAGTTTTTCTCCCAGCGGGTGCTGGTGTCGATTGCGACCAAAGCTGGATCAGGAAGGTCGCAACCTCCTGCACGGATGTGGGCAGCGGCGTGCGCCGAGTGCCTCATCCGGGCTTTCCCTTCATCAAAACCTGTCGGTCGACAGGCGTTTAAAGAGTTCTCAAGATGAGCAATACATTTCACGGCAAAAAGATGCTGGTCGTCGGTGGCACCAGCGGGATGGGCATGCAATCGGCACGCATGGTGCTCGCCGAAGGCGGCAGTGTAGTAATCGTCGGCCACCGGCCAGACAAGACCGAGGAAGCGCGCAAGGAATTGGCTGCTATCGGTCAGGTTTGGGCGTTGACGGCCGACGTGTCCAGCGACGAGGGACTCGCCGCGCTACTCAAGACCATCGACGACCAACATGCCGACATCGACCTGCTGGTCAATGCGGCAGGCGTGTTCTTCCCCAAGCCTTTCCTGGAACACGTGAGCGCGGACTACGACCAGTACATGAGGCTGAACAAGGCGTTCTTCTTCATCACACAGAAGGTTGCAATCAATTTGATCGCCAACGAACGTTCGGGTGCGATCGTCAATATCGGTTCGATGTGGGCCAAGCAGGCCATCGCAGCAACACCGTCGTCGGCCTACTCGATGGCCAAGGCCGGCTTGCACTCGCTGACCCAGCACCTTGCGATGGAGTTGGCACCAAAGCATATCCGCGTCAATGCGGTGTCACCGGCGGTCGTGCAGACCCCTATCTACGAAGGTTTCATTCCGAAGGCTGAGGTCCACGCTGCACTCCAAGGCTTCAACGGCTTCCACCCAATTGGTCGTGTCGGCACTCCGCAAGACGTTGCCGAAGTCGTCGTTTTTTTGCTCTCCGACAAGGCGGCTTGGGTCACCGGCGCGATCTGGGACGTTGACGGCGGCGTGATGGCCGGCCGCAACTGACGCGAAGCGTGTAGGCGCTCGCGGTGATTTAAACCATCTCGCAAGGAGAAGTGCAAATGGTCTATCTGCAAATCAACAGAAACGACGCCGATGCCAGTTCCGCTGACGCGCGAAGAAGATGTGCAGGTACTTCGTGGCTTCGACTCCAGAGAAAAAGTGGGCGCCTAGCTGCAAATAGAGCCGTGACTTCAAACCATTGCTGATTGCCACATCCGACGGACGTGTTTATCACATCGCGTAAGTCCTGATCGCTGCGCGCAATGCAGGCGCCCGGCACTTAACCCGAATAGGAACCAAAGCCATGATGCAAGACTGGAACACCTACCGTGAGTCTCTCCTGGAACGCGTGGGCGACTACGCCAAGCAGACCCCTGACGTGATGCGCGGCTTGATGACGATCGAGAACGCTGCCGGCAAGACGGGCCATCTCGAACCGAAGATGCATGAACTGATCGCCCTCGCCGTGGCCGTGACAACACGTTGCGATGGCTGCATCGCCGTGCACACGAAAAAGGCCGCTGAGGCAGGTGCCACGTTGGGAGAAATCTCGGAGTCACTCGGCGTCGCTATTGCTTTGAACGCCGGCGCCGCACTGACCTACTCCGCGCGCGTCATCGAGACCTACCAGCAATTGCCCAACGAGTAAGCCGGAGCAGCAGATGCCTGCTGCGGGCGGGCTCTGTTGCTGCCACGTCTGGAAATTCGTCCATGCTTATTAACGCCGATTTTTCGCGCGCCGCCATCGTGGCGTCCCACCAATATCAATGGGTCGCGTCGCCCCAAAGCGGCGTCGAACGCGTGATGCTGGACCGGGTGGGCGCAGAGAAGGCCCGCTCGACCAGCATCGTGCGATACGCCCCCGGCTCCCACTTTCCTCGTCACGTTCACCCCGGCGGCGAGGAAATCCTGGTACTGGCCGGCACGCTTTCCGAAGGGGACGAGCACTACGCGGCAGGCTGGTATCTGCGCAATCCGCCTTATTCAAGCCACCAGCCGTCCAGCCGCGAGGGCGCCATCATCTTCGTCAAACTCCAGCAGATGCGAGCCGACGAGTGTCGTCGAGTGCGCATTAACACTGGCGACCCAGCCGCCTGGCGTCGCCAAAATGGCCGCGAAATCTGCCCGCTATTCTCGGATGACGTCGAACAGGTCTGTCTGCAACGCCTTGCGCAAAACGAAGTGCTGTTTGCCGAGCCTGTGGAAGGCGCTGAACTGCTGGTGCTGGCCGGCGAGGTTCTGGCAGACGACAAATCCTATGAGCGTGGGAGCTGGATGCGTTTGCCCGTAGGCCACTCCCCGAAGATCGCAGCGGGCGCGCATGGTGCCACCGTCTTTCTGAAAACCGGTCACCTGGCCGGCCGGGTGATAGAGGCATAGCCATGCAGACCACACGCATTGCGATCGTTGGTGCAGGATTGAGTGGCCTGTACGCCGCTCATCTGCTGGCGCGCGAAGGCATCCGGGAATATGTGCTGCTGGAAGCGCGAAATACGCTCGGCGGCCGGATCGCGTCCGTCGACGCGTCGGGGCGAGCCACGCCGGACATGGCGAACACTATCGACCGGTTCGACCTCGGCCCGACCTGGTTCTGGCCCGATCAGCAGCGCGAACTGTATCGCCTCGTCGATGAACTGGGACTGGAGCGCTTCACGCAATTCGAGGCGGGCGACACGGTGGTGGAGCGCTCACACAACGAGCCGCCTGTGCGTGTGGGCGGTTATATGAACTCACCCACTTCGGTCCGCCTGATTGGTGGCATGGACGCGCTGATCGATGCTCTGCACCGCACACTGGACCCACAGCAGATCGTTACCGGTCAGGTGGTGCGACGCCTGCGCAGCAAGGAAACGTATGTAGAGTTGGACAGCACGAACGCCGACGGGGTTGTCACAACCTGGCGCGCTGAGCATGTGTTGCTTGCGCTGCCGCCACGCCTTGTCGACGACACCATCGCCTTCGAGCCCGCTTTGCCGCAAGAACTGAGTCAGCAATGGCGCGCGACAGAGACGTGGATGGCGCCGCACGCCAAATACATAGCCATTTACGATACCCCGTTCTGGCGCGAGCAGGGACTTTCTGGCGAGGCCCGTAGTGCATGTGGTCCTCTAGGCGAGATCCACGACGCCTCCATGCCCGGCGGCAGCGCGGCGCTGTTTGGCTTCTTCGGGATTCCGGCGCACGTGCGCAGGAGCGTCTCCGAAGACGTCTTGCGCGCGCACTGCCAAGCGCAGTTTGCACGCCTGTTTGGGCCGCAGGCAGCGACGCCCCGTGCCGACGTCATTAAAGACTGGGCGCAAGACCCTTATACGGCCACTGCCGCCGATCTGGAAGCGGCGGGCCACCACGCTGAAGCACCGTCCAGCACGGCCACATCCGGTCCCTGGCGCGGACGCTTGACCGGCATCGCCAGCGAATGGTCATTGCAATTTCCAGAGTATGTCGCAGGCGCTGTTGACGCCGCGCGCGAGGCAGTCCAGGCATTACCTATTTTTCCCACTCGTGCCGATGTTCGTTCGCCAAGTCCTGTTTCGTTGAGACGGTGACATCACGCGATAATTAGGAACCCGTATAAGTTTGCGTCGAAACTACGCTTCTTTTTTCAAAATGAGAGTACTTGATCGATCTTGCCCACAACGTTTTGCTCACGAGCAAGGTCGGCAACGAGTTCGCTCAAAGCAGTTCGCTGTTGCCGCTCCCGTTTGGCAGGCGTTTAGCAAGACCGTCGAGTGGAAGCCCGGATCAGTCGTGCGTCCAATGACGAACCTGATTCATGAATGAACGACTGACCGCAATTTAGCGCGACTGCGCACGAGCAATATGATCCCGTAGCCACCAACGCTTTTGAGCGAGGTTCAGCATGAAGCGAGGGCAACTCGATGAACTTTTGGCGTTCGCGACCATCGCGCGTGCGCGCAGTTTCACGCGTGCGGCCGCCGAGCTCAGCCTATCCCCGTCCGCATTAAGTCATACCCTGAGAAGCCTCGAGATGCGCTTGGGCGTACGGCTACTCGCGCGGACCACACGAAGCGTCGCCCCCACGCCAGCCGGCGAGCGGTTGCTGCGTTCAGTCGAATCCGCACTGGAAGAAGTCGAGGCCGGCATTGGCGCCATCAATGAACGGCAAGGCACACCGTCAGGGCTTGTCAGAATCACGACCTGCCAATTTGCCGCGCTCGCCGTGCTGACGCCGGCTTTACCGGGATTTCTTTTAGACAACCCGAAAATTTCCGTCGAAATCACCGTGGATAGCCGACTGGTGGATCTTGTTCAGGGTGGTTTCGATGCGGGGATCAGGTGGGGCCAGCATCTCGATCAGGATATGGTCGCTGTCCGCGTAGGTCCTGACACACGCATGATCGTTGTCGCTGCGCCAGCTTATCTGGAACGGCGCTCTTGCCCGCGTTCGCCGGCCGATTTGAGGAGCCACAACTGCATCAGCTATCGCCTCCTCACCCGAGGCGGGACTTTTCCATGGACACTTGAACGCGATGGAAAAGCATTCCGCGCCCAGACGGAAGGTCAACTCATCGTTGATGATCCAGAAGTCGCGGTGAATTTAATTGTAGCGGGCGCCGGACTTGGAATGGTGCTTGAGCCAAAAGCCTCGCCGCACATGAAAACAGGCCGACTTGTTCAAGTCCTGGACGACTGGTCGGTGCCTTTTGAAGGGCCGCACCTCTACTATCCAAGCAGGCATGTGACGCCTGCATTGCGGGCGCTGATAGACGTGTTGAAGTGGGAGTCGTGCGTCCCGGCGTCGGCGTAATCTGAAATCACCAGCCCTCGGAAACGTCGTTAAAAACGATTGTCTGCATTTGTACTGGGGGCGTCGACCGTTTCCTTCCAGTCCATAGCTGCTGCACCACCATCCCCGATTGAAGTCGAATAACGTACCGGCCCGAGCCTTCGCGCCCCGCCCGATCCGGATTTTTATTTGACATACCTACAGGTCAAATTGTAGTATCGCCAAAATTGACGTGTGCAACCCGCGCATTTGTCACGGCCGATACGCCCTGAACCTTGGAGATTATGTAATGCCATTCGTGACCTTTACCGTCCGACGCGGATTCGACCGCGCCGACAAGTCCCAGTTGTCGGCGGCGATGATAGAAGCCCAGGTGGCCGCCGGTTTTCAGCGAGACGATCTGTTTCATCGTTTTCTCGACGTCGACCCTGAAGATCTGCTGGCGGATCCCCGCTATCCCAACTACACAGCCGACAGAACCGACCGGTTCGTTGTCGTCGAGGTGGTCATTTCGAAAGGGAGGCCGAAAGGCACGGCCGCCGTCATCGCGGATGAAGCGATCAGGCAGTTCGGCGAGCGCCTGCAGTTAGCGCCTCAGGATGTCCTGTTTATCTTCCAGGAAGTGGACCCGGAACTCCCGCGTTTTCCAGCTGAAACGCACAGCCCGAAGGCGACGGCCGATGCCTAAGCCATCCAAACGCGACCAGCTCATAGAAGCGACGAAAGCATTGCTTTGGGAAGTCGGCTACGAGGCCATGTCGCCTCGCGACATTCAGGCTCGGAGCGCCGCCAGGCCCGGTAGCCTCTATCACCATTTCCCGTCGAAGCTCGCGATCGCGGAGGCCGCGCTGGCAGAAGCGGCGGAGGAGGAAATCGCACGTCTCGATGAAATTTTTGCGGCCGATACCCCACCGCTGGAGGCCGTTCGCCACTACCTGCTCGTCAAAAGAGAGGCGTTCCGCGGCTGCCGGCTTGGCCGGTTGGTTCATGAGGCCTCAATCGAACATGAGGAACTTCGCAGACCGATCGCCGCTTACTTCGATGCTGTGCGCAATCACATTGCGCGATCGCTTGCGCAAGCCCAATCCGAAGGAGCGTTCCGAGCGGACCTCGATCCCGAGACATTGGCTGTTTCGCTGACTGCGCTGATTCAGGGAGGGTATGTCCTCGCTCGAACGTTCAACGACGAAGCACTTATGCGCCGGGCCGCTGATGGAGCTTTGGCCCTGCTTCCGGAACTGTCTCCATCGAAATGAAATGGTGGGGTGAACATTTCCGCCGCTTCGTTTAAACCATTGTCCACGAAGCCCTCCTCTTAAACGGCCACGTTGCGCTGCGAACTCGTGCTGATGTAGCCGGCCTCGGCTGCGGTTGAGTCTGCAGCCGAACCGGCGTCAGTGATGAATGTCGATTTGCCACCCGACAAGTTGCCTCCTGCCTTACCTTGCGGCTCTTTCAGAACATGCATCTGAACTCGATCCTTCAAGTTAGCGGAACTGGTTGCCGATTGAAAAAGCGCGGAACAGTGCTTGCTTGTTAAAGCGGATCAACAAGGCTGCTGGGGCATTTCCGGAGCAAGCGACACCGACTGACGGATTGCGCCGAAGCTGGCAACGCCATTTCCTTCGAGGAGTTCTTCATGTCAGAAACTGTCGGCGACTTCATCATCGAGCGACTTCACGCGTGGGGCGTACGTCGCATCTATGGCTACCCCGGTGATGGTATTAACGGCGTATTTGGTGCCCTGAACCGCGCACAGTCGGCGGCGAAGAAACGCGGTAAAGAAGACCACACGGCGATTGAGTTCGTGCAGGTCCGACATGAAGAAATGGCAGCCTTCATGGCATCCGCGCACGCCAAGTTCACCGGGGAGCTTGGTGTGTGTATCGCCACCTCGGGGCCCGGCGCTTCGCATCTCATCACCGGTTTGTATGACGCACGGATGGACCACATGCCGGTGCTTGCCATCGCGGGCCAACAGGCGCGTGCATCGCTTGGTGGGCATTACCAGCAGGAACTCGATCTCGTGTCGATGTTCAAGGACGTTGCCGGCGCATTCGTCGAACAGGCCTCGGTGCCGGCACAAGTGCGCCATCTCGTCGACCGGGCAATCCGCACGTCGTTAGCCGAGCGCAAGGTCACGGCCATCATCCTGCCGAACGATCTACAGGATTTGCCTTACGAAGCCCCCGGACGCAAGCACGGCACGCTCCATTCGGGGATCGGTTACCGTGCGCCGCGGGTTGTGCCCTTCCCCGACGATCTGCAAAAGGCTGCCGACGTCCTCAATGCGGGTAAGAAAGTCGCGATCCTCGTCGGCGCTGGCGCGTTGCACGCAACCGACGAAGTTATCGCCGTCGCGGAAAAACTCGGCGCGGGTGTCGCAAAGGCATTGCTCGGCAAAGCCGCATTGCCCGACGATCTGCCGTGGGTGACGGGCTCGATCGGATTACTCGGGACCAAGCCGAGTTACGACCTCATGATGGAATGCGACACGCTGCTGATGATCGGCTCTGGCTTCCCTTACGCCGAATTCCTGCCGAAAGAAGGTGCGGCGCGGGGCGTCCAGATCGACATGAAGGCCGACATGTTAAGCCTGCGATATCCGATGGAGGTCAACCTCGTCGGCGATAGTGCCGAAACGCTGCGCGCATTGTTGCCGCTTCTCGATGGAAAGAAAGATCGCGCATGGCGCAAGAAGATAGAGGGCTGGACCGAGGACTGGTGGAAGACGCTCGAGAAACGCGCGCATGAACCCGGCAAGGACGCCGTCAATCCGCAGCGCACGGTCTGGGAATTATCAAAGCGCATTCCGGCAAACTCGATCGTGACAAGCGACTCGGGGTCCTGCGCGAACTGGTTTGCACGTGACCTCCAGGTTCAACGCGGCATGATGTGTTCACTATCGGGTGGACTCGCGTCGATGGGTGCCGCGGTACCTTACGCGATTGCCGCCAAGTTTGCGTTTCCCGAGCGTCCGGTGATTGGTCTGGTGGGCGATGGCGCGATGCAAATGAACAATATGGCTGAGCTCATCACCGTCTCCAAGTACTGGAAGAACTGGGCCGATCCACGTTGGATCTGCATGGTTCTGAATAACGGCGATCTGAATCAGGTGACCTGGGAGCAGCGCGCGATGGAAGGCGATCCGAAGTTCGAAGCGTCGCAGGACATTCCTTCCGTGCCGTACCACAAGTTTGCCGAGCTGATCGGCTTGAAAGGCATCTACGTCGAGAACGACGAAGAGATGGGCGCCGCCTGGGATGAAGCACTTGCTTCGGATCGACCGGTCGTGATCGAGGTGAAGGCCGACCCGAACATCGCCCCACTGCCCCCACACATCACGCTGGCGCAGGCCAAAGCGTTTGCATCGACATTGCTGAAGGGCGATCCGGATGAAGACAATGTAATCGTTGAAACGGCCAAACAGATGCTCGGCGCGGTCCTTCCGGGGCATCGCGATAAATAGACAGTTGGGGCGACGGATCGCGCCCTAACCGTCGGCGCATCTCGATCGCTTTGACCGAATTGTGGGCGGCTGCCGAGGTTCGTTGAACCTGACTATCGGCTGACTGCCTGACAGGCAGTCACAAGCGCGTCAGTCGTAGTGCGTGGTCAGTTCTAGCGACCGTTAAATGAGTCTGATCCGAATTGCGCGGACCACGACCTATAAAAATAACAACGCGGCACGCCCTAACTAGCCGGCTGGCACGGCGCATGCGCAAGGTTCGGGGCAATTCAACTCATGGAGAATGACAATGAAGCTAAGGACACATCTTGTCGCGATTGCCGCTCTTGCTGCGATGCCGCTTGCTGCGCTCGCCCAGTCGAATATGCCGCAGCAAAACGATTCGTTGAGCCGCGCGCAGGTCAAAAGCGATCAGCGTAACGTCGAACAGGCGGGTTATAACAATTCCGTCGGAGACCAGACGTCATACCCGCGAGAGGCACAAGCCGCAGAGGCTCGCGTTGGCTCGCAGCAGGTTCGGCAGACTGAGAATGGGGATTACGGCGGCGTAGCAACCGATACGTCCTCGTCAGGTATTTCGAGATCCTCGCCGTCACGCGCCCATAACGGCGATGCATCTGGTGCCAAGTCGGTTTATTTTGGACAGTAGTCGTTGTCGAGCGAGTGAGCGGTGGCTTTAAAAACTCCGCTGCTCACTCGCCGTGATGCTAATTCATTCCATCGCATCAGACATGGCATTCAGATAGTGCTAACGAGGCAGCACATCGATGTGCCTCGCCTGCAAAACCATATTCGTTCAAAGGCCAGCAGGCCATTATCGTTCGTCCTCCCGCATCTGCATGTCGTCAAACGCAGTGATCCAAGGATCGCTGCCCGCCAGGAATATCCCTTGCTCAAACCAAGTACGCCCCCGGGGTCAGCGCCCCGCTCCACACAATTTCAAGGAAGACACGCGATGAGCAATGCAGATAACCAGTTTTCAATGCGCGATCCCCGTACTCAGTATCCGCAGCCGGACTTCGAAAAGCAGCCACAGTCGGCGCCGGGCCTCGCGAAGGACATGACGCCGCCGCCGGATCACGGTGAGTCGAGCTACAAGGGTTTTGGACGTTTAGCTGGTCGACGCGCGTTGATTACGGGCGCCGACAGCGGGATTGGTCGCGCGGTTGCGATCGCCTTCGCCCGTGAAGGCGCGGATGTCGCGCTGAATTATCTGGAGAGCGAAGAAGCCGACGCCCGCCAGGTCGTCAAGCTTATCGAGGACGCCGGTCGCAAAGCCGTGGCGCTGCCGGGCGACATCGGCGATGAAGCGTTTTGCAAGCAACTCGTTAGCGAGTCCGTGAAAAAGCTCGGCGGTCTGGACATTCTCGTTAATGTCGCAGGCAAGCAGACTTACGTCGAAGAGATCGCCGATCTGACGACAGAGCAGCTCGAAGCGACCTTCCGTACCAACGTATTCGCGATGTTCTGGTTGTGCAAGGCCGCCCTTCCCCACCTGCCTCCCGGCGCGACCATCATCAACACCACGTCGATCCAGAGCTATCAGCCGAGTCCCGGGCTGCTCGACTATGCCTCCACCAAAGCCGCGATCACTGCGTTCACCCATGCCTTCGCGAAACAGGTTATCAGCAAGGGCATTCGTGTGAATGCGGTCGCGCCTGGACCTGTCTGGACGCCGCTTCAGCCGAGCGGCGGTCAGCCGCAGGACAAAGTCGAGAAGTTTGGTTCTGAAGCACCGATGAAACGCCCCGGTCAACCGGCGGAACTGGCGCCCATATATGTCCTGCTGGCTTCGCAGGAATCGAGCTTCGTCACCGGCGAAGTGTATGGCGTGACGGGCGGTAACCACCTGCCTTGACCGCAGCCGTGCGGTGGAAAGCGCAGCGTGGCTTGAGTCGAATGGATGATGGACACAGCAGCGCTACGGTCGTCCGATGCGACCTTAGCGCAGCTATCTTTTCCTGCCTAACGGAAGCTCGTTACCGCATCCGACAAGCAGGTGCATTAAAGCCAGGATATCGGGCGCAATCAGCAATGCACCGTGCTCAGCAGGTGCCGTCGCCTCGCGTTATCGGACAGTGCGGCGCAGGACGACTCAGACGGCCTCCGACGAAACTTCGCGGAGTGCCGTGACCTTGCCGGTTGGCCAATAAGCAAGCACCCCATCTGCACGGAGCGATTTCTATGACTGCCAAAATCATTGAAAGCAGCACCGATTCCTCAAGCGAACACAGCGAGAGCGACTCACCCACTGTGGCACGAAGCCGACGCGGCTTTCTGCAACAAACTGGTTCCGGCGTCGCTGCTGTTTTCATGGCTGGAGCCGGCGGCACGGCATGGGCCGCAGCCTCAACGCCCGGCACGCCGAACAGCGTCAAACTGCCCTTGATTCAGGACACGACCACCGAGCAGGCTGAAAACACGCCCGATCCTAACGCTGAACCGGATCGGCGTGTCGGCTATGCGATTGTCGGCCTCGGACGTCTCACCTTGAACCAGATCCTGCCCGCATTGTCGGCCTGTAAATACTCGAAAGTGGTGGCACTGGTTAGCGGCGACGCAGAAAAGGCAAGGAAGATCGCGCGTCAGTATGGTGTGCGCCAGACGGCCATCTACGATTACTCGTCCTTCGAGAAACTCGCCGACAATCCCGAGGTGCAGGTCATATATATCGTGCTTCCCAATGGAATGCATGCCGAATACACAATGCGCGCGGCGTCCATCGGCAAACACGTTCTGTGCGAAAAACCCATGGCGATCAGCAGCGCCGAATGCCAGAAGATGATCGACGCATGCAAGCGCGCGCGACGCCTGTTGATGATCGCCTACCGCAGTCAGTATGAGCCAATGGATCGAATGATTGCGAAGTGGGTCCGGGAGAATCAGCTTGGCAACTTGCACGAATTTATCGCGGGCAACTCGCAGAACGCGGGCGACCCCACGCAGTGGCGTCTAAAACGGGCTCTCGCGGGCGGCGGACCGATGCCCGACGTTGGCATCTACTGCCTGAATGCAGCACGCTTTCTCAGTGGCGAAGAGCCGTTCGAAGTCACAGCGATGACAGTGCAGCCGAAGGATGATCCGCGTTTCACGGAAGTCGAACAGTCCGTGCAGTTCGTTCTGCGTTTTCCCAGCGGCTTTACGGCTACTTGTATGTCGAGTTATGCGAGTCACGAATCGCGCTTTTTCCGTCTGCAGGGCGCACATGGCTGGGCCGAAATGAATCCGGCTTTCGGCTACAACGGATTGCAGTTGCGCAGGGGCGAATTGTTCGACGGAAAAAACGCCGTGACGCAAATCAAGATCGACCCGGTGAATCAGTTCGCCAGAGAGATCGACCACATGTCGCTTTGCGTCGTGCGCGGACAGACGCCTCACACGCCTGGCGAAGAGGGTCTGCAGGATCAGCGGATTGTAGAAGCGATCTATGAATCGGCGCGCACGGGACGTACCGTCAGGATTGCAGCGCCCGCAGGTCCAACACGTGGGCCGGAGCCGGACGAAGAAGAATTCTGAACGGGTTACGGGTCAATCATCAGGGCCCGGCAAATCGTCGGCGGCGCCGCTATTCAGCGAAGGCAGGGCCTACTTCGATTGCTTGCGTGGCGTAAAACTCGGACCGCACCACCACGGCGGTCTTAGCCACCTTTCTTCGAGTCGCCGCCTATCGCCGCTGGAACTGGGCCAACCGGAATGCTCGCGGTAAAGCACGTTCCGTTCACTGTGTCCGAACAGGCTTCCAATGTCCCGCGATGAGCCAGAACGATCTGTTTGCAGATATAAAGCCCCAAACCCAGGCCGCCACCCGGCAGACTCGAAGGCGGTCGCCAGTATGGCTCGAACACCTTGGGTAATACGTGCGAGGGTATCGGCTCGCCATCATTGGCGACGGTCAAAACTAGCCAGCCATCCTCAATAGCAACGCGAACGCGCACAGGGGCGTGAGTCGCGCCGTAGGTCAACGCGTTCCCAAGCAGATTGGAAAGCAGTTGCTGCATGCGAGGGACATCACATTCAACCGATCGATCAATGGCAAGATCGATTTCTATGTCGCGGGACGGATTCGCAACACGCAACTCGTCGATCACGCCGCGCAAAGGCGTTGCGAGATCATCGACCTTCTGGATCGAAGCCATAATGCCGGTACCGAGTCTGCCACGCGCAAAGTCCATCACGTCGTCGATGAGCCGCGTCATGCGGTGAACTGTACGCTTGAGCCGCTGGCCCGCTCCGACGAGATCCGGATCAGCGGGACGGCGAATCAGCAGTTCCGCAGTCGCGGCGACTGCAGACAACGGATTACGCAGATCGTGGCCCAGCACAGCGATGAACTGTTCCCGAAGATTTGCGGTGGACCGCTCGTCTTTCAACAGCGCCTCGGTGCTCCATTGGCGCTGTTCGCTATCCAGTTGCATGGCGATCAGATTGGCGAACACCTCGAACATGCGCACGACTCGTGGCTCGGAAACTTTAGCTGGACGCGGATCGATCGCACACAGATTGCCGAAATATTCTCCGCTCGGCGTGACGATAGGAACGGAAATATAGCTTTCAAGCTTGTAGATAGCCGGGGTGTGGTGACTCTTGTAGGTCAGATCGGTACTGAAATGATCGACTATGATCGGCGCGTTCATGGCTCTTGACTCGAAGCACAGCGTGGTTTGAAGCTCGAGTTGCCCACCGGCCTTTAAACCGAAGCCAATATTGTCGTGGACCGTGCACGCGGTCCAGGTCGTGTCCGTGACCCGCGCGACCGCAGCGAAACCCATACCGGTCTCGTCGCAAATCATGCGCAGCATGGACGGAACCGCATCAATGCGAGCGATCGCGCCAAGGTCGCGTGCCAGCGCTTCCGAAGAGTCTTCCGAAAACCGTCCTTTTTCCATTTTCTCGTCAGCGTACGGGAGTACGCGGAACTCCATGATGGGCTTCGATGAATCGGCATCGCGCAATGCGGCGCGAACTTTGATACGCACGATTGCGCATCTATCCTTTTGACTCGAACAATCGTACCAAATAGCGGGAGTCTTACGGCTACTATCGCAGGACGCTGCATCTACTGCCTGCTGTAGCAAGTTGCGAACCCCTAACTTTGCCATGCGTCGCCTTTGATAGACGACGTCGGGTAGCTATCTCCACCGGCGTCAGCGCAAGAGGAACGGACGAACTAAGGCGCCATCAAAAGCATCACCATTTTGATGCTGCAAAGCGTCATGAAGTCCGCGCCTTGACGACCTTCATTAATTTCGCTCTGGCGCAAAATATGCTGATGCCGATAGGTAAGACGCCGAGTATCGACGCTGCAACTCGCAAGCCCGATGACCGGCCAAGCTTAGGTAGTAATGGATTTTCTTCGACGTCGCATTACATGCTATGCAGGCGAAGGCGCGCTACAGCAACCTCCCGGCACAACGAAATTTCCATTCCTTACAGGAAGGGTTTGATGAAAGCCGTCGCCATCAAAGACATACGCCCGACTCAGCTTACACACGGCCTTCGCGAGATACGTCGCAAGACCCAGTTCTACAAATCGCTGTCTGGACAGGACCTGAAAATGGCCATCGCCGAGAAGCCGGTTCCGCTCGTGCTTGGACCGGACGAACAGCCGTTTGCGATCGACCATCACCATGTCGCAACTGCCTTGCGGCGCGCAGGAATTGACACGATGCCGGCCGTTCTCGTGGCCGATCTATCGCGGTTGTCGTATCAGGACTTCTGGCTTTTGATGGACAACAACCGCTGGACTTACCCGTATAACTCAGCGGGGCAGAGGAAAAGCTTTGCGGATATACCCGAACATGTTTGGGATCTCGAGGACGATGTATTTCGCAGCCTCGCCGCATCAGTGCGAGACGCCGGCGGCTATGAGAAAACCACCGTGCCGCTCGAAGAGTTCAGGTGGGCGGACTTCTTTCGTACGTGTTTGCCCAACCCTGAAACCGAAGACGAATTCCTCGCCGTTCAGCGAAAGGCAATCGAACTGGCGAAAAGTAAAGCTGCGGCAGGGCTGCCGGGATTTCTTGGGAAAGTGCCGGGCTAGTGCCCTCCGCCGACACACCCAAATGTGAAGAGGAGCGGTTCGAATCCATCGCTCGAAGACTATCTCCGCAAAGACCTACGAAAAACAGGGAGGCGATCGTGGATGCACTAGTCGTGCTGTTTGGAGAAGGAAAAGACCTCTCCTCGCTTCAGATGGCGGCACGCGCGGCCGCAACATTTCTCGCGGCGCTAGTCTTTATCCGGATTTCCGGTCGCCGCTCATTCGGGCAACGCTCACCGTTCGATTATGTCGTCGCCATCCTGTTAGGTGCGACGATGAGCCGTGCGATAGTCGGCGCATCTCCCGCGCTGCCAACATTCATTGCATCGCTTGTCATCGTGCTCATGCATCGAGCGTTAGCATGGGCCTGTGTCCGGTCTCACGCACTGGAAGTGTTAGTGGGGGGCGTGGAACGCCAGTTATACCGCGACGGAAACTTCGATAGACAACAAATGCTGGCCGCACTGGTCTCGCAGACCGACATTCTCGAAACCGTACGAAAAGAGCTCGGTACAGAAGCGCTCGACAAGGTGCAAGCTGCGATTCTGGAACGTAACGGCGAGATCAGCATTATCCGAAAGCCAACGGCCGACCGATGACAGACGACGGAAGTCGTTGTTGGTTTCGAGTAAAGCAGCGAAGTTAGAGGCTCCGGCCAGCAAGCAAATTCCCTACCCAAACTCCCGCAGGCAACAATGCCAGCTAGTCACATCCATCGTCGAGGCCTTTTCCACACGTTCCGCGAGGCGATTTCCAGTTTCCTCTCGGACCGCTGTGCAACGCTGGCAGCCGGCATCGCCTTCTACTCTGCCTTTTCGCTTGCGCCGACATTACTCATCGTTCTCGCCGTTGCCGGCTGGTTTTTTGGACCCGACACCGCGCAGGGACGGTTGTTCGGCCAGATAAAAAACGTCACCGGCCCGGAAGCCGCTAGCGCGATGCAGGATATCGTCGCTCACGCCCATCGCACGTCCGGCAGCGGCATTGCCACCATCCTGTCTGTCGTTTTCCTCGTTGTCGGCGCGTCGGCGACGTTTTCGTCGCTCAATTCGGCGCTTAACCTCGTGTTCAAGGTCGAACCGCCGAAAGGCATCTCAGGTTTCGCGTTTCTTCTGCGCGCAAGACTCATTTCCTTCGCGCTCGTGATGGGGTTCGGCTTTCTGCTTGTCGTCTCCCTCGTGCTCGACGCCGCCATCCAGACAATAGGACATACCGTGCTCGGTAGCGTCGATCTGGCCATGCTCGCGACCGCCTTGCAGTTCATGTTCGGACTGGTCGTGCTAACAGCCGGCTTCGGCATTTTGATTAAATGGCTGCCAGACCGGCACGTCCCGTTCGACTACGCATTCACGGGTGGCCTGGTGTCAGCCATGCTATTTTCCGCGGGACGACACCTGTTCGGCTTTTACCTCTCACACGCGCAAAACGCGGGTTCCTTTGCGGCGGCCGGGTCACTTGCAATGTTGATGTTGTGGCTGTTTTTCTCGGCGGCGGTTTTTCTGCTGGGCGCGGAGCTGTCCGCCTCCATCATGGGCGTCACCGTCAAGACGGCTCAATCGTCCAGTCATAAATTGCATGGCTCTTAGGCCAGTTCAAGCCTTTTGTTTCGACTGATGCCTCCTTGCGCGCGGGAATACCCCTTGCGAATAATTCGGGTAAAGGGAGCTCTCATGACGTTAGTACTACTCGTCGAAGACGATGAAAATTTACGCGGAGCACTTACGACGGTCCTGACCGGGGATGGATACCGGGTGAGCACGGCTGAAGATGGCCGATATGCGATGATTGAAATCGCGCGAGAGCGGCCCGACATCATCGTGTCGGATGTCATGATGCCGCATATGGATGGCGTCGCACTCGTCCTCGCGCTACTCGCGGTTCCTTCGCTTTCCAGCATTCCGGTCGTCATGACGTCCGCAGGAGCGCGCCGACCTAACGTTCCGGTTCACGCTTTTCTGTCGAAGCCGTTTTCTGCGCTGCAATTGCTGACGATCCTGCGCGCGCTGCAACAGCCTTGACTCCATTTTTTGCGGCACTGTACGCGCAATGCTTACACGGACGCCGCTTGGGACGGCAAGTTTGACCGTTGTTATCCTATTCCCGGCTCCTCATCCGCACAATTTCCCGAGCGACGTTCTGGCTGCAATTTCCGTAGCACGTCCATCTTGCGGCCGTGGCAAAATGTTAGCGCTGGCCTGTAAGTTCCTATACAACCCGGCGATTCGCCGACGGCCGCACGGTACAGTCAATGTTTGCCGGCCCCCATCCTTGCCTTCGGCTATTCCGATTTCGGACGCGGCTCATCTTCATGGAACGCTATCGCTCACTCAACGGCCGCGAAGACCTCTCGTCGCGACCAGCAAGGCAGCCCGACCACGCCGCAGAGAATGCTGCACTGGTGCGGCTTGCCGCGGCTCAAACCGGACTGCGCGAACATCTTCTCGACGAGATTTCGCAGGCGGCGTTATCGCTCTGCAAGGCCGGCAGCGCGGGTATGAGCCTGCTTGAGATCGTGGGCGAAAGCCGCCAGTTCAGATGGCTCGCCGTGGCGGGACTTTGCGCAGATCTTCGCGGCAAGGCAACCGCATGGGACGAATGCCCGTGTGGCATCACGTTGCAGGCGGGCGAGCCGCAACTGTTCGTCAAACCGCAGGACTGGTTCCCGAGCCTCCGCTTTCCGGAGGTCGAGGTGCCCGAAGGGCTCGTGGTCCCGATAGCAAGCAATGGCACGCAACTAGGCGCGATCTGGGTGATGTCGCACGACCCAAAACATCAGTTCGACCGGGAAGATGTACGGCTGCTGTCCAATTTGGCACTGTTCGCCGGTGCGGCGTTGACCGTCGTGAATGAACGCGACAACGGTATCGCGAACGATCAGCGACACGGCGAATTCATCGCCATGCTCGGTCATGAACTTCGCAATCCGATGGCGCCGATCGACAGCGCAATTGGCGCCGCGAAGAAACTCTGCGCCGACAATACTGCGGCCGTTGAAGTGCTGACCGTGGCGCAACGACAGGTCCGGCATCTCCGTACCCTGGTAGACGATCTGTTGGATGCGGCGCGACTCAAGCACGGCAAACTCGCCATCCGTCACAGCGATACGTCTCTCAACGACATCACGTTCGATGCTATAACCACGGTCAAGCATCATTTCGACTCGCGACGGCATACGTTAAGAATAAACGGACTGGACGCTCCCATCCCCGTCTATGCAGACCATGTTCGTTTGAGCCAGGTATTGGGCAATGTGCTGTCGAATGCGGCGAAGTACACACCAGCGGGCGGCGTCATCGAAATGAGCGTGATTGCCGAGTGCTATGACCAGGAGCAAGGCGTACGCGGCGCCGTGACTGTCCGCGTGAAAGATAATGGCATCGGTATCGATCCCGCCGCACAACCACATATTTTCGAACTGTTCGCACAGTCGGCCCGAAATAATGCGCGCTCGGAGGGCGGACTCGGTATCGGTCTTGCCGTTGCGAGGCGCATGGTGGAACTGCACGGAGGGACTATCTCCCTGCAAAGCGCCGGGCCCGGCACAGGAACGGAGGTGACGTTGCAACTTCCGATTTTGCGGGAAGCGCCTACATCCGTTGCGGTGGAACCAAGGCCGCGCGACTCGCTGCCCGGTTCGGTTCGCGTGCTGCTGGTCGACGACAATCAGGATGCGCTAGTGGCGTTGGCACTATTGCTGGAACTCGAAGGCCACAACGTGAACACCATCGATAACGGCCGCGACGCGATCCGCCTGATTTCCGAAACCCGTCCTGAGGTAGCAATTATCGATGTCGGCATGCCGGACGTCGACGGCTTCGACGTGGCACGCGCGATTCGGGGCGACACCGCGCTGGCTGGCGTCATTCTCGTTGCGCTCACAGGCTATGCCGCGGAATCCGACAAATCGCGGGCGCTTGCCGCAGGTTTCGACTTTCACCTGACCAAGCCGATGTCGCTGGAGAAATTGAACCACATTATCCAGAACCGCACAGACCGTGGTTTAGGCGGGATTGTTTGAAGTAAATAGGGCATCCACGTGCCCCTCCGCGAGCGGCTTACAATGCCCGCTCATCTCGACGCCAGATAGTCCACTAGTTCCTCGATCACCACCGGCTTCACAAAAAACCGGATGAATCCCGCCGAGTACCGACTTAGCGCGACGAGTGTCGGCTACTCCGCTCCATGCAGGGTCAGCAGAGCCTTTGCCGCGTCGAAGTCGGGCCTATCGGCCAAGTCATGATCGACGACGTCGATTGTCGGCTCACACTCTTTCACCATATCGACTACGGCTTTTGCAGCGCGACAAACGTGTCGCGGATTCTAGTTAGCGACTGCCATTTTTATTCCACTTCGCTTTTGTGCCGTGGTTAACTATTCGCGAGAAGCCGGCGCAAGCTCCACGCCGTTCGCATTGCCCAACTTTGACGCAGCATTCCGCAACCCGGTCTGCACGAGTTCTTCGACGGTTGGATGATAGAACGGCATCCGCAGAAGTCCTTCTACCGTTTCTTCCCGCTGAACTGCCCATGCGAGGAGATGGGCGAGATGCTCGCCAGCGCCGCAGAACAACGCAGCACCCAGCAGCTTGCCGCTGTGCGGCTCGACGTAAAGGCGCAGCTTGTTTTCGTTCTGCCCGACAATTCCGGAGCGCGCGTTGTCGTCGCCCTTCCCGTCTACCACCAGCGTGCCGGCGGGCAACTCGTCAAACGGACGACCGATTGCGGCAATATCCGGATTCGTAAATGCAATGGACAGCGGCACACGGCGCTGCCACGCGTTGTTCGATTCGTGCCGCGCAGCGTTCCAGCCAGCGATACTGCCCTCGTCCGCCGCTTCGTGCTGCAACGGCCGATCATCGTCGACGTCGCCGGCAATATAGAAACTTGAATTTCCTATACGCATGGTCTGCGGATCGAATTCAACCTTGCCGTGCTCGTTCACCTCGATGCCGGCGTTTTCCAGTCCTAGCCCACTCAGCGCCGCTCGACGGCCCAACGCCACGAGTACGCATTCCACTTCCGCGCGCCGCTGCTGCGTGTCGCCTGACTCAAGCGCGAAAAATCCGCTGGCGTGACGCTTCAACTCGACGGGAGCATCGAGCCACAGTGTCATTTCGAGGCCAATTTGCCGGCGTGCCGCCGCGGCTATTTCTGGATCCCTGATCGCGCCGATGACATTGCCTTGATCCGCACCAGTCACTCGTACGCCGAGGCGACTCAATGCAACGCCCATTTCGAGCCCGATGGCCCCCAGTCCAATCACACCGATACTCGACGGCAACTCGTCGAGGTCGAATAACGAATCCGTAGTGAGAATTCCGCTACCCAATGCGCTCCATTTCTCGGGGACAATCGGAGCGGAGCCCGTCGCGATAACGATCGCCGTCGCGCGGACGATCACGCCGCCGACGTCGAGTTCGTTCGTGCCAGTCACGCGTGCGTCACCGAGTAAAAGTCCATTGCCGGCGAGATCGCGCGTTTCACGCGCCATTGCTTCGACCGATTCATCGCGTGTCTTTCGCGCAGCGAGCCATAGCCGGTTCGCGATTTCGCTCACTTGAGGAGCGTGATTGCCATACTGCCCGGAGACCGCGGCCATCAAATCGCTCGCATGCAGAACGGCCTTCGAGGGAATGCAACCGACCCGCGCGCACATGGTGCCGAGCTCGCCACGCTCGATCAGCACAAAGGTTTTGCCTGCATCTCTGACCTGGCGCAGGGCCTTCATTCCGGCAGTTCCCGCTCCGATGATCGCAACATCTACTTCGATTTTTTCTGTCATTCCCGGCAGCCTTTGCGCAGATTACGTTTGTTTAGCTTTGTGACAGATCGCCGTTAGATAAGCGTGACTAGAGGTATGGGGTTTTGTTCGCCGCATGTGCCGCGCACGCACGACTCGCTCGAATTGCCAATAAGGTTTTCAACGAAGCCATGGCGCGATTCGCTCCAGGCCCGCTCAACTGGCCTGGTCTGCGACCGCTTTCTTGCCACTGCGATCCTGCGGCTGCTGACACGCTTCAAGATCCGCCGCCTTTTTTCTCAGATCTTCGTCGCTTGGATTTTTCGTCGATAGTCGCAGATAGGCGGCCGCCAGACGTCGCAACTCTTCTTCCGACGCGTCTTCGATTCCGATCAGGTTGTTGTCGGCCGAGCGATGCGACGACAAAAGCTCGTTCAGCTTCATGTGCAGCGCAACGCTATCCTTGTTCTGGCTTTGCTGGATCAAAAACACCATCAGGAATGTGACGATGGTCGTTCCCGTGTTGATCACGAGTTGCCAACCGTCGGAGTAATGGAAAATCGGACCGGTAACGATCCACGCAATGACCGTCACTACTGCAAAGCAGAATGCCGCCGGAGAGCCGGCCCATCGCGTGACGAGACTTGCGAACCTGTCGAATACCTTGGTAAGCGGATGCCCGCTTGCGTAGGCGGGGCTCGACGTATCGGGGATAGTCGCCAACTCGTCCGTGGGTGCAACGGAAGAGGAATCGCTTTTCATGACGGCGCTCTCGAGGATGAGTCACCGTGAAACGCAACATTCGTACCTGATCAGCGATCCATGCGGACGATGTCAGAACAGCACGAGAATCCGAGTCACCTCGTTCACTCGCGCTGCCAGGTCAAAAATTGATGAATCTGCCCCACGACTGCCGCGCCCTCACCGACGGCTGCCGCGACCCGTTTGGTGGAACCGGCGCGAACATCACCGATCGCAAATACGCCGGGCACGCTGGTCTGCAGGTTCAACCGATATTGCATCTGATCCCGGCTCCCCTCGACATCCGGACCGGTGAGAATGAAGCCATGCCGGTCGACGTTGACGCCGCAGTCGCCGAGCCATCCGGTGTTGGGATCGGCGCCTATGAACAGGAATACCCTGCAGATATCGAAAGTGCGCTCCTCCTCGCTGCGGGAGTTGCGAACCTGCACCTGCGTCACGCCCTCTTCATCGCCGACCAGCCCTACGATTTCAGAATGGGTATGCAACTCGATATTTGGTGTGGCTTCAATCCGGTCGATCAGATAGCTCGACATGTTCGACGCCAGGCTGCCCTTGCGGATGAGAAGGTGAACCTTCGCCGCGTGACCGGCAAGATAGACCGCGGCCTGCCCGGCTGAATTGCCGCCGCCGACGAGCACGACCTCCTGCATCGAGCACAATTGGGCTTCTACGGGGGATGCCCAGTAGTACACGCCCTTGCCTTCGAATTGTTTGAGATTGCCCAGTGACGGCCGGCGATAACGCGCCCCGCAGGCCAGCACCACGGTGCGCGCCTTGAGCCGGGTCAGGCTGCCGCACATTTCCACCTGAAGCGGATAGCTGTCGCAATACAGGCGCCCGGCCGGTGCAGGGATGGCGATCTCGACGCCAAACTTTTCCGCCTGGACATAGGCACGGCCTGTCAGCGCGCCGCCCGAGACCCCGGTGGGGAACCCGAGGTAGTTTTCGATACGTGCGCTCGCGCCGGCCTGTCCGCCGTAGGCGCGTGTTTCCAGCACCAGCACGGACAAACCCTCCGACGCTGCGTACACCGCCGTCGCCAAACCGGCGGGACCCGCGCCGACGACGATCACGTCCCAAACCTTATCTTCGCTCAAAGGACGTAGCAGGCCGATGTTGCGACCCAGTTCGACGATGGTCGGATTCTTGCTCACGCCGATAGCCGGACAAATCACCAGCGGCCAGTCTTCCCGAGCCGGCTGAAGGTGCGCGACCAGTCGTGCCGCCCGTTCGTCTTCGAGCGGATCTAGAACCGTATGCGGGTGGGCGTTGGCCGTCAAAAAACTCTGTAAGCTGTGGATGCGGCCATGACCACGCGGACCGATGATGACCGGCCCGCCGGAATTCCTCTCCAGAAACGCCACACTGCGCAGTATCAGCGCCCGGACGAGGCGTTCGCCAAGCTCGGCATGGGCGACGATCAGTGCGCGCAACTTCTCGGATGACAGACGGACTACCTCCACGTCGCCTATCGCTATTCCGTCTACCATTTCGGGGCGCGCGGACAATTGCCCAATGTCGCCGGAGAACTGGCCGCCCCCTAACGTGATGATGCGCGAGTCGTTCTCGAAGCCATCGTGACAATACAGGGCGATACACCCCTGGAGAAGAACCAGAATGCCACCCGTCGGTATGCCGGCGCGTAGCACCTGCGCACCATCGGCGAATTGCTGCTTCTCGCCGAAGCGGGCGACATGGCGTATGTCTGCCTCGCTGAGCGTGGGATAAATCTGGTGACGCCGCTTCTCAAGTTCTGGCGTAGGCAGTGGCGGTTGGTCTTCATCCGACTCGCCAGGAAACTCCGCATGCTTGCTGGTCATGACGACTCCGTGTCAGCCGTTCGATAGAAGGGGCTGCGTACTGTATTCCGTGGAGTCTGACACATTTACTTCGGATGGATCGGCTGGCATGCTATCGAACGCCAT
The DNA here is from genome assembly GCF_050436585.1 of Paraburkholderia sp. GAS199. Taxonomy (NCBI): domain Bacteria; kingdom Pseudomonadati; phylum Pseudomonadota; class Betaproteobacteria; order Burkholderiales; family Burkholderiaceae; genus Paraburkholderia; species Paraburkholderia sp. GAS199. The sequence goes on along the minus strand of NZ_JBNDMM010000001.1, from coordinate 1,071,464 downwards.
CGCCTTGGCGTCTGCAGTTAGCGGGTCGTCAGCCGCCTGTTCGGACGAGTTAAAGCGGCGTATACGCAACGGCTTGCCGCTGCGTGTCGACCGGAGCCAAACCAGCGTCTTTACGGCGGGTAACGTCATCGCAAAGCGCCGTCTGAGCCCGCCGCATACACGGCGGGCTCGGCGCACGACGATGGTGGTTCAGAAATCCTGCGCAGTAGGTCGCAGCACGATTTCGTTGATGTCCACGTTTGCGGGTTCATCAATGGCATACGCAATCGCTCGCGCCACCGAATCGGCAGGAATGGCCAGCTTGTAGAACTCCTTGACGAACTTGCTGCTTTCCTCGTGGCTACTGCCCAGTTTCAGTTCGGAATCGACTGCGCCCGGCTCGATCGTCGTGGTGCGGATGGAACCGCCGACTTCATGGCGCAAGCCTTCCGAGATCGCACGCACGGCGAATTTCGTACCGCTGTAGACCGTGCCGCCAGGGCTGAAGACCTTCACGCCCGCCACCGATGCAATGTTGATGAAGTGTCCGCTGCCCTGCTGCTGGAAGACCGGCAGCGCGGCGGCGATGCCGTACAGCACGCCCTTGACGTTGATGTCGATCATGCGGTCCCATTCCTCGACTTTAACTTCGCTCATCGGAGCGATGGCCATCAGGCCAGCGTTGTTGACCAGCACGTCGATGCGTCCAAAGGTCTTCACGGCGGTGTCGATCAGATTTTTCACCTGTGCCGCACTGGTCACGTCGGTAGCGACCACTTCGACCTTGCCGCCGGCGGCGCGAATCTCGTCTGCCAGCGCGTTCATCATTTCCAGCCGACGTGCACCCAGCACCACCGAAGCGCCGCGTGCAGCCAGCATGCGCGCCGTGGCTGCGCCCAAACCGCTGCTTGCACCCGTAATGACGACGACCTTGCCTGCGATATTGTTGCTCATGATTTTTCCTCGTGTAGCGAGATGAATGAAGACTGCATGAACACGAGTGTAGAAAGGTCGCCTATACCGGTAAATGGAAATGTTACGATTAGACAATTCCTTTTTGTGGAATAGTCAATCGTGCAAAATCGGCTCGAAATGCTGCGTATCTTCGTGGCTGCGGCTGAGTCGCAAAGCTTCAAGGAGGCGGCTGCGCAGCTTGCCATCTCGCCGCAGGCAGTCACGCGCGCTATTCAGGATTTGGAGCGGCTGCACGGCGAAGTATTGTTTCACCGCAATACTCGCGGAATCCAGGTCACGACTTACGGCGAAGCGCTTGCGGTCCGCGCGAAAGCCAGTGTCCGCGAGCTGGACGAATTGTTCCTGCAGGCACCTGTGCGGGAGGCGCAGGAACTGGAAGGCATCGTTCGCCTGACGGCGCCCGTGATGCTGGGCCGCCGATGGTTGATGCCCACGCTGGAAAATCTCGCCAGCACGTATCCGCTCTTGCGCTTCGATATGCATCTGAGCGACGCCCGTGTTGCGGTCGTCGATGACCGCATTGATATCGGCGTGCGTTTCGGTCCGTTGCATGACAACCGTTTCGTGGCCCGCCGCGTCGCAGCGCCGGCATTTCACGTTGTCGGCACTCCGGAACTGATCGCGCGCCACGGCAAGCCTGCCCGCATCGAACAGTTGCACGACTTGCCAACGACGGCCTTGCGAGACGTAACCGCCGGCAAGGCGTGGCCTTGGTACTTTGCGAACGGCGCCCAAATCATTCCTGGCGCACCGCGTTTTATCAGCAACGACGGCGACGCCGAATGTCAGGCGATCCTCGCGGGAATGGGCTTTGGCCAGATTCCCGCGTATCTGGCCGATCCGTATATCGCCACGGGGCAATTGGTCCCTGTGCTGGAAAAGTTTATGCCGGAGCCGTGGGAAATCTACGTTTATCGTCCGCAGCGTGGCCCGGTTCCAACCCGGATTCGCCTGGTGTTCGACTCGTTCGTGGCGGCGTTGGATCGATATTCCTGATTGCCTTGTGAGACGCGTGCCGTCGGGTTCGACTGCGAATGCGTTCGCCGACAATTCGTTTTTGCAGATACCGTTTGGGGTGTTATCCGAATACCCTCTGCCGACTAACGAAGCCAGGAGCACGAACCCTGCCCTTCGAGTTACTTCTGGATTTCACTAGCGTAGACATTTGCGGGCGCTAGCGCAGATCGACTAGCCATCAATAGGACCAAACACAAGATGTGCAAATCGTTGCTCGGGTCCGTTGTCATTGCCAGCCGCAGCGGCCTGTATCAGTCGCGGCACCGGACTCCAAAATAAACGCAGTTTTCCTGCCGGTTTTCCGGTTGATATAAACCATCGAAGGGACCATTGTTCCCTGACTCACCATCTGATACTCACCTGTGACCTGCCTTCCGTAGACCTCGATCCACGTCGTGGTAGTTTCATCAGGGGCATTCTTGTCGAGTGTTTCCGAAGCTGATTCGGCCAGGATCAACGGAATGGCTTGCCGCGAGTTCTGGTACCGGACAAACCCCCACGACAACTTGCTCGACGAATCAGAATAGGTTTGCAACTCGAAGTTGGTCGATTTCGCCCCGCCCGAACCAAAGCAAAACGTATCGTGACTGATTTCCGCGTGGGCGATCAACGGAGCAAAAAGCAAAGAGGCCGAAAAAAATAGTGCCTTCATAGGTGTCATCGAATCAGGGTTCTCGCGGTATCAAAAATGTATCGATCGCGTGCTGGCTAGCGCATAACTTTGTCCCGATCTTCGGGTGCGGCGGACTATCTGGCATCACAACATGTGGCGGATTGCCGGCTGTTTCTGCTACCGGGTGTCCCTGTGCATCAACAACGGGTTCCTTCTTTCCATCAACGGACGCCGTTCGGAGCAGCAAAGTGTCTGCGCACCGAGCCCCGTCAATCTGCTCCGCCCGGTGGGATAAGTCGCTCTGGCGGGATGAGCAGTGATAGCAAAACTTTCCCGCACAACTCCCCGCCAACAACGCCCGAGGTGCTGCAAACGGTTAGCGTCCTAGAAAGACAGCAACTGCACGGCCTCGGAAATCAGCACCTCCCGATCTGCCGAATCGTCTTCCATCAATCTAGCGAGTCGGCGATCCAGCAACAGCATTGCAAGGCCATGTACGAACGACCATGTGAACACGGTGATGGCCCGGCGGTTACTGATATCTGGGCGCACTGCTGCGATCTCCCGCTCGAGAATATACAGAGCACAATCCATCGAAGCGACAAGCGTCTCGCCGCGCTGATCGCTCGGACGTGCCGGCCCGAACATGAGCCGGAACCGCTCAGGGCGGTCTAACGCAAAATCAACGTAGACGCGCGCGACGCACCTCACCCGCTGCGCCGGCCCATCCTTTACCAGGGCAAGTGCCTCCTCGAGACGCCCGACCAGTTCATCCGCCCCTTTCTTGGCAATCGCCGCGAGAAGCCCGTGAACGTTTCCAAAGTGGTGCGCCGGCGCGGCTTTGGACACTCCTGCACGCCGCGCGCATTCGGCTAGCGTGAAGCCGCCGACGCCCTGCTCCTCAAGAACAGCTTCGCCGGCTATGACAAGGGCGGAGCGCAGGTCGCCGTGGTGATATGAAGCCTTCGGCTGGATTGATGCAGGGTGATCGTGAATCATCTTGACTCGGTTAAGATCGAAATATAGAGTCGCATCTTACCCTCGTTCAGATCGCCTGAGTAGATTTCTGCGACTGCTTCTGCAGGGTGACGCAAGAAATGGAGGTCCCTAGGCATCGTGTCCTATCGACTTGCCTTTGAATGAGGCAGACGATAACTCGGGCCCCACTCGCCAGAAGTCACCGCCGGGCGTTAGTACGACCATAAACTGAATCGGAGCTTTCAATGTCAAACGTTACTTTCAGCACTACTAATTATGAAAAACCAAATCCTCCGACGGGCAATTGGAAAACTTACACTGAGGAACGGAAGGTATTGACCGCGTTCGGTCAAGTTAGCGTTCGTACCGGCGGCAACGAAGCCGGGCCGGTTATGGTTTTCTGGCCCAGCCTCATGCTGGACGCGTCAATGTGGAGCTACCAGTTCGATCATTTCGCGTCGGACTACCGGATTGTGCTGGTTAATCCGCCGGGAATCGGCGAATCGGATGCCCTCCGCCGTCCAATTTCCGTCGAGGAATCCGTTGCATGCCTGAAGTCGATTCTCGACGCCCTCAATATCGAAAGATGCATCGTCGTCGGCAACTCCTGGGGCTCCCTCGTCGCCGGTGTTGCCGCAGCCGATCTGTCTGAACGGATAATCGCGGCCGTCATCACGAATGGGACGGCGTCACCGTCAACGCCGGAGTTGATCGAACAGATGACCGGGGTGGCCGCAGGTCTGGAACAAAGCGAAACCGCTCCCGACTGGCTGCTGCCAGCAGTACAACAGGGCTTTGGAAGTCATGCCGCCGAAGCCCGCAATCCTGAGTTCCTGGCCTATCTCGGCCAGGTGATGCGCGAGGATCCCGTCTCGCTCGCTTTCGCGATCAAGGGAATCCTGCTCGCCCGCAAGGATCTCCACGCGACGATGCGCCGGATCCGTGACGTGCCAGTGCTGGTCATCGCAGACGCCGAAGATCGCGTGTTCGATATCGATCAGACGCAAAGCCTCGCCGATGCGATTGCCGGCAGCGAGTTGGTCGTCCTGCCGGACACAGGACATCTTGCCGCGCGTGAGAATCCCAATGCTGTCAACACAGCGATCGATGCGTTTCTCCTCAAGCATCAGGCAGTTCAATAAGCTACTGGCCACGAAGCGATGAATGAACAATCTGTATCTACTTTGCCCGAGACAATGATCGCTATCGATCCGGATGAACCGGGTGGCCCGGAGGTGTTAAGACCCGTCGTCCGCCCGGTACCCAAACCGGGGCCGGGAGAATATCTCATCAAGGTCGCAGCGGCTGGCATCAACCGCCCGGACGTGATACAGCGTCTCGGGCACTATCCTCCACCCGCCGGCGCACCACGTATTCTCGGCCTGGAACTGTCGGGCACGATTGTCGAGGCAGGCCTGGACGCAGATCCGTCGCGCGTAGGGCAAACGGTCTGTGCACTGGTACCGGGCGGCGCCTACGCCGAGTATTGCTGCGCCCCTTCAGGTCAATGTTTGCCCGTACCCGCGGGCCTTACCATGATCGAAGCAGCGGCTCTGCCTGAGACGCTGTTCACCGTGTGGAGCAACTTGTTTGATACGGCACAAGTGACCGAAGGCAACGTCATCCTGGTACACGGCGGTACGTCTGGAATCGGCACGATGGCTATTTCGCTTGGTCGCCTGTTTGGTCTGACAGTCATCGTTACCTGTGGGTCCGAACAAAAGTGCGCGCGTGCGCTGGAAATCGGAGCTGCTCATGCGATCAACTACAAGACCCACGATTTCGTCGAAGAAGTGAAGCGCATCACGGATGGACGTGGCGTCAACGCAGTGCTGGACATGGTCGCAGGCAGTTACGTGGCGCGCAATCTGCAGTGCCTCGCCGACGGCGGCCGACACGTCACGATTGCCGTTCAGGGCGGCACGAAGGCGGAGATCGATATGGTGCCGGTGATGACTCGCCGACTTACGCTCACAGGATCGACGCTGCGCGCACGGTCGACCGCATTCAAGGCGCACATTGCAGACACATTGTTGCACCGCGTCTGGCGTCACCTGATCGAAGGACGATTAAGGCCAATTATCGATACGACGTTCCCGTTATCGGATGCCGCGAAAGCTCACGCTAGAATGGACGCAGGTGAACACGTGGGAAAAATCGTGTTGTGCATCGCTTGAGGCCCAAAGCCATTCGCTACGTCCTTGTTCAATGTAGTTGTCCTGGTCCGAACGAGTCTTTCGGATTTGCTCTAAGTTGAAAACGGATCGAATAGCAGTCTTGCAGCACCGGAGACGACATATTCAAAGAGCAGTTCCACGAGGCTCACTTCGCGAGTTTCACGGTCCGATAGCAGGATGACCTCGCCGCTTTCCGAAGTTGAAGCAAAGTACAGCAGGCCATCGCTACGAAACAATGCGGTCACAGATCGTAAGATCGAGAGCGGGGTGAGTGCAAAAGCGTATTGCGAAATGAAAGCGGCATCAGCCAGCGGACCACTTCGAAAGTCCTCGGTAACGCTAACCTTTTACTGCTCCCCAAGAATCGAGGGCGAACGGCTTTTCTCGGATCATCTTCGCCGCCGCCTCGTTGACGATCCTACATTGAGCATGTGCGGATTCAGACTGGTCCTGCCGCTCGAGTGACCGCTATATAGTTCGCATGAGTGGTAGGAATTGGCCGACTTCTGTCCAATGCGATTGGCGTATGTCGGCCCTTTGAAGACATTGAAACTGCAATACGGGAGCTAACCGGGTATTCTGTGACTTAGCTAAACTAAAGAAATTTGCGTCACTTGCCGATCCAGGCCGGAGGCGAGCGGTAAGCTTGAAAAATTGCTCGCACCTGGAAGAGTTTCCAAACGCAGGCCTCAGAGCTGCGCCAAACCGCCATCGACTGCGACCTCGCTTGCGGTCATGAAGCTGCTGTCCTGAGAGGCAAGGAAGGCCGCCACCGCTCCGATTTCCGCCGGATCGGCCATGCGTTGAAGCGGTGTCATCGACGCGAAAACCTTCTGGCCTTCCTCGCCCAACGCTTCCTTCGCGAGTTCGGTCGCCGTCGCTCCGGGCGACAACACGTTCACCCGAATGCCCGTGCCTTTCAAGTCTTCCGCCCACGTCCGTGCGAGATTCCGCACCGCAGCCTTGCTCGCGCTGTAGGCGCTCATTCCCGGCGCGCCGGTGGTTCCGGCGCTCGAGCCGGTCAGGATGATCGAACCGCCCGCGCGCATCAACGGCAGCGCTTGCTGTACGGTGAAGATCGTCCCCTTCACATTGGTGTCGAAGGTCTCGTCGATGTGCTCGGCAGTGATTTTGCCGAGCGGGAGTTGGCTGCCCGCGCCTGCATTTGCGAAGACGATATTAAGGGTTCCACGCTCGGCCTTCACCGCCGCGTAAAGGCGATCAAGGTCGCCTATATCGGAGACAGAGCCGCTCACTGCGCGGGCATTGGGACCGAGTTCCGAGATTGCAACGTCGAGCAATTCCTGCCGGCGGCCGAAGAGAAACACAAAGGCCCCCTCGTCGATGAAACGTTTTGCTGCGGCCCGGCCGATGCCGGTCGCACCGCCGGTGATAACAGCGGTCTTTCCATTCAGTCTGGTCATCACGTGCATCCAATTTTGATTAATACGGAAGCATCGAACTGCTTGCTTGAGACCAGTATGCAGTTCTGATAACCTGAGGACAAGTATGCACCTTTTGGTAACTATCAAATGAATGACTGTTCCGAGCAATGCGGTGGCCGCTATTCCTATGGACTCGCTGCCACACTCAGCATCATCGCCGGCAAGTGGAAGCCACTGATCCTCTATTTCCTTCTTGACGGTCCGAAGCGCTACGGTGAACTCAAACGCAACGTCCATGGGGTGAGTGCCAAGGTACTGATTCAGCAATTGAAGGAACTCGAGGCTGATCGCATCCTGGAGCGGACGGACTATAAGGAAGTGCCACCACGGGTGGACTATGCGCTCACGCCGCTCGGTCGGAGTCTGGCCGACAAGATCGTTCCGCTATGCACGTGGGGAACCGAGAACATGGCAGAGATGGTGAACGCGCTCGCTGAGCGTGATCATTCGTCCTAGAGGCTTACGAGCGACCGAAAGTGGCCGACACTTGCCCGACGCGGCGGAGCACCATCGACCGTTGCCGTCGTTGAACGCCGTGGCACCTCAACGGCGGTGTATCGATGCTGAGCCGGCGCTCTCTTGTGCGGCGGGAAGCGCGAGCCAGCGGTCGTAGTTGGCCCCATACTCCACGCAACAGGTCGATTGCACAACGCGTTGGCCGCGCCGCGCTCAGCTAGACGGACTGAGTTGCACGCTCGCGCAATCGCACGTGAGCTCGCCTATCCGCCAGTTTTGAGTTGCGCCCACAGCCTGCCCTCCAGCCGCTTGATCGTCGACGGCAACGGCTTGAGCAGGAATAGCGTTTTCAACACGGAATCAGGCGGATACACGGTCGGATCATCGAGAATTTCAGGGCGCACGAATTTACGGGCGGCTGCATCGGCATTGGGGTAGAACACCTCGTTAGTAATGGCTGCATGGACCTCGGGACGCTCGATATAGTTGATCCAGTCGAGCGCAGCTTGCGGATGCGGTGCATCTTTCGGAATCGCCATCATGTCGAACCACACCGGCGCACCACCGGCGGGAATGAAGTATTTGACCTCGTAGCTCTTGTTGGCTTCGCGCGCGCGATGACTCGCCATCGACACATCGCCCGACCAGCTCAGCGCAAAGCAGATATCGTCGCCGGCCAGATCGTTGATGTAGCTGGTTGCGTTGAATTGTGTGATGTACGGGCGAATCTTCTTTAGTGCTTCATAGGCGGCCTGGTAGTCGGCCGGATTCTCGCTGTTCGGATCCCGGCCGATGTAGTGGAGCGTGACCGCGAACACATCGGATGGCGCGTCGAGTACGGACACGCCGCAACTCTTCAGCTTGCTCAGATATTCGGGCTTGAAGAGGATGTCCCAACTATCTAGCGGCGCGTCGTTGCCGAGAATTTTTTTGACGCGCGTGACGTTGTAACCGAGTCCTGTGGTGCCCCACGCCCACGGCACCGCGTATTGATTGCCGGGGTCCGCATCAGCGACTAGCCTCAGCAGACTGCGGTCCAGATTCACCATGTTCGGCAGTTTCGATTTGTCGAGTTTTTGATAGATGCCGGCTTCGATTTGCTTTGCGAGAAAGTTTGAAGTGGGCACCACGACGTCGTAGCCGGTTGAACCTGTCAGCAGTTTTGCCTGCAACGTTTCGTCACCGTCATAGACGTCATAGCGCACCTTGATGCCGGACTCCTTTTCAAAGTTCGGCACCGTGTCTTTCGCGATGTAGTCGGCCCAGTTGTATAGATTGAGCTGCTTTTCGTCGGCCTGCGAGCTTGCGTCGAACGCACAGAGCAGCAGTGCTGCCAGCATCGGCTTCATGATCGGGTTGGTCAATTTAGTTAGTCATCCATAAAGGTTTAGATAAAGCCGTTGGTCTTACATGCACTGAAGGCGTTGCAGCTTCTGATTGCGCATGAGGCACAGCATGTCGGCGGCAAGATGGGCGGCGGCGAGTGCGGTCACGTCGCTGTGGTCGTAAGGCGGAGACACTTCCACAACGTCCGCACCCACCAGATTCACAGGGCCCAGCGCGCGAACGATTTCCAACGCCTGCGCCGAGCTGAGACCGCCCGCTACAGGTGTGCCCGTGCCGGGCGCGAAGGCCGGATCGAGGCAATCGATGTCGAAGGTCAGGTAGGTCGGCTCGTCGCCCACAATAGCCAGCACTTCGTCGATCGTTGCCTGCGTGCCGTTGCGATGCACCCAGGGCGCGTCCAGAATGCGCACGCCCATGAAATCGTCGTTCCACGTGCGAATGCCAATTTGCACGGAATGCGCGGGATCGATGAGCCCTTCGCGGATCGCTTTGTAGAACATCGTGCCGTGGTTTAGCGAGTCGGGATTGTCGTCCGGCCAGGTATCGCAATGCGCGTCGAAGTGGATCAGGTTCAGCGGTTTGCCGTACTTTTCCGCGTGCGCAATGAGCAGTGGGTAGGTGATGTAGTGGTCGCCGCCCAAGGTCAGCATGCGTGCGCCGGTCGCCAGAATCTGGCGTGCGTGGGCGATGATCGCATCGCGAATCCCGAGCGGATTGTGGGCGTCGAACCAGCAGTCGCCATAGTCGACCACATTCAGATGATCGAACGGATCGATCCCCCACGGAAACGCACCCAGCTCGGACAATTGCACGGAGGCGGCCCGCATGCCCGCCGGACCGAAGCGCGTGCCCGGGCGGAAGGTCGTGGCAAGGTCGAGCGGAATGCCGGAGACGGCGACGTCGACACCGGTGAGATCGCGCGTGTATGGCCGGCGCATGAAGGACAGCACGCCCGCGTAGGTCGGGGCGGCAGGTTGCCCGTCGATACCTGCAGCGGCGGTTGGTGTGAGGTGGGAAGAGGCAAGGCTCATGGTCATACGAAACGGTCCGGTCAGTTTTAACGGACGCCGTCACACAAATATTTCTCATATCTGCAGAGACGGCGGGATGCGGGTGAGCGGCAACTGACGCTATCATTGCGGGTAGAAATTCCATCGAAAAGCGAAAAATCTTGCTGGAAGTATCGATATTTTTAATATCTCGTGATCTTCGACAATGCGCAGACTTCCCCCTTTGCAGGCCTTGCTCGCCTTCGATGCCGCCGCGCGGCTCGGCAGCTTCACGCGCGCGGCGCAAGAACTCGCGCTGACGCAATCGGCAATCAGCCATCAAATCCAGCAACTCGAGGAATGGACCGCGCAGCCGCTGTTCCGGCGGATCGGGCGAGGCGTTGCGTTGACCGCCGCCGGCACGCTGTATGCGCAGACCGTGACATCGGCGCTGGGCACACTCGCCGACGGCCGCGACCGTATCGAGCCGTATGGCAATCCTGATTCGGTGATTATGGTCTGTGCGCCGCAGTTCGCGTCGGGCTGGCTGATGCCGCGCATGCGCGCGTTTTCGGAGGCGTTGCCTGACATTGAGATCTGGCTGGTGACCGGAGAAGAGGTCAACGAGATCGATCGGATTGACGTCGACCTGGTAGTCTCGGCGAAGGAGATACGCACGCCCGAGGTGCTATGCGAGCGCTTGCTGGACGAAGAGACGGTCGCCATCTGCGGGCCTGTCACCGCGCATCGTCTGCGCTCAGTGCCCTTTCCCGAGTTATTGACGAAAGCGCCCTTGCTGGTTCACGAGGCCCATCCGGATTGGGCACCATGGTTGCCTGAACTGCGGCGTGGCGGATTGCGCACCCGGCGCGCGATGACCGTCAGCGATCCACGCTTCCTGGTGGCGGCCGCCGAGCAGGAAGCGGGGATCGCCATGGTGTCTCGGCTCGCCGCCGGCGATGCGCTGACAAGCGGGCGCGTCGAGGTCCTGCCGCAGGTGCCGGGATTCGCGCTCGCCCCACTCTGGTTGATGCGTTCAGCGCAGCCGGCGCGTTCCGCTGGGGTGGATGCGGTCTATGAGTGGCTGGTCGGAGCTTGCCGCGCCGAGCGCTAGACGCCACAGCGTGCACGTGGCCAGCCGGGCGTGATGAAAGGCCTGTGCTCCTATAACCGTTCTGACCGACGCCTCAATTGGCCTGATTGCGGGCGAAGGTCCGCTATCTGATTGGACCTGACGTTTGCGTGGGTAGGCTAGCGACCGAACTGGCCGAACCGAGTCACCTCGTCTACCGCTTCCCCAAGCTCTTTGCTCGCCCATTTCCATCGGGTCCTCCAACCCCGTGTCTCTCCCGCTGAGGAATGCGCCTATACAGGCTCTGCCTTAGCCTGGCAGCACGACTAGTGAATAAAGTCCAAACGCAAATAGATCGCCACAGTTGAACGGCGTGTGTAATGCCGATGGATCTCCAGAGCCACAAATGACCACCAGCACTCCCGCCCTCACCCCGCAGAACGTATTCACTAGGTAAAACCCCGTATTTCAAGCACCCGCATTCCCGACTACCCTGCCTTCTCACATAAACAGAACGTCGTTCTTTTAGACAGAACGAACCAGCCGCGAGACATTTTAGGAGGATCACATGGCAAGCCTGCCGCTCGACGCACATGGAGCGTCGCCCGATTCAAGCGTGAGCGCGCCCGGCTCCGTGCCCGGTATCAACGCGAGAATCGATCGTCTGCCCGCGACGCGCGCAGTTTGGATGCTGGTGTTTCTGCTTTCCATTGGTGGCTGGTTCGAGTTCTACGATCTGTTCTTCACCGCGTATGTCGGTCCTGGCCTCGTCAAGAGCGGCGTGTATTCGACCACCACGGCGTCGTTCTTCGGCGTCTCGGGTCTGGGCGCGTTCGTCGCGGCGTCGTTCGCCGGCCTTTTTATCGGCACCTTCTTTCTAGCCGGCATGGCCGACCGCTACGGCCGCAAAACCGTGTTCACCGTGTCGCTGCTCTGGTACTCCGCGGCCACGCTGATCATGGCGCTGCAAACCACGGCGCCCGCCATCAACGTATGGCGGCTGATCGCCGGCATCGGCGTGGGTGTGGAACTGGTGACAATCGACACCTACGTGAGCGAACTGGTGCCGAAGCATCTGCGCGGCCGCGCGTTCGCCTTCGTTCACCTCGTGCAGTACAGCGCTGTGCCGTCGGTCGCGTTCCTCGCGTGGTGGCTCGTGCCGCGCACGCCGTTCGGTCTCGACGGCTGGCGCTGGGTTGTGATCATCGGAGCGCTGGGGGCGCTAGTCGTGTGGGCGATTCGCCGCCGCGTGCCGGAAAGCCCACGCTGGCTCGCGCAACAGGGCCGCACTACCGAAGCCGAACAGGTGCTGCAGACGCTCGAAGCCAAAGTCGCCGCCCAATATGGCCGCCCGCTGCCCGCCGCCGTGCCGACCGTGGAACCGGCCACCACGCGCGCCGCCTTCCGCGAAATCTGGCAGCCGCCGTATCGCAGCCGTGCGATCACGATGCTCGTGTTCAACCTCTTCCAGTCGATCGGCTTCTACGGCTTCGCTTCGTGGGTACCGACGTTGCTCGTCTCCAAAGGCGTGACGATCACGCACAGCCTGCTGTACTCGTTCGTGATCGCGATCTCGAATCCGTTCGGCCCGCTGCTCGGCATGGCCTTCGCCGACCGCATCGAACGGAAGACACTGATCGTGCTCTCCGCGCTCGGCATCGCGGTGTTCGGCAGCCTGTTCGCGACGCAAACGTCACCCGCCATGCTGATGACGCTCGGCGTGCTCATCACGCTGTGCGGCACGCTGCTGTCCGTCGGCTATCACGCCTATCAGACGGAACTGTTCCCCACGCGTTTGCGGGCGCGCGCCGTCGGCTTCGTTTACTCGATGTCGCGCCTGTCCGCGATGTTCTCCGGCTTCATGATCGCTTTCGCGCTGCGTCACTTCGAAGTGACCGGCGTGTTCGCGTTGATCACCGTGTCGATGGTGATGGTGATGGGCGCAATCGGCTTCTTCGGACCGCGCACCAATCACCGCAATCTCGACGAAATTTCGCATTGAAAGAGGCTTCAAAGATGACGCTGCCGTTGGCTGGAGTGCGAGTACTCGATTTATCGAATGTACTCGCCGGACCGTTTTGCGCGTATCAACTCGCGCTGCTCGGCGCCGAAGTGATCAAGATCGAACATCCCGAAGGCGGCGATCTCGCGCGCCGTTTAGGCGCCGACAAACACGCATCGGCGCGCAACATGGGCGCCTCGTTCGTCGCAGTGAACGCGGGCAAACAATCGGTCACGCTCAATCTCAAAGACCCGCGCGGCAAGGAGATTCTGCGCGACTTCGTGCGCAACGCAGACGTGCTCGTCGAAAACTTCCGGCCCGGCGTGATGACACGCCTCGGCCTCGATTTCGACGCGCTGCGCGAGGTGAATCCCAAGCTGGTCTACTGCGCGATCTCGGGCTTCGGCATGAACGGCGAGTTCTCGAAGCGCCCCGCGTACGACCAGATCATTCAGGGCATTGCAGGCGTGATGAGCGTGACCGGCGACGCGCACAGCGCGCCGCTGCGCGTCGGCTATCCGGTGTCGGATACGGTCGGCGGATTGACGGCCGCATTCGGCATCTGCGCGGCCTTGCTCGATGCGCGGACGACAGGCCACGGGCGCATGCTCGACGTGTCAATGCTCGAATCCACGCTCGCGACGATGGGCTGGGTCGTGTCGAACTATCTGAACGCAGGCGTCACGCCCGAGCCGATGGGCAACGAGAACTTCACGGCCGCGCCGTCCGGCACGTTCGCGACCGGCGACGGTCCGCTGAACATCGCGGCGAACGAAAACAAGCAGTTCGCGAGTCTGTGTCATCTGATTGGCCGCGCTGATCTGCTCGACGACGCGCGCTTCTCCGAGCGCAACGCGCGCAAAGTGAATCGCGCCGCGCTGAAGGCCGAAATCGAAAGCGCGCTCGCGAGCGACAGCGCCGCGAATTGGGAAGCAAAGTTTTTTGAAGCCGGTGTGCCGGCGGGCCGAGTGATGTCTGTACCGGAGATTCTCGGTCACCCACATCTTGCGTCGCGCGAGTTCATCCGCGAATTTCCCGCTGAAGGCGAGGTCGACGCGCAACGCGTGACCCGCGCCGGTTTTCGTCTGAACGATGCAGACACGTCACCTGTCGCGCCCGCGCCGGTTCTCTCGGCCAACACGCGCGAGCAGCTCGTCGCGCTCGGCTACGACGACGCACATATCGACCATCTACGCGCTGAAGGAGTGATCTGAGCATGACGCAACCCGATTTCGACGCCGCCAAACTCGCCGCCGACTACTGGGGCACGTCGATCATCGACATTCATCCAGGCTCGATCAACGTGCGCGGCTTTCCGATTCAGGAATTGATCGGCGCGATCAGTTTTCCGCAGATGATCTGGCTGATGCTGCGCGGTGAGCTTCCCGACGCGGCACAGGCACGGCTCTTCGAAGCGGCACTCGTCGCTTCCGTGGATCACGGTCCGCACGCGCCCTCGATTGCAATTTCGCGCATCGCGACGAGTTGCGGTCTGCCGTTGAACGGCGCCATGGCATCGGCGATCAACGCACTCGACGACGTGCACGGCGGCGCGGGCCAGCAGGCGGTGGAGTTATACGACGCGATCGCTGAGCGCATGGAAAACGGCGCGACGCTGGAAAACGCAGTGGAATCCGGCGTGGATGCATTCATCGCGGAGCACGGCAAATATCTACCGGGCTTCGGCCATCGCTTCCATCCCGTCGATCCGCGCGCCACGCGACTGCTCGCACTCGTCGACGATTGCGTCGAACAGAAAACGATTGACGGACGCTACGCCGCGATCGCGCGAGGCATCGAAGCATTGCTCAAAGCACGCAAGAATCGGCCAGTGCCGATGAATATCGACGGCGCAACCGCCGTGATCTACGCGGAACTCGGCTTCGCGCCGGAACTGGCGCGCGGCGTATTCTGCCTTTCACGCGCCGTGGGCATTCTTTCGCATGCGTGGGAACAGCGTGGCCGCAAGGAACGCAATAAAGGTCCGATGCCGCGCCAGATGAATTACACGTACACGGGCAAGCCCGAACGTCACTTGCCCTGAACCTCGAGCGCACGCCGCTGCGCGTTGCGCATGGCGCGCGAGTCGCCGCCGAGCGCATCGGTGGCGCGCGTCGCGCATTCGAACAGCGCATCGAGATTTTGTTCGAGAAATGCCTGATCGATGCGCGAGCTGGGACCTGCCAGCGTCACGACGCCGCGCAAACTTTGACGCACACCGAACACCGGCATAGAGATACCCGCCGTTTCACGATCGCGTTCGCCGATCGACATACAGTAGAAATCTTCGCGAATCCTCTCGTACGGTTCGCCCTGCATGCCGCCGAAAGCGAGAAGTGCTCGCCCGCCCGAGCCGCTTTCCAGCGGCAGCACGTCGCCTTCGCGCACATGAAAGCGCACCGCATGCGTCGAATCGACGCGATGCAGACAGACACGCACTGCTTCGTCGCGCACATAGAACGAGACGCTCTCGCCGCTCGCTTCGGCAAGTTCACGCATCAGCGGCACGACAATATCGCCCATGTTCAGACTGCGTTGATAGAGCGCGCCCAGCATGAACGTAGCGGGGCCGAGCTGATAGCGGCCATCATCGAGGCGCAGCAGCAAGCGATGCTGGATAAGCGAGCCCGCCAACCGCAGCAGCGTGCTCTTGTACAGGCCTGTGCGCGCCGCGAGCTCTGCAAGCGTGAGGGCTTCGTCGTCGGGGCGGAATGCAAACAGGATCGCACAGGCTCGGTCGATCACGGCCACGCCTTCGCTGTCCTTTGGGATGGTTTTTTCCGTTGGCATCGTTCAGACAAGGCATGATGAGAAAACCAAATTTTACGCCACAGTGGCTGTGCTCCGGGCCTCCAGTTCAATGAAAAATAAGGTGATATTCTTTTCAGCAGAGCATCACTGACATTCGCAGATGCGCCAGATGGTCAACGTCTTGTCTCCGCTGCAGTCTAACGCCGGAAATTGAGTTCTATAGGCGACTGCTGGCTTCGAAGGTGCAACGCTCCGCCACAAATTCACCGCACTATTTAACGAGCCGAAGCTCGCTCAGGCTGCCGGCAATCTGCCCGAATGTCTTCTGCAGCGTCGAGTTGTCCGGCGCGTGAAAATAGTGATCGGCATCGGTCGCGCACGCGAGCATCGATTGCTGCGCGACGCTGCTCGACGAATCCGAGCCGAACGTGATCGCGTAGATCGTGATGCCCTCGGCCTTCATCTTGTTGCACAACGCGAGCTGATACGTGTTGAGGTCGTCCACGTAGCCGGCACCACCCGCGCTCGAATCCGTCGGACTGTTCTTGTGCAGTTCCGCCGAGTCGATACGACCGTTGGAGAGCGTGCTGCCGTCCGCGCGCGTGACGCTCGGCACGTTCAGCAGCGCGTTGCCAATGCCACTTAGTCCGTTGTTATAGATGGCGTTCGGGAACGTGTTCGTGCCGCTCACCTGGTTCTGGCCGTCGGTGAGAATGATCAGCACGCGCTTCAGGCCCACCTTATCGACCGGATACGGCAGCGTCGTGCTGCCCCACCCCGTCGTGCCTGCCCAATCGGGCGACAGCATGCGCCAGCCCCACAGCAGGCCGAGCGGAATGATGGTCGATCCAGCCGCATTCATTCCCTTGATGGCCGTATTCAACGCGGACTGATCCGAACTCAGGAACACGACTTTCTGCGAAATGCAGTTGTTGTTCTGCGTGTAAGTGGAGTTGGGATTATCGGAGCGTTGCGCCCAGATCCGCGTGAGACCGGAATACTTATCCTGCGCGTAGATGTTGCCCGGCTCGCCATTCGGATTCGGCACGCCGCCCGAGGTTATCGTGAACGGGATGCTGTTGATCGTGGTCGCCGGCTTGGAGAGGTTCGACGCGCAGTTCTGCCACGTGCCGCTCGGACACGTCTGCACCTGCATGCCCGAAGCCGGCGCGTTGTAGTAGTACTTCTTGAAAACCTTATCTGCAGGCTTGTAGGTCTGCACGTCGAGCACGCCGTTCTGCTCATCCGGTTTGCCGTTGGTGAGCCGCGGCTCGACCGTGCAGCCAGACCATGAACTTTCGACCACCCCATTCGTGTTGTACGAAGGCAGCGCGCCGAACCAGTTGCTCGAACTGGCAATGCTTTTTACGTTGACGGTGCTCGCGAACGGCACGAGACCGATCACCGCGTTGCCGGCGGGCGGCGTGCTGCCGTCGCCGAGCATGAGTGTGACAAGCGTCGAAGCCGCGTCGCGCAAACCCTGAATCTTGGTCGCGCCGCCGCTGCCGGTCGCGCTGCTGCCCATCGAACCCGTGTTGTCGAGGCCCATCACCAGTTCGAGATTGGTTTCGTTGCGACGGACTGCGGAGTTGCTCGCAGTGACGGTGTCGACCAGGATTGGCAGAAGACCGGCGGACCACATCGGCACGTTCGCGTTCACCTGCACGGATACAGTTTGCCCCGTGCCGAGCGCGCCGGTCACGGTTGCCTGGAAGCTCTTCGGGTCGACCGTACCGCTCACGTAATTGTCCGGGACATTGCTCATCAGATAGTTGTACGCATTGGTCTTCCATGCGTCGAAGTCGCTGCCCTGCAAGGTCGGATACAGGCTCAGGTTCACGCTGGCCGACAGCGTGGCGACGTCGAGCGCGTTCTGCAAGCGCGCCGCCATCAGATGCACGCGCATCATATCGATGCCGCCCAGCATGCTCATCAGAATGAGCCCGATACAGACGGCGAACATGGGCGTGACCGCGCCGCGCTCGCGGCGGCGCTTCGCGCGCGCAATGCGCAGCGCACGACTGACAATGGAAGCTTTGGCGTAAGCCGGCGAAGGCAACAAGGTGTCGCTCATGATGAAGTCAATAGAACTGGCGTCTTGCGCGGTCTGGCGAACACGACCTCGTAGACGGTGACGACGCCGGGCGCATTCGACCAGAATGCGGAGCTCATCAGAAACGGATTGAACTGGTAGAACACTTCGACGGCGATCATCGAGTCGCCGCTGAAAAATGGCCACGCGGAGGGTTTGAGCCCCGCCGGAAGCCGGGAATTCTGGTTGGGGCTGTTGGCACCATTAACCGGCGAGCGACGCTGCCAAAGCGTAGCTGGCGTGCCGGTCGAACCGACGCTGCCAATCGCCTGCGGGTTCTGACAGTTATTCGACACCGTGTCGCAAATCGACGTGATGATCACTTCGCCGCGGCTCTGAAAATCGAGCGGTTGCGAGATCGCCGTAGCCGCATACCAGTACGTGCCGATGTTGTTGGCGCTCGCCGTGGTATTCACGTCGACGATGCTCGCCTTCTGGCCGAGCGTGTCGGCAAGCGTGAAGGCGACGCGCTCGGCGGCCGACACCGTACGCAGATACAGATACAGCTCGGTGAAGCCGAGCATGACGAATAGCAGAAGCGGCACAATCACGGCCGTTTCGATGCCGGCAACGCCATGGTCGGATCGCCAGAAGCGTTTCAGGCGAAGCCGTGCAGCACGCTGGCGGCAGCGGCGAATGAGAGAGCGCATCATTGGGAGGGTTCGTTCTGCACGACAAATGTGCGGGTGAAACTCAGGGTCGGGATGCCGAACAGCTCGGGAATACCGGTGAAGCTGCTCATCGTGATCGTGAGCGAATAGCTCACCACGTCGTCGTAGTTGCCTGTGCCACTCACGCCGAGGTCCGCGTCCCACACGCCGTTCTTGTTCACGTCCACGAAGGGATCGCCCTTGACGTAGTGGCCGACATTGCCGACGTCGGTGTACGGTTCCGCGCCGGCGGAGCCGATGTACGACGGATAGACCTTACTCACGACGCTGAAGGTCTTCACGCGCGACATCCACACGACCATCGTGCCCTTGATGCTGTCGTTGACCGCGTCCTGCATCGTTTGGCCATTGGGCGGCAGCGTCGTGATGCCAAGTCGCGAAGCGCGCTGCACGGCCGTTTCAACCGTCGCATCGACCCATAGATCGAGGCCGGTTTCCACCGTGCCGAGCAGCAGGAACACGACCACGGGCGCGACGATTGCGAATTCGATGGCGGTCACGGCGCGCTCGTCGCGGCCAAAACGGCGTGCGCAGAGGCGCAGCGCGCTCCCAAGCGCACGCAGCGGGTTGTACAGGGTGACGAAGCGGTCGTGCACGCGCGGCCTTATTCGATCGGCGAAATGCGCATATCCGTCGCGGACGGTCCGCGCGGAGACGGCTTGTCGGCCGGAGCCTGCTTCGCGAGCAGATCCCTCACCGCGCTGTAATAGCGCAGATCGTCGTTGACGGATCCCTTGGGCAAGTCGATCGAGAGAATCCGGCCGGCCGCTTCGTCGTTACCCAGCACGCCGTAGGCGAGCGCCAGATTCTGACGTGCCTGCGGCGGCGCGCTCGGACCGTTGGCTACGTCGAGCAGCAGGTTCGCGCCTTCGCGCGGCTGTCCATCGAGTATCAGCGAAAGGCCGAGGTTGCTGCGCAACGCGACGTCGCCCGGCGTGGTTTCGAGGCCGCGGCGGTACGCGTCCTGCGCGTCGTGATGCCGGCCGCTCAGGTCGTAGGCCGCGCCCAGCCCGGCCCACGCAACGGCGTCGGCGGGGTTGGCGGCGACTAGCGGCTGGTACAGTTCGATCGCGTCGGCAAAGCGCCGTTCATGCACGGCGACGCGCGCGAGGCCGATGCGCGGACCGCGCGCGCCCTTGGCGATCGCGCCGGCGCGTTCGTACATCGAGCGCGCGCGATTCATGTCACCGGCGAGGTACAGGGTGTCGGCGAGACCGAGCAGCGCCTCCGTCGAATCGGGATGCGCGGCCAGTTCACGTTCGTAGATCGATGCCGCCATCTGCACGTTGCCGCCTTGTAGCGCGGTATTGGCGATGTGCATTTCGCTCGCGGTGCTCGGTGAAGAGTTGAGCACGGTGGGACGCGCCATCGGAATCTGCGCACGCGGCGACGAGCCGCATGCGCCGAGCGCGGTGATGGCGAGAAGCGCGGATACGCACAGCGTGGCGCGAGTGATCAGATTGAGCTTCATTTGAGTAGTTGTCCAAATACCGAGCCCAGCGTCAGAATCGCCGGGCCGCATGCGATCATCACCACTGTCGGCAGGATAAAGATCATCATGGGCAGCGTGATCTTCGGGGGTAGCTTGGCGGCCTTTTCTTCCATCGCCATCAGACGCGCGGAACGTTCGCTGCGTGACAGCACGCGCAGCGCCTGCGTGATCGGGGTGCCGTACTGCATGGACTGCACGAGCGTCGAAACAAGGCTGCGTGCGGACGGCAGGTCGACGCGTTCCGCGAAATTGCGCAACACGGCCGCGCTGTCGCCGCCCAGCTGCAACTCGTTCGCGGTGAACGTGAGTTCCTGCGCGAGTGCGGGAGCCATCATCGAGATCTCCGACGACACGCGGCGGATCGCGACGCTCAAACTGTTACCGGCATTCGTACAGATGACGAGCAGGTCGAGCGCGTCCGGCAGATACAGCGAAATCTCGTTGCGACGGCGGCCTGAGTACCAGGCCAACACATACTCGGGAATGATCATGCCGACCATGAAGCCACCGAGCGAAGCGAACACGCGCATGACGAAAAAGTCGCCGAAACGCGGTACGCGCTGGAAGAAAATGAACGCGGGAATCGCAATCGCGAGACCTGCAAAAAACTTCCCGGCAACCAGCAATGCAGTAGCGCGGCGGCTGCGAAAACCCGCGCGCACGAGGTTTTGCGTGAGCGCCGCGCGGCGCTTGGCGTCGAGAAGCGGAAGCCGGTCGCCAATATCCGCCATGCGTTTGACGAGGCGCTTCGCGAACGTATCCGCTACTTCATCGGCTTCGTCGGTCTGGGTGATCTTCAACGCATTCAGCGTGCGCACGCGATCGGCAACACGCTCAGCGGGGCCGCTGCGCATGCGGTAGTAGTAGTACGCGATGGCGAGCAGCAGTACGCACAACGACAGGTCGAGCAGCTTGGCGGCGGGGAAAACCATGATCTAGCGTGCCTTTAACGTGCGTTGTCGAGGTTGGACATCTTCGAGATCACGAGCAGGCCGGTGGCGAGCAGCGCTCCCGAGATGAACAGGATCGTGTGTCCGCTGGGGCGCTCGAACAACAACATGATGTAATCGCGGCTGACCAGATACAGAACGCCGAGAATGAAGAACGGCACGGCGGCGATGATCTTGCTGGCCACTCGCGTTTCGCCCGTCAGCGCGCGCGTTTTGAGCCGCAGGTCGCGGCGCGCGCGAATGATCGCGGAGAGGTTTTCGAGCGTCTCGCCCAGCTGTCCGCCGGTTTCGCGTTGCAGCAGCAGACACACGGAGAAGAACGAGAAGTCCGGAATCTGGATGCGTTTTACCGCGACTTCGAGCACTTCGTCGATGCCGATACCCACCTTCAGCGAATGACCCATCGTCTTAAACTCGGCACGCACGGGCTCGCTGCCTTCGTCGCCGGCCGCGACGATCGCCTGCGTCACTGGCACACCCGCGCGCACGGCGCGAATGATCAGGTCGAGCGTGTCGGGAAACGCGTTCACGAAGCGCAACTGATAATGCGCGATGAGCTTGTGATAAAGACGGTACGTCATGAACGCCATGATCGCGAGCGCGGCGAACGGCGTGCCCCAACCCGGCAGCGGCGCATAGTGCAGCGCGCCGAGACTCGCGCCGAACATCAGCACGGCCGCGATCGCCACGATCACCGCACCTCGCGGTCCCGCCACGATCTTCAGGCGCTCGATACGCGCTTCGAGCCACGCCTTCGCGGGATGATTGTTCACCTGCGCGCGAAAGCCGCTCGCCGCCCGTTCGCCTGCAATGCTGTCACGTCCACCGTTCTTCTGGGCGATTACGCCGAGCCGTGCCTTGATCAGCACAGGTGCGCTCGTGCGCGCGGAACGCATGATGACGCGCACGATCAACCCGACGAACAGGAAGCCGACGAACACCGAGACCGTGAGAATGTCGACGGGCGTCATGACTGCATCGCTTCCTGAAGCGCTTCTTCGAGGCCGTAATAAGCGGCGCGCTGCGAGAATGCAGGCCGTACCGACGAGGCCTCGAACGTGCCTTTCACTTCGTCGTTGAACGAACTCGCGTCGT
This sequence comes from Paraburkholderia sp. GAS199, assembly GCF_050436585.1. NCBI lineage: Bacteria > Pseudomonadati > Pseudomonadota > Betaproteobacteria > Burkholderiales > Burkholderiaceae > Paraburkholderia > Paraburkholderia sp. GAS199. Next base: position 1,049,363 of record NZ_JBNDMM010000001.1, on the reverse strand, counting down.
AGCGGAACGTGAAGAGATCCTGCGTGATGATCACGTCGCCTTCCATGCCGGCCACTTCGGTCACACGTGTGATGCGGCGCATGCCGTCGCGCATCCGTTCGATCTGGAGAATCAGATTCACGGCGCTCGCAATCTGGCGGCGAATCGACACGAGCGGCAAATTGCCGTTCGCCATCATGACCATGCTTTCGATACGCGTGAGCGCGTCACGCGGTGTGTTCGCGTGGACTGTGGTCATCGAGCCGTCGTGGCCGGTGTTCATGGCCTGCAACACGTCGAACGCTTCGGGGCCGCGCGTTTCGCCGAGAATAATGCGGTCCGGCCGCATCCGCAGCGCGTTTCGCACGAGGTCGCGCTGGTTCACGCCGCCAGTGCCTTCGGTGTTGTCGGGCCGCGTTTCGAGGCTCACCACGTGCGGCTGCTGCAATTGCAATTCGGCCGCGTCTTCGATCGTCAGGATTCGTTCGCGTGCGTCGATGAAGTGCGACATCGCGTTGAGCAGCGTTGTCTTGCCGGAACCCGTGCCGCCGGAAATGATCGTGTTCAGACGGCACGCGCTGGCGATTTTCAGCACCCGCATCATCGGTTCGGAGAGGTTGCCCTGCTGCGCCATGCGTGCAAGGGTGATGTTGCGCTTGCTGAACTTACGAATGGCGATGCACGCGCCACGCAGCGCGAGCGGCGGCAGCACGACGTTGACCCGGCTGCCGTCGGCGAGACGCGCATCCACCATCGGGCTGCTTTCGTCGACGCGGCGGCCCACGGCGGCGGCGATCCGTTGCGCGACGTTCACCACGTGCGCATTGTCGCGAAACTTGAGCGGCGTGAGTTCGAGGCGGCCGTGGCGCTCCACGTAAACCTGATCGGAACCGTTCACCAGAATGTCGGTGATGGTGTCGTCGGCGAGCAGCGGCTCGATCGGGCCGACGCCAAACATGTCGTTGAGAATTTCATCGACGATCTGATTCAACTCGACCTGCGTGACGTTCAGACGGTCGCGTTCGACGATCTGCGCGCCGATCTGCTCGATGCCCTTGCGCACCTGCGGACGCGTTTGCACGACCACGGCCGACACGTTCATGCCCGCGTACACGGCGGTGCGAATGATGCGGAAATTGTCCGAGCGGATCAACGCTTCGCTGCCCTCGTTCGGCGTGTGCGGCGCGGCGCTCAGGCCCGCAATCGCAGCACCGGCACCCGGCGCAGCGCTACTGGCGACGTGTGCACCGTGCGGCGCGTGCGATGCAGGCGACCCGTGCACGGCATGCACAGCATGCGATGCGGCGTCGCCGGCATTCGCTCCGGCCGACGCGGCGCGATCGATCGCGCTAAGCGCGTCGAGCGTGCTGGAAGAATGGTAGGTGTCGGGCGCGTCGTTCTTCTGTCCGAACATCATGCGCTCCTGCGCTTGAGACGTCGTGCGATCCAACCCGGCTGCGCGACGATCGGCTGCCCTGTAAGGTCGGCGCTCAACTGCTCGACCGCTGCACCGAATGCCGACGCGGAGGTGAAGCGCCCTGCTTCGCCCAGGTTTTCCGCAGTCTGGACGCTGCGGCCGTCGTACGGCACTTCAGCCTGGACCACCCGGCCCACCGCCTGCATGAAGTCGGCGGGTTTCACCTGAGTCGGGATCGACGGCGTCGGGTTGTTCAGCACGAGCGACGCCGACGGCGTGCCCGAGCGGCTCTCGACATAGCGGAACAGGCGCGGAGCGTGACGCGCCGAGTGCACCGAACGGTCGGCCACCACGAACACCCGGCGCGACGCCGAGATCGCTTCCTCGGCGAGCGGCGACTGTGCATTCGGCACGTCGAGCACGACATAGTGGAAGCTGTTCTTCAGCACGTTGATGAGCGCCGAGAGACCGCCCGGCGGCGGCGTGAAGTCCGCGCCGTATTCCAGTTCGGACGACAGCACGAAAAAGCGGTTGCCCTTGGGCAGCAACGTTCGTTCGAGGTATTGCGGATCGAGCCGGTGCACGTTCGTGAGTGCGTCGGCAAGACCATTGTTGCTGTCGAGGGCGAGCATCGAATGCACCGCGCCGCCGCGCAGATTCACGTCGATATACGCGACCCGGCGATGCGTATCCGCCGCCAGATGCTGGCTGATCGAGAGCGCGAGCGTCGTCACGCCCACGCCGCCGCGCGTGCCGATGAAGCTCACCACCTTACCGGCGCGCGCCGAGTTGATCGGGGAGTGAGTGTCGCCGTCCAGTGTGCGTTGCAGCAGTTCCAGCGCGATCGGCTTGACCACGTAGTCGCTGACGCCGAGTTGCAGCAGGTTGCGGAACAGGCCGACGTCGTTACGGTCGCCGAGCACGAACACCTTCACCGACGGTTCGCAGACCTGGGCGAGACGCGCGAGGTCGGAGACCGGCATCGTCGAACCGGAAATATCGACGAGCAGACGCGAAGGCGAACGCTCGGCGCCTTTGAGAAATTCGATGGCCGCGTCGATGTCGCCCACCGCCACGTGGGCGTGCGGCATCATCTGGTCGAGCACATAGCGGCGCACGGCGCCCTCGCTGTCGCGGTCGGCCACGAAAGCGAGGAATTCGCACGACTTGCTGGCTTGTGCCGCGCCCGGCTTGATCAGGCTCATGAGGCTCATGTTGCGTTCCTGCTGGAGTTCGGGGTCGTCACGGTCGTCACTTGGCTTGCTGGCGCGTGCTGGTTTGGTCGAGCGGCGTCACCTCGTTCAACTGGTAGCGGCGCACGGCGGCGGCGGCGACCGCGCCGTCGGCCGGACCCATCGGCTTGGGACTCACGATGTCGGCCGGGCGCGCGATCTGCGCGGCCAGATTGCTATAGGTTGCGCAGCCGAATGCGACGCTCGGCCGGCGGAACCCGGCGTTCGTAACGAGCGACTCGCGTTCCAAGTCCGTGCAATCCGGACCGATCACGGAATGGCCGTCATACGAAAGCGTGGAAGCGTCGGGCATGCCGATCGACGGCTTGGTGAAGCAGCCGCCCAGCAACGTGCAGGCAGCAAGGGCGATCGACGCGTAGAACAATGAGCGGATGGACATGGTGCGTGCTCAGTAAATGAAACCTGCCGCGCCGACGAGGCGTGGCGTCGAGGCGGAGAGCGGATCCAGTCCGATCTTCTTCTGATAGGTGTATTCGACGTCGCTGCTCGGGCTCAGCACGGCCATCGAATCGGTCGGCGTGCGCAGGCGGCCCGGATCGGTCGGCTGCACGATGTACGGCGTCACGATCACGACCAGTTCGGTCTTGTTGTTCTGGTAGTTCGTCGAGGTGAACAGCTTGCCGAGCACGGGCAGCGAACCGAGCCCCGGCACCTGAGAGATCACGTCATTCGTATTGGCCTGCAACAGACCGCCGATGGCAAAGCTTTGTCCACTGGAAAGCTCGACGGTGGTGTCCAGACGCCGCACCGACAGACCCGGAATGGTGATGCCACCCGTCGTGATGCTCGCGCCCGAATCGAGCTGGCTCACTTCAGGCCGCACTTTCAGGCTGATGTGGTTGTCGGCGAGCACGGTGGGCGTGAAGTCGAGCTTCACGCCGAACTGCTTGAATTCGATGGTGATCGCGTTGTCCTGCTGCTGGATCGGAATCGGGAATTCGCCGCCCGCGAGAAAGCTCGCGGTTTGTCCCGACAAGGCAACCAGATTCGGCTCGGCCAGCACGGAAATGAGGCCCTCCTGATTCAGTGCATCGATCAGCGCCTGAATGTTGGTGTGCGACGTGGAAAAGCCGCCGAGCACCGAGAACGCGTTGTTGCTCGGCAGGTTCACCGTGTTCGGCGTCGTGTTCAGATTCATGATCTGACGCCCGCTGAACACGCCAGCCGAAAAGTTGCCGGCAAAATTGCTGATCGTGCTCCAGTTGATGCCGAGTTGCTGCGTGACGTTGCGATCGATCTCCGTGATCCGCACGCGCAACTGAACCTGCTGCGGACGCGGAATCGACAGACGGTTAATCAGCTGTTCCTTTTCTTTCATGTACGGCGTGAGCGTCTGCACGATGGCGTCGGCTTCGGCGGCATTGTTGACGTCGCCGGAAATCATCAGCGAGCCAGGCGCGCTGATGAGATTCAAATGCAGCGCAGGAAAGCGCGTACGCAGAATTGAATCCAGTGTGGTGACGTCCTGGCTCACCACGATGGTTTGCCGCAACACCTGCTTGTTGTTGGCGCCGAGTACGTAGAGCGTCGTGGTGCCGGCTTTCTTGCCGAGCACGAACACCGCGCGCGGGTTCGGGACGTTCACGTCGGCGATTTCCGGATCGGCGACGAACACGGCAGTGGCAGGCTCCGTCAGCCGGACCATTTCGCCCTTGCCGGCCGCGACCGTCAACTGCGCTTCGTGGCCGGCAACCGACGCTTGCGGCTGCGCGTCGGCATGCGTCGGCGAAGCGGCGACCTTGCGCGGCGCAGAGAGAATCGTGCCTTTGGATGCCGCGCAGGCAAACGACGCGGCGAACGACATCAGGACAGCCGCGCAAAGCGGTTTGAAGAAAGCGGGCATGACGGAAGGTTCCGGTGATACGTTCGATTCAAAGCGTCGGTTGATCATGGTGGGATTCACTGCGCCACCGGAACGCCGTCGACATACTGTTGTGCGATGGGCTTCATCGTCGCGGCGGGCTTGCCCGCCGGCGGCGTTGCCACTATCTGTTTCGTCGCGCCGGGCAGCGCCATGGCCGTCGGAATCGGCGGCAGCGGCGGAACGCCTGCGCTCCATGCACCGGCCTGCTCGCTAGATACGGCCGTCTTCTCCGAGCCACGGAAAACCTGCACGGGTGCCTCGACCGGGGCGGCGCGGACCACTTCGGCGGGTGCCGGCGCGCTGGCACGCTGCACGCGTGCGGTGTGCGTGATGTCGCCTGCGTAGACCGGCGGCGGTGCGTCTTCGACCGCGTCGCTCGCGGCATTTACCACGGTCGTGCGCGCGAAACTGCGCAGCGCCAGCGAAAGGCTGCCCAGCTTGCTGGCCACGGCAATCACTTCGGCGCGATGCGGTGTGACTTCCAGTGTCACGGTGCGTGCCGTTGCACGCGGCTCCGAGTCAACCGTGTTGTTACCCGTGGGGCGATGGAACTGCGAACCGACCGCCAGGACACGGACGCGTTGAGCAACCGTTTCGCTGGTGATCGACATGTCGCGCGAAGCGTCCTGACGATCCAGTTGTTGCGTCAGCAACAGGTCCACGAAATCGCCGGGCTGGATGAGACCGGCATTGCCGGAGACGTCGTCGATGGCCACCGACACGGCGCGCATGTCCGGCTTGAGCGTTGCGGCGAGAAAGCCGGGGTCATTGGCCGGAATCACGTCGGCAGTGACAATCACCGCGCCTTTCGCAATCGGATGACGCAGCAATGCGCCCTTGAGTTCGGGGCCGTCGATACCTTTGACGATGGCACCGTTGGGCACGTCACCATCGGCAACGGCGCGCCAGCCGAAATCGGTTTCGCGCAGCAGCAAACCTTCGGGGAGATCGGCCGCGGTGACGCGAATCATCTTGCTCGTCTCGACGGGCGCGGGCGTATTGCTCGCCGCATTCAGATACAACGTGCGCGCCAGAACGGCGAAGAGCCCGGCGGCAACTACGAGCAACAGGAGTTTGACAGTATTGGACATGACGGCGGCCCGGCTGGAAGCTTAAAAACGAGGCAAACGGAAAATGACGGGCAACCACAGACCAGCGGTACCACCCACTGCAAGTGCAACGCCATACGGCACGCCGCGTTTCGCCGAAAGCCAGTGCGCGAGCCGCTCGACAGGACGGCGCGGCGCGGCGGCGGCTTCTTCGCCGGCTGCGCGCTCGCGGCGGCGCGTGACGCGCGCGGCCAGCACACTGCAGGCGGCGACCGGCAACCCGGCCAGCGAAACGAGTATGAGAACGGGCCACGCAAGCGCGCCGCCGGTCCACACGAAAATTGCTGCGGCCATCTTGACGTCGCCGCCGCCTACCCAACGCAGCGCGAACATCACGAAGCCGATGACGAACACGGCGAGCGCAACGGCGCCATGTTTGAGAATGAGATAAAGCGGATCGCCCGCGATAATCGCGTCGACGAAATACAGCACGCCCACCGCGATAACGAGTCGCGTAGGCAACCGGCGATGACGGATGTCATAGGCCGCGAGCGCGAGAAGCGCGACGCTGGCGAGTAGGCGAATGAAAAGAGACAAGGAGGGGCTCGGGTGTCGGCCGGGAAGGCGGCGGTGCCAGCAAAGCGCACCGCCGTGTCCGGACTTTAGTTCGTTGCCGGAGCCTTCGTTACTGCGTTGCTCACTTGCGCATTGCCCTTCGTGAACAGCGAAGCTACGTTTCCGCCCATCGTGACGGCACCCACCGTCACCGCACCGACGATCAGCGCCGCAAGAATTGCGTACTCGATAGCGCTCACGCCACGTTCGTCTTTTGCAAATTTCTTCATCAGTTGACGCATTTTTTGCTCACCCCTTTTCCAGATTTCAAAAGCTTCCTGCACGCACCCAACGATTCGGTTGCTTTGGGAAGTGGGCCAATCGTATCTAGGAAAAGAAGAAATAATTTTTCGATATGCGATTCAAAACGCAGTCTTTTCGGGACTTAAGTTTTGAATAAAAATGCCGATAGGCGAACGCAGATCGGGAAGCTTGAGGGGGCGAGAAATGCTTATTTGAAGAACTGCGCCATTGCAGCGCGTGTGATGGGTAAAAGTTGCTGCAGTGAAAGCGTTTCACTGTGTATCAGTTTAAACGTTTGCGCAAGCCTATTCAACGAATAGCTGCTATTGGAATATGACCGGCGGCGCACTCATGATTCACGAAAAGAAGCGCAGGGGCAGTACTATTTTCAACTATCTTGAGGCGCGGAACACGGAACGGAAGCGGTATTTTTTCCTTTAAGATTTTTATTTCGTTGCGTCGGCAACGAAAAGAGAAGTTTGCTCAAATAGTTCGTTTTTTGTCTGATAATTCGTTGGACTAATTGGCGAGGAATAGAGCGCTGCACGGCAAAAGGTGAACCGCGATCGCCCTATCCGGCGATCGCGGTTCGATCATGCGTTCAGCCACGAACTGATTAGCCGCGTGTACCCGACGCCTGATCGGCCGGTGCGGCGTGATGCAACTCCGGCTCCGCCACTTGCAGACCACGCGCCTCGACCGGCGTTGCACCCTTGCGGATCTTCGCCACCTGAGCGGCCGTCGCCTTGCCACCCGTGTTGCCCCAACCCGTCTGGATGAAACTCACGACGTCCGCCACCTGCTGATCGCTCAGGATGTCGGCATACGGCGCCATCGTCAGCGTCGACGGTGCTGTCTGCGTGGACGGCTGCGCGCCGCCCGACAGCACGATATGAATCGCCGACGTCGGATTCGCCGTCTGCAACACCGGGTTGCCGGCCAGCGCCGGGAACGCCTTGCCATTCCCCTTGCCGTTCGACTTGTGACACGCAGCGCAGCGATCCAGATACAACTGTGCGCCCGGCACAGCCGGCACGTTACCGACGAACAACTGGCTGGCAACGTGCGCGTCGTACGCATACGGCTTCGTCGCTTCATTGCCGGCCTGCGCGCCGAGCGACTTCAGATAGAGCGCGATACTCTGCAGATCGCGCGTCGTCATGAACTGCGTCGAATCGGCGATCACGTCATTCATCGCGCCGAAGGAAGCGGTGCGCGCGGTACGTCCGGTGTGCAGGAACTCGACGATTTCCTGCTCGTTCCAGTTCGCGAGACCGCCGCCGTGCTCGTTGCGCAGACTCGGAGCGATCCAGCCGTCAATTGCGCCGCCACCTGCCAGATAGATCGCGTTGCCGTCGCCGGTCAGCGCCTTTTCCTGCAACGTCACGCTGCGCGGCGTGTGACAACTGCCGCAATGCCCGAGGCCTTCGACCAGATACGCACCGTGTTCGGCCGACGCGTCCGGACCCGCGACGTCGGCAAACGGCTCGGGAGTCGGCGCATACATCCAGCGCCAGATTTTCAGCGGCCAGCGCATCGACAGTGGCCACGGAATCTCATTGGCCCGATTGGCCTCGGCGACCGGTGCGACGCCATGCTCGAAGTACGCGTAAAGCGCGTGCATGTCGGCGTCGTTGACGCGCGAGTACGACGGATACGGCATCGCCGGATACACCGCATAGCCCGCTTTCGTCTGGCCGTGACGCATCAGCACGGCGAAATCGTCGTAGGTCCACGCGCCGATGCCGTGATCGCGATCCGGCGTGATGTTGGTCGAATAGATGCGGCCGATCGGCGTCTGTATGGCGAGGCCGCCGGCGAACGGCTTGCCGTTGCGCGCGGTGTGGCAGGCAATGCAGTCGCCGAGACGCGCGAGATACGCGCCGCGCTCGATCAATGCGGCGTCGGCGCTGCTGCCGGCGGCATACGCAGCGGGAGCAATCAGGCCGCACAGCGTGGCGGCGGCCAGAACGAGATGCTTCAATTTTGTCATGGTGGCGTGGTCCTCAGGCATCGATCAGAGGACGCGGATCTTTGAGGTATTGCTCGCGGATGGCCTTCGCGGACCAGTAAGCGAGCGCGGTGGCGAGGCCGGTCGGGTTGTAGCCGATGCCCACCGGGAACACACCCGAGCCGACGGCGAACACGTTATGCACGTCCCAGCTCTGCAGATAACGGTTGAGCACGCTCGTCTCGCGGTCGGGTCCCATCGCGACGCCGCCGGCCCAGTGAGTCGTCTGGTACGGGCGCAGGTCGAAGTGGTCACCTTGCTTCAGCATCGAAACGCCGATGGACCTCGGATTCATCGCGTGAGCCACCTGCATCATCTGCCCGGTCACCCAGTTGCTCATGCGGATGTCGTTGTCCTTCCAGTCGAACGTGAAGCGCAGCAGCGGCTGGCCCCATGCGTCCTTGTAGGTGGGGTCGAGATCGACGTAGTTGTCGCGATACACCATGTTCGAGCCATGCACGTCGAACGACACGAAGTTCGTGTAGCTGTCTTTCACTGCGTGCTTCCACGCCGCGCCCCACTTCGGCGTGCCGTCCGGCACCGGAATGCCCGAGATCGGCTTGACGCCGGCCGGGTTACACCACACCGGCGAGCCGCCGACGAAGCCAAGTCCGCTGTGATCGAAGTTGTCAGCGTTGAAGTCGTCCACCGCGACGCCGTTGCCGCCTGCGCCAATGAAGTTGTTGGTGTTCTTGCCCGGCTCGAAGAACGCCTTGACGGTCGACATCGTCTGGTAGGCGATGTTCTTGCCGACCGCACCCTTGCCCGTGACCGGGTCATACGGCTTGCCGATGCCCGAGACGAGGAACAGGTGCGCGTTGTTATAGGCGAACGTGCTAGCAATCACGATCGACGCGGGCTGCTCGACCTGATTGCCTTGCGCGTCCACGTAAGTCACGCCGGTCGCTTTCTTTTTCGTGCTGTCGAGGTTGATGCGCAACACGTTGCAATGAGCCCGCAACTCGAAGTTCTTCACCTGACGCAAGGCCGGCATGATGTTGACGTTGGGCGACGCCTTCGAGTAGTTGTAGCAGGCGTAGCCGGAACAGAAGCCGCAGAAATTGCACGGTCCCATCTGGCAGCCGTACTGGTTCGTGTACGGCTGCGACACGTTGGCGGACGGCTCCTGAAACGGATGCAGCCCAACCTCGCGCGCGGCCATTTCGAACAGGTGCGCGGTGTACGGCGTCTTCTGCGGCGGCGTGGGAAATTCGTCGGAACGGTTCGCCTCGAACGGGTTGCCCATGCCGTTGTTCACCACCTGCCCTTTCACGCGATACGCGCGACCCGAGGTGCCCATCATCTTCTCGACGAAATCGAAGTGCGGTTCGAGTTCTTCGTAGCTCACTCCAAAATCCTGGATCGTCATGCCTTCCGGGATGAACTTGCGGCCGTACTTTTCTTCGTAGTGACTCTTGATCCGCAGTTCTTCGGGGAACACGCGCCAATGCTGACCGGACCAGTGCAGGCCCGCGCCGCCCACGCCTTCGCCAGGTTTGAACGCGCCGATCTGCCGGTACGGCATGGCCGCGTCGTTCATGTTCCAGCGGAATGTGAAGCTCGTTTTCGACATGTCCTGGAAGAGTTTCCAGCGCTGCAGATACGTCAACTCGTCGATGGTCTTCGGATACGCGCCATCCGGATAGGTGTCGCGATAAGCGCCACGTTCGAGCGCGAGCACGTTCAGGCCCGCCTCGGTCAATTCCTTCGCCATGATGGCGCCCGTCCAGCCGAAGCCGACGATCACGACGTCGACTGGCTTCATGGTTCGATCGGTCACTGCTCTTTCCCCTGTAAATCGTATGTGGCAGGCACATTTCCGCCCTGTCACCGGCAAAATTTGGAACCGGTTCCAACAATGGACGTAAAAATGACCGTGCGTCGTTCAGCCGATCGAGACCGGCGGAAGCGGATAACGCTTGCCGTATTGTTCGACCTGGTCCATGTAGTCGGCGCGGGCGCCTGGAAAGTTGATCATCTTCCAGGCTGCCATGCCCTTGTTGCCGCCATGCTTCGGATCGCAGAAATAGCCTTCGTGCGTGTTCTGCAGAAGCTGTGCGAAGAAGTCCGCGGGCGGCACATCGCCGATCGCGAGCTTGCCGTGTTCGAGTTGCCCGATCACGTCGTCCTGCGTGGCGGCGTCGAGTTCGGCAAATGACTTGCCGTGGGCAGTGCGTACAGTGCGGTCGAGGCCGGCCAGCGCGTGGCGGTAAAGGTCGCGCGGCGCGAGTGGCGACTGGTAGCCCATCAGCGGCGACGGGTTCTGCGCGAACGGTCCGTGCATGTAGAACAGCGCGCCGTGACCATACGGCAGGTTCATCTGCCGATCGATGAATTCGGCAACGCCTGCTTCGACGGCGCCGGGGCCGGTGTCGTCAGCGGGGATCAGGCGATCGACCAGCGCGGTGAGCGTGGTCCATTCGTCCGGGGAAAAATAAGCGGGTTGGTAGCGTTGCGGATCGGCGGCAGCCTTGACGATCGTCGTGCCGACGACGCCGGTGCCGACCGCCACTGCAGCAGGCGCGATAGCGATGACATCACGCATGAACGCCCGGCGCGCGGGCGAAATCTGAATTTTTTTCATGTAGAGATGAGCCGTGTGGGAGGCCGCCAGGATGATGGCGGGCTTAGTGCAGTCTTCGGCTTTTGACCGATGACCCGTCTCCCCACGCTCTGATGGTCGATCGCATCATGTGCGGCGATCGGACACAGGGACTCTACCGTTTCTAAATAAATCATGCTGCGAACCCGGCATTCCGGCGCTCCAGCATTCCAGCACTTGAGTGCGGCACTCTCTGGAAACGGCCGACGTACCCGTCGGCCGCCCCACCTCAAACCTTCACTCCACCGTCACCGACTTCGCCAGATTTCTCGGCTTGTCCACATCGGTCCCGCGCGCACACGCCGTGTGATAAGCCAGCAACTGCAACGGCACCACATGCAAAAGCGGCGACAACGGGCCGTAGTGCTCCGGCATTCTGATCACATGAATCCCCGGCTCGCTGCCGATCCGCGTGTCCGTATCCGCGAACACATAAAGCTCGCCGCCCCGCGCCTTCACTTCCTGAAGATTCGACTTCAGCTTTTCGAGCAGCGTGTCGTTCGGCGCGATCGTCACGACCGGCATCGCATCGGTGACGAGCGCCAGCGGACCATGCTTCAACTCACCAGCCGGGTACGCCTCCGCGTGAATATAGGAGATCTCCTTGAGCTTGAGCGCGCCTTCGAGCGCGATCGGATAGTGCGATCCGCGTCCGAGAAACAGCGCGCTTTCCTTGCCCGAAAACTTCTCAGACCACGCGATGATCTGCGGTTCCAGCGCCAGCACCGCATTCAGCGCGGCCGGCAAATGGCGCAGCTGACGCACATAGTCGGCTTCCTGTTCGGCGCTCACGGTGCCGCGAATTTTACCGAGCGTGGTGGCCAGCACGAACAGTCCCACGAGTTGCGTGGTGAACGCCTTAGTCGAGGCCACGCCGATCTCGCGGCCCGCGTGCGTGTGAAACGACAATGACGTCAGGCGCACCATCGCGCTCGTCGCCACGTTGCAGACCGACAGCGTGTGCTTGTGTCCGAGCGACTGCGCATGCTTCAACGCGGCGAGCGTGTCGGCCGTTTCACCGGATTGGGAGATCACCACCACCAGCGCTTTCGGATTCGGTACCGAATCGCGATACCGGTACTCGCTGGCGATTTCAACCTGCGTGGGAATCTTCGCAATCGACTCGAGCCAGTACTTGGCCGTCAGTCCCGAGTAGTAGCTGGTGCCGCAAGCAAGGATCAGCAGACTGTCGATATCCGCGAACACGGCGGCAGCCGTTTCGCCGAACAGCGACGCATCGAGCGACTCGCCCTGCGGCACCGTATCGGCGATCGCGCGCGGCTGCTCGAAGATTTCCTTCTGCATGAAATGCCGGTACGGGCCGAGTTCCACGCCGCCACCGTAGGCGGCCACCGTGCGCACTTCACGCTGCACGTCGACGCCTTCGCGGCTCACGACTCGCACGCGCTCCAGCGTCAGCTCGCACACGTCGCCCTCTTCCAGGAAGATGAAGCGTTCGGTTTCGCCGGCCAACGCCAACGCATCCGAAGCGAGGAAATTCTCGCCTTCGCCGATACCGACGACGAGCGGCGAACCTTGCCGCGCGCCCACCACGAGATGCGGATGAGCCTTATGCTCGACCGCGATCGCGTAGGCACCGTCCAGTTGCTTCACGGCCTCGCGAACCGCGTCGAACAGATTGCCGCGATACAGGCTGTGCACCAGATGCGCCACCACTTCGGTGTCGGTTTGCGACACGAACACATAGCCCTTGGCACGCAGCATCTCGCGCAACGGCTCGTAGTTTTCGATGATGCCGTTATGCACCAGCGCCAGCTCGTCCTTCGAAAAGATCGGATGCGCGTTGTCCGTGACCGGCGCGCCATGCGTCGCCCAACGGGTGTGCGCCACGCCCGTGCCGCCTTCGAGATGCGTCTCGCGCGCCTGCGCGTCGAGATCGGCGACGCGTGCCGTGCTGCGCGCGCGTCGCGGACCGCTGGCGTCCAACACGGCGACGCCGCACGAGTCGTAGCCGCGATACTCGAGACGCCGCAGTCCTTCGATCAGAACCGGGACGATGTTACGTTGCGCTACCGCGCCGACAATGCCACACATAAATTTGCGTTTCCACGTGATGTTGTTTCGATGAGGCAAGTTGCCCCGAATCGGATAAGGCCTCAGGCGTAGCCGGCCGGATTGGTCGATTGCCAGCGCCAGTGGTCGGCGCACATGCGTTCGATACCGTATTGCGCGCGCCAGCCGAGCAGCTTTTCCGCTGCAGCCGGATCGGCGAAGCAGGACGCGACGTCACCCGGACGACGCGCCACGATTTCATAAGGCACCGGCTTGCCCGACGCCTTTTCGAACGAGCGAACCACGTCCAGCACGCTGTAGCCCTGCCCCGTTCCAAGGTTCACGACGAAGCTGGCGTCGCGCGCGACCAGCGCATCGAGGGCCGCCAGGTGTCCGCGCGCCAGGTCCACCACGTGGATGTAATCACGCACGCCCGTGCCGTCCGGCGTGTCGTAGTCGCCGCCGAACACGCGCAGCTTTTCCAGCTTGCCGACTGCCACTTGCGCGACATACGGCATGAGGTTGTTCGGCACGCCGCCTGGATCTTCGCCGATCAGACCGCTCTCGTGCGCGCCGACCGGATTGAAATAACGCAGCGTGGCGATGCGCCACGACGCATCCGATACTTCCAGATCGCGCAGAATCTGCTCGGCGATCAGCTTGGTCTGCCCGTACGGATTCGTGGCGGACAACGGAAACGATTCGTCGATCGGCGAAGTTTTCGGCACGCCGTACACCGTGGCAGACGAGCTGAACACGAACTGCTTCACATTGCGCGCGCGCATGACCGACAGCAGCGTCAACAGACTGCCGAGGTTGTTGTCGTAGTACTCGATCGGCTTCGAGACCGATTCGCCCACCGCCTTGAGTGCCGCGAAGTGAATCGCGCCGCTGACCGGATGCGCGTCGAAAATGCGTTGCAGCGCGGCTTCGTCGCGCGAATCCGTTTCATAGAACGCGACGCGCTTACCCGTGATCTGCTCGACGCGTTTGAGCGACTCGCGGTTGCTGTTGACGAGGTTATCGACCACCACCACGTCGTAGCCGCCGTTCAGCAATTCGACACAGGTATGCGAGCCGATAAATCCCGCGCCGCCGGTGACGAGAATCGTGCCTTTCAGGTCCATGCGAAATTCCTTTTTTTATTGATTCAGTCCGCTTGTCACGGACTTGCATTGCCGGTAACGGCCGCGCCCACGCCGACTGTCATGAGTCCGCCATCGGTGACGTAAGGCACGAAGCCGGCTTCAACGATTCGCGCCGCGGTGGCGGCTGCGCACGTGTCGTCGGCGGGCGGGCAATAGTCGATGGAAAGCACCGGCAGCCTGTATTGGTCGCGGATCGTCACCGCCTGCATCAGCAGCCAGTCGCGATCGGCTTGCGGCACTTCCGTGTATTGCTGCTTGCCGGCATCCCAACCGCGATACAGTGATTCGAACGCCACCATGTAGGCGAGATCGTGAACCTGCGGCAAGATTTCGAAGCCGCGGTTGAAGATCAGTTTCGCGCCGGGAAAACGCTTCTTGATCGCGCGAATCACCCGCACCATCCCCGCTTCCTGCGCGGCTCGCGTGGTGTCTGTCTTCGCAATCAGGTGGTAGGAGTCGAGCGTATCGAGGAAAAAGCCGCGATAGCCCTTCTTCCATAGCGGCGCGATCACCTTGTCGACGAAAAACGCCGGCCATTGCGCGGCCGTCTGATCGATCACATGCGAGGCCCACGCTTCGTTGACGCCTGGCAGCCACTCGCGCGGCATGGCGCTGTAATACGCGCGATGCGGGTTGACCTCGCCGACGCTCACGTACGCGAACCATGCGGGATGCGCTTTCGCATGAGCGCGCGGTTCAAAGTGCGCGTCGGGATCGACCACCACGACGTCGAATGTCGACAACTCTTCGACCGGCGGATTCATGCCGTAGTACAACGCCACCGAAGGTCCCGCCGGCGCGCCTTGGGCGTGCGCCACCGAAGTCAGCGCGCCGAGCGCGGCCATGCGCGCAAACCGGCTGACACGACGCAGTAGCGCGCGCAAGGTGAAGCGTCCGTTGTGATCGTGCTCGGACAAATCCGGCTCCTCTTTCATGTTGTTCAGGCAACGCTGCCCGCTCGATGCCGTCGTCAACTGCCCGCGGGCAGGAACGACCACCAGCAAATGCTATCGAGCGATACGGTCGAGATCGACGGACTGAAGCCCGCCTGTTGCGCAGCCGTCCACGCGGTTTGCGCGGTCGAACTCGCCGTGCACGACGACGCGTAGTCGAGCGAGCCCACGAGGAATGCGCTGCGGCCAAGATTCTGTTCCGTGCTTTGCCACGACTTCAATAGCTGCACGATCGACGTGCTCGTCGACGGCAGGAAGACCTGTTCCGCGATCACGCCATCGATCAACCACGGAAACGACACACCGCCCGTCGTTCCGCCGATGGCCGACACCGGCGCGGCATTGGGCACCAGCGCCAGATTCGGGAAGCGGTCGCGCAGTTGCTTGACGAGATCGAGGCCGCCCTGCGCGCAGGTTGCATTGCATGGAGCACTCGACGAGTTGGCGCCGTGGCCGACGATTTCGAAGTTGTCCAGCATGAAGCCGTCGATACCCGTTGCCGCGAGACGCGGCGCGATGTAGTTGACGATCAGGTTCTGATAGTCGGCGTTGGCGGGATTCATCCAGTATTCCTGGAAGCCCGAGTATTTGCTGATTTGCGCCGCAGTATTCGCGCCGCACGATACGAAGCCGGTCGGCACCGTTGTCCAGTAGGTCCGCGATTTTTCGCAGGCACCGAAGTTCAGATAGCTGAGCACTTTCGCGCCCTTCGCTTTCAGCGCCGCGATCTGGGTGGCCGAGAAAGCGGGCGTGCCGGTGCCCGGATCCGCGTCGATCACGATCACGTTGAACGTGGCCGCCGTCTGAGCGATGTCGATCGCGCTGCCCCGGCCGTAATACACCGCCCACACCGGCGACGTCGGCAAGTTGCGCGCCGTCGCGATAGTCGGCTTGCTGGTCGACCCGGAATTCGTATCGGACGATGAATTGCCCGAACTGCCCGAAGTGACCGAGCCAGTCGGGTTGCCGGAGTTGGCGATGCTACTGCTCGCCGGAATCGCCGCGGCCACGGTCGAGCCACTCGTCGCGCCCGTGCCGCTGCCGCCGCCTCCGCAACCGGCCAGCAGACCGCAGGCGGCGATCATTACGGCTGCACCGAGCCAGCGTTGGACGACACGGCGGCCGTCATGAACGCCGACGGCAACGCGCGCGCGAGCGGCCCGCCGAAGCAGGCCAGAATCAGATTGATGCATGGTGGAATCCGAAGTCGAATGGTGTGAGGCCAAACGTGCCGGCGCGCCGGTTCGTCTCGTCGAACGCGCCGTGCCCTCACTCCTTCTACAACGGCAGCAGGAACACGATCTTGAGCCGAAACAGCAACGCTTTACACTCAACCCCGCAACATATACGTTTCGTATTCCAAAGACATGAATTTGCGATCGAGCACTTTCACGGCCGCCACCACCACGACCAGCAGCGCCAGCGCAAAACCATAACCGTAAAAATCCGGTCCGAGTTTCAGCGTGATGCCGGTGAAGAGTCCGTTCAGCACGACGAATGCGCCGGTGAGCCGCAGCACCATACGTCGCCCGTCCAGATAGAAGAACACGTTGAGCAGGCCGAGCAGCAAGACCTGCAAACTCGCCGACACCACGTCGACGACGAGCAGCGGCATATACAGCGGCGAAATGCCGAGCGAGGCCAGCACGCGCTCGCCGAAAGCGATGATCAACAGCAGCACGACCGTCTGCACCTTGATGATTTCGTACAGGCCGGCACGCACGCTGCCCACCATCATGTCGCGCATTTCGTTGATATGGCGCAGTGTCGCGCCGCTACGCACCGCGTCGTAGAAGGCGTCGTAGTACTCGACGAAATCCGCTTCGATACGCACGAGGAACGTCGCCATGCCCGGCATCACGCACACGTAGGCGATAAAAATCGGAATGTCGTAAATCACCGACGCATTCAGCGGTCCGATCACATGCGTGCCCGTGCCCGGCGAATACCAGAACATGAACTTGTCGAGCCACACGCCGATATTGAACAGCAGGCCGACCAGCGCGAGGCTCGGATAGGAAAAGCGCCGCTGGAACACTTCGAAAGACACGAAACGTTCGCTGCGGTAGTTACGGTAAATCAGACCCGACAGACCGGCGAGCAGCACGATATGTCCTGCCACGAAACCACCGAGCAGGCCAACCAGTCCATAGCCGTTCAACGCGAGCGCGAGGCACACCACGCATGCATAGCCGACGGCAAAGACCATCAGGATCTGTCGATACTGTTTGACGCTCGACAGAAAGATCACGGCGATCCAGATGTTGCTGACCACCACGAAGCCCGTAATCATCAGCAAGCGGTAGATCAGCGGCTCCTGGCGGAAACCCACCAGCATCGCCACCACCGCGACCACGCTCGCCAGCACCGACGACACCAGCACCACGCCGTTGTAGTTCGACAGCACGAGGTCGTCGCGCTTTTCAAACAGCCGGTCGGAGATGAAGCGCGTGAACGACAGTTGCAGCGGTCCCGTCAGAATCAGACTGAGCGCAATCAGATAGGTGACTGACACCTGGAACTGCACGATTGCAAAGGTCGGAATGACCGAGGTGAGACTGATCAGCCCGATGATCAGGATGCCGAAGATCGACAGGATCAGCGGACCGGAACTGATCAGACCCGCGTAGGCATAAGCGCGCGCCACGCCGGCCAGCGTGTCGCGGCGCATGATCTTGCGTAATTCAAAGCCGATACCCGCCATCAGCGTGTCTCCTGCGATTGAACGGGCGGCGCCGGCTGCACGCGCGGCGCTGCGTTCGATTGAGTGCTGTGATGCATCGGGCAGCGCGCGGCATCGTTAGCCGAGCCGCTACGCTCGCGGTCCGGCAATGCGGAGAGGCGCTCATACAGCGTGCGATAGCGGTCGATCATCTGCTTCTTGGTGTAATAGCGGCGCACGCGCGCGAGTCCGGCCTGTTGCGCGGCCTGCCAGCGGGTTCCGTCGGCGAGCAGCGCCAGCACGGCCTGAGCGAAGGCCGCCGGGTCGGCGAGCTGGACCACCGCGCCCGCGGAGCCGAGCGCGCGATCTTCCTCGTCCACGCCTTCGATCAGTTGACGGCACGAGCCCACGTCGGTCGTGATAGACGGCACGCCGGCCGCGAAACCTTCCAGCACCACGAGCGGCAACGCCTCGCTGATCGAGGTCAGCGCGATCACGTCGATCTGCGGCATCATGTCGTCGATGCGCTGAAAGCCGAGGAACTTCACGTTGCGGCTCAGGCCGAGACTCTCCACCAGCGCGCGGCATTCGAGCGCGTAAGCGGGATCTTCCTCTTCCGGTCCGATGATCCAGCCTTCGAGGTCCGGCATGGTGCGCGACGCAATGAAGATCGCGCGAATGAAGGTCTTGATGTCCTTGATCGGCACGACGCGGCCGATCAACGCCACCACGCGATGCGAGCGCGGCTTGCGTTCGGCCACCAGCGGCCCCAGCGCGTCCACGTCGATGCCGTTCGGAATACACTGCGTGCGTTCGGCGCGCGCGCCGTCCGTGATCTGGCGCTGGCGGTTCGCTTCGTACAGCGCGACGATATCGTCGGCGGCGTCGTACGCGAGCTTGCCGATCGCTTCGAAGAAACGCACCCACAGTTCGCGGAAATAGCTGACGCGCGAAATATCGCGCTCGAATACGCCGCGGTTGTCGCGAATCCACTGGCTTTGCAGCAGGTCGATCTTGCGCTCTTTCGTGTAGATGCCGTGCTCGGAGATCAGCAGCGGACGGCCCGTACGGTAATGCGCGAGTGCGCCGAGAAAGCCGCCGTATCCCGTCGACACCGTGTGATACACCTTGGCCGGCAGCAGCTTCTCGGCGACGCGCGCGAGTTGCCACAACGGCTTGTGCATGATGCGCACGGTCCAGAAGTAATCGGTAAACGAGGGATCGGTGCAGTACTTCTGGTACTGATCGACGATCGTGTCCCAGGCCGCGCGGCTCGACAGGAACTGTTCTTCGCTCAATGCGCCGTTCGTTCCGAGCATCGGAATCACGTCGGCCATCAATGCGCTCACGTCCTTGCCGCTACGCGGATCGCGCAGGGCGTCGTGCAATTTCTGGGAGCGGGCAAAGGCATCGGCATCGCCGGCGACAGCGCGCGGTTGGAAATCCGCCGCGGCCTGCTCGTACAGGAAGTGCGTTTCGATATGCACCACGTTATCCGGCAACGCATAGGCGACACCGTTGTAGTCCTGCTCCCGGCTGCCGATGAACACAATCGCGAAGCGGGTCTCCGGGTAGGAGCGGATCATTTCATTGACCCAGCTCGACACGCCGCCACGCACGAACGGGAACGTGCCTTCGAGCAGCAGGCAGACATCGGCATCGGCCGCACGGCGGATCGGGAGTTCTTTCATCATGACCAGTACTTCACAACCGGTTTGAGTGTGGGCAACGCGGCAGCATTGCCCAGCGATGCGAGAAGCTGCTTGACGCGAGCGTAGTCGCCGCGCAGGAAGTCGGCTTCCGCCAGCCACGGCACCAGCCGTTCACGCGGGAAACCGAGTGCGAGCGCCTGGCCGATGTATTCGTGCGCGGCATTGGGCAAGCCGTTCGCCAGCGCGAGACGGCCGCGAATCAGCCACAGCGCGGCGTCGCCCGGATCGGTTTCGAGCGCCGCCTGAGCGTATCGGTCAGCCTGTTGCAGCGTATGACGGTAAACCGCGCCCTGCACCAGGTTCTGGTACACGAGTTCGAAATACAGCTCGGCGAGCAGGCGGTTGAGCGCGCGGCGCTCGGCATCGTTGCCGGTCGCTTCCAGCGCTTTGCTGGTGCGGAAGATCTTCTGCATGATTTCGTTTTCGGCGTGATCCAGCGTGCCGTAAGCGATCAGGCGAATGTCTTCGAGCGGATCGGCCAGCAACTCGCGCAGCAACGTGCCCGTGGTGCGGGTCGGCATGCTCTGGATCGCCACCAGCGCGGACAATCTATCGGTAGGCGACACCTGAGTATTGGCGAGACGCGCCTGCAGACGCGCGCCGCCGCCGTGCGACACGCGCGACACCAGATAGGTGACGAATTCCGGGCGCGGCACGTCGGTGAGCTGATCGCTGTCCTTGCCGCCCGGAAAGAGCGCAGCCCAGATGCAGCTGCTCAGCACCACGAGTCCGCCGAACAGCGGCACGAAGGTGCAGGCGAGCCACAGCAACAGCAACGACATCGCGCGCGGCTCGCGGTAATTCAGCGGCAGCCACGAGCGGAACGCGATCGCCTCGGCGAGTCCCGCCACCGCCTGCCACGCAAAAAAGCGCAGCAGCGGATCGATCGCGCCGGCCGGCTGCAGCAGGCTCGCGATCGCCAAATATTGCACGATCACGGCCACCACGGCCGCGAGCGCGCCGACGATGAGAGAAATGGACTTAGACATCGAGGCCGCTTCGCTTGAGAAGACGCAGGAGCGCCGCGCCCGGCTCGTCGCCCTCGAGGTGGAGCGTGTGAACGCCAACGCGCGCGCGTTCCAGGTCGGTGCTGAACTGGGCCGTCAGGCTGGCTTCGATACGCGCGAGATAACCGTCGATGCCGGTCGTGTCGGTAGCCGGCATCAGATTCACCAGCACCGACTGCTTCGCGGTCTGCACCGGCCACATCACGTCCAGCGAACGACGCCGACGCATGACGTGCTCGAACAGCGAGTCGCCTTCTTCATCGCGCGGGAACGCCAGCGCGACGAGCGACGATGCCACGCCCGCCTTCTGCTGAAGACGCGTGAGGCGGCTCAGGTCCAGCGCGAATTCGTACGGGCAGTTCGGCACACGGTCGAGAATGCGTTGCACGAATGCGGAATGCTCGACGCCATCGGCGTAATAGCCGAGCAAGACCAGCAGCAATTGCAGGTTGTCGAAGTTCAGCGACAGGAACGGCATGCGCTTGACGACGAGCAGCGCGCGCAGTTCACCGTCCGCCGACACCAGCGGCGCGCACACCAGGTACTGGCTGACCGGCACGACCGTGTCTTCGTTCTTCAGGTGCGCGACGCTCAGCGTATTCACTGCGTGCGTGACGAGTTCGTCGTGGACGGCGAGTTCGAACGGGTCGCCGATCTGCGCGATGGCCTGCGCGCCGAGCTTGCCGTTATGCACCGGGTACAACGCAGCGACTTCGATCTGGCAGGCCTGCGCGACGAATTCCAGCAGACCGCTCGCGCCGCCAAGCGGATCGCGTTCCTTGTCCGCCGCCGGCACGGCCAGCGCGGTATCGTTCGCCACCGACAGACGGCGCAATTCCGTAATCGAATCGCGCAACGTGGTCGGACGCGACAGCAAATCCTTTTCGAGCCGCTCGTGCGAAAGCCGCATCAGATAGTGGCTGTTGGTCAACGCGACGAGACGGTCGTTCAGGTAATCGTTCAGCGAGGACGCGCGCCCGGCGCGGCTACCCCACGTATCGCCGAAGTGTCCGGCGAGAATCGTCTGGATCAGACCACCCGCGAAATACAGCGCGGGGAACGAGCCGCCGGCAGGATAAAAGACCGCCCACGCGCCGAGCATCAGGCCGCCGCTCAGCAGACCGAGCAGGCTGCCATAACGCAATGCCACCAGCAGCGGCGCCAGCCACAGCCACGGAAAACCCGCGTGCAGCAGCACCGGATCTTCAGGATGAAGCCAGCGGGTCACGGCCAGTACGGCCACCATGAGCACGACAGTCTCGACGATCGCGAACGGCCGCGCTACCGCGGGCGCCAGCAGGCGGCGCACGCGTCCGAGATTGCCGAACGGATGCGCATGACGCGGCTTCGAGGCGCTCGGATTGTTTTCCACGGCTGCGGTATTCACGGCCATTTCCTTTTCACATGTCGGGTTGCGGCTTGCGGCGCACATGTCGGGCGCAAGCCGGCAACCTTGGGGAGTTGCTTGTCGATGTTCTTACTGACGCGCTTGCAACGGCGAGAGAACCTTGCCGATCAACGAGGTTGCCACACTCGAAAGTGCCGAGCGGCTCCAGCCCGTGCGCGTACCTGTCGCGCTCCACACCACAGCGCCGTTCGACACGTCGATCAGCTCGAAGGTCACGCCGACCACCGGTTCGCCGTCCACGCCCGTCTTGTAGCGCCATTCTTCGACGGCGCCCGACAGGATGTAGCGGGCGTTCTGCGAACGTGCCCACTCCAGAGCCTTGTCGCCGTCGGCGCGCTGGTTCGTGTCGAACATCGCGTTGCGGTTCGCATCGGCGGGGGCGATACGCACGTCGGCGATGCCGCCGGCGCGCAGCGTGTTGGCCGCGATCGATTCGGCGCTCTTGCCGGCGTCCGGCGTTTCGGTGTAGTTGGCGATCGAGACCAGCGCCACCTTGTCGCCGTGCGTCAGCGCGGGGCCCGACGTCTGACGGACCGTGGCGCATGCGCTCATCACCAGAGCCAGCGCGGTTGCCGCGACACACCAGGCGCTCGTACGAGCCAATCGTTTAATGCCGACCATGAAGAATGCTCCTTAAATTATGTATTCGAAACCGGTTTAGTAGAACCAGCTATAACGTGCGCCGATCTGGGTCACCGGCGTGCCGAGATGCGACACGCGCTGGTGCGAGAAATAGACTGCAGCGTGATCGCCGCCGAATATCGTGCCGGCGAGACCGAGGCTTACTTCCGGGCCCCAACCCTGATTCGAGTCGTGTTGCAGGCCCACGTCGAGGAACGGCCGCCACGCGCGCGTGTACTGGTCGATCAGGTCGTTGCCGAAGCCGAAGAAGAAGCCGTATTGCGAGTACGTTTGCGGCACGAAGGTCGCGGCGTTGACCGGCCCCACCGCGACCGGCACCAGCCGCGAAATCAGGGCGTCGGCGCTGCCGCTCGCACCGTAGTCGCCGTGCGCGCCGACCAGACGCAGCGTGTAGTCCGGATAGTTGGTGAAAATGCGGTAGCCAATTTCACCCGACGTCAGGACGCCGCTGCCCAGGTAGTTGCGCGCCTGGCTATAGAAGCGATCCGCTTCGACGCTGCCCGATGCGTACAGATGCTGCGTCAGGCGATACGTGAAGTTGCCGACCACGTTGTCTTTCATGCCGCCCACCAGCAGCGCCTGCGACTCCTGCGCGGTCTGGTTGCGGCCTGCCTTCAGCCCGACCGACAACGGCGAATTCCTGCCCCACTCGCCGCTCACCGACACGCTGTAGAAGCTGTCGAGTGCTTCGCGGCGGCCTGCCGTGACCTGGAAAGCCGTGTCGTAGGTTTGACGGCGCGCGAACACCTGCACCGAACGGTCCACGGAAGGCAGGTTGGTGAATTCCGTCGAATCCGTGGAATGCTGGAAGCGCTGCACGCCATTCACGCCGACCATATAAAGGTCTGCAACCTTGATGCTGCCGGACACCGTCTGCTCGATGTAGTCGAGCGGATGTTCGACCCAGCTCGTCACCGACGCGTCGAGCGATTGCGGCCAGGTCAGCGCGGTCTGCTGCAGACGGCCATGCATTTCCGAATCCTGCGGCGCGCCTTCTAGGCCGCGAAACGCGAGATCTTCCGCCGCGCCCGGCCGGTCCACCTGGACCGACGCGTCGATACGGTTATTGAGCGAGAGGCTCGCGTTCTTCTGATCGAGCAGGCGCTTCATCGCAGGCTTGTCGTTTTCGGCGAGCGCGATCGCGATCAGCTGGTCGGACGGCTGAGCCAGCACGTCGGCGTATTGACGCGCCAGCCAGCGCTTGGCCAGCGGATTCGCTTCGTGCGACATCGCCCAGGCAAGCGCGATGTCGCGAGCCACGGAAGACGTCAAGCGCGCCTGATCCGCCGAAGCTGCCGCGGCGTCCGGCTTATCGGCTTGCATGGGCGGCAGACCCGCCGTATCGCCGAGCAGCGTGCGACGCGTTTGAGCGTTGTCGTGACGGCCGCCGTCGGAGTCGAGCAGATCGATCAGGAATGCCTTCGACACGTCCGCGTTTTCGAAGATCGACGCGAGCGTGACGCGACGGCCGAGCGACTGCTCACGCGCTTCCTTACCCAGCGAAGCGCGCCGGCGCAGGATGATCTGGCCTTGCGCCGTGTCGGCGCGAACCTCGGCTTCTTCCTGCTGCATCTGACGCCAGACATTGCGGCGGATCGACCATGCGCGATCGGGATGCCCCGCCATTTCCAGGGCTTCCGCGTACGTCAGTTGCCACAGCGGATCACGCGACATGGCGGCCGACTGCAAGCGCAAATATTTCAGCGCGGCTTCCGGCCGGTTCAGGCGCATCAGCGCCGCGGCCAGCGGGTCCCACAGTGCCGCCGACTCAGCGGGCGCATCGCGCCACTCAGCCACGGCTTCGCGCAACTGCACATCGGTGCCGTAGTCCACCAGCGTCCAGAGCAGCGCGACGCGCAACTCGAGCGTCGCGCCGGGCATCGCCACCGCGCGCTGCAAGTCCTTCAGCGCGTCCAGCGGACGATCGATCTGGCGATAGTACTCGGCACGCACGCGCAGGAAGGACGGGTCGGCTTCGCCGGCCGCCAGTTCTTCAGGCGTCAGGCTCTTCAGCAAAGCGTCGACGCGATCGTATTGCTCGGCGTCGGTGTAATAGTGAATCGCGCTTTGCAGTGCACGCTGCGAGTGATCGCGACGGAACTGCAACTCGGACGTACGGGCCGCGTCGATCGGATACGCGTCGTAGAAGTACGTCATCGCGCTCAGGTCCTCAGGCGCCGCCTGGCCGCTGGCCAGCAGGTGCTTGTAGGCGTCGTTCGCAATGTCGTCACGCTGCAGCAGGCGCGCGAGCTGCGCGGCGTTGCGCCAGAACAGCACGTCGTCGTCCTTGGCGCCGCGGCGCGCGGCGAGCAGCGCGTCGAGCGCGCCCTTGTAGTCGCCGTGACGGTACAGAAGGCTCGCCGTGCGCAGCGCGTATTGCGTGTTCGACGGATAGAGCTGGCTCAGCTTGCGGTAGTAAGTCAGTGCTTCGTCGTCGTGACCGGAGCGCTCGGCGAGCTGACCGAGACGCAAGTCGATCGCTTCCGCCGGCGCATTGCGTTGGCGACCGCGCAGGAATGCCAGCGCGTCTTCAGGACGGCCGAGGCGTTCGTATGCCGCGACGACGGCGTCGACCAGCTTCAGGTCGCCCGGCGAAGCATTCGATGCCTGGATCAACGCGGCCAGATAGGCGTTGTCGTCGTTGAGCATCGGCGCGAGGCGCATCACGTTTTTCCAGCCTTCTGGGTCGTGTGTCGCTTGCGAGTAGGCGAGCCACATCTGCAAGGCGAGCGGCGACGCGTGATTCCATTCGGCAACCTGTGCGAGGCGCTTGGTCCAGACCGGCGAAGTCGGATTCTTGCTGACCTGCTCCGCTGCCACGCGTTGAGCGTTGGGCAGATCGCTCGATTCGAGGAACGACTGATAGAGGAGACCCGGCACGTCGCTGGAAGCGGCGGAGTTCGAAGCGGTCGCAGACGCGGCGATCGGCGCAGACGCGGCGTCTGACGCCGTTGCAGCGGGTGTCGCAGCAGCGGTGGACGCTGCGACGCGCACGACATGCACGTCGCGCGAACCATGGGTACTCGCGCGCACGGCAAAACCGGCCCGAACTTGCGGACCATCCATATAGGTGTACTGGCCCTGCGCGCCCTCTTCTTTTGCACGCTCGCGGATAAAGTCGACGAGCCGCAGCGCGCCGTCTTCTTCCGGCTGAGCCTGCGCGTAGCCGGCCAGCGCTTTCGCGTAACGGTCCACGAGGTCCGGACGATGCGCCGCGCGCGCCAGATTCAGCAGCACCACGAGCGTTTCGTGATCGTGCCTGAATTCGGCACCGTGCTGATCGGCGGCGGCGAGCGCTGCGTCGAGCTGATTGCCCGACTGCAACGCCTTGATGCCTTCGATAAAGCACTGGCGTCGCGCCTCGAAGGTCGCCGATGTGGCTTGCAGGCGGAACCAGCCGTCGGCCGCGCCGCGATAGTCGCCGCCATACATGGCGAAACGCACCACTTCGCGGTTCCAGCGCGTCTGCTGCGCCGGGTCCTGCACGGCGAGGCGCGCGTAAAGCCGGCCCGCGAGTTCCTGTGCGTTCACCGAGGCGGCCGCTTCGGCAAGCATCTGCAAGTCGGCATTCGACCACGACAGCGCCGCTGCATTCGTGAGTTGGGTGCGCAGATGCGCGAGAGCCGCATCACGGCCCGGATCGTTCGCGGGCAACGCGAAGGCTTCGCGGGTGTCGACCGTCAGACGCAACAATTGCGCGGCACGCCGCATCTGTTCACTGGGGATGGCTTCCATACGGGCAGCCATACGACGTGCGTCCTCATTACGGCCGAGGCGGACGTACTGCGTGCCGAGCACCGAGAGGATTTCCGTGTTGTCCGGCTGCACGCGCAGCCACGCTTCCAGATAGGCGATGCTGAGATCGCTGGGCGCGTTGGTCGACGTCATGCGGCTGCGCAGTCCGCCACGCGGATGCACGATATAAAGCGCGATCAGCACCACGCCGGCCAGCAGAAGGACCAGCCACGACGGCGCGATGCGAGGACGATTAACGGCCACAGGTGACCTCGACGGACTTGTAATTCAGATCGTGTCCGACTTCAGCCGAAGTATCGAAACGGAGGAAATCGCCGTCGCGACGCGTGGCGACCGGTTGCTTGTTGACACTGACCTTGCACTGCTGCGCGTTCGCCAGCTTGACGAACGGCTGATAGTGACCGGCGAACTCGAAACGCACACCCTGCGCCGTACGCTGGAAGTTGCGCACGAAACCGTTGGCTTCGCTGATATAGGGCGCCGTGTCCGTGGCTGCAGCGTTGCCGATCGCAAAGCGCGCGCTGCCGCCGTCGATATGGATATAGGTGCCGTCCGTACTGTTTGCGAAACCGGTCACGCCCGACGCATTGGCCAGCGACGGTTTGGTCGCCTGCGGCCAGTGCAGCTCGCGGACATCGCCGTTGCCGCGCACGATCCAGTCGTTCGCCTGCGGACCCACCTCTTTTGCCACGGCGAACGTGTGCCAGTCGAGCACCTTGCGGATGTACTCGCTCACGTAGACCGGCATGACGGGCTGCTTGAGCACCGTCGAAAAGATCTGGTCGAGCGCGCGCAGCGAGGCCACCTTGGTGCCGCTGTACATGTGGTAGTAAATGTCGATCGGCTTGAAGCGCAGCGGCTTGTCGGTCATCGAGAAAGTTTCGAGCACGCGCATGAAGCCATAGAACGGGCCTTGCCAGTCGTTCGTGTAGACGTTCTCGTCCTGATTCGGCGCATAGACCTGATAGGCGCCCGGCCCCTTGTCCACACCGATCGGTGCGATATTGGTCCAGCTATTGGCCGATTTCGTGATGACCGTATCGCCGCCGTTGAAGTTATAGACCCCGGCTTCGTACACCTTACGCACCACGAAACCCGGCGGACGGCAGTCGCCGGACCATTGCAGCAGCACGGTCTTCTTTCCGGGCGGCGCAAGGCGCGTGTTGATGTAGTCGATCGAACCGGTGATCTCGCGGTCGATGTTGAAGTGATAGCCCGGAATGTTTAGCGAGAACGCCGCGTCGCCGCCTCCACGATCCACCTGCGCGCCGGTCTTGCTGTCGACCTGCTCCCACTGGAACGGATGCGAGTACGTGTGCGTGCCGATCTCGACGTTCGGCAGCGCGAACATCTTGCGCGCGATCTCTTCGAGACGCGGCGAGATATCCGGATGCAGGCCCTTGGGACCGACTTCGCCTTCGATCACCGACAGCGTCATCGGCACCTGATAGCGGGTAAAGATCTGCTGATACAGCGCTTCGCCCGAATAATCGGGGCCGGGGAATTCGGCGCGCGAGGCGAAACCGTCGCCGTCCACGTGAGACATGAACAGACGCCGGCCGTTTTCAGTCGTGACGCTCGGCGACGGCATGTCCTGCAAATGCAGCGCCGCTTTCATGAACGCCATCGGCTGGATCGCCCAGCGTTCCTGCTCGATGCTGTCGAGCGACGCCACCGTGTACGGGCTGAGCGCGTAGCCGCCCCACGGTGTAAGCGCGACCTGGTCGAGCATTACGCCGTTGGCCGAAACACGCAGCAACGAGTGGCTGCGCGAACCCACGCGCACGCCCAGCAGATCGCGAGGTTCCGGCTTCGGGCTGATTTCGAAGCCGACCATCGGATCGCTGCCGACCACCGTGACCGGCGCGGCCAGCGCGCCGCCCACGGCTTGCAGATCGAGCGCCGCGCCTGCCGAACCGGCCGCGTCGAAGCCGAACGCACCGAGGAAGGCGACAGGCACGTGATCCGCCATGCGCGCCGTGACCCAACGTTGCCACGCTTCGGAATCCGGCACCGCGCCGCGCTGGATCCACGCGACGACACCCGCGTAACGGTCCGGCGTAATGGCGTCGGGCAGACGCGACGAGAAGTCGGCGTACTCGACGTCGTAACCCATGTAGTTGAGCGGCGTGGCGAGATCGCGCACACCGGCGCTCAGGTCAAGCGGATCTTTGGTGTCGCGATCCTGCACGATGAGAATCTTGCGCGGCAGCACTTCGATCTTGCCGATGCCGACGACGTCACGCGACTTGTTCGTTACATAAGGCAGCATGCCGGCCGACACGACGCGCGCGGCGGTGTCGCGCGCGCACTGCCGGTCGTTGCCCGCGCAATATTCGACGGACACCACCGGTACGCCGCTTTGCTGTGTGAAGGCGCGTGCGTCCGCGATACGTTGTGCTCGCAACGCCTCGGGGACTTCCACGAATTGGCCATTGCTGTCGATACCGCGCACCAGCGATTCGCCCGCAACCGCGTAGAGCGACTTCGCCACCGGCAGCGCGTTGCGCAGGACGTCGGGGCCGCCCGCTACGAGGCGTGCGTCCGGATGAGCTTCATGAATGCGGCTAGCCGCGGCCACCGCTGCGGGCGTGTCGAGCAGGAAGCCGCGATAGCCGCGCTTCCACAACGGCTCGATCTGGCTGGAGAGGAACGTCTCGGCCGACGCGGCGGACTCGGCGCCATTCGTGCGCGCGATCCACGTGGTGTGAGCCAGTGGATGCGCCGCCGGATCGAAACCGGTAGCGGGATCGACCACGACAGCGTCGAATGCCTGCAATTGGTCGACAGGCGGATTGGCCGCATAGAAGAAAGCGAGGTTGGGTGCAGACGTGGCGGAGTGAGCCGCGGACTGCGACGGCGCGGCTTCAGCCTTCGTGGCTGCCTGAGCGATGACCTGAGCGGATGCCTGAGTGGCGGCATGGGCCGCAAACGGCGCGATACAACCCGCGCCAAGGAGTACCGCCATTAAGGTACGCGTAAGAAATCGTTCGCCTGCACGCTCGACAACCCCGCAAGAGTCCCCGCCGGCGCATGCCCGGGTCCGCTTCTTCATCGCCAAAATCTTTTCCCCGTTCAGTCTGAACGCGAGCGGCGCTCTCCCCTACGGGAAGACAGTTTCCGCTTGCGGATTTTCTAGCCGGCCATCGGCATTATTTACATCGCGCCAAACTGCATTGCGGCGGATGTCATACCGACTTTTTGTTTGTTTACTGGTAAGGCCGTGGAAGATATCACATGCATTAAGTCGTCTCAAGCTTGCTTATGGCGTCGCAGCAATCCGGACCGTTAAATAGTGGTAAATGCATCCACTTGAATTCAAAGGCAAACGATTGCGCGGCTCGGCGGGCCTTACTGCGATGGCGAAATAGCCCAAAATCGCTTCGTCAAGCGATTCGTCAATGTGTTGGAAAATCGCCGCACGGCGTCCGGATCAGCCGTCCCACGATTAATTCCTCTGAACATTGATTTACTGAATATCTGCTTAGGCACACTCCCTACAGTCTCTTTCAAATATTTTTAACCTATGCCTAACACGGCTATCCGCCGCCTCGCACGCCCTGCCCGAGCGCGGGAAGCAATAAGTACCGAAATGCATGGACAGGAATTAATTTTCCGATATGCTGCACGGGCATTTGATTCAAACGCTGCGAATAAATAAATAGGCTCCCTAAAGAAAATTCTTGGGATGCCGTTAGCGCAGTTTGGGCAAACCCGGAGCGATCCGGCGACGCAAAACTACAGGGACTCCTTCGCGGGAGTTTGCCAGTTGCCCGCCGTATCCACGGCGGGCCAATCGACAGCGGTGACCACACCGCGTCAGGAGGCTACATGCAAGTCAATCGGGGAATGGGTGCAGTTGCGTTTGTGGCTTCGGAATCGGCGGAAGCCATCCGTCTTTTGGGCCGCACCGGTAGAAGTCTTAAACGGGCCGGGCTGATTGCAAGCCTGCTAGTCGTGGGATGCCTGAACGGCACAGCTTTCGCGGCGACCACGGCAACCACGCCAACCACAAGTCTCGTCGTACCGTCCTACTTCAATGCCACCAGCAGTGTCGCGAACTGGAACAGTCTCGTGACCTCGGCGCGCAAGGTGCCGACCACGGCCATCCTGAATCCCAACAGCGGCCCCGGCACCAAGGTAGATGCCAACTACGCGGCCGCGACAGCCGGGCTTCGCGCCGTCGGCGGCAAGGTCTTGGGTTATATCTCCACTTCGTACGGCCAGCGCTCGCTTTCCGCGGTCGTCACCGATATCAACGCCTACGTGGCGATGTATAAAGTGGATGGCTTCTTTATCGACGAGATGACGTCCGACAGCAAGATGTCGCACATCCAGTTCTACCAGTCGATCTACAACTACATCAAAGGACTGAACTCCGCCTACACGGTGACGGCCAATCCGGGCACGAACATCCCCGAACTCTACGCGAGCCTGCCGACGGCCGACCAGTTCGTCGTCTTCGAAAGTACCGCGAAGAGTTACGCGAAATACCAGCCGATGAGCTGGCAGGCAGCCTATCCGAAGAACCGCTTCGTGCACATGGTGTACGGCGCGACCGCCGACCAGTTGCCGGGTATCGTGCAATATTCGAAGGCGCATGGTGCGGGCGGCGTGTATGTCACGTCACTCGCCGGCGGCAATCCGTATAAGGCGCTGCCGCCCTACTGGAACGATGAGGTCACGGACGCCGCTGCGCGTTGATGGGCGGAGTCAGATCGACAGGATGTTCGCGGTGGCCGGTTACGCCGGCCCCGCACGCATCAACCCAATCCAGCCCGCATCCGGCGCTTCGTCGACGTGACGCAGCGTATCGAGCATCGCGTCGACCTGCGCCGCCGGCAACGCCGCGCAATTCGAACGGAACTTGCCGAGGAAGTGCGCTTCGCTCATCGGCCGGTCGAGGCTGCCGTACACATCGTCGATACGGCCTTCCCATACCACCGTTTCACCGCACAGCACCTTCAGGCCACCGTCGATATGCAACGGAAAGCGCGCATCGAACGACGCGTCCGGCACGAACGCGACTTTGCGCGCGAGGGCGCGCGTGGCGTCGTCGCATACGTAGTGCTCGCGAAAGTCGGATAGCCACAGATTGCCGTCGGCCGCTTTGGTCAACGCTCGCGCGATGCAGTATGGCGCACTCATCAGAGCCTGAAACGCATCGGCGGGCGCAGTCTTGGTGTCGACGGGTTCGAACAACGTGACAAAACGCGCGGTGGCGGACGCTTCAATACGCGTCACATCTGACAGCAACGGCAGGACGGTGTCTCGCGCCCGCCCCGTCAATTCGACCAGCGGATGAATGATGTATTCGAGCGGATAATGCTTGAACGACATTTCCTCGCAGATCCACGTGTCGTCGGAATTGCGGCGCAACGCCTCGGGCCGGAAGCGATTGCCGGTGAACGCCTCGAAAAATCCCTGCGGCGTTTCGAGCACCGAGCGTGGGCCCGTGAAACCTTCGCGGGCGAGCAACGCGGCGTTCAAGCCGGATTGCGCGGCCCAGCCTGCCTGAGTGCGCTTGGTCGAATTGTCGCCGCGCGACACCGACGCGAGACCGGCCGCGTAGCTACCCGCAATCGCGATAGCCTGCGCAGTTTGCCCCACGGAAAGGCCGAACACTTTCGCCACCGCGACCGCCGCAGCCAGCGTCCCTAGAATCGCGGTGGGGAAAAACGAGCGATTGCGGATCGACGTACCGCCCCATTCGGTCGAGCACGCCGCCCAGCCGATGCGCCCGCCGACTTCATCGCCGGCGATGACGGCTTCGAGAAAGGTCGCACCACTCGCGCGTTCCATCTCGCACGCGGCAAGAGCGGCCGGTATCACGATGGTCGAGAAATGCGACAGCGACGGCAGATGAACATCATCGAAGTCATAGCCATGGCCGAGCGTGGCGTTGATCATCGCCGCAGCCGACGGACTCACGCGCTCGCTGCGGCCGAGCACGCTACACGTGCCGCCGCCGTAAGCCGCGCCGGTCGCGCGCAACGCTGCGTCGGCAAATGGTTCGGCCGCGGCGGCGATGGCGCAACCCACCGTGTCGATTACCGTGTCGAGCAATGCGCTGCGCGTCGACGCGCCCATGTCGGCCAGCCGCACGCCGACAGCCATGCGGGCCAGTTCCTCGTGATAGGCCGCCTCGCTCATGCCGACGCCGTGGTGCGAGCGGGCGCGGAATCGAGGAATGCCGTGGCCGCAAAGTTCGGATAGACCTCGGCCACTTCGCGGCGAACGAAACCGCGTAGCACGTCGAGTTCGTCGGCAGTGGGTGCGGGCGTGGTCGGCACGTCGGCCGGGCAGTCGAACTCGAAGCCGGTTTCATCCAGTACATCCTGCCGTGTATGGCCGGGATGCACGCTTTCCAGCGTAAAGCGGGCGCGTTCGCGATCGAAGCTCATCAGACACATGCCGGTGACGAGCGCGATCGGTCCGCCCAGCCGGTGCACGTTAGGCGGCGAGACGCCCGGCGCGCTAATGAAATCCACTTTCGGCACCAGCACGCGGCGCGAATGTTCCTGGCGGAACAGGATAGTTCGACGGCCGGTGTAGTACTGCAAGCCCGAGCCGAACGACCCCGCCAGTCGCACGCGCGATTGCGGATAACCGTCGACGCCGACCAGGTTGATATTGCCCTGTCCGTCGATCTGCCCGCCGCCGAAGAACTGCACGTCGAGTTGGCCGCGCGCCGCGAAATCGTACTGCTCGCGAATCCCGCCGGTGAAAAGCTTGTTGTACTTGAAGCTGCCGAGAATCGAGAGCGTCATTTCGGCGTTCCGACGCGCATAGACCGCGAGCGCGGCGGCGGCCGGAATCGGCGATGTGTTGCCAACACCGATACTCTCGGCATCGGCGGCAATCCGGGCAATTACAGTGGCGAGCAGTTCCTGCAAGGTGTAGTCGGTAGTCATCGTCGCGATCCTCACGGGGCGGTGTGCGTGCGTTCGAACACGAACTCGTCGAGATACTCGGCAAAGCCTTCATCGGTTCGCGCGAGTTGCGCGTAGCGCGACAGATGCTCGGCGTCGAAACCGTATTCCTTGCCGAACGCAACCGGCCATGCGCCCTTGTCGACATGCACGCTTGCCGTGACATAGAGCTGCGACACCGTCGACGGCGCCATATGCACGTCGTCGAGCAGGTCGCCTTCGTAGAAATGCTCGAAGGTCGCCAGCACCGTTTTCGCGCTCTGCGCCATCGCCATCACTTCGAAGGCCTTGCCGACCCACACGTTGCCGTAGCGGTCGCCCCAGAGTCCGTGGAATAGCACCACGTCCGGCACGAGCGCGGGCAACAGCACAATGGGATCGTCGTGGCCGGCGTACGGGTTGCGGATGACTTGCCACTCCGGCCGGTACTTGAGAATGTCCGAGCCGATCAGTCCGCGCATCGGCATGAAAGGCAGGCCTTTTTGCGCCGCCGCGATCGAGGAATGAAACGCGGGGCACGTGGTGTCGCGAATCTCCAGCTTGCCCGCGGTGACGGCCGCACGAAAACGCGGCGCGAGGCCGAAGTCGCCGAGAATCACGCCGGGCATCTCCAGATAGCTCAAGCATCCCGCGCCGATCAACAGGTCGGCCACGTAGCCGCTCGGTGGTCCGCCAATCAGCCTGAGGTTGCGCGCGCCCTTGCGCACCAGCGCGCGTGCCGCTTCGGCGGGCGAGCCACCGTAGTCGGCCGGCACGACGAGCGTCGCGCCGTCGTCGATCATGCCGACGAGATCGGCGACGTTGTCGAGCACCACCGGTTTGCGATACGTATTCATCTCTGCCTCCATCAGCGCGGTTCGATGACCAGCAACTTGGTCTTGAGGTTCGACGCGGCGAGCGAACCCGGCGCGACGATCTGCACCTGCGTACGGATCTTCAGCGCGCCGTGCACGCGTGTTTCGATACTCTCCGCGAGTGCGGGCCACTGCGATTCGGCCACCTCGTGACCCGCTTCGACGCGCAACCGGACCGGCGGCGCCACACGCGGCGGCGCAGCGTCGAGCACGACCTGCATCGGCCCGGCCACCTGCGGCGAAAACGTTTCGACCACTTCCTTCACGGCGGTCGGATAGACCTTCACGCCCTGCACGTTCATCAGGTCGTCGGCGCGTCCGACAAAATTGAAGCGGGAACCGAACTGCCCGCAATGCGGACACTCGCCGACCGACAAGCGCAGAATGTCGCCCGTCGCATAGCGCAGCGCGGGCGCGGCTTCATAGTCGAGCGCCGTATGTACGGCCTCGCCCACCATGCCGTCCACGAGCGGTAGCGGCTTGCGTGTTTCGGGGTCGACCAGGTCGTAGCGAAAGCAGGTGTCCTCGGCCAGATAGTGCAGACCATTATGTTCGGGGCCGCCGCAGTCGGCGGCCGCATTGGTCCACGCGCCGCAGGTCATGTCGATCACTCGCGCGCCGGTGCCGTCCTGAATGCGCTTGCGGTAAGCGGGAATCGCAAGCCCCGGCTCGCCGCCGCAGATCACTACTTCGATGCCGCACTCGTTGAGCGGGCGCTTGAGTTGCTCGGGCGCGCGGTCGATCAGATGCGAAATCATCGACGGCGTGCCGAACACGACGCGCGGCTTCACCAGATCGATATATTGCAGCGCCTTGGTCACGCCGGCCTCGGCACCGAGCGGAATAGGCCGCGCGCCATAGGCTTCGCTCGCCTGGATCATCGTCGTGCCGGCCACCCAGATGCTCAGACCGAACAGTTGCAGGATGGAGTCGCCGCGCCGCACGCCCGCCATTTTCAGCAGACGGCCTATCGTCAGATACGTGTTGTCGAGGTCTTTCTTCGTGAACAGATAGAAAGTGGGCAGGCCCGTCGTGCCGGATGTGCCCGCGACATGCACCACGCTCTCGATCGGCGCGCACAGATGCATACCGAAGGGATGCCCGTAACGTTCACGCGACTGATCCTGCGACTCGCGGTGCCAGGCCTTGGTGAGAAACGCGGGCAGCGCGCGAAACGCGTCGATCGTATCGATCGCGCGTGGATCGTCGATACCGGCTTCGCGCATTTTTGCGCCGTAGTACTCGTTGCGAAAACAGTACTCGAGTTGCGGACCCAGCTTACGGATGCGCAACTCGTTCAACGCCTCCATGTAAGCGATCGGGTCACGGCTGCGAGTGGCGTCGATCAGGGCTGTGTCCGGCGTACTTTCCATCAGCATGAAACGTCTCCTTTTTTCGCACGCTGGACGCCCGGCACATCGCGTTCCATGAAGCCGGTGTTTCGCGCATGTCCTATAAATTAGGAATTAAGTCCTTATATTTATCAATATTAGGCCGCGTGGCGAATCGCGTCAACAGCGACCGTGCGCCAACGTTTAGTTCGGCTTGCGAAGCATCTGAGGGTATTCCCGCGGACCTGTCCTGCATGCTTGACGCATCGCCATGCTGATGACAGGATCGAAAACAATATTTGAAAAGCTCGTCCTGCAAGTTGGTACGGCACATCAAATCAATCAATGGAGACCTCACCATGAGCGAAAGCGCAACGGCAGGACATCCCAGCGGCAAAGCGATTTTCCGCGTGGTGGGCGGCGTATTTCTCGAAGGCTACGATTTCGTGGTCTACGGCTTTTACGCTTCGTCGATCGCCAAAGCCATGTTCCCGAGCCACGACCCGTTCATTTCGCTGATGATGGCATTCGTCACGTTCGGCATGGGCTTTCTGATGCGGCCCATCGGCGCGCTGGTGCTCGGCTCCTATATGGACACGCATGGCCGGCGCGCGGGACTGCTGCTGTCGCTCGGGATCATGGCGGTAGGCGTCCTGCTGCTGGCGCTCACGCCGAATTACGCTACCATCGGCCTCGCGGCACCCGTGCTGGTTGCAGTCGGGCGCCTGCTGCAAGGTTTCTCAGCCGGCGCGGAGTTGGGCGGCACGTCGGTCTATCTATCGGAAATCGCGCCGCCGGGACGGCGCGGCTTTTACGTTTCGTGGCAGCCCGCGAGCCAGCAACTCGCGGTGCTCCTCGCATCGGCGCTCGGAGTCGGTCTGCGCTTCATGCTGAGCGATACGCAGATGGACGCGTGGGGTTGGCGCATTCCGTTTCTGATCGGCTGCTCGATCATTCCGGTGATCTTTTCGATTCGTCGCTCGATCGAGGAATCGCATGTATTCATCGCACAAAGACGGCAGACCACCGGCGAACTGTTCCGCTCGCTGTTCGAGCATCGCCGGTTGGTGCTCTCGGCGGTCGTGCTGGTCACGCTCACCAGCATCATGTTCTATTTCATCACCGTCTATACGCCCACGTTCGGCCGCGTCGAATTGGGTCTCGCGCCAATCGACTCGTTCTGGGTGGCCGTGGGCGTGTCGATCGTCACGTTCATCATGATTCCGCTTTTCGCGATCGTGTCCGATCGTGTGGGACGCCGCCCGATGCTGGTCTGCTCGTCGCTGGTGATCGGGATCGTCGCCTATCCCGCGATGTTGTGGCTCGTCTCGAAGCCGTCGTTCGGCTCGCTGATGCTGGTGGAAGTGGGATTCGCGTTCCTGTACGCCGCTTATCAGTCGTCGCTGGTCGTCACGCTCACCGAGATGATTCCGGCCAATGTGCGCGGGACGGGTTTCTCATTGGCCTATAGTTTGTCGCAAGCGATTTTTGGCGGCTTCACACCGGTCGTCTGCACCATGCTGATCCACCTCACCGGCAACAAGGCGATTCCCGGCGTCTGGCTCGGCGCAGGCGCGCTGCTGGCACTCTGCGCGACCTTCCTCGTGGTGCCGGGCAAGCGCGCCGCCGCGCAGAAGGAACGCGCCGGACTCGTCACCGGCTACGACTGACGGCGAGCTGTCGCATCACGTCGCGGCATCGTTCGATCCCACCGAATCACGCTGTAACCGCAAAAATGGGCGCCTCAGGCGCCCATTTCGTTTGCTGCTCCTCGGATGAATCAGGTGAGTGCTTCCGCGCTGGCTCTTTCGTCATCCGCGACGCGCTGCGGTCGCGTCGCCCCGAGAGAGGCGATAAAGGCCAGCATCGCGGCGACGGCCAGCCATGCGCCAGGAACCGCCTTGTTGCCCGTCACGTGAATCATGGCCGTGCACATGAACGGAGTGAAGCCGCCGAAGATCGCCACCGACAGGCTGTACGCCAGCGAGAAACCCGTGCCGCGAATGTTGTCGGGAATGATCTCCGTCACCGCCACCACCAGCGACGCCTGCCAGCCCGAATACAACAGCGCGAAGCCCACTTCGACGATCATCAGCGCCCCGAACGACGGCGCCGCCACGAGCCATTGCATGGCCGGATAAGCGACCACCGCGATGGCGAGCGCCGATCCGGCCAGCATCGGCTTACGGCCCACCTTGTCCGACACGATCGCCATGAGCGGAATCATGATGAAGGTCGTGCTGGCGACGCAGGTCGTGACCCAGAAGGTGTCGATCGGCCGCAGACCGAGTTCGTGCAGACCGTAGGTCGGCGTATAGACGGTGATCAGGATAAACATGACAGGCGTCAGACTGATGAGCAGCGTGGCCCACAGCACCGTGCGCCAGCAGCGCGCGAGCGACAGGAACAACTCGCTCGTGGTTTGACGCTTCTGCGCGGTGAATACGTGCGACTCGACGATCGAGCGGCGAATCCACACCAGCACTGGAATGATCGAGCAGCCGACCAGCATCGGCACCCGCCAGCCCCACGAATCCATTTGCTCGGGCGTCAGCGCAAAACGAAGACCGACACCGAGTACCGCCGCCATCAGCACGCCGAGTTGCTGCGTGGCCGATTGCCAGGATACGTAGAATCCGCGGCGGCCGGGCGGCGCGATCTCGGCCAGATAAATCGACGCCCCGGCCGATTCAGCGCCTGCGGAGAATCCTTGCAGCAGGCGTCCGATCAGCACCAGCACGGGCGCGGCGAGTCCGATGGCCGCGTAGGTTGGCGTGACCGCGATCAACGTGATGCCGATCGACATCAGCGTGAGCGTGACGATCAGTCCCGCGCGCCGGCCGCACCGGTCGATGTAAGCGCCCAGCACGATGGCGCCGAGCGGCCGCATCAGAAAGCCCATGCCGAAGGTGGCGAGCGACAGCAGCAAGGACACGAGTGGATCGTCACTCGGAAACATCGCCTTCGCAATCGACGTGGCGTACAGGCCATACACCATGAAGTCGTACATCTCGAGAAAGTTGCCGCTGACGACACGCAAGATCGTGCGTGCCGGCGATTCCGTCCTTGCAGGGATGTCCATCGCTGCTGTCTCCATGAAGAGGTCGTGCGGTCAGAAAACGGGGCGTCGAAGCGGAAACGATGCGTCTTGCCGAGAACCGCCCATGACATGCAGCAAGGCTCGGCAACAGAGAGATGCCGCGAACACGGAAGGCGAAGCAATCGCATGGAGGTCATGTCGACCGAAACGCGAAGTCCTATTTTTTAGGAACAACGTCCCGCATTTGAGTTTACCTTATGACGTTTTCTCAGGCGCGACGTCATGGGGTATTCCCTGAACGTGCCAGTCGGAAGAGGAAATGAGGAAGGAAAAGAGGCGCGGCGAGGTTGCCACGCCGGGTTGCCGCGCCGCCGGCACAAGCTGGCCGGCGCGCGTTCGAAGACTACGGATCAGCCGCGATAACCCATCGCGCGCGAGACGCTCAACGCTGCTTCCTGCACAGCGGGCGTGAGTTCTTTCATACGCTTGAGACTCAGACGTTCGAGCGGTCCTGAAATGCCGATTGCGGCAATCGGTGCACTGAACGCGTCGAAGATCGGTGCCGCCACACCACCCACGCTCTCGCGCCACTCGCCGCGATTCATCGCGTAGCCGTTGGCCGCCGCGCGTGCGAGTTCCACCTTGAGGTCTTTCAGATCGGTGATGGTCGCCTTGGAATACGCGACGAGTTCCGGCAGATGACGGGCCACGTACTCAGGACCCTTGTACGCCAGCAGAATCTTGCCCGTCGCCACGCAATACGCCGGCGCGTGACCGCCGAGCGCCGAATACGCGCGCACCGGCTGCGGGCTGTCGATTTTGTCCACGTAGATCACTTCGCCGCCGTCGAGAATCGAGAGATGCACGGTTTCGCGCGTCAACTCGGCGAGCGCGTGCATCTGCGAGGTCGCGAACTGGCGCACGTCGACTTGCGCCATCTGCTTGGAGCCGAGTTCGAACAGCTTGAAGGTGCTGCGGTAATTGCCGCTCGCTTCGTCGCGGGTCGCATAACCGGCGTGCGCCAGGGTTTGCAACGTGCGATGCGTATTGCTTTTGGTCAGGCCGACCCGCTCGGCCAGTAACTGAATGGTGACGGCTTTGCCACTCTGGTCGGCGAGCGCCTCGAGTAGCATCAGGCCCTTGAGCAAAGTCTTGTCCATAGTCCTAAGGATTGGGATGTTGCGCCCATTCTACACCTGCATCTCACGCCGTCCAGTGCAACCTGAAGTCCCGCCTGTATCTGGCGGCGGGCGCCTGCGCGCATACCGTCGAGGCGTCTCACGAACACCCGGCACGACACGTTCAACGCGCCGCCGCTCCTGGAGTATTCCCCATAATTCAGGATTCGCGTTCTATATTTTGTTTACATCCTTCGAGCTTCGTTTCACAATGACATGAAGCAGTCGGACGGCGCGCGCCTTCGGCCCCGTCACCGGACCCACACGGCGCGGCTGCTACGTATTCAACTGTTAGTCGAGGACACGCAATGGATCTGCCTCTCCAGGGAATCAGAGTGATCGAGTTCTGCAATGTCGCCGCAGGGCCATTCTGCGGAATGTTGCTTGCCGACATGGGCGCAGATGTCATCAAGGTCGAGCATCCCAACGGCGGCGACACCTTGCGAGCGTGGCCTCCCATTTCTGAGGGCTACAGCGAGAATTTCGCCTCGCTGAACCGCAACAAGCGCTCGGTGACGCTGGATCTGAAAGACCCCGCGGATATCGATCAGGCGCGTCGTCTGATCGACAGCGCAGATGTACTGATCGAGAACAATCGCCCCGGCGTGATGGCGCGACTCGGGCTTGGCTACGACGAGATACGCCAACGTGTGCCGCGTATCGTCTACTGCTCGATCTCCGCGTATGGCCAGTCCGGTCCGCGCTCGCAGGAAGGCGGCTTCGATCTGACCGTGCAGGCCATGAGCGGCATCATGAGCATCACGGGCGAACCCGGCGGCGAGCCGGTCAAGTGCGGCGTGCCGCTCGCCGATTTTTCCGCGGGACTGTACGGTGCGTTTTCGATTGTCGCGGCATTGCGCGGCGCCGCGCAATCCGGTGTCGGCACGCACATCGACGTGCCCATGCTCGGCGCCACGCTGGCCATCGCCGCGCTGCAAACCTCAGAATATTTCGGCACCGGCCGCGACCCCGTCAAACTCGGCTCCGCTCATCCACGCAACGCGCCGTATCAGGCGTTCGCCGCGCGCGACACCTACTTCGGCATGGCGGCCGGCAACAATGCGCTATGGCATAGCGTCTGCGAAGTGGTCGGCCTGCCCGAACTGGAGAAAGACGAGCGCTATCTCACCACCACACTGCGCGCACAGCACCAGACCGATCTGCGCCAGACGCTCGAAGCCGTGTTCAGGCAGCACGATGCCACTCACTGGATCGAACAATTCCGCCGCGCCGGTGTGCCGTGCGCGCCGATCAATACGTATTCACAGGTTCTCGCCGACGCGCAGGTCGAACATATGCAATGGGTACAACCGGTCGAACTACCCAACGGCGTCTCGACTCGTACCTTTGTTTCGCCCGTGCGTTTCTCCGGGGAAACGCCGGGCATTCGACTGCGTCCGCCCGCGCTCGGCGAGCACAACGACGAACTGCTCAGCCGCACCAGCACGGAGGTCGATGCATGAGTGTCCTGTCCATCGACAAACACGACAGCCACTGGGCATTCACGCTCAACCGTCCCGATAAGCTCAACGCGCTGTCCGCCGACCTGGTCGACGCCCTCCTCGACGGCCTCGACGCCGCCGCGCGCGAAGCCGTTCCCGTGCTGACGCTGCGGGGCGAAGGCCGCTGTTTCAGCGCCGGCTTCGATATGAACGGTGTCGAGCAACAGAGCGAAGGCGATCTGCTGCTGCGTTTCGTCCGCATCGAAATGCTGCTGCAACGCATCGCCGCTTCGCCCTGCTTCACCATTGCGTTGTCGCACGGCCGGAACTTCGGCGCGGGTGTCGATCTGATCGGCGCGTGCAATCTGCGGGTAGCCGCGCCGGGTTCCACCTTCCGCATGCCGGGCCTGAAGTTCGGCCTCGTGCTGGGCACGGCCCGTTTCGCGCGCATCGTCGGCCATCAGGCGGCGAAACGGATTCTGGAGACCGCTGAAACCTTCGACGCCGACCGCGCGAGCGCACTAGGCTTTATCGAACGGATTGCATCGCCGGAAGATCACGACGCCATCGTTGCCGAAGTGGTAGACCGTGTCAGCGCGCTGCCTCCCGAAAGCCGCGCCTTGCTGCATCAGGCGCTCGACGCGGAAACACCGGACGCGGATCTGGCGGCGCTGGTGCGCTCGGCCGCTGCGCCCGGTCTTCATCAGCGGATCGAGGCTTATCTGCAAGCCGGCAAGCCAGTCAAGAGCGCCGCCGCTTAACACCAAGCCACACGCCACGAGCCGCGAGTCGCCGCCCGGCAGAGGTACGCACGTGCGCGCGTGCTTCTCGACATCGGCCCGCTTCAGATGGAGGACGACATGGGTTCCGGATTCCCCGACAAACACAAGCAGGTCTCGCTCGCCGAGATGGTCGCACGCATTCCCGATGGCGCGTCGCTCGGCCTCGGCGGCAGTTTCCTGCATCGCGGCCCGTTCGCCTTCGTGCGCGAACTGATCCGCCAGAACAAGCGCAATCTCGAAGTCATCAAGCAATCGCCTGGTTATGACATCGACATTCTGAGCCGCGCCGGTGTGGCGAGCCGCACGCGTTGCGGGATTGTCGCGATGGAAGGCAACTTCGGGCTCGCGCCGTACTACCGGCGCGCAGTCGAACAAGGCGCGCTGAAACTCGAAGAACACTCGTGCGCGAGCCTCACCGCCGGGCTGCGCGCCGCCGCGTTCGGCGTGCCGTTCATGCCGTGCGGCGGCCTGCACGGCAGCGAACTGACGCGCGTCAACGGCTGGCAATGTCTCGACGACCCCTACGGCAGCGATCAGCGCACGTGGGTGATTCCCGCCATCACGCCCGACTACGCGGTGATCCACGCGTCGTGTGTGGACCGCTCCGGCAACGTGCGAATCGCCGGTACTTATCACTGGGACCGCATCATGAGCCGGGCCGCGAAGAGCGTGCTGGTGATCGCCGAAACGATCTCCGACGAAGACTTCTCCGCGCAACCGGAACTCACCGTGGTTCCTTATTTCATGGTCGAACAGTTCGCCGTGGTGCCGAACGGCGCATGGCCCGGCTCGTGCTGGCCGCTGTACGAAATCGACTATCCGGCAGTGGAAGCCTATCTACCCGACGGCGACGCGGCGCTCGCCGCGCATCTGGCCGCCGCCCCCGAAATGGAGCTCGCTCATGGCTGACGACTGGTCCGGCTTCTCCTATATCGTGACGAATCTCGCGCGCTTCATCCGGCCCGACGAGATCACCTTCAGCGGCGTCAATTCCACGTTGCCCATGCTGGCCTGTCTGCTTGCCAAGCGTGCATACGACTGGGATTTCGTCTATCTCAACGTGGCGGGTGGCGTCGACCCGACACCTTCGAAGATTCCCATCTCCAGTTCCGATCCGGTGCTGGCCGAAGGCTCGGCCTCGATCTTCGCCAATGAAGATTTCTACGACCTGTGCACGCGCGGCCGCATGGACCTGACCTTTCTCGGCGCGGCGCAAATCGACGGTGCCGGCTGCGCGAACAACTCGTGCATCGGCGCGTGGGAGCATCCGAAAGTACGTCTGCCGGGCGGCGGCGGCGGCGCGGTCATGCTGCCCACCGCGAAGCGCGCCTGCACCTGGCGCACCGAACACTCGCGCCGCACGCTAGTCGAGAAACTCGATTTCGTCACTTCGTGGGGCGGCATGCATGGCGTCGTGACGCCGATCGCCGTGTTCGTCAAACGCGACGACAGACTGGCGCTGCAATCGTGGCACCCGGCGGTGAGCATCGACGAAGTCCGCGAACGCACCGGCTTCGCGTTCGACGCGCGCGGAGCCGAGCCGACCCAGCCGCCCACCGCACGCGAACGCGATGCACTGCGCTCGCTCGACCCCGACGGCCGCTTCGAACGCGATGCCGCCATCAAACTGAGGTAAGGCCGTGGCGATTCCGACGATTCTCGATCTGGGCGCACGCCCCGCGACGCTCGCCGAAGCGTTCGATACGTTCTGGCAAACGCCACAGGTGCGCTCCCTCACGGCGTTAAGCGATGGCACGCGCAGTTTGACCTATGCCGAGCTGGAAAGCCGCACGCGCGCGATTGCCGCGCGACTGCACGCAAACGGCGCACGTCCCGGCGCAACGCTCGCCATCGGCATGGAACGCTCGCTGGATGCCGTGCTCGTGCTGCTCGCAGCGATTCGCGCGGGCCTCAGTCCATGCGTGCTCGAACCCCGCCTCGCCGACGACGAAGCGCGCGCACGCGTGACGGCTACCGGCGCCGCGTGGCTCGTTCACGATGACAATCACACGGCGCTCGCCGCGCAAGGCGACGGTACTTGCGCCGCGCTGCATGTCACGACGTTAGAAGCAACCGAGCCGACAGAATCCGACGCAAGCCTTGCGCTTCCCACGCTGGAAACACCCGCGTTGCTGCTGTTCACCTCGGGCAGCACCGGTCAGCCTAAAGTCGTGCAACTCTCGCAATCCGCCCTGCTCAATAACGCGCTCGGCGTCATCGCCATGAGTGCGCTCGACAGCGATGACCGTCTGTTGCATGTCATGCCGATCTATCACACCAACGGCGTGAACAACCAGCTGATTGCGCCGTTGCTGGCAGGCAGCACGGTCGTGTTCTGCGCACGCTTTCGCGCCGAAGACATGCCGGGCCTCATCGACCGTCATCGGCCCACCATCATTACCGGTGTGCCGACC
The DNA here is from genome assembly GCF_050436585.1 of Paraburkholderia sp. GAS199. Lineage (NCBI taxonomy): Bacteria > Pseudomonadati > Pseudomonadota > Betaproteobacteria > Burkholderiales > Burkholderiaceae > Paraburkholderia > Paraburkholderia sp. GAS199. The sequence continues at coordinate 1,005,056 of NZ_JBNDMM010000001.1, read as the reverse complement.
ATGTATTCGCGCATGCTGGGGCAATCGTTCGACCGCGCAGCGCTCGCGGGCTTGCGGATGGCGCGCTGCGGTTCGGCGCCGATCACCGAAGCGCTGCATCGCGAGGTCGAAGACAAACTCGGCTGCCCGCTGGTGGTTTCGTACGGTCTCTCGGAAGCCACCTGCACGAGCACGCTCAATCCGCCGCAGGCGCGACGTATTGGTTCGGTCGGCAAGGTGCTGGCGGGACAGCGTGTCGAACTGCGCACCGCCGATGGCACCATGAGCGCGGCGCCGGGCGTCGAAGGCGAAATCTGCATCGCGGGCGCGAGTCTCATGACAGGCTATCTGGGCGCGGCCGACGCCACCTCGCGCGCGGTCACCGACGGCTGGCTGCGCACCGGCGACCTCGGCCGCTTCGACGACGCCGGTTATCTCTACGTGACGGGGCGCATCAAGGACGTGATCATTCGCGGCGGCGAGAATCTCTCGCCACGTCTGATCGAAAACGCGATCACGAGCGCGCTCGCCGTGTCGGGATGTTGCGTGGTCGGCAAGGCCGATCGCGATCTCGGCGAAGTGCCGGTCGCGTTCGTCGTGGCCGGCAACGTGGCGCAACCGCTCGACGCTGAACAGATCCGGGACGCCGTGCGTCAACGCCTGTCGCGTGTCTATGTGCCGCACGAGGTCTATTTCGTCGACGCGCTGCCGGAAACCGCCGTCGGCAAGATCGATCGCAAGGCGCTGGTCGCCCGTCTCGCGGCGGCCGACTTCGTGGCGAACGAAGTTCAGCCGATATATCAGCCGTTGTAGAAGCGGCGCCCCGCATCACGCAACCATAGCCGCACGAGATGCCGCTTGCGTTCCGCTTCCGGATAGTCGACGAAGCCGGTGCGGCGGTGTCCGCAACGCTGGTTGTCGACAATCTGGATCTGCCCCGGCTCGAAGAAAAATTCACGGCACCATTGACGCTCGCGCATCACGGCTTCCAGCGTTTCGAGCGCGTCGAGCCCTTCCTGATCGAGCGTCGCGCCAGCCATCCGGTAGCCGTTGACCACATGCACATGTGAGAGCCGGCAACGCAGGTGTCCGTCTTCGTAATGAAACAGCGGGTGGCTGATAAGCCGCGGATCGTCCGGTGCATGTTCGCGCTGACGGTCGAAAATGTACGGCTGATAGAGCCGTTCGAGCAAGGCCGGATGCCGCTCGATCATCTGGTTGTACACGGTATAAAAGCTCACCACGCTGCTGATGCCGCCTTCCAACGCTGGTTGCAGACACAGCAACGCGACATATTCCGGCGGATACAGGTTATAGCTGTTGTCCGTGTGAAAGTTCTGCTCGGCATTGGTCACGTCGGGGCGCACGCCGTTGCCGGGCGGTTTGCCGAGATCGCGCACGTCGTAGATCATCTTGCCGTCCCAGCTTTGGGCGACCGGCCGCGCCACCATTTGCGAGAGCAACCAGTAGATGTTTCTTGCGTCGTCCTTGCTGTAATCGTCGAGCGGCAATTTGTCGATGATCACGAAACCCGGTCCCTGCCCCAGCATCTGCGTGGCTTCCGCCATCATCGCGCGACAGTGGTCGAGTTCGAAATCCTTCTCCTGCAGCAACAGGGTCGGCAGCGGGTTGGCGCGCAACAGTTCCACGAGCGCATCCAGTTCGCGCCGGCACGCAGCGCTCAGGCGGATCATGCCGTCGTCCGGCGTGAGACTCGCCGAGGTCCACGTGATCGGACCGCCAAACGGCTCCATCCGCACCTGTGACGCGTGCTGCCAGGTCGTGTCATCCAGTACCGCCAGCGCTTCCGACATGTCTTCCTCCTTGTGGTCAGCTTGTATTCGTCATTAAGCTTATGGAGTCGCGCGCGGCCATGAAAGCGAGTAATTTCGATGCGCCTTGATCGAAACTTGCGATCGACCGCGTGCCGCAATGCAGCACTTCCCCGCATCGCCTGAGGACACGTCAGATGGAAATACGCCAGTTGCAGACTTTCCTGCGCATTGTCGAAACCGGTAGTTTTGCTGCCGCCGCCGATGCCTTGCACGCGACGCAATCCACCGTATCCGCCCGGGTGCGCGAACTCGAACGGTCGCTCGGCGTGGCGCTGTTCGATCGCAGCCAGCATCGTGCCCAACTGACCGCCAAGGGCAGCGAACTGGTGGCGCTCGCGCGGCAGATGGTGCTGCTCGGCGCGCAGATTCGCGAGCGCATCGGCGCGAGCGACGCGCTTGCCGGTACGCTGCGCCTCGGCGTCGTCGGACTGGTTGCCGCGACCTGGCTGCCGATGCTGATGAGCGCGATGCGGGCGCGTTATCCACGCGTCTCGATAGCCATCGAGGTGGCACTGACCAACACCTTGATCGAGCGCGTGCGCCTTGGCGAACTTGAGGTGGCGATCGTCACCGGGCCCTTGCACGAACCGGCCTTCGAACATGTTCATCTCGGCTATGACGCTTTTGCGTGGATGGCCGCGCCCGCGCTGATACCGCCGCAATCGCCATCGCAATCCATTGCGCCCTTACGCGCCGCCGATCTGACGCGCTGGCCGATCCTGGGCTTGTCGGCGGCCTCGCATCACTATCCGGTTATCGAGCGCTGGTTTCGCGATGCGAGCGTGACGTACCAGCCGGTGATTTCCTGCAGCAATGTGCGGGTACTCGCCGATCTGACCATCGCCGGACTCGGCGCGAGCTTGCTGCCGGTCAACGCCTATGCCGCCGATATCGCCACTGGCCGTCTGCGGGTTATCGATACCGAGCCGAAACCGGAACAGGTCGAGTTCGTCGCGCTGCATCGGCCGCATCCGGCCGATCCGCTGGCCAGCGCCCTCGCCGGCCTTGCCAGCGAACTCGCCGAAGCCGGCGCGCTGCGCTCAGCGGCCGCAGATTAAGCGGCAACGTGAGCAGCCGCGTGAAACCCAGTGACGACGCCGATGCGTGCAGGGAAACCCCGAGTTTCGTCACCAATGCTTGACCCTCATCGCCGTATGATGCGAGCCTTGAATAAGGATCACCATTTAGTTTTTTAATCCTGTCATTTAGGATTTTAGAACTGCCCACACGTGAACCGCTTTCTTTTCCGATCAGGAGCATGTCAGATGTTCAAGGCAATCCTGCTGGACCGGCAAGACGATCGCACCCTCGCCAGCGTGACCGAGCTCGACGAGAGTCGCTTGCCCGACGGCGACGTGACAGTGCGTATCGACTACTCGACGCTTAACTACAAGGACGGTCTCGCCATCACCGGCAAAGGTCCGGTCGTGCGCAAATTCCCGATGGTGCCGGGCATCGACTTCGCGGGCATCGTCGAAACGAGCAGCGACCCACGTTATCGTCCCGGCGACGCGGTGCTGCTGAACGGCTGGGGCGTCGGTGAGACGCATTGGGGCGGACTGGCACAGAAAGCGCGCGTGAAGGCCGACTGGCTGCTGCCGCTTCCCGAGGGCGTCGGCGCGCGACATGCGATGGCAATCGGCACGGCCGGCTACACGGCCATGCTGTGCGTCCTCGCAATCGGGGCGCACGGCGTCACACCCGGTCAGGGCGACGTGCTGGTGACCGGCGCGAACGGCGGCGTGGGCGGCGTGGCGATCCGCTTGCTCGCGCAACGCGGCTATCGGGTCGTCGCGTCAACCGGGCGGCTCAACGAGGCCGATCATCTCAAGGCGCTCGGTGCCGCGGATGTGATCGACCGCAACGAACTCTCGTCGCCCGGCAAGCCGCTGGTCAAGGAGCGCTGGGCTGCCGTGGTCGATAGCGTCGGTAGTCATACGCTCGCCAACGCGTGCGCGGCAACCCGCTACGGCGGCATTGTCACCGCTTGTGGACTGGCGCAAGGCATGGACTTTCCCGCCACCGTGGCGCCGTTTATCTTGCGCGGCGTCACGCTGCGTGGCATCGACAGCGTGATGGCGCCGTTCGCGATCCGTCAGCAGGCGTGGCAGGCACTCGCTGACGAACTGCCCGCAACCGCGCTCGATGCGCTGGTGCGCGAAGTGCCGCTCGCCGACGCAATCGCGCTGGCCGCCGAACTGCTGGCCGGTCAGGTGCGCGGCCGCGTGATCGTCGACGTCAACGCGTAATCGTCGAGTTCACGATACTCACACAGGCTGCATCCTATGGCGCGCGGCCTGCCTTTCTTATCAAAGGACATTGCAACCATGGACGAACCGGTCACGTACGAATCGCACGATCACATCGCGCAGATCACGATCAACCGCCCGCATCGCATGAATGCCATCGACGACCACGTCGAGATCGGTCTCGCCCATGCATGGCGGCGCTTCAACGCCAGCGACGACCGCGTGGCGATCCTCACGGGCGCGGGCGACGCCGCATTCTCCTCGGGCCGTGACCGCGACGCGACCGGCGTGCCTGAATATCGCAAGTTCGCGCCGGGCGTCGATATTGCCGTGGAGAAGCCGGTTATCGCGGCAGTCGCGGGATGGTGTGTGGGCGGCGCGCTGACGCTGGTGCAGATGTGCGATCTATGCGTGGCTGCCGAGAATGCGAAGTTCATCTACCCGGAAGTCAAAGTCGGCTTCGCGGGCGGCCTGGTTGGCTCGCTGGCCGTGCGCATTCCCCACAAGATCGCAATGGAGTTGATGCTGCTGGGCGAACCGGTCGGCGCGCAACGCGCCTATGAGGTCGGCTTCGTGAATCGCGTGGTGCCGGTGGGTCAGCAGGTGGCCGAGGCGCGCGCGCTGGCGGCGAAAATGGTGAATCACGCACCGCTCGTGCTGCGCATGCTCAAACACTTCGCCAACGAAACGATCCCGAAAGGTCCCGTGGAACGTGCGTCGGAAGCACTCCGCGAAACCGACCGGCTGTTCGCCAGCGAAGACTATCGCGAGGGCCTCGACAGTTTCATGCAGAAGCGCACCCCGCATTTCACCGGCAAATAAGCGGACCGACCTTTCGCCTCGCGCGTGCGCCCCGATTCGTCGGGCGACGCGCGCTGTGCTCAGTCATCGTGCGTGAATTAGCCTGGATGGTCACGCGGTACGCTGCGCCGCCAACGCCTCGATCACCCGTCTCGCCACCAGGTTGCACACGCGCGTTTCCGATTCCTCGGTCACACCCGCGATATGCGGCGACACCAGCAGATTCGGGGCGCCCACCAACGGCGACCGTGCGCCAAGCGGCTCCGTGTCGAACACGTCGAGCGCCGCGCCGGCCAGATGACCATCGCACAAGGCACGAGCCAGAGCGGCTTCATCGACGATGCCGCCGCGTGCTGCATTGATCAGGATCGCGCCGGGTTTCATCGCCGCCAGCGCGCGCGCATCGAACAGGTTGCGCGTGCCGGCCGTGAGCGGCATATGCAGACTGACGACGTCGCTCGTGGCGAGCAGTTCGTCGAAGCTCACGGCGCGCACATCATTTCCCGCGATCGTGGCGGCCGATGTGCTGTTGTCGCAGGCGATCACCTTCATGCCGAGCGCCGCGCCGAGTCGCGCGGTCTCACGGCCAATCGAACCGAAGCCGACAATGCCGAGCGTCCTGCCCGCGACTTCGTGACCCTGCACCAGCGCCGCGCGTGGCCACTCGCCGGCGAGCACCGACGCACTCGCGGCAAACCACGGACGCAGGAGCATCAGTGCGGCCGTCACCACGTATTCCGCCACGGCCAGCGCGTTGGCACCGGTTGCCGGAATGACCTCAATGCCACGCGCCGCACATCCTTCCAGATCGATATTGTCGAGCCCCACGCCGAGCCGGCCCACGACACGGCAACGCGTCAGCGCGTCGAGCAGTTTGCCGCGCACCTGCGTGCGATTGCGCACGATCAGACAGTCCGCTTGCGGCGCTGCGCGCAGCAACGCCGGCAAATCGGTCACCAGCGTGGGTTCGTAGATCACCTCGTGCTGGCGCGCCATCGCGGCACGCGACTCGGCGGTCATCAGGTCTGGAATGAGGATCTTCATGGCGGCTCCGTAGCGTCAGGCGCGCTTGTATTGCAGCAGGCCGCCCATGACTTTCGGCGGATGCGCGAGGATCGCTTCCTCTATTGGATCGGTGCCCCAACCCGGACGGTCCGGAATGATCAGCTCGCCGTTCTGATACTCCGGTGCGTGCGTGAACAGTTCGTCTTCCCAGGCAAGCCGGTCGATGTCGGTCTCCATGATGCGCAGATTCGGCACTGCCGCCGCAAAGCTCGCGTTGATCATCGTGCACAAGTGCCCGTAAAAGTTGTGTGGGGCAATGTTCACGTCATGCGCGTCGGCGAAGGCCGCGATCTTCATCGACTGCCACACGCCGTTCCATATCGTATCGACGATCGCGACATCCACCGCATCGGCATCGAGGAACGGTTTGAACTCGCGAATGCCAAACAACGTTTCGCACGAACTGATCGGGTGCGGACTATGGTTGCGCACGTAAGCAAGTGCCTGCGGCGAATAACTGTCGATCTCCACCCAGAACAGTTCGAAGTCCGCGAGTTCGCGCAGGATCTTCAGATAGCCTTCCGGCTTCGCGTTGAAGTTGAGATCGAGCAGAATCTCCACGTCCGGCCCGGCGCCGTCCCGCAAAGCCTCCAGATGCGCGCGCAGATTACGCAGTATCTTGCGATCCACGTTCAGCGCGGGCTGGAACGGCACGCCGAAACCCGGACGCCATGCGTGTAACGGGCCGTCGTCGTGAATGAAAATGTTCGTCTTGATGGCGCGGAACTGGCGTTCGCGCGCTTCTTCGGCGGTACGCTTAACGCCATCCAGATCGGTGACGGGCGGCCCGAAGAAGCGTGGATGGTTGATGCGCCAGGTCGGGCAATGCGACCAGTACACCGGCACCCGGTCGCGCAACTTGCCGCCGAGCAGTGCATAGCACGGCACGCCGAGCGTTTTCGCCTTGGCGTCGAGCAGGGCATTTTCGATCGCGCCGATTCCTTCGCTGACCACGCCGCCGGTCGCCGGGCGTGTGAGACAGTAGGCCTCGGCGAAGAACCGCTCGTGCTCCATCACCGAGGCGCCGATCAGGCGTTTGCCCAGTTGCTCGATCACGGCGGTGACGCCCGGCGAGCCGAAACCTTCGTCGAATTCGCTCCAGCCGACGATACCGTCGTCGGTGGTGATCTTCACGAAATGGTAGTTGCGCCAGCCCGCGTCGCAGCAGAGCGTGTCGATCGAAACAACTTTCATTGCGCCTCCGTCAGCATGCAAAGTGGCGTGGCTCGTCGCGCGCGCCAGCGTTAATCAGGCGATGAGCAAACGTGTATCAGTCCAGATGCAGGTTCAGTTCCTTGGCGACCTTGCCCCACTTCGTCAACTCCGCGTTGACGAACTGCTGGAACTGCGCCGGCGTGCTGCCCACCGGAATCGCGCCGAGCGGTTCGAGCTGTTTCTTCACCTCGGGCGACTGCATTGCCTTGTCGATCTCCGCGCCGAGTTTGCTGACGATGTCGGGCGGCGTGCCGGCCGGCACGAATACGCCGTACCACGAGGTCACCTCGTAACCCGGCACGCTTTCAGCCACCGCAGGCATCTCCGGCGCCAGCGGCGAACGTTGCGCGCTCGTGACCGCGATGCCCGTCAACTGACCGTTGCGGATATACGGCAGCGCTTCGTTGACGATCGCCACGCTCTCGCGTCCGCCGATCGTGTCCTGAATAGCCGGAATGCCGCCCTGATACGGAACCTCGGTGATCTGCACACCCGCCATGCGCTTGAACAATTCGCACGACAGATACGGACTCGTGCCGACGCCTGAAGTTGCGCAACTCGCCTTGCCAGGATTCTGTTTGGCATAGCTGATGAATTGCGCAAGCGTGGTGATTTTCAACGCGGGATTGACGGCGAAATAGTTCGGCACGTTGACCACTTGCGACACCGGAATCAAATCCTTGCGAATGTCGTAGAGCGGCTTTTTGTAGAAGTAATCGTTGAGCACATTGGCAATGCTGCCCATCAGGATCGTGTAGCCATCGGGCTTGGCTCTCGCGACGAATTGCGTGCCGAGCATGCTGCCGGCGCCCGGCCGGTTTTCGACGATGACATGCGTGCCCAGGGTCGCGGTGAGTTTCGCCGCGACGATGCGCCCGAGCACATCGGTATTGCCGCCTGGCGGAAACGGCACCACCAGGGTGATCGGATGATCGGGCCATTCCGCGTGCGCGGCCACCGACCAGGGCAAGGCAATCGCCGCTGCGGCCATCAACAGACCGTAGCGAAGCGTGTGGGAGAACCGCTGCAAAATTCGAGCCGTCATGATGCTGTCTCCATTGCCAGCGTCGTGGCCGGCGGTGTTGATTTATTTTTTCTGTAGTCCTATATTTCAGTACGAAAAACCTAAATATTGTAGGCCAAAAATTCTGTCACGCCAGCGCGATACGCGCAAATTCATGGTTTACCCACGATGGCACCAACCGACTCCGCGATGAACAACCTTCCCATGTTCGAACTGACCGACGCACAACGCGAGTTGCAGCAAAACGCTCGCCATCTGGCCGTGACGGCGATTGCACCGCATGCGGCAGAAACCGACCGCAGCGAAGCCTACCCGTGGCATACGGTCGAGGCTTTGCGCGAACATCGACTGATGGGCATGACGCTGCCACCGGAATATGGCGGCAGGGGCGCAAGCTATTTCGACGCCGTGCTCGTGATCGAAGAACTCTCGAAGGTCTGCGCCGCTTCGGGCCGCATCATGGTCGAATCGAACATGGGCGCGATCGGCGCGATCATGAAATACGGATCGCACGAGCAGAAACAACTCGCGGCGAGGCTGGTGCTGGCCGGCGACAAGCCCGCCATCTGCATCACGGAACCGCAGGCCGGCAGCGCCGCCAGCGACATGCAGACGCGCGCCGAACGGCACGGCGATACGTGGCTTCTGACCGGCTGCAAGCACTGGATTACCGGCGGCGGTGTGTCGAAACTGCACTTCGTGTTTGCACGCGCCATCGAAGACGGCAAGGACACGGGCATCGCCGGCTTTATAGTCGAAGGACCGGACGTGCCGGGCATGTCGATCCGGCGCATCCCGGCAATGGGCATCCGCGGCATTCCCGAGGCCGTCATTGAATTCGACGGTGTACGCGTGCCGCACGACATGAAAGTGACGCCACCGGGACGCAGTGAAGCGGGCTTCGGCGGCCTGATGAACGCATACAACGCCCAGCGTGTCGGCGCGGCTACCGTGGCGCTCGGCATCGCGCAAGGTGCCTTCGATCTCGCGCTCGAGTATGCAAAGCGGCGCGAGCAGTTCGGGCGTCCCATCGCCGAATTTCAGGGCTTGCAATGGATGCTCGCGGATATGTCGATCCAGCTCGAAGCCGCGCGCCTGATGGTCTGGAAGGCGGCAACCTCGGGCCGCTCGTCGGGCAGCGAATTCCCGTCGATGTTCGCCGCCGCGCAGGCCAAGATCGCCGCCGCCGAGACTGCCATCAAGGTGACCAACGACGCACTGCAGATTCACGGCGCGGCGGGTTACGGCCGCGACCTGCCGCTCGAACGAATGGTGCGCGACGCTCGCATGTTCACGATTTCGGGCGGCACGGCGCAGGTTCTTCGCACTCAGGTAGCGAGTACCCTGCTCGGACAGAAGCTCTCGCAACGGCGCGGCGGCTGACACTGGCCTCGGCCGGCGTCGGGTGCGCGCTTTATCCACGCACTTTATCCGCGCGCTTCATCCCATAACAGTCCGCTCGTTGTCCGCTCAGCGTCCAATGAACTTCGGCGCGCGCTTTTCGCGTTGCGCGAGCAGGCCTTCTTTCTTGTCCTCGCTGTTCGCGACCATTTCCATGTCGCGGCGTGTACAGCCGAAGCGTTCGGTCGGCCCATGCGCGAGTACGCCTTCGTTGACGAAGCGCTTGAGCGTAGCCAGCACGAGCGGCGCAAGACCCGCGAGTTCGCGCGCCATCGCGAGCGCCGCTTCCACGTGCTGACCGTTCGGCACCAGCTGATTGACGAGGCCCGTCTGATACGCGCGCTCGGCGCCGACCGGTCGCGCGAGCAGCATCATTTCCATCGCGACCTTGTGGGGGATGCGTGCGGCGAGGCCGGCAATCATGCCCTGCGTCGTGCCGAGCCGCGCTTCCGGGTAATAGAATTTGGCGTCTTCGGTGGCCACCAGCAGATCGGCCATCATCGCCATCACCAGACCGCCGCCCACACACCAGCCCGATACCGCGCAGATCACGGGTTTCTCGGTGGTGATGCCGACCGTCGGCACGCAACGCCATAGCTCGGGCATGTCGCTGACGTCGGCACCCGCGGTGAAAGCCGCCGTGCCGGCGCCCGTCAATACCGCGACACGCTGGTTCGACCGGTCGAACTCGGCGAACGCATTTTGCAGTTCGACCGCTGTGCTGGCGGAAATCGCGTTGCGGCGCGCTTCGCGATTGATGGTGAAGAGCGACACGCCGTCGTCGAAATGTTCGATCAGCAGATTGTCAGGCTGGCTCATACAAGCGCTCCTTTGCAATAAAGACAAGAGATCTCACGCGGGCTCAGCCGATCCGCAGCCGGCCGTCCACGGCCCAGCAACCGGTATGGCCGACGATCAATGGATTGATATCGAGTTCGAAGTCGCGATCGCCGAGGTCGGCGGCGAGCCAACTCACTCGCACGATCGCGTCGACGACCTGGTGGAGCGCGAGCCGTCTTCCGCGATAACCGTCGAGGATCTTCCACACCGGCAGCGTTTCGAGCAGCGCCAGCACCCGGTCGGCTCCGACTGGCGCCGAAGCGATGGCGCGCTGAGCGAGCAGTTCAACCAGGACGCCGCCCGCGCCGAACACGACGATCGGACCGAACTGTGCGTCGCGCCGCGCGCCGACGATCAACTCCAGTTCGCCCTCGATCTGCGCCTGCACCGACACGCCATCGATGCGCGCGTCGGGCATCGCTCGACGCGCCGATGCCGTGATCCGGCCGAAGGTCTCGCGCACCGCCGCTTCGTCGGCCACGCCGATCGCCACGCCGCCTACGTCGCTCTTGTGCACGATGTCGGGCGAGACGATTTTCATCACCACCGGAAAGCCGGTTCGTATCGCGTAACGCACCGCTTCGTCCGCGTCGGCGGCCACGCTCCCCACGTTGGTCGGTATGCCGTAACGCTGGAACAGCGCCTTGCTGCGGTCTTCATCGTAGATGCCGGATTCAGGCGCGGCGGATGCGGGCGGCAAATCGGCCGGGCGCGTGGGCGTAGTGAACTCACGCCGCTGACCATAGCGCCGCCATGTGGCCCACACGCCGACCGCTTCGTCCATTGAATTGGTGTAGGGCACACCGTGCTCGCGCAACAGTTCACGCAGCGGTTCGCTGGTCGTACCCGCTTCGACGGCGAATAGCGCCGGCTTGCCAGCCATGCCCGGCTCGCTCGCGAATGGCGAGGGCAGCGCCAGCACGAGTTCCCGCAGCAAGGGAAACGGCGCCATCGTGACCGGGGCGAAAATGCCGTCGGTCTGGGGGTCGTCCTGCAAGGCGGCCATCGTGTCGCGCGCCGCCACTGCCGGGTCGGGCGAAATGCGCGCACCGAAATCGACCGGATTGCCGTTCTGTCCGTGCGTGTAGTGAGCGTCGAGCGCGGTTCGCGTTGTCGCGCTGAATTCCGCGAGCGGCACGCCGTGCTCATGCAGCGCGTCGCAGGCGAGCGCGCCGCCACCGCCCGAGGGTGTGACGATGGCAAGCCGATCCACCTTGCGCCCCGGATAACGCACCATCGACGCGGCCAGCGTCATCATGGCGCCGATATCGTTCATCAGTACGATGCCCGCCTCCGCGCACACCGCCTCGAACACCGCATGATTGCCCGCGATGCTCGCGGTATGCGAGAACGCCGCGCGGCTGCCGGCTTCGGTACGTCCCGACTTCACCGCGAGCCACGGCTTGCCGGCCGCACGCGCACGTGCGGCCGCGGCGAGGAACCGCTGCGTATTCTTCACGCCTTCGATATACGTGCAGATCACCTGCGTATCGGGATCGTCGGCAAGGAATTCGACGAAATCGGCAAGTTCGAGATCGGCCTGATTACCCACCGAAATACCGTGACTGAAGCCAATGCCATGCGCCCACGCGCGATCGAAGAATGCCGTCATGAGCGCGCCGCTCTGGCTGACCAGACCGATCGGCTGCTGCGGCAACTCGGGAATTTCCAGGATCGGCGACGAACACGCGGCGAGCCGGTTGGCAGCGCTGATCAAGCCAAGACAGTTTGGCCCGATCAGCCGCATGCCGTGCTCGTGCGCAATTCTGACCAGCTCGTTTTCGGTGGCACGCCCTTCGTCGCCGACATCCGAAAAGCCCGCGGTAATGATCAGGCCGCAGCGAATGCCCATCTTCGCGGCCGCCTCGATGGACGGTTTGACGAAGGGTTGCGGCACGGTCAGCACGACCATGTCGGGGACGGTCGGCAGCGCGTCGAAATCCGCATAGGCCTTCAGATCGAATAGCGTGTCGCGTTTCGCGTTGATCGGATAGATGGCGCCTGCGAAGCGGTGGCGCAGCACCATGCGCAACAACCGGCCGCCGAACTTCGACTGGTCTTCCGAGGCGCCGACTATCGCGATGGAAGCGGGACGTAGCAAGCGCGCGATGTGCGCGCTGCCGGCTAACGGGAGTCTTTCCACCTGGCGTGTCTCCTTGGCTTCGCCCCTGCCCGGCGACACATACGCCGGTGCGGTGCGGGTGCATTCTGGAATCGCGCCATCTATCGGGTGAATGGCGCCATGCGAGCCGGTCGTCATTTTCCCGGCATACCCAGTATCGACCCGCCAACGCAGGGTTGCCATGTGTTCCGGAATACGGAACATCGATGAATTTCTGCGGTGTTGGCCTATTGTTAGGGAACGGCCGTGCGCACCAGCCGGGCGTGCACGCGCGATTGCGGCCCTCGCGGGTCGCGACGCCGCGGTGCGCAACGGGCGGATCAAAATATCAAGGAGACATTCGTGAACAGATTCAGGCTCAGGCGCGCGATGGCGATCGCCGCGCTGTCTCTCCCGTTCTGCCCCGTGACCGGCCATGCCGATTCCCCTTACCCCAACCGGCCGATTCGCATGATCGTCCCGTTCGTGCCGGGCGGCGCGTCGGACAATCTGGCGCGCGCACTTGCCGCGGAACTCACGAAAAAGCTCGGCCAGAACGCCATCGTCGAGAACAAGCCGGGCGCGGGCACGGTGATCGGCTCGCAGTACGTCGCCCATGCCGAACCCGACGGCTACACGTTGTTGTGGGCCACCGCGCCGCTCGCGATCAACGCCACGCTGATGAAGCATCTGCCCTACGACACGCTGAAAGACCTGACTGCCGTGGTGGACGTGGCGTCCTCGCCGGAAGTGCTGGTGGTCAACAAGTCGCGCAACATCACCACGCTCGCGCAACTGATCGACACGGCGAAGAAGAATCCCGGCAAGCTCACGTACGGATCGTCGGGCATCGGCGGCTCGCCGCATCTGGCTACCGTGGTTTTCGCCAACGACGCCGGCATCAAACTCACGCACGTGCCGTATCAGGGCTCGGCACCGGCCGTCACGGCCGCCATGTCCGGCCAGGTCGATATGGTCATCGACACGTTTCTCACCTGTCTGCCGGGCATTCAGGCCGGCACGCTGATTCCGCTGGCGCAGACCGAAGCGAAACGCGCCAGCCCGCTGCCGAACGTGCCGACCATGCAGGAATCCGGCATGAAGGGTTATCAGGCGAGCGCGTGGTTCTCGCTGCTTGCACCGTCGAAAGTGCCCAAGCCGATCATCGACAAGCTGAACCAGGCGGTCAACGAGATCATCCAGCAACCGAAATTCCAGCAGCTCTTTGCCAAGCAGGCGATCTTCATGGTCGGCGGCACACCCGAAGCCGCCGAAGCGCATTTGCGCAACGAGGTGCAGCGCTGGCAGACTGCCGTGAAGGAATCGGGCGCGTCGATCGATTGATCCACCACCCTGGCGACGCGCGCGTTCGGTGTGTCAGGCTGAACGCGCGCCAACTCGCAGGCGTGCGTCGACGGCGCAGGACGTGACGTCCGACACCATCAGCGGATTGATGTCCAACTCGAAATCGACTCCGGCGGATTGCGAACCGGCGAGATCGGCGGCGAGCCAGCTCACGCGCACGATCGTCTCGACCACGCCCGCCAGGTCGAGCCGCGCACCGCGATAGCCTTCGAAAAGCGGCCACAGCGGTAATCGTTTGAGCAAGGCGATCACGTGTTGCGCGTCGACAGGCGCGCGCGCGATGGCGCGAGCCGACAGCAGATCCACCAGCACGCCGCCCGCTCCGAATACGACGATCGGCCCAAAAGCGGCATCCCGGCGTGCGCCGACGATCAGTTCCAGACGCCCCTTGATCTGCGTCTGTACGGAAAGTCCTTCTATGGACGCGCCGGAAGCACGTTCGCTCACGTTCGCGAGAATGCGCCGATGCGCGTCGCGCACCATGTCGTTGCTATACAGATCGACCTGAACGCCACCGACGTCCGATTTATGCACGATATCGGGCGACACCACTTTCAACACGACCGGATAGCCGAGCATCCGCGCAATTTCAACCGCTTCTTCTTCGTTGTGTGCGAGGCGTTCCTCGTTGGTGCGGATGCCGTAACGTCGCAACCAGTCACGCGTCGCGGTTTCGCCGTACGTGCCCTCTGCCGGCAAACGTGGCGCGTTTTCGTCGGCCATCGATGGGCAGTCCGCAGGACGTTCGGGCGAACCGGCGGCCAGATAGTGCGAGCGTTCATGCCACGCCGCGAGAACATCGACAGCTTCGCGCAGATTGTTCGAGAAATAGCGACCCCGTTCGAGCAGGCTGCGCCGAGCCGCGTCCGCCAGTCGTCCGGTTTCAAATACATAGAGAATCGGCTTGCATGGCACGGGCGACGCCGGATCGCCGCGCAACGCGTCGGCCACCTCGCCCGCTACGCGATCGAGCGTCGGCGTGGTAGTGATGGCGAACAGCAGCGCGTCGGTGCCGGAGTCGTCGGCCGCGATGCGCGCCGACTCGCCCACTACGTCAGGCCCGTCACCCACGGTTCGTCCACCGATATCGACCGGATTCGCGGACTGCGACGGTGGATAGAACTCGCCGAGTTTCGCGCGCGTCGCCTCTGAAAACACGGCCATGCGCAGGCCAGCCGATTCGATCTCGTCGGCGGCAAGCGCCGCTTCGCCGCCCGACGGCGAGAACACCGCAATACGCCCCACCTGCGCAGAAGGATGGTCGGCCAGACTGGTGGCAAGGGCGAGCATGGTGAGCGGGCTGTCGAGCAACGTCACATGCTCTTCGCGGCACACGGCCTCGAACACCGCACGATCCCCCGCTACGCTCGCCGTGTGAGAAAAGGCCGCCTGCGCCCCCGCCCGCGTACGCCCTGAACTCACCGCGAGCCAAGGCTTGCCCGCCGCCCGAGCACGCGCGGCGAGCGTCGCGAACCGACGCGGGTCTTTCAGGCCTTCGATATAGGTGCAAATCACCGCCGTGGCCGGATCGCCGATCAGATATTCGACGAAGTCGCACAGTTCGAGATCCGCCTGATTGCCGACGGAAATCGCGTGCGAGAACGCGAGGCCGACTTCCTTGGCCTTGTCGAAGATGGTGCCCATCAAAGCGCCGCTCTGGCTGACGAAGCCGACCCGGCCGACCGGCAAACCTTCCGCGGCGAGCGCCGTGGACGAACACAGCACCACGCGATGCGCCGGACTGATGATGCCGAGGCAATTCGGACCGACGAGCCGCATCTGCGCGCCGCGCGCGATCGACACGATATCGCGCTCCAGTGCCGCACCTTCGGCGCCGGCATCGGAGAAACGCGCGGTGATCACGATGGCAGCGGTCACGCCGCGCGCCGCGCAGGCCTCGATCGTCTCACGCACTTTCGGCTGCGGGATCGCCATGATGGCAACATCCGGCACGACTGGTGTTGCGCCGACATCCGGATACGCGGTGACGCCGAGCAGGCTTTCCCGGACCGGATTGATCGGCATGACCTGACCACGATAGCCGTGCGAGAGCAGCATACGCAGCAGTCGACCGCCGTATTTCTTCTGATCCTCGGACGCGCCGATCACGGCCACGGAGGTCGGGTTCATCAACGTTCGTACAGCGTGATCCGTCATGACGGGCGACATGGTAGGGAATCCTCGGTGCGCGTTTTGCGCTTAGTCCGCGTGTGCGTTCAGCACGTTGTCGACCACCCGTTCCGCCTCGCCGATATAGCCGGCGGGATCGAGCGCATCGGCGAGTTCGCGGGCGTTCAGATGTTGCGTGACGTGCGAGTCCGCACGCAACACCTCGCCGAGCGGCCGGTTTTCCTGCAACGCCTGATTGCAGAGCCGCGAAATCGCGTGGTGCGCGTTCTTGCGGCCGATCTTCGGCGCCAACGCCATCATCACGCTCTCGGCCATGACCTGACCGCGTGTGATGTCGAGATTCGCGCGCATACGATCGGTATGCAGGATCAGGCCCGCGAGCACGGTATTCATCTGCGTGACGGCGGCGTGCGCGTGCTGGAAGGTCTGCGGCACCGCGATGGTTTCGAAGTGCCCCTGCCAGTCGCGCTCGAAGTCCTGCACCATCGACTCCATCACGACCGGCACCTGCTGCGTGGCCATCTTGCCGTGCACGATCACGAGTTCCGGCCCCACCGTGTTGTGTTTGTGCGGCATGGCCGAGCTCGTGCCACGATGTTCGCCGCCGCCTTCGGACGCCTCGGCGAGTTCGTCACGCGTCATCATCACCAGCGACTTGGCGATGCTCGCCATGGTCTGCGCAATCGAGGCGATCCGGAACACTACTTCGGAGACGCGGTCGCGCGAGGCGAACCAGGCGATTTCCGCCGTGCCGAGCCCGAGTTCCTGCATCAACGCGTCTTGCACTTCGAGTCCGCGCGGCCCGACTGCCGCGAGCGTGCCGATCGCGCCGCCGAATTGCCCCACCAGCGGTTCGGCCCGCAGCGCGGCGAGCCGTGCGGCTTGCCGCTCGACCTCGCTGTACCAGACCGCGCAGCGAAAGCCGAAAGTGGACGGTAGCGCGTGCTTGCCGTGCGTGCGCGCGATCATCAGCGTGGAGCGATGTTGCGCCGTCATCTCGCGCAGCTTGCGGCGCACCTTGTCGAGATCGGCGGCGAGTACGCTCAACGCATCGCGCAGTTGCAACATGAATGAGGTATCCGTGATATCGCGCGTGGTGGAACCCCAGTGCAGATATTCACCGGACTCGCCGCAGTGTTCGGCGAGTTGCGTGACGAACGGCATCACGGGATAGCCGACCGCTTCGACGTCGGTCCGAAAGCGCTCCCAATCGATCTCGAAGCTGCGCGCCTTTTGTTCGATGTCACGCCAGGCGTCCTGCGGAATCACGCCGAGCGCCGCCTCGACCTTGGCGAGCGCGACTTCGACCTTCAGGTAGTTCGCCACGCGGGTGTCGTCGGAGAAAATTGTGCGCATGGCGTCGGTGCCAAACAGATTGCGCACCACTTTCGAAGTGAAAACAGACATGAAGCCTCCTTGAACGCAACCCGTCCGCTCATTGCGGATGGATGCCGGCCGACTTGACGGCACCGGCCCAGCGGTGCGTGTCGTCGGCGAGATAGTGGGCGAAGTAATCCGGCGACTCCACGGTGGGATCGGAGCCGAGGTTGACGAGTTGAGACTTGAGCGGCTCGCCGCTCACGGCGTGATTGACCGCGGCATTCAGTTTCGCGACGATCGGCGCGGGCGTGCCGGCGGGCGCGAGCAGGCCGTACCACGCCGCCACGTTCATGCCGTCCACGCCCGCTTGCGTCATGGTCGGCACGTCGGGCAACAGCGGCGAGCGCTGTGCGCTCGTGACCGCCAGCGCCTTCAACTGATGCGCCAGCACGAGCGGCTTGGCGCTCGGAATGTTGACGAAGCTGAAGTCGACTTCGCCGCTCATCACCGCTGCCACCGATGGCGCGCTGCCTTTGTATGGCACGTGCGTTGTCTTGATGCCCGCCTTCTGCCCGAAGATTTCGCCGGACAGATGCTGCGTGCTGCCGTTACCCGACGATGAAAAATTACCGCCGTCCGGCTTCTTCTTTTCGTAGGCAATCAGTTCAGCCACCGAATTGACCGGCAGCCTCGGATTGACCACCAGCAGATTCGGGCTCTGCGCGAATAGCGCGATCGGCGCGTACGCCGTCAAGGGATTCTCGCTGAGCTTCGGGAACAGACTCGGATTCACCGCGAGCGCGGACGAACTCACCAGCAGCGTATAGCCGTCGGGTGCGGCTCGCGCCACGTAGGTGTCGGCAATGTTCTGCCCGGCGCCGGGCCGGTTCTCGACAATGACCGATTGTTTGAGCGCGCTCGTCAGCTGTTTTTGCAGCAGACGCGCCATGATGTCCGCGCCGCCGCCGGGCGTATAGCCGACCACGAGTCGGATCGGATGCTCGGGGAAACGGGCGGCGGGATTGGCGCTCTGCGCAGCGGCGCTCAACGATGCGGTGGCAAGCGCAGCGGTCAACACAACGCCCCCGAACCGGCGCGGCCAGAGACCTCGCCGTTGCAACACTAAAAATCTGCGAGAGACGGATTGGGGCTTCGTTGCGTGTCGTGTCACGAGGTCGTCCATTGCCTAGCGTTGTTTGACGAAAGTCGGCTGCTTCGGATCGATCTGCGCATCTCTCATGGTGGGCGCCTGCGGCAGAACGCTCGCTTTCAGCCCCTTGCGTTTGCGCATGGCGCCGCGAATCGCGAAATAGAACTGCAACGCGACCAGCAGCACACACGCCGCCATGAAGCAGGCACTGATCGGCTGTTCAACGAAGATGCCCAGGTTGCCATGCGAGAGCAGCAACGCGCGCCGGAAGTTCTCCTCGACCATCGGCCCCAGCACATACCCGAGCAGAATCGGCGCGACAGAAAAGCCGAAGGCAATGAACACTGCGCCCATCAGCCCGAACACCAGCACCTCGCCGACTTCGAACAGGCTGTTGTTGGTGCTGTACACGCCCACGGCGATAAAGAACAGCGCCGCCGGAAACAGATAGCGGTACGGCACCTGCAGCACCTTGACCCAGATCTGGATCAGCGGGACATTGAGCATCACGAGCAACACATTGCCGATCCAGAAACTCGCGATCAATCCCCAGAAGATGTCCGCGTGCTGACTGATGAGTTGCGGTCCCGGCTGGATGCCCTGAATCAGCAATGCACCGAGAATCAAGGCCATCACGGGGTCGCCGGGAATGCCGAGGCTCATGGTTGGAATGAAGTCCACCTGGGTTTTGGAGTGCGATGACGCTTCGGGTGCGGCGACGCCTTCCAGCGCGCCCGTGCCGAAACGCTCGGGCGTGCGCGAGATCTTCTTCTCCAGCGCGTAGGCAATGAACGTGGTGATGGTCGGCCCGGTGCCCGGCATGGCACCGAATGCCGTGCCGACCGCCGTGCCACGCAGAATCGGCAGGAATGCCTGACGCAACTCCTTCATGCTCGGTCGCATATCGCGCAGACGCAATTTCACGCCGCTGCCCACGGTATGCATGCGGTTCACGTTGCGCAGGAATTCCGTCACACCGAACAGGCCCAGTGCAAGCGCGACTAGTTGCACGCCATCGGAAAGCTCAGTGAAGCCGAAGTTGAAGCGCATCACCCCCGTGTTGACATCCGTGCCGACCACGCCGATCAGCAGGCCCACCACGGTCATCGACACGCCTTTGAGCGGTGAGCCGCTCGACATCGTGCCGCCCGCCAGCAAGCCGAGCAACATGATCGAGAAAAGCTCGGCCGGACCGAACTTGAAGGCGATGCTCACGAGCAGCGGCGAAGCGAAGATCATCACGATGATGCCCACCGAGGCCGCGAAAAACGAAGCGATCATCGTGATGCCGAGCGCGGTGCCGCCCCTGCCCGCTCGCGTCATGGGATAGCCGTCGAGACAGGTGACCGCGTGCGGCGGGTGGCACGGCAGATTCAGCAGGATCGCGCCGATGGCCCCGCCATACTGCGAGCCGTAGAAGATGCCCGCGAGCATGAGAATGGCCGGCACGGGATGCATGGTGTAAGTGAGCGGCAACAGAATAGAAATTGCCGACAGCGGCCCCATGCCCGGCAGCACGCCGATCAGATTGCCGACCAGTACGCCGAAGAACGACCACATCAGGTTGTGCCATTCGAGTGCAACGCCGAAGCCTTGCCATAGATCAGCCAGAGAATGTCCAATCATGTTCAGCCCCAGGTAAAGAGCGGAAACTGCAATTGCAGCAGCCACCAGAAGATGACGACCGACAACAGCGTGATGACCGAAGCCAGCACGAGCGCGCTCTTCCAGGTGTTGTCGCGATCGCCGAATGCCGAGATGAAAGTCACGGCAAACGATGCCGGCAGCAGGCCGCCCCATTTGCCGAGCACCACGAATGCGACGATGCTCGCGAGAATGCAGAACCAGCCGCGCCATTCGGGGTGGGCCGGTTCCTGAGCCGCGTTTTCGCCAATTGGCGGACGCGTCGCGGGCCGCTTCGCCGTGGCGGCGATCGAAACACCGAGCACCACGAGAATCGCACCGAGACAGGTCGGGAAAAATCCGGGACCCATGTGCGTGAGGCTGCCGAAGCTGTATTCGAGCCCCTGCGTGACGGCGCCCGCGCCGATCAGACACATCAACGCGCCGCCGTAGTAGTCGCGCTTGTAGCCGCTGAGGAACGGCTGTCCGGCCGGCTGGCCAGCCGACTGTCCTGGTGCATTCAGCATTGCATGTCCCTCCATGTTCTTGTGGTGCCACACCGCGTCGAACGCAGACGCGTTACAACTCGCGCCGCGCGAATCAGCGGCTTTTCGTCGGTTGCGCTATAGCAGCGCGGCGACACTCGCCACGTCCGTTGCGCGATCGAGCGTCCAGAGCGCTTCCAGCGCCTGGCTCTGCCATGCCTCGCTTTTGACCGCTGCGGTGTTGGCGCAGAATTTCGCGTCGATGTCCGCGTCGCTGAGCGGATTGGCCAGATGTCCACGCGCGTGTTCGATCGTCACCGTGACCGTGGCGCCGTCCGACCGCCGCGCCTCGATCGTGCATTGGCCGGCAGGCAACGACGCGTCGGGTACCAGACTGATCTTGCGACGCACACGCGCCAGCGCAGCGTCGAGCACGCGCTCCGTGGTGTATTGCGCGATACCGGCTGCGTCGTCGGTCAGCGCAACGGCGGCCGAATGCTGGAAACTGAATTTGCCTTCGAGCCCCGTCACCGGCTCGGCGATGTTGCTGCTGTCGAGAGAGATGGCCGGAACGCGGCACGCGGCCGTCTCCAGCGTGGCGGGCGTGACGCCGTGCTCGCGCCGCAATGCGAACATGCCGTCGATGACCGCGTGATGCGGCAGACAACACGCGTACGCCTTGAACATGTTGCGCCGCAACTCGAATCGTTCGCCGAGATTCGCCACCGCCAGAGACAGATCGAACTCAGGCGCAGTGAGCGCGGCAAAGCCGAGCGGGCCTTCGATCGCCTGCGTCGAACTGGTGATGCCTTCGCGTGCCGCGAGCGCGGCCAATACGCCGTTCATCGCCGCCTTACCGACCTGGAAGGGCTTCCCCATCGAACCGTGATTCTGCCGCGAACCACTGGCTTGCGAAGCAGCCATGCCGAGCGCGTGACACATGGCTTCGCTGTCGAGTTTGAGAATGCGACCCGCTGCCGCGGCGGCGGCGAACGCGCCGCTGGTCGGCGTGTTCTGCCAACCTTTGCGATAAATCGACGGATTGAGCGCGCGGGCGAGTCGTGCGCCGATATCCCAACCGGCGACGAACGCCACGATCATCTCGCGCCCCGACGTCCCGAGCATTTCGCCGAGCGCCCACACCGCAGGCGCGACCGGCACCGTGCCGTGATAGAAGAAGTCTGCGTGAGTGTCGTCGAAATCGAGCGCGTGGCCGGCCGCGCCGTTCAGGAATGCGGCAGTCATCACATCCGCGCGACGCCCGGTGCCAAACATGCGCGCTTCGGCGGCGCCGCTACGCGCGGCATACACGCGCTGCAATGCGGTGCTGAGCGGCTCGCTGCTGCCGGCCAGTGCAACGCCTTCGAAGTCGACCAGGGCGCGCTTTGCGTCGTGCACCACGGCGGCAGGAATCGTCTCCCAGCGCAATGTCGCCGCATGCGTGGCCAGCAATCGCGTGACTTCGATGTTCTGCCCGTGACCCGCGCTCTTCACGTCCGTCTCCTCAACTTGCGATGATGCGGACCCGTCGAATGCGCGCGAAGCGTTCATGCCGATGACGCGCTTCGCGCCGGCGGGACTTATTTCAGGTTCTGCATCGCTTCCATGGCGTGAAGCGAGTACACGTAGGCAGCGCCGGCGTTCAGCGCGATCGCCGTGCCGAGCGCATCGGAGACTTCGGCTTCGGTCGCGCCGGCCTGAATCGCCGCCGCCGTGTGCGAACTGATGCAGCCGTCGCAGCGGGTCGTCACCGCTACGGCTATCGCAATCAGTTCGCGCGTCTTGGCATCCAGTGCGCCATTCGCACCTTGCGCGGCCGCCAGATTGCGATACGCCTCCAGCATTTTCGGGTTCGAATTGCCGAGCAGATTGGACGAGCGCTTCAGCGTGCCGAGCAGTTCACTCCAGTTCAGAAACATCGTCGTTCTCCTTATGATGATTGAGGACCTTCGCAATTCGGTCCAAGGATTCCGTCAAGCTGTCACCGATCTTAGAGTGCGGCGTGGCGTGATCCAAAGCGTTCCATTTGGTTGAACTGCGTGCCGTGAACCATCAGACTGCGGCTGCACTGAGTTCGTCGTACTCCGTTGTTTCGCCGGTCTGGGCGACGTCGCTCCAGTGATTGGTCACGCTCAACAGCAGCGCATGTGGCGGGACCGTGCCTGGTGTCATCGAAAGCGTCTGGCTCGCCTCCATCACCTGCGCGGCGAGGCGTTCCTGATGCGCGCCCGCGAGCTGCGCCGTGGGACCCGATACGCCGATCGCACCGATTACCGTGCCGGCCGCGCCGAACACCGGCGCGGCAAGTCCGCTCACGCCGACGCGCCATTCACCGTGATTGCTCGCGAACCCCTGGGCGCGAATCCGCGCCATCTGCGCGATAAACGCCTGGGCGTCGACGATCGTGTTGGCCGTGGCGGGTGTCAGTTCGGCGGCCATTGCCGCCAGCCAGTTCGGCGCTTTGTAGGCGAGCATCGCCTTGCCCGTCGCGACGCAATGCGCGGGTACGCGCCCGCCGATCTGGCTGTACGCGCGCACCGAATTCTCCGCTTCGAGCTTGTGTACATAGACCACGTGACGCTCGTCGAGTACGGACAGATGCACGCTCTCACCGGTGGCGTCCGCCAGCGCCGACATGACCGCGACCGCGTGGCGGCGCAGATCGAATCCGGGCAAGGCGGCCGATGCCACCTCCCAGAGTTTGATGGCGACGCGATAGCGGCCCGAGCCGCTCTGTTCGACATAGCGTTCCTCGACCAGCGCCTGCAACAGACGATGCACGCCGCTCTTCGGCATGGCCACCGCGATCGCCAGTTCGCTCACGCCCATTGGTGCACCGCGGCGTGCGAGTGCTTCGAGCAAACAGAGTCCTTTAACCAGTGTGTTGTTCATCGACGACCTCATGGCAAGACGACCCGCACGGAGCGTTTCCGGCGCAAACGGCGAGCGAACGCGCGCAGAGCCGTCATTCCAACATTATGCAAAGCTCGAATGAAATCACACTTCGAAATTCCCATGATGGATATTTTGGGATTTGTGTCCTATGCTTTGCTCCAGCGCGCATGCTGCGTGAACGGCGCATTCCACTGACGTTGCCCTCTTCCTCTGTTCATGTAGACGAATGGCCGTCATGACGAATCGCGCGGACGTGGGAGCGAAACAGATGAAACTGGAAGACATCCACGCGTTCGTCGCGGTGGTGCGTCACGCGTCGGTCACCGGTGCGGCGGAAATGCTGCTCACGCGGCAGCCGGCGATTACGCGTCGTGTGCAGAGCCTCGAGAAGGATCTCGGCGTGCTGCTGCTCGATCGCAATACCAAGCCGAGCCGGCCGACGCCGATCGGCCGTCGTGTGTTCGATCTCTGCATGAACGTGATGCGCGACGTCGAGTTGATCGAAGACCTGCTGCGCGCGGACGCACCGCCGTCAGGGCGATTGCGGGTGGGCGTGGCCGAGATTCTCGCGGAACTCGCGCTATTCGATGCGCTGCCCGTATTGCGCGAAGCCTTTCCTCAGATGGAACTCGAAGTCGCGTCCGGCTGGAGCACCGAAGTCATCGGACAATTGCGCGAGGGCACGGTGGATGCGGCTATCGCCGTCCTGCCGGAAAGCACGCGCTTCGATCACGGCCTGAGCGCGGAATCGATCGGCGTGCTGCCCATGGTGGTGGTCGCCAAAAAAGGCTCCTTGCCGGCACACGGCCGGCTGAGCGAGCTGCAGGGTCACGAATGGATTCTGAGCCCCGAAGGCTGCGGCTTTCGCGACTCGCTGCAGCGCGCGTTCAGCGATCTCGGGTTGCCACTCGCCGTACGTATCGCCACCTTCGGCACCGAGCAGAAACTGGGGCTGGTGGCGCGTGGCGTGGGACTCGGCTTCGTCCCGGAAAACATGCTGAAGGCCAGTGCTTTCGCGCCTGCATTGCAACGTATCGACCTCGCCGATTTCAAGCCTTTGCCGCATGTGTGGCGCGTTCATTACGAAAACCTCGGACGTGCGGCGCCGTGTGTGCAACGTTTCGGCGAAGCGATCGTAGCCGGACTGTCCACACCCGGCCGCAAAAAACTCGATGCCGCGCGAGCGCCCGGTTTGCCGCATGAAACGCGGGCCATCGCGCCGCGTGGCGGCCGTTGCACCTGAACGCGCCGACATCGACGATGTCCGCGATCGACACACCATTCCGACCACTTTGGAGATCCGTTATGAGCATCTCGCGACTACGCGAATTCGTGAGCGATCTGACCGATATCGTGAGCGAAGACCGGCCTGAAGCCGCCGTACTCGAAGCGATGCGTGCGCCGATGGCGCGCCTGCTCGCCGAGGACGACTGGCTGCCGGACGCGTTCGCCCAGCCCCACCCCGACTTTTATCAGCAGTATTTGCTGCATTGCGATCCGAAGCAGCGCTTCTCGGTCGTCAGCTTTGTGTGGGGTCCGGGCCAGCAAACGCCGATTCACGATCACACCGTCTGGGGCATGATCGGCATGCTGCGCGGTTCCGAACAGGCGACCCGCTTCGACGTGGCGCAGCCGGATGCGATGCTGCGCGCCACGCCATTGCGCGCCACGCAAACCGACGTTCTGCACGAGGGCGATATCGACCTCGTGTCGCCGACCATCGGCGACGTGCATCAGGTACGTAATGCGTACGACGACCGGGTGTCGATCAGCATCCACGTGTACGGCGCGAACATCGGCCGGGTGCGCCGGCATGTTTATAGCGGCGAAACGGGTGGCGTGAAGGAATTCGTGTCGGGATTTTCGTCGAGCGTATTGCCGAATCTCTGGAGTCCGAGCTAATTTTGTCGCGACGGGCAATCAGTAGAACGCGCGGTGGATAGGGCCGCGCGCTCCGTATCGTTCAGGTCTGGTGGCCAAGTGCCGGATCGCGGATATCGCCCGATCGATCTCCTGCCGACGGCCGGTCGCGATACATGCGTATCGTCGCGATCAACGCCACGATGGCCGCGAGCGACACCCAGAGCGCGGGCATGGCGCGGTTGTCGGTCAGATGAATCAGCACCGTGCAGATGACCGGCGTGAACCCACCGAAGATGGCTTGCGCGAGACTCCACACCAGCGAGAAACCGGTGCCGCGTATGTGGGCCGGCATTAACTCAGTGAGCGCGACCACCATGCCCGCCTGCCACGAACCGTAGATCATCGCGTACCACACCTCGACCGCGAGCAGCCGCGCGAAGCTGGGCGCCTGAACTAGCCAGAGCATCAACGGATACGCCGTCAGAATCACCAGTGTCGCGCACACCAGCAGGACCGGTTGCCGACCGACACGGTCGGACAACGCGCCGACGATCGGCAACATGATGAAGTTGACGACGCCCACGGCCATTGCCACTGCGAACGAATCGAGTTCGGGAAGATGCAATACACGGGTGCCGAACGTGGGTGTATAGGCGGTGATGAGGTTGAACATCACTGCCGTCAGGGTGACCATCATGATTGCGCCCGTGATTCGACGCGCGTTGGTGCTGAGCGATGCGAAAATCTCGCGCGTCGACGGATGGCGCACACGTTTCTCGAACGCTTCCGTTTCGCGCAACCGCCGCCGGATCGTGAACAGCACCGGAATGATGAGACAGCCGATCACGAACGGAATGCGCCAGCCCCAACTGTCCATTTGCTGCGGAGAGAGTTGCCAGCGCAATGCCACGCCGAGCACGGCGGCGAACACCACGGCCGCCTGCTGGCTCGCGGACTGCCAGCTCACCCAGAAACCCCGTTTATTCGGCGGCGCGATTTCCGCCAGATAGACGCTCACGCCACCCAGTTCGGCGCCCGCCGAGAATCCTTGCAGCAGGCGTCCCAATACGACGATCACGGGCGCGGCCATGCCGATGGTCTGATAGCCCGGCACGAGTGTGATCATCAGCATGCCGATCGACATCAGCGCCAGTGTGAGCAGCAGACCTGCGCGCCGCCCTTTGCGGTCGATGTAGGCGCCGAGCACCAACGCGCCGATGGGCCGCATTAGAAAGCCGACACCGAAGGTCGCGAGCGACAGAAGCAGCGATACGAATTCGTTTCCACGTGGAAACAGCGCGTGCGAAATCGACACAGCGTAGAAGCCGTACACCGAGAAGTCGTACATCTCCAGAAAGTTGCCGCTTGTCACGCGCAAAATCGTGCGAACGGGCGCTTCCTGCTTTGCCGGCGTCTCCATGGCTGTCTCCGCTTTCGGTATGAGGTGCGCCGCGCCGGTGCGCGACGCGCCGATCCTGCGAGAACTCGTCGACCTGTGCAGACGCGTCGCCGAGTGTCTTGCTTGAACGTACTAACGAGCTATTCGAGTCCTAAATTTCAGGAAACATGTCCCGTAATTAGTTTACTTTATGATGATTTTTAGAGCGCGTCGTCATGGGGTATTCCCTGAATGGGGATGCCGGAGGGGGCGCAATGTGCATTAGCTGGAGTCGGGAAGCGGGGCGGGATTGTTGACTGACGGCCACTGGTGAACAAAGCTTGCGCCCCGATGGCAACCGGTCTCTCGCTCGGATCACTGCCGGGCTGACGGTCTCATGAACGCCGTGTAGAACCGGAGGCAATGAATAGATCGCGGCGATCCAACACACCGAGTGGGCACTGAACCGAACCTCACTCCTCGCTCGTCTTATCCCGGCGATACACACTCGGCGGATTGCCCGTCCATTTTCTGAAAGAGCGTCTAAAACTCGCGGCGTCGGAAAACCCGATTCTCTCGGCGACCTGCTCGATCGGAAGCCGCGTATTCTCCAGAAATTCGATGGCGAGCGATCGTCGCACATCGTTCAGCAGCGCCTGGTACGAGTAGTGATCGTCGGCCAAACGGCGATGCAAAGTTCTCAGCGACATACCGAGTTGCGCGGCCATTTGCTCCGCGGAGGGAAATTCTCCGGGCGCGTTCAGACACGCCATACGAATCCGCCGCGGCAACTCGGGAATGCCGTCGTGTTCCTCCAGAATACGATCGCACAATTGCTGGCAGATTTGAGCGGTAATCGGGTTGGCGTTTGGACAGGGACGGTCCAGTACGTTGACGTCGAAATGCCATTCCATGGAATCGGCGCCGAACTCGACCGGGCAATCGAACATTCTCTCGTAATTGCGCCAGTGCGGCGGCGCGGGGTACGCCATGACCATCCGCTTCGATGGGAATGGTGCTTCCAGCACCCAGCTGAATAACACCGTCATCGAACTGCGCCAGAACTCCGCGACGAATGGCAGCATATCGCCAAGCGACGCGAGCCCGTGGCTGCTCAGAATGCCCGTGTTGCCCACTGTGGAATAGCTGATCTGCAGAACCGCGCCAGCCATCCTGACATTCTCGACACTGAATTTCAGCGCATCTCCAAAGGTTGTGCTGCTGACCATCGCGTAGCCGTAGATGCCGAAGTCGCTAATCCGCTGACGTGCGCCCGCGAGCAATCCCACGTCGGCTCGTGTCGCCAACCGTTGCGCATTCCGATAAATCGCAATGCGTTGTCGATGTGAAATTCTCGCCTGGGAATCCTCCAACTGCCTCGCGCTAACGCCGGTACCGGCGAACAGTTTGTCGACGGACACGCCTTCGGCCGCAAGCTCGGCGGCCAACGCGGCCAAGCCTAAAAGACTCTGCGTGGGCGCGTCGAGATCGGGATGTAGCGGCGTGATTATTTTCGATGGTCGCACGATTCGTCTCACTCCAATGAGTGCTCATGCTCGCATATTTTCCCGTCGGACGTCGGCCACGTTTGGCACGTTTTGACACGGCAATTGGCAGGGTTGAACGTTGCTCCTTGTACGCCCCGCTGAGATAGTAAGCATCAACGGCGCGAGCCCAAAAATAGATGGAGACAGACGTGAAGCACTTAATCACCCCGCGCGCAGCACTAGTAACAACCCTGATCGGCGCACATTCGAACTATCTGGTTGGCGCGATCGACCCCGTTCATGTCGCGGCGCAGCACACCGCAACGATCCGCTCCGGCCCGGGTTTCACGTAACCCTTCGCGGTCGCCCGTTTCAGCCGACGTTCCCCCGCTAAAGCAGCGCCGCAGAAACCGCACGACGTCACATCGAGGCGGCGTCATTGACGCGCCTATTCGAACCTTGCAGAGAGAACCATGACCACAGTAAAAGTTGAAATGGATGGCGCAGTTGGTATCGTCGCCCTCGCCAAACCGCCGCACAACCTGATCGACGACGCGATGATCGGCGATCTGCTCGCTGCGTACCGCAACGTGATCGCCGACGGCGCTCGCGCGATCGTGCTCAAAAGCGAAATGCGGCACTTTTCCGCTGGCGCGGAGATGGCGACGTTCACCAACGGTAAGACCGCGATCCAGCACAGCGAGGAGCAACTCTTCGAATTCTTCGACGTGCTGGAAAACACCCCTGTTCCCACCATCGCTGCCGTTCACGGCGCCGCGTTGGGCGGTGGCCTCGAGCTGGCGTTGACGTGCGACATGATCGTCGCCGCAGACACCGCTTACTTTGGCCAGGTCGAAAATATCGTCGGACTCATTCCGCTGCTCGGCGGCACGCAACGGCTCGTGCAACGCGCGGGTGTGGTACGCGCCAAAGAGATTGCTCTTATCGGCCGCCGGCATTCGTCTGAATCGTTCGAACGCTGGGGCATCATCAATCACGTCGTGGCCGAAGCCGAACTCCCGACGGCTGCGCTGTCGTTCGCGCGCCAACTTGCCGCGGGACCGACCAAAGTACTAAACGGCATCAAGCGGCAGGCGAATCTCGCAGCGAGTCGCGGCGTGCACAGCGCCGACCTCGAACAGATCAACGCCAACAACACGATCTGGCAAACAGGTGATCGCGAACGCGGTTTCGCCGCGTTCTTTTCGACCGGCCCCGGAACCGCTGAATTCAAGGGAGACTGATCATGTCAGCACCGCTCCATGGCATTCGCGTGATCGACTTCACCCGTGTTCTTGCTGGTCCACACTGCACGAAAACACTGCTCGACCTTGGCGCAACCGTCACCAAGATCGAGCCGCCGTCCGGTGACATCGGACGCGTGAGCATGCCGCATATCGGTGACATGTCGCTGTACTACGTGCAGCAGAACGCCGGCAAACGCAACCTGAGTCTCGACCTCAACTTTCCCGAGGCACGCGAGATCATGACCGATATGTGTCGCGACGCGGACATCATCGTCGAGAACTTCCGGCCCGGCACGCTGGAGCGATTCGGTCTCGGTTACGAACAGGTGCGCGCGTTCAACCCGTCCGTGATCTATGCATCGCTGAGCGGCTATGGGCAATCCACCACCTGGCGAAACCGTCCCGCGTTCGCGCCGACCGTGCAGGCGGAATCGGGATTAACCGACATCGTTCAGCACCATTTTGGCGATGCGCTCACCGAAGTGCGTAACGACGCATGCAGTCACGCCGACATGTACACCGGCCTGCACGGCGTGATAGGCATCCTCGCCGCGCTTCAACATCGTGCGCGGACGGGCGAGGGACAGCACGTCGACGTGTCAATGGCGGCCACTATGTTGTCAGTCAACGAACGCGTGGGCGCGCAACTGTCTGAGATCGACACCGAAGGCGAACCCATCATTCTGTCGGCACCTGACTCGCACATTTTCGATCTGCCGGATGGCCGCCAACTCACTATCGCGGGCAGTCCGATCTATACGCCCATGTTCAATCGCTACTGCGCAATGATGCGTCGCAACGACTTGCTGAGCGACACGCGCTTCAGCACGGCTCTGCTGCGTCGGCAAAACATTGCGCATCTGCTTGCCGAAGTCCGCGCGTGGATTCTCACCTTCACCGATCTCGATCTGCTCCAGACGCAGGTGAGCGAAGGCGGCCTCGCGATCGGCGTGGTCCGCAGCGTCAACGAGTTCGCCGATTCCGAATGGGTGCAGGAATGGGGCGCGCTGGCCGACGTCGACGACCGGTCCGGCGGTACGACACGCATGCCCGGCGCACCCTGGCATTTTAGCGAGTCCGAATTGCCGCTGCCGGGCAGCCCCGCGTTTCAGGGCGAACACAACGCGGAATTGCTGGCCGAGCGCAAGCTCAGCGCCGCGTTCATTCAGGACTTGCAGGAACGCGGCATTCTTCTCAGTCGACCAAGCCCCTCGAAGCCGTTCGACTGATAACGATGCTAGCCGCGCGAACGAGCCGGCCATTCATTGGCCGACTCGCGCCACCATCCGACAAACACGAGACGAACATGCAATCGACTTTGAATCAGACTCACGATCCCTCCGTGCGCAGTTGGATCGAATCCGCGAATGCGCCTGCGGCCGACTTTCCCATCCAGAATCTGCCGTTCGCGGTACTCCGCAGAAAAAGCACCGACGAAGCGTTTCGCGGCGCGGTGGCCATCGGCGATCAGGCGCTCGATATCGCCGCGTGGGCGTCCCGCGCGCGTCTGAACGGCATCGCCGCCGACGCCTCGCAAGCATGCGGCCAGCCCGCGCTCAACGCCTTCTTCGCGATGGGGCCGTCCGCGTGGCGTGCCTTGCGGCATGCGCTATTCGCCGCGCTTCAAGAACATGCGCCATCCGACGATCGTGCGGCGGTCGAGTCGTGTCTGATTCCGCTAACGGAAGTGGAATACAGCATACCTGCGCAAATCGGCGACTATACGGATTTCTACACCTCGCTATATCACGCGACCAACATCAGCAAGTTGCTCGGTCTGAGCGGCGTGGGCGCCAACTTCAAATCGATACCCATTGCGTATCACGGCCGGGTGTCGAGCATTGGATTGAGCGGTCAGAAGTTTGTGCGCCCAGCAGGGCAGATCCTGCCTCCAGGCAGCGATACGCCGACCTTCTCGCCGTCGCTCAAGCTCGACTACGAACTCGAACTCGGCATCTACATCGGACAAGGCAACGCCAGCGGAGAACCCATCGAACTCGATCAGGCAGACAGCCGCGTGTTTGGCTTATGCCTGCTCAACGACTGGTCCGCACGCGACCTCCAGGCGTGGGAAATGCAGCCGTTGGGTCCGTTTCTCGCCAAGAACTTTGCCACCACCATTTCACCGTGGATCGTGACGATGGAAGCACTGGCGCCATTCAGGCTGCCCCTGCCGCGCCCCGACACCGACGTCAGACCCCTTCCCTACTTGGACTCCGATCGCAACAGCACATCAGGCGCGATCGATATTCAACTGGAAGTCTGGATGGAGACCGCACGTCATCGAGACGACAAGCTTCCCGCCTCACAACTGTCGCGCACCAGTTTCAGGCATCAGTACTGGAGTGTCGCCCAGATGGTCGCGCATCACACCGTAAACGGCTGCAATCTGCGCGCGGGTGACCTGCTCGGCAGTGGCACGGTGTCTGGTCCGCAGAGATCGGAAGCCGGCGCGTTGATGGAACTGGCGCGCAACGCGAGCGAACCGGTCACGCTCAGTACAGGCGAAAGGCGCAGCTACGTGGAAGACGGCGACGCCATCATTCTGCGCGGCTACTGCGAGAAACCCGGCTTCGCGCGGATCGGCTTCGGCGAAAGCCGCGGCGAGGTGCTGCCGGCCAAGGTCTGGTGATTGACCATTCAGATGTCCGTAACGGACACCATAACGGAGGAGACCCGACATGCAATCGATGGAATCAATCAATGCAGAATTCGAAAGGCAGAACGTGAAGAGAATCGGATCGTCCAGTCTGCCTCTCGTCGAAAGAACACAGATACTTGCGCGCTTCCGCAACCGTTTCGTCTGGTCCCTGCTCTATGCGTCACTGGGAATCTATTTCGGCCTGTTGATCGTCGTGCTGGAATTTCCCGACGTCATGTCGCAATCCGTCTACGGTGAACTCAACCTTGGACTGCTTGCAGTTATCGCTCAGTTCGTGCTCGTCATCGCGACTTTTTGGGGATATTGCTCCTGGGCGGAGCGTGCCTACGATCCGAAAGCGTCCGAACTTCTCCGCAACGCTTTCGCACAATCGAATGGTGACCGGCATGAATAATTTCATCAGTCATGGTGGACTCAGAATCGTAGCCTTCGTGGGATTTATCGGGCTCAGTCTCGTGCTGACCGCGTGGAGTACACGACGCTCACGCGGAACGTCCGGGTTCTTCGTGGCGGGGCGCAATCTGTCGCCGTTCCAGAACGGACTCGCGCTATCCGGAGATTTCATGTCGGCCGGATCCTTTCTCGGCGTGACGGGCCTCGTGTCGCTGTTCGGATTCGATGGCATCGTTTATCAGGTCGGCTTTATCGCCGGATGGATCATGATCATGCTGATCGTCGCCGAGCCGGTCAGGAATTGCGGCAAGTACACGCTATCCGACGTCGTCGCGCTTCGGTTGCGCAGCCGCAAAGTGCGCGCGGCCACGTCGGGCTCCTCGCTACTTATTTCACTGGCCTATTTGCTCGCGCAACTGGTCGGCGGCGGCGCGCTGGCCAGTCTGCTGCTGCCGATCGGCGCCAATGCCGCGATCGTGCTGATCGGTGTGCTCATGATCGCGTACGTGCTGTTCGGCGGCATGGTGGCGGCCACTTACGTGCAGATCGTCAAGGCCATTCTCGTGTGGTGTGCAGGTGCCGTGCTCGTCGTGCTTGCGCTCGCGTATTTTTCCTTCGACGTCGGCGCGCTGTTCCACAAGGCACGCATGTCGTCACTGCATCCCGCGCAGTATTTCGTACCGGGCGGCTACTTCAAGGATCCGCTGGATACGGTCTCACTCGCCCTGGCTCTCGTGCTTGGCACGGCTGGCCTGCCGCATGTGATGACGCGCTTCTATACGGTGCCGTCCGCCGTTGCCGCTCGAAAATCGGCGAAGATCGGACTGATGGTTATGGTGTCTTTCGCGGCCATGATGATCCTGCTCGGCTTTTCCGCCACGGCAATCGTCGGACCTGCGGCGATTCTCGCGACCAAAAGTTCGGGCAATAGCGCCATCACCTTACTCGCTACCACGCTTGGCGGCGGCGCTGGGTCGGCCGGTGGCGAACTCCTGCTCGCCTGCGTGTCGGCGATAGCATTCGCCACGATTCTCGCGGTGGTATCGGGCATCATGATCTCGTCGGCCTCGACCATCTCGCACGATATCTTCGGCCATCTCTTCGCAAGTTCCCGTGACAAGGAGCGTCGTCAGGTGGTGATTGCGAAGATTGCCACGATCGTTTTTGGCGTCGCGGCGATGGGACTCGCTTTGCTGGTCAAGACATTCAATGTCGCGTTTCTCGTCGGGCTCGCGTTCGCCATCGCAGCCAGTGCCAATCTCCCCGTGATTCTATTTTCGATGTACTGGCGGCGCTTTACGGATCGCGGCGCAGTAGCAGCGGTGCTGGCCGGCACGCTGTCCTCAATCGGCCTGGTATTGATCGGGCCTGCGGTCATCGGCGCGAAGGGCATCATTTTCAAGGACACGACGCCGCCGTTCTGGCTCTCGAATCCAGGTCTGTTCAGCATTCCCTTGGGCTTTTTCGCCGGCTGGCTCGGATCGATCACGACCCGCCGCATAGCCAGCGACGAATCTTTCGACGCCCAGCAACTGCGCATGCTGAGCGGTCTCGGCGCAGAAGCCGCATCTCAACACTGACTAAAAAAACACCACCGATTACTTACCTATCCCGTCAATCAAAGGAGACACCAGGGTGATTAACTCACGTACCGCCGTTTCGCGCATTGCATTGTCGATGGCTGGCGCCGTCGTGGTCGGCGTCAACTTGTTCTGCGCACCGGCAACGGCGGCGACAGTCGACGTGTCGGAGACGAAGATGATTGTGGATCACGTCACCCTCTCTTCCAGCAAACCCTATGCTGCGGTCAAACAGGACCTGGAGAGCCGTCTTGGCCGCCTCGACGAGCATATCCGCGCGTTGCTGAAAGAAAACCGGGTGGATGAATTGCACGCCGCACTCCAGAAAGCCGCCGGCAAGGATGGCCTCGTCATTCATTACATCGGCGTGCACGGAGACTGGCTCGTTCTGAAAGGACAGCATAAGAACGGCACGGAGTATTTCACGGGCAACATTCTGACCGCCACCGAGATGACCAGCGTCAACATGGCGGCGGGACTCTACGCGCCGCTGCGCATCATGGTCTATGAGAACGATCAGGGTGGCACGACGATTGAGTACGATAAACCGTCTACTCAACTGAGCCAGTTCCACAGCGCGGCGATCGATGTTCAGGGGCGTTCGCTTGACGAGCGGCTCGCGAAACTGTGCGCTTCAGTGTTGCAATAAGCGCATCGGCACACAATAGGACCACGCGCGCAGACAGACCGTCCGCAGCGTCGAATTGCGATTTGCGCTAAGGTATGGCGATAGTGCATTCGCGGCTGCACTCCGGGATTTCTCCATCATGTTTCGTCAAATCGACTGACTATGACCATCGCCACTTCCACGCAGGTCGTTCTGGCCTCACGTCCGACCGGACGACCCACGGTCGACAACTTCCGCATCGAGCAAGCCGCTTTGCCTGCCACGCCACCGAACGGCGTGCTGCTGCGCGTGTTGTATCTGTCGCTCGATCCGTACATGCGCGGTCGGATGGACGCGCGCAAATCGTACGCGCCTGCAGTCGAAATCGATCAGAAGATGACTGGAGAGGCTGTGGCCGAAGTCGTAGAATCCAGGCACCCTGATTATCGGGTCGGTGAACTCGTGCTGGCGCCGACCGGATGGTGCGACTACGCGGTCATCGACGCGACCGGATTGCGCAAGGTCGATCCCGCACTGTCGTCGCCCTCGGCAAGACTCGGCGTCCTCGGCATGCCCGGATTCACCGCGTATTCTGGCCTGATGTTGATCGGCCAGCCCAAGGCTGGCGACACAGTCGTGGTGGCCGCCGCAAGCGGCCCTGTTGGCTCCCTCGTCGGACAACTTGCCCAAATGGCGGGCGCACGCGCAATCGGCATCGCGGGGGGCGCGGACAAATGCCGTTACGTGAAGGACGAACTCGGCTTCGACGCCGCGATCGATCATCGTGCACCCGACATGGCCGACCAGTTGGCGGCAGCTTGTCCAGGCGGAATCGACGTGTACTTCGAGAATGTCGGCGGCAAGATCTGGCAGGCAGTGCTACCGTTGTTGAATCGCTTCGCGCGCGTCCCGGTCTGCGGGCTAATCGCTCAATACAGCGGTGCAGACGAAAACGTCGACGATCGCCTCTCCGTCACGATGCGGCAAATACTCACGAAAAGCCTGCTGGTAAGAGGTTTTATCAATTACGAATTCGCCGATGAGCACTATCCCGAGTTCCTGCGCGTCATATCGGACGGTATCCGCGCAGGACGCATTCTTCATAAGGAGGATGTTGTCGAGGGTTTGGAAAAGGCTCCGGAAGCGTTTCTGGGAATGCTGGAAGGAAAAAATTTTGGCAAGGTGGTGGTACGGGTGGCGACAGCGTGACGCGGTAGATCGTATCCGGACTGAGGCACGCTCTTACTTTAATCAACTTGACCTATCTCGCTGCCCGGTGATAACGCCAACCGTCTACAGCGTGTCTACGATTCCTACGACCGTAGATCTTTCTGACTCAACTCCTGCCACACGACACTTGGCCGCGCCTGACGTCACCGAGGCTTGGCCGAGGGTCGAGCGCCGCAGCCGGTGCGCCCTCTCCCCGGCCCAGTCCTGAAGCGTCTGCCAGGACGTCGTCACGTGCCCGCTGGAAGCCATTCTCGGCACGAACTCGCGTCTACCGACGGCACCACCCATTTCAGCAGTGGAATAAGCAATTCATCGTATCGATCGACAAATGTATTAATAATTCACCCGTCAATCCTCAGTC
The DNA here is from genome assembly GCF_050436585.1 of Paraburkholderia sp. GAS199. NCBI lineage: Bacteria > Pseudomonadati > Pseudomonadota > Betaproteobacteria > Burkholderiales > Burkholderiaceae > Paraburkholderia > Paraburkholderia sp. GAS199. The sequence continues at coordinate 968,770 of NZ_JBNDMM010000001.1, read as the reverse complement.
AGCAAACGTTTTAACCAATACCGAGCAGATAATCACGATCTTCCGACGACATAGCTTCGAGCCATTGCGACTCGGCACCCGGCTCCGGAAGCACTCGCCCAAACTCCACCATCTGCGAAGGCACGAGGTCGGAAAGGTACACCCAAACACAGCGCTTCTCCGTTTCAGCGGCCGCTCCTACCGCGTCGACAATGGCGCTCAACAATTGCTGCTTCTGTTCCGCAGTACGCCCAGCTCGAATGTGTCCATGCACGAATATCTGGTCGCATTTCAATGGCGCTCCGCCCAGGAAGTGATCCCCTTCGGGCACTTCCCGGAAAATCACCTGTGCGAAAAATTTCTGCGCTCCTGTCGCATTGCTGTGCGCTCGGGTTATGCCCGATGCAATCTGTTGCTTTGCATCCTTGCTCAAGCGGCCGGCAGCGGCTTCCACGGTATAGGTAGGCACGTCAGTCTCCTGAAACGTCGATTGTATATACATCCAAATCCACGCATCTGGCGCTTAATAAACGTTGCTCGTATCGCGCCTGATAGCCGTGATCGGGGGAAGATGTAGATGCATCTACATCTTATTTGATCCCTTGCTCATCTCATAGCACGCGTTAACCCGCAGATATCGCTTCATGCGCATGTCTGCGCCAACTTCGAGGCCGCTGCGACGATATCTGCCGCAAAGGGTCAGTTTCAGCTAACTCGATGGCAAGCGCCTCTGTTCGCCGTCCCATTTCCTGCCGGCTCCGCGTACTGAATCTAATTCGAATGACATCATGATCCTGCCCCAGGACCAAACGCCATGCGCCAAAGTCTGCCAATAACTGACCATTGGAGTGCCGCGGCCGCAAGTTGGTTGAATGAGCGGCACGGACCGCAAGCTGTCCGATGTCCGGTATGCGAACAGCACGCACATCGAGCCACTATCGACTATGTGAGCAACAGTACCGATCGCCCGTAAATGGTCGGCTAGCGTCAATGTCTTTGGGACGGCAATCGCCACGGGCGCAGCTTCTCATGCAAAAGCCACTAAGCGACCCTGAGACGACGTTAGGCTCATAAAGACGCGTGGCCTGTATTCGCATGTAGCAGTGCGCTCCAGCAACGTATTCCTCCGGTATGCTTCGAGAAAGGCTCCCTTGCCGATTCGCTGACACTAAACTCATCGATACAAAATGCAACCAGGCAAAGCGCAAACGGAAGCCTCTGCTGGACGAATACTCGTCGGCTACCTTGTGAGCGTGACAATCGGGACCGCGGTGTTCGTGCTCACGTCCATGCTGAGCAATGTCACCGGTTTTGAGAGCGCGACAAATAATTCGGTCGGGTTGAAGACGGCTCATTTCTCCGTCATGTTGTTGCTGATGTTCTTCCCAACGTGGATGTTTGCCTTCGGAGTGACTGCGCTGCCGTGTGCCGCTTTGTCCTGGATCGCCTGGACGTTCAGGATCCGTAGCTGGTTGTTTTACTTACTGGCAGGCGTTGCCATTGGAGTGCTGGCTGTTCTGGCTTACGTTAAATTCTTCAACTCATTTCACTGGTACACCGATCCACCAGACGAGAAGAATACGACCTGGTTGCAGGGTCTACTTGGCGTGGGGCGGTTTCTCGTTCCGGCCGGCGCAACCGCCGGTATGTTTTTCTGGTGGGTCGCGGGCCGATATTATCGTTCGACTGATACGAGGTAGCTTCCGAGTTGCAAGTCATCGGAGGCGCTCCAAGCCAGACGCTCAATCGCCTTCGATGCCAGAAAATCCGCGGACAACGCTCAGGTGTGCGCAAGAACATTAACCACCTTATCGAATGGGTCGCGAACGAAGAAGCGACGGACGCCCCACGGTTCGTCGATCGGACCATATTCGACGGCAAAACCCGCAGCCTTGAAGAGTTCATGTGCTGCGTCCACATCGTCCACTTCGATCGACAGGTCGGGAACGGGGGTGCCGGAGCCGCCTTCGGCGGCAAAGCTCACCTGAATTGTCATCTCGGTCTGAGAGCCGTAGGTCTGGATCCACCCATGGTCCATCAAAAGCTCGAGGCCGAGAATGTCCTGATAAAACGCCCGGGCCCGATTGAGATCGAGCGCCTTGAAGTTGGCAACGACACGTTTAACTTGCACGTTTGACTCCTTCCAGCACGGCGCTACGACGCTCGCGGCGGACGGTAATAGTGAAAGGCCGCTCACTGTCGATCTTTTGCCCGACACGGCCGCAGTCTAATTCATCGTTCCGTCAAAGCGAAGCATCTGATACCAACGTGGCTTTGAGACCAAAGTCCACAGTCAACGTAGCATGCTCCTTTGAATCGCGCCATCCTGTCCAATTGTACTTTCACGCACGCAACGCAGCTTTGAGCGGCGGAAATATCTTCTCGCCGCCCTGACTCCAGTCAATCGCACTACCTGGTTGAAACGCTCCAATTCGCCATCGTCCGAACACTTGTATTCAACGGCGTGGCCACCGCCACCCCATTTTCTTCCCGCTTCCTCTAAACGGAGTGCGGCGCGAAAACGAGTTCTAGTTGTGAGCCCCACGGCGTGAGGAAGTAAAACCAACGCTCGCCGTCGGGCAGCGTGACCGGATCGTTGAGAATCCGAAGCCCACGCGCTTTCAGAACCGCGAGGCTGTGATCGAGATCGACGGTCTTCAACGCAATATGCGTTTCCGCCGCGTCTTCCTCATGCGGTAGTGCGCGCGACACGTCCGGTCCCGAGTACTGGAACAGTTCGATCTTCGAGCCGTCGCGCAGTTGCATCATCACGATGCGATCGATCTCGCTCGTATGACGCCAGTTGAAACTGTCTTTCCACGCATCGGGAATCTTGCCGGGGCGCATGTCTGATACGACGCGAGCACCGAGCAGGTCCGCGAAAAATGCTGACGCCGCATCGACGTCCGGCACGTTGATGCCGACGTGATCGACGCCGGCTACATTGAGTTGCCGCGCCTGCGTCGTGGCCGCATTCGGATTAAGCGGCGCCTGGTCTGCCGCCCGTGCGGGCAGCGAGGCCATCGCTGTGGCAACGAACGAAGCCGCAGCAATGGCGCGATAAAGTGTGTTCTTCTTCACGACTGATTCTCTTCAAACGGATAAAAGGTACGGCATTCGACATCCGCGCAAGGCACGGCGCGCGTTCGGCCAGTCACACATGACTGCCGTGCACGCGCCGTGCGCGCGACTCCTGTCAGTCCGGGCTGAACGCCTTCTGCGCGGCGACCGTATCGAGCGATTCGCGCAGCAGCTTGATCTTGCCGTTTTCGGCGACCAGTCTGCCCGCGTACATCTGCTTGTAGACCTTGCCCGTGGACGGCACCAGCGCTTCCACTTCGTATTCGCCGAACGCCTGCTCCGGCAGGTCAATCAGAATGCGCACGTTGCGGAACGCAAAGTCGGGCACCTTGTTCAGCAGACCGGCGATGAATCGCTCGATCGCTTCCGGCCCCTGCGCGCCGGTCGTCGGTCCGAGGCTGCTCAGGTACGGCAGTTCGAGGATGCCGTCTTCGGCGAACAGCGCTGCGGCGGCGTGCGGGTCGCGGATCGATTGCAGGTACTGATTCAGTAGAGCGACTGCGGTATCCATGGTCATTTCTCCTTGTTCATTTCGGTTGCTTCGACGATGCGTGACGAGCGCGCGTCAGACCTGCGCCTGTCCGCCATCGGCGGTGATTTCCGCGCCATTGATGAAGCTCGAATCGTCCGACGCGAGGAACGTCACGACCTTGGCGATTTCCGATGGCTCGGCAAGCCGGCCTATCGGCACGAGCGAACTCAGGTAGGCGAGCAGGCCGTTCTGACCTTCCTGCGTCGCGCCGCCGAGTTCGGCCAGACCGATCGTGCGGGTCGAGCCGGGGCTAACGACGTTCACGCGAATCCCGCGATCCTTCAGATCGAGCACCCAACTGCGTGCCAGCGCGCGAACCGCGGCTTTCGACGCGCTGTAGATGCTGAACGCCTGCGTGCCCGTCGAACCGGCGATCGAGCCGGTCAGGATGATCGAACCGCCCTTCTGCATCAGCGGCAGCGCCTTCTGCACCGTGAACACAACCGCGCGCACATTGCGGTTGAACGTATCGTCGAAGTGCTGCTCCGAGATGTCGCCGAGCGGAGCCATCGTGCCGCCGCCCGCGTTGGTGTAGAGGATGTCGAGCCGCCCCTGTTCCGCGCGGATCGTGGCGAACAGCGCGTCGAGATCGCTCGCGTTCGTCACGTCGCCCTGCACGCCTTTCGCGCCGTGACCGATGACCGCCACCGCCTTCTGCAATTCGGCTTCGCGACGGCCTGTGAGATACACCATCGCGCCTTCGGCTGCCAGATCTTGTGCCGCGGCGAGACCGATGCCACTCGTACCGCCGGTCACCAGGGCTACCTTGCCTTCAAGTCGTTTGCTCATGATTGACTCCGTGTGTGTTGAGAGGTGATGTCGAGACAATAAATGTCGGTGAGACGCAGAAAAACACTGAAATCGTCAAATCATTTTCCACATGGGTGGATAATCGCTAGACTGACGGCTCATAAGCCATGGAGAACAGCCAATGGACCAGCTACTCGCATTGCGCGTCTTCGTGCGAATCGCCGATTCGGGCGGCTTCGGCAAAGCGGCCGACAGCCTGGACGTGCCGCGCGCCACGGTGTCGAAACTGATCCAGGAACTGGAGACGCATCTGCGCGTGAAGTTGTTCCAGCGCTCCACCCGCCGCGTGGTCGTGACGGACGAAGGCCAGACCTACTACCAGCACGCCGTCAAGCTGCTTGCCGATATCGACGAAATGGACGGGCTGTTCGCCGACTCGCGCGGCAATCCACGTGGCCGGGTGCGCGTCGATATCGGTTCGTCGCTCGCCAACCTGATCGTGCTGCCGCATCTGCCCGCGTTCCGCAGGCGCCATCCAGAGATCCAACTCGACATCGGCGTGAGCGACCGTCACGTCGATCTGATCGGCGAAGGCGTCGACTGCGTGATTCGTGGCGGCGAGCTGACGGATACCTCGCTGGTCGCACGCCGCATCGCGAGCCTCGAATGGGGTACGTATGCCGGCTCGGCTTATCTCGCCGAACGCGGCACGCCTGCTCACCCGGACGACCTGCTCGCCCACCATGACGTCGTGGGCTATTTCTCGTCACTGACGGGACGCGCGTTTCCTCTGTTGTTCGGCCACGGCGAAGAGCACCTTTCGCTCGACCCACGGGCAGCGCGTGGCGTGTTCGTCAACGAGAGCACCGCACATCTGACCTCGCTCGTCAGCGGGCTAGGTATCGGGCAGACGTTTTCATTCATGGCCGAGCCGTGGCTGCAAAGCGGCGATCTCGTCCAGGTGTTGCCAGAGTGGACTCGGCCCGCGCATCCACTGCACGTCGTATTCGCGAAGTCGAAATACAACAGTGCGCGACTGCGTGTGTTCGTCGACTGGCTGATCGGTATCTTCGAGCCGTTTGACAGCGCGCCGCCCGCGGCAGCCCTGACCTCACCTGTAAAGACGGGCCACACGGCCCGCTGATCCGGTTGCTGCGAGTATCCCGAGGATTCGCCTTAATTTCCTTGCCAGAATATGAATGGTTATTAAAACCGCCACGAATCCGGCAAATTGGACTTACAAAGTCACATTGGCGGGTCATAATGCGATGCCTGTCATGCGCTCCGCATGGGATGCATGGCCTTCATTAGCGTGACGGCATCCCGCAGGCGCCAGTCTTGGTCGGGCATTCTGGGCCGCCACGTGCGGTCGCTGATGCAGCGTTTTCGACGCTGTAGCACGCGAAACATGTATGCCTTCTCTCGCCCCGCGCTTGCGGGTGTTCAACGCCCATTGTCGAGATTGCCCTGATGAAAATCGGCGAACTTGAAGTCTTGCGCGAATCGCGGCAACTGCTCAGGGACGGCGTCGCGGTGCGCATGAGCAGTCGGGCCTTCGACCTGCTGCAAGTACTGCTCGACGCGGAAGGCGCAATCGTTCCGACTGAGGAAATCCTGCAAAAGGTCTGGCCCGCGACGGTCGTCGAAGAAAACAACATTCAGGTTCATATCTGCACGTTGAGGCGTGTGCTCGGTGAGCACCGGCACCTGATTCAGACCGTCTCCGGGCGCGGTTACCGGATGTCCAGGCCACGTGTGGTGGCGGCGGAAGCGGTGCTCATGGTTAATACGCCATCAGAAGCCGGCACCGCTGCGAGCTTCCCGTTGCCGCATGCACTGGGTCCGCTGGTGGGCCGCGAGCGCTGCGTGGAGAGGGTGCTGACGAGTCTCCACAACAGCGGCTCGGTCGTCACGCTGACCGGGCCGGCGGGCGTCGGCAAATCGCGGCTTGCGATCGAAGTGGCGCATCGTCTCGGCGCCTCCTCCGAGTCTTCCGCCGGCTACCTGTCGTTAGCCGAGCAGCCGGATCAAGCGAATCAGCGCTGGGCTTACAACCTGATCGGCGCGGCGCTGGAAGCCCTTGGCGACATGCTGGACGCGCGCAACGCCACCAGCGGAATGCGCGGCATGCTCGTGATCGACAATGCCGACCTGCAGGCCGAAGCCGTCGCCCAGGCGCTGTCCGACAGCACGGTGTTCCGGCTGCAGACCGGTATCGTTGTGATCGTGACGAGCCGCACGCCATTGAAGGTGTCGATGGAAACCGTGATCCAGTTGCCGTCGCTGCTCGCGGTCGCGGCACCGGGTGAAGACAGCGCAGCGTTGCAAATGTTCGTCTCGCGGGTGCGAGTGCTGGATCCGCAAATCGAGATCACCGAGAGCTTCCTGCGCAGCGCCCAGGCGCTCGTCGAAGAGATGGATGGACTGCCGCTCGCGATCGAGCTGGCGGCTTATCACACGTCGTTGCTCGGCATCGACTCGGTGAGGCATCTGCTGCAACAGAACGTCGACCTGCCGGGTCGCCGGATGCGGCGGATGGCCGAAAGCCGGCACGAGTCGCTCGGTGCCGCATTGATGTGGACGTGGCGCAATCTCGCACCGTCGCGTCAGACCATTCTGGCCGGACTGATCGACAGCGGCACCGACGCGGATCTGCGCGAACTGAGCGGCATTGCCGAACGCTCGGGTCTGTCGCTCGAAGACACGCTGGACGCGGTCAGCGGTCTGGTCGACAGTTCGTTCATTTTTCGCAAATACCGGGGCACGTCCGTCAGCTACACCATTCCCAATACCGTGCGCCGCTTTCTGCGCCAGCATAAACCGGCCAATCCTGCGAGCCGGCCGATTATTGAATCAATTTGTTCCTGCTAGGATTGCCAGCGTCATTAGTGCCCGAGATTCCGCTTGAACCGTTTCCGTGATGCCTGCACAGCCACCCTGCCCGCTTCCTGGGCGTCCGCTTCGTCGAGCGCGCCCGCCAGTCCTTCCACGAGCGACGGGGGCGACGGTAGGCACGCGGTGATCGAAGTGGGCCCGCTGAAAGTGTCGCTGCAGAGCCGCACGGTCATCCGCGCGGGCGCGCTCTACCCGCTCAGCAGCCGCGCATTCGCATTGCTCGAAGCGCTGCTCGAAGACCGCGGCTCGGTCGTATCGAAAGACACGCTGCTCGATCGTGCGTGGCCCAACACGATCGTCGAAGAGAACAATCTGCAGGTTCAGGTCGTCGCGTTGCGCCGCGCACTCGGGACCTCGCGCGATCTGCTGCGCACCGTGTCGGGACGCGGTTATATGCTGCTCCCGCAACCCGAAGCCGCGCCGGCGCGCAGTGCGGCGTTCTCGCTCGGGCTGCCATTCGTCGATACGCTGTTCGGCCGCTCCGACGCGGTCGACGACGTGCTCACGCTGTTTCACACGCAGCAGCTCGTCACGCTGACGGGCGCCGGCGGCATCGGCAAGACCAGCCTCGCGGTCGAGTTGTGCCGCGATACCGGCGACCTGTTCGTCTGCATCCGCTATATTTCGCTCGCGCCGCTGCAAAACGATCGCCAGGCACGCGAGGCCCTACTGACGATTTTCTCGGATGTGGTGCGCGGTAGCGCGATGACGGTCGAACAACTCGCGAGCGGTTTGCGTAAGGCCCGCTGCCTCGTGATCCTCGACAACTGCGAGCATCTGATCGAGACCGCGGCCAGCATCGCGCAGACGCTGACCGCCGGCAATTCCGGCGTGCGAGTGCTGGCGACGAGCCGCGAAGCCCTGCGCATCCCGGCCGAAAACGTCTATCCGGTGCCGACGCTGAACTGTCCATCCGACACCGCCGCGCATGACGAAGCCACCGGCTCGGACGCGGTCAAACTGTTTCTGCACCGGCTACGGCGACTCGCTGGCGATTTCGAAGCCGACGCGACCACCTTGCCGCTGATCGGCGAAATCTGCCGCCGGCTCGACGGCATTCCGCTCGCGATCGAACTGGCTGCCGCCCGCGCCGCCACGCTCGGGCTCGATACCGTCCGCGCGCATCTCGACGACCGCTTCGCGATCCTGACAGGCGGCTCGCGCAACGTGCTGCCCCGGCATCAGACGCTGCGTGCGGTATTCGAGTGGAGCTATCGTCTGTTGTCGCCTACCGAGCAGTTGCTGTTCCGTCAGGCGAGCATTTTTTCCGACGGCTTTGCGCTCGAAGCAATTTCCGAATTGATGGGTCGCCACGATGTCTCGCGGGCCGAAACCGTGGAGTGTCTTGCAGGCCTCGTCGGCAAATCGCTGCTCTATATCGACCGCACGCATCAGCGACGCTTCCGGCAACTGGAAAGTTCGCGCGCCTATGCGCATGCATTGCTCGATGCTCATGGCGAGACCGCCGAGGCGGCCCACGCTCACGCGGTGTATTTCCGCGAGTTCTTCGATAAAGGCCCCTACAAGGCGGAGCAGATCAGGATCGAAGATGCACATGACCTGCTCAGCGCCGAGATCGGCAACATGCGCGCCGCGATGTCATGGGCGTTCAGTCCGGCGGGCAACGTTTATCTGGGAATCGATCTTGCCAGCACCGCTGTGCCCATACTGTTCGAACTGCCGCTATTCGAGGAATGTGTGTGGTGGGCAAGCGTGACGCTCGACGCGCTCGGCAACAAGGTCAAGCCGCGAATTCCGCATACGCGGCTGCGGGTTCTGTCGGTATATGCGTCCGCGCTGGTCTATACAGAAGGGCCGACCCCGGCGGTCGAAGCCGCGTGGCGCGAAACTCTTGAACTCGCCGAGGCAAGCGACGATCGCAGCCTTCAGTTGCGCGCGATTTGGGGTTTGTGGAATCAGAAGCAGTATGCGGGCGAACCGCTGCAGGCGCTCGCCCATGCACGCTGGTTTCAACGCGCCGCGCAGGAATTCGGCTCACCGCTACAGGTTGCGCTCAGCCGGCGCATCATCGGCATCTCACTGCATTCCGCCGGTCGGCACGCCGAGGCGCGCGACGAACTACTGGCGGCGCTGGCGGCGCCCGACATGCAGGTGGTGCGCTGGTCGACCACCGGCGTGCGCACCGACATGATCGCGGCCACCCATGCCACGCTCGCGCGCATCCAGTGGTTTCTCGGCGATCGCCACGGCAGCCTGCAAAAAATCGAAGAAGCCGAAGAGTTGGCGCGCCAGGCGGGTCACGAACTGACGCTCGCTTATGTGCTGCTGGAAGCGACCATTCCGCTCGCCATCCTCAACCGCGATGCGGACGCGCTGATGCTGGCCGTCGAAAGTTTGCAAAACCAATGCCGCCGAGCCGGCATCCGCGCGTGGCTGTTGTGTTGCGATGCACTCGAATGGATCGCGCACGCGATCGCCCGGCGTCTCGATGCGTTCGAACTTGCGGACATGGAATCGGCGATCGGCCAGATGCGCGACACCGCTTATCTGTCGTTGCTGCCGATCGTGCTGGGCGAATTCGCGAAAGCGCTGCATGCCGCCGGCGACAGCGAGCGTGCACAGCAAGTGCTCGACGATGCGCTCGACCACTGCGCGCAGTGCGGCAGCGACTGGTATCGGCCGATGCTCGACGCAGAGCGCGCATCGATTGGCGAGGCGATGTCTACCTCGCCGGTCGACGATGGTCTGTGAACCGACAAAACAGCATCGATGTTTTCCGATGCGTGTTTCGTGCCGTGAACGTGGGGTCGGCGGCTTTGTTCCATGCCCATTGCGGGCCTATTCTATTTCCCAACGCGCGCCCAGTACGCGGCCGCAAAAATTGCCCCGCACGAAGGTCGGGCTGATGCGCTCCAGCACGTCGGCGCCGAGCGTCCCGAATGTCGTTTCCGGTCGATGCAGCACAGCCCGGCCGATCGCTTCGAGATACCGGTTCGCGAATTCGTGACCACGTGGAAAAGCATCCAGCAGTTGACGCTTTTCCTGCGCGGTGACGTGAGCAATGCCGTCGCCGTATAGGTCCGCGCGCACGCCGTACGCGAGGAGCCGCGGCAACGCGCTCATCCGGTCGGCGAGACCGGGAGTCGTGTGAAGCGAGATCGCATTCCACACGGCTGCGCCATGTAAGTGTCTGACGCCTTCCGCTTCGAGGAACGCTCGCGCCGCGTCGGCGCCGTCGAGTTCGTAGCGCTGCTGGGAATGCGCATAGCGAGAGCTCAGTCCCATGTTCGCAAACTGCGCGGAAACGAACAGCAGTTCGGCCTTCACCGGCATTTCCAGCCTGCGGCTTTCCAGCGATGCGAACACGAAGGCCCGGTACGCGTGCCTCACCACCGCAGCCGGTAACGACGCGCGCGCGATCTCGGCCGCGTGATGCGCGAATCGCCTGCGGGGCAGACTGACGCCCGCGACATACATCGGCACCTCCGCAGAGGTTTGCGATTTTGTCGGACTCAACAGATGCCTCCTCGGATATCGACGCCAATCGAAACATCGACGCCGGTATTCGGCGCAAACCAGTTATCGCGCGCTTACGTTAGACGGCTCGCCGCAGGTGTTGGAGCAGAAATGCGCGAGCTTGCAACAGGGCGCGCGCCAGTGGATGCGTGATGGGCGCCGACCGACAGCAGTCTGCGGCGTTTGCCGGATTCGACGGGAGGGACGGAGGGTTGGGGCATGGGCTTCAGGTTCCGGGTTGCACGGCGCCTCCCGGGAGAGGCGCTTGTCGGATTGTCGATAACGAACAATCTACCGTCGTGCTCCGTATAAAGCCTTGTGGCGGCGCTGAATGATCATGAAAAATGATGAATCGTGGCACCGCATTGTGCTGGCCGAGCCGACCCATCTAAAAATCTATCAATGCTCAAGTCAGCGATTTACCGTGGGGAATAATCTGTTTCCGGATAAGTGGTTCGAAGACTGATCGACTGATCCGACGCCCTCGCTTGTTTTGATAACCGCCATCTTCTGCCGACCGTTTCAGCCGCCAAGTCCCGCACGCATACCCATTTTTTGCGCTCAACAGCACCAGCCCCGCCCATCAACGTTCACAGCGCAACTCGCCCCCCCCTTCCCCGAACATCAACACCACGATTTCAAATCACACCAAGCACCTCCTTCAATTGCGCCACGCGAGTCCGACTAACGGGCACCGACGTCTTCTGCAGATCGCCCATGACCAGACTGACGCTCTCTTCAGCTCTGACCAGTTCCACGGCATGATGCAGACTCACAATGTGACTGCGATGGACCCGCAGATAGATGTTGCCATCCAGTCGGCGCTCCAGATCGGAGAGAGACAGGTTCGAAAGGTATTGATCGTCTTGCGTGACGATCGTCGTGTAGTGCCCATCACCCTGAAAACGCACCACGTCCTTCAAGTCGATCAAAATCAGGCGGTTCTTCTGATAGACCGGAATCTTGAACAGCCGTCGTGGCATGGGAGACTGGTTGCTTGCGGCGAGTTCGGGCGGCTCGGTCGTGATATCGGTGACGTCGTAGAAAATCATGCACGTGCCACACGTACCCTGACCGCCCATCATTTTCGACACCTTGATCATCAGAATCCGGTCGGGGATGTTGATCATCATCGCGACCGGCGCAGGCGACTTCACAGGGCACCCGCCCGGCTCCGTCGATTGAAGCAAAAACCGCAGCTTGTCGCGGCTTCTCTCCGGGTGTAGTTCGATCACGTCCATGCCCAGCAGTCTGTCCTGAGCAATACCCAGAGATTGCTCGCCTGCAGGCCCTAGCACCTGCACCGCGACGTCGTTGAAAGCCGTAATGTGTCCGTGCGCATCGAGCCAGACCATACCGGGATTGAACTGCTCCAGCTTGTGCTGAAAGGTTTCATTCTGGCGAGACTCGGGCGTCGGCGGTACAGGCGCCGGAGTCGCGATCGGGTCCTTCGAGTTCATGCGGTGTCTCCTGTCCGGGCGATCTTCCACGGGCGTCGGCTTTTTCGATGGTTTTATGCCTTTTCCGCCGTTCACGCAAGCCGTCCGGCTACTCATGCGCGCCAACCGTACCTGGAGAAAACCTGCTTGCACTCGCAAAAGCAGCGTTGTAGCCGTGGATTCGATTCGCCCGCCCGCCCGGCAGTGATATTTCCCCAATCCGACATTTACGCTCCGCAACCGGCAGTTGACGCATCCAAACCGCCGTTGACGAACTTGCCGTGAAGCGCCCTGCGATTTTGTGAAATGCTTCCGAGGACAGGCCAGCGCCGTTCGCGCGCCCGACCGACGACGAACAGGAGACCGCTGTGATTCCGCGTCCTTTCGAATACCACTCGCCTCGAAGCCTGTCCGAAGCACTTTCCTTGCTCAGTCAGCATGGCGACACGGCGAAGCTGCTGGCGGGCGGACACAGCTTTTTGCCGATGATGAAACTCCGCTTCGCGCAGCCCGATCATCTGATCGATCTGGGGAAGCTCGCAGAACTCAAGGGCATTCGCGAAACACACGATGAAATCATCATCGGTGCGATGACGACCGAGAACGAACTGATCTGGTCAGCCTTGCTCCAGCAAAAGTGTCCCCTGCTTGTCGAAGGCGCGCGGCAGATTTCCGACCCGCAAGTGCGATATCGGGGAACCATCGGCGGCGATATCTCGCATGGCGATCCTGGCAACGATCACCCGTCGCTGATGATCGCCCTGGGCGCATCGTTCGTACTCGCCGGCGAGCATGGCCAACGGGTCGTCCACGCAGACCACTTCTTTCTCGGCACCTACATGACGCAGCTGGAAGCAGGCGAAATCATGACGGAAATCCGGATCCCGATTCCGGCAGCCGATACAGGCTATTGCTACGCCAAGCTCAAGCGCAAGACGGGCGACTTCGCCACGGCTGCCACAGCGGTGACGCTGCGCATGCAAGACGGCGCGGTGAGCGATGTTCGCATCGTGCTAACCAATGTCGGGCCGACCGCGCTGCGTGCCGTCGACGCGGAACAGACACTGACAGGAAAGGCGCTGGACGACGACGCGATCGAGCAGGCGGCAAGGCTGGCGATGCTGGCGTGCGAGCCGGCGGAAGACCTTCGCGGCGACATCGACTACAAAACCGCGATGGCAGGCGAGATGACGCGACGCGCGTTGCGCACGGCGCTCGCGCGTGCAACACATTAGACGAGGAGACCTGAGATGAGCAAAAAGACCGTGGTGTCGTTCGTTCTGAACGGCACACCAACCGACGTGCTGGTTGAACCACGCGAACTGCTGATCCACACCCTGCGAGAGAAATGCTTGCATACGGGACCGCATATCGGTTGCGAGACCTCGCATTGCGGCGCCTGCACGGTCGACTTCGACGGCACTTCGGTCAAGTCCTGCACGCTGCTTACCGTGCAGGCCGAAGGAGCCGAACTGCTCACGGTCGAAGGCCTCGCCAAAGGCGGCGAACTGCACGCGCTACAGGAAGGATTCATGCAGGAACACGGTCTGCAGTGCGGCTTCTGCACGCCCGGCATGCTGACGCGAGCGTATCGGCTGCTGCAGGAAAACGCCAATCCGACCGAGCAGGAAATCCGTTACTGGATGGCGGGCAATCTATGCCGCTGTACGGGGTACCAGAACATCGTGAAGGCGGTGCAGTACGCCGCCGCAAAGCTGCGTGGTGAGGCGGTCGAAAGCTCTCATCCGCTCATGTCCGACGTGTCGGCGCACTGATACGGGAGACCGGCCATGGGAAATATCGACGCCAATCTTGATCGTCTCGCCGCGCTGGAAGGTATGGGCTGCTCGCGCAAACGCCGCGAGGACCCGCGCTTCATCCAGGGAAAAGGCACCTACGTCGACGACGTGAAAATGCCCGGCATGTTGTTCGGTGCGATGGTGCGCAGCCCCTTCGCCCACGCCCGCATTCTGAAGATCGACGCCACGCGCGCCCGCGCGCATCCGGGCGTGCACGCCGTCCTTACCGCCGACGATCTCAAACCGCTCAAGCTCCACTACATGCCTACGCTGGCCGGTGACGTGCAAGCCGTGCTGGCCGATGACAAAGTCGTGTTCCAGAATCAGGAAGTGGCATTCGTGGTCGCGGACGACCGATATATTGCCGCCGATGCCGCCGAACTCGTCGAAGTGGAATACGAAGAACTGCCGGTGGTGGTGGACCCGCATCGCGCGCTCGACGTCGATGCGCCAGTGATTCGCGAAGACATCCGCGAAAAGCAGTTCGGCGCGCATGGTGCGCGCAAGCATCCCAATCACATCTTCACATGGAACGTCGGCGACAAGGACAAGACCGCTCGCGCCTTCGAAAATGCCGATGTGACCGTGAGTCAGGAGATGCTATATCCCCGCGTCCATCCCTGCCCGCTCGAGACCTGCGGCTGCGTGGCGTCGTTCGACAAGGCGCGGGGCGATCTGACCGTGTACATCACATCGCAGGCGCCGCATGTCGTGCGAACGGTGGTGGGCATGCTCTCGTCGATTCCCGAGTCGAAGATTCGCATCATCTCGCCGGATATCGGCGGCGGATTCGGAAACAAGGTGGGCGTGTATCCAGGGTACGTGACGACTATCGTTGCATCGATCGTACTTGGCCGGCCTGTGAAGTGGATCGAATCGCGCGCGGAAAATTTAAGCTCCACGGCTTTTGCACGCGACTATCACATGACCGGAGAACTTGCGGCCGACAGCAGCGGACGCGTCAAAGCCTTACGCGTGCATGTCGTCGCCGATCACGGCGCATTCGACGCATGCGCCGATCCGACCAAATGGCCCGCCGGCATGTTCCACGTCTGTACGGGCTCTTACGACATACCGAACGCATTCGTCTCGGTCGACGGCGTGTACACCAACAAGTTTCCTGGCGGCGTAGCGTATCGCTGCTCATTCAGAGTGACGGAAGCGGTGTATCTGATCGAACGGATGATGGATGTGCTCGCGCAGAAGCTCGGCATCGACAAGGCCGAAATACGGCTGCGCAATTTCATTCGCAAGGAACGGTTTCCGTTTTCGACGCCACTCGGCCTAGACTATGACTCGGGTGACTATGAACCGGCGCTCAGAAAGGTACTCGCTGCCGTGGATTACCCCGCTCTCCGGGCCGAACAGACTTCGCGTCGCGCCGACGTCAACGCAGAGTGGCTGATGGGCATCGGCATCGTGACCTTCACGGAAATCGTCGGCGCGGGACCGTCCAAGATGTGCGACATCCTGGGCGTCGGCATGTTCGATTCGTGCGAAATTCGCGTGCATCCGGACGGTTCCGCGATTGCGCGCATGGGGACCATCACTCAGGGTCAGGGACACCAAACCACCTACGCGCAGATCATCGCGTCGGAGGCGGGAATCCCGGCGTCGGTCATCACCGTCGAGGAAGGCGATACGTCCACTGCACCGTACGGTCTCGGCACGTACGGCTCCCGTTCGACTCCGGTGGCGGGCGCGGCCATCGCCCGTGCATCGCGCAAGATTCGTGAGAAGGCCCGCATGATCGCCGCGCATCTGCTCGAGGCCGCGCCGGATGATGTCGAGTTCGATCTCGACCGGTTCGTGCTGAAAGGCTCGCCGGAGCAGTCTAAAACGCTCAAACAGATCGCATGGGCCGCCTACAACAACGTGCCTGAAGGCATGGAGATGGGACTCGAAGCGGTCGACTACTACGATCCGCCCAACTTTACTTTTCCATTCGGTGCCTATCTATGCGTGCTCGAAGTGAATCGCTATACCGGCGAAACACGCGTGCGGCGCTTCTATGCGCTCGATGACTGCGGGACGCGCATCAATCCGATGATTATCGAAGGGCAGATTCATGGCGGCCTCACCGAAGGCTTCGCGGTCGCCATGGGCCAGGAGCTGCCTTACGACGAAGCCGGCAATCTGCTCGGCGGCACGCTGATGGACTACTTCGTGCCGACCGCCGTCGAAACGCCGCACTGGGAGACGGACTTCACCGTCACGCCCTCGCCTCATCATCCGATCGGCGCGAAAGGTGTAGCGGAGTCGCCGCACGTCGGCTCCATACCGTGCTTTACGTCGGCCATGGTCGATGCGTTCGCGCACCTGGGCGTGACGCACATGAACATGCCGCATAACGCGTATCGCGTCTGGCAGCAAAGCCGCGCGCTGGGCCTGACGCGGTAGTGATGGCGGACACCGGGAGGACAATCACATGAAAGTCGTCATCGAAAAGACCTATCCGCTCGCTGCCACCGCCGACGCGGCCTGGCAATGCCTGAAGAACATCGAAACAGTCGGCAGTTGCATGCCCGGCGCGACCATCACCGAGCGCGTCGACGCCTCGCATTACAAAGGCACGGTCACGGTCAAGCTGGGACCGGCCGCCATGTCGTTCAAGGGGAACATCGAAGTGCTCGATCTCGACGAGGCGTCGCAGACCTTGCATCTCGTCGGCAAAGGATCGGACACGACTGGCACATCCGGCGCGTCAATGGACCTCACAGCGAGCATACGCACGTCAGGAGCGACGTGCGAACTCGTGGGCAAAAGCGAGGTGTCGATGAGCGGCAAGGCCGCTGCCTTTGGTGGCCGGATGATGACCACGGTTGCCGATCAGATCCTCAAGCAGTTCGTCGCCAATTTTGCGTCGATCGCGCAATCGGCCGATGTGCGGACGAACGAGCCAATAGACGACGCAACCGGCGCTTCGTTAGCGCCTGACGCTGCACAGCCGCCGCAATCGACGCAACCGTTACAAGCTCCGGAAAAGCCGTCCGAGCTGAACGGCCTGTCGCTCGCGTGGGGTGCGCTGCAGGACTGGCTGCGTCGGCTGTTCTCGCGCAAAGCTGCCTGAGCGACGAGGTTCACATGGCCAGCGACCGTATGACCGACGTTGTGGCGCTTCAGCAGCAGCTCGACCAGCACGGTTACATCGCGGATCGCAGCCTTGCTGCCACGCTGCTGCTGACGCTCGACATGCGTCGTCCATTGCTGCTCGAAGGCGAGGCGGGTGTCGGCAAGACCGAGGTGGCGAAAGCCATTTCGCGCCTGTCCGGCAACCGTTTGATCCGTCTGCAATGCCACGAGGGACTCGACGTGCACTCGGCACTGTACGAGTGGAACTACCAGCATCAGTTGCTCGCCATCAAGCTGCTCGAACAGGACGACAGGCCGCTCTCCAGCAAGGAGCAGGATATTTTCTCCGAGCGCTATCTGCTCAAACGTCCGCTGCTCGAAGCGATCACGACCACGCCTGCACCGGTTCTGCTGATCGATGAAATCGACCGCACCGACGAAGCATTCGAAGCCTATCTGCTCGAATTGTTGTCGGACTTCCAGATTTCGATTCCGGAACTCGGCGTGGTCCGCGCCGTGGAACGACCGGTGGTAATCCTGACGTCGAACGGCACGCGTGAGATTTCAGATGCACTGCGTCGGCGCTGTCTTTATCACTATGTCGATTACCCGGACTTTGCCAAAGAACTGGCTATCGTACGTTCGCAGGCACCGGACGTACCCATGAAACTCGCACAGCAGGTCGTCGAATTCGTCCACGCAGTACGAGAAATGGATCTCCAGAAAAAACCAGGCGTCGCTGAAACACTGGATTGGGCAGCAGCACTTCTTCGGCTCGATGTCACGTCGTTCGACGAGGACGGCATCGACCGCATCATGGATTCGCTTTCGACGCTCGTGAAGACGCGCGAAGATCGAGCGGGCTTCACACGTCCGGTCGTCGAGAAACTGGCGGCCGCATGTTGATCGCACCGGGTCCAACCGCCAATCTCGCGGAAGCCATGACGGCACGCTACGTGGGCTTTGCGGGATGGCTACGGGAGAACGGCTTCCACGTCACAAGTTCCGATATGACTTCGGCGCTGGAGGTCGCGCACCGTAGCGGACAATTCGACGGTCAGTTGCTTCGCTGGAGCCTTCGCGCCTGCCTGTGCTCGCGCGCGGAAGAATGGCGGCGTTTCGACGCCCTTTTCGAGGCGTGGTTCTTCGCGCCAAACCGCCATTCGCTTGTGGAAAGCACGGCAAGCGGCGCGGGCAGAAACAGTTTGACGGAGCAAGGCGCCGCGCGCGATCGCAGCGAAGGCACGCCACTTTCACTGGTCGGTCGGGGAAGCGATGCGGCCCACGCAGACGGAACAACGGTCGAGCACGGCGGGAGTCGCGACGCATCGCTCATGCACGCGGATTTTCGGCATCTTAACCAGCCGGACGAACTATTTGCCATCGACGAAGCTATCCGGCGCTTCGTGCATCGTCTGCGCGGCATGGAAATACGTCGCCAACGGCGCGCGGCGCTCGGTCGTGCTGTCGACATGGCGAGAACCATCCGCCTCAGCGTAGCGCATGGCGGCGTGCCACTCGAACTTGCCTGGCGACGCAAACAGCGCGTGCGACCCCGCATCGTCATGTTGCTGGACGTAAGCCGCTCGATGAGCCTTTATAGCTTCTTCTTTTTGCGGCTCGCGCGGGTCATGAGCGCGCGTTTGTCGGATGTGCACTGCTTTATTTTTCACACTCGCCTCGTGGGTATTGCCCAGGCTTTGCGCGATGCCGATCCGTGGCGCTCGCAGGAGCGGCTGCAGCTACTTTCGATGGGCTGGGCAGGCGGCACACGTATCGGCGACAGCCTCGCCGATTTCAATCAGCAGCACGCGGGAAAACTGCTGCATTCGCGTACCGCCGTGATGATCGTCAGCGACGGCTACGACTCCGGTGACCCCATGATTTTGCAGCAATCCCTACACCGCATTCGACAGCGTTGCCGATACGTTCTATGGCTGAATCCACTCGCGGGACGCCCCGGTTTCACCCCGAGCAGTACCGGGATGAAATGCGCCCTGCCTTACCTCGATCTCCTGACCGGTGCAAGCGATCTCGCCAGTCTCGAGCGTGTATTACCCCAGGTACTTTCGGTGCTGCAATGAACTCCAGCGAACTGCTTCAACTCGAACGACGCCTGATCGACGCGGCCGGTCTTTTCGCCGTCACCACGGTGGTCCGTGCTTTACCGCCTACCTCGACATGGGTGGGCGCTCAGGCATTAGTGGAAAGCGACGGCACGCTGCATGGCTGGATTGGCGGCGGTTGCTCCCGATCGATCGTGATTCAAGCCGCTCAGGACGCGATGCGAACGGGTCAGCCGAAGCTCATCCGGATCAGCAATTCGGAAGTCGCGCCGGAGACGGGGATGGAGCATCACGCCATGCCCTGCGCGAGTAACGGCACCATCGAATTGTTCATCCAGCCTTCGTTGCCACCGCCTGCCCTGCTCATACTCGGCGCAACACCTGCCGCGCTAGAAGCCTGTGTGCTTGCGCAACGCATGGGCTTTCGGGTTACCGCGGCGGCGAACGTGACCGAGCCATTCGGTCTGCACGTGTTGCAGGATGTGATCCACGGCTTCGATGTCGAGGCGCTGCGCGCGACGAAGCCCGACCTCGTTCTGGTCGCCACACAAGGCGACAGCGACGAAGTTGCGCTCGAATCCGCCCTTCGAACTTCGGCTGCGGCGGTGTTGTTGATCGCGAGCCGACGCAAGGCCCAGCAATTGTGCGAGTCCATGCGCACACGAGGCATCGATGAAAACCGGGTCGCCGCATTGCACGCCCCCGCCGGCCCCGATGTGCACGCCCGCACGCCTCAGGAAGTCGCGCTCGGCGCTGTAGCCGGCCTGGTCGCCATTCGACGGAAGATGGAACAGGCAAGAGCCGATTCCCCGACGCCGCCCGCCGTGGGAGCTGAAATGCTGCCGGTGCCTCCGGAACCGCCGCCTTGCGAATCGATGGCATCGGTCGAACCGGTGCCGGCGCGCTATGTCAATCCCGTCTGCGGGATGGCGGTCGATGTTGCATCGGCCCGGCATGTCGTCGAGACCGAGGGAGAACGCGTGTACTTCTGTTGCGACGGCTGCAAGCTTGAATTCGAGCGCGCACCGGGCAAATACATCGATCTTGCAAGGGAACGGAGACGTCAGGAGCTTGTATGACCGCGACAACTCAGCTTCGATTCTCGGCCGTGTTGCTCGCGGCAGGCATGTCGTCACGCATGCAGGGTCGTCACAAGCTTTTGCTGCCCATCGAAGGCGAAACCGCCGTTCGGCGCACCGCACGCGCTCTGCTCGGCGCGGGTCCCGTGGAAGTCGTCGTGGTAACCGGTTTCAACGGACGCGCTGTTATCGAAGCGCTAGATGGATTGCCGTTGAGATTTCAGTCCAATCCATACTATGAACAAGGTCAGATGACATCAGTCGCGGCAGGCGTGGCGGCGCTCGCCGAACCGTGTGATGCGGTGATGGTGTGTCTCGCGGATCAAGTGCTGCTCAAACCTGAAGACTATCGCGAGCTTGTGGATGCCTACGAGGCAATGCCGCGCGGATCGATCCTGGTGCCCTCTTTCAATGGACAGCGCGGCAATCCCGTGGTCCTCTCGTGCAATCATGCCGGGGAAATGATCGGTGGGCAGGTGAACCCCGGCTGTCGCAAACTGATTCAGGATCATCCCGAAGAGGTTTATCTCCACAACGCCACGCACGATCGTTTCGTAGTCGACATCGACACGCCCGAGGACTATACAAACATGCTCGCACGCTTAAGGGCTTGATAGTCCGAATGTCGAATCAGGCAGAGGCGACGCACGGCGGGCCAAACGCCGGCGCCTTCATGAAAGACCCGGCGCCGACATCATAAGAAGTAGCCCGCACGCACGTATAGGCGTACGCAGCTACGCTTCACCCCCTCCCGCACTCATACGCATACGCGTAACCGAGCAGCGCCGCCTCGTCCCACTGCCTGCCGACGAAGATCAGTCCAAACGGTGAGCCCGACCGATAATTTCCCGCCGGCACCGCGATACCGGGTAGCCCCGCGATGTTGATCTCGCCGACTGTCGTCTCGTGGATAACGTCCTTCCCGTGAAGCGGCGGAAGCTCATTCCGCATCTGCGGAAAGACGAGTGCATCGAGCCGATGGGCACTCATCACCGTGTCGAAGATGGTCAGATAACGCGCTTTCAGTTCGACGAACTCAGGCATCTCCGGCGGCAACGACGGATCTGCGAGCGCCGCTCTGAAGTCCGCGAGACTGGGCAGGTAGTGCAGTACGCCATTCGGTCCGAACGGATTTTCGTCCTTTGTCGCCTCGGCGAATTCCGCAAATGTTTTTAGCGCCGCATGCTTGCCAAGCCGTTGCAGATACTTTTCCAGATCGTACGGAATGGATTCCAGGCCGCGTGCGTCGAAGTGTTTTAATGGCGCGGTTGGTTGTCGAAGCTCCGCGAACCCGGAGCCTGCAAATGGGTCGTCGATCAGCACCGCGCCCAGGTCGGTCAACTCGCGTTTGACGCGCTCATAGAGCGTCGACGCTTCGTCGGAGAGCGGCTCGGCGCGCCATCCCGGTCCGTACAGGCCGATACGTTTGCCACGCAAAGCATCCGGTTTCATTGCCGACGTATAACCGCCTTCCGGTTTTCGGCCGACGCCGGCGAGCGTCTTGGGATCTTCGCTCGAATATCCCGCGAGGACGTCGAGGCACAGCGCCGCGTCCCGCACGTTGCGGGCAATCGGGCCGACCACGTCGCGGTTCCCCGAGAGCGGCACGACTCCCGCATTCGGCACGAGGCCGATGGTCGGCTTGATACCTACGAGGTCCTGCGCCGACGCCGGATTCTGGATCGACCCGCCCGTTTCTTCGGCGAGACCGAGTACCGCCATTCCCGAGGCCACCGCCGACGCCGTTCCGGCGCTGCTGCCGCCAGGTACGCGGTCGGGCATTCGTACGTTGATGGTCGGTCCGGCCCAACTGTCGTTCGCATGCGAACCCGTATGGCTCAGCACCGGCACATTGGTCTTGCCGAGCAGGATCGCGCCCGCGCTGCGCATACGGGCCACCACCGGCGCATCGCGCTCGGGCATGAGGTCGACGCCACCCGTATTGCTATACAGCTTCGTCCATCCTGCCGTGGTCGGAAAGCCGACCATGTCCATCGGGTCTTTAATGACGACGGGAACGCCCGCGAGCGGGCCCAGCGTTTCGCCGGCAGCGCGCCGTTCGTCGATTTTTCGCGCGTCGGCGATCGCCTCGGGATTCAGGAAAATCAGCGCGTTGTAAGTCGCGTTGTCGCGCTCGATCCTGTCGAAGCAGGCACGCGCGAGTTGCTCGGCCGTGAACTGTCCGGCGCGAAAACCCGCCTGCACGGTTTCGACCGTGAGCGCGTCCAGATCGATGTCCATCGCACTGCGTTGTTCCATTCGATGCTCCTCTCAGGTTGACTGTGTGTCACAGCTGGACGCCGCGGGTTAGCGCACCGTCGACGACGAAGTTTGTTCCGCTCACGAAGCTCGCTGCCGGACTCGCGATGAATGCAACCGCGTTGGCGATCTCCTGCGGCCGGCCCATGCGACCCGTGGGGTTCAGTGCAAGCGCGCGCGTGAACAGCTCCGCATTGTTATGTTCGATCCAGTCCCATACGCCGCCCTCGAAATACACATTGCCGGGCGACACGGTATTCGCGCGAATGCCCTTTGACGCGAGCTGGTTCGCCAAACCCTGCACGTAGTGAACGAGCGCGGCCTTGAATACGCCATAAGGACCTGCCGCAAAATCGATCTCACGGCCCGACACGCTCGAAATCGCGACGATCGAAGCGGCCTCGCTCGCCTCGAGAAACGGCATCGCGGCATCCACGAGATTCACGGTGCCGAGCAGATCGGTCTCGAACTCCTTGCGCCACGATTCAATGTCGTTACCGATGGCAAGCGCGCTCACGTTGGCCACGACGATATCGAGTCCGCCCCATTCCGCGCCGATACGGGCGACCCATTCCTTTAGCGCCGCACCATCCGAGACATCGACCGCCGCACCCGATGCCCGCGCGCCACTCAGCGCAGCCAGCACGGTCGCGGTCGATTCGGCAGCGGCCTGGTCGCGCGCGCAAATGGCCACGTGTGCGCCTTCAGCGGCGAATGTCCGCGCGATGGCCAGACCAATCCCTTTGGTTGCGCCGGTCACGATTACCTTCAAGCCCTTCAGTTGCAGGTCCATATTCACCGCTCCTGTGTGTCGATCAGTTACCGGATAACCGCGCTCAATCTTCGTCGTGCCCTTCCGCCGATGTCATGCCGCGCGCGATCTGCAAGACTTCTCCCGCCTGAATGACGGAGTGACAGATATCGTCGATCGTCACGCGCTTTTCCATCGCCTGAGCGCGAAGCATGTCGTACGCCTCCTGCTCGTTCACGCGATGCATGATCATCAGAATGTTCTTGGCTTCCTGCAGATGACGGCTGTCGAGCAGCTTCTGTTCGAGTTTGGCGATGCGCTGCGCGTTTTGACGCGCACGCTTCGCGTGATGCAGCGCCATGACCACGGTCGACAGCAGCCCCGACGCGCGAATCGGCGTCGTGACGATGCCGTCGGCGCCGAGCTTGATGGCCTGATCGATGAAGGTCGGATTCTCGTAGGCCACTACGCAGATGACAGGCGGCGCATCGGGCCCCGACCACTCGCCGCTGGGCGCGCGCTCCTCCGGGAGCAACGCGCGAAAAACCAGATCGACGCGTTCGGGCAGCGTCTCCGTAGGCGGCCAATATCGGTCCACCTGGAAGCCCATACGTCGCAGGTGATTCGCGAGCGTCTGGCCGTCGTCGTCGTCGGGATGAAACACGACGACGCGCGCGTGGCGCTCCAGAATCGAACTGGTGAGACTCCGCTGGCCTCTGTCTGCGCGCGTACTCACGTCAGTAATCCCGCGTGCTTAACTTCGTGACCCAGTCTCCGAGCGTTTGACGCGTCATATACGGATCGGGGCCGACGGCAAACTTCGATTCGCGCAGAATGGTGAACTGGCCGTTCGCGTTGGCTCGGCCGATGCGCGGATAAAGCGCCATATGGTGATTGACGGGATCGATGCGGACCCGGCCTTGTGGCGCGCTGAATTCGGAGCCGAGCAGATGAGGCATGATGGTGGCCAGCTCGTCCGAACCCGCTCGCGCGAATGCTTCAGCGAACATGTGCATCTGATAATACGCAGCCTCCCAGTTCATGTCCGTGGGCGTGTCCGCGCCGTATCGCGATTGATGATGCGCAACGGCACGGTGATTTTCTTCCGTGTCGATACTCTGGAAATAAGGCGCCGCCGTGATATGTCCGACCGCGGCACCGGGCTCCATCGCACGAATTTCCGTCTCCGATGTATTGAGACTGCCGATGGGCATTCTGGCCGGATCGAAATCCGCTTGCGCGAAGGCGTCGTAGAGATACGGCACGGTTGCACCGATCACCGTGCAGAAGATCCAGTCCGGCGCCTTGCGCCTGATGTCCGCGACGACCTGCCCGAACTGGTCGCGCGTGGCGTCGAGCGAGAGATAACGCTCGCCCAGAATCGCGCCCTCGGGATGCTGGAGCAGCAATTCCTGCATGGTTCGATTGCACTCGTATGGATAAACATAACTCGAGCCCACGAAATAGACGCGCGCGCCGAACGTTTCCGTCATGAAGTCCGCGAGTTGCACGCCGTTCTGATTTGGCGACGCACCGCTGTAGATGATGTTGTCCGAGTACTCGAAGCCCTCGTACATCTGCGCGTAGATCAGCAGTCGA
Organism: Paraburkholderia sp. GAS199; assembly: GCF_050436585.1. Classification (NCBI taxonomy): domain Bacteria; kingdom Pseudomonadati; phylum Pseudomonadota; class Betaproteobacteria; order Burkholderiales; family Burkholderiaceae; genus Paraburkholderia; species Paraburkholderia sp. GAS199. Next base: position 943,992 of record NZ_JBNDMM010000001.1, on the reverse strand, counting down.
TTGTGCTTTTCGACAACCGGAAGCATCGCTTTGCGGCTGGTCGACGTATAGCCGCCGAAGATCGTGTTGACACCGTCTTTCACGATCAACCGTTCGGCGAGTTCACGAAACGAGGCCGGGTCGGAGCCCGGATCGTAATGAAGGGCGACGAGTTCGCGTCCGCCAATACCGCCGCGCGCATTGATCTCTTCGATGGCCAGGCACGCGCCGCGCCATTGAGATTGCTCGAGCAAGGCGGTCGAACCGCTCATCGAGCACAACAGACCCACCCGGATGGGATCGGATAATGCCATTTCGTAACAGGCTCTCGAATGCGTGCGGAGCAGGTTGCCCCGCACTTGGGTATTTCTGCGTCGGTGCTTCTGACTGATGCTGGCGGCAAACCTTCCGCCAATCTGCAACCTTACTTGAGGTAGTGCTTGGCGACCATCGCGCCCACCGTGTATTTTGGATCGACAAAATTGCCGAGACGAACCTTGCCCACCTGACTCAGCATCATGTACGCATCCCACTTGTCGAAGCCGTACTCGGCGGCCATCCAGAGAACCAGTTCGCGATACGCGATGCGTGTCGCGTCCTCCAGCGGACGCGCGCTGCCGATGCTCATCAGCGCATCTTCATTCTCGAGTCGCGGCCAGTCGATCCGCCAGTTCTTGATGAGATCGACGCGTACGGTCGTCGTGCTCTGATACTCGACGGCCGTGCCGCATACTTCGCCGTCGCCCTGGCAGGCATGCGCGTCGCCAATGAACAGACGACCGCCCGGCGAGCGCACCGGCAGATACGTGATACTGCCCGGCCCCATGTCGGGCACATCCATGTTGCCGCCGTGGTTGTCGGGCGTGAGGGAATTGATCGAGTCGATTTCCGGCGAAAGACTCAGCGTGCCGATATGCGGCTTGTACGGCAAGGTATTGCGTTTGCTCCAGTACACATTCTCTTCGTCGATCTTTATCTTGCGCACGATTTCCGGCAACGGTTCGTTCAGCAGCGCGGTGTAATCGGTGCCCGTGAGTCCGCCGAAGTTCGGAATCATGCAGCAGAAACCGTGCGGGTCGTCTCCGCGCGGCGCCATCTTTTCGATGTACACCGCGACCACGTCGCCCTTTTCGGCGCCCTCTATCATGATCGGTCCGTTCTGCGGATTGAGAAACGGTACCTGAAGCACCTGCGAGGGCTTGTCGGTCTCTTCCTTGATCTTGCCTTCGAACGCATCGCGCGTTTCCACTACGACCCGATCGCCTGGCTTCACGTGCAACACCGGCTGCGAATAGGGGCCAATGGTGTAGTGATAGGTGTTCTGCAACTCTTCGGTCAGATGATGTTCGACCGGCTCACGGTCGGCGCCGACACCGCGCTTCATCATGATCGATTCTTCAAGCCATTTCATGTTCCGCTCTCCGTCACAGTGCCAGATACTGGCGAATCAATTTTTCGTCACCGAGTTGCGCGGGACTCAACGTGTCGACCACTCGCCCTTTGTCCATCACGCAGCAGCGGGTTGCAATGCGTTCGACCATGCCCATGTCCTGCTCGACGAGCACCACGCCGATGCCCGTCTCGCCTGCAATTTCCTGTAGCGTCTCGCCGATCAGATCGACAATCGACGGCTGAATGCCTTCGGATGGCTCGTCGAGCAGGAGCACCTTCGGCGCGCTGATGAGCGCACGCGCGATGGCCAGTTGCTGCTGTTCGCCGCCGCTCATGGTTCCCGCCTTCTGCGTGTAACGCTTCTTCAGAATAGGAAAGTAGTTGACGACCCGTTCGCGCATCTGCGCTGCCTGCTTGCGATTCGCCTGTGCGCCGACCTGAAGGTTCTCGGCCACCGTCAGCGCGCCGAATATCTCGCGGCCCTGCGGCACGTAGCCCATGCCCTTCTGCGCACGTGCGTACGGTTTCTCATGGCCGATGGCTTCGCCGCCGAGTCGGATTTCGCCCGCGTCGAGCTTGATCAGTCCGATGAGCGCGCGCATCAACGTCGTCTTGCCGACGCCGTTGCGGCCGATCAGCGCCAGCACCTCGCCGCGTCCAACGGCAATCGACACGCCGTTCAGCACGCGTCCGCCGCCGTATCCCGCTTCCACGCCCGATACTTCAAGCAGTGCGCTCATTTCCGTTTCCCCAGATAGACTTCCGCGACGTCATCGCGCGTGAGGATCTCGTCGAGCGGGCCGTCTGCGAGCAGGCTTCCGCCATGAAGCACCGTGACGCGCGACGCAATCTGCTTGACGAAAGTCATGTCGTGCTCGACCACCATCATCGTCAGACCGGCCGCCGAGAGACGCTTGATCAGTTCACCCGTCGCATGTGTTTCCTCGATCGACATGCCCGCCACCGGTTCATCGAGGAACAGCAGTTTCGGCCGCAAAGACACCGCCATTGCGATTTCGAGCCACTGTTTCTTGCCGTGCGACAGATTGCGCGCAAGCACATGCTCCTCGTTTTCCAGCATGAAGCGGTTCAGCAATTCGTCGAGACTTTGCGGACGGTCGTCTTTCGCGCGATGCAACGACAGTTGCAGATGCTGGCGCACGCTCAGGTCTGGAAATACGCCGGGAATCTGGAACTTGATACTCATTCCCATGCGAATGCGCTCATGCGGCAGCACATGGCTCATGTCCTGACCGAGAAACGTCACGCTGCCTTCGGAAGGACGATGCTCGCCGGTGATGAGCTTGAAAAACGTGCTCTTACCCGCGCCGTTCGGTCCGATCACACAACGGATTTCTCCTTCGCCGATGCTGAAATCGATGCCGTTGATCACGTGTGCGCCACCGAAATGTTTCTTGAGTCCGCGCGTTTCCAGCAGCGTCGTCATGACTTGCCCTCCTCTCTCTTCAGGCACGCTCCACGTTGGCGCGGGCTATCGCTTACACGTCCCGGCGCACGTTTCAGTTGCCGCATGACGAAGGGCAGCAGGCCTTCAGGCGCACCCAGCACGACGATCAGAAGAATCGCTCCGAGCAGGATCAACGCGTACTGGCTACCGTACACAGCGAGATTCTGCGAGAGCCAGACGAGCAGCGCGGTACCGAGAATGGTCCCGCCAATGCTCTTTCGGCCCGACGTCGCCACCCAGATCACTGGCATGGCGGCTGCGGTGAGGCCCATGGTCGACGGCGTGATGTAGGAACCCCAGATCGTGTACAGCGCGCCCGACAAGCCGCCGAGCGTGCATCCCAGCACGAACACCATCAGTTGATGACGTCGGATATCCACGCCCAGCATCTCCGCCCGCTGCGGGTTCTCGCGGATCGCGATTAGCGTGAGGCCGAAAGTGCCGTCGAGTAGCTTGCGCATGCCGGCATAGACCACAATCAGCAGAATCAGCACGAGGTAATAGAAGCTCGCGTTTTCCAGTGTGAGCGGGCCGCCCGGCCACGGGATCGTCAGCGGGGACATGCCGCCCATGCCGTTGTAGCCGTTCAACCGCGCCTCGCCAATCGTCCATTGCGGCCCCGCTGTCTGAGACATGAACGTTTCGAGCACGAGCGTGACCGACAGCGTGACGATGCCGATAAACACGCCCTTGATACGGCCGTAGAAAATCATGTAGCCGATCAGCACCGCGGCCGCGACGGTGACGAGCAGTCCCGCGCCGAGACCGAGCCACGAATCGAACCATGTGTCGGTGTAGTTCAGCGTGAAGATGCCGTAGCTATAACCCGAGAGTCCGAAAAAAGCGGTCTGTCCAAAAGACAGAATGCCGCCATATCCCCACATCGCGGCGAGCCCGACCGCGCCGAATGCCCATAGCAGGCAGTACGCGAGGTTGCCGCTGGTGGTTGCGTCGACGATAAGCGGCAAGCACAGCGCCACCAGCCACGGGGCCACCTGCAGCGCACGCGTCGCGGCGCGGCTCGAAGGCGTTTTCGTTTGCATGACGTCTGCCTCCTAGCGCAAGCGGGTGAAGAGATTGCCGAGACCCTGCGGCATCAATCGGATCACGACGATGACCGTCACCAGCAAGCCGATCTGACCGAACAACTGGCCATACGAAGCCGTGAGCGCCGTCTGGATGATGGCGAGCACACTGGCCGCAGGCATCGTTCCCGCAATCACGTTCGCACCGCCGACAACCACCGACACGAACGCCTGGACGATAAAGTTGCTGCCCATGGTCGGGACTGCTGTCATCGTCGGGGCATAGAGTGCGCCGGTCAGGCCTGCGAGCCCCGCGCCGAGGGCGAAGGTCAGCGTGTAGAGCCGGTCCGTGCGCAAGCCGAGGCACTGCGCCACATTGGCGTTCTGGATCGTTGCACGCGCACAGACGCCGTAATTCGTCTTGAAGAACAATAGATAGAGTGCGAACAGGATGGCCAGTGCGATGAGGGGCAGCACGGCGCGATAGGTCGAGAACGAATAGTCGCCCAGCGAGAACGAACCGAACGGCGTGCCGATGCCCTCGATAGACGGACCTGCGACCAGCAGCATAGTCTGCTGCACGATAAGACTGATCGCCCAGGTGGCGACGACCGAATCGAACAGACGATCATAAAGACGGCGTATCACGAGTCGCTCGATAATGACGCCCGCCAGCGCCGCCGCGAGCGCGCCGAGCAGCATTGCGAGCGGCAGCGGCACGCCACGTTTGGCCGTGATGATCGTGACGTACGCTCCGCACATGATGAATTCGCCGTGCGCCAGATTGATGACGCCCATCATGCCGAAGATCACGGCAAGGCCGAGCGCCGCGAGCACCAGATAAGCGAAATTATCGCCAAACTGATAGATGAGCGAATAGAGGACCGATAGAGTGGCCATGCATGCTCCAGGTTCAGAAGGCCGGCGCGCGCGTCGAGTACAGCACCCGCGCGCCGCTTCGGATCAGGACTTCTTGGGCAGATTCGACGGCGTGTACTGACGGTGATCCGGCTTGTTCGGCAGATCGCAGCCGACCTTGCCGAGCCAGTACGGTTGCACGTCGTCCCAGACCTTCGGAATCTCGACCGAGTGATCCTCCTTCACGTGCACCAGGAAGATGGTATGACTCGCGTGATGGCTCTTCGGATCGATACAGACCTTGCCCTGCTCGCCTACAGTGCAGATGTTGCCGCTCTCGAGCGCTTTACGTACCGCGTCCTGATTGGTCGATCCGGCCTTTTCGGCAGCGGCCTTGTAGAGATAGATAGCGTCATACGCATTCGCTGCTTCCTGATTGATGTACGGCTCATTCGGGAATTTGGCGTGGAAGCGCTTCTTGAAGTCGTTGCTCGCGGGCGTATCGACTTCTTCCACGTAATTCGCCGTCACGTACATGTCCTTGAGCGCAGGCGGTTTGAAGCGTTTGTGCTCATACGCCTGGCCGACGTTGACCGAACTCGCCATCGGCAGATTCAGATGCGCCGACGCCTGCTGCTCGTAGTACGACGCCTGATTCGCCCCGACCAGCAGCGTGACCACGAAATCGGGCTTGGCCTTCTGGATGTTCTGGATGGTCTGGCCGAACTGCGAGACGGACAGCGGAATAAATTCTTCGCCGGCCATCGTCCCGCCGTTTTCCTTGACGATGTTGCGCACCCATTCCGCCGAAATCTGCCCGAAGTTGTAGTCGGCGGCGATGGTGTATACCTTCTTCCCGTATTTCTGCATCATCCACGGAATGAGCGTCGAGAACTGCTGCTCGGGCACCGCGCCGGTCACGAAGGTGTTCGTGTCGCAAACGCCACCTTCGTACTGATTGTCGTACCAGTACAGTTGATGCGCACGGTCCATGATCGGGCGGATCGCTTCTCGCGAAGCGCTGGAGAACGCGCCGAAAATGACATCGGGCTTGTCGGTCTGAACGAGGCGCCGCGCGAGTTCCTGGAACTTGGTGTTATCCGACTGCGTGTCATAGGCGATCAGCTTCACCGGACGTCCGAGGATGCCGCCTTTCGCGTTGATCTCGTCGACCGCGAGTTCGGTCGCGTGGATCTTCGGAATCGTTGCCAGTGCGAAGTTTCCGGAAGCATCTTCCAGCAAGCCGATTTTCACGGGATCGGCGGCGCTCGATACGAGCGAGGTCAGTGCAAGTCCTGCGGTAAGGGCGAGACGCATCCAGCCCGACAGCTTCAGCAACATGCGGGTTCTCCAGAAATAAGCACAGGGAAGGGAAATTCCGGACAAAAAAAGCCCCCTGACGAACCGGTAGTTCGTCAGGGGGCTTCTGTGCCGTGTCCTCGGGCGGACGTCTTTGTCGGGCCTCGAGGAATGGACCCAGTCTAAAGCGCTGTATTTTTACTTGTCAACTGTGATCAAAAATACCCGGACGTACGAGGCGACCGTTGAACGTACGCATCCCGAGCAGCTGGATAGCCTCGTCTCGCATCTCCAGGTACGAGATTTGCGTCAATATCCGGCTCCGCGCTTAGTCGAACGTCCAGATGGCCTGCAAACCGTCCGCTCACCGACGACCGCAGGCAGCTGATTTAAATCTAACTATTCTCCAACTTTAAGGTGAGACGTGGCCTGGATCATCCTTGCAGCCATCCTCGTGGCGTATTGTCTGTTCGTCTTTGCGATTAACTTCAAAACGCCGGAAAAGACTGTTCGTCATCAGATTTCGCACTGCCACGCGATCTCCGATCCTCAGTTCGAGCTGGAAATGGATGCGATGCTCGGCCCGGATATGCAGGAGGGCAATGCCATTTCAGCCCTGCAGAACGGAGAAGAAATTTTCCCAGCCATGCTTGCCGCGATTCGAAGCGCCACGCGCAGCATCACGTTCGAGACTTATATTTACTGGTCCGGGAAGATTGGCCGGGAGTTTGCCGACGCACTCAGGGAACGGGCAACGGCCGGCGTTCCTGTTCACGTGATGCTCGACTGGGCGGGCAGCGCCAAAATGGACCCCGCATTACTGGATGAACTGAAACAGGCCGGCGTGGAAGTCGAACGCTATCACGCGCTGAACTGGTACACCGTTGCCAGACTCAACAATCGCACTCATCGAAAACTGTTGGTGGTGGATGGCAAGATCGGCTTCACCGGAGGTGTCGGGATTGCCGATCAGTGGAGCGGCCGCGCACAAGACCCGGAGCACTGGCGCGACATTCATTTTCAGGTGACTGGACCGGTGGTCGCGCAGATGCAAGCGGCCTTCATGGACAACTGGCTGAAGACCACCGGCCGCGTGCTGCACAGCGACCGCTATTACCCCATGCTGGCTGCGAAAGGCGCGCACAAGATGCACATGTTCGTCAGTTCACCGGCCGGTGGATCGGCCAGCATGTATCTGATGTACATGCTCGCCGTTGCGGCAGCGGAGGAATCGATCGATCTCCAGGCTGCCTACTTCATTCCCGACCAGTTGATGATCGACGCACTCGTGGCCGCGCGAAAACGCGGGGTAAAGATCCGGCTGCTCGTACCCGGACGTTATATCGATTCCCGCTTGGTGCGTATGGCGTCGAAGCGCCGTTGGGGTAGTCTGCTCGCAGAGGGCGTCGAAATCTATGAGTTCAGCCGTACGATGATGCATAACAAGATGCTGATTCTCGATCGCCTGATGGTTTCCGTCGGATCGACCAACTTCGATATGCGCTCGTTCAACCTGAACGACGAAGCCAGCCTGAACGTGTATTCGCCCACTTTCGGCGAGGAAATGACCCGCGTGATGGAGGACGATCTGAAACACGCCACCCGCTACACCTACGAACGCTGGAAGCGCCGCTCCCTCAAGGAAAAATTGGGGGAATTACTCGTCTTGCCGCTCGAATCGCAGCTCTGAAAATACTATCCTAACGCCAGGCACCCAACGACGACTCATCAACGAGAAGATCATGAACAGCAACGACTCCAACGAAGACATCCATCGCCGCTTTTTTCATCTGCTGCTGCTTGTCGTGACGGTCGCGCTATTCTGGATATTGCTGCCCTACTTCAGCGCGATTTTCTGGGGCGTCATGCTCGCGCTTCTGTTTCATCCGGTGCAACGGCGGCTGGTGGTAAGGCTTAGGAATCGCCGCAATCTCGCGACGCTGATTACGCTGCTCGCCGCCATCATCCTCGTGATCGTTCCATTGCTAGTGGTCACCATGAGTGTGATCAACGATATAGGCCTTGCATATGGTCAGATCCAGTCGGGCCAGATTAATCCCGCCGAAGCCTATGGGAAGCTGATAGCGACGGCGCCTCATTGGGCTCAGTCGATCATTTCGCGCTTCGGGTTGAACGATATATCGTCATTACAGCATCGCCTGACCGAGGGCGCCGCGCAGATCAGCAGCTTCGTGGGCGCACAAGCTCTCGCTATTGGCCAGCACACGCTTGAATTCGTGGTTGGCTTCGGCGTGATGTTGTTTCTGGTCTTCTTTCTGCTTCGCGACGGCCCATACATTAGCCGGCTTATCCGTCGTGCCCTTCCGCTCGACGAAGAACACAAGTCCCTGATGATCGCGAAATTCACCACGGTGGCTCGCGCAACGATCAAGGGCAACGTCGTCGTGGCGGCCGTTCAGGGCGCGCTCGGCGGCATTATTTTCGCTATCCTCGGCATTCAGGGCGCGCTTTTGTGGGGCGTGCTGATGGCATTTCTTTCTCTGCTGCCGGCCGTTGGCGCGGCCATTGTGTGGGGGCCGGCGGCGCTTTATCTGTTTGCCACGGGCAGCATCTGGAAAGGCGCCATCCTGGTGTTCTTCTGCGTCGTCGTGATTGGTCTCGTCGATAACTTTCTACGGCCCTTGCTCGTGGGCAAAGACACTCGTATGCCCGACTGGGTCATTCTGATTTCGACCTTAGGCGGAATGTCCCTGTTCGGGATCAATGGATTTGTTATCGGGCCATTGATTGCTGCGCTTTTTCTCTCAGGCTGGAGCCTGTTTGCTCAAGAAGAAGCGGCGGACCGGCGGACGTGAATTTGAGGTTGGTGGTTGGGGATCGTGAGCGGGTTGCTGGCGGTTTTATCGCAGGCAAATCTTCTAAGCGAGCGTCGATTTTTTTGGCGCGGGAAACCCGCGGACAACGCTCAGATGTGCGCAAGAACGTTGACCAGCTTGTCGAATGGGTCGCGAACGAAGAAGCGGCGGACGCCCCACGGTTCGTCGATAGGACCATATTCGACGGCAATACCCGCAGCCTTGAAGAGTTCATGTGCTGCGTCCACATCGTCCACTTCGATCGACAGGTCAGGAACGGGGGTGCCGGAGCCGCCTTCTGCGGCGAAGCTCACCTGAATCGTCATCTCGGTCTGAGAACCGTAGGTATGGATCCACCCATGGTCCATCAAAAGCTCGAGGCCGAGAATGTCCTGATAAAACGCCCGCGCCCGATTGAGATCGAGCGCCTTGAAGTTAGCAACGACGCGTTTAACTTGCACGTTCGACTCCTTCCAGCACGTCGCTACGACGCCCGCAGCGGATGGTAAGCGTGAAGGGCCGCTCACGGTCGATCTTTTCCCCGACACTGCCGCAGTCTAATTCATCGTTCCGTCAAAGCGAAGCATCTGATACCAACATGGCTTTGAGACATCAAAGTCGACAGTCAACGTAGCAGGATCCTTTGCGTCACCTGATCCTGTCCAATTGCATTTCCACGCTTGCAACGCAGCTTCGACCGGCGAGAACCGCTTCTCACCGGCCTGCCTTCAATGAATCGCACTGCCTAGTTCAAACGCTTCAATTCGCCATCGTCCGCATACCAGTCGACCGTCTTGCCGGTCGTGTTGATCGTCACGGCACGCGGTTCGCTGAACTGGTCGAACGACTCGATGCCGGTCTCGCGCCCGACGCCGCTGTTCTTGAAACCGCCCCACGGTGACGCCGGGTCCAGCCTGTGGTGATCGTTGACCCAGACCATGCCGAATTCGAGTTTGCCCGCGACCCGATGTGCACGCGCGACGTCCGGCGTCCAGATGGAAGCAGCGAGGCCAAACTGCGTATCGTTGGCGATCCGGATCGCGTCGGCTTCGTCCTCGAACGGCATGACAACCGTTACGGGTCCGAATACTTCATCCTGGCCGATCTCCGAATGCGGATTTGCGTCATAGATGACGGTAGGCTCGAGAAAGTAGCCCGACGTCAATTCCGGTGGCACGCGCCCACCTGTCAGCACTTTTGCACCCGCCTCCTGCGCGCGTTCGAGCATGGCGAGAATGCGCTGCCGCGAGCGTTCGGAGATCACCGGACCAAGCTGGGTCTTCGCATCGGTCGGATCGCCCACACGGATTTTCTCCGCTTTTGCGCGGAACCGTTCGAGGAACTCGGCATACATCGACTTCTGCACGAGGATACGCGCCCCGCACACACAGGTCTGTCCTGCGCCAATGAACGCGGCGAACGCTGCGCCGTTCACGGCACGCTCGATATCGAAATCGTCAAAGAGAATCACGGCTCCTTTGCCACCCAGTTCCAGCGTAGTCAGCGCAAAATTTCGCGCGGCCGCCTCGCCAATCGAACGACCCACTTCCGTGCCGCCCGTGAATACGACCTTTCGTATCAACGGATGCTGTGCGAGCGCCGCACCTGCCTCGCGCCCTTCCCCGTTCACCACGTTGATAACACCTTTGGGCACACCGGCATCCTGCAGCAGCTTAACGAGGCGCACTGTCGTGAGCGGCGTCTGTTCCGATGCCTTGATGACGACGCTGTTGCCGGTCGCGAGCGCGGGCGCGAGGCTCTTCGAGAGAATCATCAAGGGATGATTGAACGACGTCATCAGCGCGACTACGCCGAGCGGCACACGCTGCGTATAACAAAGGTAAGGTCCTTCGATCGGAATCACGTCGCTACGACGTGTGAGCGCGAGTGCCGCGAAATAACGATAGAACTGCGGCAGCCGTGAAATCTGCGCGCGCGTTTCGGAAATGGGACGGCCGTTGTTCAGCGTTTCGAGCTTATAAAACTGTTCGAGATCCGCTTCGAACAGATCGGCGAAACGGTTCAGAATACGTGCGCGTTGCTGGATCGACATGTCGCGCCACGCGCCGTTCTCGAATGCGCGATGGGCCGCCTGCACGGCGCGATCCACGTCGCCAGCCGAAGCTGACGCGAGTGCGCCGAGCACTTCACCCGTGGCGGGATTCAGAATATCGAGCGTGCGGCCCTCCTCGGCGTCCGTCCATTCGCCGTCGATCAGTAATTGTGCGTCGTAATGCTGCTGGTTGGTTGTGTCCATTGCGTGATTCCTGTCGGTTCATTTGAGAGACGAAGCGTGCGCGTCGGCATGAAGCGCGTCGCGCGTGAGTGTGTCTTCCGGCTGAAGGTCTTCGAGGCGCTGTCCAGTCGGCTCGACACCCAGCCATGCAACGACGACGATCTGCACGGCGAGCAAGCCGATCATCATCGCCAGTACGCCGACGATGCCGTACTGCGCGAACAGCGACACCACGATGAATGGCGTCACGATGGTGGCCCCACGTCCGAGCGTGTTGCAGACACCGGACGCGCGTAGCCGGACTTCAGTTGGGAATAGTTCAGGCACGTAGACGGCGAAGAGCAGCGCAACCAGCACGTAGATTGGAATGGTCAGCAGCAGTCCGACGATAGGCAGAATCACCGGGCTCGTGATGAACGGATACATCGCGCCGAACAGGATCGCGGCCAGCGACGAGCCGATGATGGTCGGCTTGCGACCCCACGCATCGGCGGTGAGAGCACCGATCGCCGAACCGATAGGTGCGCCGAGCGACATCACGAGCGCAAAGCCGAACGACTTTGCGATGCTGAAACCCTGATGCACGAAGAAGGTGGGCAACCAGGTGACGAAGCCATACAACAGCGTGTTGATGACAATGAGCGTCACACAGCCGACGATCATCCGTTGCAGCATCGTGCCGCTGAATAGCGAGCCGAACGACAGCACGCGTGGTCCGCTCGCGCCCGTTTTCACGGGAACGAAAGGCGGCAATGCCTCGCCGCCTCGCGCGGCCGTGACTTCGGTTTCGATACGGCGCAAGATCGCGTCGGCTTCATCGTGCCGCCCGACGGAGTCGAGCCAGCGTGGCGATTCGGGCAACGATTTGCGCGCATACCAGACGCCCAGTGCGCCGATTCCACCCAGCACGAACATCGCGCGCCAGCCGAACGAGGGAATCAGCAGCAATCCGATCAGGCCGGCAACTGGCAATCCCGACACCACGAACACCGCCATCAACCCCTGCAACTTGCCGCGCTTTTGCGGGGGCACGAATTCGGTGAGCGTCGAGTAGCCGACGACATTTTCAGCGCCAAGTCCAAATCCCATCACGAAGCGGCACGCAATCAGCACACCCATGTTCGGCGCAAGAGCCGCGCACAGCGAGGCCAGGCCAAACACGGCGAGATTTGCCTGATAGGTAAAGCGCCGTCCGAAACGATCGCCGAGAAAGCCGGTAGCGAGCGAGCCGAGCATCATGCCGAGAAATGTCAGCGACACGAAAAGCGCGTTCTGTCCAAGCGTGGAAAAGCCGGATTTCAGGGTCGCGCCCAGCACAGTCGAGGCGACGTAGATATCGAAACCATCGAAAAACATGCCAATGCCGATCAACCACATGATGCGCCGGTGAAATCCCGACATCGGCAAACGGTCGAGCCTGGGCCCTGCGTTGACGTTCATGTCTGTCTCCTGTCGACGTGACGGTGCGCGGCGGTTCAACGCCCGCGTCGTCATCCGTACGTCGTGTTGTATCGAGCTAACGGAGCACGTTTGCGCTCAGCGGGACTGCATCAACCGCAAGGCGTTGACGGTCAGCATGTCGGTTGCGGCACGGAAGTTCTGTTCGACGCTGCCTTCCTGCGCCGCGAGGAAGAACGCCTTGCACTGTCTGGCGCCCATTTCGTCGAGCGACAGAATGCGCGCAGCGAGTGCGTCGGCTTCGGCCGGCAGACTCTCGGGCTCACATACGCGCGTAACGAGTCCCGCCTGCAGCGCGGCTGCAGGCGTAATGGTGTCGCCGAACAGGACCATTGGAAACACGGCCTTGGGCAACGCATAGCCCCCGAGGTACGCCATGATTGCGCCTGGTGGCAAGCCCGCCTTCATCTCCGGGAACGCGAGCCGCGCCGACGACGCGACGAGTGTCAGGTCACAAAGAATCGCCAGGCCGAAACCAAAGCCGAACGCATCGCCCTGCACTTCGGCAATCGAGATCAACGACGTGTCGCGCACGAGTCGTTTCAGTTCGATCAGTCGCGCGACTTCGGCGCGAATGGACACGGCGTCGCGGCCGGCTCGCTCGCGGCCGGTGCAGAACACATCACCATTTGCGCGGATGCGCAACACGCGAGCCTTCGGCTGCACGGCTTCGCTGCGCAAGGCGTCCGACATCGCGTCGAACATCGCGCCGGAGACTTCGTTACCGGCGTCTGGCCGGTTCAGCGTGAAGGTGAGTACGTCGCCGGTATGTTCGAGCAAAACGGGGGCCTGCAATGGACTACGATCCATGTCACCTCCTGTTGTATAATCTGTATACAGAGTATTCACAGAATTTCGAGGTGTCAATGCCCGCCGCAAAAACTGCTTCTCCAAAGTCCACGACAGCCGCCACCCGACAGGCACCTAGCCTCGAATCCATTGCCACGCGTTATCACGCGCGGCTGCGTACGACGGACACCACAGGCGACTCGTTGAGCGACGGCGTCGTCGTACCGGCGCTGCGCGAGGCGATCGTGGAAGGCGTGCTCGCTCCGGGCAGCCGTCTGTCCGAGGTGCAGGTCGCGAAGCAGTTGAACGTCAGCCGCACGCCCATGCGCGAGGCGTTTGCGCAACTCGAACGCGAGGGGCTGGTGACAATCTTGCCGCGCGTAGGTGCCTACGTGCGGTCAGTGACGCTGCGCGACGTGGAGGAGATCTATACGGTGCGGGCCGCGCTTGAATCTCTGGCGGTCCAGCTCGCGTCCGAGCGCATGACTGCGCTCGGCGCGGCACAGCTGGACGATGTCATCGAGGCGATGCGCACGAGCGTCGAGGCGAACGATGCGGCGGCTTATGTCGACGCGTTGGACCGCTACTACACGATCGTTATGACGATCGCCGATAACCGCACCTTGCAGCAAAACCATGCGTCGCTGATCGGTCCCGTGCGTCGGTTGCGACGTATCGCGATGGCGAGAGGCGGCCGCATGCGCGCGTCGTTTGAACAGGCGGTGCGAATTCGCGATGCCATCGTCAATGGCACGGGAGACGTGCAGGATCTGATGCGCGAACAGCTGCGAGGCGCATGTGTTGCCGCGCTCGATGTACTTGAAAATGCCGCGAACAAGTCTGCGCCGTAGTCACGTTCGGACAAAAGGCCTGCGGCCAGGCTGCGCGCCATTGAATCTGACGGACTGGTCGGAACGGGATTTCGTTCACGTCGACATCGGCGGGCTGGTCGATCGCAATTGCAACGGCACGCGCAAAGGAACCAGCCGAGATGGCATCGGACCGGTGAACGCTAACGCATCCGCTCTGTGAAGGCTTATGAAGAGCGTTACCGAACCGGAACATCGCTCAAGGTATGCGCGACGGCGAGTTTCCCTACCCAATCAATATCAGGCAACTCGCTCGTCTTGACTCTACTAAACGGCACTGCATGTGCTTCGTTCCCGGACTCAGTAGCACTAACATGTTTGGCGGACGCCAACGCAGTTGCCAGGAGAACGTAAGGCAAAATGGCGGATCGCAAACCCGTGTTCAACTGACCGCACACCAAAGAATTTAGCGCGTCGTGACAGAGATTATCAGTGAGTATGCGACGATCAACGAACTACGGTATTGTTAGCGAATCCGACCTCAGTTCATCTCTTGAGAATTGATTAAACGACACCCAGTGTTCGCAACGACGACTGCATCGAGCAATGCGGCGGCAATCGCCTCTGCTGGATTGACGCGAAACTGCTCCGGCAGGACTGGAGCCAGGAATCGCAGCAGCATCAGCGCTGCATGTTCCGCACCTCTCACTTCATTGCGCGAGCCGTCGATCAGACTGGGTCTGCAGATCGTGAGAGATCGAAATCCGATCTCGCGGACCGCCTTTTCCACCTCGCCCTTCGTCCTGTAGTAGAAACTTCTGGAACCGGAAGAAGCACCTTTGGCCGTGACAATCGCATACGTCTGCACGCCGGCGGCATACGCCGCTCTGCCCAGCGCAAGAGGCAAGTCGTAGTCAACGTGACGAAACGCTTCCTTCGAACCCGCTGCTTTCCTTGTCGTTCCGAGGGCGCAGATAACGGCATCCGGCTTGTGCGACATCAAAGCCGGAACAAGCGCCTGGATGTCAGCCCCGACCAGGTTCACCAGTTTTTCGCTTGTGGGCAGTGGTTTCCGTGTCGGAGCAATGACGTTGGAAATGATATCGCTGGAGAGCGCAAGCTCCAATGTCTTGCGCCCCACCAACCCCGTAGCGCCTAGTAATAGCAGTTTCACTCGTAGCCCGACTTTTCAAACCAGCATGTACGCACGAAAGTCCGATTCGACCGCGCGAAACCAGACGCCTATTGTTTGATGCCTTCGAAATTGATCGTAACGTGAACATCGTCGCCAACATAGGGGACATAGGCCTTCATGCCGAAGTCTGAGCGCTTGATCGTCGTCGTTGCCGTAAAGCCCACTTTATAAACGTTCGTGCCGGTCGTATCCTGCGCAGCGCGATTGAAGGTCGTTTTGAGGACCACATTCTTTGTTATTCCAAGCAAGGTGAAATCACCCTGAATATCCATTGTTCTGGCACCCGTCTTTCTGATGTGCTTGCTGGCAAACGTCATCGTCGGAAACTGCGCTACATTGAAAAACATTGGTCCCTGCAATGCTGTGTTGCGCGCCGCAAAGCCGGTGTCGACACTGTCCGCAGCCATGGTCACTTTTACTGTACTGTCTTGCAGATTCGCCGTATCGAGAATCAGCGTACCTTCCAGATCACGAACACTCCCGGTTATCGTCGAGAAGCCGAGATGGTTGATAGTAAAGATGGTCTGGGTATGAGCCGGATCCAGAGCGTAGGTGTCTGACGCAAACGCGGACGTAAGCGACGCGCTGACGATAAGGGCCGCTGCAAAAAGTGATTTCATTGAGACTTTCCCGGGTAGTGTTTTTACATGCAATTGAGAGATGGGAGTTCGCCTGCGTGGGCCCGCGAGCGGAATCCCGAACCAATGCATCAGCCGTGCTGATTGCCCTGAGCCGCGATCGACACCGGTTCCCATTTGTCCCAATTACCAAGCCGCGCCGCATAGGTCGCACGGATTTTCATGATCGTTGATGAACCCAGCGCCAGGCGAAGCGGGGGCCGATCCGCGTCGACGACTTTGAGAATCGCTTGAGCGGTTGCGGCCGGATCTCCGACGTCTTCCGGTTTGAACGACGAGCGAACGGCCTGGCGTATCGGATCGTAGGCGGCTATCGGCGAAGGGGTCTGCACAGCCGATTGAAACCCGGTCGCGAATTGCCCTGGTTCAATGATCGTGACTTTTATTCCGAACGCCGCGACTTCGCCGGCAAGCGCTTCCGACATGGCCTCGACAACAAATTTGCTCGCTGTGTAGCTGCCCCCGGTCGGAAAACCAATAACGCCGCCAATGCTCGAAACCGTCAGGATGTGCCCACTGCCTTGGGCGCGCAGGATCGGCAATGCAGCCTGTATGACGGAGAGCGTTCCGAACACGTTAGTGTCGAAATTGGCCCTTACCTGCTCTTGCGCCAATTCCTCGATCGCACCCATATAACCGTAACCGGCATTACACAGCACGACATCCAGTCGCTTGAAATGCATGTGTGCGTGTTTGACTGCATCGAACACTGCGTCGCGATCCGTCACGTCGAGCGGCATGACCAGGAGCGACTCGCCATAGGTATCGACGAGTTCGCCAAGCGATGTGGGGTTTCGCACCGCAGCAACAACCCGATCACCTCGTTTCAGCGCAGCTTCCGTCCAGATCCGGCCGAATCCTTTCGACGCACCGGTGACGAACCAAACCTTTACTGTGGACACGTCATCTCCTTTAATTTGCACTCAGTGCAATTTAAATCACTGAGTGCAAACTTGTCAAGAAGCGCGTCGATTGTCAGAATGGTCAAAATGAATAGCCAAGAGAAAATCGCAAACGGTCTGCGCGAACGCAAGCGCCAGTTGACACTCGATCTGATCACGCGAACGGGCCTGAAACTCTTCAGCGAGAACGGATATGAGGAGACGACGCTTGACGCGATCGCAGCGGCGGCCGGCATATCGCGGCGCACTTTCTTCCACTATCTGAAGTCGAAAGAAGATGTCTTGCTCGCGCATGAGAGCGGCGAATTCCCACACGCTTTGCGCCCGACTTTTCTTGAACAATCGCCGGATCAGCCGCCGCTCCAAGCCGCAAGAAAGACGTTCCTGACGCTTGCGCCGATGTACGACACAAACGAATCGCTCATCGCAGACCAGATTCTTCGATCAATCGAAGCGCTCCGGTTGCGCAAAGATGCGCTTTTTGTTCAGCTAGAGGACGTACTGGCAGACGCCATGTGCGAACTGTGGCCAGATCCGGCCCGTAAGTCTGCCCTCCGTCTGGACGCGATGATCGCCATGGGGACGCTTCGATTCGCCAAAGAGAATTGGCGGCAGGAAAACGGGGCGCATCCGTTGACGTTTTATATTGACCAGGCTTTCGAACTTTTGACGAATGCATCGGAACGATGAAACATGGTGTCGAAAGATCGACGCCTACACCCCTCACTCATCCCGCCCACCCGTCACAACAATCAGTACCTCCGCATCGCTGCCAACGCTGCGTATGCGATGCCTGACCAGACCAGGAAACTGCGCGAAATCTCCCTCTCGCAAGATGACGGACTGATCCGCCAGTTCAATCTCGATCGCACCCGAAAGCACGAAAAAGATTTCATCGCCGGAATGGAACGCCGCTTCCTTCAGATCGGCGTCCGATGAAAACCGCACCAGTAGCGCCGTTGGACCGTCGCCGCCATCGCTGCCGTTTGCGCGGCTAAGCGGCGCGAAGTCGTAGTCCGCGCCGCCTTCGCGGCTGAAGTGACGGTCGCCCGCCCGCACCATGTGCAACACGCCTTGATCGACCTTCTCGCCAAGCAGCGTCGCCGCCGACGTATGCAAGGCCTGCGCGATCCGCATCAACGCCGACACCGACACGGTTTTCTCGCCTCGCTCGAAACGCGACAGGTGTCCCTTGCTGATGCCGGTGCGATTCGCAAGTTCGTCGAGCGTGAGGCCACGCCGCTGTCTGAGCGCGCGCGCCAGTTCACCGGGCTGTTGCGGTTCGGCTTCGGCCGGGCGCGCCGTCGAACGTGCGGCGGCTCTGGAGCGCGGTTTTTCAGTCAACAAAAGTTGTCTCTCTTAGGGATGGGTGGCCCTGTCACGCCGCCCAACGGCGCGAAAAATTTATTTTTGACAGGGATTTCAATGCCGATTCTAAACGAATAGACTGGCAACACCTAAAGACAACACTGTTGCCCTATAGGCAAACACCAGACAAAGGTAAGACAAAAATCGAGGCAATTCGGATAACCCAAGGCAAGGCGACCAGACAGGGAGATGCGATGGACACGCTTGATCAGGATGCGTCAGGACTCGCGCACGTGAGCGCGCCGGCGGATCGGCGCATGATGCGCGTGGCAGCCGCTTCGATGGCCGGCACGGCGATCGAAGCATTCGATTTTCTGGCCTACGGCACGGCCGCGGCGCTGGTTTTCAACAAACTTTTCTTCCCCAGCCTCGATCCCGCAACGGGGACGCTGGCTGCGTTTGGAGCCTTCGCGGCAGGTCTGTTCGCGCGGCCGCTCGGCGGCATTATCTTCGGCCATTTCGGCGACAGGATCGGTCGCAAATCCATCCTGATCTGGAGCCTCGTATTGATGGGCATCTGCACGACGCTCATCGGCCTGCTGCCCACCTACGACTCCATCGGCATCTGGGCTGCGGTGCTGCTCGTGGCGCTGCGTATCGGCCAAGGTGTGTCGTTCGGCGGTGAACTGGGCGGTGCCGTGCTGATGGCGGTCGAGCACGCGCCCGCCGGCTCCAAATCGTTCTACGGCAGTTTGCCGCAAGCCGGCGCACCGATCGGCATTCTGTTGTCCACCGGCGCGTTCGCCCTGGTGAACATGCTTCCAAGCAAGAGCTTTATGGAATGGGGCTGGCGTCTCCCCTTTCTCGCGAGCGCGGCGCTGATTGCCATCGGCGTATTCATCCGCATGAAGGTGGAAGAAACGCCCGATTTCAATGCGGTGAAAACGCAGCGTAAAGTGGCCAGCATCCCGGCGCGCGACGTACTCGTCTCGCACATGCGCCCTCTGCTGCTGGCGATTGGCGGCAAACTCGCGGAAGTCACGCTGGTGTACACGATCATCGTTTTTTCGATTTCCTACGCCACCGCCAATCTCGGTTTCACACGCGCCAACGCGCTCAATGCAGTATTGCTGGGTTCGCTGCTGCAACTCGTCACCATTCCATTGTTCGGCTGGCTCGGCGACAAGATCGGCGCGCGGCGTCTTTACACTATCGGCACGCTGCTGCTCGCGGTAATGGCGGTCCCGCTTTTCCACGCGATGGGCACGGGTTCCCTCACGCTCTACACGCTCGCGGCAATCACGGCGCTCGCGCTGAATTACGCCATCATCTTCGGACCGCAATCGAATCTTTACGCGTCGCAGTTTCCGCCCGAATTGCGCTACTCCGGCATCTCGATCGGCATTCAGGTGGCGGCCGCGCTCGGCGGCGGACTCGCGCCGCTCATCGCGGCGTCGCTCGTCAAGCATCTCGGCGGCATCGGGTCGGTCGGTATCTATCTGAGCGTGCTGGGTCTGATCGGTGCGCTGAGTGCGTGGTTGATGAAACCGACCTCGTCCGACTAACACGCAAGCGCTCAATCGGAAATTATCGCGATGATGACTCTCTACGACCATCCGCTCTCGGGCAATTGTCACAAGGTCCGGATGCTGCTTTCCATGCTCGGGCTGCCTTATCGCAGCGAGTTCGTCGACGTGCCGAACGAAGCGCATCACGCGCCGTGGTTCGGCGAGATCAATCCGCTGCGGCAGATTCCCGCGCTGGACGACGACGGCTATCTCGTGTGCGATAGTCAGTCGATCCTCACTTATCTCGCGCAGAGTCACGCGCCGCATTGGCTTGGCGACACGCCGCAATCACACGCGCGCGTCGCGCAGTGGCTTTCGTTTGCGGCGAACGAAATCGGCAACAGTCTGCAACCCGCGCGGCTTTACTATCTGCTGGGAGAGAAAGTGGATATTGAAAGCGTCAGCGCCAAAGGTAAGCGTGTGCTCGAAGTGCTCGACGCTTATCTGGCGAAACACGAATGGCTCGCTGCCGAACGCCCGACGATTGCCGACCTTGCGTGCATGCCGTACGTCGGTTTGTCGCGCGAAGGCCATTTGCCACTCGACGATTACGCGCACGTCATGGCCTGGATCGAGCGCATCGTCGCGCTGCCGGGCTACGTCACGATGAAAGGCTTGCCGCAAGCTGCCGCCCAACTGGCGGTGTGAACTGCGTTCGGCGCACCTGATGCCGGACGCACAGCAAAACAGATACGGAGAACATCGATGTTAAGCGAAGCAAAACAGGCTGTTACCGAGCACGCTGTCAGCGAGATGGCTGCGCGGCTGGACACGGGCAACTGGACCGACAAAGAGAAAGTGGTGCTGACGTGCCGCATGCTGGCGATGGAAAACCACTCGGAAACGCTCGCCGGCCAGATCACCGTGCGCTGCGACGACGGCACCTATCTGACCACGCCGCTCGCCGTCGCGTTCGACGAAGTCGAGCCGCGTCACGTCATGCGTATCGATGAATCGCTGCGCGTGATTGAAGGCGTCGGCATGCCGAATCCGGCCGTGCGTTTTCACATGTGGGTGTACCGGCGTCGTCCGGACGTCAACAGCATCGTCCACACGCATCCGCCGTACGTGTCCACGCTTTCGATGACAGGCCGTCCGCTGCGCGTCGCGCACATGGACGCGACGCCCTTCTTCGACGATTGCGCGTTCCTCAAGGAATGGCCCGGTCTGCCGATCGCCGACGACGAAGGCGAGATCATTTCGTCCGCGCTAGGCAGCAAACGCTCGATCCTGCTCGCGCATCACGGCTTCCTCGCGGCGACGTCGACGATCGAGGAAACCGCTTACCTTTCGCTGCTGATCGAGCGCGCCGCCCGCAACCAGATTCGCGCGGAAGCGCTGGGGCCGATTACGGAACTGAATCCGGTGCTCGCCAAAGAATCGCACGATTTCCTGCTGCAATCGAACGTGGTCAAAGCGAGTTTTGCCATGTTCGCGCGCCGTGTTCTACGTCAGGATTGCGATGCGTTGAAAGCTCGTTGATATTCGTTGGACCACCGCTTTGCGCGGTGGCTGACGCGTTAAGCAGCGTGCTCCAGCCAGGCCTACGTGTCTATTCGAATGGCCTTCGAGACGCAATGGAAACACGCGCTGGCCGATCTCTCACACAGAAAATCGCCTACTGCGAAAACCTGATCATGCTGGAGCGAGTCAACGTCACGTTCTTGCTCACGCTGGCCGGCGCATTGGCCAGGATCCATGCGGTTGAGAGCTCGCCGAACGGGTCTTTGCTCGACATGCCATCGGTCGGAACCACCACTTTATAGCCGCGCACCGCGGCTTCGCTTGCGGTGTACAACACTGCGCCATGTGCCATCGTGCCGGTCACGATCACAGTTTGAATGCCCTTTTTCTTCAACGCAGCGTCAAGATCGGTGGCGAAGAACTTGTCCACGCCGGACTGCACGACTGTCTCGCCACCTTTGGCTGCGATTGACGGCGGCACCGCAGCCAGTGTGCCGGTGCTGGTCAGGCTGTAGACGACCATCAGGTTCGCCGCGCGCGACGAGCTCAGAAGATTAGCGACATACGGCAAGGAAGCCGCGCAGGTAGGACGCTCCTGCGTGTTGCAGGTACTCGTGTCGAAGTCGAGCAGCAACAGCGCAGTGTGAGCCGGATCGGTAACGGTAAATGTCTTCAACTCCGGGGGCGGAGGCATCGGGACAGACTTCCACGACGTCGTGATGTCGGTTTGCGCCATACCGCAAATGGGTAAAGCGAGCAGCAGTGCACACAATGCGTTTCGAACGTTATGCATAGACTCTCCGATATACCTTACATGATGAAGGACACTCACGGCACGTCGGCTTACCTGCGTGCGAGCATCGTACCGTCCTGGCCCCGCAATTCTATCCGCCGTAGCAATTACGCACAGGGTGGTCGAGCCGCCACGTAAGGCCTGCCTCGCCGAGGTCGACGAGGATAGCGCCAGCGATGCCCGCCTTCTACAAGCGCTCGATCAGGCGCCGGTCCCCCGAATCACAATACCCATGACATGCCGCCCGCGCCGCGTTTGCCGCGCCGTGCACGAACAGCGGCGCGTCCGCGCGGCGCGACATCGACACCACGATCGACGGCGGCGATGGCTGCAGAGGCAACTCCACCACTTCTCCCCGTGCGATGAGATCCGCCACGAACAAACGAGGAATCGCCGCCACGCCGAAGCCGTCGCGCACCAGTTGCACGATCACCGAAATCGACGGTGAACCGGTGATGCGCGTATCCGCGAGCGGCACGCCGTTCGCAAGCGCCAGCTTGCTGACGATATCCTCCAGCGCACGATGAGGCGCGGTCCCACGCCCAAAAGTCAGAATCGGATGACGCAGCACGCGTTTGGCAAGTCCGCTGCGCGAGAGCGGCAGCAGTCCCTCGCGAGCAACCCAGTGCACCGGATAATTCGCGAGCGCATCGCACACCACCGACTCCTCGTCGCTGCCCTCCACGCGAATGATCAGGTCGAGTTCTCCCGCCATCAGACGGCGTTGCAACACGACGCTGACGTCGACCGCGAGTTCCACTTCGAGTTGCGGGAAGTCGTCTGCGAGACGCCTCATGTAATCGGCGAGCCAGCTATGCACGACGGTTTCGATCACACCGAGTCGCAGCTTGCCGCGCATCGCGCCTTCATGCGACGCGGCGGCCTGTAGCTGGCGCGTCGCTTCCACGACGGCCTTCGCGTAGCCGAGCAGATATTCGCCGTTCGCCGTGAGCCGGAAATCGCGGCTTTCGCGATCGACGAGCGTGGTCTGCAATTCGTCCTCGAGCGCTTTCAGACGCTGCGAGATGGCGGCGGGCGTTGCATGCAGCGCCGTCGCCGTCGTGCGGAAGCTGCGCAGCCTGGCAAGCGTAACGAAAGTGTCGAGAAAGCGTGTGTTCATAGGTAGACGGTGACCGACGAGGCAAAACCGACAACGAAACCGCTCCAAAAAACTCAACGTGATTCGGGAAAACCCGTGATTTCGTTAAGAAATTCTATTCACTTATCGCAAATAAAACTAGTTGGCGTCAAATTTTCTTCTTTTCTATGCTTTGTCCTGAGCAGTGATTTTCTGCACAACACACAGCACGCCGCACGGCCCCTTTCACCTCGCACGCTGACACCATGACTCCATTCGAATTCCGCCAGGCCGTACGCCATCGCGATTTCCGCGGCCCGACGGCCGGCCATTGCGGCGACTACGCGCAAGCCAATCTGGCAATTCTGCCCGCCGCGTATGCACACGATTTCCTACGCTTCTGCCATGCGAATCCGAAGCCGTGTCCGCTACTCGGCGTGGGCGAGCCGGGCGACTTCCGGGTGCCGGCGCTCGGGCGCGACATCGATATCCGCACCGACGTGCCGGCATATAACGTTTATCGCGATGGCGAGCTGAGCGAATGCGTCGAGTCGATCGACGCGCTCTGGCAGGACGATTTCGTCGTGTTCGCAATCGGTTGCTCGTTCTCGTTCGAACACATGCTCGCGAAGGAAGGCATCGGGTTGCGTCACGTCGAAGAAGGCCGCAACGTGCCGATGTATCGCACCAACATTCCGAACCGGCGCGCGGGCGTGTTCGGCGGCGAACTCGTCGTATCGATGCGCCCGCTGCGCGGCGCCGACGCGATACGCGCCGTGCAGATCACGAGCCGCTTTCCGGGCGTGCACGGCGCGCCCGTGCATATCGGCGATCCTGCGGAACTCGGCATCGTCGATCTCGCTCGCCCCGAATTCGGCGACGCAGTCACCATTCATCCGGGCGAGTTGCCGGTGTACTGGGCATGCGGGGTGACGCCGCAAACCGCGTTGATGGCCGCGAAGCTGCCCATCGCAATGGCTCACGCGCCCGGCCACATGCTGATGACGGACATCACCAACGCATCGCTGGCCATCTTCTGAGCGCTCCCGCAGCGCACGCGGCGCGCTAGCGCCCCGCGATCCATTCACGGTATTTCGAAGCCATCCGGCCGTACGGTCCGGAGGGAATGACGCATCCCTACGCTTTGGCGTGGCTTCGCTCGTTACTCATGCGTCTATCCACGGGAGCAGAAGATGGACAGCAAGACCTTCACGGCAAGCGTCGACGACGACACCAGCGTAAAACCAGTGGCAGACAGCACGTCGCTTTCCTGGTACGCGGAAGCGGGTCCGCGCGCGCGCCGCGCGTTCTGGAGTTGCAAGGTCGGCTACATGCTCGATGGCATGGACACGCAAATGCTGTCCTTCGTCATTCCGACGCTCGTCGCCACGTGGGGCATCTCGCTCGCGGACGCCGGCTTCATCGGCACGATGACGCTGCTCTCGTCCGCGCTCGGCGGCTGGCTCGCGGGAATTCTGTCCGACCGCATCGGCCGCGTGCGCACGCTGCAACTCACCGTGCTGTGGTTCGCGGTGTTCACGGCGTTGTGCGGACTCGCGCAGAACTACGGCCAGTTGCTCGTCGCGCGCTCGCTGATGGGCTTCGGTTTCGGCGGCGAATGGACGGCGGGTGCCGTGCTGATCGGCGAGGTGATTCGTGCACGCGATCGCGGCAAGGCGGTCGGTCTCGTGCAATCGGGTTGGGCGCTCGGCTGGGGCATGGCCGCCCTGCTCTACGCCGTCCTGTTCTCCGCGCTGGCGCCCGAGGTTGCATGGCGCGCGTTGTTTCTGATCGGACTCGTGCCGGCTTTGCTCGTGCTCTTCATCCGCCGCTACGTCAAAGAGCCCGAGGTGTTCGAACACGCGAAGGTGGCGCAGCAGGAAGCGCTCGACAAGCCACGCTTCACTGACATCTTCGCGCCCCGCCTGCTCTCCACGACGCTGCGCGCGGCGCTCCTCACCACCGGCGCACAGGGCGGCTACTACGCGATCACGACGTGGCTGCCGACCTTTCTCAAGACCGAGCGCCATCTCACGGTGATGGGCACGGGCGGCTATCTGGCCATGATCATTGCGGGCTCGTACATCGGCTATCTGTGCAGCGCATGGCTCACGGACCGCATCGGCCGCAAACCGAACTTCATTCTGTTCGCGCTCGGTTCGATGGCGATTGCGTTTGCCTACACCTCGTTGCCGCTCACGAATGCGTCGATGCTCTGGCTCGGCTTTCCGCTCGGCTTTTTCGCGTCGGGCATCTTCGCCGGCATGGGCGCGTTTCTCACCGAACTCTTTCCGACCCGTGTACGCGGCTCCGGCCAGGGCTTCTGCTACAACGTCGGCCGCGCAATCGGGGCGATGTTTCCCGTGCTGATCGGTCACCTGGCGAGCCGGTTCGGGCTCGGCACGAGCATCGGCATTTTCGCGGTGGCGGCATACGGCGTACTGATCATCGCCGCGCTCACCTTGCCCGAAACGCGCGGCCGCGAACTCGAATCGGCCTGAACGACGCTCCCGCACTCCGTTACTTATTTCGCCTCACACCACTCGACACCATGACGCACGATCAAAGCTCCGATGTTTGCACGCCGTCCCGCTGGCAATTCTGGATTGACCGCGGAGGCACCTTTACCGACATCGTCGCGCGCCGCCCGGACGGCACGCTCACCACGCACAAACTGCTCTCCGAAAACCCCGAGCAGTATCGCGATGCAGCCGTCGCGGGCATTCGTCATCTGCTCGGACTGAAAGACGGTGAAGCCATCACGCCGCGCGTCGTCGAGATGGTGAAAATGGGCACGACCGTCGCCACGAACGCGTTGCTAGAACGCAAGGGCGAGCCCCTTGCACTCGTCACCACACGCGGCTTTCGCGACGTGCTGCGCATTGCGTATCAGAACCGTCCGCGACTGTTCGATCTCGACATCGCATTGCCGGAAGCGCTCTACGAGCGCGTGGTGGAAATCGACGAACGCGTGAGCGCGCAAGGCGAAGTGATCGCGCCGCTCGACCATGTCGCGGCGCAAAGCGCGCTGCGCGAAGTCTACGACAGCGGCATCCGCGCGCTCGCCATCGTGCTGGTTCACGGTTATCGCCATACGTCGCACGAACGCGAACTGGCGGAGATAGCGCGCCGTATCGGCTTCACGCAAATTTCCGTCTCGCATGAAGTCTCGCCGCTGATGAAAATGGTCTCGCGCGGCGATACGACAGTAGTGGACGCGTATCTGTCGCCGATCCTGCGCCGCTACGTCGATCAGGTTGCGCACGAAATGCCCGGCGTGAATCTCCAGTTCATGCAGAGCAGCGGCGGACTCACGCGCGCCGATGTCTTCCAGGGCAAGGACGCGATTCTCTCGGGACCGGCAGGCGGTATTGTCGGCATGGTGCGGGCGGCACAGGCGGCAGGCTTCGAGCGTGTGATCGGTTTCGACATGGGCGGCACGTCGACGGATGTCTCGCACTTCAACGGCGAATTCGAGCGCGTGTTCGAGACACAGGTGGCCGGTGTGCGCATGCGCGCGCCGATGATGAGCATTCACACGGTGGCGGCCGGCGGCGGCTCGGTGCTCGGCTTCGACGGCGCACGTCTGCGTGTCGGCCCCGATTCGGCGGGCGCGAATCCCGGCCCGGCTGCATACCGGCGCGGCGGCCCGCTCGCCGTCACCGACTGCAACGTGATGCTCGGCAAGATCCAGCCCGACTATTTTCCGCACGTGTTCGGTCCGCATGCGAACCAGCCGCTCGACCGCGACGTGGTCGAGAAACGCTTCCAGGCACTGGCAGATGAAATCTTCACGGCGACAGGTCAACGCCGCACGCCCGAGGAACTCGCCGAAGGCTATCTGGAGATCGCGATCGGCAGCATGGCAAACGCGATCAAGAAAATTTCGGTTCAGCGCGGTCACGACGTTTCGCAATATGTGCTGACGACATTCGGCGGCGCAGGCGGCCAGCATGCCTGCGGCGTGGCCGACGCGCTCGGCATGACGAGCGTGTTTGCGCACCCGCTTGCGGGCGTGCTCTCCGCCTACGGCATGGGTCTCGCGGACCAGACAGCCATGCGCGAACGTGCGCTCGAAATGACGCTCGACGAAACCTCGCTGCCCACACTCGAAGCCGCACTCGACGCGCTCGCCGACGACGCCACGCGCGCCTTGCTCGAACAGAGCGTGGACGCCGCGCGCATCACGACCGAGCGCCGCGTGCACCTGCGCTATCAGGGCACCGATTCGTCGCTTGCCGTGCCAAGCGGCAGTATCGACGACATGCGCGCCGCGTTCGAAACTGCTTATCGACAACGCTATGCATTCCTGATGGCGGACACGCCCCTCGTCGTCGAACTGGCGTCCGTCGAAGCGATTGGTCATTCCGATGCGCCCGTCGATGCGGGCCGGCTTTCGCCGCGTACGGCAGGCGACGCGCTTCGTGCGCAAACGACCGTGCGCCTGTATTCGGGCGGCACATGGCACGACGCCTCGCTCTATCAGCGCGACACGCTCCATGCAGGCGACACGCTCGATGGTCCCGCGATCATCGCCGAGAAGAACGGCACGACCGTGGTCGAACCCGGCTGGCAAGCGGCGCTGACGGCACAGGGCAACGTGGTGATGACGCGTGTGCAGGCGCTGCCCACACGTCGCTCCATCGGCACTGAAGCCGACCCAGTGCGCCTTGAAATTTTCAACAACCTCTTCATGTCGATTGCCGAGCAGATGGGTTTGCGTCTGCAAAACACGGCGTATTCGGTGAATATCAAGGAGCGTCTGGACTTTTCGTGCGCGATTTTCGACGACGCCGGCAATCTGATCGCCAACGCGCCGCACATGCCGGTGCATCTCGGCTCGATGGGTGAGAGCATCAAGACGGTGATCGAGCGCAATCGCGGCACGATGCGCGACGGCGACGTGTTCATGCTGAACGACCCGTATCACGGCGGCACGCATTTGCCCGACGTCACCGTCATCACGCCGGTGTTCGCCGACGGTTTGCCCGAACCGCTCTTCTATGTCGGCTCGCGCGGTCACCATGCGGATATCGGCGGCATTACGCCGGGTTCGATGCCCGCACCCTCGTCGCACATCGAGGAAGAAGGCGTATTGATCGACAACTGGCAACTCGTTTCCGCAGGCGTGTTGCGCGATGCAGAGACACGCGCCCTGCTCGGATCGGGCCGCTATCCGGCGCGCAATATCGCGCAGAATATGGCAGATCTGCGCGCTCAGGTCGCAGCCAATCAGAAAGGCGTGGACGAATTGCGCCGGATGGTCGCGCAGTTCGGCCGTGATGTGGTGCTCGCTTTCATGCGTCATGTGCAGGACAACGCCGAGGAGGCCGTACGCCGCGTAATAGGCGCGCTGAAGGACGGCAGCTATCGCTACGAACTCGACAACGGCGCGGTGATTGAGGTCGCGATTCGCGTCGATACCGCGGCGCGCAGCGCCACGGTCGATTTCAGCGGCACGTCCGCGCAGTTGCCCAACAACTTCAACGCGCCAAAAGCGGTCTGCATGGCAGCGGTGCTCTATGTGTTCCGTACGCTGGTTGGCGACGACATTCCGCTCAACGCGGGTTGCCTCAAGCCGCTCTCGGTGATCGTTCCGGACCGCTCGATGCTCAATCCGGTGTATCCGGCAGCGGTAGTCTCGGGCAACGTGGAGACGTCTTCCGCGATCACCAACGCGCTGTATGGCGCGCTCGGTATCGTGGCATCGAGCCAGGGGACGATGAACAACTTCACTTTCGGCGATGCCCGCTACCAGTACTATGAAACGATTGCGGGCGGCAGCGGCGCGGGCAACGGCTTTAGCGGTGTCGATGCGGTGCAGACGCACATGACCAACTCGCGTCTGACCGATCCCGAAGTGCTCGAATGGCGCTATCCGGTCCGGCTCGAGTCGCATCTCATCTGCGCGGAATCGGGTGGCGCGGGACGCTGGCACGGCGGCAATGGCGCGACGCGGCGCATTCGCTTTCTCGCGCCGATGACGGCGTCGATCCTGTCGAATAACCGCATACATGCGCCCTTCGGCGCGGGTGGCGGGCACGCGGGAAGACGCGGCAGCAATCGCGTAGAGCGAGCGGATGGTCAGATTGTCGCGCTAGGTCATATCGCGAGTGTCGAGATGAGCCCGGGCGATGTGTTCGTGGTGGAGACGCCGGGCGGCGGCGGCTTTGGCGAGAGGTGATTCCTGCACGTTCCAGCCGGGCATAATTAACGAACTCCTACCGCTCCTAGAGCGGTAGCGCAACCCGCGAGGACGCGGAGCTCGGTAATCATGGGTCTGGTTTGACGGTGTTCAACGTCGCCGGTCTTCGTGCGTTGGAATTGAAAGACTGAGTTCCAGCGGCAGCGCGCCGCCAGTCGGCCTCACGAATCAGGCGCAGCAAGAAACGCCTCTTCGAATTGCGACGACGCAATTCTGTGCAGCGTCGCGCGTAAAGCGCGCGCCTCCTCCTCGCCGAAAACGTGCTCGAACCGTCGCTGCGCCTGCGCCCAAAGCTTCATCGACTCCGCCAGTTTCGCGTTACCCAAAGTCGTCAGAGCAATCCGTCGACTCCGACGGTCCTTGTCATCCACCACGATTTCGATGAAGCCGTCGCGCTCAAGAGGCTTGAGATTGTGCGCCAACGCCGAGCGATCCAGAACCAGAGCTTCGGCAAGTTCGCCCATGGTGGGATTGCCTGCTCGGGCGATATGCATCAATAGCGAGCGCTGCGTGGAACGCAGTCCACAAGGCGCGAGGACTTCGTCATAGAGCTGCGAAACCCGGCGCATAGCCTTGCGCAACGCGGTTCCGTTACACCGGGTCGCATCCGTTAGCTCAGGTAGCCCAGCCGTGGCGTCCGCCTGCCGTTCGAGTGCGCCTTTGCTCTGTCCGCGTTTTCCCATGAAACCCATGCTCCGTTGAAGGTCCTTGACAGATAGTAGTATATGCCCCTATCTTGATATGTGCATATGCCACTATTTGCGGTCAATTCTTCGAGAGAGCCATGTCGCAGCAGGATATTTGCCCAGCACGAGATCGAGCCAGAATGTTCCTCGTCTTGCTGTGCGTTTCAGTGCCGTCCTTCATGATCAATCTGGACTCGAACATCGTCGCGGTGTCGTTGCCATCCATTGCGCACTCGTTGCACGCGGACTTCTCCGCGATCGAGTGGGTAATCAGCGCCTACACGCTGACCTTCGCGTCGCTGGTCATGCCGTCCGGCGCGCTCGCTGACCGTTACGGTCGCAAGCGCATGCTGATTCTCGGCCTCTGCGTATTCACACTCGCTTCGCTGGCGTGTGGCGCAGCGACCAGCGTCGCAATGCTCAACGGTGCACGGGCCATTCAGGGGATCGGCGCAGCCATGCAACTGAGTGCCGCGCTGGCAACGCTGTCCCACAGCTTTCGCGGACCGGCACGCGCGAAGGCATTCGCATTCTGGGGCTCCGTGATTGGCGTCGCGATCGCTCTCGGACCCGTCGCCGGCGGATTCATCACCCAGGTCTTCGGTTGGCAATGGGCGTTCTACATGAACATTCCGGTTGGGGCGCTGATGATCGCGCTCACCATTTACGCCGTCGAAGAATCCGGAGACCCTGACGCGACGCGCATCGACATACTCGGTTTCCTGACGTTCAGTTCCTTCCTTTTCCTCACCACGCTCGCGCTCATTTCCGGAAATCGCGATGGCTGGGGCAACGCAAAAATAGCGGGCGAATTCGCCGCTGCCGCAGTGCTGTTCATCGCCTTCGTGGTGGTCGAGAAAAAACAGGCAAGGCCGATGCTGGACCTGAAATTCTTCCGCAAGCCCACTTATGTCGGCGCGAACATCACCGGTGTGGCGTATGCCTCTGCTCTACTCACCATGCTTACCTTTTTGCCGGTGTTCCTGCAAAGCGGATTGGGAAATGGCCCGCAGAAAGCCGGCTTGCTGATGCTGCCGATGGCAATACCCCTCATCGTCATTCCGAGAGTCGTTGCGACCTACCTGGCGTATCGTCTGAGCGGCCGCGCCTTGCTGACCATGGGACTTCTGTTGATCGCCGTCGGGCTTTCGTGGATGGCCATGAATATTCCGCGACTGGACTATCTATCGCTGCTCGGAGGGATGCTGGTCGCGGGATGCGGCGCCGGCATACTCAACGGCGAGATCGCGAAGGTGAGCATGGCGGTGATTCCACCGGAGCGGGCAGGCATGGCCTCGGGCGTGTCAGGCACTGCGCGCTTCAGCGGCATTGTCATTGGTTTTGCGGCACTTGGCGCCGTGCTCTTTGCCAGCATCTCGCGAAGCATTTCCAGCGCGCTACCCGCATCGAGTCCGGCCGATAACGCCAGTTTCATTCGCAGCGTGGCTGCGGGGAATCTGAACCCCGCGATTGGGTCGACAGACGCGGCTCATCTGCATGAGCTCGCTATCCGCAGTTTTGCCGGCGGCTATCAGACGATGATCTTTGCGGCGGCAATCCTTGCGGCGTGCGCCGCGCTGGTCAGTTGGCTACTGGTGCGCTACAGCGAGACAATGCCGATTTCCCAGTTCGGCAGTGACACTTCGCATGTGGTCGCGCCGGTGGAATAGGTGTGGCGTTACACGTCTGTCGTGGGTAGGTCCACACGAACGCTCGATGGCTACGCACTTGCGCAGGCATCTAACGTCAGTCGTACACGTTCGACAAGCGAATCTATCTCGCTTCCTTACCCGTCCCGCTCTTCAAATAGCTCGCGCGCGCCGCGAGAATATGCGCCTGCATCACGCTGCGCGCCCACTCGCCGTCACCGGCCTTGAAGCTGTCGATGATCTCGCGATGATGTCCGAGGCTGCGCGCAAGCTGCCTGTCGTCATAACGATGAAACGTACGCAGCACCACCGGAAGCTCGATGATTCCCGCGAGGACGTTGGCGAGCCGCTTCGTTCCCGCCGCTTCCAGAATGCGCCGGTGAAACTCGCTGTTCAGTGAGGAAATGCGTTCGATGAAGCCCTCCTCCCGCTCGCGCGCTTCGCGTTCCATGCTGTCGGCGAGTCCTTCCAGCAGCGCGACTTCGTTGTCGGAAATACGTGTGGCCGCGATCGAGCACACCATGCCTTCAAGCGTGGCACGTAACTGGAAAATCTCGACAGCGTCGTCGACGTCGAACGACGCCACCGAAGCACGCTGGCTCGACGTGAACTGCACGAGCCCGTCGTTGGAAAGCCGACGCAGCGCCTCACGCACGGGCGTGCGCGAAACGCCGAGTTGCGCCGCGAGATCCGTCTCGGTGAGTTGCGCGCCGATCTGCAGTTCGCGCGAAAGAATGGCCTCGCGAATCGCTTCGTAAGCCTTGTCTACGGCCCTTTTCATAGTGCTGGATCGTGATGGTGGTTGCGTTGCCGGAGCACTATTCTAGTCTGCGCTAGTCGTTCGACGTGCAGCCGATCGCTTTGAGCCCTGCGCGAGCGCATTCCATGTCCTGCGAGTAGTGACCGCCGCTCAGACCGATCGCCCCAATGACCGCGCCGTCTTCGATGATCGGAAAGCCGCCGCCGAACACCACGAGCCTTGGCGTATGGACGAATCCGTGCAGAAGCGGCGCGTCGTCCTTGATGAAATCATGCCACCGATGAGTCGCAAGGCCCGTGGCCGCAGACGTGTATGCCTTGTCCTGCGCAATGCCCAACGAGATTTGCGACGCGCCGTCCATCCGCATGAGTGCCTTGAGCAAACCCGCGTGATCGCACACTGCGATCGACATCAGCAGCCCCTTCGAGCGGGCGTATTCCGCAGCCGCGGCAATGGCGGTCTGCGCGGTTGCAGCGTCGATGCTGGACAGTGAAATCGAGGCCATATGAGGATTCTCCTTGTTTAGATGACTCATCAGACTGCGTTGCCGGCTTCGTGACCGTCAGCGGTCGCCGCGAGAATGCCGCGACCCGTTCGACAGTCGCCGACTAGCCGGGTGGGAATGCCATGTTGTTGCAACGGTCCGAGCAGCGAGATATCGGGCACGCGCGGCGTGGCATAGGCGAGAAACGCGACGTCGTCGATAAAGCCGGCGTCGCCGTTGTAAACGTTCCGATATTCGAGCCGCCCTTGCGTCTCGAACGATTCACCGATCACCGGCTCGCTCAGTGTCAGCACCTTTACACGCGCAAGCGCGAGACGCCGCAGGAAGCCTTGCCGCGTGACCAGCGCGACTTCCTGCGCAATCGCTTCGCGCGGCGTGACGATCACCACATGCTCGAAGATCGTCGCCAGCAGTTCGGCGGCCGCGTACGTGCCCTCGCCCTGATCCATGTCGAACAGCACGGCGCTGCCCGGCTGGCGCGATGGATGACGCAGAAGCTCGGCCATCGCCGTGTTGATGTCGGGGATCAGACCTGCGTCGGCATAGTCGTCGGGCACCCACGACGGCACGCTATGCGTCGCGCCCGTCGCGAGAATGACTTCGTCGGGCTTGAATTCGCGTATCTCGTCGATGCCTGCCTTGCGCCCCAGTTCGAAGCGCGCACCCGCGCGCTGTGCGGCGACGAACTGGTAGTCGTACACGCTGGTGATCGTCTCGCCGCCGGGCAAATGCGAGCGCAAATGCGCCTTGCCGCCCGGTTACCGGCTCGCGCCGTAGACGATCACGTCGTGACCGCGTGCTGCCGCGACCCAGGCCGCCTCCAGCCCGGCGACGCCCGCGCCCACCACCGCCACGCGCTTCTTTACCGGCGCAGGCTGCGGTTTGAAATCAACCTCATCGGGCTCGGCGACGCGCGGATTGTTGATGCAGGCGAGCGGCCGGTTATAGGTGATGATGGTGTCCCAGCAGGTGTTGCACGACACGCAATAGCGGATGTCGTGAGTGCGGCCCTGCAAGGCCTTGTCGAGCCACGCGGGATCGGCGATGAGCGTGCGGCCGAGGCCGATCAGTTCGGCGTCGCCGCGTTCGAGAATGGCTTCGGCTTCGGCCGGATCGGTGATGCGGCCGAGCGCCATCACCGGCACGCCGTTAGCGGATTCGCGCAAGCGCCGGATCAGGCCGACGTACGGCACGCGCTCGCCGAAGCGATCCGGCACGTGCATCTCCAGCGAGCGAGCATGCGAGCCTTGTGCGAAGCACACGTAGTCGACGTCGCCCGAGCGCGTCAGCATCGATGTGACGAGCGCCGCAGCGTCGGGATCGATGCCGCCGGGCACGCCGTCGTCGCCGGGCAGTTTGAGGCCGATGGCGAATTGGCGCGGGCAGCACGCGCGAATCGCCTCGATCAATTCGCGCAGAAAGCGGGTGCGGCCGTGCCAGTCGCCGCCGTATTCGTCGGTGCGCACGTTCGATTGCGGCGACAGGAACTGATGAAACAGGTGCCCATGTCCCGCCGAAAACTCGACACCCGCGAAACCGCAGCGATGCAATCGCGCCGACGATGCCGCGAAATCGTCGATCAGTTCGCGAATCTCACTAGCTGCCAGCTCACGCGGCATCGACCAGCTCAGATCGTCGGCGAGACGCGACGGGCCGATTGCGTTGAAGCTGCGGCCCGATTCGTGACGCGCGCGACCCGGGTCCTGGATCTGACCGAAGAGCCGCGAATCGTAACGCTCGACAGCTTCGGCCCAACGCGTGAGGCCGTCGAGATTGTCGTCGTTCCAGACTCGCACGCGGTCCCACACCCGCTGATGCCGCGCCATCGAAAGCGGCTCGGTGACGACCGCGCCCGCGCCGCCTTGCGCGCGGTTCGCGAAGTAGCGGATCAGGCGGTCCGTCACGTACGAGTTGTCGGACATGAAGGTGCTCATCGACGCATGTACGACCCGGTTGCGCAGGTGCGTGCCGCCCGGCAACACGAACGGGTCGGCGAGCGGTGAGGAGAAACCTGTGTTCGTCATGGCCGCTCAGGAAGAAAGAATCGGGGTTGAAGAAACGCGTGAGCCGCGCTTCTTGCGCTGACTCAGGAGCCACGGCGCGACGCGTCCCTGATGACGCACGCCGAGCAGGCCTTCGACGGTGTCGAGCACGTCGGGCAGACGGTCGAGGTTGATACCGGTGGCGAAGCCCGCTTGTTCGAACAGGAAAGCGAGGTCCTCGGTCGCGACGTTGCCCGACGCGCCCGGCGCGAACGGACATCCGCCGAGGCCGCCGATCGATGCATCGAACTGACGCACGCCCGACAGCGCCGCCTGCCAGGCGAGCGCGCTGCCGAGCCCGCGCGTGTCGTGGAAATGCGCGGCGATACGCGTGTCACCGTAGGCGCGGACAAGCGGGTCGAACAGCGCGGGCACGTCTGCCGGATGCCCTGCTCCGATCGTATCCGCAACCGCGATCACGTCAGCGCCCGCGTCGATCATTCGCGCGGCCAGCGCGTGCACGCGCTCAGGCGGACTCGGCCCATCGAACGGACATCCCATCGCGGCAGCCAGATAAACGCGCACACGAACGCCGTC
The DNA here is from genome assembly GCF_050436585.1 of Paraburkholderia sp. GAS199. NCBI lineage: Bacteria > Pseudomonadati > Pseudomonadota > Betaproteobacteria > Burkholderiales > Burkholderiaceae > Paraburkholderia > Paraburkholderia sp. GAS199. The sequence goes on along the minus strand of NZ_JBNDMM010000001.1, from coordinate 908,533 downwards.
AGCGACCGCGCGCCGTGTGACGGCTTCGCAGATCACGGTGGCCTGTTCGAGGGTCATGTTGATGTTCCGGACGTTGAGCGTCTCCGATACGGCAAGCACCAGCGCAACCGACCGGACACCCGCGGCATGAGCACGTTCGTAGCCCTTCATGTTCGGCACGAGCGCCATGCAGTCATCGAGCCTGGCGGTGAGTCCCTGATGAAAGGCCGCTTCGACGAACTGGGCGGCGTCGGCGAGTTGCGGCACTGCGTCCGGACGAACGAAGCTCGTGAGTTCGACATGACGCAAGCCTGCTTCGATGAGCGCCTCTAGCAGCGTGAGCTTGCCCTGCAACGGCACGGCGACGGGCTGATTCTGCAAGCCGTCACGCAGCCCGACTTCGGTGATGCGAATGATTTCCGGCATGGGTACCTCACTGAATGACGCCGTCTCGGGCAAGCGCGGCCAGATCGGCCTCGCTCAGTTTGAGGAACTGCGAGAGCACTTCGGCTGTGTGTTCGCCAACCGTCGGCGGCGGTGCGTAGGTGTCTTCGTGAGTTTCCGACAGCTTCACCGGATTGCCCGGCATCTCGACCATGCGACCGTCGGGCGCGCGTACCGGCACGAACATGTTGCGGCTACGAACCTGTGTATCGCTCAATACGTGCTCGAAGTCGTTCACCGGCGCGCACGGAATACGTCGCGCGGAAAGCTGTTCCAGCCAGTACTCGCACGTGTTCGTCTCGAACTTCTGCTGCACCAGTGCATTGATGTGCTCACGCGCGGCATATCGCCCCGGCTGACTTTTATAGGCCGCATCGCGCAGCGCTTCGATATCGAGCAGATCGATCAGCGACTCCCAGAACTTGTCCGTCAGCACGGCAACGATGACATGACGCGTCGACGTGCGGAACGTGTCGTAGGGCACGTGCACGAAATGGCCGTTGCCGAGCGGCCCGGGGTTTTTGCCCGACATCGCATACATGGTCGCCATATAGTTGAGCATCGACACCTGGCAGTCGAGCATCGAAATATCGACGTGCTGGCCGCGTCCGGTTTCGTGGCGCGCCATGAGCGCGGCGAGCACACCGATGGCGCCGAACATGCCGCCGCCCAGATCGCCGATCGGAATCCCCGCGCGAAGGGGTCGGCCGCCCTCCTCGCCCGTGATCGACATTCCGCCGCCCATGCCCTGCGCGACGAGATCGAACGCCGGACGATGCTGCGCCGGGCCGCTTTCACCGAAGCCCGTCACCGAACACGTCACGATGCGCGGGTTGATGCGTGCAAGCTCCTCATGCCCCAGACCGAGACGGGTCATCACACCGCTGCTGAAGTTGTCGAACACCACGTCGACCTGACGCACGAGTTCGAGCAGCAGCGCGCGGCCGCGATCGGTTTTCAGATCGATGCACACGCTGCGCTTGTTGCGGTTGAGCGTGAGGAAGTACGCCCCCATGCCGTCGATGGAATGATCGGGATCGTTCGCGAGCAGCCGCCGCGTGCCTTCGCCCGCGCCGGGCGGTTCGATCTTGATGGTCTGCGCACCGAGGTCGGCAAGCAGCATCGTCCCGTACGGCCCCGACAACATGTGCGTAAAGTCGAGCATGACGATATTCGAAAGTGCTTTCATACATTCATCCCGAGTGTCGTGTTGGCGTCAGAATTGCGACATGAGCGTCGACCAGCCCTGCACGCGATCTTCGATCCCGTTGTGACGCAGGGCGTGCCAGTAATTCGCGATGTTCACCGCGATCACCGGCTTCCCGAGCCAGCGCTCGGCTTCTCCGGCGAGCGAAGCCATCGGCAGATTCGCGCCGAACTGGACGATGGCTTCCGCGTCGGGCGTATCCGTCTCGCGCAGCGCGTCGACCAGGTACTGCGCGCTGACTTTGGTGTAGCCCGTGAATTGCTTGCCCTGCAGATGGTTGAACTTGACGACCTCGAAGCCGGCTTCGCCGAAAAATGCTTCGAGGTGTTGCTGGATGACCGGGTAATACGGCTCCACGATTGCGATGCGCCGCTTTACACCGTGAGCGGCGAGCGCCTCCAGCACCGCGTCCGAGGCAAGCGTTACGCCAACCTCGCGACCGGTCATGCCGGCCCGCGCGGCGATACGCGCCTTCAGCGCATTCGACGACGCCCGTGCGCCGCCCCAGATCGACAGCGCCGAAATACCGAGAATCAGGTGATCGGGACCACAGGTCATCACCTGGTCGACAGCGTTGTCGAGCGCGCCGAACAGCGCCTCGATGCCGCGCTCGAAGTCTTCGTTCGAGCGGACCGCGAGGTCGGGAACATGCATCCGCGAGATGCGATTCGTCACGCCCGCCGGACGCATGTCGTCGCATTCGGGCTGCACGCAGGTATTGACCGAGGGCGTCGGAATGCCGAACATGCAGCGCGAGCCGAGGAAGTCTCTCATCGCGTCTTGCCCTCCGCGTTGAGCGCCATCTCGTGCGCGAAGGCGTCGCTGTCAATGGCGTCCGGCGTCAGCGCTTCAAGCGGCTTACGCTTGGTCTCGATGCCGGCCACGAGGAAGATCAGCGCCTGCACGACGAGCACGCCCGCCAGCGACGTAATCACGGCAGTCACCCCACCCCAGGTGAACAACGACACGACGATGAACTGCACGAACGCGGTGACGAGTCGACCCATCGTCTGGCAAAACCCCGTGCCGCGCAGACGGTACTCGGTCGCGAAAAGCTCGGTTTGCAGCGTATAGCCGATCGTGAGCCAGACGAAGATCGAGGCCACCAGCAACAGACCGACGAGCAGCAGCAGCGGCGTGTTGTGGACGGTGAGCGGATAAACGAATGCGCACAGCGCCGTGAATGCCGAAGCGCCGACCATCAACGGACGCCGGCCGATGCGGTCCGAAAGCAGAAAACCGATCAGCGCGCCCAGCGGACCACCGAGACTCATCACCGTCGTATAGCCGAGCGACGAAGCCACGCTCACGCCTTCCTTGACGAAGAAACTCGGCAACCAGCCGACCAGCCCATACACCGACAAACCCTGCACCACGCTGAAGGTCGCGCCGAGAAAGGTGCGACGAATCACCGGCGGCGTGAACAGCACGAAGATCGACTGACGCCTTTGCGCAGGCGCGGCCACCGCGACCGGGACGGGCGGCGGCAATGGCCTGCCCGTCGCGCGTTCACTCTCCTGCTCGATGCTTCGCAGCACAGCTTCTGCTTCGTCGAAACGACCCTGATCTTCGAGCCAGCGCGGAGACTCCGGCATTTTCTTGCGGAGCACCCAGATAATCCCGGCGCCCACACCGACAATCAGGAACATCGGACGCCAGCCGAAACTCGGGATGATCAGCCACGCGAGCAGCGCAGACGCAAACAGCGAGGCATTCGCAATCAGAGCAAGCAGCGCGATCCAGCGGCCGCGCTTGCTCGCCGGCACGAATTCGCTGAGCGTCGCATAGCCGATTGCGAGTTCGGCTCCGAGTCCAACACCCATGAGCAGGCGGAAAAAGATCAGCCACTGCATCGAAGGCGCGAAGGCACCCGCGAGTGACGCGAGTCCGAAGATCGCAAGATTCACCTGATACGAGAAACGTCGACCGTAGCGGTCACCGAGCACCCCCGACAGGAACGCACCCACGACCATACCGGCGAAGGTGGCCGTCACGAACAGCGCGTTCATGGCGAGCGTCGACCAGCCGCTTTTGAGAAGTGAGCCGAGCACGCCGCCCGCCAGGTACACATCGAACCCGTCGAGAAACAGGCCCCCGCCTACCAGCCACAGCATCCTCGTGTGGAAGCCGCTCAGCGGCATCCGGTCGAGTCTCGGTCCCGCCATAACACTTTGCGTCGTCATTTCGCTGTCTCCGCCATTATGTGTTTTTGCCGCTCCGCAGCATGGTTGGATCGTGCTGTGGGTAGATTTAATGTACACAATTTTTTGGGGATGGCGCGCGTTTGTTGGGCTTTATTCGGGAATTTACCTAATTTTTGTACACATTTTTTTGGGCGGGTGTGGCGTTGGGTGATACTGGATGCTGGCGGGGCGCAAGGGGCGGCAGGTAGGCGGAGGACGATGGGATGCGCGTGAGGATGGCGCCAGTGCTGCGTTAAACGATCGTGTCGGCAGGCGCATGGGTCGCTTGAATTGCACGCAGATTGCGAAGTGGAATTCGTTGAGTGTGCGAAAGGGATAGCGGGGCCTTATGCGATTCAGGCTCCACAATCGTTCATTCGTTGGCCAGCGCGATCGTCCGCAGCGCTTGCTCGGTGGCAAAGCCTGCGAATGGCGGTTGCCGATGTTGCTAATGTAGGAAGGTCGCGTATCGACCCGGAGCCGCTGTTCACATTCACGATGATGCGTGTTACTTCGGGCGATGCTCCCCACGTCTTCGAGACCAGAACAGCAACAGGCTACCTATCACGAGAGAAATATCTCCGGTCCATCGGGTAGCTATGCGGGAATCCTGGTACTCACGATCAAGCCATTCTTGCGTCAGTTGAAAAACGGCTATTCCCGATACATCGAGCTTTGAGAGGCGCTGGCCACAAAATTCGGCTTGTGCGGTCCCGCCAGTGAACTGTCGAATCGACTTGTCTGGAACCTGACATCCAGTCTTGTCACAGCGGTCGATGACTACATTATCGGCATGAGCGCGCTCTAAATAGTAGCTACGTTCAAAGTAACGCAGAACGCCCTCTGCATGCCGATCAGGCACGGCATCTCCGTGTGCATCCATCAAACAGATATTTGTCATTTTCTCGGCGTGCCACGGCGTGAAAACCGATATGGTTACAGCCAGCGCACCAACACAGATGAGTGACCGGGCCATCTGCTCGCGTTTCTCTCGCGTTCTTGTCATGGAAGCGAAGTTGCTGGACATACCTCAAAGCCTGTTGTGACGTGGAGTGACCGAGGCGCAATTCTCGAATTGTAGATAGCGTTTATATCAGCACCGCTCCGCACATGCTAGTGACGGCGAAATGCGCTCATCGGTACGCGGCGGACTTGCGCTGATCCTCTGGCGAGTTTCGCCGCTTTTAAGGGAGACTTGCTAAGGTCGGCGAAGCGATCACTATTCACCGCTTTGCCGTCATTTCAGCGGCGCGGAAATGCTATTGGCGAACGACGGCACGCGACCCGATGCTGACGGTCGCGCGTACGGAAATTCGAGGGCGGCTAACAGTGGTAGTTCGGTCGTCCAGCCAGTATTTGGTAGCGGTCTCTATGATTGAAACATAGCAGATTTTAGTAGCACGACAACGCAATGCACCTGAATGTCGTAAGCGTTCTCGCAAACTCATAAACAGTTGCGAAACTGCTGGTTATGTGCGGCAACGTACATAACCAGCTCGCGTCAACTGCTATCACGTTGATGCGCTCTATAGTTAAAGAAAGGCGGCGCAACCCTGTATCAGCTATCAAACCGATTACGGAGGGCCAAATGGGTACTTTGTACTTTGAGTCGAAAGGAAAGGGGCAGGCTCTGTCAGCGCAAGCAATGCTTGGGCAGCTCCACGAAGCGCTAGTGGAGGCTGGAAAGAACGGAGATCAGTCCGTCGAAGTTCAAGTGGCGATTAGAGGGAGCAAAGAGGTCATATTGAACTATCCTGTGAAGGACGTCGATGAATTACTATCAATCATAGAGCTAAGCAAAGATTGATATGCTTACTTCACTTCACGGCGAGGAACGAAGTGTAGACGTCGAGTTGGCAATTGCCGCAGCCGAACGTCATCTTGCCAAACGCAATTATTCAGTCCATCACGTTCTCTTAGGCAAGAGAATAAACACTGTACACCTCCTCGCCGTGAATGGAAGTGGCATCAGCGTGAACGGCGCCGGAAAAGGCGTGCATCGGCAGTCTTTCGCATCAGCTATCTTTGAAGCGATAGAGCACATCTATACGGTTAAGTTTGAAAGCAATCACCACTCAAACGTTAAATCACTCGATCTCGAAAAATCTGATTTATTTCTCGCAAAAGGAGCACCATATTTCGAAAGATTAGAGGGAAATTCCGATCTATGCTTTACGAGAATCGAATTTAGCAGCTTAACTGAAATAAAAATTGTCGAATATCCTGCATTTTTGATTTATCCTCACTTCAAGGCGTTTGCGGACGTCGAGATATCATCGATAAATGATCACAGCTTGATGCGTTATAGCAGTAATTCCGGCGCCGCCGCTGGTGTCAATGTCGATGAAGCTACCCTCCATGGGATGCTGGAAGTGATCGAGCGTGACGCAATCGGAATCGCTTTACTTAAAACGATTTTTAAGAAAAGTCCAGAACCTGTAAAAATTGTCCGACTGAGTTCGCTACCTCTCAATATCGCCAAACTGATAACAGTTGCAGAGATACAGGAAAGCGCCAAATTTGTGGTTTATGACATTTCCTGCGATACAGGTTTACCAGTATTCATGTCATTCATGCTGACAGATACCGGAGATAAATTCTTCGGTTCAGGCGCATCTCTTAACGCTGAATATGCTCTTGAAAGGGCCGTGCTCGAGGCTGTGCAATATCGCCACATTTCGAACCACATTGGCCGACCCAGTCCAAAGCGCAGAACCTCATCTGACATTACAAAGATCAAGTTCCTGTCCGCATTTTTGGAAAGTGGCCTTTTCGAATATCGCGGCGGATCGATTTTGGTTGACTTTCCATCTGTCAATAAAGGCGGAACGAGCCTAAAAGAAAAAATAGCAACTGTTGCAAATCTTTGTAGCGCAGTCGGAGTTGAATTCTATCGCCGGATAGTTGTCAACGACGAGATTGCGGTGGTGCAAATTACAGCACCGAAACTAGAAAGATTTCACCTGCTTGCTCGCGGCGTAATTGTGATGCCCGGGTCTCGGGGCCGCAAAATGCTGCAGTGAACCGGGAAGTCAGCAGACGCGGAAACCCAAGGTATGCAGCCCCGTGATCCGCACAACGTACTAGTCCGAAACCTATATGGAGCAGTCGCTCGGACGTCCGCGTGACCGCCATGGCGAATGTCGGCAGATGGCCGACTAACGCCCAACGCAGCGGACCGTGATCGACCCTTTGGCGCCGTTCGAGATACTGCGAAAGCAACGGCCGTTTCCAAGGTCCAATGGCCCTTCTCTCTCGCGCATTTGGTGGCGCTTATGCGCCGCCCATTGTCGGAATCCGCTTCAGGATCAGATCGTCGGCCATACCACGCCCGGTGTAGGCGCAAGTTAGCGGGTTTCCCGCTCGATTAAATGGCTGAGTGGTTGGGAGAAAGCCACTGCAGCCGAAGCTAATGCATGAAGCGGCTGGACGTTCGGAAGCCTCGTGAAAGCAGTTTCGTAGCTCGGCAGCCGTCAGCCTTGTCAAAATCGGCGTTAAATATGGCAAGCTATGCGCTCCCCCCTGCTGAACCACGATATGAAAGACGCCACGCTTCAAACGCTCATAACAGCGCGTGCACTTCTCGAACAGGCTGAAAGGAATTGCGGATTAGGCGACCGATACTTGGCCACTGCCGGGTTGATCGTTTTGCAGGATGCCGTCGAACTAGTGTTCCTTGCCGTGTTAATTGAAAAAGAAGTGGACGAAGAGCGTGCCATTGAGAAGCTTACGTTCGACGAAATGATTGCAGCAATTGGGAAAAAAGGAATCAAAATCCCGAAGACCGGCACGCTTAGGGCCATGAACAAGCTGAGGGTTACGGCGAAGCACTACGGTCAGGTAATGGAACCGCTTACGGTTCAGGGACATTTGAATGCCTCAAAAGTGGCAATTGACGTGGTGCTTAACTCAGCAGTCGGAAAGCCACTTAGGGAAATATTCCTGACGGAACTGTTAGGCCAGATCAACTCGCGACCGTTTCTTGAGGAAGCAGTATCCGCGTTAGCGGATGGTGATTATTTAAAATCGCTAATCGCGACGCGAAAAGCGTTTTTTCTCGAGTTTGAACGGGAGTATTGCATATACGACCATCGCAATGTTTCGAGGGATGGCACTTCTCGCGTAGGGCTTATCGGTCTGTTTTTGCTGAATGGCCGGAAGGCGCACTATTGGGCTCGCAACTCAGAATGGATAGCCGAACACATAAACACGCCCTTCGACTATATCCAAATCAACGACGAAACTTGGCGTGTCGATGCCATGGAGTGGGGTATTAACACGCAAACACTAAACAATATCCGGCGACTGACACCTGAAGCTATTCAATTGGAGTTTGCAGGCGACTGGTTTATCAGGCAGCCGACAGCGTACGTTGCGAACAGCGTCAACCGCGAGAATGCCTCAACGTGCCTAGACCTGACCATCGAAGTGATACGCCGAAAGCACGATCACATTCGAGCCGCACGCCGTCCCACTGAAAATGAGCCTTACGACACCCCTCCCGCATATGTCGGTCAGCCGGTACTGGAAAAACCGGCCGAGGGCAGCAAAGAGCTTTACGTGCTTGCGCAAGGTGACACCTATCTTGTTGATGAAATGCTGACGGGCTTCGATCCGACCAAGACCTTCTATCGGATCAGATGCACTCTCAGTACCGGCGACATCATTCGGGGTTATGTGGAGAAAATTGAAGATCTACCGCAAGACGAAGCCGGCCCCTAGGAATGGCGGCATTTTTTTGCACGATCTGCCACGCCTGCACCATTGGGAAGCCTTGCGAATTACTGACCTCAGTCGACGGTGTTGATATAGTTCGTATTGCTAAAATCATCTCCACTTCACATCGTAAAATTTATGAGCACCCAAGAGCCCGCAACCCCTCCCGACATGATTGCGGCACCAGGAAGCGCATTAACTCTGCGCTTGGAAATTCCGACGATGAAGTCGCTCTTCATCGAAATGCGATTCCAAGAAACAGTTCTTAGCAGTGGTACTGCATTTCTCGTCGCCAATGACCAATCCTCACATTGCGCGTTAATTACAAATCGTCATAACGTCACGGGCAGACACCAAGAAACAGGCGTTTGCCTCAGTAAAAACGGTGCGATTCCCGACAACGTTCTTATTTATTTTCATAAGGAGCCGTTGCATTTAGGGGAGTGGCAATGTATTAGACTACCCTTATTCAAGGATGACGGACAGCCGTGGTGGATCGAACACCCACGTCTGGGTGCCTTGGCTGACCTGGTTGCTCTCAATTTGAAATGGGGAAGCGATGTCCATAAGCTGCCGTACTACCTTAAGTCGAATCTCGATCGGGTTGACATGGCAATTCGCCCCGCCGAACCCATTAGCGTAATCGGCTTCCCGTTTGGCCTATCGTCAACCGGCCGGTTTCCAATTTGGGCGACTGGGTTCATGGCGCAGGAATTGGGAATTGTGACGCCAGATAACCCAACGTTTTTAATTGATTGTCGAACACGTCAAGGCCAGTCTGGTTCGCCGGTCATTGCATATCGGGTGAACGGTTTCACGAAGTTTGAAAATGACCGAGTCTCGACAAGTATAGCCGCTGGCTCTGCGGCTTGGGAGTTCCTTGGTATCTACTCGGGGAGGGTGAATCCGGATTCAGATTTAGGCCGCGTTTGGCATGTCAGCGCGGTTGAGGAGGTCTTCGCTGCTGCCGAAGTGGCTATGCCGAAGAAGACCGACTAACCTTCGGCAGTCTGTCGACAAAACGTCCGTAGCACCGGCAACACGAAATACCAACATATGGGGAGATTCGATTGATTATTACTGAGTGCAGCACGTTTCGAACGACAGATGTTGGCAAGTATGCTTGGGGACGACTCGCTCACTTCCAAAACGTCGAGGCGGTTACCGGTCAGATAACCGATCTGCATCAGTTGCCGCAGCAGCAGCGGACCAATGCGAGAAAGCAAGCCACGCAGCTTCGTCAGTGTTTGATGCAAGCGAGAGAGTATTACGATGCCGCTCGATCTGTAAGTCTCGCGACGCGCCCCGTGCTGTTGTACTACGCCGTAATGTCCCTTGCTCTGGCGGAAGTCCTGATGAAGCAGAGTGCCGATAGTCGGCTTGAGAAGCTACGCGAGTTCCATGGCTGTCACGGACTCCAGCTGTCACTCGCCAACGCAGTCGCCCCACCGGATAGCTTGGACTTGGCGGCCACCGCATTGCGAGCCAAGCCGCAGACCGCGCCCGATGGGTCCCCACGCGGAACCTTCGAGGTTTGGCGACGCTCAAGCCGCGAGCTTCCCATTGTTGGTCGATATTCCCAAACACATGAGGGCAACCTCGCAACCACGTCTAGGGTACAGGCGCTTATGGCCGGTTCAGACGCCGAACCGGAGGCGTACCCGAAAAGCGGACTCAGCTTGCTCGACGTTTTATTGGGGCTGCCTCAGATGGTTGAGATTCTTGCAGCCTATGGAGTAAAGCCAAAGCTCGTACGCGCCACATGCACAGCCGTATCTGGCGGTGACAATCCAGAGCCGTCTATCACTATCATCGTCCACCCAGCGCTTCCCTCGACGATGAACGACTTCATGGAATTAGTTTCATTTGCGCCACGAGGACTGGAACGCGTCAACGTAAAGGAATATCCCAGCGGGATTATGTTGCAGTTCCCTGGGTCAATCGACGTGCCCGGGAAGTTGCCTTGGGGTGTGTGTCCGGACGTCAACAATACGTGGTTCAGCGCCCGGCAAGAGTCTTTGAACGAGTTCGGCTTGCTATACGTGGCGCTCCATATCGCGGGTAACTTCGCCCGGTATTACCCGGATAAGTGGTTGGCACATATCGAAGTAAGTTCGCCACTGGCACTTGTAATAGACCGACTGACCGAGGTGGCGTTCGACCGCATGCCCCTGCTTGTAGCAGGCGAGTTGTCAAGGCGGTGTTTGGTTGCGGAGGCATGAGAGGGGTGGTGTAACCGGTAAGCTTGTCGCCTTTAAGCCATGGGCCCCCTGCTGTTTCTGCGCGCACGGCCCGTTTGATTTTACGACTGGATGGCCGATTACGGAGCGGAGCCGACGTCCGAATGTCCGAGCGACGGTGCGGGCGAATGTCCCTTCATGGCCGATTACTGCCCAACGCGGATTAACTCAGTTCACCCCTGAGCGGACGTTCATAAAGCATTTATCGATGACTGCTGTCCGACGCAGAGCGGTCACACGGCGATCGAGTCATTGCTCTCGACGTGAACATCAAAGAGCGCGACTCGAGTTCGATCGCCCGGCCGGGAGTCCAATACACCTTGCATGTTGCGTCATCGCCAGGCTTATGGACCTGCGAGCGCGGAAGAATTGCTGCAATGCGTTGTCGCCAACAGGCGCCGTATTAAGTCGAAAGTGAATCTAGTCCGTCAAGTTAAAGCGGAAGGTTTGCGTCAGTGAAAACGGTGCGCGAGTAGCGTTACGGTAGACAGGTTCGCATGTTGAAGAGCGCATAGCGGCTAGTGCAGCAGCATCTAGGCGTTGATAGCCGCTACTTCTTTCAAGCACGACGCCAGTAATTTTCCCGTCGCTATCTGTCGTTGCTCGTACATCTACCGTTCCCGTTTCCCTGTTGCGTCGCGAGAGTGCCGGATACTCAGGCGGCGAGAATTTGCACTCGATGCTTGTATCAGGGTGTCGGGGCTGTGCACAGCCAACAAGTATAAGAAGCGACACCAAGGTAGCAAGCACACTGCGCATATACTCTCCAATCTCCGGTGGGACGCAGATGCTAGCACGACGCTTCGAGTTGCGAAATCGATCCGCTAGCCTACAGGCGCACCGCAGTTCATCGCGCCTTCAGTGTGGGGCGCGTAGTATTTCGAGAACGGACACTCGGCAGCGAGATTCAGGCGACCACTTCTGGCCGGACTACAACTCCCTACACAAGATTCAACCCACCATCCGAAAGCAAAATCTCCCCGGTCAGATAATCCGACTCCACCAGCATCGCAACCGCCTGAGCAATGTCTTCCGGCCTCGCTGACCGCCGCATTGGGGCTTTTGTTTTCCAAAGCTCCTGTGCTTGCGTCCAGTCTGCGGTCAACGGCGTGTCCACTAGCCCTGGAGCAACAGCGTTCACTCTGATATCCGGCGCAAGCGATACCGCGAGCAAGCGAGTCATGTGGTTGAGTGCGGCCTTGGTCGACGAATAGGGGATTGAAGCGCCCTTTGGTCGGACACCCGCATGCGAACTAATGTTGATGACGCAACCTGGGCGGCCACGTCGAGCTGCATCCCGTAACGCAGTCTCCGCCTCTGCTATCAAGCGAAATGGAGCGACGACATTGATCTCGTGTAGTTCCGCCCACACTTCCGGCGTAGCCGCAGCCAGGTCCGCATGCGGAATCACTCGGCTGATCCCCGCATTGTTGACCAGGACGTCGAGTCGTCCCCACGCGGCGACGGCGTCCCGGACGAGCCGTATCCGGTCCGCGTCGTCGGCCATGTCAGCCTGAACATAGATCGCGGAGCCGAGTTCGCGGGCTAAGGCCTGCCCTGTTTCGACTGAACTACGCGAATGCAGGACAACGGAGAATCCGTCGCTTGAAAGTCGACGAGCAATGGCCTCGCCGATGCCAGACGTCGAACCGGTAATAAGCGCAACAGGGGATGAGTTTTTCATTGGCGTTGACGTCGACGGTTGTTTTATCTGGTTTCGGTCGCCAATTGTCGACGATCCAGCGCGCCGTGTCGAACAGCTCAAAGTGGCCGTTCATCGCCGTGAAGAATTCAGTCGACAAGCCGACCGAAGTCCCCAAGACACCGACAACTTGATTCTGATCAGAGCTTCTGCCAAGGCCTGAGAGAACGTAACCGGTCGCTCTCGAACGAGTTCATGATGAAGTCGACAAAGACGCGCGTCTTGGCCGAAATCAGCGTCCGCGACGCGTAGTAAAGCGAAATCGAGCCGACATCGGCGTACCAGTCCGGCAGTAGCCGAACCAGGTCCCCGCGCTCCAGATCAGGCAGCACATCGAACAGTGCAATCAGCGACACGCCCAAGCCGAGGCGCACGGTCTCGCGTACTGCGCCAGGGTCATTCACGACAGTAGATTCGGCAAGCGGCCCCGCCATCTCGGTTCCGCTTTCAGTACGAAGCATCCATTGACGAATTTTGCCGGTGCGTGGCGACCGCATGACAATGCCGTCGTAGGCAGCCAGTTCTGAAGGGTCGGTCGGCAGCGGTCGACCAGACATATAGGCAGGCGAAGCCACGGCAACGCCATAAACCGGAGCCAGCGTCCGCGACACGAGACCGGGCGAAAGTTCAAACCCGCCGCCGATGGCGGCATCGTAGTTCTCGGCGATCAGATCTACTTGGCGGTTTTCAAAGTGCCACTCTGGCCGGATTCGTGGGTACTTTGCGAGAAAAGCTGGCATCAACGGCAGAACGTGCATGACGCCGAATGTCGGCGGCATGCTGACTTTCAACACACCTGCCGGCTCGCTATTTTGCGCTGCCGCTTCGGCAATCGCCGCCTGAAGTGCGCTGAGATTGCCGCCGATCGACATGAAGAACTGTTCGCCGACATCCGTGAGCGACAGTTTGCGGGTCGATCGCTGGAAGAGTCGCACGCCGAGATTGCGTTCGAGCATCGCCACGTTTCGGCTGACTGCGGCCGCAGTCAGTCCCAGTCTGCGTCCGGCTTCCGCAAAGCTGCCGCCCTCGGCGGCTCTCACGAATGATTCGAGGTTGGCGAGCGTTTCCATGACCAGTGAGTTTCAACGTTTGCTTGAAGCCGGACCAAAAGAATACCCCCTAATCACGGCGTAATAAACTGCCTATTCTCACTCCACGACCTTAACGTGGAGTGAAAGTAATGAAAGCCATTGTCTTTAACCGCTTCGGCGCCCCGGATGAAGTTCTCGAACTGACAACCCTGCCCGATCCCACGCCGCCCGGCCCTGGCGAAGTCGTGGTTCGCGTGACCAAGCGTCAGCTTCATCCCGGCAACCTCATGATGGTCCGAGGGAAGTTCAATTTCCCGATGCCTGCGGACGGATTCCTGATCCCTGGCGCTGACGGCGTCGGCATTGTCGAGGCCGTAGGCGAAGACGTGGATGCGTCGAGTCTGAAGCCGGGCATGCGCGTGATTTTTAATCCGAGCCCGGGCGCATGGGCAGAACGCGTCAAGACGCGCGTCGAACTGGTGACGCCCATCCCCGATGATTTGCCCGATGCAGTCGCCGTCCAGATGCTCCCGAACGCGGTGATCGCATTGATGCTGCTGCGTGAAGCACAACGTGCAGTGCCGGAGGCGGGTCGTGAGACACCGATTCTCCTGAACGCGGCCGGCTCGTCGGTTGCGCGCTTCCTGACCCTTGCAGCGCACAGGCGCGGCCTGAAGGTAATCGGCGCGGTTCGAAGTGAAAACGGGGCGAAGATGCTGTCGCGCCGGTTCCCGGATTTGCCGGTTGTTTCAACGGCCGAATCCGACTGGCCCGATCAACTGCGCCAGGCTGCGGGATCGCGGCCGCTTCAGGTCATCATGGACCCGGTTGCCGGCGCGATGATCGGCGATCTCGTCCCGCTACTCGGCGACGGCGGCGCCCTTTTACTTTACGGCGTCATGTCCCCGGAACCGATTACATTCCCGCTTTCCGCGCTGGCTCGCGAAATCATGTTTAAAGGCGTGTCGTCTTCACGCTGGATGCAGCAGACTTCAGCTGAACAGCGGCGCGATGACGTGGCGGAAGCGATTGAAATGGGCCGCGGTTCACCGGAAAAATTCGAGGTAGAGGCCGAATATGATCTGGCCCAGTTCGCCGACGCGGTCAAGCACATCGAGCGCGCAAATCGGCACGGAGCGATTCTCCTCAGTTCGGATTTGTGAAGTGGAATGTCGGGCATAGCGGCGCCGTTTTCATTCACGGCGTGCCATTGAGACTTTGCATCGCCTGGCGTCAAGCGCCAGGCGATGAAGTCGAACAACATCGCTTACAGAAGGTGATCGGCACGCGACCTTGAAAGTCCCGTAGCAGCCTGCCGTTGATCGGCGCGCTTTTTAAAGCGTAAGCCGATTCACTCCTCCAAAACGATATCTTCCGCACGTACAGCCATTTTCAGATGTCGTTTAATAAGAAGTGCGGGTCGGCCAGCGGCTCGCTGTAAATTGTCGACACGAGCGCCTCGCGTGCCTGGTACGTTATCAATGAACGAGCACGCGTTCGCTTTAAAACTTGCGCGCCGCTCAAGCGCACGACATCCGTCTTTCCCGTTAACAATCGCAAGGCGACAGCAACATGCCTGCAATGCCAAGACGAAGGTTCATTTCACTGTCACTGGCCGCATGCGTAGCCGGCGTACTCGCGTATCGGGCGCGCGGGCACGATTCGGGCGGCATTGCCTACGGCACGTCGCGCCGTCAGCGACTCGACGTCTATACGCCCGAGCCGCGCACCCGCACGAACTATCCCGTTGTCGTGTATTTCTACGGCGGCGGCTGGCAAAGTGGTCATCGCTCGGATTCGCGCGGGGTCGCGCAAGCGCTCGCCGCGCGAGGTATCGTAACGGTCGCGGCGGACTACCGCGTCTATCCAGACGCCGTCTTCCCCGGCTTTCTCGACGACCCTGCTACCGTCGTGCGCTGGACGCACGATCATGCACGCGAATTCGGCGGCGACCCCGGACGCATTTTCATCATGGGACATTCCTCCGGCGCGCACATGGTTGCGATGCTCGCGACCGACCCACGTTATCTCGCTGCGCAAGGCATATCCAATACCTCGCTCGCCGGAATGATCGGACTCGCGGGACCGTATGCCGCGATTCCGACGACCGACCCTCACATGGACGAGATATTTCCAGCGGCACTGCGCGCGCGAGCGCTGCCCATCGCATTCGTCACCGGAAACGAGCCGCCGATGTTCCTCGCCGCCGGCACGGCGGATACCGATGTCGATCCGCGTAACAGCGATCGTCTCGCAGACGCAGTGCGCGCGCATCACGGCGTCGTCGAACTGAAAAAATATCCGGGTTACGATCACGATAAGCTCTACAAGTCGTTTTCGGCCGCGCCGAATGCTGAATCACCGGTTCTGGCCGACGTCACCGCGTTTATCGACGCGCATTGAAGGCGCGATTCGACAGTCGTCGCTAAGGGCGGCTGCGCGTTCAATCGCGCAATGCGCCCTTACCCGGCGGACCAACTCAAACTCCAACCCTTACGACACCCGCACCGCCGTCGCCTCGACACGCGGGGCCGGCAGACAGAACATTCCCACCGCGCCGATCAGCAGAATCGCACCGATTCCATAAAGGCCCGCGGCAAAACTTCCGGTCGAAGCCTTCAACGAGCCGATCAGGATCGGACTGACGAAGCCGCCCAACTGACCGAGCGAACTCACCAGCGCGAGCCCGGCGGCGAGTGTCGTCGCCGAAAGATATTGCGTGGCGGCAGCCCAGAACGTGGCGAAACCGGAAAAGATGCCGATGGCGGCGAGCGACATCGCCACCAGTGCCATCGGCAAACTGTGCGACGCCGCGCCCAGCGCCGCGATCCCGATCGCGCCCGCGAGCAGGGACGCAATGCAATGCCAGCGACGCTCGGCGGTCTGGTCGGAATGACGCCCCATCAACACCATGCCGATACCGCCGCACGCATAGGGAATCGCGGTGAGCCAGCCGATCTGCACATGCGTGCCGCCAACGAACACCGACTTGATGATGGCGGGAATCCAGAACGAAATGGTGATCACGCCGGCCACCAGCGCGAAGTAGATCAGCGTCAGCACATAGATGCGGGCGTTTTTCAGCAGGACGAGCAGACTGCGCCAGTCGCCGTGACCGCTCGCGGGGTGTTGGTCGTCGACCAGAGCCTGCTCCAGAATCTGCCGCTCGCGGGCATCGAGCCAACGCGCGTCGGAAGGACGATCGTCGAGGATGAGCATGACGGCAAGGCCGAGCAGAATCGACGGTAGGCCTTCGATCAGAAACATCCATTGCCACGCGGCCCAACCATTCACGCCGTCGAAATTCTGCAGAATCCAGCCGGACAGCGGTCCGCCGAGCAAACCGGAAAACGCCACCGGCGTCATGAACAACGCGACGATCTTGGCGCGCCGCCGTGCGGGAAACCAGTACGTCAGATAGAGAATCACGCCCGGAAAGAAACCGGCTTCCGCCACGCCGAGTAGAAAGCGCAAAACATAGAACGATTCAGGCGTGCGCACGAACATCATCGCGCTGGAAATCGCGCCCCATAGAATCAGAATACGCGAGAGGGTTTTACGCGCGCCGATCTTTTCCATCAGCAGGTTGCTCGGAACTTCGAACAGCAGATAGCCGATAAAGAAAATGCCGCCGCCCAGTCCGAAGATGGCAGTCGAAAACTTCAGGTCGCTGCTCATCGACGCCTGTGCGAAGCCGATGTTGATACGGTCCACATAGGCCGCGAAATAGCACAACAGCAGCACGGGAATGAGCCGCCACGATACCTTGGTATAGACGCCTTCTACAGCGGTTTCGTCGTCCGGAACAACGCTCGAAGCTATTTCCATGATCTCCTCCAGATTGAATCCGCCCGGCTAATCCCTGGACGCCGGGGGTTGGTTTTTTATTTGACTGCGATGGCGTCACCGATCAACGGATTCAGGCCGGTGTGTGTGACATGACCCAACAACTTGCGCCCCAGCGTGCGCTCGCATGCGCTGGCGAGTCCAAGGAGCGCTGGCAGATCGATACCGGTTGCGATGCCCATCGATTCGAACAGGTTGACCAGGTCTTCCGTGCAGACGTTGCCGGTATAACCGCCGCCATACGTCAGCCCCGCCGGGTGGCCGCCCACGCCTCCGAGCGCCGAGTCGAAATAGCGGACACCAGCTTCGTACGCCGCCACGCAATTCACGAGTCCGGTGCCGCGCGAATCGTGAAAGTGCGCGATGAGTCGTGCCTCCGGGCAGGCCCGTTCGATCTGCCTGACCAGCGCTGCGACACTTGCCGGGGTCGCCATACCGGTCGTGTCGCCGAGCGCGATGAGCCGGATGCCGAGCGACAGGAATGTTTCGACATCGCGCACCACCTGCGCGGGATCGACGTAGCCTTCGAACGGGCAGCCGAACGCCACTGAAATCGTGCCGACGATACGGAAATCGTCACCGGCCCGCGCGCGCATGCTGGCGACGTTGTCCCACTGATCCGCGCGGCTGCGTTTGAGGTTTTTCAGCGAATGCGTCTCCGACGCGGAAACCAGAAAACTGATCTCGTTCGCGCCGAAACCGGCCTGACGATCCGCCACGGCCCGTTCGACTGCATGCAGATTCGCGCAGGTCGCTTTGTAGAACACACCTGGTTTGCGCGGCAGCTTTTGCAGGACTTCGCTGGCGTCGGCGAATTGCGGCACGACCTTGGGATTCGAATACGAGGTCGCCTCGATCCGCTCGAATCCCGCAGCCGCGATCTGCTCGATCAACCCCACTTTGACATCGGCGTCGAGCATCTGCGTTTCGTGTTGCAAGCCATCGCGCGCAAAGCATTCGCAGATCACCACGTCGCGGTTTGCGCTGCCGGCTTGCTGGACAGTGAGCGGGTTGGTCAGATCGTTCATTGGGTCGCCTTTTTGCCAAATCCGCGCATCATCACGTTCGTATCGCGGCCCACTGCCAGCGCTTCTTCGAACGGCAAATTGCTGACGCGATAGAAGAGCCGCTTGGTAGCCTGCATGGCAACCGGCGACCAGCCCGCAAGCTGATCGGCCAGACCGATCGCGCGATCGCGCAACTGGTCGAGCGGCGCGCAGTCGTGGGCGAGTCCGAGTGCGACTGCCGCCTGAGCGTCGAGCATCCGGCCGGTCGAGACCAGCCCGAAAGCCGTCTTCTGACCAACCTGACGGACCAGATTCGCCATCACGATCGCCGCGACGATGCCGTGCTTCAACTCGGGATAACCGAGCCGCACGTCGTCGGCGACCACCATCAGGTCGCAAGCCAGCGCGAGACCCGCGCCGCCGCCCAGCGCATTGCCTTGCACCGCGGACACGATGGGTTTGGCGGTGCGCGGAAAGGCGGCGTGCAACGATGCGGTCAGGTCGGCGCGGCGATTCGCGGCATGCGCGCCCTGCCCGCTCGCGGTATTTTCGCCGTCGTCTCCGGCACCCGACAGCGCAGCAAATTCACTGGTGTCGGCTCCCGCGCAGAACGACTTGCCGCTCCCGGCCAGCACGATCGCGCGACAACTGTCGTCCGCAGCCGCCACGCTCAATGCGTCGACCAACGCAGCGGTCAAGCCGGTGTTGAGCGCGTTATGTTTGGCCGGGCGGTTCATCGTCAGAACGCGCACGGCGGCGTGATTCTCTACCAGAAGCTCTTCCATCGTTGTTCCATCGAAAGCAGTTAAAGAGTCAAACGGTGGACGCGCTCGTGAACACGACCCGCCGTTCGATCAGGCCCGCGATATCGGCCTGCGCGAGGCCCATTTCTTCGAGCACCGCGCGGGTGTCCTGGCCCAGTCGCGCAACCGTCATACGCTCGCCTTCATGCGATCCGGCGCGCAAACCCGGCACTGCAGGCAGCGGCAGCCCTTCGCGGGCATAGGCGTCGGCGTTGTCGGCGGCGCCATCGAGCGCGAGCCGCCCGAACACCTGGGCATGGCGAGTCTGCGGATCGTCGACGAAGTCGTCGTAGTCGTTGACCGCCGCGCACAACACGTCCTGCGCCTGCAAGCGCTCGACCCAGCGCGCCGTGTCGTCGCCGCGCAAAATGCGTGCGATGCCGGCATTGATGTCGGCCGCGTGATGCAGACGCTGTTCGTTGGTCGCCCATTCCGCACGGCTCGCCCATTCGTCCTGACCGAGTGCACGACACAGGCCAAAAAACATTTCGTTTCGCAACGCGGTGACGTTGATGAATCCATCCGCAGTCTGGAACGTGCCGGACGGCACCGTGACCGGCACGCGGGTTTCGCCCGCGAACATGAAGTGGTCGAGAATCGGGATCGTCTGCAACGAGGCAGCCACTGCCAGCAGTGAAATGTCGAGACGCCGGCCGAGTCCCGCGCTCGCACGCGCATACAACGCCGCGCCGACGCTCTGCGCGGCATACACGCCGCACGCTGCATCCACGGCGAGCATGCCGATGCGGCGCGGCGTGCCGGCGGCGTCGCGGTTCATCACCATCATTCCGCTCAAGGCCTGAATGACCGAGTCCGAGCCCGCGCGAGCCCGATAAGGACCGTCGGGGCCGAAGCCGGTGATCGACACCATGACGAGTTTGGGGTTGCAGACGAGCATCGCTTCCTGCGACAGACCCAGCTTCTCCATCACGCCGGGCCGGAAACTTTCGATCACGACATCGGCGCGCTCCACGCATTGCAGCAGCAACGCGCGTCCTTCGGGCAGACTCGCGTCGATACAGATCGCCCGTTTGCCGATGTTCGCGCCGATGCTGAGCGCCGTCAGTCCGTCCTTGCCGCCGCCCATCAGACGCGCCCAGTCGCCCGCCGGCGGCTCGACCTTGATGACGTCCGCGCCTTGCCGCGCGAGCAGGCAGCCGCAGTACGGACCGGCGATCCCCTGGCTCAGATCGAGGACCCGCAGGCCCGCGTAAGGGGCGTCCACGCCGGCACTCACGGCAGATCCTCCTGTGCCGCTTCCAACGGCACGGCCAGTTGCAGCACGCCGCTTTCCACCAGCGAGTCGATCTGTGCATCGGAATAGTTCAGCTCACGTAACACCTCGGCGGAGTGCTCGGCAAAACGCGGCGGACGCAGGCGCACGCCGCCCGGCGTACGCGACAGTTTGGCGGGCACACCGACGCCTTCGTAGCCGCCGAGCGACACGCGCATATTCCGATGCAGCGTGTGCGGGTCGGACAACGCCCTGCCGACGTCGCGAACCGGCCCCGCCGGCACGCCCGCTGCGGTGAGCGACGCGCACAACGCTTCGCCGTCGATCTGTCGGAGTTCGGCGTCGAGCAGTTCGCGCAGTTCATGGCGGTGCTGGATGCGCGCGGGGTTCGTGCTGTAGCGGGCATCGGCGGCGAGTTCGGGCCGACCGATGGTTTGCGCGAACGAGCGGAACTGCCGGTCGTTGCCCACGCCGATGAAGACATCGGTCGAAGCCGTCGAAAATTTGTCGTACGGCACGATGTTCGGATGACCGTTGCCGAGCAGCGGTTGCGGCTTGCCGGACATGAACCAGTTGGCCGCCGGCGGATGCAGCAAGGTCAGCGCGACGTCGTATAGCGCAATGTCGAGAAACTGCCCATGCCCGGAACGTTCGCGTTCGAACAGCGCGAGCAGCACGCCGATCACGCTGACCTGCCCCGTCGCCAGATCGATGATCGGCACGCCGATGCGAGTCGGCCCGCTGGCCGGATTGCCGTTGATGCTCATGAGGCCGGACATAGCCTGCACGACCGCGTCGTAGCCCGGCATCGAGCCCATCGGACCGTCTTCACCGAAACCGCTGATACGGCAATAGATCAAGCGCGGAAAACGTTTCTGCAACACCTCGGCGAAGCCGAGCCCCCAACGCTCCATCGTGCCGATCTTGAAGTTCTCGATCAGGATGTCGGCATCTTCCAGCAGATCGAAAATGATCTCGCGCGCTTCTTCACGCGTCAGGTCGAGCGCGATGCCGCGCTTGTTGCGGTTCACGCCCATGTAGTAGGACGCGCCGCCATCGCGGAACGGCGGCCCCCACAGCCGCGTGTCGTCGCCCGCCGGCGACTCGACCTTGACGACGTCCGCGCCGTGATCCGCGAGGGTCTGTGCGCAGGCCGGTCCCGCCAGCACGCGCGACAGATCGACCACTTTGATACCGCTCAACGCACCATCCGTGCCGGTTTGCATCCGAGATTCCTTGCCGCTGCTCAGGTTGGGGAAGGCGCCCGCGATCATGCCGGCACCTCGAGTTCGAGTTCGATCAATACCTTGCCGGTCGCGACCGATTGCCCGGCGGCCACCAGAATCTGCGTGACGCGGCCAGCCGCGGGGGCGCTGTGCGTGTGCTCCATCTTCATCGCCTCCACGGTGAGCAGATCGTCGCCCTGCTGGACCGCATCGCCCACGGCGACCAGCAGCGCGGCCACGCGTCCGTTCGACATGGCCCGCACGCGTCCGTCGCCGATACCGTCGTCGGCCTGCGAGGCGGGTTGATAGGTGGTGTCGATGAACGATGACGCGTGGCCGTCGAGTTGGACGTCGATACGCGAGTCGGCCAGATGCCAGAACGCCTGACGATCCACACCGTCGACAGTGAAGCGGACGCGTCCCGTGTCGATGCGCATCCGCGAAATCGCGATGCGATGCTCGTCGAGTGCGACGAGCAAGCCTGCGTTCTCCGTCGGCGTCACGCGCAATGCGTGCACGTGCGCGGCTTCGTCTTTCAGATGCACGGTCGACGCGCGCGCGCCCTGTGCCTGGGCGCCTTGCGCCAGCAGCGCGGCCGCCAACGCGAGCGTGAGCGGATCGGCGTCCGCGAGCGGCGCGACCAGCACCTCGGGATGCGCCTGCAGGAAGCCCGTATCGACACCGCCCGCGACGAACGCCGGATGATCGAGACAGCGGATCAGCGTCTGCCGGTTGGTCTTCAGGCCGAACACCACCGTATCGCGCAAAGCGTTCACCAGTTTGCGACGCGCGTCCTCACGGGTCTTGCCGGTCGCGATCAGCTTCGCGAACATCGAGTCGTAGTACGGCGACACGACGCTACCAGACTCGACCGCATGCTCGACGCGCACCGTGTCCGGCACCTGCCAGCGGTCGATCGAGCCGCTTTGCGGCATGAAACCGTTGGCCTCGTCTTCAGCGCACAGGCGAACCTCGATCGAATGTCCGGCGATCTGGATATCCGCCTGCGTCAGACTGAGCGGCTCGCCCATCGCGACGCGGAACTGCCACTCGACCAGATCGATATCCGCGACCGCTTCGGTCACCGGATGCTCGACCTGCAGCCGCGTGTTCATTTCCATGAAATAGAACTCGCCGTCGGCATCGAGCAAAAATTCGAAGGTGCCGACGCCTTCATAGCCGAGCCTGATCGCCGCAGCCACGGCGGCCGTGCCCATCCGCTCGCGCGTGGCCACGCTCAGATGCGCGGCAGGCGCTTCTTCGATCACCTTCTGATGGCGCCGCTGCACCGAGCAATCGCGCTCGCCGACATGCACGCCGTGACCATGCTGATCGATCAGCACCTGGATTTCGATGTGACGCGGTTGCGTGACGACGCGCTCGACGATCATGCGGTCGCTGCCGAACGCGTTGCGCGCTTCGGAGCGCGCCGAGTCGAGTGCGCGTTCGAAGTCCGAGGCCGCCTGCACGACCCGCATGCCGCGCCCGCCGCCGCCGGCGGTCGCCTTGACGATCACGGGAAAGCCTAGCTTTGCCGCTTCCTCGGCCAGCGTGCGGTCGTCCTGCGCGTCGCCGTCGTAGCCGGGAATGCACGGCAAGCCGGCCTCGCGCATCAGCGCCTTGGCCTGCGCCTTGTCGCCCATCGAGCGGATTGCGTGAGCCGGCGGCCCGACGAAGATCAGGCCTGCCGCCACGCAAGCCTCGGCGAACTCGGCGTTTTCCGAGAGAAAGCCATAGCCCGGATGCACGGCATCCGCACCGCTCTTCAGCGCGGCCGCGACGATGGCCGCGACGTTCAGATACGAATCGGCGGGCGGCGCTTCGCCCACGCAGACCGCTTCGTCGGCATTCAAGACATGCATCGACTGCGCGTCGACGGTCGAATAGATCGCGACGGTACGGATGCCCATCGCGCGCGCCGTACGCATGATGCGCATGGCAATCTCGCCGCGATTGGCAATCAGAAGCTTGTTGATACTGCGCATCGAACGATTCCCTTTGATCGAAAACGGATCGGCAAAAATCACGGCTTGCCGTTTGAATGGATACGAAGCCCACGCATGGCGAACGGCACAACGGAACGTTCAGTGGCGCGGATCGGCGCTCAAGGTCGCGCCACGCCGAACTGCATCGGCGATACCGTGCGACTCGCGGCGTCGCGACAGATTTCCAGCACGCTGGCAAGCACGCGGCGCGTCTCGCGCGGATCGATGATCCCGTCGTCCAGCACGTGCGCGCTGGTCGTGAACACGTCCATCTGGCTTTCGAAATTCGCGATCACCTTGTTCGCGAGCGCCTCGAGTTTTGCCTCGTCGGCTTCACCGGTCTTGCGGATCATCGCCGCGCGGCTCACGTTGACCATGGTTTGCGCGGCCTGCTCTGCGCCCATCACCGCGGTCTTCGCATTCGGCCACGCGAAACAGAAGCGCGGCTGAAATCCGCGACCGCACATGGCGTAATTGCCGGCGCCGAACGACGCGCCGCAAAACAGCGTGATTTGCGGCACGTTCGCATTGGTGATCGCCTGAATCATTTTCGAGCCGTGCTTGATGCTGCCGCCTTCCTCGAACGCGCGCCCGACCATGAAACCCGTGGTGTTGTTCAGATACAGCAGCGGCGTATCCGACTGGCAGCAGGCCTGAATGAAGTGGGTCGCTTTCGCAGCGCCCGACGGTTCGATCGGTCCGTTATTGGTGATGATGCCCACCGGCATGCCATGAATCGACGCGTGGCCGCAGACCGTGGCCGAACCGTACAGCGCGCCGAATTCGCGAAAGTCGGAGTCGTCGACGACACGGGCAATCACCTCGCGCATGTCGACCGGGCGGCGATGATCGTCGGGCATGATGCCCAGCAGTTCGTCGGCGTCGTAGCGCGGC
This sequence comes from Paraburkholderia sp. GAS199, assembly GCF_050436585.1. Classification (NCBI taxonomy): domain Bacteria; kingdom Pseudomonadati; phylum Pseudomonadota; class Betaproteobacteria; order Burkholderiales; family Burkholderiaceae; genus Paraburkholderia; species Paraburkholderia sp. GAS199. Next base: position 884,036 of record NZ_JBNDMM010000001.1, on the reverse strand, counting down.
TCGCGAAACGCGCGGGTTGTCGCGGATGCGGCGCGCCGATTCCAGTCGAGCGAGCCGACGATGTCCCGGGCGATGCGCAGCGCGTCGCGATCGTCTTCCGCGAGGTAATCGCCGAGGCCCGTGATGGATGCATGCATCTGCGCGCCGCCGAGTTCCTCGTCGGTGGCAATCTCGCCGGTGGCGGCAAGCAGCAACGCCGGGCCGGCAAGAAACGCGCGCGATCGTCCACGGACCATCACAACGTAATCCGACAAGCCGGTCTGATATGCGCCACCGGCCGTCGACGCACCGTGGGTCACAGTGACGACCGGCAAGCCAGCGGCCGAGAGCCGCGCGAGGTTGCGAAACTTTTGACCGCCGTGCACGAAGTTTTCGACTTTGTAGGCGAGCAGATTGGCCCCGGCGCTCTCGACCAGTTGCACGAACGGCAACTTGTTTTCGAGCGCGATGTTCTGGATGCGTAGCAGCTTTTCGAGGCCTTTGGGCTGAAACGCGCCCGCGTCGATACCCGAGTCCGACACGCTCACCATGCAGCGCGCGCCCTGAATGAAACCGATCCCTGCGATCAGGCCGCCACCACCGATCACCTTGCCGTCCGCTCGTGGCGCGCCCAGTCCGTAGCCCGCGATCGTGGACAACTCCAGAAACGGCGAGTTGCGATCGAGCAGCATCGCCAGCCGTTCGGCCGGCAACAACTGGCCGCGTTTGCGAAACCGGGGGCCGGCGGCGTCCGAGACTTCGCGAGTCGTCGCTTCGATACCGCGCAGCCGGGCGAGCAGCGCCAGCATCGACTGCCGGTTCTGTTCGAACGATTCACTGCCCGTCGCAACACGGGATTCAAAAATGGCCATGCGCATTTTTCCTATAACTGTTCACTCGCTCGCGCTTCTGATAAATTTTCATTGAATGAAACTCTAATAATTGCGTGCCTATGAGACGTAATACTAGGAAAATTAGCGTTTTTAGCGCAATGACATTCTTATAATTTGCGGGTTTTCACCGATACAAAATTATGGAAAATCCTATATTAATTTCATTGAATGAAACTTTTTAAGAATCAATGATGACAAGCAAAGAGCCCGGAACCTCTTCGGTGGGCGCGATCGAAAAAGCCTGCCGCGTGTTGAAGGCCCTCACCGACGGCCGCAATACCCGGCTCGTCGATATCGCGGCTTACTGTGGTCTCGACAAAGCCACGTCCATGCGGGTTCTCGACACACTGATTCGCGAACAACTCGTCGAACGGGACCCTCAAACCAGACGCTACCGGCTCGGCCCGGAAGTCGCGCGCATTGCCAGGGGTGTCAGCGAACCGGTGGACTGGCGCGAACTGGCGCGTCCCAGCTTGATGCGGCTGAGCGGCGTCTTTGAAGACACCGCGATCGCGTCCGTGTTGAGTTCGCTGGAAATGGTGTGCGTCGATCTGCAAATGGGCAGCTACCCGATCCGCGCCAACTATCAGGACATCGGCAGTCGCCGCACGCTCGGTGTTGGTTCCAGCGGACTGGCCGTTCTGGCCACGCTGCCGCAGGCGGAATGCGATGTGGTGTTGTCGCAGATCGGCCCGCGTCTGTCGCGTTACCCGATGCTGACCCAACCGTTTCTGTTGAACGCGATCGAGGTCACACGCACCAAGGGGTACGCTGTGCTGATCGACGCCGTGGTGCCGAGAATGGGCGGTATTGCGGTCGCGATACGCGCGCCGTCGGGCGACGCACTCGCCTCGCTCAGCATCGCCGCGCTCTCCGAGCGGGTGCTGGAACGAGAAACGCAGCTGGCAACTACCATGCTGGCGGAGGCAGCGAAAATCGAAGCAGCGCTGGCAAGGGGCGTCGCTGGTAGTGTCTGAAGTGGGCTAGCGCAGGGGGCGACAACCGGCGGCAATTGATGGTGGTGGCAAACATCTGGAAAGCACGTACTCTTTCTATCTTCGAGCATGCCCGCGCTGCGTATGTCGACGGTCACCTCCATTGATGAACATCGTGGCGAAAGTTTTTCTCACACGACCCAGCAATTTTTCTGGTTTGTTGAACCGCTCCCGGATAGATACCCTTCTGCTCCATGCTCAAACATATCGCAACCGAATTGCTCGACATCGCCTACGTCGAACAGGGGGACTCCAACGGATGGCCGGTAGTCCTGCTGCACGGTTTTCCTTACGACATCCACGCATATGACGAAGTGACGCCACGTCTGACGTCCGAGGGTGCGAGGGTTATCGTTCCCTACCTTCGCGGATACGGGCCGACGCGCTTCCTGTCGGCCACTACACTTCGCTCGGGCCAGCAGGCCGCGCTCGGGGCCGATCTGCTGGCCCTGCTCGACGCGCTTCGAATCGACCAGGCCGTCCTCGGCGGATAGGACTGGGGCGGACGGGCGGCCTGTATTGTGGCTGCACTCTATCCATCGAGAGCACGAGGGCTGGTCTCGGTCAACGGGTACAACATCCAGAACATTGCCAATGCCTCGCAACCGGCCGACCCCGAAAAGGAACACCGGATGTGGTACCAGTACTACCTTCATGGCGAGCGCGGCCGCGCCGGGCTGACCGAAAACCGGCGTGAGTTCTGCCGTCTTCTGTGGTCGCTATGGTCGCCGACATGGCATGTCGACGATGATGTCTACGCGCGTTCAGCCGAGGCGTTCGACAATCCCGATTTCGTCGACGTGGTCGTTCATTCCTATCGGCACCGATTCGGCCTGGTCGACGGCGATCCCCGGTTCGAAGATATCGAACTCAATCTTGCTGCGATGCCGCCCATCACCGTCCCCACCATCACGCTCGAAGGCGACGCCGATGGCGTCTCGCCACCCGGCGGCCGAATGGCCAACTCGAATCGCTTCACCGGACGTCACGAGAACCGGATCGTGGCGAATGCAGGCCACAATCTGCCGCAGGAAGCGCCGGAAGCGTTTGCCGATGCAGTCCTCGATATCAACGCCTGGGCCGCCGTTTGAGGTTGAGTCGGGCACCCGACGTGTCCGTTGATTTCATCGGCGCTCACGTCAGCAGCGTACGAAACACTGAATCACCCAATGATAACGAGGACGATACGGTCATGACGAAATCTGAATATCCAACCGTCGCCGTCGTTGGGCCGGGAGCAATCGGCACGACCCTGGCGGCAGCGCTCCACGAGGCTGGCCGTACGCCGACGGTGTGCGGCCGCACGGCCCACGCGCGTCTCGAACTACGCTTCGACGGCGGTCAAATCGTCGTACCCGGACCGGTGCAAACCGATCCGGCCGAGATCAAAGATACCGTCGACCTCGTTCTCGTTGCAGTCAAGACGACACAGGTGGAAGCGGCAGCTCAGTGGTTGTCTGCGTTGTGCAATGACAGAACCGTCGTTTGCATGCTGCAAAACGGCGTCGAGCAGAAAGCGCTCGTCACGCCCTACTTGTCCGGCAATCCGGTGCTGCCCTCGGTGGTATGGTTTCCCGCTCAACGCGAACCGGATGCCTCGGTGTGGCTGCGCGGCAAGCCGCGTCTCACGTTACCGGACACGCCGGGCACAGACCTGGTGCTGGCCGCGCTACGGGGCACACGATGTTCCGTCGACGTCGCGGCGGATTTCAAGTCCGTCGCATGGCGCAAACTTTTGCAGAATGCCGTCGCAGGTTTGATGGTGCTGACAGGTCGCCGCGCCGGCATGTTCTCCCGGTCCGACATCACCACGCTGTCGCTCGCCTATCTGCGCGAATGTCTCGAAGTGGCACGAGCGGAAGGCGCGACATTGAGCGACGACGTCCCGCAAGAAATCATCGCCGGACTTCATGCCTCGCCGCCCGACCTGGGCACGTCCATCCTCGCCGACCGGCAAGGCGGACGCCCGCTCGAATGGGACAGCCGGAATGGCGTCGTGCAGCGATACGGTCGCTTACACGGCATCGCCACGCCAATCAGCGATATGGTCGTGCCGCTTCTGGCTGCCGCCAGCGACGGACCGGGTTGAGGGGTGCTGCACCAAAGCCACCCGGCCAGAGCAAACCTCGCCCCAGCCAGGCCGCTTCAAGCTCAACGCCCTACGCTTCCGATTCAGCCAGCTTATCCAGCGAAGCGACCGCACCTTCGTTCGCCAGCAACGCGCGCTTGCGGACATAACGCATGATGCTCGTCGCGCCATAACGCGAGCCACCCATGCCGGACTTCTTGAACGCTGTCTTCTCGCCGTCGAACATCATGACGCGCGGCAGTTCGGTATCGTTGATGCTGACGCCGCCGGCTTCCATCTTCGTCGCGAAGTCGCCGGCGGTGTGCGTGTCGGGACCGAATACCGCGCCGCTCAGTCCAAACGCGGAATCGTTCATCAGATGCTCGGCTTCGATGTCGTCGCTGAAACGCATGACCGGCACGATTGGGCCGAACGTCTCTTCGGTCATCAGCGTCATCGTGTGATCGACGTTCGTCACGATGGTCGGGTCCAGCCACAGCGCGCCGTCGCTGCGTTCGCTCTTGCCACCGAGCACGATGGACGCGCCCTTGCTGACGGCGTCGTCCAGTTGCGCATCGATAATCGCCGCCTGCCGGTCGAAAATCATCGGGCCGTAATGGCCGCCGTCGCCCGCCGAATGGCTGCGCTTCAACGCGGCGGCCTGCTTGCAAAGTTCGGCGACCAGCGCGTCGTACAAGGAATCGTGCGCATAGACGCGTTCGATCGCGTAGCAAACCTGTCCCGAGTTATACAGTGCGCTGCGCAAAATGCTCGTCGCTGCACGCTCGACGTCGGAGCCGGCGAGCACGACCGCGGCGTCCTTGCCGCCGAGTTCGAGGAAGGCCGGAATGAACGCTTGCGCCGCTGCGCTCGCAATCTTCTGACCGGTCGGCACGCTGCCCGTGAACACAACGGCATCCGTTTGCGCGACGATCGCAGCGCCCGTCTCGGCGCCGCCGGTCACGAGCGTGATGATGTGCGCGAGTTCAGGCACGGCGGCGATGGTCCGGCGCAACGGTTCGATAAAACGCGGCGTGATTTCACTCGGTTTGATGATGACGGCGGCGCCCGCCACCAGCGCGGGAATCGCGTCGATGAACGACAGCACCAGCGGGAAATTCCACGGGCTGATCACGCCAACCACCGGATACGCCGCATACGTCACCTTGAAGACGATGTCCGGATGCGCGTCGAGTTTGCGAAACGGCGTGGCGAGCACGCTCGGTGCATGTTCGCAAAAGCCGTGGATGAAGTGGATCACTGCGCCGAGTTCTTCGGCCGAAATGCGGTGGCGCGCGGTATCGACCGACAGCGCCGCGACCACGTCGGCGCCATTCTTCTCGAGCTCATCGGCCCATGCGAGCAGCACTTTCGTACGATGCGCGAGACCGCCTTGCGCCCAGGCTTGCTGCGCGTCGCGCGCAGCCGACACGGAAGCGCGAATCTGCGCCGGGTCCATGTCGTCGATCTGATAATCAAGCTCGCCGGTGCGAGGGTTGCGAACTGCGATAGACGTCATCGTGTTTCCTTTCGTTGCGTGGTATTGCCCGCGAAAAGCGGGTCATCTGGACATCGCGGGCCGTGCTTGAAAACACGACCTGTCTGACGATGACCGATGCTAGCAACGCAAAAGAAACGCGAACATCATGTGCCGGCTGATCCAGCCGAATTCCTAAATCAAAATGCGTCGTGCGAATCAGGCGCGCACATTAACGCTGCTCGGGCGTCGCTTTGTCGGCGTTTTCGCTGCCGGCTTGTCGCGCGATTTCGCGCAGACGGTCACCACCAGTCGACGCGCCGGCTTCTGGTCGCACAACCGGGCTGCGGTCGATCGGACTCGCGAGACGACGCGCATCTTTCGGCGCAAAACCGAAGTAGTCGCGGAACGCGGCAGTAAAACTGGTCTGATGCTGATACCCCACGGCGAGCGCAACCTGTCCGACCGGCTGACGTTCGTCGACGAGCAGATTCAACGCATGATTCATGCGACAGCGGTGTCCGTAGTCGAAAATCGTCATGCCGTAGAGAAACTTGAAGCCGCGTTTCAGCTTGGACGCATTGGTGCCCACCACGCGCGCCAGTTCCGGAATGGTCGGCGCGCGCCGCAAATCTTCGACGATCATTTCGCGCGCTTTTTCGATGAGGCGCAAATCGCGGGCCGACAAGGTTTCGCCGGGTTTATCGGCATTCAGATGCGCAAGCCACATTTCGATGCACGCACACAGAATCTCGGTGCATTTGCCTTCGAGATACAGCATCTGACGCGCACCACGATACGGCGACGCGAGCAGTTGTTCGGCGATGTGCAACGCCTCGACGCTGAACGGCATCTGCCGGTTATAGATCTGATCGAAGCCGATGGCCGCCAGCTCGGTGCGGATTCGATCGGCCTCGCCGCCGAGCGAACGCAATAGCCGGTCGAAATAGCGTTGCGTCACGTAAAGGCCGACCGACTGCCACGGTCCCGGACCGCACGTGACCTGATAGCGCACGTCCGCGCCTTGCCGGCATACCAGCAGATTGGGCGCGTTCACCTGCAGATTGCCGGTGTCCGAGAAATCGACGCTCGCCGGACCCGACAGCGAGAAGTGAAATTCGACGAACGACTCGGGCAGCACGCTTTCCGAACGACTATGCGCGTAATTGCAATCCGATACCACGATGAAGATTTCGTCGCGAATACTGGCCATGCGCCACGCGCCCTCTTCCGCATCGCCCGGAACCGGCACGACCGCGCCGTACAGGCCGAATTCCGGCACGCTGATGCAGTCCGGTCGCGTGCGCAACGCGTCGAATGCTTCGGTGAGCCGCGACTGCGGACCGGCAAGCGAAGTACGGAAAAGACCCAGCGGCGGTGCGGATTGCGGCGGCATATCGAACTCCAAAGCCAAGTGAACTGGCGAACTGACTGTGCGACCGGAAGCATCGCTGACACCGCCATTATTCCCCCGCCAAAATAAGCCTGGCCCCTGGTGGCTTCCCGAGGTCAGCGCTGAAATGCGACGCATCGCGCACAAAAAATCGTTTTGCCTAGATCGACGTACCGATCGCTCATGGCCCCCCGAATTGGCGCAGGTATAAGTAGCCCACATGCGGCATGGGCCGCAAAGAGCTATCACCGACGAGATCGACCCCAAGATGAGACATTACCTTTCCCGGCTGCGCGCGCGCGGCGAACTGCTGAGCGTGACGCGTGAAGTGGACCCGCGTCATGAAGTGGCCGCCGTGGCGCGCCGTCTGCAGCAGGAAACCACACGCCCCGTACTGTTCGAAAACGTACGCGGTAGCCGTTTGCCCGTGCTGCTCAACCTCTATACCGACCACGACCGTCTGCGCGAAATCATCCGCTGCGAAGAGGACGAAACGTTCTGCGCGCGACTCACGCGCGAGATTTCGCTGTCGGCCCAACTCGACACGCCCGTAGAGCGCGTCGCGCAGCCCGCGGACTGGGTCACCGGCAAGCTGTCCGATCTGCCCATCCTGACGCACCACGAACGCGACGGCGCGCCCTACATCACCGCCGGGGTCTTTCTTGCCAAAGACCCCGACACAGGCCGCAGCAATCTGTCGTTCCACCGTTCGATGGTGGTGTCGGACGACGAGTTGCGTATTCGTCTGGGCAGCAGTCACGACCTCGCGCAATTCCAGCTGCGCGCCGAGGCGCGCGGCGAAGCGCTCGAAGCGGTCATCCTGCTCGGTGCCGATCCCGAGATTTTCATGAGCGCGTGCGTATCGCTGCCGCCGGACGGCGACGAACTGGCGCTGGCCGCCACGATGCGCGGCGGTCCGATTGCCGTGCGCCCTGCGTTCACCGTCGATCTCGACGTGCCGGTGTCGGCGGAGATCGTCATTGAAGGACGTATTCTGCCGAACGTGAAGCGGCCGGAAGGTCCGTTCGGCGAGTTCATGGGCTACTACGTCGAGGTGGGCGATAACCACGTGTTCGAAGTCACGCACGTCGGCTGGCGCGAAGGCGCGGTCTATCAGGGCCTCATTTGCGGCTCCGACGAAGATCTGCGCCCGCTCGAAGCGGCGACCGCTGCGCGCATCTACAAGGCCATCACCGGGCAGGTGCGCGGCGTACTCGACGTGAGTTGCCGTCCAACGGTTATGAACACCGTCATCAAGCTCGACAAACAATACGAAGGACATGCCCAGCACGCGCTGCTGGCCGCGCTGGGATCGCATCTCGACTACAACAAGCTGGTGATCGTCGTCGACAAGGACGTCGATATCTACAACATGGACGAAGTGATGTGGGCGTTCCTCACTCGCGGCCGCGCCGACACCCGCACGATGGTCGTGCACGACGTGCCCGGCTTTTACCGCGATCCGCACAAGGACCATTGGGGCCGCCTCGCGCTCGACGCCACGAAACCGTGGGGACGTGAAGCCGAATTCGAACGCAAGTCGATTCCGGGCGTGCAGCAGATCGTGCTCGACGACTACCTGCCGCATTTTTCGCGGACCGCGCCATGAACGCGGGCGGTGTCACGAACGCGCACGAAATCGTAGCGCGGACGAGGCCGGCGCGCGTCGTCGTGGCGATCACCGGCGCGACCGGTGCGATCTACGGTGTGCGTCTGCTCGAAGCGCTGCGCGCGTGCGGTGCGATCACGCATCTGGTCGTCTCGCGCGCGGGCTGGATGACGCTCGCCGACGAGACCGGTCTCGACCGCGCCGCGCTGCGCGACGCGGCGGATGTGTGCCACGACCAGAACGAGGTTGGCGCAAGCATCGCCAGCGGCTCGTTCCAGCACGACGGCATGGTGGTCGCACCGTGTTCGATGAAAACACTTGCCGCGCTCGCTCACGGTTTCGACGACAACCTCATCGCGCGTGCGGGGAGCGTCGCCCTCAAGGAGCGGCGCAAGCTCGTGCTGCTCGCGCGCGAAACGCCGTTGACACTCGCACATCTGCGCAACATGACGCTCGTGACCGAAATGGGCGCGGTCGTCATGCCGCCGCTGCCCGCGTTCTACGCCAAACCCGACAGCATCGACGCGATGGTCGACTACACAGTCATGCGGGTGCTCGACCAGTTAGGCATCGCATCGGACGCGCCCTACGCGCGCTGGCAAGGACTCGCGGCGTCGCTCGCCTCGCGTTGAATCTTCGGCGCGGTACGTCGATCGCTAAAGAGAAAACAGCGCACCAGCAAAAAGGCCCAGACATTATGTCTGGGCCTTTTGCTTTGCATCATCATTCAGGAACGCGGCGCATCGACTGCGCCGCATGTTGCTGAGATTACGCGCTGACTGTCACCGCTCGCGCCTTCTTGCCGCTACCGCCGCGCTTCTTGCGGGCCGCCATCGACAGCAACGTGAGAAGCACGAACAGCGCCGTGACGAGCTTGAGGTCCGAAGGCTGGAAGCCGATAGCCAGCACGACCGAGATCAGCTGGAAGTAGATGATCGAGCCGAGAATCGGCGCGAGTACCTGACGCAGCATCGTGCGATTGCCCACGACGGCCTCGCCGAGCAGCAACGCCGCCAGACCGTTGACGAGCACGCCGAAGCCCATGTTGACGTCGGCGAAACCCTGATTCTGTGCGAGCATCGCGCCGCCAAGCGCGGCGAACAGATTCGCGAGACCCAGTCCGACCAGCGTGTAGACCTTGACGTTGATACCCTGCGCTTTCGCCATGGACGGGCTCGAACCGATCGCGCGCATGGCGAGACCATGTTGCGTGCCGAGGAACCACAACACGCCCACGCCGATCAACGTATCGATTACTGCGAGCATCAGAATACGCGGCAGATAACCGCCGCCCGCTTCAGGCAACCACGAAAACACGCTGGAAAACGCGAACAGTGCCGAGTTCGGCTGACCCATCACGCGGATATTCACCGAATACAGCATCGACAGCACGAGAATGCCGCACAGCAGCGTATTGATCTTGGCCTTCTCGTGGATATAGCCGGTCAGCACACCCGCGACGAACCCGGCGAGCGCGCCGCCCAGCAGCGCCATGACCGGATTGAAGCCGACCATCAGCAGCTTCGCGCAGACACAGGCGCCGAACGGGAAGGCGCCCTCGCCCGTCATGTCCGAGAAGTTCAGGATGCGGAACGGAATCATGATGGCCACGGCGATCAACGCGTACGTCAATCCCTGCATCATGCCGACCGGAACGAGGCCGATAAAACCACTGATCAGATTCATGCGTTCACCGTGCGTGCCATTACCGGCTCTTCGTTGAAGGTTGCCATGAGTTTTTCCATCGTCATGGCGCGTTTCGCGTCGCCCGTCAGATCGCCGACGATGCGTCCGTCGCGCATCATCACGAGGCGATTGCCGTAGTCGAGCGCGTGCTGCATGTTGTGCGTCACCATCAAGGTGGTGAGACCGGCTTCGCGCACCACCTGCTCGGTGACGCGCATCACGATCGCCGCCGTGCGCGGATCGAGCGCCGCGGTGTGCTCGTCGAGCAGCAGCAGTTGCGGGCGTTGCAGCACGGCCATCAGCAACGAGAGCGCCTGGCGCTGGCCGCCCGAGAGCAGGGACGCCTTCGCTTTCATGCGCTTTTCTAGACCCAGATCGAACGACGCCATGCGCTCGCGGAAAGCCTCGGATTGCGCGCGCGTCAGACCGCGCCCGAAGCCGCGCTTGAGACCGCGCAGATTGGCGACCGCGAGGTTTTCTTCGAGGCTCAAGGCCGTGGCCGTGCCGATGGACGGATCCTGGAACACACGCGAGATGTACTTCGCGCGTTCGTGGGTGGGCAGCGTCGTGATCGCCGTGCCGTCGATCGTGATGACACCGGAATCGGGTATCACCTCGCCCGCGAGCATGTTCAGAAACGTCGATTTGCCTGCACCGTTGCCGCCCACCACGACGGCGAAATCGCCCGCCTGCAGTTTGAGCGACACATCGGTGAGCGCAATCCGTTCGTCGACGGTGCCGGGATGGAAAGTCTTGCTGATCTTTTCCACCGAGAGCATCGGTATATGTTTTTCACGCATGGTCATCACTTTGGCTGGCGGCTGGTCTTTCAGTCGATGAAGCATTTGCAATCCTCGAATGACTTCGGCACGCTCCGGCCGATTTTCGCAAACTGACTGCGGCTGATCTGGGTGACGTAATCGCTTTTGCCGGGCAGCATGACGGGCATCGCGCTAGTCTTTTCGCCTTTCAGCACGCGCACGGCCGCACGCGCCGCATTCGCGCCCACCGACTGCAGCGAAACCGCGTAAGAAGCCGTTGCCATGCCCTTCTTGATCGCCTCGGTTTCCGAACTGATTACCGGCACTTTCATGCGCTGCATGCTCGCCGCCACGGCGGGAATCGCCGATTGCACGAGGTTCGATCCGGTGATGTAAACGAAGCCCACGCCGTTCAGCATTTGCGCGCGCTGTGTGATGTCGTTCACGCTGTCCACGCTGACCGGCTTGAATTCGAGGCCGGCGCGTTTCGCGGCGGCTTCGAGCGCGTGGGTCGTGACGACGTCGTTGGCTTCGCCGGGGTTGTACAGCGTGCCGAACGACTTGACGCCCGGCAGCAGCTTTTTGGCGAACGCCAGCACGGCGTCGAAGTCCTGCAAATCGGAGGAGCCGTTGTAGCGGTCGCTGCCGTGCTGCCAGTTCGGCGTCAGACCGGCGGCAACCGGATCGGTGACTTCGGTGAAGATCAGCGGAATGGCCGGGTTCGTCACCGACGAACGCGCCACCTGCGAAACCGAGGTCGTGACCGTGAGAATCAGCGCGGGGTTCTTCGACAGAATCTGCGAGAACATTTGCGGCATGAGCGCCTGCGTGAAATTGGCGTCGCTATAGACGTAATTGACGTTCTTGCCGTCTACGTAGCCCTCGTGCGCCATCTCGTCCTTGAAGCCCTGAATCGTCATCGCGAGCGACGGATGCGGCCCGAGGTTGGCGATGCCGACGGTCACCGGCGTGGCGGACTGCGCGAGCGCCGCAGCCGGGGCCGCGAGCAGCCCGGACAGCGCGGCCATGGCGGCCACCGCTGCAAGGACGACGCGGCGGGTGGGCGGCGAGCGACGGGCGATGCTGGTAGAACCCTTCATTGCAGAATTTCCGTAGCGTAAGTGGGGTAGCGAATTTGTAGCATCGATCCCGTGGACGAATTTATTACGGGCCCGGCTTAAGCCGTTTCGCTAAAAGTTGGTCCGTTTTGCCTAGTTTTGGAGCCGCGACAGCACGATTTGCGCGGCCCGCTCGCCGCTCGCGCAGGCGCCCGTCAGCAGCGCCTGGGAAGTCCAGTCGCCGCAGTAGACCACCGGTGACGCGGCACGCCGCGCAGGCGCCTCCTGCCAGCGCCAGAACGCCTGCAAACGCGCGCCGTAGCCCGGCGCGAACACCGGCAGCTTGGCGGGAATCCATTGGGTCACGGCCGCGCTCACATGCCGGTCGAAATCGGCGATTCGCGCGCGCAGTTCGTCGCGCAACAAGGTATCGAGATCGCCGGTCAGGCCGCGACGCTCGGCCTCGTCGGCGGCCTCGGGCGTGAGCTGGCAATAAATCTGCGTAAGCGGCCGGCCGCTCGCGGGGGAAGCGGGCAACTGCTGGAAAGTCGAGATGCGGCTCGGCGCCCCGCGCGGCGCGAATTGCATCAGCGGCGGCAGCGGTTTCGAGAAACCGTAGTGGACAACCCCGAGTGCGTTGTAGCGCACGGCGTCCAGCATCTCGCGCTCTTCGCGCTGCGGGTTGCGCATCAGCTTGCTCGCGAGCGAGCCTTCGGTCGCGCAGACCACGTGGTCCGCCGAGAACACGGTGCCATCACGCAGCGTCACGGCAAAACGTGCGTGGTTTCCGGACTGCGCATCCGGCATCGCTTCGATGGACGCCACCGCCGCATTGGTGCGCACGTCGAGCCGCGCGGCAAGCGCATGGCACACGCCGCCCATGCCGCCTTTGAGCGTATACACGGTGTCCTCGCCCACCAGATGCGGCACGGTCGACCGGTAGAACAGCGCGGACAGCGTCTCCGGATTAAAGCTGCGAGTGGAACGGAACACCGGCTCGACCATGCTGGACAGCGCCTGCGGTCCGATGGCGTCACGCACGTATTGCGCGAGGGTCTGCTGATCGGCGGCGGGGTCGTCGGCGATCGCGCTCATCGCCCAATCCGGATCGACCCTGCCGCGTTGCGCACGCATGCGCAGCGCGTGTGTCATCAATGCGAAGCGCTCGCGCAGCGGCAGACCGGGCGTAGCGAGCGATCGGGCCGAAGGCATCAGTTCGATCGTATGGCTGCCATTCGCCGACACGCATTGCGCCGTCAGGCGACGCAACGGCACCAGCATCTCCTGTAGCGACAGGTCCGCAATCAGCCGGTTGAACGCGCTGCCGAACGGATAGACGAGACGCGCGCCGCTATTGAACGCGATATCGCCGACTCGCCGGTCGCCCATGCGTCCGCCGACCACTCCGTTTGCTTCGAGAACGGTCACCTGCAAGCCCGCCTGATGCAGGCGATAAGCGGCGGTCAGCCCGGCAATTCCGGAACCGACGACGAGTGCGCTGACAGGCTGTTTCGATACTGACGTTTCAAATGCTTTCATTGACTGCCAGATAAAAAATTAACGACACGAAGCTTAACCACACCGTTTAAAGCGGCGTCAGGCAAGCGGCTTGCCGACGGAGCGCGGTACACGCAGTTCGATCAAACGCACACCCGGCGCGGCGAGCGCGGCGTCCAGCGCGGGCGCAAAGGCGGCCGTTTCGTCGACCACCCAGCTCTTGACGCCGAATGCCGCCGCTAGCGCGGCGAAGTCGATCTGACCGAGTTCGGTGCCGGCCGTGCGCCCGAAAAGCCGTCGCTGCGCGGCGTCGATCGCACCATAGGCACGGTTGTTCACCACCAGCACGAGCAGCGAAACGCCCAGCCGCACGGCGGTTTCCAGTTCTTCCGAATGCATCATCAGGCAGCCGTCGCCGGCTATCGCGACGATCTGGCGGCCAGGCTCCAGCACCAGCGCGACGCCAATCGCGGCGGCGAGCCCGTAACCCATCGCTCCGCTTTTCGGCCCCAGTTGCGTGCCCGGCCGACGATGGCGCAAATAGCGCTGCGGCCAGATCGCATACGCGCCGGCCCCCGAGGTCACGACGGCGTCGTCTTTCAGCGCGTCATTCAGCGTGGCGTACACCACGCGCAGATCGAGCGGACCGTCGCAGCGCCCGCTCGCGATATAGGCGAGACGCGCGGCACGCAACTCACCGAGCCACTGGCGACGCGCGTTGAAGGCCTGCACGTCGCACCACGGCGACGATGGCGCGCTCGCCTCGCGCCATGCGTCGACGGCAGCGTTGGCTTCTGCCAGGATCGCCAGGTCCGCCTGATACACCGTATTCAGTTCGTTCGCATCGGCGTGGATGTGGACGAGGCGCTGCGTCCTGCTGCGTTGTTCCGTATTGGCTTCGATGAGCGCATAGCCCTTGAAGCCTTCGCCGAGCGTGTTGAGTTCGCCGAGGCGGCCGTTCAGCACGATCAGCAGATCGGCCTCGCGCACGCGTTGCGCAAGCGCCGGGTCGATGCCGATGCCGATCTCGCCGACGAACACGGCGTCGTCGTGATCCATCAGATCGCGGCGGCGGTATGTCGTCGCGACCGGTATGTGATGTTCGCGAGCCAGCGTGGTGAGCGCGTCGAGCGAGGCATGCTGCCAGCCCGTGCCGCCCGCGATGATCAGCGGACGCTGCGCCGTCTGCAACATGCCGCGCAATTGTTCGAGGTCGCCGCGCGAGATGGACGGTGCGGGCAAGCGCGGCATGACCGGCACGCGCAGTTCCGCGTGCGCGAGTGCGACGTCCTCCGGCAGCACCAGCACCACCGGGCCACGGCGTCCGCTCATCGCCACATGCCACGCGCGGGCAAACATTTCGCCGATGCGCTCGGGCGCGTCGATCTGGCCCACCCATTTCGTGAGCGGCCCGAACACGCGCTGGAAATCGTCTGGATTGAGCATGGCCTCGCGGCCGGAAATCGCCTGACTGGCCTGGCCGACGATCAGGATCATCGGCGCACTGTCCGTGAACGCCGTGTGAACCGCGAGCGTGGTATTCAACGCGCCGGGGGCGCGCGCGGCGAGGCAGATGCCCGGCTGGTCGCGCAACTGGCCGATGGCCTGAGCGGCGTAAGCCATGCCCGCTTCATGACGAAAGCTCGCCAGCGCGATCTGCGGCGCGTGGACCGCCAGCGCATCGACGATCTCGAGAATGCCCTCGCCAGGAATGAAGGTGACAGCGGGCACCCCGTACGCACCGAGCACTTCCGCCACGATCCTCGCCCCGTTCATTTGCTCTGCCGCACGGCTCTCTGCTGCCTCGGACGCGACCGCACTGACTGATTTCACTGCACCTGCTGTCTGTTCACGACTCATCTGAAGTACGACTCCTTTAACGCGACACGGCTCGCCGCGTCGGTAAACGCGGCGAGCACCGGTCTCGCTTCAACCGTGTCGGCGGCATCGCTTCATGCAACGAGCCGCCATTGCGACATACCGCTATTAGAACCGGTGAAAAATACCCGCAGTAATCGCTACCTGACGCTTCGACGACGATGCCCCGGCCGAACCGCTTGCATATTCGATATTGGCGTGTTGTGCGTCGCCGGCCGCCAACTGGAAGATACCGTCCAGGTAAAGCGCGGTGCGCTTCGACAGGAAGTAGTTGTTGATCAGCGTGAACTGGTGATATTGCGGCTTGAAATCGGTCGGCTGGATCGAACCGGTCGTGTACGTGTAGTCGAATGCGGCCTGATAATCGGGCGCGAAATAATGGCTGACGTTCGCTTCCACGTTGGTATAGCTGGCGCGGCCATGCGCGAGGCCGAGTTGCGTGACGCCCAGATCGTCATAGCGGCTATGCGTGACGACGAGGCCCACGAAGGTTTCCTTGTTGAACGCATACTGACCGCCCGCACCGTAGATCTCCATGCTCGACGGCGCGACTGCATACGAGAAAGTGGGCGATTGCGCCGAGATCGACGCGAACGACGCCGTGCTCCACAAGCCTTCGCTCGCGGCCGCAGCCGGGTGATTCATACGCATGTATGCCGCGGAAAGCTTGACCGGACCTTGCGCGTAGTTCACGCCGAAGCCCACCGCGCTCTGATTGCCGAAGCTGCCGGCCACGCCGCCGAAGCTGTACAGCACGCCGGCCTGCAGGCCGCGATACGACGGCGACACGTATTTCACCGCGTTGTTGGTGCGGAACTGGAAGTTGAAGTTGTTGTTGTCGCCCACGGTCGCCGAGTAGCCGTTCCACATCAGCGGCGACGAGTATTGCGCCAGCCAGTCTTCCGTCAGATCGTACTGGCGGCCGAACGTCAGCGAGCCATAGCGCGTGCTCGTCAGACCGACATACGCCTGGCGGCCGAATTCGCGGCTGCCTTGTGCGGCCGAACCCGTGTTCGGATTGAAACCGCCTTCGAGCACGAAGATCGTCTTCATGCCGCCGCCAAGGTCTTCGGCGCCCTTGAAGCCCCAGCGGCTCGGACCATTCGCGGTGCCGATCGACGCACCCTTGAGCGAGTTGTTGGAGTAGATCAGGCCTGACATCAGCACGCCATACAGTGTGACGCTGGAGCCCGGCGCGCTTTGCGCATTCGCGGCGGCCGCGAAGGAAAGAAGCAGAGCCGTGGTGCAGATACGTTTCATCTCGAAGGTCCGTAGAGGGGTCGGTGGTTTGCGGGAATTTCTGGTCCGTAGCGTGTTGGACGCGTCCGTCATGCGACGCGCTTGCCAATGCGAAGACTAGAAAGGGCACAAACCAGTGACA
The DNA here is from genome assembly GCF_050436585.1 of Paraburkholderia sp. GAS199. Classification (NCBI taxonomy): domain Bacteria; kingdom Pseudomonadati; phylum Pseudomonadota; class Betaproteobacteria; order Burkholderiales; family Burkholderiaceae; genus Paraburkholderia; species Paraburkholderia sp. GAS199. The sequence continues at coordinate 867,361 of NZ_JBNDMM010000001.1, read as the reverse complement.
ACGTCCTCAAAATAGTTAGACCCGTTTTCCTTCAATTCTGAATCGCTTCACTAGAGCGCAACCGCTAATCCGTTGCTGGTGTGCAGCGCTTTTGCTCTCTGCTGCGCGTGCCTTGCGGCGGCTGTCACCCGCAATAACACGGGACTGTTCGTGCCGTGGCGTTGCCAGAGGCTTCAAATGTTAGGCATTCGGGTCTGTTTATTTTGGCGGCGTGGGCTGCGTGGCAAGGCTCGCTCAGAATAAGACCGTCACGGCGACACAGGATGTCGTCGAAGGCTTTGATCGACACCGCTTCTTTTCTTACTTCTCCTTTTTTCAGGCAAATACGTGATGAAACTGCTCGCCGGGTGTGTTCGACGGATCGGCAAAAGCCGCAACATGACAACCGTGGTGTTATCGGCGGCGCTCGGCCTGGGCAGCCTCGTGCCCGTCGCAGCCCACGCACAGAGCGCGCCGCCCGCGCCGATCGTCGTGGGTATCGCCAACTTCGGGCCGCATCCGGCGCTCTCGCGCACCATCCAGGGCTTCAAGGACGAAATGCAGGCCCACGGTTATATCGACGACAAAAACATCCGCTACGTGTACAGCGACGCGAATTTCACACCGAGCCTGATTCCGCAGACGCTTGCGCAGATCGTCGCGCAGCATCCGTCGGTGATCCTCACCATCACGACGCCGGTTGCGCAGGCCGCCGTGCGCAATGTCAGCGATCCGGGCACGCCGCTCGTGTTCTCGCAGGTGACGGACCCGGTGAAGGCCGGCATCGTGCCAGACTGGCAGCACGGCAGCAGCCGCATCAACGGCACGTCGAGCATTACCGATTACAACGCCGTGCTCGATTTCGCCAAAAAGGTCTTTCCGAAGGCCAAAAAATTCGGCGTGCTGTACAACGCGGGCGAAGTCAACGACGTGGCCGCCGTCGCGAGTCTGAAGGAAGCCGCGGCGAAGTCGGGTCTCGAGATGGTCGCGACCTCGGCCGATTCCACCGTCGACGTGCCGCAACGCGCCGGCACGCTGCAAGGCATCGACTTTTTCTACGCGATCGGCTCCAGCCTGATCCAGTCGTCCTTGCCGGCGGTCGCGTCGGTCACCGATCATATGCACGTACCGATCCTGAGCGCTGAACACGAATTGATCCGTAAGGGCGACATCATTGCCGTGGCGTATGCGCCGTCGTACGAATCGCAAGGCGCGCACGCCGCCGACATGGCGCTGCAGATGATCAAGGGCGTCAAACCGTCGGCCATGCCGGTGTATCGCGCCGTGCCCGCCGACTATAAGGCGCTGGTCAACCGCCACAAGATGGCGGCGCTCGGTCTGCCGGTTCCCGCCGTGCTCGACGCGTGCAACTGCTTCGTCAACTGATTCATGAGCCTCCACACGCTTCCTGATTCCTCAGGCACCGGCGACGCCCGCGCGCTGCGCGCGCGACGCCGTACGATTCATGGCGTCAGCATCGGCATCCTGATGCTCGACACGGGATTCCAGCGTCTGCCGGGCGACATCGGCCACGGCGCGACGTGGCCCTTCCCCGTGCAATACGGCCTCATGAGCGGTGTCACCGGCCCACAGGTCATGGCTGCCACGAGCGGCGACGCGAAGGCCGCCGTGCCCCTGATCGAACGCTTCGTCGAAGCGGCGCAGCAACTCGTCGATCTCGGCGTGGACGGCATCACGACCAGTTGCGGTTTTCTCGTAGCGTTCCAGCAGGCGCTGGCCGAACGCTGTGCCGTGCCGGTCGCGACATCTGCGCTGCTGCAGATTCCTTCGGTGGCCACGCTGCTGCCGAAGCGCCAACGTGTGGGCATCCTGACTGCGCGCGCCGCCTCGTTGACGCCGCTTCATCTGCAGGCCGCAAACGCGCCGACGGACCTGCCGGTGGCCGGCTTGCGCGAGGACAGCCGGTTCTTCCGCAACAATCTGGACAATGCGCCCACGGTGGATTTCGACGAGCAGGCCGCTGATCTGCTCGACTGTGCAGAGCGCTTGCTGAGTGCGCATCCTGATACCGGCGCGATCGTCAGCGAGTGCAGCAATTTCGCGCCCTACTCGGCGTTGATCAGCGAGCGGTTCGGCTTGCCGGTGTTCGATATCGTGACGATGGTGGAATGGTTTCAGGCCGGGCTGCGGCCACGGCGATTCTAACCGGATGCGAAGGCCACTGCATTAGTGGCCTTCGCATTGCTGTAGCCAATGCGCTTACAACAACGAGCGCAGGCTCACCGCAACATCGGCCAGCAAGGCAGGATCGAGCGGCTTGCCCGACGCGACGAGCCGCTTCGCAGCGCCCATCTCACGACCCGCGTTGATCGCGACGACCGCGCGCAGACGTTGCGCTTCGTCGAGTGCGAACAGACAGAACGGACCTTGCTGCGTGTCGCCACGTTCGACCAGTGTGTGAGACGCGTCGATCATCCCCAGCGTCTGGATATTGCAGTCGAACTGATCGGACCACAGCCACGGCCACTCCGCGTATTCCTGCGTGTCGCCCAACATGTTGGCGGCAGCGATCACCGGTTGATTCTCCGCCACCTGCCACGATTCGATGCGAACCTGACGGCCCAGCAACGGATTGACATGCATCGTCACTTCGCCGGCCGCAAAAACATGCGGGTCGGACGTGCGGCACTGCGCGTCCACGATGATGCCGTTGTTCACTTCCAGCCCCGCCTCGCGCGCCAGTTCCACGTTCGGCAATACGCCGATGCCTACCACCACGAGGTCGGCCGCAATCGTTCCGCGATCCGTTTCGATCTGCGCGCGACCGTTTTCGTAGCCGATGCGCTGCGGCGTTTCGCCGAGCCTGAGTGTCACGCCACGCCCCGCGTGCAGCGACGCAACGAAGCGGGACGCCGTGCGCGGCAGCGAGCGTTGCAGCAGTTCGGCCGCCGGCTCGATCACCGTCGCCTCGCAGCCCGCCTGCGTGACTGCCGCGGCCACTTCCAGGCCGATGAATCCGCCGCCGAAAATCGCAACCCGTTTGCCGGGCGCGAGCGCTGCACGCAGCGCCAGCGAGTCGGCCAGCGTGCGCACGTAATACAGCGGCACACGCTCATCCACCGGACCCGGAAATGCGCGTACGCGCGAGCCCGTTGCGAGCAGGAGCTTGTCGTAGGCGAGCGTGCTGCCGTCGTGCAGACGCACTTCCCGGCGCGCCCGGTCGATCGATTCGACGGTCGTGGCGAGCCGCAGGTCGATGCCGTTCGCGGCGTACCAGTCAGGCGCGCAAACGAACGCCTTCTGCTCGCCGCCGTCCGTCATCAACGCGTCTTTCGACAGCACCGGACGGTCGTAGGGCGCATGCGGCTCCGCTCCGATCATCACGATATCCGCTGAAGGATCGCGCTGACGCAAGGTTTGCGCAGCGCGACGCGCGGCATGCCCCGCCCCGACGATCACATGCCGTTCAGTCGACATGCACTTCCACCCGCGAATCGACGATACGGATCGGGAAACTGCGCACCGGCTCGGTAATCGGCGCGCAACGCGGCGCGCCCGAACGGATGTCGATCAGTCCCTGGTGCAGCGGACATTCCACGCAGCCGTCTTCCACGTAACCTTCCGACAGTCGCGCATGGCCATGCGAGCACAGATCGTTCAGCGCGAAGACTTCATCGCCGAGGCGGAACACCGCGATCTGCCGGTTGCCGGCCACGAGCGCTGCCGGCTCGCCTTCGGTGAAATCGTCGAGCGTGCCGATGGTTTGCCAGTTATCGAGAGTCTGTTCCATATGCGCTCCTTCAGATCGGCGTGGCAAGCAATGTCTGCACGCGCAAGGTGTCGTACACCACACGCTTGCTCAGATAACGCAAGCCGTCCGGCGTGCGCACCACACGGTCGTAATACTTGCCCGCCTGGTACACATCGGACTCGCCGTTGGCGCGCGTTTGCACGACCACGTAGCTGCTTTCCGTTTCGATCACGCCGTCGGCTTCGCTCGTGACCGTGAGGCCCGACGTCATGTGGCGGTACGTGTGTTCCTCGAAAATATTCGCGTTACGCAGCGACACCACGCGATCGCGCAGCATCTTCTGGTTCGTGCAATGGATGATGCCGATGGGCAAACCCATATCGGCGTTTTCCTTCGGCACGATCTCGTACGTGCAATCTTCGGTGAACAACGTGGGCCACGCTTCGAGCCGGTCGTTGTCGAGATTGCTGATGTACTGGCTCTGCAGCATCTGCAATTCAAACCACAGTTTCATCGCTTCCATGTGCATCCCCTGATCAATAGCCCATCAATTTCTGGTAACCGACCCAGAAGCGGCGGATCAGACTTTCGGTAATCACCGTGTCCTGCTGGTCCGGGTTGCCGCGCGACATTTCGATGACCGAGGTCGCATCGCCGTCGCGGATCGTGCCGCGCTGCACGAGTTCGGTGGCTTCGGTGTCTTCCATCGAGATGTAGCCTGCCGGGCCCACCAGATTCGCCTGCTTGATACGCAGCTCGCGCAATTCCGGCGTGTCGTCCGTATAACCGAAGAAGTGGAAAATCAGCTCGAAGTTGTTGGGGCCTTTCGGCAACAACTGACGCGCAACCAGCGTGTTGTGAATCTGCTGGATCACGAGTTGCGGGAAGATCGGCTGAATATGGTTCGTCGTGTCCTCTTCGTACTCGGAGATATGACCGAGCACGCTGTCGTCTTCCAGCGAAAAACCTTCGTCCATGGAACGGATGTTCTGCTGCTTGTAGGCCGCCGAATTGTCTTCACCCGTTTTCGTGACGGTAATGATGCTGTGCAGACCATGCGTCGCGTCCGGAATGGAGCGCGCCTTCATGCCGACACGGAAAATATTGAAGGTCGTATGGAACAGATGCAGCATGCTCGCGTGATACGGGTCCTTCACGTTCTCGAAGTAGAGCTTCCAGTTCGACTTCGAATATTGACGCGTGCAGCCGAGGTATTCGATCGGCTTATGAAAAATCCGGTCGATCCACGGACGCATTTCCGCGCCGAGATACTCCGACAGCGGCACGACCTCGTCGCTGAAGGTGGCGAACACCACGCCGCGATAGCTGTCCACGCGCAGTTTGCGCAGGCTGTGATTCTTCGGATCGAAGTCGGCGGGCATGCCGCTCATGCCCTTCTGGCCACGCCGGAACGGCACGCCCAGCAGGTTGCCGCTATTGTCGAAGCTCCACTGGTGATATACGCAGGTGTGCGAGGTGGCGTTGCCGCGCGCCTTGCGGCACACCGACGCGCCACGGTGCGCGCAGCGGTTCACCCAGGCCGCGAGCGAGCCGTCTTCCACGCGCGTCACGACCACCGGCGTATCGCCGATGAACGTGCTCTTGTAGTCGCCCACGTTGGGAATTTCGGCCTCCAGCGCGACGAAATTCCACGTCGGGCCACGATAAATGCGTTCCTGCTCGCGCTCGTACACCGCTTGCGAGCTGAACACCTTGTACGGCACGCGTGAGCCGTCGTCGTGCGGAAACACGACTTGATCGGACTCGATGTCCTTGACGAGGCGGATGGGCGTTTCGGCCATTTCCATGCTGATAACTCCGCTAGATTGCTGGTTGCTGCCTGTATTAGGGGGACCGCCGTCCGGACGCGGGTTTATTGGCGGCTGCGGGATTATTTTTGGAGATCCAAAATAGCGGGGCTATCCGCTTCCGGCAGTTCGGGTGTCCACTGTCCATTTCCGGCAGTTTTCTGATCAAAACGCGTGGCGGCCGGCGCGGAACGCCATATCCTTGACTGCTATGACCCGTACCGATTTCCGTCCTCATGCGCTGCGCGACCACCGTCTGTTCGAGTCGAAAGACCTGGACGAGACGCGCGAACTCATTTCGCGCGTGATGCAGCCCCATTCGCTGGCGCCTTTTGGCGACGGCAGCGGGCGTTCGCACATGGATTTCGTGAAGCTGGGCCGGCTGGGCATCGGCACGATCGCGTTCGGCAGCGGCATGCAGGTCGAAGTCGAATCGGTCGACGGTTATTACCTGCTGATGTTCTGCGTGTCCGGCCATGCCGAGGTGAAGGCCGCGGGCCGCACCATTCACGTCGACGACCGCCAGGGCGTGATTCGCGGCCCCGGCGAGCCGTTCAGCGCAAAACTGTCGCCGCAATGCGAGCAGCTCGTCTTGCGCATCGACCCCGCCGCCTTACCGGACGACGCCATGCGTAGCGCCGAACGCGGCGGCGCGCTCGTGCGCTTTGCCAGCGGCGCGATGCGCGCCTGGCAGGAGCAGATCAAACTCATCACCAGTTCGCCGGATCTGCTTGCCAGCGCGTGTGACAACGTGCGTGTGGGTGAGCATGTCGAATCGCTGCTGGTCAATCTGCTGGCGGTGGGTTCTTCGGAGTGGGACGCGTCGGTACTGGCCGTGCCGCGTCAAGGCGCGACACCCGGTTTCGTGCGCCGGGCCGAAGACCTGATGGCCGCGCGGCTCGGCTCGCCCTTGCAACTGGCCGATCTCGCCGAAGCCGTCGGTGTGCCGGTTCGCACGCTCTGCGACGGCTTCATGCGTTTTCGCCAGACCAGCCCGATGCAATATCTGCGGCAGATCAGGCTGCAACGCGCGCGCGAAACCATTCTGGCGACGTCTTCGGACGTGCGGATTGCGCGGATCGCGCTCGACTGCGGCTTTGCTCACTTCGGCCGCTTTGCGCAGAGTTATAAGGAACGTTTCGGCGAGTCGCCGTCGCAGACTGCTCGACTCGGTTAAATAGCACGTTAGCCGGCGGCGCTCACGCGATCCGCGCCGCGCAACTGCCGCGCGTCTTTCGGCGCGAAGCCGTAGAAGTCGCGAAACGAGGTCGTAAAGCTCGTCTGATGCTGATAGCCGACCGCCGCCGCGACCTGTCCCACCGCTTGCCGTTCGTCGACCAGCAGCCGCAGCGCTTCCTCCATCCGGCGACGCAGACTGTATTCGAACACCGTCACGCCATGCAGCAGTTTGAACGCCCGTTTGAGTTTCGACGCGTTGGTGCCCACCGCTCGCGCCAGATCGGGAATGGTCAGGTTCTTCTGCAGGTCGGCGTCGATTAACGTGCGCGCCCGTTCCATCAGCATCAGGTCACGCGCCGAGAGGGTCACGTCCTGCGCGCCGTGCTGCAAACTGTCGATCCACACACCAACGCTGGCGTACAGAATCTCCATGCATTTCGCCTCGACGAACAGAAGCTCGCGCACGCCAGCGTGGGTGCTGGCGAGCAATTGTTCGATGGCCTGTACCGCATCGCGCGTCAGGCGCATCTGCACGTTATAGAGTTCGTCGTCCTTCACGGCGGCGAGGCGCGCGCGGATCGTCTCGCCTTCCGCGCCGAACGCGTCGACGAGCCGCGCCATGTAGCCCGACGACACGTACAAACCCAGCGCGCGACGTGGGCCTTGCGGACAGGTGATCTGATAGCGCAATCCCGCGCCCTGGTAGCAGAGAATGAAGTTGGGGGCTTCGACCTGAACCGCGTTGACGTCCTCGCTGCCCTCGCCGCCGTCCACGCCGACGCTCGCGGGGCCCGTCACGAGATAGTGAAATTCGACGAAGCCTTAGGGCGGCACGCTTTCAGTCCGGGCGCGGGCATACCGGCAATCGGACACGGCCACGAAGATTTCGTCGCGGATCGAGATCATCTTCCACGTGCCTTCGTCGGCGTCGCCCGGCACCGCGACGTTGCGGCCATACAGACCCATCGCCGGTGCGCGAACGCAGTCGGGGTCGTCGCGCAAACGGCGGTAGGCTTCGCTCAGCGACGCGCCCGCATGCGCCAGCGCGGTTCGGAAGAGACCACAGCGCGCGTCTTCATCGCGATTGCCCGATGGCTGCGATGGCGTGGAAACAGACAAAAGCACGGGAAGTCGGTCCATGAAGGCAGCCGCGTGGCGCGGTCGGCTCGTCGTACAGGTGTGCACGATTCTAGTCAGCCGTCGTGCGTCGACAATAATCGCCTGGCGTGCGCGCAACGCCTGGGGCACGCGCACGCCGCACAAAGAGCGGATTGCCTACGTTCTGCATCCGAATGCCACAGCGTTTCGCGCGGCGGCGTCGACCGGAACGCCTCAACGCAAGCCATAAGCATCCGCAGCGACGCTTTCGCTGACGTACCCCAGCCGCACGTCACGCGCGACCGCTTCGCGCTCACGCTCGCCTGCCGCGCCGATGCCCGCGCCGCCCGGCAAGTCCAGACACAGACGCCGGCCGCGCGGCACGGTTTGCAGGCCCATCGCGGCCATCCGTGTGCCGTCGTCCAGCGTGACCGAGCCGGCCGCACCCGCGCCGCCGCCGTCGCGGCCACGCGCCGCATGCACGATGCGGTCATACATGCCGAAGAACTGGAACGGCGCGCCGTCGACGCTCGCAATTTCGAGCCGCTGGCCGAGTCCGCCCCGCCAACGGCCGGGGCCGCCGCTATCGGGTCGCAGTTCCTTGCGCCAGATAACCACCGGATACATCGATTCGACGATCTCGCAGGCAATCGCCCGCACGCCGCTTGGAAACGCGGTGCCCGACATGCCGTCGTCGCCGGTGCGGGCACCTGAGCCGCCACTGTTGAAAGAGAGCGTGTCGAAGGCGCGCGGCTGCTCCGGCGCGTTCGCATCCGGCAACGCTTCGCCCGCCGCCATCCACGCTGCCGCACCGCCGCGCAGTTGCGCGCCCCAGACACACGATGCGCCTTCGGCCGGCACGCGCTCGGGCAGGACGCCCGCCAATGCGCCGAACACGACGTCCGGCAGGAACTGTCCGATGATGTGCCGCGCGCACACCGGCCACGGCCGCTGCACATTGAGAATCGAGCCTTCCGGCGCGCTGATGTCGAGCGGTTCGAGCGAACCCGCGTTGTTCGGAACTTCCGGCGCGACCGCCGCGCGCACACCGAACGCCGCATAGGCGCGCGTATAGTTGAGCACCACGTTGATGCCGCGATGACTTGCTGGCGACGTGCCCGCAAAGTCGACCGCGACGCGCCCGTTACGCACTTCGAGCGTCGCCACCAGATCGACCGGCGTGTCGAATCCGTCGATCCGCATCGCGTACGGATAGCGTCCTTCCGGCAGCTTCGCGATGGCCTGCTGCATTGCCGCGCGCGAGGTCTCGATGATCGCGTCGGACACGCGCACCATGTCGGTCTCGCCGAACTCGTCGAGCATCGCGACCAGACGTGCGGCGCTCGCCTCGTTCGCGCTGACGTAGGAGAGGATGTCGCCCTCCACTTCGTCGGGCGTGCGCACATTGGCCCGGATGATCTCGATCAGGTCGCTGTTGATGACACCCGCGCGAGCCAGCGGAAGCCGCGGGATGCATAAGCCTTCCTCGAATACCGAGCGTCCATCCGGCCCCTGTCCGATTCCACCGATATCGACCTGATGGCACGTGCAGGCGAAGAACCCGACGACACGTTCGCCGCGAAACACGGGCGAGACCACCGTCACGTCATGGAGATGGCCCGACGCGAGCCAGGGATCGTTGGTGATGTAGTGGTCACCGGGGCGCATCGTGTCTAGCGGGAACACCTGAAGGAAATGGCCGACGGCGGCAGCCATCGAATTGACGTGGCCCGGCGTGCCCGTTACCGCCTGAGCGACGAGACGGGCGCGCGCGTCGAACACGCCGGCCGAGAGGTCTCCCGCTTCGCGTACCGTCGGGCTGAACGCCGTGCGCATCAGAAGGCGCGCTTGCTCCTCGACGACGGCAATGAGCCGGTTCCAGATGACCTGCAGACGGATTGGATCGAGCGAGGGTTGCGCGGTGTCACGCAGCGTATTCATGACGGGTCCTTCACAGAAGTGCGGCGTTCGAGCAGCAGATGGCCGGTCGCATCGACACGCGCGTTGAAATTGGGCGGCACCACGACCGTCGTCTCGCGGTCCACGATAATGGCCGGTCCGCGAATGTGCGTGCCTTCGACGAGATCGTCACGCCGATAAAAGCGCGACGCGACGCGCTCGCGCAACGACTGATCGAGCACCGGGCGTTCCGCTGTTGGAGTGGGATCGGCTGCACCGGCGTGACGGTCCAAATGCGAGGAAACGGTTGCGTCCGGTTGGTCGTCGCGCGCCGTCATGCCAGCCACGCGTTGCGGCGCGCTCAGCCGCACGCTCCAGCCGAGCATTTCGATTGGCGCGCGCGGCACGAGGCGTCCGAAGCGCGCCAGGTAGGCCGCCTCGAACCGCTCGCGCAGCAGCGCGTGCGCATCCGCGTCGAGTCGCGTGGCACCCAGCGCGACCTGCAGTTCATGCCCCTGACCGCGATAGCGCATCGAAACCGTGACTTCGACGCTGCACGCATCTGGCGACACCACCTTGCCGACGATCAGCGCGGCCTCGGCTTCCAGCGTAACGAGCAGTGCATTGATGGCGTCGATATCGACGTGCACGAGCGGCTCGATGCGGCTTCGGACTGCGTCGAAGGCCACCGGCGCGAGCAGAAAGCCGAACGCCGAGCCGACGCCGGCCGCAGTCGGAATCACCACGCGGTCGATGCCGAGTTTGTCCGCGAGGCGTGCCGCGTGCAGCGGCGCCGAGCCGCCGAACGCGATCAGCGTACGGCCCGACACCGACTTACCGAGTTCGATCGCGTGTTCGCGGGCGGCGCTGGCCATGGCTTCATCGGCGATTTCCGTGACGGCGTAGGCGGCGGCGTCCGCGTCGAGGTTCAGCGGCGTGGCGATGTCCGTTTCGAGCGCGCGGCGCGCGGCGTCCGGATCGAGCGACAGCGTGCCCGCCGCGAACCAGGCCGGATCGAGCCGTCCCGCGAACATATGCGCGTCGGTCAAGGTGGAACGCTCGCCGCCCTGCCCGTAGCAAGCCGGGCCCGGCACCGAGCCGGCACTGACCGGCCCGACCTGCACGCGGCCAAGCGTATCCACCCGCGCGATCGATCCGCCACCTGCACCTATCTCGCACAGTTCGACCACCGGAATACGCAACGGAATGCCACTCCCCGGCTTGAATCGATAGAGCCGCGCGACTTCGAGCGAACGCGACATATGCGGGCGCCCCGCGTCGATGAAACACAACTTAGCGGTGGTGCCGCCGATATCGAGCGACAACACCTGCGCCAATCCCATCGCCTCGCTGACATGCGCGGCCATCAGCGCGCCGCCCGCCGGTCCCGATTCGAGCAGACGTACCGGCAAACGGCACGCCGTCTCCACGTCGCACAGGCTGCCGTCCGAAGTCATCAACAGAAGCGGCGCGTGAATCGACAGACTGCCGAGCGCGGCCGCGAGATTCGCCAGATACGATTGCATCAGCGGACGCACGTAGGCATTCACCGCGGTGGTCGAAAAGCGCTCGAATTCGCGCACTTCCGGCGACACGTCGGACGACAGACTGATCGACAGATGCGGCAGCCTTGCCGCCAGCCAGGCGGCCGCCTGTTGTTCGTGATGCGGGTTGCGATAGCTGTGCATGAAGCCGACCGCAAGACTTTCGATCGAGCGGGATTCGAGCGACCTGGCGATCGGTTCGAGCGCGCTCATGTCGAGCGCCTGCAACTCGTCGCCTTGCGCGCTCATGCGACCGGCAATCGTGAATCGCAGATCGCGTTCGATCAGCGGCGCGGGTTGCCGCACGCGCAGATCGTAATGGTCGGCGCGCGCTTCGAAACCGGTCTCGATGACATCGCGAAACCCTTCCGTGGTGAGCAGCGCGGTGCGCGCGCCGCGTCGTTCGATCACCGCGTTGGTGGCGAGCGTGGTGCCGTGAATGATCGCGCTGAGACGCACGGCGGGCACCTCGGCTTCGCGCAGCAGATGTGCGATGCCTTCGAGTACGGCGCGCTCGGGTGCGTCGGGCGTGGTCAGGCGCTTATGAGTGTGGCGACGCCCATCGGCTTCGAGTACGAAGTCCGTGAACGTGCCGCCGATGTCGACGCCGAGACGCGGTCCCGGTAACAAGGCAGCGGCTTCTGCGGATTGAGTCATGAGTTGTTCAGGTCTGTGATGATCGCGCATGGATGCGCAATCGGTACCTGAACGATAGGGCGGACAATTCGCGCTGGCTTTGGATATCGGAAGGGTGTCGTTGGATTTGGGTTGAATGTGGGGGGCAAAGACGTTGAAGAATCGCTCTTATGCTTGCAGTCGTTAAAAACCAGCGCACCAATTGAACATTCTGCAAGCCGAATCGGTTCGGGCAATCTAAAAAAATAGAATTGAACGACCTATGAATTCGCTAATATAATCCGCCGCATAAATCCGCATTCGAATGCGAGCGGCAATCAACGGTTACTCAAGAAATAAAATATAAATGAAAGAAAATAATCGGGGTTTTGAAATACATTCGCGGCGCTTCATATCGCCCTTGGCCCTCGCCATGACAACCTTGCTCTCCGCATGCGGAGGCGGAAGTAGTTCGTCTTCGACGCCGGTCGCGAATCTCAGTGGTGCGCAGCAGAGTTACGAGAGCTTCACTCTGGCAGCCAACGGCGGTCAGCACTCCCTGAGCGGCTTATTGAGTTTTTCGATTCTTTCGACCAGCACGTCGGTACTGAATACGGCAAGCTCATACTTTTTCACGCATGACTCAAGCTTGCCGCAAAGCCCGGCAATAGCCGGTCCGCAGTTCCTCACGACAGGAACGTCCTCCGTCGACCCGGCGCTTGCGGTACCGGCACAAGTCGGCCAACGCTATCTGGTGGGCGGCAGCGTCGTTGTCGAGGCCGTTCCGGTAAGAGTGCAGGTTAGCTACAGCGGTTCCAATGTCCAGGAAACAGACTTTGCGTCCGACGGCAAAACCGTCATGGCGACGCTGCTCGGGACCAGTTATACGACTGTGCCGCTTTCTGGCGCAATATCGGCCTCGCCCTCCGAGTTATTCAACGGAAGCGCGCTGTCGCTCCTTACCAGCACGATTAACGGAAACTCGCTCTATAACCAGCAAGCCAGCTGGCAAGCTGGAGCGGCGTACCTGAAAGCAGTGAGACAAATGGTCGGCGATACAGTACTAGTCGGAGATTGCACCACGCCAACGACAACGGGGCCCAACGTCACCCCATGCGCCACAACCGCTTCGACGTTGGAAAATTTCTTTCCGCACACCAGCGTCGCCGACAGGAAGACGTATAACCTGAGTGACGGCCAGATCGTCACACTTGCCGGGGCGCGGGCTTGGGTTGCTAACGTGGCGTCGAATTCGGCCACGATTCAGTACCGGGTCTATTTCCAGAATAACGGGCAAATTTTGAGCGCCGACCTGATCAAGGACGGAACAACGCTTGCGAGCTACCCAGTTGGCAGCACCACACCGCAAAACTTTTCTATCTTCTTGAATAGCGCTGCAGTGCAATCGCTGGCATCGGCCATTACCTTTTGATCCGAAGCCGTCCGGTTCCCGTTGAACTGGCCGCGAGCGCGTGGATTGCAATCGGTTTCGACAGGGTGCCGGACAAAAGAGCAATAGCAAAAAATCAAACCACCATCCGACTCACGCTCGCAACACACGCCACCAGCGCAAACGCAGCGCCCAGCCAGAGCGCGATGCTCGCCCCCTGTACGCCGCCTGACAAATTGAAGCAGAACGCCGTCAGCGCAGCGCCGAGCGTTTGACCGAGCAAACGCGAAGTCGCGATCGTGCCGCTCGCGCCGCCCGCGCGGGAAGATGGCGCAGCGGACATCAGTGCCCGCATGTTCGGCGACTGGAAAAACCCAAAGCCAACACCGCAGAACAGCAGACGGATCACGATATCGGATACGCGTGGGTCCGCCGGCAGTAGCGCGAGCGACGTCATCCCGAGCGTCAGAATCAGCAAACCGGCACCACCGAGAAGAGCCGGCGAATAGCGGTCCGACAGTCGACCGGCAACTGGCGCGGTCAACGCAACGACGATTGACCACGGCGCGAGAAGAAAACCCGTCTCCACCTGGCTGCGATGCAGTACGCCCTCGAAGAAGAACGGCAGCGCCACGAAAGCGAGGCCTTGCACGGCGAAACTGCAGATCGACGTCGCCATTGAAAGCGTAAAGGCCGGTATCCGGTATAGATCCACCGGCAGGATGGGCGCGCGATTGCCGCGCTCGCGCCGGATCAGCAACGCGCCGAACACAATCGCCGTGCCGAGCGAACTGCTCCAGATCGCCACCGGCTCATGCTGGCACGCTGCGCCGAGCGCGAAGATCAGCGCGGTGAACGCGATGACGGTGAGCACCGCCGCCACCGTGTCGAAGCGGTGTTTGCCGAGTGGCGAAACCGGCAGCGAAGGTGTCGCCGCCAGCAGCGCAAGGAGTCCGAGCGGGACATTGATGCCGAACAGCCACGGCCACGTCGTGACGCTCAGGATCAGGGACGCGACCGTGGGTCCTACGGAGAAGCAAAATCCCACGGTCAACGCATTCAGGCCGACTCCACGCCCGAGTCGCTCGGGTGGATAGATAAAGCGCAGCAGCGCGATATTCACGCTCATGATCCCGCTTGCGCCGAGGCCTTGCAGCGTACGCGCGGCGGCCAGTAAGGGCAGCGTCGGCGCGAGCGCGCAGAAGAGCGACGACAACGTGAAGAGTGACAGGCCCGCAATGAAGATGCGGCGATGACCGACAATATCGCCGAGCGCGGCCAGCGGAAGCACGGTCGCGACAATCGCAATCTGATAGGCGTTGATGATCCAGACCGAGGTCGCCGGCGAGGCGTGAAGGTCCGCGGCAATCGTGGGCAACGCAGTGTTGGCGATCGCCGTGTCCAGCGACGCCAGCGCGACGCCCAGCATCACCGCAAGCACCGCTCGCACGTCGCGGGCTTGCCGGTCGACGGAACCGTGAGGGGTGACAGGCACGTCGTTCATGGCAAAGATTTGTTAGCAGAATTACCGGGACGGACACGGCCGCTGACGGCGATTCCGTAGTGGGCAACGACGCTGACCAACACGCCCAGCGCGCCGATCGTTTGCAAAAAGGCATCGAGCATGACCTTCTCCTCAGATCAGATAACGCGCGGTCGGCGTCCACGCAAAATCTCCACGGACGCCCCGCGTAAACCGGATGAAACGGCGACCGCCTAAACGCCGGCCTGCTGATGCCGCCACTCCTGCGTTCGTCCGCCGAATCCGTACGCGGTCGCGCGGGCGTCGATTAGATACACGTACGAAACTTCGTGGACAGCCGCTCGCAGCCCGCGCATCGCTTCGTGCACCTGGCGGATGAACTCCGCCTTTTGCGCCTTCGTATTCGTCTCATCGGTGATACTCACTTCGACGAAGTACGACGCAGCCGACAGTTCGGCCAGACTCTTCCCACCGACCAGCCAATCCTCATCCGCGATGTAGTCGAGCGTCACGGCCATGTCGGCCGGAACCTTGCCGAGAACATCGGCAGTCAGCCGACTGACCACTTCCGCAGCCCGGCGGCCGAGTTCGGGGTTACGCGATCCTGACAGTTGAATGGTGATGTGAGGCATGTTCGCTCCTGTGTGTGATTGATGCTGGCAATATTGCGCGCCGCCGAAGCCCCCGAAAAGCGGGAAGATCAGCTATGATCTATCGGAAAACCCGGGGGATGAGATGCACGCATTCGACGTCGAACAGCTGAAGTCGTTTATTGCCGCCGTGGACGCGAGGAGCATCACGGCGGCCGCGCCCGCACGCAGTCTTTCGCAATCGGCTTTGAGCGAACAGTTGGCCAAGCTGGAGGCCCGGGCGGGCCAGGCGCTGCTGCTACGCGCCAAGAGCGGCGTCACGCCGACCGCCGCAGGCGTTCAGCTGCTGCGCCATGCAAGGAGGATCGTCGGCTTGTCGGAGGCTGCATGGAGAGACATGCATCAGATTCCCGAGGATATCGAAGTGGGAATCGGCGTCACCGGATATTTTCGCAGCGCAGATCTCGGGCGACTGCTCGCGCGAGCAGTGACAGACTGCCCGCGCATCCGGCTGCGCAGTCTGGTTGGCATGAGTTCCGATATTCAGTCAGCGTACGAGCGAGGCGAAATCGATCTTGCGTTGCTGATGAGCCTGACCGGCGCGAAGTCTCCCCGGCTAAACGACAGCACGGACCTCGGTGTCGAGCCATTGCAATGGGTGACGGCAGCCGGTGCCTCGAATCTCCCTGCCGGGCGCCCCGTGCCGCTCGTCCTTTTGCCCGAGTTCTGTGCGCTTCATCGCGCGGCAGTGGATAGCCTGCAGAAAAAGGGCAATCCTTTCTACGTGAGCCATATCGCGTCTGGCGTGGAAGGCCTCACCGCCGCTCTGGAGGCCGGGCTTGGCGTGGGCTGTCTCAATGCTTCGGCGGCGGCACGGCCCGGATTGCGAGTGGTTTCTAAGCCTGGTCTGCCCTCTCTCCCGAAGGCTAGATTCTTTCTCAGATCACGACGCGAAGAGCGCTTCGATGAGAAGTCGGAATTGCAGGAACTGGCTGGCGTGGTGATAAAACATTTTACGGAGCGGGCTTGAGGGGGAACGGTTGTTTGTTCGCATGCGAAGATGGGCGAGGCTGACCTAAGCGGACAGATTCGTTTGCGAATGCTCAAGGTCTATACTCCCCCCAACTCCACGACCTCCCTCCCGCTCACTTCCCATGCCACAGCAAGAGCGTTCGTTCGTCGGCCGGATCCGACTTTATCTCGACGAGTTGCCCGCAGTCGAACGAAGGCTCGCGGATTTCGTCCTTGAATTTCCCGGCGATCTCGCGAGCTATACCGGCGCGGAACTCGCTCAACTCGCGGACGTATCGAAGGCCACGGTCAGTCGCTTCGTTCGGCGCCTCGGTTACGACAGCTTCGAAGATGCCCGGCGCGAAGCGCGCAACGAAAAAGAGCGTGGGTCGCCGTTGTTCCTGTCGGCATCGTCGAAGTCCTCGGGCGCGCTCGAGGCGCATGTGAACCTCGGCGTGCGCAATCTCACCTCGACGCTCGGGCGGCTCTCCGATGAACTCGTCGACGAGATCGCGCGGTCGGTGGTCGATGCGCGTCAGGTGCTGATCTTCGGGTTTCGCAGCAGCCATGCATTCGCCAGCTATTTTCGCTGGCAGATTCAGCAGGTGGTCGAGCGCGCCGCCACGCTTC
Organism: Paraburkholderia sp. GAS199; assembly: GCF_050436585.1. NCBI lineage: Bacteria > Pseudomonadati > Pseudomonadota > Betaproteobacteria > Burkholderiales > Burkholderiaceae > Paraburkholderia > Paraburkholderia sp. GAS199. The sequence continues at coordinate 850,423 of NZ_JBNDMM010000001.1, read as the reverse complement.
CGGCGGCCGGCGAAACGCTCGGCGAACATCTGGCCGGTCTCGATACGCGCGACATGGTGATCGTGTTCGGCATGCGACGCCGCGTTCCACAGACGCAGGCCGTGCTGGACTATGCGGCAAACGCGGGCATCAAGACCTTGTATATCACCGACCAGCATGCACCAGCTCATCGCGGCGCAACCTGGACGATCCATTGCGAAACGGCCGCGCCAGGCCCGCTCGACAATCACGTCGCGGTGATGGGACTGTGCAGCGTTCTGATCACACGAATCTTCGAGCGAGCGGGCAATCGCGGCAAGAAGCGCCTGAGCGTCATCGAGACGGCGCACGACGCGCTCGACGAATTGTGATTGCCAGGCGCATCGCGCCCATCCAAATGCATTTTTCGCCGATGAAATTCTCGTTTCATCGACCTGTTTCGCACTGCCATACCGGTTGCACCGCAACGGCGCGCGAAAGCGTCTACCGGGTCCGATCACGCTACGCAGCGGGGAAAAGGAGCCGCATTTTGCACCTGCAATGTGCCGCGTATGGTTAGCTGCACGCCTTGGCGGTGCAGCGCAATCTTCTGGCAAAAAGAGCGCCGTCAAGTCGTCGATGAAATCGATCGGGTGAAATTTAAATTTCCTTGAAACGCGGAAATTGAAACCATAGGATCGCTTTCATCCAGAGCGCAGCGCCTTCGCTACGCTGGAATTGGGAGATACGGTCATGAGCGGTCACGTCCAGTCTGACTCGTCGTTCGCAGGTTCCGCGCAACTCGATCGCGCACTCGATGGCATCGGCGTCACGTCGGCGCACAAAACCATCATCTGGCTCATCCTGATCGGCTGTCTCTTCGATAGCTTCGAGCAGAACTCCATCGGCCTGATCGCGCCGCTGTTGCGTCAGCAGTGGGGACTGACGGCCACCGACATCGGCATGCTCAACACGGTCACGTTCGCCGCCGCGGCCATCGGACGGCTCGTCTCGGGCTACATCGCCGACCGCTGGGGCCGTCGCGTCATGCTGACCGCCGATCTGCTGCTCTTCACGCTGGGCGCGATCCTTTGCGCCCTCGCGCCGTCGTTCCAGATACTGTGCGTGGGCCGCGCGATCGTCGGCTTCGGATTGGGCGGCGAGGTTGCCGTGGCAGTCACGATGCTTGCCGAGTTCTGCTCGCAGAAATTCCGCGGCACCGCCGTGGGACTCGTGAACGTCGGCGCGGGCGGAATTGGCAATTTCCTCGCACCTGCATTTGGGCTGCTGGTGTTCGCCATTTTTCCGGGCGCAGAAGGCTGGCGCTGGCTTTTCGCATGCCTGGTGCTGCCCGCAATTCTCGGGGCGTTCTATCGCCGGTTGATTCCGGAGACGCCGCGTTTCCTGCTGTCGAAGGGGCGCATTGCCGAGACCAACGGCGTATTGTCGAAACTGGCGTCCGGCAAACTTTCCGGCGTCACACCGGTTACGCCGTACATCTCCGGCGACGATCTCTCCGATCCGGCCACCGCACGCGTCAACGTGCTCGATATCTTTCGCGGCAAGCTGCTGCGTCGCACGGCTTCCGTCGGCGTCGCGATCTGGATGACCTACGGTGCGCAGATTTCCGTCCTCACGCTGATGCCGACGATTCTCGTCGCTCAGGGCTTCACGATCACGCGTAGTCTCGTCTACACGCTGATCATGCAGGGCGGCAGCTTTGCCGGCACGCTGGCGGCGTCACTGCTCGGCTATCACCTGCCGCGCAAACGCGTGCTGACGGTCGGCGCGGTGTGCGCGTGCCTGGCTGCCCTCGCCTTCGGCTTCCTCGCGAAAAACATCGTGATCGTGCTGGCGTGCGGTGCGCTCTTCCAGTTTTTCGTGCTGATGCTCAACACGACCATCTGGATCTACGCGCCGGAACTGTTCCCCACGCGTGTGCGCGCATTCGGCACGTCGTTCATTCTCGCGACCGGCACGACGGCGGGTGCGCTGATGCCGCTGATCTCCGGACGCATGTTCGATATGAATGGCGTGGCAGGCGTGTTCGGCATGATCGCCGCGATGTACGCGATCTTCACCGTGTGCATTCAGCTTGCACCGGAAACCTATGGCCATAAACTCGACGAAACCGCCGCGCAAGCTCCGATAGAAACGGGCACCGCTGCGAGCCACGCATAACGAAGAGAGCGATCATGCACGACATCCTGTTGATCAACCCGAACACGTCGACCGACACGACGGCGATGATGGTCGCCATCGCACGGGCCGAAGCGCCGCCCGGTTTCACCATCCGCGGCGTGAGCGCCGATCACGGCGAGCCGATGATTCTCACCGCACCGCAATTGCAGGCTGCCGCGGCCGGCGTGGTCGAGAATGGTCGGCGGCACGGTGCGCACGCTCATGGCATCGTAATCAGCGCATTTGGCGATCCCGGTATCGAAGCGTTGCGCGAGATCGCGAACGTGCCCGTGGTCGGTATCTGCGAGGCCTCGATTCTCGAAGCAGCCAAAGACGGCCGACGCTTCGGGATTGCCACGGTCACGCCGGATCTGGTGGAACCGATCGACGCCAAGGTTCACGCGCTCGGAGTCGGCGCGCAGTACACCGGCATCCGGCTGACGAGCGGCGATCCGCTTGCGCTCGCGGCGGACCCTGCGCGCTTGCTGGAGGCACTGGTGGAAGCGGTCGCACGATGTATCGAAGCCGATCGTGCGGAGGCGGTCGTTATCGGCGGCGGTCCGTTGGGCCAGGCGGCAAAGGAACTCGAAAGACAGTTCTCGGTGCCGGTGATCGCGCCGATTCCCGCTGCGATGCGTCTGCTGCTCAAACGGCTTGGACGGTAGTTGCGCGTGGATGGTCGATCATGGCCGCGTCGTAGCGGCCTCGAACCATGACCCCGACGGCACATCAATCATATTGATAAGCCTTATCAACATTTTGAACTGGCGCTTCACCTGGCGAGCTTCCAAAATCTTCTCGGACCGCAGAGTCACTGCGTCACGCCAAAATTGCCGAAAGCCAACCCCAAGCATTGGGAAAGCCAGAACGGTCGCCAGACAAAGGCGAGTGGCGGCGCAAGCTAGAGCCTGAGAGTTATCAACCATACAACCAAATTTGCCGGGTTCTTCCCCGTCGACAGATGATGGTTTTTCTGTTTGACGCGGAAGACCTTCTTCCGGTAATCGCCATATTCACCTCCCTCTCTTCCCCCTGCCATCAGCGGCCGTCCATTGGCGCGCTCGGTAGAATGGCCATTGCCGTCCCCGTATTGGGGTTACATCAATGGGCTTCCGCTGACGTCCGCATCAGGCGACCGACGACGCGATTGGGCTAGAATCAAAGCCTTTCCAGTTGGAAAAACGCTAAATTCGGCGCCGATCACGCGTTAGATGGAAGCAACTTCGGGCAAGTTGTCAATTGGCGGCCTCACGATGTTCGCCATCAAGAATCCCACCTGCGATTTTTGCCCCGATGAAACTAGAATGATCGTGGTGCCGTGGCAATTGCATCATTTTGATTGCGCTCATTCGAGTTGCTTAAAGGAGATTCCCTTGCGGCAGCAAGACTTCGACCTCGACCAGTTGAGGACATTCATGGCGGTCTGGGAGACGCGCAGCTTCACTCAAGCTGCCGCTCGTCAGCACCGTACCCAGTCGGCGATCAGCATGAAGGTCAAACGGCTGGAGGAGCAGGTCGGCGAGCGCCTGTTCGAGCGCAACACGACGACGGTCACGCCCACTTCGGTCGGCGAACGCTTCGCTGCGCTCGCTCAACGCATCATCGAGGCTCATGAAGACGCGCTCTTCGCATTCAATCACGCCCTTGCCACCGGCAAACTGACGCTTGCAACATCGGAGACGTACGCGTCGTGCCTGCTTCCCCCGATCCTCTCCGAAGTCAGCAAAACCTTCCCGAACATCGAAATGGAAATCCGGTGTGGGCATAGCTGGAAAATGCTGGAATCGATGGAGGCAGACGGCATCGACCTCGTTATTGCGACCAAATATCCGGGTCGCCAGGACGGTCAGCCGCTTGGCCGCGAGCGTCTGATGTGGGTCTGCAAACACGATAGCGACGTGCACCGCGCGAATCCGCTGCCATTGGCGGTGTTTCCAGACGGATGTCTGTATCGGCGCGCCGCGATCGCCGCGCTCAATGCCAACAAGCGCAACTGGCGCATCGGGTACACGAGCCTGAACCACGAAGGACTTCTCGCGGCTGTCGATGCAGGCAGTGCGGTGTCGATAATGATCGAAAGCGCGGTCAACGACCGTCACCGTGTGCTGTTGCCGGCGGAAGGTTTTCCGGAGTTGCCGGCTGCGGATATCGAACTCTATTCACGCGCCTCCGAAATCTCGCCGGTGGCACGCCACGTCTCCGACACCATCCGCCGACACTTTAAAAGACGTCAATACGAACGCGAGCTTCAGGCGATCAACGCAATCGAGACGGTGGCGGCAGTCGCCTGAGTTGAGTCGTGTGGACGTTAACGGTGTCGACAAAGCAGCCGTGCTGCGCGCCGGCCGCCGTTTCAAACTCGTGCGCATTGCGAGCAGCGGTCAGCGCAAAACTTCATCCAGCCAGTCCAGCACCCGCCGGTTCACAAGTGACCGGTTACGCATTTCGCAGTGCTCTCCTGCGCCTTGATCTCTGCTGAATCGAACAAGCGTTTTGGCGCAACGCAGTTCATCAAAGAAACGCTGCGTGCCGGCGGCGAGCGCGTCGTCTTCCGCCAAGGTGAACAGGCTTGGGCAACGAATCTCTTCGACACGTCCATCCATCGTAAAGCGTTCGACCGAGGCGAAGTAATCGCGCAGCGTCAGTGCGCCATTGACCCAGTAGCCGCGCTTAACGACACTCCACTGTAATTTCCGGTCGGTCGCAATGATGTGCTCCAGGCGAGTCATCAACGGTTCGGGCATTTCGGCAAGGCACGCCGCCTCTTCCCGGCTCGCGCCGAGTTTCATTGCATAGGCGCGAAAACCGTCCGCGACGGACGGCAACGCGGGATCGGCCACGCATGCTGCGAGGCGATGTTCACCGGATGCAGCGCGAGGCGCGAGGTAACCACCCAGGCTCCAGCCACACAAGGCAATTTTCTGCGGATCCACGTTCGGCAGCGTCTGCGCAAAATCCACGACGACCTTGATCACGGATTCCCAGTCGGGTCGGAGCGTCATGGCATGCTCGATCAAGGTCGTGCCCTGTCCTGGCCCGTCGAAGATCAACGCGTGATAGCCCCGCTGTGATGCCGCGACGGCCGACGCGAAGAAGAGATCGGTAATTGCAGCGTCGTAGCCGTTGGTGAAGATCACAAGCGGCCGCACTTCGTTCGCGTGCCCCTGCGCCGGAATCACGTAGGCAAGCAACGAGGCGGTCTCGAAGGGAATACGATGCGGCGCGACAGGCTCGTCGCCCAGCGCCAATCCACGATTGAATGCGGATATCTGCTTTCTCGACCCTTCGACGACGCGTGGATCGACCGGTCGCCCGAAAAGCGGATGAAACGATTTTCCGTAAAAGCAGGCGGCTCTCAGGAAGCTCTCACGCGCACTCCGCAGATGCCCTGCCTCGGCGGCGCGCTCACCGTCACTCATCAGTCGATCTGCGGCCGCAACCCATGCCTCGCAAAAAGCGCTGTCATCGCCATCGCCCACCGACTCTGCGATCGCTTCGATTTCTCCGAAATCGGCGCCGCCGTAGGGGATATAGCCAAGCGGCCATGTTCCGAGCTGGTCATGAAGTTCGTCTTTGAATATCGCAACCATCCTCGTCTCCCTCGTCATGAAAGCCGGCAGACTGCGCTTTACGTTGGCTTTACGTTGGCTGCGCCTTTGTGGCACGAGTGTCAGGCTAGCATTGGCGTTGCTTGCACGGAAAGACATTGCATCGGTCGATTCGGAACGCGGTAAAGCTTTGGCCGCAGCTTTTGCCGTAGATGATAAAAACGCTGTCGCCGCCCCGGGATGGTTTCTTGATTGCCTGAAACTCAAACGGTCGCTTGCCGTGGGTCGTAACAGGTGGGCGCCGCTCGGGCTTGACGGTTAGTTGCGTTATTTCAGGCAAGGAGAGGCTGCCGAAAAGCCGCCGGTGTCCGTGTATAGAACAAGTAAGTTGATCGTGATCGCCGTCGCCACGATCGTGGACGAATTGCGCAGAGGCAGCCTTCAATCAGATGCCGTCGAAAACCCCAAATATTCGAACGCTGGAGTACTCGTTGCATCCACGAGAGCACTGAGCGCTCCCACCGACGCAAGCACGTCGACAGTCGCCCGGCGGTTCGATACGAAATACCAGTCGGGCGACTGCACCGGCAGGTCGGGTTCGCTGCTTGCCTGATCTAGCGCCGTCAACAGGTCGAGACGATCGGGCGAATGCGCGACAAAGCCTTCATTCGACACGCCAGCCTGATGGATACCCAGCAACGCGCACACTCTCTGCTTGACGGCGACGTCGTTCGCATCGGCCTGCCGCGATTGCTGGATCAGCGCGAACATGTCCGAATCGACGATATTGCCAGCGCGCATCAGCGGCGATAGTCCGGGTGTCCAGGCTTCCGGCGGACAGGCCTTGTGCTCCGGCATCAGCGGAATGAATGGATTGATTTCCGCGGGATAGATACGGCACACCAGCGGCCTCTTTTCGTAGATGCCGCAGCGCAAGTCGGGTTGGAGATTCGGGCACGCGCCCGCATGAGTGGCCGCCAGAATGACCACGATTCTCGCCGGCAACGACCCACTCATCACCGCAAACGAACGACGACGCTTTTGTGCGGCCTGAAGATTGTCTTCAGGTGGCTCTTCAGGCCACGGCAGCGCTTCGCAGAGAATCTGTACATCGTTGCCGTCTTTCAGCCATGCAAGCGCCTCGGTTACCGTCAATGGCAAACGCAGATCGTGGCAACACTTGCCGCACATCGTGCACTCGAAATCAAAATCCATGTTTCATCGCTCCCGCGTCCCGGTCCGGTTTGTCGGGCTTCAGCCTGGAAGGCGCACGCAAAGGCATCCGCCCTCCCACTTGGTGAGTGCCAGGTTGAAGCAGTCGGGATTAGTCGCGTGAGAGCGGTTGGTCTTACAGCCAGCTCAAAAATTTTTTTGGTTCTTTGCCCAGATGGCGAAGGGGACGATTGCCGTGCATGAAGTTCACTTTCCTACCCGCACACGCAATCCGTGCATATTTACAATATCCGTTCATGTGCAAAGGCGTCAGAGTGAGCCGAACGGGACAATCTTTCCGCGGTACTTCTATTCCTTTTCGATTTCGCGGAGTTTTGCAATGACCTCTATTCGTGCAGACCTAGTCCTTTCGCAAAGTGCATTCAGCCACGTCGTTGATGTGCCCGTTGATGCGATAGATATTGCAAGCTGGCTTTTCGCTCTTCCGGACGCGGAATATCAGCACTGTGCTCCTCCGGATCATATCGCTGCAGGCGCCACCTGGACGGACGATGGCCGACGGATGTCGATTAATGTCGAGCAGATTGGGACTGGTCTGGTCGTCCAGCATTATGTCGGCGAAGTGACAGAGAAGAACTATTGCCGAATGGTCTCGCTTTCGGACGTTTTCACGCCGCACGGTCGAACCAAGGTCCAGGTAATCTGGGAGTTGAGTGCGAAGGAATCGGCCGATGGCAAGACGGAATACACGAACAGTGTTATCTCACACCCGACCGACGACTTCCTCGACTTCATCGAGAAGATTGGCGTCTCTTTCGAACAGGCCGCGCGCGATCGCCAAAGTGCGTCGAGCGATCATAATCGTAGAGAGACACCGCTGTTCGCCGAAAGCATTGCCCGCGCCGCACGCGTGAAGTTGATTGCGAACGAACGCTAATCATCGTCCTGACGTTGAGCGGGCGCATTTCAGTTGCGCGCGCTGCCATCACGAATCGAGCCGCTCCTGCGATGTGCACCGAAGCGGTTACTCGCCGCAATTGCGCGAGTAACCGTATTGGACTGAGCACGGTTCGATGCTGGTCGCACCCGCGTCGCGTCGGATCGTCGACGATCCGCTTCGGCCATTCACACTCAAACCTTCAGGTCAGCCGCGCTAGAAGTTACGCGCTCCCCTAACACCACCACTCACCACCGCGCCCCAAAAGTCTCCCTCAATTCAGCAATCTGATCTTCGTCGAGCGGTTCAATGGACTTGCCCTGCGCCTGCATCATCAGAAACAGGCGCGCGGTTTCTTCAAGCTCTTCGAGCATGGCCGACGCTTCGCGCAGACTGCGATGCCACACCACCGGTCCCAGCCGTTCGAGCAACACGCCGCGCACCGTGCCGGCCAGTTCGCGAACGCGTTCGGCAACCTGCGGGTCGCCGGGACGGCAATAGCGAATCAGCGGCACGTGACCGACCTTCATCACGTAGTACGGTGTGATCGGCGGGAGCACATCGTTGTCGCGCCAGACGCCCGCGAGCGTAAGCGCAACCAGGTGTGTCGAATGCGTGTGCACGACCGCCTTCATGTCGGGCTGATGGTCGTAGACGGATCGGTGCAGCGCGAGCGTTTTGGAGGGCTTGTCGCCGGCAACCCACTCGCCCGCCGTACTCACTTTGGCAATGCGTGCGGGGTCGAGGTCGCCAAGACAGGCGTCGGTGGGCGTGATGAGCCAGCCGTCGTCGAGCCGCGCGCTGATGTTGCCCGCGGTTCCCGTCGCGTAACCGCGCTCGAAAAGGCTTTTGCCGATGCGCGCGATCTGCTCGCGCAGCGTGCTTTCCTGATTCATGGAAGTCCTGGTTATGACTGGAGCGCGAGAGCACGGGCAAAGAAGTCCGTGCCGCCAAAATTGCCGGATTTGAGCGCGAGCGCGATCGGCCCTTGCGGACCATCGCCGAGTGTCCAGGGCACACCGGGATCGATGGTCGCGCCGATGCGCAAGCGCGTCACGTCGAGCGCCTGCACCACCGCCCCCGACGTCTCGCCGCCCGCCACGACGAAGCGGCGCACGCCGCGCTGCGCGAGTTCCCGCGCGATAGCGGCCAACGCGCCTTCCACCAGTTGCCCCGCGCGCTCGACGCCGAGTTGCGCCTGAATCGCGCCGAGCTCGTCGGGCGCAGCAGTCGCGTAGATCAGGACCGTTTCGTTCGCATGTTCTTCAAAGAACGCAAGCGCTGCGTCGACTACGGGCTCGCCGGCGGCCAACGCGAGCGGATCGATGCGCAGCGCCGGCCGGTCCGCGCGCCAGTGTGCGACCTGCGCCTGACTCGCGCGCGAACTGCTGCCCGCGAGCACGACCGCGCGTCCGCCCACCGCGGGCAGTTCCGCGGCCTGTTCGCCCGCGCCCAGCAAACCGGCGCGGCGGAAGTTGTCCGGCAGACCGATGGCCAGACCCGAGCCGCCCGTCAGCAGCGGCGCCTCCGCGAATGCGCAACCGAGCGTGCGCAGATCGTCGTTGGATATCGCATCGGCGATGGCGAGGCGCACGCCTTGCGCGCGCAGCGCGACTGCGGCGTCGCGCGTGGCCTGTTCGCCGGCGGCGATGGCGTCATAACGCAGCAGACCGCTTTTGACCGTCGTCTGCGCAGCCAGCACGCGGACGAGGTTCGGGTCCGTCATCGGCGTAAGCGGATGCTTCTCCATGCCCGATTCGTCGAGCAGCACATCGTTGACGAACAGATGGCCGCGATACACAGTGCGGCCGTTCTCCGGAAACGCCGGGCAAGCAATGGCGAAATCGCTTCCCAGCGCATCCATCAACGCCTGCGCGACCGGACCGATGTTGCCTTCGGAGGTCGAGTCGAACGTCGAACAGTATTTGAAATAGAACTGCCGGCAGCCCTGCGCCTTGAGCCACGCGAGCGCGGCGAGCGACTGGGCGACGGCATCGTCGGCTGGGATCGTGCGCGACTTGAGCGCGACCACGAGCGCGTCCGCGACGACGGGCTCGTCGCTCGCCGGCACGTCGATCAACTGCACGGTGCGCATGCCGCCGCGCACCAGCATGCTGGCGAGATCGGTGGCGCCGGTGAAATCGTCCGCGATGCAGCCGAGCAAGGGTCGGCCGGCGACCGTGTCTGGATTTTGAGTCATGACGTCTCTCTCTTCGATGTCAACCGATTATGCCGCAATGTTCGAATATGTTAAAGCATGATATAAAAGTTGACTTGCGTGGTAATGAAAGTTAAATTTGCCGTGAAGAAAGCGGGCCGCCATCGTCCGCTCGCGTGCGCCGCCCTAAGACGCATGCATTCGCCATTCGTCGCGCTGTCGCTGAGATCCTGTTGTCGATCGATCGCCAAGCCTCTACCAACTACCGGGGACACCCCTTATGAACTTCGAATTGCTTTTTCGCGCCGGCGCGCAGCGCTCTCAGGTCGCATCCGGCGCTGAACCGCAGGTGGTTCGCTACGCGTTGACCGGTGCGGGCGGCGGGTTTGCGCGCACGCTGCTGGCGCAAAGCCGGTTGATCGAGCGCCTCGCGCCCACCGTGCTGTGCGATCTCGATCTCGCGGGGTTGCGCGCGTTGTGCCTCGAACTGGGCTACGAAGCGGCGTCGCTGATCGATTGCGCGGACCTCGAAAGCGTGCGCGCGCTGGTACCCGGCCAGATCGCACTGGTGCGCGACGTGAATCTGCTCAACCCGAGCACATTCGACATTCTGGTCGAGGGCACGGGCAATCCGTCGGTCGGCTATCGCGCCGCCCGCGCGGCACTGGAGGCGAAACGCCATGTCGCGATGGTCAGCAAGGAAGTCGACGCCGTGGCCGGCGTTTCGCTGGCGCAATTCGCGGCGAGTCAGGGCGTGGTGTACACGACCGCGGACGGCGACCAGCCGTCGAACCTGATCGGTTGGGTATCGTGGGCCCGCACGCTCGGTCTTGACATCGTCGCGGCGGGCAAGTCGAGCGAATACGACCTGGTATTCGACGAAGCGACCGGCGAAGTGACGCAGCTCGATCAGCGCTTCGCCGCGCCGGAACTCGCCGGGCTGATGACGCTGGGCGACGACATCGAAGCCACGCTGGCCGCGCGCCGCGCCGCCCTGCGCGGACGCAAGACCTCTGCGACGGCCGACTACTGCGAAATGACCGTGGTCGCGACCAACACCGGTCTCGTTCCCGATGTCGAATTGCTGCATTACCCGGTGGCGCGTACCGTCGAACTGGCCGACATCTATGCATTGCGTGAAGACGGCGGCCTGCTCTCGCGCGGCGGCGTGATCGACGTGTTCAACATGCTGCGTCGTCCTGACGAGGCGAGTTTCGCGGGCGGCGTCTTCGTGGTGGTACGCACACACGACGCTCCCACGTGGGCGCTGCTCGCGCAGAAGGGCCACGTGGTCAGCCGTAACGGCCGCTATGCGTGTCTCTATCTGCCGTATCACTTCATGGGCGTGGAAACACCGATCACGCTGTTCGAAGCGGTGCTGCACGGCCGCCCGACAGGCGCTGCCCAGCCGACGCAATGCACCGTGCTGGCCGGTCGCGCCACCACGGATATCAAGGCGGGCACGGTGCTGCAGATGGGTGGACACCACCATGACGTGACGGGCGTGCAGGCCGTGCTGATCGAGCGGGCGGCCATGCCCGCGAATATCGCGCCGCTGTATCTCGCCGCGCACGCCACGCTCGCGCGCGATGTTGCGGCCGGCGAACTGCTGACGCTCGACCATCTTCAGAACGCCGACGAAGCGCTGCTGCAAGCCTGGCGCGCGGGTGTGGCGTAAGCGAATCCAACAACAAGCAACAACAAAGCATTAAATAATCAAGGGGAGACACCATGCAGGGAGAGGTAGCCACCATCGCGATGGCGGTCGGCGCGATTGTCGTGCTGATTTTTTTGATTGCACGCGTCAGGCTGAATCCGTTCGTTGCGCTCACGCTCACCGCGCTCGGCCTGGGGTTAGTGGCCGGTGTCACGCCCGAGCACAGCATCGAGAGTTTTACGAAGGGCTTTGGCGGTGCGCTCGCGCGCACGGGGCCGGTGGTCGGCCTGGGCGCGGTGCTCGGCGGCATCCTGATCGGCACCGGCGGTGCGGATCGTGTCGCCAACGCCTTCGTCGGCAAACGGCCGCTCTGGCTCGCACCGTGGACGATCTGCGCAGCTGCCTTGCTGGTCGGCATGCCGCATCTGTTCGATGTGAGCTTCATCATGCTCGCGCCGCTCGTCTACACCGTCGCGCGTCGTACGGGTAGCCACCTGCTTTATATCGGCTTGCCGGTCGCCGCGGGCCTGTACGTCTCGCATGGTCTGCTGCCGCCGCATCCGTCGCCCACGCAGGCAGTTGCCGCTTACCACGCGAATACCGGTCTCACGCTGCTGTATGGGTTGATCATCGCCATTCCGAGCGCCATCGTGTGCGGGCCGCTCTTTACGCTCGCGGCGCGGCGCTTTTTCGGTCCTGCGCCGGATCTGTCGGCGGGTCCCGGTGGCACTCGCGGCGACCTCGACACGCAAGCGCCGACTGCGTCGTTGCCGCTGTCCGTTATTTCCCTGCTGATTCCGCCCGGCTTGATGCTGGCCGGAACGGTGGGCATGGCGCACACCGACAAGAAGAGCAGCATGTTCGTGTTCTTCCAGTCGCTCAACGACCCGATCCTGTCGTTGCTCGCCGCCGTGGTGTTCGCGTGGTTCGCGCTCGGCGTACGCGGACGTTATCCGCTCGCGGACATGCAGAAAATGGTCAGCAAGGGTATTGCGCCGCTCAGCACCATCCTGCTGATTCTCGGCGCGGGCGGTGGCTTCAGCCAGATGCTCAAGTCGATTCATCTCGACACGATCATCGTCGAGCATTCCACCCATTGGGCGATCAGTCCGCTGCTGCTTGCGTGGGCGCTCGCGGCGATGCTGCGTATCTGCGTGGGCTCGGCAACGGTCGCGACCGTCGCAGCCAGCGGGATCGTCGCGCCGCTGCTCATGGCACACCCAGGTGTGTCGCCCGAACTGATGGCGCTGGCGACCGCGTCGGGCGCCGTGATGCTCTCGCACGTGAACGACTCGGGATTCTGGCTGTTCAAGGAGTACTTCCAGCTGTCGGTCGTACAGACGCTGCGGACCTGGACGCTGATGCTGTGCCTGCAATCGCTGATCGGGCTTGCGGGCGTGATGCTGCTCAGCATGTTCATCGGTTGACGTCATCGGCTAGAATCGTCGGCTAACACGACGGCGTCCCAGAACGGTCCGCATCTCGAGAACATTCATGTCGAAAAAGACCCAACCTGACGCAGCCACGACGGCGCCGCTCATTCCCGATCAACGGCGCGAAGCCATGTTGCGCCTGCTCCGGCGCGACAAGGTTTTGTCGCTGCATCAGTTGATGGAATCGCTGGGCTGTTCGCACATGACGGTGCGTCGCGATATCGCGCTGCTGGAGCGCGAAGGACTCGTGCATTCGGTGCCCGGCGGTGTGCGAGTGGCGAGCCAGCTGGCCACCGAGCCGAGCCACGTTTCGAAAGCACTGATCGACCCCGCCGAGAAGAGCGCGATCGCCCAGGTCGCGTCGTCGTTCCTGCGCCCCGGCATGACGGCGTACCTGGACGCGGGCACGACCACGCTCGCTCTCGTGCCGCACATTCTGGCGCTGCCGGACATCACCGTTGTCACCAACGACTTTCCCGTTATGCAGGAACTGATGAACGCGGGACACGTGGCCGCGATTCACACGGGCGGCCTGCTCGACCACGCAAACCAGTCGAGCGTCGGCGGACTCGCGGCGGCCACCTTGCGGCAACTCGCCGTCGACGTGGCGTTCATCTCCGCCAGTTCATGGGATTTGCGCCGCGGCGTCACCACACCGTCGCCCCCAAAAATCGAAGTGAAGCGCGCGGCCATGGAAGTGGCCGAACAAACGGTGCTGCTGGCCACCAGTTCGAAATACGGCACCTTCAGCACGTATCTGATCGCCGACCTCGACCGCTTCGACCACATCGTGAGCGATGCCGATTTGCCCGAGGCGGCAGCGTCGGGAATTCACGCCGCGGGATTGTCGCTGAAGCTGGCGCCGGTAAGTCGCTGACAGACGTGGAAATGGTTTGACTTCTGCTGGGACGCGAGCACGCCTCCCACGCAACATCACGTCATTCGAAGCCGAAAAATTTCGCCGGGTTATCCACCAGCATCAACTGACGACGCTCCTCGTCCGGCACGATATCCGCAATCAGATCGACGAGATCGCCATCGTCGGGCATCGGCCCATGCAGGTTGACGTGCGGCCAGTCGCTACCCCACAGCACGCGTTCCGGCGCGTGCGCCGCGATACTGCGCGCGATCGGTAAAGCATCGTGGAACGGCGCGCCGACCTTCGACAAGCGATCCGCGCCGCTCAGCTTGACCCACACGCGCCCGGTATCCATCAGACGCCGCAATGCCGTCATTTCGGCGCCGTCCGGACCTGTCGCCACGTCGGGTCGCGCCATGTGGTCGATCACGACGTTTGCATCGAGCGAAGCAATGAACGTTTCGTATTCGACGATATTGTCTCCCGCGACGTGGATCGCGAGGTGCCAGCCGAACGGCTTAACGCGCGCGGCAACGGCACGTATCGAGTCCAGATTGGGACGTCCGCCGAGATGCGCGAGAAAGTGAAAACGCGCGCCGCACACGCCGGCTTCATCGTAGGCCGCAATGACTTCGTCCGGGTCCGTGGGACGCACCAGCGCCACGCCCTTGTATCGCCCCGCACCCGCACTTAGCGCATCGAGCAAGGGACGATGATCGTAACCGTGTCCCTGACTTTGCACGATCACCGAGCGCGCAAAACCGAATGCCTCGTGCCATTGCCGCAATGCGCTTTCCGGCGCAAGCGGCGGCGTGAAGCTTCGGTCCGCCGGCAGCGGATACCTGTCGAAGGGTCCAAAGATATGGCAGTGCGCATCACAGCTACCCGCGGGCAGCGAGAGCGTCGGCAAACGCGGATGCTCGAGCGGCCCAGCAGATGCCTTCAATGTATTCGTCATGTCAGTTTTCCTCAGCCGCAACGCACCGTCATGCCACCGTCTACCACCACTTCGGTTCCGGTGACGAAACGCGCTTCGTCGGAGGCGAGATAAAGCGCTGCGTTGGCCGTGTCGCGTCCGTCGCCCATGAAACCCAGAGGAATGCGGGCGAGGCGCTGGGCCAGAAGCGATTCGACATCGCCGCCCGCGCGCTGCCCTGCAAGTCGTGCTTCGACCATCGGCGTATGCAATTGCCCCGGAACGACGGTGTTCACCCGAATCCCCTTGCTCGCGTATTCGACTGCCACCACACGCGACAACTGGATAACGCCCGCTTTCGAGGCTGCATAGGCGACCTGTGCAGCGCCAGTCCAGCGAATGCCGGAAGTGGACGACGTGTTGACGATCGCACCGCCGCCCTGCTTTTCCATCACCGGCAGTACATGCTTGCAGGTCAGATAGACGCTTTTCAGATTCAGCGCGATCTGCGCATCCCAGCGCTCCTCGTCCAGTGAAACAGGGCCGCCATGCGCGGATCCGCCGACATTGTTCACGAGGATATCCACGCGGCCATATTGCTCCACGCAGCCTTGCACCATTCGCGATACGGCTTCGCCATCGGTCACGTCGCACGCGAAGGCGGTGATGTCTCCGCCTACTGCGCGCACCCGTTCTATCGTCTCGTTCATGGCGTCGAGGTCGCGATCCACAGCGTAGATCTTTGCGCCTTCTTCAGCGAATCGCACGGCGACAGCGCGCCCGTTGCCCCAACCTGGACCGACGCATCCCGCGCCCGTGACGATTGCTACCTTGTTTTCGAGTCGCCTCACGCTCACGTTCATGCTCCCAGTTCGTTTGCCGCGCCTGTCGGCGGCGACATCCGAAAAACGTTGATCGTCATCGAGATGAGTGTGTAGTAGCCGGCAAGTCCAACCAGGTCGATGACGCCGTCTTCGCCAAGCTGCTCGACCGCTTCGGCATACGTGGCATCCGACACATTGCGCTCACGGTGCAACTCCACCAGGAACGCGTGGATCGCCGCTTCGTCCGCGCGAGCAAAAGCGGGCGTGGCGTGAGTGCGGATCGCCTCTGCCACTTCCGCGCTGACACCGGCTTCCAGCGCAATGGGTTTATGCGCGTACCACTCGTATTCCGAACCCCAGATGCGCGCGATGACGAGAATGGCGAGTTCGGACAGACGTGGTTCGAGCGACGTTTCATAGCGGCAGTAGCGCCCGAGTGCCTGCGCGTTCTGCGCGAGTTCCGGACGATGCAGCCACACGGCGAGCGGCCCGCGCACGCCTTTGCGAGGACCGCTCGCAATCGTGTCGTAGACGCTCCGCTGCGCCGGTGTCATACGGTCTGGGTCGAGGTCAGCAATTCGTTTCATGGATCGTTCCTTTTGCTTGATGTCGCGACGACATGGACTTCATCGACAACGCGTCGTGTCATTTCGCGGATGATTTGTTCGCGGCGAGCGCAACGTTCGCGGCCGCAGCGTGCTGTTCGCCCTGCTCCTCTCTGGACTCGGCCTGCTCCTTGAGGTACGCGCGAAACCGGTTGATATCGAATGCGCCTTCCCAGCGGGCCAGCGCAAACACAGCGACGGTGTTGCCGATCATGTTGGTGAGCGCGGTACAGGTGGCCATCAGCCGGTCGATCCCGAACAGCAACCCGAGGCCGCCAAGCGGCAATGCACGCACCGACTCCATCGTCGCGGCGAGTTTGATGAACGCCCCACCGGCGACCGTCGTGCCGCCCTTCGACGTGAGCATCAGCACACCGAGTAAGGCGATCTGCTGACCCAGCGAGAACGGCGTGTCCGTAGCCTGTGCGATGAAGCCAACGGAGAGCGCCATGTAGATACCCGTGCCGTCGAGATTGAAGCTGTAGCCGGCCGGCAGCACGAAGCCGACGACCATTTCATCGCAGCCGGCCTGTTGCAACTTCTGCACGAGACGCGGGAACGCGACTTCGCCGGAGGCCGTCCCGAACACAAGCAGCAACTCTTCGCGGATCATGCGCAACACCGCGAAAATCGATAGTCCGCAACTGGCGAGAATGCCGCCCAGCACGACGACGATAAACAGAATCGAGCCTGCCCAGTACAGCAGCACGAGTTTCATGAGATACAGCAGCGTGGCGCCGCCGTAACTGCCCACGGCCGCCGCCATCGCACCGAATGCGCCGAGCGGCGCCAGGCGCATGATGAAGCCGAGTATCGTAAAGAGCACGCGTTGCCCTTCTCCGATACCGCGCAACAGAATCGAATCGCGTCCGACAGAAATATTCAGCGCGATGCCGGCAAGAATCGCGATCAGCAACACTTGCAGGATATTGCCGGTCGCAAACGCGCCGACCAGGGTCGACGGAACGATGCCGAGCAGAAAGTCGGTGACCGTCATGTGAGCAGCGGTCTCGGCGAACTGCGCCACTTTCGCCGTGCTCTCGATGTGGGTTGCGTGCAATCCCACACCAGGCTTGAACACGTTCACGAGAACGAGTCCGACGAAAAGCGCGAGCGTGCTGACTACTTCGAAATAGATGAGCGTCTTTGCGCCCAACCGGCCGAGGCTGCGCATGTCTTGCGCGTGCGAAAGCCCGTGAACGACGGTGCAAAATACGATTGGGGCCAGCAGCATGCGCAGCAATCCGATGAATGCGTCGCCGAGCGGTTTCATCGCAATGGCTGTGGTCGGCGCGAAGATGCCGAGCAGCACGGCGAGCAAGAGTGCTATCAGCACCTGCACGTGCAATTTCTTGAGTTGTCTCATCAATGTCTCCACTTGTTATGTACTGCTCCGATGCGCGTGGTGTGTCACCGCGCACCGTCTGATTCGTTCAATACGTACTGCGCAGATAAGGCATGTACAGATTGAATGTCGAAATTCCGCATCCACGGGGACGACCGATCTGCGCCGCGAGAGAAGCCGTGCTAACCGGCGCATCGAACGCGGCGAATAACCAGAGCTTGCCGTTCTCCTCGATAAATCCGCTCAGTTGCAGCAGGTCCGCGCGTACCGAGAGTGCTTCTCTAACCGTATGGAACAGATCCTGCGCCGACTCGCCTTGAGATGTTGGCGGGATGCTCGCCACCAGCAATCTTGCGGTGGCTTCGGGAGTCAGTTGCTCGTTTGCATGGAACCGGGCGATGCTAGTTGCCGAAACTCGCGAACGTCCGACCGTGCGAGGCAGGATTCGTCGGCTCCATGGAGTCGAATGCGCGCCGGAAACGGCGACATAAGCCTCTGTATGCAACGCATCCTGCGACTCCAGATCGTACAGGGCCATCCATCGCGGCCAGCCCTCCAGACAAACCCAACGTGACGCGCTTCTGAATCCCGGCAATGCACGGCGCTGCGGAAAATGCTCCGTGTCGTACCAGTCGTTGAATTCCTCTTCGAGAGAGGCCGGTGGCTCCATCGAAACCATCAGGATCGCCGGTTGCGTGATCTGACTCATACCTGGGTTCTTCCGATAAAAGCGACGATGCGCCTGGCGACTTCCGCCGGTTGTTGCGCAGCCATCAAATGGCCGGCCAAAGGCACGACGTCGAAGCTGGTCTGCGTCATACGCGCCGCTTGCTGCGCGAGACGTTCGGGCGGCCGTTGCAGATCGTGTTCACCGGCCAGCACGAGACACGGGCAAGCCAACGCGCCGAGCGCAGCCGACAGATCGATCTCGCTCAATGCGCGGCTGGCGAATGCATAACCCGTGGGGTCGCTCGTCACGAAGCGCGCGCGGTATTCGTCGTAGGCCGCTTTGTCGTTTCGCAGAATGGGCGGCCAGGAATTGTCGAGCGTCACGTCGACAATCGCGCTCATGCCGTCGCGTACCGCAAGTTCAGCACGTTCACGTAGATACTGCACGCGTGACGGGTCGACATCGAGCGCGGGCGCGCACAGGATGACGCCCGCAACTTCGTCAGGAAAACGCGCGGCAAAGCTTACGGCAATCGCTGCACCGGCGGCCGCGGCGATCAACCAGCACGGCCGGCGCCACGCGATTGCATCGAGCAGGTTGCGCAGGTCGTCCAGCTGATCGTTCAGGGAGAAGGCCGCATTTACGCGGGCGGATTGTCCCTGTCCGCGCTGATCGTAGCGAAGCAACTGCATCGTCGCTTCAAGCGGCGCGACGACACGGTCCCAGCTTTCGATGCTGCCGCCGAGTTCGTGAATCATGACGGCGCCGGCAGGTCCCGAGCCGCTGAGCACATAACGCAGATCCGCGCCTGCGGGCTCCATCCATGCCGCTTTGCTATCTGTAGACGCGGTGCGGTCGATAGGGTCTGAAATGAGCTTCAAAAGTGCATGTCTCCGTTTTCCCGATACTGTGCGCGCAGCCCGCGCTATTGACAAAAACCTTTTTTCGATGGGAAGCTATGCTCGTATAGCATGGGTCAAGACGAATAAAAAACATCGGAGACAATCATCGAAATCAGGGAATTACGTTCCTTCGTGCACATCGCGCGCGTGGGTAGCGTCAGCCGGGCGGCGGCCGAACTTTATATTGCCCAACCCGCGCTCAGCAGGCAGATCGCCAAGCTCGAAGCAGAGCTCGGAACCTCGCTATTCGTGCGGTACGGACGCGGCGTGCGGCTCACCAGCGCGGGCGCGCAATTGCTCGAGCGCGCGGAAATGATCATCAATTTCGTCACGCAGACAAGCGAACAGGTCCGCGCCTCCACCGACCGTCTGAGCGGGCACATTGCGCTTGGCTTGCCGCCGGCCGTTGGCGTGTGGGTATCCGCACCGATCGTCGAGGCGTTTCGCGAGCGATGGCCGGCCGTCGCGTTGCACATGCGCGAAGGTCTGAGCAGCTCGCTCCAGGAATGGCTTCTCGACCGGCGCGTCGATCTGGCGATCGTCTACAACCAGCCGCCATTGGAAGCATTCGACGTATTGCCGCTCTGCAGCGAAGCCATGGTGATCGTGGGACCGCCGGGCGACACCCTGATTCAGGAGCGCGGCGGCGAGCCGCTGCGAATTCGCGACCTCGCCGAACTCCCGCTGATCGTGCCGGGTTTTCCGCACGCGAACCGGCGCGTGCTCGAACAGGCCGCCGTGCAGCATGGCGTGCACCTTCGCATCGTGCTGGAAGTGGATAGCGTGACGCTCACCAAAGCCCTCGTGCGCCGCGGACTGGGCTATTCGCTGCTCACCTATACGGCGATTCAGGAAGAGGTCCAGCGCGGCGAACTACAGGCTTTGCCGATCGAGCGGCCCGCGATCCGATCGACGGTCGCTCTCGCCACGTTGCGTGAGCAGCGCTCGTCGAGGCTCGTGCGAACCATGTCCGACGTCGTCGCGGAAAAACTGCACGACCTCGCGACCGTCGGCGCCTGGAAGGACCATGTCACGTGGCTCGGCGAAAACGCCCCGTTGCCCGAAGAAGCGTGACGGTGTGACGATCAGAATTTATGCCGGAATCCCACGCGCACCACGGTTTGCGAGTTGGATGACGAAGGCGTCAGCAGATTGATCGCCGCGACTGCACGCTTGCCCGTCGAATCGACGCCGGCTGCATGCTGATAGACACCGATGACGTACAACGTCGTGCGCTTGGAGAGAAAGTACTGTGCGGTCATTTCGCCCTGGTGATAGCGAGCGCCGTCGTTGCCGCCAGCGCCGTTGCCATCGGTGAAATCGTAGGCGGCGCCCAACAGCCAGTCGGGTGTGAGTCGATAACGGAAGCTGACTTCCGCATTGTTGAACATCGCCGTGCCGGTGTAGTGCACCGGATTCGGCCCCGAACTCGCATCGCCCATATTGCTAAAGCGGACATTCGAATACGTGAGCGCCGCTGTTCCCTTGCCGATCGTGTAGGCGGCCGCTGCACCAATCGACGTGTAACTGCGCGCAGACATGAAGCCGCTATAGACCGGCGTAACTGTGCCGTTAGCCGTCGCCGCAGTGAGCGTCGTCTGCGAGTTGTTGCCGAAGAAACTGAGGTTGGGATTGCGAGCATTGAGCATCGCGACGCCAAGGCTCAACGGTCCGTTTGCATAGGCCGCACCGAACGACCAGACCTGATTGCGCGTGACATCACCGGCCACGCCACCCAGACCGTACACACCGCCGAACGTGAATCCGCCAAGTGTCGGACTCGTGTATTTGATCGAGTTGTTCGTGCGGTAACTGTTGTTGAAGTTGTCGAGGTCGCCTGGGTGGGCCGAAATATAACCGCCCCAGTTGTCCGCCGCCGCGATCTGGCCGACGTAGTCGACGATGGAATCGTATTGACGACCGAGCGTCACCGAACCGAATTGACCGCTTGCCAGTCCGACATAGGCCTGACGACCGAACAGCAAACCGCCCTGCCCCAAGCCACCGTTATTGACGTTAAACCCGTTTTCGAGGAAGAACAGCGACTTGAGACCGCCACCCAGATCTTCGATTCCGCGAAAGATGACCCGGCTTCCGTTGTTCACGCCGCTCGACATCATGTATTGATGCGCACCGCCGGCGTTGGTCACGTCGTTAATGCCGACATCGATCACGCCCGCGAGCGTCACGCTGCTTTGCGCGTAGGAGAGTTGCGGCAATGCAGTCACTAGTGCGAGTGCAATCAAGGTCTTCTTCATCTGATTCTCCGGATTTTATTTGTATGGGTGAGGCGAAAAGGCGTGCCGGGATCCGCTGCGCCTGGCCCGTACGGACGTGCGCGGTCGGATCACGTCGACAGCGGGTGATCGGGCAAACCGGCGGCTCGCGAGCCGCCAATGTGTTGCAAAGCGAGAGTGAACTGAGGCTTAGCCAGACAGGCAAAGCTCAACGAGCGAAGTGGTTTTCAAGCTGCGTCTCCATTTTTTCAGCACTTTGCCTGTGCGGACGCTTGCTGACAAAAACCTTTTGTCGATGGCAAGTCATGCCGTGGCGGCATGACTGGGTGAGGGGGATTGGGGTGGGGATGGATTTGGCTGGGGGGACTATTGCTCGAACTTTCGCTCGCAGTCAGCGGCCAGTCACAACCGCGCAAAGGCTAGAGCGCGCCGTACCTGCCGAGATTTGGCGGGCGCGCAAATAAGGCTGTACGTAGAAATACATTGAGCCGACAGTTGAGGCGGAATGCCATGCATATGGTTTTCCGCCACGTGAGTAACGTTTGCAATGTGAGCGGTATCAACTGCAGACGCGCGTGCGATATAGGAATCGCTAGTCGCGTAATGTACACACACGCTCAGAAAAAATGCATCAACCCGACGCGCAAGATAAGCTGCCGCGCGCTGTTCGACGGCGTTACCGTGAGAACCGACGCCACAGCCTGCTGCCCTGTCGAGTCCGTTCCGCCCGCCATCACATAGGTGCCCAGCAAATAAACGTCCGTGCGCTTCGACAACAGATAATGCGCTGCCGCATTGAACTGGTTGTAGTGCGCCGGCGGCTTGCCGTCCACCGCGCCGCCGGTCAGGAAATCGTAGGCCCCAACCAGAGCGAACGCGGGCGTGACAAGGTAGCGCACGTAAGCAGCATAGCTGTTGAACACAGCATTTCCGTTATATCCAAACGGATTGGTCAGTGACAGTGTTCCCGACGCGGGATCTCCGAGTCCACCGAACCGGATATTGGAGTAGTTAGCGCCGACGAATAACGTGCTAGTTCCATACTGCGCACCGGCGGCGATCACCTGATACGTGCTGGCGGAAGCGAATCCTCCGTAGACTGGATTGGCTTGAACGCCCGTTGTCGCGCCGAGGTTATTGGCCGTGGTCGAGCTGAGCTGGTTGTCGCCGAAGAAAGACTGGTTCGGATCGTGGACCTTCAGGTATGCGGCTCCCACCTTGACGGGTCCGTGCACGAAAGACGCGCCGAATGAATAGATGCTATTCCTCGACATGGACCCAGCAACGCCACCGAAGCTGTACATGCCGCTCACGACCAGTCCATGATACGGCGCGCTGGTGAGCTTCACCGCGTTGTTCGTACGGTAGGTATCGGCCAGGTTGTCGATATCGTTGCCGTGCGACGAATATGTCCCGCCGCCGCCCGCGGAAGCCGCACTCAACGGACGAAGAAAGTCGACCACCGAATCATACTGGCGGCCGAGCGTCAGCGTGGCGTAGGGCGCGCCCAAGCCAACGTAGGCTTGCCGGCCGAAGAACGTACCGCCTTCCTGAAGTTTTCCAGTGCCGATGTCGAAACCCGTTTCCAACTTGAAAATCGCCTTGTACTGTTGTCCCAGATCTTCGGTTCCCTGAAACCCAAGCTGATTGCCTGCCATCACCGTACTACTGGTGGAGTATTGCGTATGCCCCGCACGGCGGCCTGATGGATCAATGGACTGGGCGTTGCTGATGTAGTTGAGGCCCTGATCGATAATCCCGTAGATAGTGACCGAGGATTGAGCGAAAGCGCTGGCGGATATCAGAACGCCTGGCGCTACCGCCATCAATAAAACGCGTCTTTTCATTTTCGTCTCCTGTTTTGTGGTCTCGTAATCTCGCCACGTCAGATACTGATGCTGCTGGAACGAATCCGTTCTATCGCCTCTTTGGAAAAATCACGTCAACTCAGTTTCATTCGGCTTACTAATTAATATGAATGTTTTAAACCGTTTATTGACGATGAATAACTAACCTGCGTCCGATTGCTTTATGTCGATCTGTGACGGCGTTGCACCGTACGTTTCATGCGACGGATCAGCAGCTTTAACCGCGAGTTCCGCCTCGAGATCAACGCACTTCGTTTCGGGCAGAAACACCACACCCACCACGAACGTCATCGCGATCAGGATGACCGGGTACCACAACCCGGCATAGATATCGCCGCGCGCGGCGACGATCGCAAAGGCCGTGGCCGGCAAGAAGCCACCAAACCAGCCGTTGCCGATGTTGTATGGTAGAGAGACAGCTGTATAACGGATGCGCGTGGGAAACATCTCCGCCAGCACAGCTGCCACCGGGCCATACGTTGCCGTGATGAGTAAGCCGAGCGCAATCAGCACGGCCAGCGCCATGATCCAGTTGATTTGCGCGGGATCGGCCTGGAGTGGATATCCCGCCTTCGACAATGCATCGGTCAGTTCAGCGCTGAAGCGGCGCTCCTCCGCTTTGCCTTGTGGCGCGTTGGCCGAGTAAGACTGCACACTGGCCGCGCCGACGTGCACCAACGCCACCGACGCACCCGCGGATTCGACATTGCGATAGCTCAAGCCGGCCTTGGCGAGCGCCTGTTTCGCAACGTCGCAGGAACTCGTGAAGCGCGCCGTACCTGTCGGGTTGAACTGGAAAGAACAATCGGCGGGATCTGCAACAACCTCGATCGGCGACCGGTCCAGCGCGCGTTCCAATGCCGGGTTCACATAATGCGTGAGTCCCTTGAACAAGGGGAAATAGGCAAACGCGGCAATCAGAAGACCCGTCATGATGACGGGTTTGCGTCCCACCCTGTCCGACAACGCACCAAAGACAATGAACATTGGCGTGCAAACAATCAACGCAATACCGATCATGACGTTCGCCGTCATGATGTCGACCTTGAGCGTCTGTGTCAGGAAGAAAAGTGCGTAAAACTGCCCCGTGTAGAGTACGACGGCCTGCCCCGCCACGAGACCGAATAGCGCGATCAACGAGAGCCGCAGATTACGCCACTGACCGAACGCTTCCTTCAGTGGTGCCTTCGACACTTTATTTTGCGCCTTCATTCGGCTGAAAACGGGTGATTCGTGCAGCTTCAAACGAATCCAGACTGACGCCCCCAATAACACCGCAGAGAGAAGGAACGGCACACGCCAGCCCCAGTCGGAAAATGCTGCCTCGCCGACGCTGTAGCGCACTGCGATGATGATGACGAGTGAGAGAAGCAGGCTCAAGGTCGCGGGTGTCTGAATCCACGCAGTCCACGCGCCGCGCTTGGCAGTGGGTGCGTGTTCGGCCACATACGTTGCGGCGCCGCTGTATTCGCCACCAAGCGAGAGGCCCTGCAGCAGCCGCAAGCCAATAAAGATAATCGGCGCCGCAATACCAATCTGGCTAAAGCTGGGTAGAAGACCGATGAGAAAGGTCGAAATACCCATTACCGAAATTGTAAAGAGAAACGTATATTTGCGGCCGATCTTGTCGCCGATCCGACCGAACACGATCGACCCGAGCGGGCGCACCGCGAATCCCGCCGCAAAACTAAGGAGCGTGAATACGAATGCCGCACCGGGATTAACGCCAGAGAAAAACTGCTTGCTGATAATGACCGCGAGCGAGCCGGCCAGATAGAAATCGTAGGCTTCGAATACTGCGCCGAGAGACGACGCAATCAGAACACGCCGGTCGTCACGCGACATGCGCGTGCCCCGGCTATCGTTGCTAGCCATTCCTGTCTCCTTCTGGCAGCCGCTTCGGGCAGCCTTTTTATTGAACGGTAGGGATGCGGCTACGCGCAAGTCGCGTCAGGTCTTCATTCGCCTTCGCGTGGGCACGGCGCCCGATTCAATCAAAGCGAGCGCCGCTTGCGCGTCATAGCCGGTCTCTCGCAGCACCGCTTCGGTGTCGGCGGCAAAACTGGGTGGCGGCGTGCGAACCGAGCCAGGCGTGCGCGACAGCTTGACGGGAATGCCGACACCCTTATAGCCATCGAGTTCGACCACCATGTCGCGGGCGAGTGTGTGCGGATGCTGCAGCGCTTCCGCCACGGAGTTGATTCGCGACGCCGACACACCGGCCTCGGTCAAACGGCTGCACAGATCGGCAGCATCGAAATCGCGTATTACGGGCTCGATTTCTTTGCGCAGCGCCGCGCGATTCTCGACACGCGCGCGATTAGTGGCGAAACGCGCGTCCGACACCAGTTCCGCGCGGCCGATCACATTGCAGAATCGCCGGAACTGACCATCGTTGACCACCCCGATAAAAATCTCGCCACGGGCGGCCGTGAACGTGTCATACGGTGCGATGTTGGGATGCGCGTTGCCGGTCAGGACCGGCGTATTGCCGGAAGCAAACCAGTTCGCGGGATGCGGATGCAGCAGACTGAGCGCAGTTTCGAATAGGGACGTGTCCACCATTTGTCCGAGTCCGGACCCCGCGCGCTCTGCCACGGCCAGAAGAATGCCGATGACCGACGAGAGTCCCACCGCCGTATCGACGATCGGAATGCCGATCCTCGTGGGCCCGCTTTCGCGATGCCCATTGATGCTCATCAGCCCGCAGAACGCCTGGAGCACCGCGTCGTATCCGGGCATGGCCGACAACGGTCCGCTATTGCCGAAACCTGAAATACGGCAATAGATGAGCCGAGGAAAGCGGGCCTGCAAAACGTCCGGGTAATCCAGCCCCCACTTTTTCATCGTGCCAGGTAGAAAATTCTCCACCAGAACGTCCGCGTCGGCGAGCATGGCAAGCAACACTTCCCGCCCTTGTGAACAGGACAGGTCGAGCGAAATGGCCCGCTTGTTCCGGTTGAGCCCGTGAAAATACGCCGCGCTTTCGTCGACAAAAGGCGGCCCGAGTTCGCGTGTCTCGTCGCCTTGAGGAGGCTCGATCTTGGTGACATCCGCGCCGTGGTCGGCAAGTATCTGGGCAGCGAAAGGCCCCGCCAGCACCCTCGACAGATCGAGCACCTTCAGGCCGTGCAATGCGCCTCGCGACATGCCTCTTCCGTTCGAGGTGTCCACTCGCGCTTCAGTCATCAGCGTCTCCTGTTTTTTCGAAGTGGGCCGTTATGCTCGGCCCTTTCTTCCTTGTTTAGCCGCGGCTAGGCAATTCGACCACGCCGCTTCCGAGTACCGACAGTTCATCGTCCTGATTGCGCGCTTCCTGCTCGATCTCGACCAAATGCCGGCCCGCCTCGATGAATTTGCGCTTGACCTTGCCTTTGATGAACAGCATGTCACCCGCAGGATTATGGCGGCGAATCTTGCAGGTCGCACGACGCAGGAAGCCATCGTCGCCCATCCAGTTTGTCAGGTGATGAGTGAGCCACGAACAGCGCTCCGGACCGTAATCGTAAGCACCCGGCGCACCCACGCGAAGCGCGAACTCCTCTTCCCAGTGCACGCGCTCCGGGCAGTCCGGAATACCGAAGCGATTCTTGATGCCCACACCGGGATGCGCGTCGATCAGCTGCCACGCTAGTTTGTTGGCGCGGATATAGAGCCCGCCCCATCCTTGCGCGTAGGCAATGAAACCGGTAACCGTCATCGGCCCTTTGAACATGACCGGCAATTCTTCGCCTTCCGTGACATCTTCCCAATAGCGGGTCTCGGCCCCTCGCACTTTTTCGTTGCGATAGAGATCGTAGGCCGCGGCGAGCTCTTCTTCCGTGTAAATGCGCGGCGGCTTCGACTTCACATCGCGATATTTCGTGCCCTGCTCACGCGCATGGTCGCGTTCGGTGCGGAAACACCAGCTATCCGCGTCGGCCACGAGGTCGCCATCCTGGTTATAGAAATCGACATGATAGATCTGCTGGATTGCACGACCCGCAAAACGCGTCTCGTGCTCGATCAGGTCTTTCAGCTTTGCCTGCGTGGTGATCACGTCGTTGCGCTCGACCTGTTTGTGCCAATTCCAGTCGGCACCGGACCACATGGCGTGGACGCCAGGCAGACCGCCCACATAACCGGAGACGATGCGGCTCGTGGTGAACAGGAAGCTCGGCAGCGCGACGATCCCCTTATGGCGTGTCTGCGCCGCGTAGTCCGGATTGCACCACAGCGGGTTGTCGTCGCCAATACCGTGAGCATAGTGGCGGATATTGTCGCGCGTTGCTTCATAACACCACGGTTCGGCGGTCGCCCCCACGTCCACGCCGATTCGCTTGCTCAACTCTTCCAGACCTTTTTCGGTGATCTTGGGGAACATTGCCTGATCTTCTGCCATTCACTCTCTCCTCACGGTTTAACTTGAAACTGCCGTCGTGACGCGTTCCCGGTCACGCAACGCTTTTCGATTGACCTTGCCAGCCGGATTCTTCGGCAACTCGGCCACGTATTCGACTACTCTGGGGTACTCATGCTGACTCAGACGCATTCGTACGGAATCCTGAATTTCTTTTGTAAAATTTTCATCACCAATTCTCTCAGCCACCACGAAGGCTTTGACGACCTGGCCGCGTAACGGATCGGCCACACCGATCGCCGCCGTTTCGCGGACGTCTGGATGCTTCAGCACGGCGTCTTCTATTTCCACTGCGCTGATCGTCCAACCAGCGGAAATGATCACGTCGTCCGCTCGACCACGATGGTAAAAATAACCGTCCTCGTCGACCCGACCGAGATCTTTGGTCGGCAACCATTTGCCGCCTCGCCAGACTGTCAACTCTCCCGTGACGTCGGGGGCACACTGCCGCCCTTCCACGTCGTGCACTTCTACCCGAACACCCGGCACGGCTTTACCGAGCGAACCCGGTTTGACCGGGAAATCGTCCGCGCCCGGATAGCTGACCAGAATCACGCCTATCTCGGTCGTGCCGTACATGCTGCACACCGTACAGTTAAAAGTTTTCTGCACGAACTCCATCGTTTCGCTATCGATGGGCTCGCCGGTAAAAGACAGCTTGTCGATCGCATAGCGGTATTGCTCGGCCACACCGGAATTGCGCATCATTCTGTAATGCGTGGCGGCGGCCGACATATTCACGAAGCGATGATCCTGCAACGCCTTCAACAGGCGTTCCGCAGAGAATTTGCCCGCATATGCGCCGATAGTCGCACCCAACGCGAGCGGCGCCAGCGTGCCGTGCCAGAGACCGTGTCCCCACGCCGGCGACGACGGGCAGAAAAAGCGTTCGCCCGGACGCACACCGGTGCCATAAAGCGCCGCGCGCAGCACCATGACGAGTGCGCGATGCGTGTGCCGTACCGCATCGGGCAATTCGCGAGTCGTCCCGGACGTGTACTGGAAAATCGCCAGATCATCACTGTGCGTGGCGGTGGCGTAGTGAGTGGGATAAGCCGCCAGACCTTGCAACCAGTCGCCGTTGGCGACAACCGTATTCATCCCGATCGTTGCCGCGATCGGCGCCTTTTCTTCGTTCGTAATCAGCAGACGTGGTTTGCAGTCCTGAACACGAAGCCGAAGCCCATCGGGTCCGAACAGCGTAAAGAGCGGCACGGCAATCGCACCCAGTTTCAATACGCCGAACAGCGAAGCATAGAAAGCAAGCGACGGTTCGAGCATGATGCCGACACGATCGCCCGTTCGTACGCCTTGGGCGTGCAGATAATGTGCGACCTGTGCGGAGGTTTCTGAAAGCTCGCGAAAACTGAGCACTTCGTCGTGCCCTTCTGCGTGCGCGATGATGACCGCGCTGCGGTCTTCATCGGCATATCGGTCGACACACTCGTGGGCGATGTTCAGAAGCGGAGCCTCGCCGTCGACGAGGTCCCATAGCTTCTGCGCGCTAAAGTGCTGCTGGGCGTCGGCATAGGACGTGTATGCCGTTAGTCTGGTCATCTGATGTGTCTCCGCTGTTTTTACTGAATCATCTTGTTGGATTCACTTTAGGCGCGGCTTGATCTTTTGTCAAATAGCATGTACGTTTGTCTATATACAAAAAGGAGGAAAAATGACGACAGGTGGCAACGAGCATCAGAAAGAGAAAAAGGCAGCCGGACCGCGCGTGCGCCCAGTCCCGGCCGTCACACGGTCCATCGCGATCCTGCGTTTGCTCGGCAATAGCGCGGGGCCGCTCGGCGTCAAGGCGATCGCCGACGAACTGGAACTCGTGCCGAGCACGTGTCTGCATATCCTTCGCGTACTCGTAGAAGAAGAACTGGTCAAAGTCGATCCCTCCACCAAGCGCTATTCGGTAGGTGCGGGCATGTTGTCGCTCGCACGGAGCGCTCTGAGAAGCGGCGGATTCGGCGACCTGGCGCAACCGTTCCTCGATGATCTGGCGTCGCGATACGGCGTCACCACGATGGGCGTCGAAGCGAGCGGCCTGAAGCATATGGTCGTGAAAGCGCTCTCGGCATCGGAAATGCCGCTTAGCCTGCGTGTCGAACTCGGCAGCCGCTTTCCCGCGCTCATCAGCGCAACGGGACGCTGCGTGGCCGCTTACGGCGACTACACGCGCGAAGAACTGCAAAGCGGATTCGAGACGCTGCGTTGGCAGAATCCGCCCACTTTCGATACGTGGATGAAAGAAGTCGACACCACCCGGAAACAGGGCTATGCCGTCGATCGCGGCAATTACATTGCAGGCGTCACGGTAATTGGCGTACCTGTGCTGGACTCGCGGCAACGGATGGTATTCGGCCTCGCAGCGGTCGGTCTCATGAGTCAACTCACTGCTGCGGACACGAACGCGCTCGCCAGCGACCTCGGCAAAGCAGCGGCCGAACTTGCCGCGACTGTGATTTCGGTGCGCTGATCATGACGTCACCGCATATCAGCGAGCAACTTGCGCACGACGGTTGGCGTCAGCATACGCCGAGGGGTTTCACCGGTCTCGTGGGGCCGCTATGGAGCCGCACGCATGACGACATGCTCTCGTTTGGCGTGTTGATGGGCGAACAGCATCTGAACCCCGCCGGCGTCGTTCACGGGGGCATGTTGACCACCTTGCTCGATCAGGTACTCAGCACGGCTGCGTGGCAGGTCAACGGGCGACTGCCGTGCGTGACGATCCAGTTCGACTCACAATTTCTCTCTGCGGTGAAAGCCGGGGATTTCGTTGAAGCCCGTGCCGAGATCATCAAGACAACCCGGGAATTGGTCTTTACTCGGGGGGAGTTGCTTGTTTTGAACAGTCGGGTGGCGACGGGTAGTGCGGTGTTGAAGGTGCTGCGTCCGGGGTAGATAACGCATTAATGTCGTGACGAAGCCGCCGCGCGGTCGCCAGGCCATATAGGCATCTATCGCGACATAAAAGAGCAATCGCCAACCGTAACGAAGCCCTTACGTATCCATCAAATAAGGCACAAACACCTCATCCGCAACAAACTGCCGCGACGTAATTCCCTGCTCGTAGTGATAGCGCAAGATCGCATCGACCGCCGGACGATTCTTCGCTACACCATACGGCCACCAGTCTTGTCCGAGCACATCGCGATTCTCCTGCAAAAGATTTGTCGCCCAAGGCAACATGAGCGACATATTGTTGAACGTCATGCCTCGAAGCAATCCT
This sequence comes from Paraburkholderia sp. GAS199, assembly GCF_050436585.1. Taxonomy (NCBI): domain Bacteria; kingdom Pseudomonadati; phylum Pseudomonadota; class Betaproteobacteria; order Burkholderiales; family Burkholderiaceae; genus Paraburkholderia; species Paraburkholderia sp. GAS199. Next base: position 819,521 of record NZ_JBNDMM010000001.1, on the reverse strand, counting down.
TGCATCGTCGAATCTTTCGCCTCGCAGAGCGCCGCGTAAAGTGCCTTCACAAGGTCGGGCCGAGTCTCGGCAAGTTCTCGCCTTACCGCGACCGTATGCATGATTGGGAATACGCCGGTGCGCGCGTAATAATCACGCTCAACACTCACAAAATCCTTGAACAGTCGGCTGACGTTAGGCGAGCCATCGAGCACGCACTTCGGCACGTCCGCTGAAATCAGCGCGTCGAGTTCGCCCTTCTCGAGCATCTTGCCGAGGTCGGCATCGGCGGCCGCCCATTCGACCTGCACGTGGTCCGGGTGAGGTTGTGGCACATACCTGACCGGCTCCATCGGAAAGTCGATGGCGCCGATGAGCCATCGTGCAGTTTCGGGCCTGAATCCGAATTCATCCGACAGTATGCCTTTGGGCATCACACCCGCGTCGTGCCCGTAAAGCGCAAGCTCGCCTATCCTCTTGCCCGCAAGATCTTCGGGGCGCTCGATGCCACTGGCGTTGTTGATATAAATTGCCGAATGACGAAATGCGCGATTCAGAAATACAGGAATACCGACGAATTCAGGGTCTGGCTTGTCAAGGACACGAAGAAGATACGTCATGCCAAGTTCGGACACGTCATACTTTCGGTCGGCAATCATGCCCTTGAAAATCTCGGTGACGATCCGCTCGGTGTGGAAGGACGCGTCGACGCCGTCAATGTCGATGGCTCCGCTGACGAGGGGCTGAACGCGGTCGTAGTTCCAGAATGCGATGCTGAGAGGTGTTCGATTCATCGTGATCTCCTGAAAATTATCTAGGTTAGGCACGAATAGTTAATGCATTTACAATAGTACTCATCTACCATCGATGCAAGGCTCATTTTTCCTCTTGCAGGAGCGCGTCTTCACATGACAGTCAAACACACCAGGATTCGCAAAACCTTCGAGAGCGTTTCGCTAGGTGCGCCCGAACGGGCGATTGGATTCGTTCTCTGGAAGATGTTCCATCTCTATCAACGCGAAGTAGATAGAGTGTTGTCGCCGCTCGACCTTACCCATCTGCAATTCACGACACTCACGCTCACCGCGTGGCTGGGTCAGGACGGCGACACCGTCACCTTGACGAGTCTGGTCCGACATAGCGATATTCACAAAGTGCAGTTGTCCCAGATGCTCAAATCGCTCGAGCAAAAAGGAATGGTCATCAGGACGACAAGCGAAGCCGATGTGCGCGCAAAAAACATCGCGCTAACCGAAGCCGGTTTGCAAAGCATGCGTCAGTCGCTGCCGGTCGTCGTCGAGGTGCAGAGGCGTCTGTTTGGGGAGACCGGTATGCCTGGAGGGAGCTTGCTGAAAAGCTTTCATTCCGTGCTTCGCCAAATGGAGGACGAAAGCGTCAGCGAGGCTTAGCGCTGGCGCATTGATCAATACATCTTCAGGTTGCTGAAAGCAACGAAGCAAGCTTGTCGAGTGTCACCGAAAGTACGAAATTCGTGTCCTGATAGAGCTTTAGCTAGTTCCGCTTCTGAAATCTGACGTCGGTCACCGGATCACGTCTGAAGATTGCCGCCGCCATCCAGACGGTAACCTTTACTTCTGAAAACGCTTCCAGTTGCGTCCGCTCGCGGGGCACATGCCACGCATTGATTGCCAACTCATCGATTTGCTCTGGCGCGCACCGCAACGCATCGCGTGTCATCGAAAGGTAATCTAGTGCCGCGACAATCGCGGCACTGAGAGAACCAAGGGGCGATGTCCCCTAAAAATTCGAAAATGCAAATTTTGCAACATGCGATGGCGACAAAAACTAGCGTCCATAGAGGGCATAGGCTTTGTGCTAGTGCGCAGCCCGCGCCTGCTGGCTTGCACTCCTCCGACCTCATTATCGAAGTGCCAGGCCGACCGCCGCAGGCGTTCACGTCACTGGATTTTTTCTACGACCACGAGCAGGCAATCGACTACGCGACTGCCTGGGGACGGATCTGGGTTGATTCGCGGGTGTAGATTGCACATGGTCTGCATGGCATACGTTATTCGCTGACGCCTTGATTTATGCCAAACGCATAATCATTGACTTCAAGAATATCGCAACCCGACAAGTACCGGTTTTGCGGCTATAACAACGCTCGTCATATCGAGAGTTGCTGGACGCGAAAGTCTTTAGTAGCTCGATGTCGTATTCAAGCTCGCCCAGAGATGCGCGGCCGCCATCGTGCGATGCGGGCTGTACTGCTTGAGAAATTCCTCTGTCGCGGCGATATCCGGCCGTGTTTCATGCCCCCACAGTTTCGCAATCGCAGACCTGACTGCAACATCTCCGTGCAGCGAACAATCTGCGTGTCCGTAGCCGCGCAACATCGCGTAGTTCACGGTCCATGGTCCAATGCCTTTTACCTTGAGCAGCGTTTGGCAAATGGCTTCCACCGAATTTCCCGGCCCAGCGACGAGATTCAACTCGCCGGTAGCGACGAGGGACGCCAGACGCAATATCGTTTCGGCTTTGGAGCGCGAATACTGTCTGGACGTCAGTTCGTCCACGGGAATTTGCGCGGCGTCCGCAGGAAACGGATAGCACCATAGGCCGCTGCTATGCTGCCGGCCCGCCAGGCGGACAAACGTGCGTCTGAGCGACACGGCGAACGCGACGTTGATCTGCTGTCCCATGATCGCCCACGTCAGCGCCTCAAAAATCGACGCTGACTGGATAATGCGGAGGCTTTTCTGTCGCCGGGTAAGCGGGCCAAATACGGGGTCGGCCGCGACGAAAGTGGCGAAATCCTTGGGATTCAGGCGTAAGCCAACGAGACCGGCGGTGATATCCATGGCCTCCTGTTGCAATTCGCTGGAGAATTCTCCGTCCGCCACGACCTGGCACAAGACCTGATTCTTCGACGCTTCGAAATCGATATCGAATACCGTCGGTAAGCCGCTCAGCAGAATGCCTTTGCGCAAGCGGGATTCGGTCACTATCTCGGACACTGCGTCCTTGTCCCGGCCATGAAAATTCAAAGCGTCGACTGGCTTATATCCCCGCGGTAGGGCCACGGTAAATTCAAATGTTGAAGCCGCCTGCATTTTAGGCGACTTTTTCGAAGTAGGCATGCTGGTCGTGTTCAGTACGTGCGCAGTGACGCCGTGAAGTATGGGTCCCGCATCACTGCAAAAAGTAAAACGCCACGCCTGTCTCGCGACAACGCGTGGCACCTTCGTATTCCAATTAACCGCTTACGGGCGCTATCCGTTCAAACAGCTTTCGAAGCCACGATCTCGACTTCGACTAGCATACCCGGTTTGATGAGGGCCGGATTGACCGCTAGCATGAACACCGGCTTGTGCGCATTCAGGATACGAGCGCGTACTTTGGCATACGCCGGAATATCCTCTTCCTTAAGCATATGCGGAGTCACCTTGACGATGTCATTGACGGACATTTTTGCCTTCCCGAGCATCTGCTGCAAATTCGCCCACGTTTGCTCTGACTGGCCAACGATATCTGTGGCGAGGCTGCCGTCGCTGGCAAGCCCGGGAGTGCCTGACGTAAATAGCCTGCGCTGGTTAGGCCCTACTTCGATCGCGTCGCCATAAAGGGAGATCTGTTCCGATACGCCTACCTAGTGTGTGATATTAACCGTTGCTCCTGTCTAATTCTGTCCGGTCTTTTTAAGCCCCATTTTGGCGAACAGCGCTTGCACGCCGGCCGCAGTAGTTTTGCTCGCGCCTTCAGACTGGCCTACGGGGTGGACCCTTCCGGTTATAGGGACTCAAGTCAGACGCCTCAAGCACATAACGAAAAAAGGCCGGCATCTTTCCGGCCTGTCCTCATTCCGCCAGGTAGCTGTGCTCCGAGGCACGATCAGATAGCATTCAATCAATGCCATTGACGTTCAAACTTGCCTCGCTCTCACGCCTTATCAACCTCGACAAAATGCGCGAGCATCCTGCTTTGCACAGTTGATACGCCGAATTTTTCGCGTACCGCTTGTTCCGCTTTGCGCAACGCGGCCTCCATTTGCCCTGCTCCGCGCGCCTCAATTTCGTTGCGAAGCGGCGTCCCCTTGCAATAGGCAGCGGCGGCATGACTTGCAGACGGCGCTTCGCTTGTAGATGCGACTGCATCGAATCGCGGCTCTCCAGTGAAACCGCCGCCTTTGAGGTCGCTCCGGATTGCAGCGTAATCGTGATAGCCGTGTGGAATTGATTCCAAGAATTCCAGCGGCCATTCAGGAAACAGTTCACCGACGGCGTTATTCACCGTGGCAACGAGATCGTTGTCTTTGGTTCCCGCCCACACGCTGAATATGAACCGACCACCGCGCCTAAGCACTCGATTTATCTCCGCATACGCCTTCGCCTTTTCGGAGAAAAACATAACGCCGAACTGGCAGACAATCACGTCGAAGGATTCGTCTTTAAACGGAAGACTGTGCGCATCAGCAGCCTGCCAATGAACTCGCGGCGCACTGTGTTTCCGCGCGACGTTCATCATCGATTGACTGATGTCTGTTGCGACTAGTGCCGCTTCCGGCGCGAGTTGAGCGCTGAGCAAGGCCGTCACTACTCCTGTTCCCGCGGCTATTTCGAGAACTGATTCCGGAGAGGCGGCGATCGCTCTCGACGTCATTTCTTGCGCATACGGCCTGAACACCATGGGGACCATATGTTCCTCGTAGAACTTCGCCAGGGCATCTCCGAACTGAGCCATGCCTCTCTCCTTTGTCATTGCTTACAGCACGCGTTTCAGAAATTCCAGCGGCACGGCCACGTTGGCTTCAAACGCTTCGCCAAAATAACTGCTGAGATGGTCCGGCTTGATCACGGCGAACTCGAAAAGTACGTTGCCTCTTCAACAGGGATGCTGCCGTTCAGGTAACGTTTGTCTTCCCAAAGCAAGCGCCAGCGCACCGCCTGCTCGTCATTCGTCCCTTCCAGCAGGTATGTGTGGGCGATGCTACCTTTGAGGAAGTAATTCGGGCAGCCAACCTTTCCGACCAGCAACCACGGCTCCCAGATACCTTCAATAGGGATCTCTTGACCACTCTGCACCTCACCTTCCTTAGATTCATTTTTCGGCGGACAGGAAGGAATGTCAGCGGGATAGCTGCGACCGGGAGGCCAATTCGGCCACCCTGGTTTAGGAGATTCCTGGAATAGCGATTCGTACGTCCAATGTCGGAAAATACGTCCACCGCCATTTTCATTCGCTCCAGAGAGCCTGTATGAAAAATCGAAATTCCCCGTGCATTTGAGCACCTCCAGGCTCAGATGAGTAATCACGGTTCCAAGGACATAGTCTTCAGCAATAATGGGCCTATCGAATCTGACGACACGTGCACCGAGCCGCTGAAAAAAAGGATCATGCTCGATCATCCGCTCACTCGCTGCTCGTCCGAATAGGTAGTCGGAAAACTCTCCGCCCCCAACGAGTTCACGGTAGGCACCAAGCTTGTCTCGCCCCTGTCGCAACAAATTAAGACCATCTTCCATCTGGGCAGCACGCTTGAGGAAGTTGTGGACGTACCAAGTCTCTAAATCCCTTTGATTCGGACTCGGCGTATTCAACTGCGTGCCATAGGCCGTGAGGAAATCTTGATACAACTTGACGGTATAGTCCAGGAAGGTGAGGCTAGTCCACTTTTTGAGCAGGTAAAACGCTTTAGCCCTTGCATCCTGCTCTTGCTCGCGGCTCATGGTTAAGGTATTCAGCATGTCAATTTTAATTTTTTCTCGCGTAAGTAACAGCTTCACCGAAACGTCCAATTAGAAAACGTGACTGCTGATCTACAGACCTTGGCGCCTGACCTATCTAATCGGTCGAGCGTAAAGCGCAATCCATCATAGTCTGAATAAAGTGTCATGGTTTCGCTATAACGCCCGAACGTGAAGAGTAAATCCTCCATTCATGCCTGCAGAAGCTCCCTTGTCGTCAGCGATCGTATTTACGAGCTTTTAACCTCATGTTTCGAAGGGCCTTATTGTCAATCATTGTATGGCGAACTTCGCCCAATATATTGCGCGTCGCTCGCCCGATCTTCTTCCCCAAAAGGGCGCCCTCACCCTCTTATCACGTTAACGCAATAGCAAAGCATTCGATATCGTTAGCCATTCCGAATAACCAGTGTAAAACAGACGTTCGCTAAACTTGCCTGCATTCGGGTTATTGTCTTCATGTCGAACGTCCAGCCTGTCACCTCCCCCGCGCACTCCAATTCGAAACGCGTCGGCTTCGCTGCCTTCATCGGCACGACCGTCGAGTGGTATGACTTCTATATCTACAGTACGGCTTCCGCACTTATCTTCAGTCACACGTTTTTTCCGCCGTCGACTAATCCGTTGACCGGCATCCTCGGCGCGTTCGCTGCATATGGCGTCGGCTTTTTCGCGCGGCCACTTGGCGCTGTCTTTGCGGGACACTTCGGCGATCGTCTCGGACGCAAGCAGGTGCTGGTGTTCTCGCTCGTGCTGATGGGTATCGCCACCGTGTTGACGGGATTGCTGCCCAGTTACGCGAAAGCGGGCCTGCTCGCCACTGCGCTACTCGTGCTGCTGCGGCTCCTTCAGGGCGTGGCCACGGGCGCGGAATGGGGCGGCGCTTCGCTGCTTGCCGTCGAGCATGCACGGCCACGCTCACGTGGCCTGCTTGGATCGTTCACACAGGCCGGCTCCGCAGCCGGCATGTTGCTCGCGTCGGCGACGTTTCTGATCGTGCGCTCATCGCTGACACCCGACGCATTTTCCGCATGGGGCTGGCGCTTGCCGTTCCTGTTCAGCGTCGTGCTGGTTGCGATCGGCGTGTTCGTGCGAGCACGTATCGACGAGCCGGCACCGTTCGTCGCCGTCAAAGCCGAAGGCCGTGTACACCGCGTGCCCGTGGCCGAAGTGCTGCGTCATCATCGACGCGCGCTCTTCGTCACGATCGGCCTGCGCCTCCTTCAACCCGCGATGTATGCCATCGTGACGACCTACGCGATCAGCTATCTCAACATGAAACGCGGCGGTGCATCGGCTGCGCTGAGCGCGGTGATCATCGGTTCGATCTTCGCCGTTATCGCGACACCGCTCTGGGCCGCGTTGTCTGATCGCATCGGCCGACGTCGCCCCGCAATCTGGGCGGTCGTTGGAATCAGCTTGCTGGTTTGGCCGTTCTTCTGGTTCCTCGATCACGGCAACCTGTACTATCTCCCGCTCGTGTATGCGATCGAACTGGCGATCTTCGATGCCGCTATTTACGCGCCCGGCGCAGCATGGTTTGCCGAACAATTCCCAGTCGAGGTGCGTTACACCGGTATCTCGCTGGGCTATCAGATCGGCACGCTGCTGTCGGGCGGACTGACGCCGTTTGTCGCGGCCGCTTTACTCGCGGCAGGAAACGGCGCGCCGTGGCTGATCTGCGCGTATATCTCGGCACTCGGACTGGTCAGCCTGATCGCCGTGCTCGCTGCGGCCGACCCCGCACGGCGGAACGCATCTCCTGCAGTCTCCGGTGTCACGGAGCAGGTGAGCGTTGCAGGCTCGCGCTGATCGACAACAGTACAGATAGAGAAACCGATGACTCAAAATTCTACGCATACAGACGAAGCGCGCCTGCTTGGCGCCCTCGAACGCAAACACGCAGGCCCGAAGGCCTTTCGCGCCTTGTCCGCGCCCGTGTGGCGCAGCGGACACTTGTCAGAGAAAGACAAACATCTGGTGGCCGTCGCTGTTGCGCAGGTGACGCGTTGCGCGTTCTGCATCGAGCATCATGCGGAGCTGGCGCGCAAATGCGGTGCGTCCGAGCAGGAGGCATTCGCCGTCAGCTATATCACGGCCGCGCTGGAATCGCTCGGCAGCACAGTACTTTCCGCCGGTAACGAGGGCTTCACGTTCGACGACGAAGCACATCTGGCCGGTAAGGCGATCGCGTCGGCAAGGGCTGATTTTCTGCGATCCGTGTTGAACACCGACGACCTCAAACCCGGCTTCGTGTCCGTCGTTGCGGCGGCGGTCGCCTATGCGCAAGGGAACGAAGGACGCCGCGAGTTCTTCCATCAACGTGCACTCGACGCGGACGAACCTGGCGAAGCGCTGGACGAAGCCTACGCGATCGTCGTGGTTTTACGTGCCGGCGCTGTATATGCACACACGCTTCACGTCGCAAGCGCATTCACGGACGCCTGATTGAACGATATGCGTTGCGCGAGCGCGGTGAACACTCAGCGAGTTGAACGCCGATAGCTCGCGCCGATATGCGGCGCGCTCAGATAACGGTCAGCGCCGAGCAGCTTTTCCCTGAGCGTGCCGTCGACGTACGCGGTTTTGTACGCGCCTCGGCGCTGCAACTCAGGCACGAGATAACGCACGATGTCGCGGAACGTGCGCGGCGATTCCACCCACGTCAGGTTGAATCCGTCGATGCCCGTTTCCTCGACAATCGCCTGCAGTTCGTCGGCGACCTCTGATGCGTCGCCCACGACCACCGCACCGCGTCCGCCGATCGCGACAAACTCGACGGCATCGCGTACCGTCCAGACTTTGTCGGGGTCGAGCTTGCTGAACGAGGCGAGCGCCGACTGGCCGGCGTCTGTGTCGACGTAGGTGAGCGTGTCGTCCGGTTGATAGCGCGACAGATCGATCCCCGTCCAACCCGACAGCAGTGCCAGCGCGCCCTCGTAACTCGCGCGCGCACGATAGTCGGCGTAGCGGGCCTGCGCCTGGTCAGCTGTTTCGTCGACGATCACGGTCAGCATGGCGAACAGCTTCGCGCTATCCGGCGCGCGCCCCGCATCGGCCAGCGCGGCCCGTGCGCTTTGCGCAGCTTTCCGTAGGCCATTACGCGTCGGTGCACCGAGAAAAATACATTCGGCGTGTCGGGCTGCGAAGCGTGTGCCGCGCTCGGAGCCGCCAGCCTGAAACAACAGCGGCGTGCGTTGGGGCGAAGGTTCACACTGGAAAATGCCGTCCATCTCGAAGTAGCGGCCGCGATGGGTGATGGAGTGAACGCGGTCAGGATCGGCGTAGAGGCCGCTTTCGCGATCGCGCAATACGGCGCCCTCTTCCCAACTGCCTTCCCACAATTTGTAGCAGACGTCGAGAAACTCATCGGCGCGATCGTAACGATCGTCATGCGCCCGCAACGCTGTATCGCCGAGACTGCGTGCGCCGCTCTGCAAATACGACGTGACGATATTCCATGCGACGCGCCCACCGCTGAGATGATCGAGCGTGTTGAAGCGGCGTGCCAGCAGATACGGCGCTTCGTATGCGACCGATACCGTCACACCGAAACCCAGATGCTTCGTTGCATGCGCCATCAGCGGGACGAGGACGGCGGGGTCGTTCATCGGCACCTGGGCGGCCGTGCGCAATGCCGCTTGCGCGTTTCCGGCGAATACGTCGTAGATGCCGATCACGTCGCCGAGAAACAGGCTGTCGAACAATCCTTCTTCGAGCAGCTTTGCCAGTTCGACCCAGTATCTGGTGTCAACGTAACCGACCGATTGATCTTGCGCCGCAGTCCATTGCCCCGGTGCGAGGTGTACGGCGCAATTCATCATGAAAGCGTTGAAGCGGATTTGGCGGGGCATGGCAGAAATCGAACTTAAAGACGGACATCTTATGTGCCCGCCTCGCCATGGCAAATTGCCATTTGGAAATTGGATATGACTGGCGAAGGATAGCGAAGCACGCTTTAGCCGAACGTGCGACACTGCACGGGAACACGCATTTGCCTCGCCTGCCGCAAAGCTGCCGTCGATGATTGGAAAGGCTGAACCGGGAAGCGCTCAGCCATTCCGGCGCTTTCGCGCCAGAAGCCGACACTCCCTGTCTCTTCTGCGCGCTCGCAGCCGACCGCCCCGTGCATCCAATTTTGCGGCCGGAATCCGCGTCAACCGAAGGCCGTTCTTTACGCGTTGGGCCCGGAAAAAGGGCTGCCCGCGGGTCCGGTCGGCTATCATGCCTATCCTCTCCGAAGTAGCTCCTTATGATTTCCGTCCGTAATGTCACCCTGCGCCGCGGCGTCAATGTCGTACTCGACCGCGCGTCCGTCACCTTCACTCCTGGCGAAAAAATCGGCCTCGTTGGCCGGAATGGCGCCGGCAAGTCGTCGTTTTTCGGCCTTCTCAACGGCACGCTGCACGAAGACAGCGGCGAATTCTCGATTCCCGCAGCGTGGAGGATGGGTCAGGTCGCGCAGGACATGCCGGAGACCGAGCAGAGCGCGACCGACTTCGTTATCGAAGGCGACACGGCATTGCTCGCCGCGCAGGAAGAAGTGGCCGCCGCTGAGGCCGACGACGACGGCATGCGCATGGCGCACGCCTACATGGCCCTGCACGATGCTGGTGCACACGATGCGCCCGCACGCGCCCAGGCCTTGATTCTGGGCCTCGGCTTCAGTGCTGCGCAGCTGAGCCATCCGGTCAACAGCTTCTCCGGCGGCTGGCGTATGCGGCTGCAACTGGCGCGCGCGCTCATGTGCCCGTCCGATTTGCTGCTGCTCGACGAACCGACCAATCACCTGGACCTCGATGCGCTGGTCTGGCTGGAAGCGTGGCTCAAGCGCTATCAGGGAACGCTGGTCGTGATCAGCCACGATCGCGAATTTCTCGACGCGGTGACCCAGGTGACGGTGCACGTCGATAACGCCAAGCTCGTGCGTTACGGCGGCAACTACAGCAAATTCGAAGAGATGCGCGCCGAGCAACTCGTCTTGCAGCAAGCGGCAGTCGCCCGGCAAGCGGACAAGATCGCTCACCTGCAGAAATTCATCGACCGTTTCAAGGCCAAAGCCTCGAAGGCAAAGCAGGCGCAAAGCCGGGTCAAGGCCCTCGAACGCATGGAGAAGATCGCTCCCGTGCTCGCCGACGCCGAGTTCACCTTCGAGTTCAAGGAGCCGCTCAACGTCCCGAACCCGCTGTTGTCGATGCTCGACGCGAGCTTCGGCTATCCGGCGCCGACCGACGCGCCGCCGGGCACGCCGCCGACGGTGATCGTGCGCGGCATTAATCGTTCGGTACTGGCAGGGCAGCGCATCGGCATTCTCGGCGCCAACGGTCAGGGCAAGTCCACGCTGGTGAAAACGGTGGCGCACGAGCTGGCGCCGATCGCCGGCGAAATCAGCGAAGGCAAGGGCCTGAACATCGGCTACTTCGCCCAGCAGGAACTCGACGTGCTGCGCCCGCTCGACACGCCGCTGGAACACATGATCCGCCTCGCGAAAGACACGCCGGCGCAGATGCGGGCGCCGGGCCAGAGCGGGACCGAACAATCGCTTCGCACCTTCCTCGGCACCTTCAGCTTCAGTGGCGACATGGTCCACCAGGCGGTCGGCACGATGAGCGGTGGCGAAAAAGCGCGGCTGGTGTTGTGCATGATCGTGTGGCAGCGCCCCAACCTGCTGCTGCTCGACGAGCCGACCAACCACCTCGACCTCGCCACACGCGAAGCGCTCGGTATGGCACTCAACGAATTCGAAGGCACGGTGCTGCTGGTCAGTCACGACCGGTCGCTGCTGCGCACGGTCTGCGACGAGTTCTGGCTCGTTACCAAGGGCGGCGTCGAGCCTTTCGACGGCGACCTGGACGACTACCAGCAGTTCCTGCGCGACGAAGCCCGTCGCGTGCGCGAGCAGGCTGCCGGGGAACAGAAGGCTGTCGTGTAAAGCGACTTGTCGCCGGATGCTGCCGTGGTGCGCCTTCGTCGATATCACAGCGGCCGTTCATGAGTTTCGCTCTTGAACGGCCGCTGTATTCCTGCCCATTCACACTCTAAAATTCATTCGCCGCGATCTTGATGACGATATCGTTCGGACGCACCAGACGATTGGACACGGCAGCGTAGAGCCTGCCGGGCCGCACCGCACGTATCTGCGTGCGAGCCGACGCGGGATCGTCCGCGGCAGGGTCGACGATCTCTGCAATGACGTCGCCCGCCTTCACGTCCGTCCCTAACGGAAACGGATAAACGATCACGCCGCCCACCGGCGTGCGCATCATCGAAATCGCTTCGTGAGGGGTCTTCTCGCCCGCCCACTTTGCATTCGTGTCGAACTCCCCTTCCACCACGCCGATTCGCGCGAGATGACGGAAGATCGCTTGCGCATCGCCACGCGCGAGTTCGTCCGACACATCCGCCGTGCCGCGCATTTCGATCGTGACGCTGACGTTGCCTTGCGGAACAGGAAAACGATCGCCGAATTGCTTTGCCAGGTCATGCCATGGTTTGCTGCATGTACCGTCGAACAATACCGGTGTGTCCGTCACATGAACGAGGCCGGGATTGATCTCGGCAACGAACGGATCGAGCATCGTCTCGCACCAGGGCGCCACGACCATTCCCGCAATAGCAACCAGTTCGGAATGCGAGTCGACGACGAAATCCGCGTCGATCGCGAGTTTGAGCAGCGTGGTCTGAAGCGACTGCACTTCGTTAGCGGGCTTCAGTGCATCGAGCGTCTCTTTCAAGGCCGCTCGAATCACCGCTTTATTCGCTTCGACATCGGCGCCGAGTTTGCCTTCGACGCGTGAGGCTACGCCCGCGCTCAGACTGGGCCAGCCGCGGTTGTAGTTTCCGCCGCCGTCGAGTGCCTCACGACCAATCTGATTCCCCAGCACGTTATCCGACAAACCGATCGGATTCGCAAACGGCACGATCACCAGTTCGCCTTTGAACTTGCCGGCACGCTCGGCAGCGAGCGCGAGGTCCAGCAGATGGTGGCCGATCAGCAGTCCGGGCGTTTCGTTGGCGTGTAACGCTGCCTGAAAATAGGCTTTCGGACGCGCACCGGGTTTGCCGATCCGGTGCACCTTCACCGTACGCTGTGTGCCGGGACTGGAAGAAAGAATGGGTACAGATTCGATCGTATGTGCCACAGAAACTCCTATTACAGATGACTCGCGAGCCTTACTTCGCTTCGCCTGAAACTTTGGGTTGAAACAGCGGTTTGGAAGCAGGCCGCGTTTCATCGCCCATCCCGGCAAAGCGGGGATAGCCACCCAGCAGAAGCAGCACGCCCGCGCCAGCGACGACCACGACCGCATTGATCAGCAATACTGCGTCATAACCGTTGAGCATGGTCAGCAGTTTGCTGAACGAAAACGGTCCCAACCCCGCACCGACCGCAAAACCAATGAACACGCCGCCGTAGATTGCACTGTACGCACGCATGCCGAAGTAACGCGACACCAGATACGCAAGCGCATCGTATTCGACACCCGACGACGTACCCACGACCAGCACGAGCAGAGACGCCACCCAGAAGCTCGTCACACCGTGCGCGAGCAATACGAACGACAAGGCGCAAGGCAACAGCATGCAGAAAACGACAACCGGCGCCCACATACGATCGAGGAACCAGCCCGTCAGCAGACGGCCAATGACGATACCGATGCCGTACCACGATGCAATGCTCACTGCGTCGCTCATGCTGAATCCCGAGCGCGTCCAGAAGCGTTCGAGATTCGGCGCGATGCCGGCGAGTGCGAGTGAGAGCAGGAAGAAACTCGCGGTCAGCAACCAGAATGCCGGCGTCTTCAATGCCTGTTTGAAGGCCAAACCGGGAATCGTGGCCGACGCGTCGGCGGTCGCAACGGTGGCGTTGGCGGCATCGACTTTCGGTTCACGGAAGAAGATGAAAGCGACGGGCAGCGTGATCACCAGCAGGAACGCGCCGAGACACACGTACGCGAGCCGCCAGCCGAACAGCGCCATCATGTGAAAGGTGTAGAGCTTGATCAGTGCGCCGAAAATGCCGGTGCCGACCAGACAGATGCCGAGCGCAATGCCGCGATGCTTCTTGAAATGCACGACGACGCTCTTGGTCCACGTGACAGGCAACGTACCCGCGCCTAGCAGCGTGATCACCGCGTAGGTGAGGTAGAACATCGCGATCGAGCCATTGGTGAAGGCCAGCAGCATCCAGCCAATTGCAAGGCCGAACACGGACGCCAGCACGATCTTGCGCGGCCCGACCCGATCAGCGAGCGTGCCGATGTAGGGCCCCACGAGGCTCGAACCGAAGAACAGGATCATGAACGTGAGCATGACCTGTGAATCGGCCCAACCGAAAGTCTTCGTCAGCGACGGCAGGAAGACGCCCGCGCTGTACGACGCCATCGTCGTCAGGCTGGTGCCGATGCCGATCGTTGCAGCGAGAATGATGCCCCAACCCGTTTTGAATTCGTTTGTACCCGACACGACAATCCCCTTTCCAGTTGCGAGCCTGACGACGCCGGATCGTTCCGGCTTGCCTTGATTCTGCTTCGCCAAAAATATTTGATCAAATAATTATGTGATCGAGACTGATTTTTTGTGGGCAAAATTGAGCTGTCAAGCAAATTACAGCGATGCGCGAAAAAGGCCTTGTTCGACGTGTTGTATAGCGCTCATTCCGCGGATTGGCCATCCTGACCATCCGCAGTCGCGCCATAACACCGGCCGTACCGCTCGCGTCAAACGGGCAATTCAAACTAATTGATCAAACGTAGCCCACCGGCACGCGTGGGTTCGCCGGTTGTCGAAGGTCGCGCATCGTGTGGAGACTGCTTCCGCATCGCACTCTCCACACTATGCGCGTAGCACGCAGGCAACCATGAAGATCTGAATACGCGCGCGTCAGATTGATATCGGCTGCGGGTGACTAGCGACGCATCGCGTCCTGCAAGATACCGACCGGCAACAGCAACTGCGGGGCGTAACGCGCGAACGCATGCGCCTTGATCGGCGCGGCGGACGTCATTGGGAGCGGCAAAATATCCGGATCGCGATCCACCACGTAGGACGCCAGACGCTGTCCCAGAGAAGTGGTCATTGCAATGCCGCGACCGTTGCATCCCAAAGGCGCGAACCAGTTTTTGCCGACCTCGAAAAGACGAGGCAGGAAGTCGGGCGTCAATGCCGCGCCGCCACTCCAGATGAAGTCGAATTTCACCTCGTCCAGCTGCGGGAAAATGCGTTCCATGCGCCGCGCCAGCGAGCGCAACAAACGCGGCTCCGCCAGCCATTGCGACACCGGCGCCATGCCGCCAGTCACGATTCGTCCGTCCGCCGTGAAGCGCACCGCGAACAGGTTGTTTCGCGTATCGGACAGCGCTTCGTCGCCTTTGAGCATCGAACGACGCACGTCGACGGGAATGATTTGCGTCGCCAGTTGAAACACGGTCAACGGTACGAAGCTGCGCGCAACGGCCGGCGTCAGCGGACGCGTACCCGCCTGCATCGCGTTCGTACATTGAAGGATGGTGTTGGCCGTCACCGAACCGTTCGGTGTGTGCACGACATGGCGACCGCCATTCGATTCGACGCGCGACACCGGAGACTCGCAGAAAAGCCGCACGCCCTTCTCCGCAGCCACGCGCGCCAACTCCTGCGTATAGCCGTATGGATTGAGGTGGCCACCGCTCGGGTCGTAAAGCGCGCCATGAAACGTCTTGCTGCCGATCCGTTCTCTCGCGGCGGCCGCATTGAGCCAGTGCGCCCGCGAACCCGCCCGCTGCCATGCGGTCACGCGCGACTGCAAGCCGTCCACCAGTTCCGCCGCGTGCGCGGGATTGATCCAGCCGCCCTGCACCGCGTCACATTTCAACTGATAGCGCTCTATCGTGTCGAACACGGTTTGCGCGCCGTCAGCGACGAGCCGCACCAGCTCCGGCCCATAGCGATCGCCGAGCAGCCTCACCACGTCGAGCGGACCCACACGCGGCAGGCTCGGGACAACCAGCCCGCCATTGCGGCCCGACGCCGCCGCGGCCGGATGTTCAGCCTCGACGACGGCCACGTTGACGCCTCGCACGGCCAGTTCGAGCGCCGCGTTGAGTCCCATGATGCCCGCGCCGATCACGACCACGTCGCAATCGATGTCCTTGTCAAGCCGTGAAAACGAAGCGAACGTACCGGCCGCGGTGGGCCAGTAGTTTTGCCGAAGCGCCCGCCCTGGAACATGCGAAGCCATTTACGCCCTCGACAGACTGAGCGTGCAGGCACCGGCACGGCGAATCGCCGCGCAGCCTTTCGCAAGCGCGTCGAGGTCATCACGATCGACGCGCGCCACGACGTTGCCCGCCAGCCAGCCGATCGGGAACAACATGCGACCGCCCGGACCGTAAAAGAAGCCGAGATCGAACACCGGCTGCGGATTGCCACCCCACATTTTTGCGGGAACGTAAGCGAGCACCAGGTCGCCCGCTTGCGGCGTGACCGTGGCGTTTTCCGGCGCCAACGCGCGAGCGTTGCGTTCCGGGTCGATCATATCGGTCGGGATCGGGCAGGAAATCTCCGGTCCGGTCCACATGGCGTGAATGGCCGGCATCTCGCGCGGCGTGGCCAGCAGGTCCCACAGGAATTCTGTGCTCTCCGGCGCCTGCTGCTCGAGCAATTGGAAACGGACCTGCAGACCGCTGCGCACTTCCGCCACGACGATGCTTCTGGAACTCATGGTTTCTCCACTTGATTTCACCTGTGCCGCTGGGTCGTCACCGTCCCCTGCTCACGATTGAAATCATTTGATCAAATAATTATTCATTGCGCAAGCGGTCATTTTTGAGCGTGCGCGATTGCCTCCCCGTTCACGTGGATCGCCAATAAATGGCTTGACAGGCCTTTTTTACCCAGCGAAACTCGCATCAACGATCATTTGATCAAATTATTTTCATCGTGATGGGTTAGCAGCGGCCTCACCCGGCCAGCCCTGAGCGACTGGACAGGACACTCCGCATGACGCTCTCCGTTGGATCCGTGTTGCCCGAGTTCGAAGCCGTATCGAGCCAAGGCCCCCTGAATTTTTCCGACTGGCTCGGCGACGGCTGGGCGCTCGTCTTCGCGTTCAAAGCCATGTCGCCGACCTGCAGCACCGAATTCGCCGCTCTGGAGCAATTGCACGCCGAATTCGAGCGCTGCGGCGCCCGCGTGCTCGGCGTGTCGGTCGATCAGCCGGACATGGTGTCGGCATGGCTCGGCGACTTGCGTGAAATGCTCGAATGCACGCCGTCGTTTGCGTTGATCAACGATCCGACCGGCGAGATTCCCGCACTGCTCGGCTTGCTCGACCCGCACGCATCGCAGGTCTCATTGCTGCGCTCGGCTCATCTGATTGCGCCGGATCGTCGTATCGCCATGACGCTCACGTATCCGGTGACGAACGGCCGCAGCTTCAGCGAAATCCTGCGGACGCTGAAAGCCGTGCAGCTCACTGCAAACAAGCGCGTTGCGACGTCCTCGACGTGGAACGACGGTGACCCGGTGATGCTGCCGCCGTCGCTCGCTCAGGACAAAGCGGAGCAGATGTACCCTGCCGGGGTGCAAGTACTGCGTCCCTATCTGCGTATCGTCGCGCAACCCTGAAGGCTGGAGAACCGTTAATGCCAGGCGTTAAAAAACTGGAAATCCTCTCGCGTCAGCCGGTATTCGACGGCATGACATTCGGCAAGGCCGGATGCGTCGGGAGTTATGAACTGCTCTCGGGACGCGCCCATTGCGAGATCGACCCGGACGCACCGCTCAACCGCGACATCGCCAACCTGGCACACGCGCCGCGCGCGGCAAACGGCCTGGTCGAATACAGCGTCGACTTTCATATCTACAAGCCCGTCGACCTCGCCCGCGGTAATGGCTGGATGTTTTACGAATGGCTCAATCGCGGCACGCAGCGTGGCGTCGTGCGGATCAACAACGCACCAGTGGTCGCGTTGCCGACGCAGCCTGGGGACATCGGCAACGGCTTTCTGATGCACGAAGGCTATTCGATCGTCTGGACCGCATGGCAAGGCAACGTCGAGCCCGGCGGCGGTCGTATGCTCGCGCAGTTCCCGGTCGCGACACACGACGGCGAACCGATTGTCGGTAAAGGCTGGGAAGAGTTCGTGCTCGACGCGCCCGACTCCATTCGCGGCGCAATCGTCCAGGAACTCGATCCGCACAGCTACGTGCTCACGTTGTCGTATCCGGCGGCCAGCACGGACGCGTCGCGCGCCACCCTCACCGCACGGCAGAACGAGCGTGACCCGCGCGTCGCGGCAACGGGAATCCAGTGGCGTTTTCTCGATCGCAACCGGATCCAGATCGACCGGCTGCCCGATTGCCAGCTCGACCGCGGCGCGATTTTCGAATTCATCTACGACGCACAAGACCCCGTCGTGATGGGCCTCGGCTATGCCAGCGTGCGCGATGTCATGGCGTTCCTCAAATACGAAACGCAGGACAGCGAAGGCACGCCGAATCCGCTCGCACCGGTCGGTGGTCAGTCGATGCATGCGCTAGGCTTCGGTCTGTCGCAAAGCGGACGCGTGCTGCGCGACTTCATCTATCAGGGATTCAACGAAAGCCTCGACTCGAAAATCGTTTTCGACGGCGCGGTGCCGATCATTTCCGGTTCACGCCGCGCCTGGGTCAACGCGCCGTTTTCGCAACCCGGCCGCTATTCGCGTCAGCACGAAGACCACAGCTTTCCCGGCGATCAATTTCCGTTCGCCTACCAGACGTTGAGCGATCCGATCAGCGGCCGGACCGACGGCATCTTTGCCAAGGCCCGCGCATCAGGCACGGTGCCCAAGCTGATGCACATGGACACGGACTCCGAAGTCTGGTCCGCTCGCGCGTCGCTGGTTGCCACCGACTGCGAAGGACGCGACCTGGCCGCCGATCCCGACGTACGGCTCTACCTGGTCACCGGAATTGCGCACGGCGATTACCCACTGCCGGGTTCACCGGTCGTGCAATACGCCACCAACCCGCTCACCTATGGCGCCACACTGCGCGCGTTGCTCGTCGCCATGCGCCGTTGGGTCGCCGAGGGCATCGAGCCGCCGGCAAGCGCATTTCCTTCGCATGCGAACGGTGGATGGTGGACCCTCGCGCAATTTGCTGAACATTTCGAAGACACGACGGGACTCGACGGTCCCGGCGTGATCAATGAACTCCGGCTGCTCGATCACAGCGTCGTGCCGCCGCGCGAAGGCGCGCGTTACCCGGTCTTCGTGCCTGCCGTCGATGAAGACGGCAACGGTTCGACCGGCATCCGGCATCCGTTTGTCGAAGTGCCGCTCGGGACCCATGCGGGCTGGGCATTGCGGGCAACCGGTTACGCGCCGGGCGGTTTGTACAGCGTCTATGGCTCGTACATTCCGTTCATACGCGACGGCGTGGCCAGCCCGCGTGATTTGCGAGCGTCGTTCGAGGCGCGCTACGGCAGCGAAGAGAACTGGCGCGAAGCACTGCTCGCGGCCGCGGCAAACCTGGTCGAACAACGCTGGATGCTGCCTGAAGATGCCGATTACCTCGCCGCGCAGCTCGCCGTCAGCGTCGACGTCTTTCACATCATCTGACGCCGACGCCATACCCGACCACCTTGACTCACCTTCCACACGATGACGATCGATAAACACACCGTCGCACTCGTAACCGGCGCCGATCGCGGCCTCGGCGCGAAATTCGTCGACATTCTGCTCGCGCGAGGCGCCGGAAAAGTTTATGCCGCCACGCGCCGGCCTGCCGCCGACGTGGCGCACCCCGACAGCCGCGTCGTGCCGATACAGCTCGACGTGACCGATCCGACGCAGGTCGAAACGGCCGCGCGCATCGCCGACGACGTCACCTTGCTGATCAACAACGCCGGCGTCAATGTCCAGGCAAGCGCGCTCTCGGCGACGCAACCCGACGACGCGCGCAGGGAGATGGAGGTCAATTATTTCGGCACGTTGTCCATGGCAAAGGCATTTTCGCCGCATCTGATCGCCTCGCGCGGCGCCATGGTCAACATTCTGTCGATCCTCGCGCGGGTCACGCTCGCGCCAATGACCACGCTGTGTGCGTCGAAGGCCGCCGCCTTGCGCTTGACCGAAGGTCTCGACGCGGAACTCGCGCCGCATGGAGTGCGTGTGTTCGCCGTCATGCCCGGCGCCATCGATACCGACATGAGCCGCGGTTACGAAGGCGACAAGCTGCCCACCGACGCAGTCGTGAATGCGACGCTCGACGCACTCGACGGCGGCGAGCGCGAAGTGTACGTCGGTCAGATGGCTAACGACGTTGCGCGGATGCTGGCAGCCGATCGCGCCACGATTCAGGCGCAGATCATCGGCGTACCGGCCACCACGGCCGACTGACGAAACGGCGCGAAGTACTTACAGGCATTCACGCGAATCGACGAGGGAAGAATGGGAAGTTTTATCGAAGTAGCGAGTCACGACGGCAAATCGTTTGCCGCCTACAAAGCCACCCCGGCTCAAGGTTCGGGACCGGGGCTGATTCTGTTGCAGGAAATTTTCGGCATCAACGACTATATGAAGTCGATGGCCGACCGCTTCGCCGAAGAAGGCTATGTCGTGCTGGTGCCGGATCTGTTCTGGCGTATGGAAGCCGGTGTCGTGCTCGGTTACGGTGAGCAGGATTTTGCGAAGGCGTTGCAATTCAACGAGAAGATCGACCTCGACCTCGCGGTGCGAGATGTCGAATCGACGATGACGGCTTTGCGTGCGCAAGCCGAACACGCGGGCAAAATCGGCGCCATCGGCTATTGCCTCGGCGGCAAGCTGGCGATGCTGGCCGCGGCGCGTACTTCGATCGACTGCGCGGTGAGCTACTACGGCGTTGCGCTCGACGCTTTTCTCGACGAAGTGCCGCGCATCCAGTGCCCGATGGTGTTTCACTTCGCCGGCGACGACGCGTTCTGCCCGCTCGACACGCGCGAGACGATCATGCGCGCGCTGGCGAGCCAGCCGCTGGTCGAGCAATATGTGTATCCCGGTTGCGATCATGCATTCGCGACACCCGAGCGCGAGCATTTCAACAAACCTGCCACGCTGATGGCTTATTCGAGAACGCTGGCCGTCTTGCGCAAAGTACTCGGCCCGGTTCACGATCTCGACGCGCTGTGGGAAAAGCACTGCTATTACGAGTTCGCCACGCGCGACTCGAACGCGATCATGCCGACCATGGTGGCCGAGCCGTACGTCAACCATGTACCGACGATGACCGGCGGCGTGGGTCACGACCAGCTCAAACGCTTTTATAAATATCACTTCGTCGACGCGAATCCTGCCGACACCCGACTTGTTCCCATCTCGCGCAC
The DNA here is from genome assembly GCF_050436585.1 of Paraburkholderia sp. GAS199. Classification (NCBI taxonomy): domain Bacteria; kingdom Pseudomonadati; phylum Pseudomonadota; class Betaproteobacteria; order Burkholderiales; family Burkholderiaceae; genus Paraburkholderia; species Paraburkholderia sp. GAS199. Next base: position 798,506 of record NZ_JBNDMM010000001.1, on the reverse strand, counting down.
GATCGGCACGGATCGTATCGTCGACGAATTCGTTTTCTGTGCGACGCATGATCGCGAGATCGACTGGCTGTTGCCGGGACTCGCGCCGACCGGCAAATACTTCGAGATTCCGATGCTGGCCGTCGTGTGCTTTCGCGGCGACAAGCTCTACAACGAGCACATCTACTGGGACCAGGCGTCGGTGCTGGTGCAGATCGGCGCACTCGATCCGACTGGCCTGCCCGTCGCCGGGATCGAGACGGCCCGCAAGATGATCGACGAGAGTCTGCCGACCAATACGCTGATGCCGAATTGGGCGAGCAGCGAAAACAAGCCCGTCTAATTTGTCGCCGGCACCGCTTCCTGCCTGATTTTCTCAACCCGGTTCGTACCCGCGCATTGTGCGGCGGCGGGTTGCAACGCCCTGGAACTGAATATGAAACTCGCTAAACGCATCACCGAAACGTCGAAGAAATCGTACGGCATGTACGAGAAAGCCCGCAATCTGCCGGGCGATACCACCGACCTGATTCACCTGGAACTCGGCTGCCCGCACGCAGACACGCCGCAGCCGATCAAGCAGGCCGCCGCAGACGCGCTGATGCGCGGCGAGGTGCATTACAGCGACATGCGCGGACTGCCCGCGCTGCGCGAAGCACTGGCCGGCAAACTGCGCGAATTCAACCGCCTCGACGTGACGTCCGACGATATTCTGGTCACCAACGGGCTCACCCACGCCTCGTTCGCCGCCTTTTTTGCGTTGATCGACGAAGGCGACGAAGTCATCCTGCTCGCGCCGTATTACCCGCAGCACATCGGCAAAATCGAGCTGGCAGGTGGCAAGCCGGTGATCGTCGATCTGGACCGCGCTAACAATTTTTCAATCGACGCCGCCGCGATCGAAGCCGCCATCACGCCGCGTACCAAGGCGATCGTGATCGTCAATCCCGCCAATCCGACCGGCCGCGTCTACAGCCGCGACGAGTTGCAAGCTCTGGCGGATGTCGCCATTCGCCACGATCTCGTGGTGCTCTCCGATGAAGTCTACGAAGAGATCGTCTACGACGACGCGAAGCACATCAGCATCGGCTCGATTCCCGGCATGAAGGAACGCACGATCTCGATGTTTGCGTTCACCAAGTCGTTCGCGATGGACGGCTGGCGTATCGGCTTCATGGCCGCGCCCGCCGATGTGATGCCGGGTCTGCTGAAAATCACCGCCAATGACGTCACGCACGTCAATACCTTCATTCAGGCCGGCGCGCTGGCCGCCGTGACCGGCGAGCGCAGCGTGCTCGCGCAACTGGTGAACGACGACAAAGCCAAGCGCGACATCGTGGTGGACGCCCTCAATACGATGCGCAATGTCACGTGCGTTCGTCCTGAAGGCACGATCTACGCGTTCCCTGACATCACCGCGACGGGGTTGAGCGCGCAGGAGTGCGCGGATCGCATTCTCGTCGAAGCGCGCGTGGTCGTGGAGGCCGGCAGCTTCTACGGTCATGCCGGCGAAGGCCATTTGCGCGTGTGTTTTGGTTCGGAATCGGAGGAACGGATTGTTGAAGCGATGGCGCGCTTGAAAGCGTTCTTCGACGCCCTGTAAGCCACGTCGATCAGGCACCTTGCTGATTCGCCTGACAAGACAGCGAAATAAAAGCAGCCCGACCGGTGCAAACCGCTCGGGCTGCTTCCGTTTTGACACGGCCCTGCCGGCAGTCGATACGGCGACCGGCATCGACCGGAAACGGGTGAAAGATTCTGGCGATTTATATTCTGATCAGAACGACATTTTCCCCTGATTTATTTCGGCGAGTGATAGTTGATGGTGCGCCGATGCCCCAGTCTGGTACGCCCAATTTACGCGCGAAATGATAAGATTCAATGAGATTTGATCTAACGATCACGGAGTAATCATGACTGACCAGATCCAGCGCGTCGTGAAGCGATCGACGATGCAGGAGTCGATTTACGCGCAACTGCGCACCTCGCTGATGCAGGGGCGCTTCGAACCTGGCACCCAACTCACCGTCGCCACGCTCGCCGAAGGCTTTGGCTCGAGCGCAATGCCCGTGCGCGAGGCGCTACGGCAACTCGTGGTCGAGAATGGTTTGGTGGCGCTGCCGAACGGCACGATCCAGGTGCCGGAAGTCAGCAAGAAGCATCTACAGGACGTCTGCGAAGCCCGTATCGCGCTCGAAGGACTGGCTACCGAGATGGCCTGTGCGCACGCGGACGAAACCGTTGTGCGCAAGCTGAAGCGGTTGATTGCGGAGCACGAGCTTGCCATCAAGCACGACGGCATTCACGAGAGCCTCGTCAAGAATCAGGAGTTTCACTTTCTGATTTATCGGCTTTCGGGCTCTACCGTTCTGCCGCAATTGATCGAGACGGTCTGGCTGCAATGTGGGCCTTACATGCGCGTGATTACCGAAGAGGTCGAGCGCAATCAGGAAGTGCCGTACAACACGGCCGGAACGAATTATCACCACGTCGTGGTCGAGGCCATCGAAAAACACGATGCCGCTTCCGCCCGTGAGGCGATGGAAAAAGACATTCGCCTGTCGTTCGATTTTCTACTCGATATTTTGCATCGACGCGAGACCATCGTCTCGGCTTGAGCGGCTGCGGGAGCAGCCGGTAGATCACACATCACATCGAGCGGTGCGTATGGCGGAGCGCAATGTCCGCCATACATCCTGCCTTAGAACTTGTGGCGAATGCCGAGGTCTGCAACGACCTGATTGGCGTTCGACGAAGTACCGATTCCAATGATCGACGCCCGCGCGTTGTTGCCTTGAGCGTGCTCGGCCAGCAACATGGCGTAGACGTCAGTGCGCTTGGACAGCGCGTAATCGAGTGTCGTGCTGACCTGATGCAGTTTCGTCGCGCCTACCGCAGTCATGGTGTAACCGGCCGCGGCCTGCAACGCCGGCGTGAAGTAATACGTGAAGCCGACCTGGCCGTTCCGGAACATCACGTTCTCGATGTCCTTACCCCGAATGCCCGCGTACAAAGCCTGCGTGTACATCGCGTAGACGAACGTGCGGCTGAACTTATAGCTCGTTGCAATACCCATCGTGCGCAGATAGCTGCCGCCCACCTTGACCGTGCCGGTCGGCATGCCCGTCAGCGACGAAATATCGAGCGCAGACGCCGAACCGGCCACTTCCGTATAGGCCGCCGCAACATTCCAGGGACCGGCGTTGTACGTGGCCGAATAGCTGTACGCACGCCCTTCGCCGTTGATATCGCCGGCCAGGTTGGAAAAGCCGTACATCGCGCCGAACTGGAAACCCGACCAGACCGGCGTCATGTACTGCACCGAATTCGCGAGGCGCAAGGAATTCGCGCGGTCGTTGGCGAACGGGTGATCGGAGTACTGGCCGAGCAGCCACGTCGACGTTTCGTACATGCCCAACGTCGCGCCCATGTAGTCGTACTGATTACCCATCGTGAGCGTGCCGTAGCGGTTGTCTTTCAGGCCGACATAGGCTTGCCGCCCGAACAGCTTGCCGCCTTGCCCGAACGCGCCAGTGCTCGTGCTGAAGCCGTTCTCCAGCACGAAGATCGCGCTCGTGCCGCCGCCCAGATTTTCCGTGCCCCGAAAGCCAACACGGTCAGCCTGCATCACGGACGTGCTCTGGAAATACTGAGTTTTGCCGCCGACGTTGCTGACGTAGCCAACACCTGCATCCACGATGCCGTACAACGTGACGGAGCTCTGTGCATGAGCCACGCCTGCGAAGGCGAGCGTCGCAGCGACCGCGACGTTTGTTCGAAACAGCACAGGCAGGCGGCGTGAGGCGGAGCGTGTAGTCATGATCTGAGGCTTTCGAAAGAATTGGGCTGGTGGATTCCGGCTGCCAATCGCCGGAAATCTTGTTTTGATCAAATTATCATTTGATGATGCCAATTGTTTTTGGGCCAAAATCCTTTGTCAAGATTATTTGTGGCGTGGCTGAGTTGAGGTGTTGCGAGGGCGTAACTCGACGGGATGGCTCGACGCGGCGAGATGCGTTGGCATCGCCGCGATTGCATGTCCGCGGGACTTAGGCGCACGGGCGGTGTCGGTTGCGCCGTGCGTTTTCGGGAATGGGAATACGGATGGGGAAGCGTGACGGGCGCGAAAGCCTGCGAGCCTGTAAGTTCGGCGTCGTGGCGCGCCGCCCTCTTCATCGAACGTTCGTGCATCTCCGTCGACTCAGGAGACTTTTGGCGCAACACGCCGATGCCGGCGCTTCCATCAGGAACGCGCGGGGACATCCGACGCGTGGGCGAAGATCACCAAAGCAAGAGTCTCAGCACGCCCTCTATGCGCCCCTAAGCTCCTGCGTAGCTTTCGCGAGGTCTCTGGAGGGAGGCAGGCCGAACAGTCGCGCATATTCCCGGCTGAACTGGTTCGGGCTCTCGTAGCCCACGCTGAACGCAATCGACGTCGCGCTGCCCTGACCCGAGATGAGTTGCGACCGCGCGTGCAATAGCCGGATACGCTTCTGATACTGCAGCGGACTCAACGCCGTCACCGCCTTGAAATGGCGATGAAACGCCGACACGCTCAACGCGGCCATCTCGGCCAGCGTCTCCACCCTTATCTCCTCGGTGAAGTTGCGGCGTATCCAGTTGATTGCGACGCCGATGCGCGAAAGCGCCGTGTCCGGCGATGCGATGTCGCGCAACATCCAGCCCAGCGGGCCCTGCAGCACGCGGAACAGAATTTCCCGTTCGTAAGCGGCCGCGAGCACCGCGATCTCGTCCGGCCGCTCGATGAGCCGGAGCATTCGAATCCACGCGTCGAGCAGTTCGTCGTTGACCGGCGCAACCGAGAATCCCGAATCGAACAGCGTGCTGCAAACCTGCACCGGCAAGTCGCGGATAAGCGTCGCGACAATCGTGGGGTCGAGCGTCAGGCTGACTGCAAGATAGGGCTCGCCTGTCGCGGCCGGATGCACTGAGCCAACAGCCGGCAGATCCACCGACATGACGAAATAGGTTGCCGGGTCATAGCGGAAGGTCCGGTCGCCGACCGTCATCGTCTTGGAGCCCGTCAGGATGAGATTGATCATCGGATCGTAGACGGCGGCGAGCAGATGTTCCGGGATTTCCCCCTGAACCATGGCGACACGCGGGATGCCGGTTTCCGTACGCCTGTTCTCGGCTCCGGCGGCCAGTGCTCTCAGTTCTTGCAGTTGCTGTTCCATGGTCCGACGCTAACAGAGGCACTGAGGCCATGCAACGCAAAAGCAGAAATAGGCAAATTTGAAGGAGGAACGGGTGAGTGCGCGTTGGGCGATCGCCGTATCTTCATTCTCACCCGACACACAGGAGAGAACGCATGAAGATTGTCATCGTGACAGGCGGAAGCCGTGGCCTTGGGGCCAGCACCGCGCTCGAATGCGCCCGACGCGGCATGGGCGTGATCGTCACCTACAACCTCAATCCGGAGAAGGCAGCAGACGTCGTGAAGGCCATCGAGGGAATCAGCGGCACGGCAGTCGCGCTGAAACTCGACGTCGGCAATAGCCAATCTTTTCCGGCGTTCCGCGAAGCCGTTTCCAGACAACTCGACACGATCTGGCACAGGAAAATGTTCGACTTCCTGGTCAACAACGCCGGCTTTGGACTCTACGCGCCAATTTCCGATGTCACCGAGGCGCAGTTCGACGGACTGTTCGATGTTCATCTCAAGGGGCCGTTCTTCCTGACTCAAACGCTTCTTCCGCTGATTGAAGACGGCGGCCACGTGATCAACGTCACCAGTGCGACGAGCCGCGTCGCCACCGCCGGTGTCGCGCCATACGCCGCGTTCAAGGGCGGCCTGCAAGTTCTGACACGCTATATGGCGAAGGAATTCGCCGAGCGCCGCATCAGGGCGAACTCCATCGCACCGGGCGCGATCCGCACCGAGTTGGGTGGTGGATTGAACGATGAATTCGAAGCGATCCTTGCCGCGCAAACAGCGCTTGGCCGGGTCGGCGAACCGGATGATGTGGGTGGTGTCATCGCCAGTCTGCTGTCCGAAGAGAACCGTTGGATCAACGCCCAGAACATCGAAGTAGCCGGCGGCTACCTCATCTAAAGACAGGAGCGCGCAACATGCTCGACCACGTTTTCCTATCCGTCAGCGATATCGCTCGCTCGATTGCGTTCTACGAAATGGCGCTGGCACCGCTCGGCATCACCCATACGATCGACTACGACGGCCGGCAAGGACCCCCAGGCCATCCCGACCTCAAAGGCTTCGGCGCCAACGGCCGTGTGTTCTTCTGGCTGCGCGAAGGAACGGTCGAAGGCCGTGCCGCTCACGTTGGATTCGTCGCAGATAACAAGCGCGAAGTCGATGCGGCCTTTGCGGCGGCCATGGCCGCGGGCGCTAGCGAAATCCATCCGCCCGGCGCGCAGCTTCACTATGACCCGCGCTATTACGCGGCACAGGTTCGCGACCCGGACGGCTACAGCCTCGAATTCGTCTACAAGGAATGGCAGCACTGACATGAAGAATCTCATGATTTACGGCGCGACCGGCTACACCGGCCGCATGGCGGCAGAAAATGCCCTGGCAGCGGGCACCCCGCTTATCCTCGCCGGGCGTAACGAAGCGGCGCTCGTTACGCTCGCCGCGCGCCTCGGCGTGGCATATCGGGTATTCGCACTCGACGACATCGCAGTGCTTGATCGATCACTGGGTGACGTCGACGCACTTCTGAACTGCGCGGGGCCGTTCGCCAGAACCGCCGATATCTTGATGAGGGCCTGCATTTGCAACGGCGTCGACTATCTCGACATCGCCGCGGAGCTTGACGGCTACCGCTTGGCGGAAGCGCTGCACGGCGAGGCCGAGGCTGCGAGCGTCATGCTTCTGCCCGGCAGCGGCGGCAGTGTCGCGATGCTCGGCTGTCTTGCCGGACATGCGATTGCGAGAACCCGGAATCCTGCCAATATCAGAGTGGCCTTGCATGTCTCGGGCGGCTTGTCCCGAGGCTCGGCGGTCAGCGCGATGGAGAGCGTCACCGCGGAAACATTGGCACGTGTCGATGGAAAACTCGTCGCTCGGACTGCTGGTGCCACCCGCCAATTCGACTTCGGAAACGGCGCAGTGGATTGCTTTCAGGTCACGCTGCCCGATCTGATCACAATCTGGCGCTCGACGAAAGTGCCGGACGTCGAGACATTCGTCCACGTCACCGGCGACGGATTTCCGCAAGGCGATCTCTCCGAGCTTCCTGACGGACCGAGCGAACAGGAGCGACTGGCCAACCGCTATCGGGCTGTGGTCGAGGTCACTCAAACAAACGGTGAAGTTGTGCGATCGCTTCTCGATACGGTCAACGGCTACACATTCACCGCGATCGCTGCCGCCGAGGCTGGCCGTCTCGTACTTGCCGGCGAAACGCGTGCAGGCTTCCAGACTCCGGCGACGCTGTTTGGAAACGGCTTTGCGGAGACGATTGCCGACACCACCATCGTCGACATCTGAGGAGCATTCTGTGGAGAAACTCGTATCCGTATTTATCCAGACCGCCAACGCCTTCGACGTCGAAGGTGCGTTAGCCCTCTTCGCGTCTGATGCAGTGATCGACGACGTTTCGGTTGGCGACGCCTTTGTCGGCATCGAAGGTATTCGCCTTTATTTCGAGCAGTTTTTCGTTGGCTATAAAACCGTCAGCAAGCTTCTGTCGCTCGAACACCTGGACGACTCGACTGCCGTTGCTCGCCTGGATTTCACGGGCGATTTCGGTCACGAGATCGGGACGCTCAAGATCGCAATCAACGCCGACGGTCTCATCGAACGTATTGACGCTGATCTCGAATAGCTCACAAACGCAACACCATTGGACACTATCCATGACCCTGTCACCCTCGCAAGCCATTGAAGCCGCAGACAAGCTGGCGGTCGTCGATGCACTTTATCGCTTTGCTGCCGGCATCGATCTTCGCGACGCGAGCCTTCTCGCCTCCTCTCTCGCAGAGAACGCCGTGTCGGACTTTCGTGCAGCGGCTGCCAAAGCGGGCTTCGACTATCCGGTTATCGAGGGCAGAGACGTTATCGTTGCAGCTCTTACGGCCTCGCTCGCGTCGCTGGAAACTACGCATTCCGTGAACAATCCACGCGTGACGATCGACGGTGACACCGCGCGTCTGGATGCACTCGTGGAAGCTCAACACGTCCCACGAAACGATTCCTCCCGGCATTACCTCATGAAGAACCGGTACGACGTCGAGCTAACAAGAGAAGACGGTGTGTGGGTTATTACACGGAATACCGTCGACAACATCTGGCGTTCCGGCGATCCAACCGTGCTTTCAGTCGTATAGCGCTTGCTATTGGAAGATTTCGCGGCGGTTCGAGTTGTCGTTTTGCAAAGACCGACACGCCGCGAATTCAATTCGACGCAAGCCTGCAATCTGCATGCGAAAATCATCTGACGAATGGTCTTTTTCTAGCCATACATAAATTTAATTGCGCGCAAACCTTTGCGTCCGCCTGCGCCGCGTTTTGTCCCCTTCAGTCAAGCAATTGCCCGCCGTTATGCGAGATGTATGCGTGGAAAATCCGGTCGTTGCGTAGTCAACCGCAAGCCTTCCGGTCTACTCGACGCCCTGAATCTCTTACTCACGCACCTCGACGAGCGACTGGAGTTGAATATGAATCTCGGCAATCTGTCAGTGAAGGCAAAACTCACGGGAACATTTAGCGTGCTTGCCGTCATTGTTCTGATTGCGTCGGCCATTTCGCTGAAGGCACTCAACGACGCCAACGACCGTTTCGCAAATTTCGTGTCAGGCGTCAACGCCCGAGTGAGGATGTCTGCGCAGGTTCGAACCGCAGTCGACCGACGGGCGATTGCCGCTCGCAACATGGCGCTAGTAACCACGCCCGGCGATTTCGACCTGGAACGCGCGGCCGAAGCGCAGGCCCAGGCGGATGTGCAATCGAACCTCGCGAAGCTGACCTCGATGGTTTCGTCCGCAACCGACGCGACTGACACGACCCGCAGCCTTATCGCCGAGATCAACCGGGTCGAAGCCGCGTATGCACCCGTCGCCAACGCGATCGTCGCGCTCGCCGTTGCGGGCAAGCGCGACGAGGCAGTGAAGAAAATCGACGACGACTGTCGCCCGCTACTCGCAGCGCTCGTCAAAGCGACCGACAGTTATGCGCAATACACGCGCGAGCGTGAAGACGAACTCGTGCTAAACGCGGAAAGCAACTACGAGACGCAACGGTATGTGCTGATCGCTATCAGCATGGCCGCTGTCGCCATGGCGATCGCGGCGGGTCTCGTCATCACGCGAGGATTGCTGCGTGCCCTCGGCGCCGAGCCGGCTGCTTTGGGCAAGGTCAGTCAACGGGTGGCCGCGGGCGATCTGAGTGCCATCGCAGGCGCGAGCCAGGCGCCTGTCGGCAGCGTACTTGCTTCAATGGGCGAGATGCAGAGCAGTCTCGTCAACCTGATCGGGCAGGTCCGCGCCGCCGCTGACAGCATCGCGACCGGCTCCAGCCAGATTGCGTCGGGCAATGTCGATCTTTCGTCGCGGACCGAACAGCAGGCCGCCTCGCTGCAGGAAACCGCATCGAGCATGGAAGAACTGACTTCCACGGTGAAGCAGAATGCCGAGAACGCACAGCAGGCCAGTTCCCTCTCCGCCAACGCATCCGAAGTGGCGCTCAAGGGTAACGAGGTGGTCGGTCAGGTCGTCGGGACGATGGGCGAAATCACCACGAGTTCGACCAAGATTGCGGAAATCACGGGAATTATCGAAGGCATCGCATTCCAGACCAACATCCTCGCGCTGAACGCGGCGGTCGAGGCAGCACGCGCCGGCGAACAGGGACGCGGATTTGCGGTGGTCGCTAGCGAGGTCCGCAGTCTCGCGCAGCGTTCGTCCAGTGCGGCGAAGGAGATCAAGGAACTGATCAACGCCTCGGTTCAGAAAATCCAGGACGGCTCGCTGCTCGCGAATCAGGCCGGACAGACGATGTCGGAGATCACGCAGGCCGTTGCCCGGGTGACCGGCATCATGGGCGAAATCGCCGCTGCGTCGACGGAACAAAGCAAGGGCATCGAACAGGTCGGTCAGTCGATCGCGCAAATGGACGAGGTCACGCAGCAGAACGCCGCGCTCGTCGAGGAAGCAGCCGCCGCCTCGAAAGCGCTGGAAGATCAGGGCCAGCAACTGAATCAGGCTATCGCGTTCTTCCGGATGGAATCGGACGCCGTGCGTACGTGAGTGGTGGTTAGCACGCGTTACTCATAGCGCCGGGCTACATCCATCAAGCCCGGCGTTCCGATGATCTCGTTGAGTTCGTCGAATTGGACCATGCGATCCTGCCACGGCGCGGTCGTGCCATGCTCGCGCAAACTGCCATAAAAACCGCGTAGCGTATGGGCCACGGCGCGCGCCGCGCCGCCCGGAAAGATCACGATACGAAAGCCGCGCGACGCCAGCGCCTGAGCACTTTGCACCGGGGTCTTGCCACCTTCCACCATGTTGGCCAGCAACGGTACGCGCGACGCAAAACGGCTGCACGCCGCGTCCATCTGCTCCTCTGAGCGCAGCGCTTCGACGAACAGCGCGTCCACACCCGCATCCAGATATCTTTCCGCGCGATCGAGCGCAGCATCGAGTCCTTCGACTGCGAGCGCGTCTGTGCGCGCGAGAATCAGCGTGTCGGCACTCGTGCGCGCGTCGAGCGCGGCGCGTAGTTTGCCGCACATCTCATCGACCGGAATGACGCTTTTTCCATCCAGATGACCGCAACGTTTGGGGAAGGTCTGATCTTCGAGCTGGATCATGGATGCGCCCGCGCGCTCGAATCCGCGCACCGTGCGCTGCACATTGAGTGCATTGCCGAAACCCGTATCGCCGTCGACGATCACCGGCAGCGCCACGCGCTCCGTGATGCGCGCGAGCGTATCGGCCACTTCCGTGAACGTGGTCAACCCGACATCCGACCGTCCGAGCCGCGTATAAGCGATCGACGCCCCCGACAGATACAACGCGTCGAAGCCTGCCTGCTCCGCGAGCAACGCCGAGAAAGCATCGTAGACGCCCGGCGCCAATACGGTGCCTTGCAAGAGTTGCGCCGCGAGTCCCTTCGAATTCCGTGTCATGCTTTCTTCGCTCCGTATCGTTGCCTAAGGAGATTGAACAGACCGCCCGCGTTGGCCATGTCGAGCAGAAACGCGGGCAACGGGTCGCATAGAAGCGTTTGTCCGTCTTCACGCGTAATGCGGCCGTGCAGCGGATCGATGGCTATGTGCTCGCCTTCAGCGATCGTTTCCGCCTCGGCACATGTCAGCAGCACGAGTCCGACGTTGAACGCGTTGCGAAAAAACAGGCCGCTGTACGATGGTGCAACCACCGCGCGCACGCCGAGATGCACGAGCGCAGCAGGCGCCTGTTCCCTTGACGAGCCGATGCCGAAGCCCGGCCCCGCGACCACGATATCGCCCGCCTTAACGTTCGCTGCGAAATCCGCGCGCTGACGCTGCAAACAATGCCTCGCGATTTCTTCGATGCCGAACTTCATGTAGGCGCCGGGCGCCAGCGCATCGGTGTCGATATCCGCGCCGACGCGCCACACACGATGCGTCGACGCGTTCGTCATGTTCGTGTCGACGTTCATGCGAGCACCTCGCGTGGATCGGTGATGCGACCGCGCAGCGCGGACGCGGCAACGGTGTACGGTGAGCCCAAATAGACCTGCGCGGTTTCCGCTCCCATACGCCCCTTGAAATTGCGCGCGGTGCTGGAGATCACGTTGCTGCCTTCCGGAATCTGCCCGCCATAACCCGAGCACGCGCCGCACGATGTGGCGAGCACCTGAGCGCCCGCCGCTTCGAGAATCGCCATCACGCCCTCCTGCTTCGCGATTTCCTGATCGCGCATGCTGGCGGGTGCAACGACCAATTGCACGCCTTGCGCGACGCGTCGATTACGCAGTACCGATGCTGCCGCACGCAAATCGTCGAGTTTCGCGCCCGTACAGGCACCGATATACGCGACCTGAACGGCCACGTCCGCAAACGTCTGCGCCTCACGCGTATTCGCGGGACTATGCGGCGCGGCCACCTGAGGCGCGAGCGTGGTGGCATCGAATTCGTGCGTCTCGGCAACTGCATCGGCGTCGCCCTGCCAGCGCCCGATATCGATTTCGTCGGTGACGCCGACCGACCGGAGATAGTCGAGCGTGACGGCATCCGGTGCAATCAGGCCGGCTTGCGCACCCATTTCGGCGCTGATGTTCGAGAGCGTCATGCGCTCCTGCATCGACAAAGCAGAGACCGCCTCGCCGCAAAATTCCACGGCCTGATAGCGTCCGCCGTTCATGCCGAAGCGGCCGATCATATGCAGCATCATGTCCTTCGCGGTCACGCCACGCGCGAGGCGCCCACGCCAATGCATGCGCAAAGTCTCCGGCACCTTCACCCAGATTTGCCCTGACACGACCACGCCGAGCATTTCGGTGCTGCCGATACCGAACATATAAGTGCCGAACGCGCCGCCCGTCGGCGAGTGCGAATCGCCGCCGACGCAAAACATGCCCGGCCGCAAATGGCCGCGTTCCGGCAGCACAACATGACAAATGCCGACGCTGTCGTACACGTTCGGCAATTGCTGATCCTTCGCCCACTCCCGCGCGATTCGCACGATACGGCGCGATTCGTCGTCGGCTTCCGGCACGTAGTGGTCGATGACCAGCACGATCTTCGACCGGTCCCACAACTTCGCGCCGAGTTCGTCGAGCATCGGCTGAAGGCGTCGTGGTCCGCTCGAATCATGAAACATCGCGAGGTCCACATTGCAGGTCACGATCTCGCCCACGGCGACCTCGTTGCGTCCGCAAGCTTTCGCGATCAATTTCTGCGCGAGCGTTTGTGGAAGGGACATAGTGCGTTTCTCCAGCGACTAACGTGTTTCTGCGTAGATCAGATGGCCTCGGCCATGGCGCACAATTCGGCCGCACGCTTGGCATAAGGCTGGTCGATCATCACGCCATCCACGGACACTGCCCCATGACCGCGTGCAAGCGCTGCGTCCCATGCTTCGACGACACGGCGCGCGAATGCGATCTGCTCCGCGCTTGGTCCGAACACGCGATTGGCCGCGTCCACTTGGCGGGGATGCACGCAGGTCTTGCCCGCAAAACCGAAGGCACGCGCACGTTCGGCCTCGCCGACGAATCCGTCGAGATCCGCAACTCGTGCGAATGCGCCGTCGTAGGCCTCGATGCCGGCTTCCGCCGCCGCGAGCCGTACTTGCAGCAGGACATGATCGAGCGCCGCGCGTTGATGCCGGTCCACGCCGATCGGCTCGAACAGGTCGCCGTAACCGATCTGCAAACCCACGACGCGGTCGCTCGCCGTGGCGATCTCCGCGGCAAGCCGCAGTCCCTTCGGCGATTCGATGTTGGCGAGAAGCAGAACGCGGCGCGTAAGTCCCGCGCACGTTTCGAGTTCTTCGAGCAACGTGTCGATCTTGCGCACGTCTTCCGCGGATTCGATCTTGGGCACGTTCACGATGTCGAGTCCGTCTTTCACGACGGCTTCCATATCCGCCTCGAAATGCGGCGTTTCGAGACCGTTTACGCGCACGATCACGGACTTCTCTACCGTGCCGAGTTTCGCCAGCCACGAGGCGGCGGCTTCACGCGCAACGCCTTTATCGCGCTCCGCGACCGAGTCTTCGAGATCGATCGACAACGCGTCTGCGTTGCCTGCCAAAGCCTTATCGAAGAACTCTGGTCGGCAGGCGGGCACGAACAGTTTGCTGCGCATTCTCAGTATCTTGGGCATACGTGTCTCCGTTCGACTGCCGCGTCAATCCACCATCTTCGCGACCTCGCCCGATTCGAGCAGCAGGCGGTCGTGTGTTGAAGGCAACTCGGCAAACGGACGGCGGTACTGCGCCCACATGCGCAAATCTTCCGGCTTGTGGAACACCTGCGAATCGGGCATGGCGGGCCAGTCGGAGACGGTGAGCCAGAGACGCAACAGATGGCGACGCTCGGCGAGCGGCTCGGCATCCTGGTAGTCGGTGCGGCCATGTACCAGCACACGGTTATTCAGGAACTGGATGTCGCCGTCGCGAAAGCCCATGTCGAGATAGAACTCGGGTGAAGCCGCAATCTTGCGCGCCGTGTACAGCGCCTCCGACTCCAGTTCGCTGAACGGACACTGACCGCTTTTTTCCGCGAGGCGCGCGTAGCCGGTCGGCAGATAGCAGATCACTTCGCCGGTAGTGTCCGTGAAAAACGGCACTTTGTGTTCGCTAAACGTGCGTGTCGCGCGACGGCCATCTTCGTCGGTGCGCTTCAGGAACAGCCCCTCACGCAGTGCGTCGAGCAGATCGGGGCGCGTGCGCAGGAGTTCGTTATGAACCGCGAGCGCGCTGGAAATGCGGCTTTCACCGCCGGAGATAGCGGTACGCAGACACATCAGGCCGATGATGTCGCACGAATCCGTATGCATCAGCTGACCGCCGCCCTTGCGATAGCCGCGCGATTTCGGTTCGTAGTCGCTTACGTTCACCACATGCCCGAGCACATCGCCGAGATACGATTGCGTCACCGGCTTGCTGACGTACGAACCGAGGCCGAAATAGATGCGCGTCATGTCGTCGTCGGAATAACGCTCGCGTGGCAGACCACGCAGCATCATGAAACCGCGTCCGTTGCGCAGGAATTCGGGCAGTTCGCGCATGAAGCGGCCCATCGTGTCCAGCGGGAAAGTCTCCGGGCTGATGTCGGGGAAATCGATGTCGCCCAGCGAGAGCAGATGCGCGAGCGCCGCGTCGATCTCCGCGATTTCCGCCTTGGTGAGAACGTGCAGCCCTTCATTCATCCAGTCGAGTTCGGGACCTTTCCATGCCGCTGGCGATACGATCGGTTGTCCAACGCGATTCATTTGATGCTCCTTGTCAGATTAGAAGTTCAGACGCACGCGGCATCGATCACGGCGCCGCAGCCAATCAATTCGTCAAACACGCGCTCGCCCAGCAGCGGCGCAAGAATTTCGCGGGAGTGTTCGCCTTTTTTCGGCGCGGGACGCATGAAGCCACCAGGTGTACCCGACAAACGCGCCACCACGTTATGGACGGCGACGTGGCCCAGTTCCTCGTCCTCGATCTCCACGATGCTTTCTCGCTCGCTCACGTATGCGTCGTCGGCGAGATCACTGGCGTGATAGACGGGTCCGACGGTCACGTCCGCCTGCTCGAAGAACACGAGGTTATCGGCGAGCGTGCGGGCCTTGATGAAGCCGCCCACCACGCGGTCGACTTCCTCGACGTGCTGCAAGCGCGTCGTGTTCGTCAGATAACGCGGGTCGGCGTTCATCTCGTCGCAGCCGATCGCGGTGAACAGTCGTTCCGCCATGGTTTGCGTGGAAGTCGAAACGCAAAGCCATTTGCCATCAGCCGTTTCGTAGGTATTGCGCGGCGCCGTGGTGCTCGACCGACTGCCCGTGCGCGCTTTCACGCGCCCGGTGATCTGATAGTTCGCCACTTGCGGGCCGAGAATGGAGATCATCGGATCGAACAGCGAGAGGTCCACGACCTGCCCATTTCCGCCGTTCATGCGCGCTTCCCACAACGCGACCATCGCGGCGTGCGCGCCATAGAGTCCCGCCGTCATATCGCCAAGAAACATGGGCGGCAACACCGGCTCGCGGTCGCTGAAGCCATTCATTGCCGCAAAGCCCGAATAGCCTTCGACCAAGGTGCCGAAGCCCGGCCGATGCCGGAAGGGACCCGTTTGCCCCCAACCCGATACACGCACGATCACGAGCTTCGGATTCGCCTCCAGCAGCGTTTGCGGCGCGAGCCCCATCTTCTCCAATGTGCCGGGCTTGAAGCTTTCGACCAGCACATCGGCATCGCGCGCAAGGCTCGCAATCATGCTCGCCGCCGTTTCGTGACGAAAGTCGATGCAGATGCTCTTCTTGTTGCGCGCATACGCTTTCCAGAACACTTCCGCGCCTTGCGTGCGAAAGGCGCGCAACGTGTCGCCTTTCAACGGCTCGACCTTGATCACGTCCGCACCGAAATCCGCCAGTTGCAAGGTCAGCATGTTGCCCGCCACGAGCCGCGACAGGTCCACTACTTTCACGCCGCGAAGCGGACCGGTGTGTGATGCGTCAAAGCGTTTGCGATGCATGGTGTGCGTCCTCTCGCGGTTTTCGTGCGTGCCGGAACAACCGGCCTGAATTCATTATCACTGAAAATAGACATGATGTCTATTTTCAGCAAAGCGATGGTTGGGCGATGCTGTTGCACGAGCCCCCGAAATCGTTCATCCTTGCGAGCCAGACGCCCAAGCGGCAGGGCCCGCAGGCATCGGCGCAGACAACCGGAAACATCAATGGCAACTGAAGAACCTGGCGTAGCCGCGGTCAACCGCGCACTTTCGATACTCAAAGCCTTCGAAGACAGCATCGACGGCATGACGCTTACCGACCTCACGAATGCAACGGGCCTGTACCACAGCACGATCCTGCGGCTGTGCGAATCGCTCGAACATTTCGGCTATCTGAAGCGGCTGGAAGACGGCCGCTACATGCTCGGGCCGATGGTGTTTCATCTCGGCATGATTTATCAAAGTTCGTTCCGCCTGCGCGACTACGCGCTGCCTGTGCTGCGCACGCTGGTCAAGGAAACCGGAGAGACGGCCGCGGTCTATGTGCGCGAAGGCGACGAGCGGTTGTGTCTGTATCGCGTGGAATGGCAGCGTTCGGTGCGTATGCACGTGCGCGAAGGCGAACGTCTCACGCTCGATGCCGGCGCGGCAGGACATGTATTGCGCGCGTTTTCGGGCACGTCGAAGAAGGCGCACCTGAACAAGGTGCGCGAAGACGGGTATTGCGTGTCGCTCGGCGAGCGCGAACCGGAAAGCGCGGCGATTGCATGCCCGGTGTTTCGTACCGGGCAGGAACTGGTTTGCGCGATCTCGCTCGGCGTACCGCGCTTCCGTTTCGACCGCAAAGCGTTCGACGTCTATCTGCCGAAGTTGATGGAAGCAGGCGCTGCACTCACGAAAGCACTGGGCGGCGACACGACACCGTTCGAACCGCCCTTTGCTCATTTTCACGGCGTCTAGTCTGCAATGCCGCGCTGAACGATGATGCTCAGACGTTCTGCTGCATGACGCCTGCCGCATCGCCCGCATCGGGTTCGGTGCGGTTCACGCGGAATTGCAGCGCGGCGAAGCAGCACGCGCCGATCACGAGCGCCGTGATCATGAAGAGAAAGCCGTCGTTGTACGAGCCGCTTGCTTTCACCAGATAGCCGACGCCGAGCGGCGCAAGCAGACCGCCAATCTGGCCGCCGGTGTTGATCACGCCGGCGAATACACCTCGCGCGCCGGAAGGCGCCAGTTGCGCGACGAGTCCGGCGTAAGGCGAGAGGCATCCGTACAGCAAGAACGCGGCCGCCGACAATCCGACCACACACGCGAAGATATTGTCCGCGCTGTAGGCGAGATAAAGCGCGAGGCCCGTGAAGATGTAGCCGACCGCGACGAGCAGCGGCCTTCTGTGATGCAATATGCCGCTGCCCAGCCAGCCGAATACGACGATGCCGAGAAATCCGAACAGATACGGCACCGACGCAGCCACGCCCAGCGACTTCAGGTCGATATGCCGTTGATTGGCGAGATACGACGGAATCCAGCCGAGGAAACCCCAGTAGCCGATGCTGAAAGTCATGTAGCCGAAGAACAGCAGCCAGGTACTTTTACGGCCGGCAAACTGCTTCCATTGCTCCGTACGGTTCGCTTCCTGATGACGCTCTTTACCCTCGATCGCCTTGCCCGGAATCAGGAAATAGATCAGTAGTGCGACAAAAATACCGGGCAACGCGAACACGTAAAACACGTTGCGCCAGTCGCCGTGCATCAGCAAGGTCGTGACGACAGGCGCGACCACTGCGGGGCCGACGGCGAGCGCCGAGAGCCAGACGGAGTGCGCCTTTGCCGCGTCTTTCGCGCTGAAATTGTCGGCAACAGCCTTGTAGACCGCCGCGTTGCACGAGCCTTCCGCGAGTCCGAAGCAGAAGCGTGCACCCACGAGTACCGCCATCGACGTAGCGAAACCCGTCAATCCCGTGAACACCGAGAACAGCGCCGGCGCGACCACCAGCAGCGCTTTGGTCCCGAACCGGTCCGCCAGAAAACCGCCCGGCAGTTGCATCAACGCGTAGCCGAGCGCGAACGCGGCCAGCAGGAAGCCGAACTGCGCGGCGTCGAGATGGAGCGCTTTCATCATCGTCGGACCGGCGACGGAAATGCTCACGCGGTCGAGATAATTCACGAACTGCAGCAGCCACGTCATGACCAGCAACTGATATCTCAAACTCATCCCTGTCTCCTGTGTCCCGAGCATGACGGTGTATTCATAATAATAGAAACCATGTCTATTTTCGATAACGTAACCGAGCCGGTCGGGTCGCACAAGAAATAACGTTCCAGGGATTTCCCGTAGTTTGGTGCCGCAGTCGCGGCTGAAAGCGTTGATGGGACTGGGTAAATGGGGAGAAATGATCGCTGTTCGCGTGGTCCGATTCGGCTTGTGCGATGCGTGCGAATCGGGGAAATTGCGATTGTTCGGTAGGTCGAGTGACAGTGGAGCAAATCTGGAGAGAGGCGCGTCTAGCCGAGCTAAAGCAGTTGACCTGCTAGCGAGACGGCCACTGAATGTCTTGGAACGCCTGAACTGTGCGCGTCGGTTAGAGGCTGCGTGAGATGCGTTGTAACAGCTTGTGTCGGAGATCGGCGGATCGCCGTTCTTGCATTGCGGGGAAAGCAAGGGCCGATCTGGGCCGGCGAATCTCTGAGAGATAAAGCGCGCGTGGTTTGCACGGCAATCAATTGTTCCCGGTCCGCAGCGGCGTGGCGGCTATCACCGTGCCGCAATCCAGCTCGTTGCCGTCGCGCGCCCGGCCCTCTCGCAATATCGGATTCAAACGCGCCGCTCGTCGCGGCGCTGCCCTAACCATGCGAATCGCAGATCCAAATGAACAGACCTGCCATCGCGTTCTTTGCGATAGCAGGCCCAGCGACACAAATTACACTGCATCTGTACGACACAGCAGAACCCGGCGTGCGGGGCGCCCTTCCTTCGGCACGAACACTCCAATCACATTGGTGTCATAGGGCACGTTGGTCTCGCGATTCCGGCGGAACCAGTCAGCGGTCATCAGCATGAAAACGGCCGTGTCCGGTACGACCAAGGTCTCGAGCGGCACGTCCTTCGACGGACGCACACCGTCCGGCACCGCGCCCGACTCCGGCGACATGTATGGCGCGCCGGAGAGCTCGCGGAATCGCGACGGCGGTGCTGCCGTGTAAGGTCCGTCGGTATCGGGTTTCCAGGCACCGTTTGCCTTGAAGCGGAACGCCACTGCGTACTTGCCGTCCTGATCCGTAAAGCGGATTCGCAAGTCACGCTTCTCGGCGTCCCAACCCTGTTCTTCAGCGGGCGCGCGGCAGATTTCGTAGGTACCCGCCAGCCCGGTCGCATGGGCGACGGGCGCCGCGAACACAGCGCCAGTAAAAGCAGCAAACACGAGTGCACGCGATAAGCTCGACATGAAGAAGCAACCTCCTGGGAAAAGATGAATGGCGGGATCGACTGGCAGCTTGCAATCCTGGATGTCGGTCGCCCTATCCGCCATATCAGACGGCTTGATGAGCCGAGATGCAGCAGGCCGTTAGACCCGCCGCGAAGCTCATAGCAAACAGTCAAGTCCACAGGAATTGTAGATCAGCATTGCGCTCTCGCGATATCCATGCCAAAGATCTCATGGCACGCTGCGGTCTTTCATTCATGTGAACGACCTCATTGCAGAACCCGGAAGCGAACGGCAAAGAGAAGTTATCGCACAGGAATGTGCACGCGCCACGCAAACCAAAACCCAACCGCGTTCGCAACAACCCGACCTAAACACCACAAACACCAGCCAACACACTGGCAAGTATCATCGCATTGGAATTCATCGGTTCGCGAGACCTGCGCGCCGGCCGGAACACACAATCGCCTCGCACGATCACGCTTCCGGAGAGCACGCAAACACCCGTGCGCCGCGACATACAGCGATGCCAACGTTGCTCGGCATAGTGCCCGCCGGTGGGATCTTTCCACTCCACTATGGCGACGCCATCGGCACATTCCAGCACATTGATCGTGACGTAAGGCGAGAAGGAGATATCGCGCGCAGGTAGCGGCGAACGACATGTATTCGCGGCCGACGCCTTGTCCTCCGATTTCAGAGCAAGCTGGAGAGACGAGCCGTGACTGCGAGAAAGATCGCCAAGAGCCGACAACACGCGCACCCAGGGATCCGATTGATCAGAGCGAAGTTCCACGATTCCATGCTCCTGAAAAAAGGAAAATGACGTCGTATTGAAGGTATGCCTCTCTCGCCGTATGCGAAACGTCAAATACACGGCGATTTAGGTCCCGCTCCGTCACGCTCAGCTCATTTCTTCAGACGTCTGTGCCAGCGCGTTCGCGTCGAGCCGTGCCATGCGCCGCAGTGCCTGCGGCGAGTGTCCAACTACTCTCAAGAACGCGCGTCGCATCTGGTCACGGTCGCTGAAACCGGTTTGACGCGCGACGACTTCGATCGGGTGGCGGCTCTGCTCCATGAGATCGCGTGCGCCTTCTACGCGAAGAATCTCGATCGCCTTGGCTGGCGAGTGGCCGGTCTCTGCCAGAAAGGACCGGCTGAACTGACGCGGACTCAAACGCGCCGCCTCCGCAAGTTCTGCGACGGTCAGCGACTTGTGCAGGTTGTCGCGTGCATAAGTCAGTGCGGCCTGGATTCGATCGATTTTCGGCGCAAGTTCGAGAAGCGACGATATCTGCGACTGGCTGCCTGTGCGTCGATGATAAATAACGAGTTCGCGGGCCACGGCCTTGGCGACGTCCGCGCCGAGATCGCTTTCGATCATCGCCAGGCTGAGATCGAGACAGGCCGCGCCGCCCGCCGTCGTCCAGATCGGACCATCGCGTGTGAAGATGCAGTTGGGGACAAACTTGACCGCGGGGTATTGCGTCTGAAGTCGTGTGGCGTGCATCCAGTGAGTGGTGGCTTTGCGTCCGTCCAGAAGACCGGCTTCGGCGAGCACGAAAGCGCCGGTCGAGATCGCGGCGATCCGGCGATGCAATCTGAGCGCGCTCCCGATGTAATCGACCAGTCCTGGTGTCGGCACATTGGGGCTTGTCGCGCCACCGACGAAGAGCGTATGAAACGGCGTCGCCGCAAACGGCCGGCTCTCGACCGTCAAGCCGCACGAGGTCGTGATCGTCCCGCCGGTCTCCGAAACAAAATGTAGTTCGTAGGGACGCGGTTGCGCCACACAATTGGCGACCTCGAAAGCCATGACGACGCTCAATGCCGCGGCCGAATAATCCGGGTACATAACAAACGCAACGTCGCGCATGCTCACGCTCCCCTTGTCGGACAGTTTCGATGCCGGTTTCGAGTCGCGAACCCGATCAACCCTTCGACGCCATGGAGATAAGGCGATCGATCATGCGGTCGGACAGATGACGACGAAGGAAGAGCAACGGGGCCGCCAGATGACCACCGCTGTAGCGAGCCTTCGGCCGCTTCGCTCTGAGCGCTTTCACGACGAGATCGCTGATCACTTGCGCGGGCGGCAGTTTGAGTTGCCCCTGCATCTTGTTGAACCTCCGCACGAGGCCGGCATAAGCGCCGTCGGCGGAATATCGCGCCGCTTCGCCGGTGGCAATCCCCGACCACTCGGACTCAACGCCGCCCGGTTCGATCACGACGACGCTGATGCCAAAAGAGCGCACCTCGTTGCGCAAGGAATCGGATAGCCCCTCCAGCGCATATTTCGACGCGTGATACCAACTGCCCAGCGGCGTCGCCAACTTCCCGCCGATGGACGAGATGTTGATAATCCGGCCGCCGCCCTGTGCGCGCATATGCGGCAGACAAAGCTGCGTCAGTCGGGCGACACCGATCAGGTTGGTTTCGATCTGCCGACGCCCTTCGGCAATCGGCACGTCTTCCAGTGCACCGAACTGCCCGTAACCCGCGTTGTTGATCAGTACATCGATATGCCCCTGCTCGTCGATGATGTGAGCCACCGCTTCCACCATGGAGCGATCGTCGGTGACATCGAGCGGCAAAACGAGTCCGCCCGCGTCGCCGATCTCTTTCATCCGCTCGACCCGGCGTGCAGCGCCATAAACCGTGTAGCCCTCCCTGATCAAACGCAGGGCGAAGTCCTTGCCTAATCCCGACGAGGCTCCGGTAACGAGCGCGACAGGTTTGTCCGTGATATTCATGCTGTGTCACTCCATTGCTGCTGCTGAAATTTGTTGCCGCAACCGCGCTTTTAATTTCTGTCTAGTCAGTCATTTATTAAGTAAAAAAATTACGTGATCGCGCGCCAGACCGCATCGAACGCCGCGATAGCGCGAGCATCGGCATTGGCCGGATCGGTAATGATGTATTCGATGGCCGCCTCCGCCATCGAGTTGATGAGGGCACCCACGAAAAGGAGCGGTTCGTCGCGCATGGGGCCATTCACCCGGCTTCGCTCGATGTAGGCGGCTATGCCGGCCGTCAACTGATTGGCGGTTTCGCGCGTCTGCGGCGTGAGGTCCTTGCAGACGCTCAGGTGCTTGAGCGCCTTACGTTTTTCCGGCGACGAGACGGCCCAGTGAAGCCAGTTTTTCCAGACCTGGAGCATCTGGGTGCGGATATCGGAGTCGACGGGCACGCCCTGGAGCACGGTCCAACCCAACTCGCCCTTGAGCTCGAGGTAGAGTGCGTTCAGCAGGTCCGCCTTGGTGGCGAAATACGTGAACAGTGAGCCATTGGAGACGCCCGCCTCCTTCGCAATCGCGGCGGTAGGCGCGCCCAGTCCTTCAGAGGCGATCACGCGCGTTGCGGCCGCCATGATTCCGTCTCTTCGCTCTTCACTTCGAGGTCTAGCCACACTTACTCTCCTTTAGAGATAGGATAATAGAGAGTGGTTAGTCAGTCAAGCGAGGCAAAAAAACTGAAGAAGCGTGCTGCGGCCGTAGCTTCGCTTAGATCGTGGCCGCCATGCTTTGCGCGGCAGAGCCGGGGCGAAACTGGCGATTACGACGCCCCGATGCGACTCAAAGCGAACCGCCAGAAAAACGACGTCCGTCTCGAGCGCCTACGTCAGTTTTTTGGCAATGACCTTGCGGCGACTGCAAGCCATTCCGGGGCGCGCGTAGTGGCAGCGGATACTTCGATACCGTTTCGGGCAAACGCCATGGCAAGCACCTAGCCGATCTTGCCGAAACCAATAATTGCCTAGCTCATCTATTTTCCTTCGGTTGATAACGCCCGACAGGCGCTGATCGAGGCCGTCGGTTGGGCCGAAAGAAATTGTTCATTTCACTAACGCCCCAGGCATTAGCTCCGACTTCTTTCTGCATGCCCCCTTCGCAGGAAGGCGTCGGCAGTCTCATGCGGCATCGCAGAATCCATCAATTCTAAAGAACGTCAAATGAGTGGACGTTATCTGTCGAGTGGCTTATCAAAATGACGTGGCGGAGTCGCAGGGCTTCGCTAGTACATCAAACGTTGCATCTACGACACATCCGGCGACAAGTTGTACTTCAAGCCGCAATCGCCCCGATGAGGCCGCCCACACTGTAAAAGGTAGCGAATAAGAATGCGAAAACGTTTGCGGCCCCATGCATGTGGGACAGGCGTCGCGATTCGTATTTCAGGCCAGCTTCATTGATTATTCGGCGTAACGAAAATGTCACAGATAGCTATTAGCGTGCTGAATTCCCTTCCGAACGGTGGCCTCGAAATGCACCCCGCGCTTGCCCAGTTTCGTCACCCCGGCGTCACCGAAAGCCCGCGCTGCGCAGGCGATCTGTGTCAGGAAGTGCCAGCCATCGATGCGGACGATCCGAACTCTTTGGCAATGGAGATCTTCTACTCCCGAAGCGACATGGTCAGCCTGGCCGTTGTAGAGGAAGATCGTCCCATCGGATTGATCAACCGCGATATTTTGCTGTCGCAGATGAGCAAACCTTTTCATCGCGAGTTGTACGGCAAGAAAAGCTGCATCGCGTTCATGGATAAAGAACCGCTCATCGTCGATGCGAGCATGAGCATTGAAGCACTGACCTTCAAGACGGCTGAAGCGGGAAATAAGGCATTGACCGATGGGTTCGTCGTCACGCGAGAAGGCAAATTCGCGGGCCTCGGGAGCGGATCCCATCTATTAGGTGCGGTGGCGCAAATGCAGGCGGAGAAAAATCGTCAGATCATGCAGAGCATCGAATATGCAAGCGTGATCCAGCAGGCGATGCTTCGAGTCTCACGCGACACCTTGTCATCGATATTGCCCGATGCGTCATTAGTGTGGGAGCCGCGCGACGTAGTAGGCGGCGACTTCTATCACTTTGCGTCGTTCCCCGATGGATGGTTCGGTGCCGTCGCCGATTGTACGGGACACGGCGTGCCTGGTGCGTTCATGACGCTACTGGCGTCGTCATCATTGTCGCAAGCGCTGGAAAAAATCGGACCCCGGAACCCGGCTGCGCTCCTTGCCGCGGTCAATCGCAACGTCAAATCTTTGCTTGGTCAAGTCGATAAGTCTGGCGTGCTGCCGCAGTCGAACGACGGACTGGATGCGATTTTCTTCTGGTTCGACGCCGAACAACGGCAACTGCTCTTTTCCGGCGCACGTATCGCTCTACACGTTTTGCGGTCTGGCGCAGAGCAATTTGAGAGCATTTCCGGTGAACGCATGGGCGTCGGTTACGTGGACAGTCTGGCGGACTATGAATGGACGCTCAACACGCTGACACTTCCTCACGACAGTCTTCTCTTCGTCTCGACCGACGGCCTGATTGATCAAATCGGCGGTCCTAAAAGAATCTCTTTCGGAAAGCGCCGGGCACTCAGTCACATCGTCAAGAATCAGACCCAGTCGCTTTCCGGCATTTGCGACGGATTGCAGCGTGAATTAGCAGAGTGGCAAGGCACGCAAGGCCGCCGCGACGACGTCACGCTCTTTTTTGCTCGCGTTTAAGGTAGTCTATGATCATGTTTGAACTCTCGGACCAAGAAAGCGCGTTCTTTGAACTTGCCCAACAACGTAATCTGATTTTCTATCATAAGGGATACTTCTCCCAGAGCATCATTGCGGCAATGAGCGAGGTTGTCAAACTGCAACTGGAAGTTGCAGGAATCAATGCACCCACGCGCCGCAAATTATTCTCGTCGTTTATCGAGTTGTCGCAAAACATCGTTCACTATTCCGCGGACGCTCTCGTTGAAAAAGGGGAAGCGAGTGGCGCGATCCGCGAAGGCGCCGTTTGCATAACAAACGACGGCGAGCGTCATCTCATGTTATGCGTGAATCCAGTGGCGACGGCGGATGTAGACAATCTGCGCGAGCGACTCGAACCGCTACGAAACATGTCTATCGAAGAAATAAAACAAGCATACAAGCTATCATTGCGCGCCGAAACTCCCGAAGAAAGCAAGGGCGCGGGGCTCGGTTTTCTGACAATGGCACGTGACGCAAGCGCACCGCTTGAATTCGCATTCCATCCAAGAGCGGATTGTTCCGACACGACCCTCTTTTGTCTCAAGACCATTATTTGACCGGGAACAATTACGCGTTATGGACAATCTTTATATTGCGGCGACCAATACGTCACCGGAAGTCGACTTCAGGTTTGATGAAAACGTACTGACTTTCCGGGGAGAATCCTATCCTGAGAACGCTGCAGCGTTTTACGCGCCAGTTCTCGAAAGTCTTCGCGCATACCTCGCAGCCTGCAACGGTGCCGAGATCACGATGGACGTTACCCTGACCTATTTCAACAGCTCCAGCACGAAAATGCTGTTCAGCGTGTTCGATGCGTTGGATAGCGCGGCCTCGGCTGGCAATCAGGTGGTGGTGCGTTGGTATCGTGATGCCGAGGACGAAACTATTCTTGAATTCGGCGAGGAGTTGCAAGCCGATTTCACCGCAATCCAGTTCACGGATTGCCCGATCGTCACATAAGGACAGCCACGGTGGTCCCAACCTTCCCTGCAAATGCCAGTTTGTCCGACGCTCCTGACCTGTTCAAGAGCGAAAGCCACGCGCTAGAAAAGGCACGCTTGATCCATGCAAGCGCGGACACCGACGCGCAGCAGTGTCACCAGGCGCTAGGTGAGCTCATCGGGCACTACGAGCGCTTGATGCGGGAAACTCGCCGTCTCATTGGACGCAGTGACCGTGCAGAACGCGAGATGCAGGCACTGACACAAGAACTGCAATATCGCGCGACGCACGACGCGTTGACAAACGTGTTGAATCGAAGCGCGGTCATCGAGCGGACGGTCAAAGCATTGCGTGCCGATCGCGCTGTGATGATTCTGCTCGATATCGACGACTTCAAAAAAATAAACGACGACTTCGGACATCCTGTCGGAGACGCGGTGATTCGCGGCATAGTCGATTGCTTGCGACAAATCGTCGGCGACCAAGGCGTCATCGGTCGTGTCGGCGGTGAAGAGTTCACCGTGCTGCTTCCGGGACAAGATCTCGATGACGCATTGCATTTGGCGGAAAAAATGCGGGAAGCGATCGGTAATCACGCGTTCGCGGCACCCGTCAACCGTCGCATCACGGCGAGTTTTGGTTTGAGCTCCAATGCAGTCCGGACCGATTTCGACACGGCCTACGGCCTGGCGGATGCGGCTCTTTACGAAGCAAAGCGAGGTGGGCGAAACCGCGTAGAGTTTGCCGCAGCGCAAAAGCCTTGCTGAGCCGCGCGGCGTAGGCTAAGCCCGCTCTTCCGCATCTGAATGGGCGGTCGCGGCAACACTCTGACTTACCTACCTGGTTTGCATCCTGCGATAAAAACCTTTGCGCGGCATGTGCGCCCGCTCGCGTTCATGATCTCGCAGCGGCGCGGCCATGCATTTTCCGAATGCGAGTTGCGGCTCGTCGAGCTACTCGGCCATCGTCTTCGCTTCTCGAAGAATGCCGTCAAGCGTCGCGTTTTACGCGGCGGCAAAAAGGCGTGAGCGTTGCGCGAGGACAATCGCCATTTCGATGCTCCTAAAAAACCGGCGCTATTTCGAAGCCAGATAGCGCTGCGGCGATTCGCCCGTCACTTGCCGGAACATCGCGATAAACGCGCTCGCACTGCTATAGCCGAGTTCGGTTGAAATGCGAGCGACCGGCTGACCCAGCGCCAGCCGCGTAATGGCTTCGGCTACACGCAATTGCTGACGCCACACACCGAAGGTCAAGCCGGTCTCCAGCTTGAATGCGCGCGCGAGCGTTCGACCGCTCGCGCCAAAGTGTTCGCCCCAGAAATCGAGCGTCAATTCGCTCGCCGGGTCGTTCATCATGTGCTCGCAGATTTTCAACAGACGCCCGTCGCGCGGCAAAGGCACGCCGCTTTCCGGCACAGCCGGCGTGTCGCCCAGCACCTTCAGCAGCAGTGGCGCCGATAACGCCGCGCGGCTCCCCGGCGCGTAGTCGTCGCCGTCCGCGCTGAGCGTGACGGCCAACTCGCGCATGAGCGGCGATGCCGCGATCACGGCCGGTTCACGCCAGGGCCACGGAAACGCCTCGGGTTCGATATAGACGCTGCACAAATCGGTCTCGCCGACCGCGTGCAGTTCGTGGTCGATGTCCGAAGGCAGCCAGACTGCGCGCGACGGCGGCAATGTCCACGTACGTACCGGTGTCAGCACGCGCACGACGCCGCGCACTGCAAAAACGAGTTGTCCGTGCCGATGCTGATGCCAGATCACGCGTTCGCCGTGCCGGTAATGCATGACCGAGGCAAGCACGTCGCGCGTCAGAGGTCTTGGCGTGAGCGGATAACGCTTGAGCAGAAATTCTTTCATGGCATTGGACGGGATTGCATACGTGCTGCACATCAGTTGCAAGCCGGGCTTGCAAACGCAATTCATCTGGCATCGAACTATATCGCTAAACTGCCTTATTTTGTCCAAAATTCGACATTCATTGTCAGCCTTTCGGTGCGACGAACCGCTATTCTCCTTACCTGTCATGGAGTTAAGCCAACTCATCGTCTTATATAATAATGCTTCTCATTCGCTCATTTTTAATCTTTTGCCTGCATGACGCCGGCACCTTTGCGCATCCCGGTTGCCCTTCATGTCGTTGATCGCCGCATCCATCCGTCACGCACGCTGGCTGCTGCCGGTGGCACTGCTGATGAGTCTCGTCAGCGGTCTCGGCAACGCCGCGCTCGTTGCGCTGATCAATCAGGCGCTCGGTGCGTCGCGCGACCGGTTGGTGGTTCTGGGGCTGCAATTTGCCGCGCTCGGCCTGCTCGTGCTCGTCACGCGCGTGCTGTCGCAAACGCTGTTCATGCATCTCGGCCAGCGCACCAAGGCGACGCTGCGCATGCAGACCATCCGACGCATAGCGTCGGCTGCCTATCCGCATCTGGAAAAGTGCGGCGCGGCGCGTGCGCTCGGCGTGCTGACGCAGGATCTGGATTCGGTCGTCGTGTTCTTCATCAGCCTCCCTTCGATCGCGATGCAAGTCGCGGTCATCGCCGGCTGTCTCGCGTATCTCGGCATGCTGTCGTGGCCGATTCTGCTGCTCGCCGTCGTGACCATCGGTGTCGGCGCGCACGGTTTTCATCTGGTCAACGCGCGCGCCCTCCTGCATCTGCGCGGGTCGCGCGATCGCGAGGACATTCTGGTGGGACGGTTTCGCGCGCTCTTCGACGGCGCCAAGGAACTGAAGCTGCATCGCGCCCGTCGTCAGGCTTTCGTCGACGATGAACTCGCGCCGCACGTCGAAGCCGTACGCGTGCAACGCACACGGGGCTACGTGCTGTATGCGGCGGCGGCCAGCTGGGGCAGCCTCGTGCTGTTCGCCTTCGTGGGCGTGACGCTCTTCGTGATTGCACGCCTCTTCGATGCGAACGCCCACGTCATGTCCGGCTATGCGCTGGTGTTTCTCTATCTCATGATGCCGATCGAAGGGCTGCTTGCCGCGTTGCCCGCGCTCAGCACCGCACGCATCGCCTTCGAGCGCATCGGGCAACTCGACGACTTGCTGCCGCCCGACCAGCCAGCACATAGCGATGCCAGTTCCACGTTCACGAGCCTGGTGCTCGAGGGCGTGACGCATCGGTACTTCCGCGAAAAAGAAAATGCGTTCTTTCAACTCGGCCCAATCGACATCGCGTTCACGCCGGGTGAAATCGTCTATCTGATTGGCGGCAATGGTAGTGGCAAGACGACGCTCGCCAAACTGCTCGTCGGTTTGTACGTGCCCGAGCATGGCCGTGTGTTGCTCGACGGGCAACCCATCGACGACACCACACGCGAAGTCTATCGCCAGCTTTTCTCGGTCGTATTCAGCGACTTCTATCTGTTCGATTCACTACTCGGTCTGCCGGCAGGCAGTGAGCAAACCGCACAGAAACTGCTGGTGGACCTGCAACTCGATCACAAGGTCAGCATTGAAAACGGCGCGTTTTCCACGCTCGATCTGTCGCAAGGTCAGCGCAAACGGCTTGCGCTGCTCGTCGCGTATCTCGAAGACCGCCCGTTCTACGTATTCGACGAATGGGCCGCGGATCAGGACCCTGTGTTCAAGGGCGTGTTCTATCGACGTCTGCTGCCGGCGCTGAAAGCCGCTGGCAAAACCGTGCTCGTCATCACACACGATGATCGCTATTTCGATCTCGCCGACCGCACGATCAAACTCGACAGCGGGCAGGCAGCCGGCCCGCAATACATCGTGTCCACTCGCGCGGCGGTTGCATCATGAACGGCCAATCGAACGACTTCGCCACGATGCGCGCGGCTGACTGCACCGCTGACTGCGCGACCAATCACGATACCGCAGAAGCGAAACCGTCCACGTCCCCCAGCCGCAACGCGACGGCTGCTTGGACGCTCGACAAAGTCTCGTTTTCCGCTGGCGGCCGCACACTGCTGCATCCGCTCGACCTCGCGCTCGACAGTTGCTCCGTAACCGGCCTGATCGGCCACAACGGCTCCGGCAAGTCGACGCTTATCAAGCTGCTCGCCGCCCAGCAGCAGCCTGCATCGGGCACGCTGAGTTTTGCCGGCAAGCCGCTGCACGCCTGGAACAATCGCGCATTCGCGCGCGAGGTCGCGTACCTGCCGCAACAGTTGCCCGCCGCCGACGGCATGACGGTGCGCGAACTCGTCGCGCTCGGTCGATATCCCTGGCATGGCGCGCTCGGCCGTTTCAGCGCCGACGACCGCGCCCATATCGACGAAGCGATGCGCGTCACGGACGTGATGCATTACGCCGAACGCGCCGTGGACAGTCTGTCCGGTGGAGAACGTCAACGCGCCTGGCTTGCGATGCTCGTCGCGCAGAACTGCCGCTGCATGTTGCTCGACGAACCCACCTCGGCACTCGACATCGGCCATCAACTCGCCGTACTCGAACTCGTGCGCTCGCTCTGCGTGAGCCGTGGCATGACCGCCGTGATCGTGCTGCACGACGTCAACATGGCGGCGCGCTTCTGCGATCAGATCGTCGCATTGCGCGAGGGGCGTCTGTTGTTGCGCGAACCTGCTGGCCAGGTCATGCACGCGGACAAACTCGAAGCGATTTACGGCGTCCCGATGAACGTGATGACCGATCCGCGCAGCGGCCACACCATCGGTTTTCCTCTATGAGCCGCACTGCGCCCGATCACGCGAATGAAGTTCGCCGCGGACGCCGCCGCGTTCTGGGCGGCTGGGCCGCCGCGCTTCTAGCTCCGCTTGTTACGCCACTCGTTGCACCACTCGTTGCAACCGCTGCGCCCTCGCTACAGACAAAACCACGCATCCCGCGCCGCGTCGTCACGCTGAACTGGGAACTGACCGAGACCCTGCTCGCGCTCGGACGAGCCCCCGTCGGCACGTCTTTGCCCGACTGGTACACGAGCACCATCGTCGCGCCGCCGCTGCCGCCGGGCGTCGCCGATATCGGCTTGTTGTATCAGCCGAACTTCGAGGTGCTGCTCGGACTCGCGCCCGACCTGATGATCGTCACACCGGGTCATGCCGGCGTACTGCCCGCTTTGCAGCGCATCGCGCCGACGCTCACGCTCGGCGCCTATATGAACGACCCGCAACCCTACGCGCGACTATGCGAAGAAACGCGCACCATGGCGAACGCATTCGACGCCGACGCGCGGGCCGCCCAATTGATCGACTCGACGCAGCGTGTGCTGACCGACGTGCGGCAACGCATCGCTGAAAACGCGAATCAGCGACGCCATCCGGTGATCGTCGCCGACGCAATCGACGACCGGCATCTGCGCGTCTACGGCAGCGGCAGCCTGTTCGACGCTATGTTGCGCAAGACGGATGTCGTCAACGCCGCGAATCCGCCCGTGTCGGCGAACGGCGTCAGCGCGCGCTGGACCACCAATATCGCCGGCTCGGCGCTCGTCTCGCTGCCGCGCCTGATGGATGTGCCGGACGCCAGCGTGCTGCTGGTGGGTCCATTGAAAGACGACGTGCGCGCGGCGCTCGCGGCGAGCCCGCTATGGCGCGTGCTTCCCGCTGCCCGCGAGCGGCGCGTTGCCGTGTTACCCGTGATCGCGCCATACGGCGGACTGGTCTCGATGCAGCGCTTCGCCGCCGCAGTCGAGTCCGCGCTCGTCACGATCGCCGCCGGCCGAGGTGGACTTGCGTAATCCTGCTTTGTCCCATGCGTCGTTCGAGCAACGCGACTGGCGCTTCGTGCTGGTCGGCACACTGCTCGCTATCGCGGTGACGCTGGCCGCGTTCAATCTTCATGCGGTGCTCGGCGGCTCGTCGTGGTCTGCGTGCTGGTCCGCGCTGTTCGCACCGGACATGACCGATATGCGCGACGTGCTGGTCCACGACAGCCTCTTGCCGCGCGTCGTGGTGACCTTGCTGTGCGGCGCCGCGCTTGGGCTGGCCGGTGCGCTCGTGCAGCAGGTACTACGCAATCCGCTGGCCGAACCGATGACGCTCGGCATTTTCCCCGGCGCCTATCTCGCGCTGATCATCGCCGGTCTCTGGATGCCAGGCTGGCTTGCCGCCGGCCGTGAAGCCGTCGCACTCGTGGGCGGCGCGCTCGCCATGCTCGTCGTATTCGCGCTTGCATGGTCGCAAGGCATGTCCTCGCTCAGCGTGATTCTGGCCGGCATGGTGGTCAATCTCTATCTCGGTGCGATCAGCCTCGCCATCTCGGTGGTCCACTTCGATCTGCTGGCGGGACTGATGATCTGGGGCGGCGGCGCGCTCGATCAAAGCGGCTGGCAGGCGGCCACGCATCTGCTGGTCAGCTTCGTGGTTTGCGCGGGCGCGGCGGGTTTGCTGTACCGCCCGCTCAGCCTGTTCGACGCAGGCGATTCGACGGTGCGCAATCTGGGCGGACGGGTCGGCTTGTTGCGTTTCGGCGCATTGCTGATTGCGGTGACGCTAACCGCGTTCGTCGTAGCCGAGGTCGGCGTGATTGGTTTTGTCGGGCTTGCCGCGCCGCTCGTCGCAAGACTTGCGGGCGCGCGGCGGCTGCGCGAGCGACTGCTCTGGGCGCCGCTGACCGGCGCGGCACTGTTGTGGATCACGGATGAACTCGTGCGCATGGCGGCCGCCGCCGAGCCGTTCTCTGCGCATCTCATTCCAACCGGCACGGTCACGTCGCTGATCGGCGTTCCCTTGCTCGTCGCCTTGCTGCCACGACTGCGCGCGCGGCCCGATCTGCTCGCGGTCCCTGTATCGCCCACCAACGCTCGTTCCGCAAGACGGGCCTGGGTGGGGTGGTTCGCGCTGCTCGTGATCGCCGCCGCGTTATCGCTGACAGTCGCACGCGGTCCGCACGGCCTGAGCATTGCCAATCTGGCGCAAGTCGAGAGCTTGCTGTTCTGGCGCGCGCCACGTCTATTGTCCGCGCTCGCAGCGGGCGTGCTGCTCGCGCTGTCCGGCACACTGCTCCAGCGCGTCACCGCCAATCCGATGGCGAGTCCCGATCTGCTGGGTGTCGGCTCGGGCGGCATGCTCGGCATCGTGATCGTGCTGTTCGGCACGGGCAGCATGTCGCCCGCACTGCTGTTCGGCGGGTGTGTCACCGGTGCTTTCGTGACGCTCGGCTGCCTGCTCTGGTTCGGCCGACGCGCGGCATTCGCGCCCGAGCGACTGCTGCTGGTGGGTATCGCGATCAGCGCGCTGTTCCAGGCGGTGGTCGGTGCCGTGATGTCGAGCGGCGATCCGCGCGCGGGCGTGCTGATCGATTTGCTGGTCGGCTCGACCTATTACGTGGCTACGCCGGTTGCCTGGAGCATGGCCGCGTTCGCCGCACTTGCGCTGTGCGTGGCGCCGCTCACATCGCGCTGGGTGTCCGCGCTCGCATTGGGCGCGCCGGGCGCCGCCGGCATCGGCGTGCCTGTGGGACGCGCACGCTTCGTATTGCTGCTCTTTGCCGCCCTGCTGAGCGCAGCCGCGACGCTGATTGTCGGACCGCTTTCGTTCGTCGGGCTGATTGCGCCACACATCGCGCGCCTGTGCGGCGGCCGGCGACCGCTTGCGCAAATGTATCTCGCGGCCACGCTCGGCGCACTGCTGATGGTCTGCGCAGACTGGCTCGGGCGGCAGCTCATATTTCCCGAAGAGATCGCGGCCGGGCTCGTCGCGACCCTGCTCGGTGGACCCTACATGGTCGTGCTCACACTGCTGCGTCGCCGGACGGTCCACGTATGAACGCTTCCGTCGCTTTGAATCACGGCCCCTGACGACACGGCCACGGTCGCCGACGCACGTCGCGACTTTCGCGAGCGGGAACACCCGCCGCCACATAACAACATCGCTCCCTGCTGGATTTTTCGAACCGTCCGCCTTTGCCGGAAGGATGGACATCGCTCGGGCTTTTTTTACAACAGGGGATTGAACACCCATGAAAACAACGATGCATAGACCAGACAGACACCGCGCGCCGACGAACCGTTGGCGTGCCCTCGCGCCGCACATGACGCCGCTTGCACTCGCCCTGCTGAGCGCGTGGCCGCTGCATGTCTACGCGCAGACCGCAGCCGGACCAGCTGCAAACACCTTGCCCGCCGTCACCGTGTCGGCAACCACCTCGCCCGACGCCACCACCGAGGGCACCGGCTCCTATGCTTCGAAGACAGCGACGATCGCCGGTAAAACGGAACAGTCGATCAAGGAAACGCCGGCCTCCGTTTCCGTGCTGACACGTCAGCGCATGGACGACCAGAATCTGACGACGATTCAGGATGCGCTCAAATACGTGACAGGTGTGGAGTCGATCGACTACGGCGACGGCACCGCCTACTTCAAGGCGCGCGGCAATCTGCTCGGCGTCGAGTTCGACGGCGTGTCGATCATGGGCGGCTTCCAGTATCTGCAACAGTTCGATCTCGCCATGTACGACCGCATCGAAGTACTTCGCGGACCCTCGGGTGTGATGGACGGCGCGAGCGATCCAGGCGGCACCGTCAATCTCGTGCGCAAGCGTCCTCAGGACACGTTCCACGTCTCGACCGAAACGCAGGTGGGCTCGTTCGGCAGCGTCCGGCAAATGGTCGACGTCACCGGTCCGTTGAACAAGGACGGCTCCTTGCGTGGCCGCGCCGTGCTGGTGGGCAGCGACGGTCTGCAATCGGTCGACGGCACGCGCGAGAAGGAAGTCATGGCCTACGGCGCCATCGATTACGACTTCAATCCACGCACCACGTTGTCGTTGTCCGCGGGATATCAGGTCAACCCAATTTCCGGACTCGATTACGGCGCAAGCGGCGTATACAACAGCGACTTCACCGCTCTCACCGGACGCGTGCCCAGTTCGTACTCGCAGAACTTCAGCCCGAGCTGGAATTACGGCTATACCTCGCTGCAAGAGGCCAATGCCAATCTGGTGCACCGCTTCGAGAACGGCTGGAAGTCGCAAACCACGCTGTTCTACCGCCACGAACTGCTCAAGGGCGACTACGCCTACGCGGGTCCGGGCGCGACGGCCGACGGCCTGTCGTACTACGGCGAGCAACGTCAGCGCAACAGCTACGACTGGTTCGGCGCCGACACCAATCTCTCCGGCTCGGTGCAGGCATTCGGCCTCACGCACTCGTTCACGGTGGGCGCGAATTACTCACTGCTCTCCAGCACGGCGGAGTCCGGTTACGTCTCGCTGAATGGTCCCTTCGACGGTCAGACCTTCAGCCTCTACGATCCGAATGCGGTCCAGAAAGTCGACACGCCATTCACCTACGGCGCGAATAATCGCACTGAACAATACGGCGTATACGCGCAGGCCCGCATCCATCTGGCCGCACCGTTGACACTCGTGTTCGGCGTGCGCGAGGCTTTCTTGCAGGAAACCTCGCAGTCGATCATTCCTGCCGTCACAGACTGGACGACGCAGGCGCAGTTGAATCACCGTTTCCTGCCGTCCGCCGGTCTGGTGTACGACATCCTGCCTTCGTTGACCGCTTACGCGAACTACTCGAAATTCCTCACCGCGCAAACAGCCACGACCTATACCGGCGCGATTCTGCCTCCTCGTAGCGGCGAGCAATACGAAGTCGGATTGAAGAGCAGCTTCCTGAACAATCGTCTGTCGACCACGGCCGCGCTGTTCCGTATCAACGACAACAACCGCGCCATCGCCGACCCGGTCAACCCGACGGGTTCGATTGCCGGCGGCAAAGCAATCGATCAGGGCTTCGAACTCGAAGTGACCGGCGAGCCTTTGCCGAACTGGAATCTGTATGCGGGCTACACGTACCTGAACGTCAGATACGAAGACGACGCGCCCGATTTGAGCGACGGCACGGACCCGAAGCATCTGTTCAAGCTGTGGACGAGCTACCGGTTCACGCAAGGCATGATGAACGGTGTGATGATCGGCGGCGGCATGCTGGCGCAAACGCGCATTTCACGCGGCGTCGAGCAAGGCGCGTATGCGATCTTCAATGCGCAGGTTGGTTACCGTTTCAATAAACACGTAGAAGCGTCGCTGCAATTGAACAACGTGTTCAACCGCAGCTATTACATCCGGCCGCCTGGCAACTTCTATAGCGTTTTCGGCGATCGCCGCAACGTGATGCTCACCGTTCGCTCGGATTTCTGAACGGCATCACTCAGGTTCGATGCCTTCGCGCGATGCAGTTCGATTGCGCGAGGGCGTGTGTGCTCGTCAGGCCGACTACATTCTTAGTTGCCCTTTCACCTGAAGCAACGCCTGTTCTTGCCGACCCAACCACTCCTCCACCCGTTCCGCGCTCTCCATCAAACGCCCGATGGAAGCACGCACCTGCCCGGCGGCATCGCTACAGAGCCGCAGCAATTGCTCACGAATCGCCGTTTTCAACGCCGCATGCAGACGCTGATAATCGACCCCGACGATTGAGAGATCCACCGCAATTTCATCGAAACGATCGTCGTGTTGTGGGTCGATCAGCGCAGCGTCGGGATTCAGTGAAATCACGAAATCCGCGCATCGCGTGTGCGCCTCACGGCCAAAGGTTTCGCCGAGCACATTGGACACTTCGCCATAGAGCGCTTTTACGTCACGCGTAACGGAATGCGACTCCAATAAGGCCGGCAGCGTGGACACAACAGTTCGCCACGCGGAATGTGCGACCTGCTCCTGTTGTTCATCGAGCGCGCCGAGCGCCCGGCGCGAGATCACCTTTAAATTTGCCAGCATCGGCAGCAAATCGTTGCGCAACGCGCCCAGCACGTTTTCTTCCAGATGATGAAGCGCCACCTCGGCTCGCTTTCGACGTTTGTAGGCCAACGCAGGTTGCACGATGGACAGCAGCGCGGCATAGAGTCGCTCGAATCCTGCATCGGCCAGCGCTGCCTCTTTCCGCTCGCGCGCCATGTGAACCGAGACGGAGACTGGTCGCTTCAACGCCGTCACGTCAACGTCCATCGCAACGAGCTTCGCTTCGCCGCGCATCTGCACGTCGGCTTCCTGCTGCGCGCGTCGTGGTGCAATCTTGTTGCGCAGCACTCTGACGAGTTCGCCGTCCACTTCGTCTTCGTCGTATTCATCGCTGCGTGTCAGGACCGGCAGCAACGGCTTGTTGCGATGAAGTTCGCGTCCGAGGTCGTCGAGTTCCTGCACCTGACCAGGCGATGTCGAACTGGTCAGCCAGATCACGCCATCCGCACTCTCGATGAAACGCTGCGTGAGCGCCGCGTTTTCCGGCGTCACCGAATGCAGGCCCGGCGTGTCGAGCAGAACGAGGTTTTCGCCGAGCGTGACGCCCTGGAGACGCGACGTGGTTTCCGTGACGCCTTCCTTAAAGGGTCCGCTCGTTTCGACGACACGACCGGCATCGAGCAAAAAGTATTGGACCGCTTCGCCGTAAGCCGCGAAACGCTCCGCGATGAAATTGCAAAACGAACTCTTGCCCGCGTTGAACTTGCCGAATACCAGCAAGATGATTTTGCTATCGAGCGAATCCGCCAGCGACTCGGCCTCGTGCAGCGCCTGCGATGGCTGCAAGCAGCTTGCCGTGTGCCGGTCGAGCGCCGCGTCGATGGTCTCCGCCTGAACAGCCAGCTCACTACCCGCACTCAAACCGGATCGATCCATCCGACCGTCCCGCAGATCAGCAATCCAGCCGGCGAGCCACGCGTCGAGCGCCTGCATGACGTTCGCCATATCGCGCCGCCCGAATTCAAGCTCGTCGGCTTCGGCGATAAAACGCTGCTCGTCGCTGACGTCCGCTTTCATCGGGCCGCTTTCAGGTTGACCAATGACGCCGACGCATGATCCGCGGCTGCAAGGGTTGATTCGAGTTCGGCAATGCGGGCCGCCAGTGCTCGTCGATCAGCAGACAACTCGTAGTAATGCGTGAAATCGCGCTGCATGCGCTCGCGTCCCGATGCCTCGCAAAACATCTTGCGCAAGTCCTTGCGAAATTTGACCGACACGCCCATCACGGCAATCATCACCGAATTCAGGCTACTCGCCGCCGTTTGCTGCGCAGTCGGTAATTCGACCACGCCATGCCCGGCAAGATAACCGTCGATGGCAATGCAGGCGCGCGAATACGCAATCTGGATGTGCCCGCGTTCGCGCTTGCCGGCCGTGCTGGCGTAGATATCCTTCGCGGTGTCGGGCACGATCGCGTGATCGGTGCCGAGCGCGTTCAGCATCGCTTCGATATCGCCGCTCACCTTGGCGATGACAGCCGTCAAGCCATGGTCGAAAGCGACACGCTGTTGCTGCTGCGTTTCGCGCAGCGTGTCGAGTCGTGCGTTCTGCGCGGCGCGAACTTGCTGCAATTCGGCGACGATACTGTCGTGCAGTTGCGCCGCTTCGTCAGCGCGAGCCTGAGGCACGTTTTCGAGTGCGGCGCGCAGCGAGGCCTGCAATGCTGGAATGCCGCTTTTTTGCAGCAATAATGCCTTACCGCTCTCCTGCCCCTTGCGATGACGCATCGACGACACCGCCAGCGGTTCGACATCGGCAAACTGGGCGCGAATCGCGTCGGATACGTGATGGAGTTCGTCCTCATCGGCAAGCTGGTCGACCTGGCTCAGAATGAAGAACGTGCGCCGTTTAGTTTTTTCTTCATCGGCGCGCAGTTCGGCCAGCAACGCCTGTTCCTTCGCGTCGAGTTCGCCTTCTTTCGCGGCATGCACGAAGAGACGAATATCGGAACTCATCCACACGGCGTGCAATGCGTGACGATCGTCTTCGGTGCCGACGTCGGCATCGAGACCGGGCGCATCCAGCCAGCGCACGCCAAGATGCACAGTGTCCGACAACGCGACGGTCTCGCGCTTGTCGGACACCGCGAACGTCTGCCGGCCGATCAGCTCATTGAGCAGACTGCTTTTGCCATGATTGTATTTACCGACAACCGTGACGACCGGCACGCCGCTCTCGGCCAGCAGTGTCAGCCGCGCCAGATCGCCGGCGCGATGCGGCAGGATCGCGGCAACATCGCGAGCCACGCGCTCGAAGATTTCGCTGGACACCGCGTCTCCTGTTGATCGAATCGTGAGGCAAAGACTTTCTTCTGGCAAATCATCATGCGCACAGCGGCACGTGCCGCCATGCGTTCACCCATCAAACAGGTTCAAGCCGCGACCGCAACGCGCAGACGGTTGACGATCTGGTTGTCCTGCCCTTGCAGAAGCGGCGTCAGCGTGACATTGAATTCGATGTCCTTGTACGCGTCTTCCTTCAATCCCAGCGCTTCGCCACCCGTTTTTTCGACGACGTGCGGAATGAGCTCTTCACGCGTTGCATAGGCGAAGTCGTCCCAGATCAGCGGATCGCCCTCGATGTTGAATTGCGTGGTCAACTTGCGATGATTGTCGCTGGTGACGAAGAAGTGCACGTGCGCCGGGCGATTGCCGTGACGGCCGAGCGTGTTCAACAACTGCTGGGTCGAACCATGCGGCGGGCAACCGTAACCGACCGGCATCAGCGTGCGGAATTCGTAGCGGCCATCCGGGCCGGTGCGAACCGCGCCGCGCAAGTTGAACTCGGTTTGCGCGCCCGTCGGATCGAAGTGCGAGTAGAAGCCCTTCGAATTCGCGTGCCAGCATTCGACCACCGCGCCCGCAATCGGCTTGCCGTCGAGATCCGACAGCGTGCCGTGAATCACGAGCGGACCGGCATCCGGATCGGGATTGATGTCGATGCGCGACACGCCATCGCGCAGCGGTGCGCCCTCGACGTACAGCGGTCCTTCGATGGTGCGCGGCGTGCCGCCGTCGAGACCGACCTGTTTGTCGGCAGCATCCATGCGGATATCGAGGTATTTTTCCAGACCCAGACCGGCTGCGAGCAGCGCGGCTTCGCCGTCCTGGCCGAGCTTGTTGAGATAGTTGACGCCGGCCCACACTTCGTCGGGCGTGATATCCAGATCGTCGATGGCCTTGAACAGATCGCTCAGCAGACGGTGTGCGATCTGCTGGAATCGCGCATTGCCGTTATCGCCGTTGAGGTTAGTGGCGGCCTTCAGCAGATCCTGCACTTCTTTCGTTTCGAAAACCTGAACGCTCATGATGTCTGTCTCCGTTTGTATTGGGGGAATCGCTCAGCGAACGCCGTTTTGCAGACGCACGGCGCACACCAGTAATCAGGCGTCGTCGTCCCGGATCGACGACGGGTGACGGCAAAGCGGCGTCACCGAAATCTTCATGTACGGGAAAAGCGGCAGTGCGGTCAAGATATCGTGCAATTCGGCGTTGCTCTCGACGTCGAACACGCTGTAATTCGCGTACTCGCCGACCAGTCGCCAGATATGGCGCCACTTGCCGCTGCGTTGCAGTTCCTGCGAGTACGCCTTCTCGCGCGCCTTGATCTCGTTGGCGACGTCGACGGGCAGGTCGGCCGGAATATTCACGTCCATACGCACGTGGAAGAGCATCGTCTATGTCCTTTCAATCGGTTCAGATTAGCGGGTGACTTTCATCAGCCCGTCGCGGGTAAAGCGGCGAATCTTCGCTTCGTCGAGTTCGATGCCGAGGCCCGGACCATCCGGCACGGTCAGTTCGAAGTCGCTGTAATCGAGCGGCCGGGTCAAAATTTCTTCGGTGATCAGAAGCGGCCCGAACAGTTCGGTGCCCCATTGCAGATTCGCGAAGCTCGCGAAAAGATGTGCCGAAGCAATCGTGCTCACCGCGCCTTCCAGCATCGTGCCGCCGTACAGTTCGATACCGGCCGCGTCGGCAATCGTGGCCACGCGCTGCGCCGCGAACAACCCGCCGCTCTGTTCGATCTTGATCGCGAACACGTCCGCGCCGGCCTGCTTCGCGATCTCGAATGCGCTCTCCGGACCTTGCAGAATCTCGTCGGCCATCAACGCGACCGGGAAGCGCCGCATCAGTCGCGCGAGCGCGGCGGCCGAGGCGACCGGCTGCTCGACCAGTTCGCAGCCCGCGTCGGCCAGCGCGGGAATTGTCCACGCCGCCTGCATCTCGCTCCAGGCCATGTTGACGTCTACGCGCACCGTCGCGCGATCACCCACGGCCTTCTTGATTTCGGCGACGTGCCGGATGTCGGTCCGGAGTTCTTTGGCGCCGATCTTCAGCTTGAAAATCTTGTGGCGGCGCACGTCGAGCATGTGCGCGGCTTCGTCGATGTCTTTGGCGGTGTCGCCCGAGGCGAGCGTCCACGCAACCGGCAGGCGCTCACGCCGGCGTCCACCGAGCAGTTCGCTCACCGGCACGCCGAGCCGTTTTCCGTGCGCGTCGAGCAGCGCGGTTTCCAGTGCGCTCTTCGAAAAATGCGTGACTTTGACGAGTTTGCCGAGATGCGCCATGGCGGCCTGGATGCGCGTCGCGTCCTTGCCGATCAGTGCGGGGGCGAGATAGGCGTCGATTGCGAGCTTCATGGCCTCCGGGCTTTCGGGACCGTAGGCCATGCCGGCAATCGTGGTGCCCTCGCCGATGCCGACGACGCCGTCGCTGCAATACACTCTGACCAGCATCAGGGTTTGCCCGTACATCGTGGCGACCGAGAGCTTGTGCGGACGGATGGTCGGCAAATCGACGAGACTGGTTTCGATACGTTCGATGGTGGGATGGCTCATCGCGGCTGCCGGCTTCTCATGTTGACATGCCGTTTTTATACACTTGGGCCGATCGGGTCGTCCAATACCATTGCCATCCTGTTTGATACCTTTATGATATGGAAGGCGCGCAACTGCCGACCGGCGGACGCTTATCCGCCCCACCATATTCAACCAGTATCGAGTTTCGACGCTTCTCCATCGTATGGACTTACGCCAGATCCGCTATTTCGTGGCCGTCGCCCGTGAGCGCAATTTCACGCGCGCCGCCGAGCAGTTGCATATCGCGCAGCCGCCCCTGAGCCGGCAGATTCAATTGCTCGAAGACGAACTCGGGGTCGCGCTGCTGATCCGCAACACGCGGCCGGTGCGCATCACCGACGCGGGGCGTCTCTTCTACGAGCAGGCCATTCAGGTACTCGGACGCATCGATCAGATGCAGACGGCTGCCAAGCGCATTGGGCTGCATCAACGAACGGTGTTGTCGGTCGGCTTCGTCGCGTCGACGCTCTATGCCGGGCTGCCGGAACTGATGCGCAAGCTGCGTCAGCACGCGCCGGAACTCGATATCCAGATGATCGAACTGATGTCGGTTCAGCAGATCGAGGCGTTGAAGGAAGGACGGATCGACATCGGCTTTGGCCGCGTGCATCACACCGACCCGAACGTGGCCGGCATGGTGCTACGCGAAGAGCGGCTGGTTGCCGTGGTGCCGGTGGGTTCGCGCATGGCGCGGGCGTCGACACCGCTTGCGATCCACGAACTCGCCGGTGAGAAGCTGATTGTCTATCCGAAAGAGCCGCGCCCCGGTTTCGCCGACCAGGTGCTCAACGTCCTGCACGGTCACGGCGTGGAGCCTGGCGAGGTAATGGAAGTGCGTGAGATTCAGACCGCGCTGGGTCTGGTGGCCGCGGAATTCGGCGTGTGCGTGATTCCCGAATCGGCCCAGCAGATCCGCCAGGATGTGCATTGCCGGCTGATCGACAGCGAACGCGCAACCTCGCCGATCATTTTTAATCATCGAGTCAACGACAACTCGAAGTACCTTTTACTCGTGCGGGAATTGCTCGCGGAGATGTATCCGTAAATAGGCGATCTCGGCGAGCAGCGCGTTATACCGTCAAGCGGGTTCCGTGTCGCGATAGTTCTCCGCCATCGCAGCCGCCAGCTTCCGCAGCGGGCTATCCGCCTTCTCGTGATTCTCATGATGCAACTGAAGCGGCGGCTTCACTTCAGCGGTCAAACCTTCCGCAACGGCTGCGCTCATTTGCGTCAGCATGTCTGCGATCAACGTCTGCCGACGGCGAAACGCTGCACGCCGGTTTGACGGAACCTCGCTGATGTCGCGGTGAGGCGGGCAAAGCGGCAGCATGAATCGCCCATCGGCCTCGACGCCGCCCAGTTCGCGCCAGAAGGCGTCGTAGTCAGCGCTGAATTGAATCGATGTCGTAGCGGAAACGTGCGTCTTTTTCGTCACTCCGGCGAGCGCATCCACCTTGGCCATCCGGCAAAACTCACCCACGGCTTCCATCACCGCGGCTTTGGGCCGTAGACCGTGACATGCGCGTGTTGCCTCGCGCACTCGTTCCCGGTCACCGCCGGCAGGTCCTTGCAGGCCGCCGATCAGCGCTCCCCGTTTGCCCGACCCGGCATGCGTTTCGAAACTGACGGTCGCCCACGCGAGATCGACCTGCTCCAACACGTCGCGCCACGCGACGGTCAGCAAGCCTTCGCGCCAGCAGCGCACCGGTTCGCTCACGACGAGCGCATACCGGCCGCTCGACGCCAGGGTCACGTGTTCTGAATTCAGGTAAAGCTTGCGCATCAGCCCATCACCCAGTACTTCCCGAGCGACCCGAAAATGGCCGCACAGCAACTCTGCGCGAGCACGCGCAGACATATCCGCCTGGGCGAAGCAGTGAAAAGGACGTTCGAGAAAGCGCCGGTTGCGAACTGCGATATCCGAAAGCAGCGTGTTCGTCGTCAGCGCCTTGAGCCAGATGCGCGCCGCGGACGGATTGAGCACCGCGTACATCAATACGCGGCCGCGCCGGAACAGATCGTGAGGCGTGCGCCCAGGAATCGCGCTGGACAGCAGGTGACAAACTTCAGAAAGCGACATTATTGACCACGATCTATTTTCACTTTCGTGAAGGCGCGAGCGCGCACGCGACCTCGGCGAATACAGGAGTCGCTGCCAGCAAGCTGTCATTAGGGAAAGCACCCGGATGCGCAACCTGGCTTGCTCAACGTCCCCGTGCCCGGTTTTGCAGACTCCAATTGCCTGAAAAATACATCGCATTCCTTACCGATTACGACGAAGCCCATTCCGGATATCCGTCGTTGCGATAGACCATGCGAC
The DNA here is from genome assembly GCF_050436585.1 of Paraburkholderia sp. GAS199. NCBI lineage: Bacteria > Pseudomonadati > Pseudomonadota > Betaproteobacteria > Burkholderiales > Burkholderiaceae > Paraburkholderia > Paraburkholderia sp. GAS199. Next base: position 754,637 of record NZ_JBNDMM010000001.1, on the reverse strand, counting down.
TACTTCTGATGCCGCGGCACGCATGCCGCAAAAATTACCTGCGCCTTCGAAAGCGTAATGAAATATTACCGGATATTTCCCATAGCGCATAGCGCAATGTTGAATATCGCAAGAAGGATTTAAAACTGGACAACGCAGGGCGAGCGAGTCACATTTCCGTCACGAGCATTCTTCTGACGTTATTAGATTCGCTGATTCGTGAGAGTAGTCGAATGCTCGAATAGCTTCACTCTTCTCGCGGAGAGAAACACCAGAATGCCTGTCGATCAACACGCTGCTTCGATCTTTGGAATGCTGGGTTCCGCAGTATCCCTACTCGCGCCCATCCCCTACGGACTGGCGATTTATCGACGTATCGTTCGGCCGCATCTTTTCACATGGCTGATCTGGTCGACTGTCACGACCATCGCCGCCGTTGGCCAGTTCGTTGCTGGCGCGGGACCGTCCGCGTGGTGCACCGCCACGATTGCGGTGACGTGTATTGCTATCCTGGTAGCCAGTGTGTTTCGCGGAGAGAAAAGCTGGGCCGTCTTCGACTGGATTTTTCTCGGCGCAGCCGTTTCCGCGATTCCACTTTGGGTCGTGACGAAAGAACCGACCTTGTCGATCTGCCTCGTCACGCTCATCGAACTGTTGGGACTCGGCCCGACAGTGCGCAAGATTTTCCGCGACCCGAACAGCGAAAATCTCTCGTATTTCGCGCTGTGTGTCGTCAAGTATGGGCTTGCCATGCTCGCCCTGAGTCAATGGAGTCTGGCAGTCGCGTTCTACCCGACCGTCAACATCATCGCCTCGGCCGGGATTTGCGTGCTCATGATCACCCGGCGTCGGGTGCTGTCAGACTCAGGTTAGCGAATAGCCATTCCCGGATGCCCCGAGACTCAAATCGAGGTTGAGGTCGGCAAAGCCGGACGAACCGCTACCCGACGCCATGTCGTCCAGGCCGCCTTGCGCGGCCCACTGGAAGTTGCCGACACCGGAGACGCCGTCCGCGCCTGACACGTCGTGCGTTTCGATCTGCTTGTACACATCGGGGTTCTGCAACATGTACGAAGCCGCAGCTGACACATCCGAAGGCGTGCCGGCGGGCGGATTGTTCGCGAGCTTATAGAGTTGGTCTGGGTTGAGCGACGAGATGCCGTTCTGACTCATATAGCTGGCGAGCGCCCCTGCCGCGCTCTGCGCGCCCATCATCGCGCCCTGGCTCGACGTGGAGTCGAGCGAACTGGCGGCATCGGACGAGCCGGACGTACCGTCGTTGTCGAGGCCGCCTTGCGCGGCCCACTCGAAGTTGCCCACGCCGGAAATGCCGTCCGCGCCCGCCACGTCGTGCGTTTCGATCTGCTTGTACACGTCCGGATTCTGCAACATGTACGACGCCGCCGACGACACCTCGGGCGGCGTTCCAGCCGGCGGATTGTTCGCGAGTTGATAAAGCTGGTTGGGATCGAGCGACGAAATGCCGTTCTGATTCATATAGCTGGCGAGTGTGCCCGCCGCGCTCTGTGCCGTCGCGCTTTGCCCGAGCGAAGACGAACTCTGCTGCAACGCCTGCTTGATCATCTGGTCGACCTGCTGCTCGAGCTGCTGGACGGTCTGATCTTCGGAATCGAAAGACGAGTTGAGACCCGACGTGCTTAGGGTGGAAACAGAGTCGTTGGCAATAGCGGTCACGTGATCCTCCAGGGCAGCTCGACCGCCGTCGGGCTTGCGGAATGCGATGTCCTGGGCGGCGGTCCGACACTTGAAGATGCTAGTTGGGTTATTCAGCGCACACGTGATGCACGCGAAAACCGCGCACGAAAAACGAAGTGACTCCGAAGCCACGCACCGCGACGCTTATCTGACCTGGGCGGCCCCATTCGCCGCCTGCTGTTCGCAGAACGCGAGATATTTTTCGTACGCTTCCTGCGGCGGCATCTTCGCGTAACGTCCGTAAAGACGGTCGACGAACACGGTCAATTCCGCCTGCGCGTACAGTTGCCGCTGCACCGGCATTGCAGCCGCCACGGCTTGCGCCTTGCGCAGTTCGTCCTGCTGACTCACGCCTTTGTCGCGATCCTGCGCGATCAGCTTCGCGTTATTGGCGCGGACGGTGCAAACCTCTTTCATTGCATTCGATGCCTGCGCGTGCACGTCGGCCACCGAACCTAAACATGCGAATGCGCAAGTCGCCAGCAAGGCAGCGCGGCGAAGCCGGCGCGAGATCAGGCGTTTAACGTTCACACCAGCGTGGTTTGCATCGGTCATCCGGTTCTTCCTCTTCATGTTGCAAGCGAATGCAGTGTTGGCTCACGTCGGCGCAACATGGCGCACGCACTGACGTCGTCCGCAAAACGGCTGATCGAGAACACGGGATCGAGCGCCCACACGCAATGGAACCACCCCGTGGGAATCACCAGCAGATCGCCGGGCGCCAGAACGATATCGACGCCTCGTGCGTCGGCGAAACGCGGAAAGCGCGCGAGGTCGGGCGACCCGACGTCCACACGGCAAGGACGATACGTATTGAACGAATCGAGCGCATAGACCGCGTGTTCCTGAGACGGTGCATAGAGGCGCACACGTTTGCGACCATGAATCTGCGCAAGAAACGAGCTGGCGAGATCGCAATGCAGACGCGTGACCAGTGCAGCGCTTGCGTTGCCGAACCAGAGTTGCGCCGCGCCGAAGAGACCAGCGGGCAACGATGGCAATGCGAAACGCGCTTCCCATGCGGGCGGCAGCAGACAACCTTTCGTGTAGGCCCCTCTCTGCGTGGGCGAATCAAAGCCGTCGATGAAATCGCCCACTGTTTGCGGCGCACCGCTCGTCGGTTCGTGACGCAGAACCGTCGTTCGTTCGCGCTCGCGCCACTCGGCAAGCGTCCATGCTATCTCGGGCCACTGGATCAGCTCGCGCACCAGCAATGGCACCGACGCGTCGAGCGTTGCTGCAATCGTGTCGTGGAGCGCGCTGTCGTCGCGCGTATTCGCGTGATAAATGGGCACGCTCGACAACGTAGACGGCGCACGCCGCGCAGCCCGATCGAGCGCCACGCGTGCCGCCGGCGAGGGCCGTTTGAGCAATTGCAGCCAGTAAGCGGCAAGACGCTCGGCGCCTTCGATCTGCACGCCGCCGAGCGACAGAGACTTCGCACTGCGCGGATCGAAGTTCGTTGGATCGTCCAGCATCGCACTCAGCAGCGCCAGATTCAATGTGATGCGCGCCGACGGCGTGGCCAGGCCGGAGACATGAGCAAGACGCACCGATTCGATCTGCGAGCCGAGCACGAATCGACGGCTCGCGTCGGGACAATCGCTGACGCGAAGATCGACGCACACCGTTTGCGGCGGCGCGACGTAGTGTTCGGCCAGACGCGCATCGAGTCGCACATCCATGCATGCGTCAAGCGCATCGCGGGCGACGTGCTTCAGCATGGCTTGCGCCAATAGACCGCCTGACGGTCCACCTGAACGAGCGGCGCAGCGATGGCATGCAGCGCACGGTATTCGTCCACGGCGCGCGCGCAGCCGGTCGGCAAGCCGTAATCGTCGACGATAACAAACCCGCCCGGCGACAAGCGCGGATACAGCGATTCCAGCGCCACACGGGTGGATTCGTACCAGTCGCCATCGAGCCGTATCAGCGCGAGACGGTCGATCGGCGCACGCGGCAACGTGTCCGCGAACCAGCCTGGCAGAAAGCACACGCGACGATCGAGCAGGCCCACGCGTGCAAATGCCTCGCGCACGGCCGAAAGATCGCTGCGCAAGCCGCTCACCGCGCCCATCAGGTCGTGCCAGATGGCCTCACGCAAATCCACGGCAGGATCGGGCTCGGGCAAACCCTCGAACGAATCGGCCACCCAGACGTTGCGATCATGTGCGCCAAACGCGTTGAGGACCGCGCGCATCAGGATCGTCACGCCACCGCGCCACACGCCGGTTTCGATGAAATCGCCCGGTACGCGCTCATCGATAACCGTGCGCGCCAGGCTCACGACGTTGTCGAGCAGCACGTCGGAACACATCGTCAGCCGATGCGACTCGTGATGCATGTGATTCAGCGCCGCCGCAATACGCGCCGGTTCGATGCCGGCGACATCGGCCGCTGAGCGTTGCAGCGGCTGCAGCCACGGCGCGAAGCGTCGGTCGGCTTCTGCGAGGCGCGCGATGCAATCGTCGGCAGTGAACGGCCCGGCTTGCGCGTGTGTGGCTGTCGACGATTCGGGCAGGTCGGACGCTGGGCCGCAGATATAGCGGCGAATCATCGTCAGATAGGCGGTGGCGCGCTCGTCGTGCGCGAGTGGCTCGAAGCCGCTCATGGCTGCCGGGATTTCGCGCGACGCGGGCAGCGCGGGCGGCCTATCGGAACAGAGAGGAGAAGTAGATTGCATCGCCGGTTCCAGCGGATTGGACGGATCGGAAGATGAACCCAGTATCGGTCCGCCTCGCACTGCTACATCGCACCGCCACGAACGCATGCATGCTCATGCGAACCCGCTTTGCACTTCGCGTCGCTCGACGGCGCACGCTGCGCGTCGCGACGCGTGCGTATTTCGATGCAGGCTTTCGTGTCCGCGTGTGCCGCGATGTCCACGATCGGGTTTGATGACAGCATCGTCCGTCCCTTCTCATTTGCCCATGACCGCAATGATCGGTTTCCCGCTGCGCTTTCCAGTTCATCTCGCGTCCGGTTCGCGTTCAGCGTGGCGCACCGCGCTCGCCGCCAGTTGCCTGCTCGCGCTCGCTGCCTGCGCGAGCACGCCCAAACCGCCGACAGCCAACGAAACCTTGCCGACCGATCTGCGCGCGAGTCAGAACGAAGTGCTGCAGGAAGTCATGACCTCGCACGGCGACGAAACCTACGTGTGCCGCCGCATCAAAACGGCGCTGCCGCCACTCGCGACCACTGCGCCGCCGGGCGTGCATCCTGACGTTGCGCGCGACGGCACACAGCTGTTGTGGGACTCGCTGGGCTCCGAAGCCATACTGGTCGACGCCGACGGAAAAAGCGTCGGGACCGTCTCGCCGGGCCGCTACTTTCTCTCTTACGACGGCAGCTATGTGATCGGCAACGTGCCGGCCGAAAGCCAGGTCGGCGCCAATACGCTGACATGGGCCCGCTATACCGCGCATTTCAACGCTGCGCCACGCCCAGGCGAAGGCCGTTTCGCGGACATCAGTTCGATCCAGCGTATCGACACCACCGGCGGCCTGCCGCCGCAGTTCGCGTGCGACCTCGAAGGCGCGCATCTGCTCGTGCCGTACAGCGCAACGTATATGTTCTACCGGTCGAAGGGACTGGCGCCCGTCGCGGGTGCGATGCGTACGATGAGCACTGCAAGCACCGTCAGCACCCTGAGCGCCCACAAATAACCCCACAGGAGCCGACAATGCAATTCGGTCTGTTCATGACGATGCCGTCTCCCGAACCCGCGCCCGCCGCCGATCTCTACCGGCGCGCGCTGGACATGGCCGAAACCGCCGACACGCTCGGCTTCAGTCATCTCTGGCTAGCCGAGCATCACTTCACGAACTATTCGCACACGTCGCGTCCGCTGATGCTGCTCTCGCACATCGCGGCACGCACGCGCAATCTGCGTCTCGGGCCGGCCATCGTGCCGGTGCCCTTGCATCATCCGCTCGTGATTGCAGAAGAACTGGCCACGCTCGACGTGCTGAGCGGCGGACGCGTCGAAGCTGGACTCGGTAGCGGCTATCAGCGCTATCAGTACGAGCGATTCGGATTGGTCAAAGGCGCCACCACCGCCCGCGACGACGAAGCCATCGACGTGCTGCTACACGCACTGCGCGAAACGCAATTTTCTTACGATGGCCAGCACTTCAAGATCCCGCGCACCGGACTCGTGCCGCAACCGCTGCAACGCACGATGCCGGTTTGGCTCGTCGTCAATTCGAGCCGGCGAGAGTCTGTCGAACACGCCGTGCGACGTGGCGCGAACCTTTTTACAGGCGTGCTCGAACCCATTTCGAAACTGACCGACGTCCGCCGTCAATACCCCGACCTCGCCGACGCGCTTGCCAAGGTTCGTATCGGCACGCAACGACCGGTGTTCGTCGCACGCGATGAAGCACAGGCGCGTGAGGCAGTCGAACACGCGCGCTGGAATGGACGCGCAACGCTGCGATTGCGGCACGACATGGGTGAGGTAGCGGATGGCATCGTCCCGGCCGGGCCGCTGCCCGACGAACCGTCCGACGAAGCATTGCGCAACGACTTCCTCGTGATCGGCACCGCCGACGAGTGCATTCACCAATTGCGCCGCATTCGGGGCGGCTTGGGCTGCGATTACTTCAGCGCGAGCTTCTGGTTCGGCTCGCTGCCGCACGATTGGGTGATGGAATCCATGCAACGGTTCGCGCGGGATGTGATGCCCGTGTTTGCGAACAATGCTTCCTCGTCCGCAATGACGACTGAGCTAAGCCCATTGCGCCGCGAGCCGACGCTGGCCTGGTAAGGTCAAATCGTGAGCGGCGCTACGCCGCTCACTACTCTCATTGCGCCGTGGCAGTCTTCGGCACCACGGCCTCAAAGTGGCCGCCCTGATCCCAGATCATCACTTCGTGTGCGTTCGGATCTTGCGCGCCTGCGCCGAGGCGGTCCATGTGCGTTTCGCCCGCCACTTGCGTCACGCCGAACACACGCAGCGGCCGCACCGTCTGCGGATTCTCGTTGATCAACTGCACGAGGCGCGTAGCAGCAGCACCCGTGAACGTCATCGGCTCGTTATCGCGGATCAGCTTTTCGTGCACGATCTGCTCGCGATAGCGGACCACCTGGTCGACGTGTGCATGGCTGTAGTCGCCGGTGGCGTGCTGCATCAGCGAAATGATCAGGCAGTTGTTGCGGTTGCCGTTGTTCGCCACGACCGAGAAGCCGCTCCTGTCCAGTTGCGTGCGCGTGGACGCGTTGCTGGTGGCCAGCGCGGCGGCCTGCTCTTCGTAGGCCCACTGATCGCCGTTGTAGAGCTTCTTCGTGGATGCGGGCAAGTCACTCCATGGCGTAATCGGTTTCGCGGCGGGCTGGTTCGCCGTGAGCGTCGTCAGCGCATGCCGGATGTGCTCGTCGCGCGGTTGCGTTTGCGCCTCTTCGTCGTGTGATCTGCGCGGCGTGGACGAAGTCGTCGAGGGGTCGGCCTCATCGAATGACTTGAAAGACGCTGACGAAATCGACGAGTGGTCGTCGTCGAACGACTTGAACGATGCCGACGAAAGCGACGACGTATCGTCGTCATCGAAAGATTTGAACGACGCCGTCGAGCCGGAAGACACCGACAAGGGACGTGGCGGCCGCGCCGCCACCGTCTTGCCGCCATGCAGCGTAAACGTACGGCGCGACTGACTGTCGTAGCAGATCACCGCCGCGAAAGGTGTGGTCGCACTCACGCCGCCACCGATGCGCCGGGCCGCCTGCTCGCCCGTTGCATCCACCAGTTTGACCGCGGCGCCCGGCTTACCGTACACCCGCGCGGCGACGTCGACAATGGTTTGCGCATGCTGCTCGACGTCGACCGGCAAAAGCGGCGGTGCTTCGCCATGCGCCGCGATATGCCTGTCGCGCAGTGCCTGAATGACCTGGGTGCGCGCGGCCATGACTTCGCGGTTCATCGCGCTCGACGCGGAATCGCTCTTGCCGGAAAAGTTCTGATGCAGCGCGTAGAGCATCGAATCGAGTCCCGGCGTGCCGGGATTGTCGATCACTTCCGTACCCGCTTCTTCGAAGTGACGACGCCACGTCAACGGCTCGGCCACGTCAGCGCGTTCCGGATGCACGCGATCCGCCACCGCCGCCGCATGATTGCGGCCCGCCTGATCCAGCTTCACCGTCGAAAAACGACGCCGCACGTTTTCGCCGAACAGATGCCCTTCGAGCCATTTGCATGCGTCCTTACGGCTCATCTGTTCAAGGCCCGAAATGTCGTTTTCGGTGAAACGGAAATCGCGCAGCATGTTGCGCGCTTCAACCGCGCCCGCATCGCTATCGCGCCAGCCGGCCACGAACTGCCTGATCGCAAACGGCGGATTGTCCTGCGCAAAACGTGTCTGCAATTCGTGCGCGATTCCATCCGGCTCCTGACCTCGGTAAGCGTTTTTCTCGAATCCCGGATCACCGTGCGCGGTGCCGGCGGCCAGTTGTCCGGCAAACGTTTCGATACCCGTCGCGGGATGGTACGCCGCCTCATCGAGGAAATGCGTTTTCAACGCCGCCCAGGATTCGTCGGGATTCGTGCCGTCGCCGATCGCGCGCAACGCGTCGGAGTCGTGCGTTTGCGCTTCATCGTCGATCATCCGGCGCGCCTGATCGCGGTGAAAATCCGATCCCACGCCGCCCCGTTCCTCGGCCAGCACCCGCAACGCAACGAGTACGTTGTTCTCCGGATTCTTCGCCGTGAGAAATTCGCGCGCGCCGCTGTGATTGCCTGCGCGTTCCAATGCGTCGAGTTTTTTGATGTCGCCGTCGCTGAGCTTCAGTTCGGTTCGCAGAAACGTTTCGCGATGCTGCAATCGCTGTGTCGACGCAGCGCCCGACCCGATGCGCTCGCGCACGCGTGGCATGGCGCGCAGCAAGGCCTCTTCGTGCATGTTGGCGTCGATAGGCCGCGCATTCTTTTGCGTGATATAGCTGACGAGCCCACGACGTCCCGCGTAGATCAGGTACACCGGGCTGAGCGCAGCGCGCGACGCGCTCAACTGGCCGCCGGTCGCGCCGGAAATCGGATTCACGGCCAGTTCGGCCACGCCTGCCGCTATGTTCGTCGCGCCATAAGTCATCAGCACTTTCGCGTGACGCTTCTCCTCTTTCAACGAATCCAGGTTGAGCGACTGGTACGCGGCGAGATGATGCTTGAGCATGTCGGGCGGCGCTGCCGTTTGCGGTGTCGTACCGCTCGCCTTCAGCGGCACGACCTTCGCGTTATAGCGATGCTTGAGCGTTTGCAGGCGCTCGATCGTCGCGCCGTCCACGAAATGCCGGGCAAGCGCCTGGCGAATATCGCCGCGCTGGTAACGGGTGGTCGGCAAGGTAGCATCGCTTTTCCAGAAACGCCATGAGCCGAAATGAAGCGTGTCGCGCACGCGCGCCCGGTCTTCTACCGAAAGGCTCTTGTAGCGAGTCAGAAATGCATCCGGATTGCCGGAGCCGGCGATCGCCGCAAGTGCATTGCGGTCGAATTCACTTTTCTGCAAGCCGTGCCGGGCGAAATGCGCGTCGAGCGTGCTCAGGTCCGGACCGATACGCTTGCCGCGCGGTTCCTGCCGGACCGCATTCAACTGCGTAAAAAGCGTGTCTGTGTGACCTGGCTGAAAGTGCGAGTCGTCTGCGGCAATGAAAGCGTCGATCACGTCTTCGCGAATCGCACGCCGCGTGCTGGCGGTATTGAGATTCGTCTTGCGGTTGAAGTTGAGCACGTTGAGCTTGACCTGCTCGCCCGAGAAATGAAGCGTCTTGTTCAACCGCTTCTGGCCATCGTGACCCAGGGCCGCAAATCTTTGCGTGAACGTCGTTATGTCGGCGTCGCTACGCTGACGCAAAATCGAGTACACGTTGGCGTCGATCGCGCCTTCTGCGTGCCAGGCGTCGAGGTGCTGCATCGCGGGACTCGCGATATCTTCGCGCGCGCTCGCCGGATGAGACAACGCGTCGCTGAATGCATGCGTGCGCTTGACCTTGCGATCCACGGAACGGTTCTGCAAGACGCCCGTCGCGAGATACATCGCCCCTGCGCCGATGGCCAGGCTGCCGTCCGCTTTAACGGGCCCTGGCGCGCTTCCGTACAGCGACTTGCCCGGATGGACGACAGCGTCCATCCGGCTAGTCATATTGAGCGTACCGAGACCGACGTCGCGCACGGCACCCGGCATGGCGCGCGCCAGATTACCTTTGTCCTGCGCGAGCGTGCGGCGCGCTTCGTCGCCTTCCAGCGTGCCCTTTTCGGTGGTTCGCGCTTTTTCGGCGCTGTTCGATAGCTTGAAAGCCTTGTGCGCGGTGCCAACCGCCGTCGACACGATATCGAGCCCCTGAGGCACCGCGCCGATGGCACCGGTCGCCTGCGCGACGGTCGTGGTGGCATGCGTGGTGTGGTGGAACGCACCAGCCAGTCCACCGCCCGCCGCTACCGCGTTATCCACGCCCCAGCCGATATATCCGGCGGACGCCGCCGCGCCGAGATTCCCTTCGTGTTTCGCCACGCCCGCCGCGGTCTGCTTCTTCGCACCGGACAGTTTGGCCTTCAGCTTGCCGAGCCGCGACAACTGCGCGCCGCCATCGCCGCCCGTCGTGGGCGCGCTGGATAGCGGTGCGGGCGTCGTGGTGTCAGTCGATGTGGTCGTCTCCTGCGGGCTGTCTTTTGTGTGCGCGCCTGAAATTGAGGGTGACGACATGGCGGTCTCCGTGACGGTCGAAAAACACGGCTTTCTGCAACTGGGTGTCCGATCCGTCAGTACATCGTAAAGCGCGCCGTGGACGAAATGCCGACCCGAACTTGCGCATGGCAGCGCGAAGTTTTTGTCATTCCCGTGAACGCGGTGGGATCGGATGACGTCGCGCCGCGTGAGGGTCGGGCGCGACGTGTCGCTTCAGATCAGGGTTTGCAGATGCTCGCCCATCGAGTCGAACAGGGCGCGCTGGCGGTGCGCGTAGTGCTCATAAGCCGCCAGCAAGTTTGCGCGTGTGCCGCCTTCTTCCAGCGAAGCGATGGCCGCGAGCGCCGCATCGGCGCCGGTTTCATCGCCGCAATTCGCGCTCCATTGCGGACAGCCGGCTTCGTCGAGCAGGCGGTCGATACGCGTGTCCATCGACAGGCCGAACACGGGCACGCCATGCGACATCGCCAGCACTGCCGCGTGATAGCGCGTGGTCACGACGCAGTCCGCCGTCGCCACCGACGCGCACACGTCGGCCAGCGAGTGAGGACCCCGCGCGACGATCTCGACGGTAAACGGCAGCCGCACCGCGAGATCGGTGCAGGCATGGCAATCGAGTTGTTCCATACCAACCAGCACAGGGGTGTAGCCTCGCTCGCGCAAACCGATCGCGACAGTCGCCATCCGGTCGAGGTAAGCGCGATAGGCTTCGGCGCGTCCAGCGTCCCAGGAATGGAAATGCAGCGGCCCGTAACGCAGCGATGATGTTTCATTGCGCGCATCGAGTTCGCGGGCACGCGCCGCGTCGGCATGCACAGGCCACCAGTAGGGATTGTTCGGGCAGAGCGCTACGCGCCGCGAGGTGGAAGCGGCGTTGGTCCGCGCGGGCACGCGGTAGGTCCAGGCGGTATCGGCGCCTCGTCGTGCGGCGACACCCAGCGCGGCAAGCTGCTCGCGCGCCGCTTCGTTGCGGCAGACCACCTCGCCCGCGCCAGCGTTACGCTCGACAAAACGTGTGAGTGCAGTACTCATGGTGCCGCTATCCACGCCATACGCTATCGCGGGCCGACCATGCGCATGCGCCAGCGCAACGCCACCAATCAGCACGCCCGCCAGCGAGTCCGAGAATTTCGACGTATACGTCGAGCCTTCCACGTTGATGACGAGATCGGCGTCGCGAACCGCGGCGTCGAGCGCATCGGGCAGATACGGCAGCGAAGAGACGAGACGAGGTGTGCTCGCAAGCACCGGATCGTCGAACAGATTGCCGAGCGCGAAGAGCATCACGCGCGGTTCGCGCTCGGCGAAAAGCCGTCGCACCTGACCGATCGTTTCGATCGCGCGCAGATCGGCACCCGTATTGCCCGCGCCGTTATAGCCGAGCAGCAGCACGCGCAACGGCGCGTCTTTTCGCCGACGCGGATGCGGCGCGCGGCGCGCCGCATCGATCCGCTGCTGCATGTCCGCGAGAAACTGCTCGTCCGGCGCAGTGGCGCAGGCATAGCGGTGCAGCGCCTCAGCCGAGCGCTGCTCCGCGCTTTCCATGACGTCCCAATCCATCAAACACCCTCCAGCGTGTGCGCAAGACGTTGCATTTGCATCGCGGCGGAAAACGGCTCGACGGCAATCTCGACGACCGTCACCCCGGCATGTACCCGCGCGGCTTCGAGCGCCGCGTCCAGCGTCTCGCGGCTCGTCGCACGGTGATGGGCAAGGCCGAAAGCCTGGGCGAGCGCGCCGGAATCAAATTTGTAGGGATTGCGGATCGCGCGCTGGTACGCGTCGGCCTGCGCGATCGGCAGGAAATCGAAGATCGCCCCACCGCCGTTGTCGACCACGCACACGCATGCGGGCGAGCCGATGCGTTGCGCACTCGCCAGCGCGGAGAGATCGTGTACCAGCGCCTGATCGCCGAGCAGCACAAGGCCGGGATCGCGTCGCGCGAGCACTTCGCCGAGAAACGTCGACAACGTACCGTCGATACCGCTCACGCCGCGATTCACGTAGATGTCCTGGCGTTCCGCGCGTACGTCGTAGCCGATGTCCGCGTGACGCATCGACATCGAGTTGCCTAGATGCATGAACGCGAAACCGCGTGCGTCGAGCACACGATGCACGGCCGCGACTTCGCCCCATGGCAGCGCCGCGACGCACGCACGCCGCTCGCGCGCTGCGTAACTGGCGGCGCTCGCCCAGCGGTCACGCCATGCGAACGCGACCGCCTGCGGGGCCGCCACGGCATGACGCAATGCGCTGCCCAGCTCGTCGAGCGCTGCCGTAGCCTGCGGCTCGTGCGACGATTGCGGCGCCAGCACCAGCACGTCACGCGGATCGAGTCCCCTATGCAGATAATCGTGCGCGACAGCGTGCGGTGCGATCTTGATCGCGGGCACGTCGACCTGTTGTTCAAGGTAGGCGTGCAGTACCGGCATCACCGGCGCGAGACCGAAACGCACGATCAGTTCCGCGCGAGTGTCGGCGAGTCGCGCCGCGCCGCCGAATACGTCGAACGCGTTGACGATCAGCGCGCCCGGTTTGCCCCGCGCTACCGCGTCCGGCGCAATCGCTTGCGGCGCGGCGCGCAGGCCGCTGCCCGCGTCGGCGAGTACCGGAAAGCCGGTCGATGCCGCCAGCGAATAAATGGCGTCGAGCGACACGCCCGGTTCCGGGCCAACGACGATCAGTCCATTCAGCCCGCCGTCGAGCGGGCGATGGGCGCGCCGTGCCCGCACTCGCTCGATAACGCGCGCCACGATGCTCGTGATCGACTCGATGCGTCGGGCTTCCGTAGCAGCGAGCGCCTGCGAACTGGCGGCGTGGTCGTGAGCATCGCCGTCGCGCGCTGCACGCACCGTGGCGAACGAAACGGGCTGCGTCTCCACGGCGTCGTAGGCACCGGCCAGCGGCACGTTCAGATGCACGGGGCCGCGCGTGGGACGCCGTGCGGGCGGATGCGCGTCGATCTGCAACAACCTGCCTTCCGGCTCGTCGACGCCGTCGCGCATTGCCATGAGCGCGCTTGCCAGCGCGTCGCGCGCCTCGGCGATCGCGTCAGGCGAGTCCACGGGATCGGCAAGGTCCGCCTGAGCGCGGACGAACGCGCGGGTCGCGCCAAGGTGATCCGCCATCTGCCCGAAGCCCGCGCCGCGCAACGCCCGTGGCCGATCGCAGGTGAGCACGACGAGCGGCACGTTGGCAGCGTCGGCTTCGGTCAACGCGGGCAAGACGTTGGCGATAGCGGAGCCGGACGTCGTGACGATCGCTACCGGTTCGCCACTCGCCTTGGCCAGACCGAGCGCAACGAACGCGCCGCTGCGCTCGTCGGTGCAGACCATGTGGACGGTAACGCCGGGATGTGCGTCGAACGCGAGACACATGGCGCTCGCCCGACCACCTGGACACAGCACCGCGTGACGCACACCGAGCGCGCTCAACATCTCGACGATCCATTCCACCCAGATGGCGTTCAGCGATTCGCCCGGCGCGTGCATGGACGATCGAGCGTCGAACGTCGCCTCGCTCTCTACGTCGAACTCCGGCATGGCGCTCATCAAGCCACCGCGCGCGACGTGTCCGCCACCGGCGCAACCGCAATCGTGCGCGCGGATGCGGCCTGACTTCCCGCGGCATCCGCGCGTTCAGCCGCAATGAGCCGCTCCATGATCCGGCGTGCGCGAATCGCGCCGGCGTCGATCGGCAGTAGCGCCGGCTGCATCTCCCAGAAATCCCGGTCGCCCAGATTATTTTGCTGCGCCTCCAGCATGGGCAAATCCTCGCTCTCGAATGGTTTCATCAAGCCTTCCACCGCGTATCGCACGAGTTGACGCGCGGTGTCGCCCATCTCTTTTGGCAATCCGAAGGCGAAGAAGTAATGGGTCGTGCGCTCTGTCTCCGGCGTCAGCCAATGTGCCGACGGTGCGATCAGTCCGCTTTCGCGCGCCATACCGGCGGCGGTCACGCCAATCACGATCGAAAGCAGGCCCGGCGGCGTCCAGCGCACGTCCATCCAGCGGTCCACGCGGGTTCCCGGTGCCACGCCGAAGCCTTCTGCGACGAACGGCTGCAAAGCCTCGTCGTACGCGCTGCGGCGTACCCAGACGGTGTCGCCGAGATGGCCGGACTGCACGTCGCCGCGCGCCATGGCTTCACTGCCCAGCGTGTCCGGGTGCAGAAACTGGAAGTGACTCAGGTCGAGCAGATTGTCGGCGCTCAATTGATAGTGCGCGCGAGTGTGCAGATAACCTTCGTGCGTGATGTTGCTGTCGGGATCGACAAAAGGAAATGTCGGCAGCAGCGCAGCGTCGGCGCGCGCGGGATCGCCCGGCCAGAACCAGACCGCACCATAGCGCTCGACCGTGGGATAGGTACGGACCTGCGCACCGGACGGCACGCGCCCGTCGCCGTGCGGGTTGTGCACGCACTGGCCGCCCGCGTTAAAACGCAGGCCATGGTAAGGACACTCCAGCGCGCCCTGCACGATGCGTCCTTGCGAAAGCGGCGCGAAGCGATGTGCGCAACGGTCGTCGAGTGCAACGGCGCGCTGCGCCTCATCGCGATACAGCACCACGGGACGGCCGAGCAAGGTCCGCGCAAATGGCGCATCGACGCCGACCTCACGGGAAAAAGTGGCAACATACCAGGCGTTTAACAGAAAGGACATGAGCGGACCCGAATTGGAACTCGCACCAGAAAAATAAATAGCGAAGCGCGTTTGAAGCGTCTTCACAGGCGAGTCTAAATAGGCATCCGTCCCACACTTTCAACAAAACTCAGGGACACGCGAAGCCAACGTCCTTTCAAAGCACTTTTCCAATGCTCAACAATCGTCAAGTGTGCTTGCAGCACTGAAAGGTGCTGCGAACCTTGCTTCGCATGGGATTGCGGGCGGCATGGGTTTCTTTTACCGCTTACGCGAAATGAGGGAGAAATTGCTACCTCAATAACAATTGACCATGCATCGTGAGGCTAAATACCTTGATTCAATTGCGTATTTACTGCGAACGAAAAAAAGCGAAAAAAATACCGATATTTCATGCGATTTCAATGTGCCTTTTTGTCGAAACAATTGGTTACAGCCCTGATAATTTCTGGGCCGTAATTTTCGGGGCAAGCAATGTGGCTTTGAAGGAGCCTTATGCACCCGTCCCCGGAGGGCAAGTTGAAATTTGCTGTGCTGACAACCAGTAGCAGCCTGTTCAATGTGATCTGCGAAAGCTTTCGTGACGAGACAACCGAATGCTGCCGCTTCCTCGATGACGTCGCGCTATCGCGCGCCATCTATCGCGAGGACTTCCACGCCATTCTCGTCGACACCGCGACCGGCATCGACGCCACGCGTGCGGTGTTCGCGCGCCGGGCCTGCTACGGCGACCGCCGTGCCCCGCTGATCGTGATCGGCTCGTTCGCCGACCGCGACAGCATCGAGCGTGCATTCGAAGTGGGGGCCGACGATGTCGTCCTCTCGCCGATCGATCGGGGCGAGCTCGAAGTCCGCACGTATCAGGCACTGCGACGCTTTCAGTCGTGCACGCCGGTTCAGTCGGAAGAATGGGCCGAGTTGGGTCCTTACCGCCTTGATCGGCGCACGGGCACTGTCGTGGTGGACGACAACGAAATCCGTCTCACTGTGCGCGAGTTCGCGATTGCGTGGCTGCTGTTCTCGCGTGCCGGGGAATACGTGAGCCGCCGCCACATCGCCGGCGCGATCTGGAGCAGCACGGAAGATATCGTCGGCCGAACGCTGGAGCAGCACATCTACAAGCTGCGCAAGAAGCTCGGACTCAACGGCGCTTCAGGGGTCCAGCTTCGCACCATGTACGCGCACGGTTATCGCGTCGAGCTGTGCGATGCCATGGCGGAGAGCGAGCCGTTGCTCGATTCCGCGCAAACAGGGGAGACGCGGCCGGCAATGCAACGTCCGGTCGACCTCGATGCTAAAGATACGCGGGACACAATGGACACCGTGGACACACCGCCGCACCGCACGCTCGACGTCCACGCGAAAGATAGCGAGGCAGCACGCAGCGCCCAGCCCTGGGCGCAATATGCCGCCATGTGGCCGAGCCATGCGAGCGCGTCGATCCATTCCGTTGCACGATTCGCCGCGCACGACAGCGAAGCGTCGGCCCGCGATACCTCGTCGCTCACTTCGTTTTCCGTGCCGGCGGCGCTGCTCGCCGGCGCAACTCGCAGACGTTAAAAAAGCGGCAGATCAGCCACGATTCACGCGTGGCCGACCTGCCGCTTCTTTTGCAGGCGAATCGTTGGCGCCCGGATCAGAGATCCAGAATGCGCGGCGACAGCAGGAACACCCGTTCCATATGCGAGCGCTGATCGTTGTTGTAGCGGAACAGCGCGCCCAGAATGGGGATCTTCGACAAGCCAGGCACACCCGTCACGCCGTTCGAATTGTTGTCGACGCTATACCCCGCGATCAGCAGACTTTCGCCCTGACCGACGAATGCCTGCGTGTTGATCTCGCTGCTCGTAATGACCGGGATGTTGTCGACCTGCTGACCGGTAAGCTGGCCGTCTTCGATGTGCACTTCGAGCTTGATGCGCGTTTTGCCGTCTTCTTGCACGACCATCGGCAATACGCGAAGCGAAACGCCTGTCGAGACGCTGTACAGATCCGCCGACGTGTAGCCCGACACACGAACGAAGAACTTCGTCTTGTTGTCCATCACGGCTTCGATGTTGTCGAGTGTCGCGACTTTCGGCGAGGCGTCAATCTTCGCCTTCGACGTGCTCTCCGAGGCATTCACACGCGCCATCAGATAGCGTCCTGCGTCGCCGAGCACAGCCGTGATCGACGCGCCCACCGGGGTGGCCGATACTACTGTCGTGCCGTCCGCGAGCGTGCTGGTGCCGAAGTCGGGATTGATCGAACCGTTATAGCTATTCTGCTGGTACGTGCCGGAGCCCGTCTGGAAGTCCAGGTGACTGTTGTGTGCGCGCCAGTCCACGCCGATCTGCTTGAGCAGGTCATCGTCGATCTCGATGATGTGCGCTTCGATTTCGATCAGCTTGGGACGTGTGTCGAGTTGCGCGATCAGCGAGGCGTACTGGTCGATGCGCTGCGGCGTATCGCGGATCAGCACCGAATTGGTGGTGGAATCGGGCTGCATGATCGGCAAGGTGAGATCGCCGCCGCTCGGCTGGCTCATCTGCGATCCGCCTGGCGTGTTTGCATAACCCACGTTACCGGCCGCGCCGTAGTTAGACGGCTGCGCGCCGCCGACCAGACCACCGAGCGTTCCGCCTTGTGCGTCGGCCATGTTAGGCGGCAGCGGCGGGTTGTTGACCTGCCCGCCGCCCGTGTTGCCGCCGCCCACGTCGTTCATGGCCTGCACGCGCTGCATATTCGGCGCGACCGAAGTTTGCGAGTCGCCGCCGTTTTTCTGCTGCTGTTTGGCGTGATACATATTCGACAGCACCGTCGCCACGCCGGGCACCGTAATCGTGTTGCCGTCGATCTGCACTTTATGGTCGGCGGCCCACGCGTGCTTCAGCTTGAACACGCGAATCACGGAGCCGCTGCGCCGGCTCGCATTCTCGTCCAGCCGGCGAGCAATTTCGCTCACCATCTGAACGTATTGCGGCGGCCCGTTCACGATTGCCGTGCCCGCGCTTTCGTCGTACATCACCGGAAAACGCGCATCGTCCACCTTCATCGTGCGCAGCGTTGCGCGCAAGTCACCCGCGGAAGCGTGATCCAGCCGGATGACCTGATGCGTGACGTCGTTGGCGTTGCTGATGGACAGCACGCTGCCGTCATAGAACCACACGAAGCCGAAGGTCGACGCGAGCGTGTCGAGGAACCGTTGCGGCGACATGTCGAAATGACCCGTCACCGTGCCCTGCACGCTGCCCGCTATCGATGCGGCCACACCCTGACTCGCGGTGAAATCGCGCAGCACATCTTTCAGGTCTTTGCCTTCGACGGCGATATGCACCGTCGTGCCGCGCCAGCGCACTGGCGCTGCGTCCGCGGAATCCAACGCGCCACACGTGAGGGACGCCGCGAGCCACGCGGCGCAAAACAGCGTCTTCGATTTCATGGAGTCGACTGATTGAGGGTAAAGGGAAAAAGACGGGATAACCGTGCGGCAAGCAGACCGCGCTATCGTTCGAGCGTTTCCGACGGCGCTTCGTGAAACTGCTTGCGATAGCCGTTCACGAGCGTGGAGCGGTTCTGCACGCCCCATTTGCTCGCCGCGCCGAGCACGCCGCGATCGCTCGAATACGAACGGTCGGTGAGTTCCGCGCGAATCCGTTCCATGCGTTGACGGCGAATCAGTTCAGTCGGCGAAAGACCGAGGAAATTCTTGAAAGCGCTTTGCAGTGCTCGCTCGGTTACGCCGATCTCCGCCGCGACTTCACGCACGGAAAGATCGCGCCGGTCGAGGTTGTCGAGTACGTAGCCATAGGCGCGACGGTATTTGGCGGGCAGACGTGCGCCCACATCGTCGAGTTGCGGCGACGCCTTCGCGCTGCGTTGCAGGAACGGCGCGCGCACTTGCGAATCCTCACGCAAACACTGCATTGCCACCAGCGCATAGCGGCTATACAGTTGCAGCGATTCCTGCGCGCGTCCTTCGGCCTGGCGCGTCTTGGCGGTGCAGTAGAGATATTCGAGTTGCCGGTGACCCGTCGTGCCGTTACGGCCGGCCTGGTGCAGCGGTTCCAGTATCGAACAGGCCAGATGCGGCGCCGCGCCGGCCAGCGTCGCGAGTGCGATTTCCAGGCGCAACGTGCGTTGATAATCGCAAAGTCCCTGCTCACGCGACCATTGCAAATGACGTTGCAATTCGCCGATTGCGTCGCGGTCCGCGCAGGCTGCGAGGCGCAGCTGTTGCAGATAATCGATACGCTCGCGCAGCAGCGGCGAGCGCACGCCGAACACGGCACGCGCAAGGCCATCTACACTCGCGTTCGCGCCCTGACCGGGTCGCGGCGCGCGATCGCTCGATAACCCCGATTGCCAGTACACGTGATCGCGCAGCGCCGCTGCGCCGCGCACATCCATTTGCACGGCGAGATCGAAACGCAAAGTGGACAGCAATGCATGCCAATGGCTCGCGTCGTCGTCAATATCGCGCTCGACGCGTTCGAACAGATCGTCCAGCGCGTCGGCCGCTTCGCTCGTTCGACCGAGTTCGTGAAGCACGCACACAATCCCGACATGCGCTTCCACTGCACGCTCGGGCTCGATCTCGTGTTCGTCGGCGACACGCGAAAAGCAGGCCAATGCCGTACCCAGACGATGACGAAACAAGGCTTGCCACGCGGCGTTACGGCACGACACCGTGCGAATCGCGTGCTTGGATGAACGGATCAGCTTCTGCGCACGGCGATACGTCTCCTCGGCTTCCACTTCGATGCCCAGCATCAACTGCATGTCGGCGTGCAATTGCAATGCGTGAGGTGCGGTGTCGGCATTGCCTGCCTCGTCGGCCCAACGGCTCGCAAGCTGACTCGCTGCGTTCAGCTTGCCGTCCAGCAGCGCATCGAAAAAGCGCTTCGACAACGTCAGGTCTGCGCACGGCGAGCCTGTGGCAAGCGCGGATACCACCGGGAAGTAAAGCATCGAGAACATGGGCGACTCCTGTGTGTGCCGGACACGCTGCACGCGGTACGCGCGTTGCGTCGGGTGGAGTCAATGTAACTAGACGCATAAAACACACTTTCAATAAATCTGAAATTCGCCGTGTGTTTGAGAAGGTTTGAGTTTTATAAGGCAAACATGCGACAGCACGACAAGCTCAAAAGAAACTCAAGGCTTGTCCTTCGATGTCGGAGATTTCGACGCGTCAGTCAATCCGCGAAATTCGGCTGCGAGGCCGCGCAACGTCACCTGATCGCGCACCTGGTCGACGAAGATGCCGACGAAGAGCGCCAGCATCAGCACGGTGACGGCGCCCTTCACCGGCTGACTCAATGTCATGAGATCCAGTTTCGATGCAGACTTGGCCGCGAAGCCGAACGCGAAATCGATCAGCAGCAGAATAAACATCATCGGCGCCGCGAGCTTGGCGACGGTTTGCATCAGCGAATCCGTTTGCGTGAGGACGAACGATTCGAGAATGTTCGACACATTCGGTCCGGCCGACGCGATCGGCCACCAGTGATACGACTCGTACAAGGTGCCGAGCAGAAACATCATGCCGCCGAGCGCCCAGAACGCGACGGAAGCAATCTGGCCGAGCAGCGTGGCGGTGGGCGTGGATTGTTCCTGACGTGTCGGGTTGGTGATCTGCACGTTGTTATAGCCGGTCAGATCGTCGATATAGGTGCCGGCGCTCTCCGCTACCCAGAATACGATCGAGGCCGAGAATCCAAGCACGAGGCCGATCAGCGCCTCGCGCAAACCCACTTCGAGCAGCAGAACGCCGTGCAACGATTGCATGAATGCAACCGGCTGGCCGTACGCCACGTAGGAACTGAACAGCAGCACGACCGCGTTACGCACCACGCCTTGCAGCAGACCGTCGGCGGTAGGCGGAAAAATAAACATGACGATGAACAGGCGCAGAGAACAAACGCCGATCAACGTGATATAGCCGACAAGCAGCGTGCCGAGTTGCGGCAGTGCCGAAAAAATATCGTTCACGCGCGCGCCCCGCCAGCCTGAAAACGTCGTGCAAGTGCGATTTCCTCGGCCTCTTCATCGCTTGCATCGCTGGCGGCGTTCTCCTGTGCGCGACGAATCTCGCGCACGCGCTCTCCGCACAGATCGATGCGCCCCTGATTCAGCGCAATGTCGCGTTGCGTTTCGCCGATCGCCTGAAGATTGGCCTGCACGTTGGACTCGGCCTGCGCAAATTGCGCTTCGAGCGTGCGCAGCCTGTCGTTCACCACGCCGATGTACAGACGGCAATGATTGAGTTCATCCAGCGCAAACGGCTCGGTGCCGGTCATCATGGCGTCGATACGATGCTGGTAGAACTGCAGCACGCCGAGTTGATGTTCCATCTGCTCGCGGCTGGCATCGCGCGCGGCTTCCAGCGCGGCGTGCGCGTTGCGCTGGGCGGCGAGCGTTGCCCGCAAGGTGTCATCCAGACGTCGACGGCGCGTGCGCGATCGCTCCAGCGCGATGACGCGCCGCTGCTGCATCTCCCGCGATCCTGTCGTCATGCGCCGAATCCGCTCAGGTCGTACAGTTGCGCTTCGGTATCACCTGGCGCGGCGTAGTCGCTCGTGCGTTGCGACAGGAAAGCCTTGATCGCGTCGGCCTTGGCGATGGCTTCATCGGCCAGCGCATTCGTCCCTGCCTGATATTCGCCAATCTGCAACAGCATCTCCACCTCACGATGCTTCGCCATCAACTCACGGATGCGCGCCGCCGCCTGCACGAAACTGTCCGGCACGACTTGCGGCATCACACGCGAAAGACTGCCGAGCACGTCGATGGCCGGATACTGATTCTTTGCCGCGATTTCGCGTGAGAGGATCATGTGGCCATCCAGAATGCCGCGCACTTCTTCGGCAATCGGATCGCTGCCGCTGTCGTCTTCCGCGAGCACCGTGTAAAGCGCGGTGATCGAGCCGGTCTCGCCCATTCCGGCGCGTTCCAGCAGGCGCGGCAGTTCCGCAAAAATCGACGGCGGAAAACCTCGCCGCGCCGGCGGCTCTCCGGCAGCGAGACCAATTTCACGGCCCGCCCGCGCGAAACGCGTGAGCGAGTCCATCATCAGCAAGACACGCTGACCACGATCGCGGAAGTACTCGGCAATCGCGGTCGCCACGTACGCGGCTTTCGCGCGTTCCATCGACGAGCGGTCGGACGTCGCGCACACCACCACCGAACGAGCCATACCTTCGGGCCCGAGAATCAGTTCGACGAATTCACGCACTTCGCGGCCGCGTTCGCCGATCAGCGCAATCACGTTGACGTCGCACGACGCGCCTCGCGCGAACATGCCGAGCAAGGTACTCTTACCGACACCCGCCGGCGCGAAGATGCCCATGCGCTGCCCCTCGGCAAGCGTCATCATCGCGTCGACCGCGCGCACGCCGGTCGGCATGGGCGCTTCGATCATGCGACGGCTCATGGGATCGGGCGGCGTTGCAAAGATCGGCCGCAGCGTGTCCGATTCGATAGGCGGTCCGCCGTCCACCGGCTCGCCGAGGCTGTCGATCACGCGACCAAGCAACATGTCGCCCACTTTCACGGCGAGCGAACGGCCAAGACCTATGACCTGGGTGGATCGCGAGATGTTTTCCAGCCGCGAAAACGGCGAGAGCAAAGCCACGTCGCGCGTAAAGCCGATTACCTCGGCGTGCTGCAACAGGCTGCCGTTCGGCGCCCGCAGTTCGCACAGTTCACCAAGCGAAAGATCGAGGCCGGACACCTTGATGAGCGTACCGATAACCTCCAGCACCTTGCCCGTGCGCGTCACGCCCGGCAGCGAAAGAATCTCGCGTTCGATCTCGTCGGTGAGACGGTCGAAGTCGATCGTGCGCGTCAGCCAGGGTGCGCTCATGCGGCTTCCTCGTCGCGCATCGTCGTGCCATAACCGGGGTCGTTCTCAGGCGATTCGTCCTGAGGCGCATCCGCCTCTTCCACCGAACGCTTCAACGCGCGCGAAACCGCGCTGCGCATGGCGCGCAATTGCGTATCCAGACTGGCGTCGACCGTGCCGAAATCGGACTCGCACACGCAGCTGCCCGGATCGAGCCGCTTGTCGGCGATCACCGAAAGCGGGATCGGCTGACCGAGCTCCCGCCAACGCGAAGCAAGGCGGTCGAAGGTGGCTTTGGCTTCGCCGTGGTCGTCGGGATGCACCGCCACCCGCAGATACGTCGCGCCCTCCACGATACGATCGACCGTGCCCAGCGCCCGTTCGAAGAGCGCCTCGTGCCGCTCCGTGCGCACGATCTGTTCGACCGCCGACGCCACGATCTGCGCAAGCCGCTCGCGCATTCGCACCTGCAACTGGTTTTGCGCATTGGCGACATCCGCGAGGCGCTCCATCCAGTCGGCCAGCGCGCGATCGCAACCGTCGCGATAACCCAGCTCGCTTGCCGTGTCGTATTCGCGCTGCGCCGCTTCGGCAATCGAAGCCGCTTGCTGATGGCCCGCGTCGACGATGCGCGCCGCCTCGTCGCGCGCCTGGGCAAGCAGCCGCTCCCGTTCGACGGCGAGCGCGGCATACGCCTCGTCGATCGACACCAGGTCGCCGAAGCTCGCGCGAGGAATCACATCGGACGCCGCGCCGACGCGGGAAATCACGCCGCCAGCGGATTCGTCATCGAAAGCCGAGCGAGCGCGCTTTAACCAGATAGCCATGCAAACTCCGGAAGCAGTTCGGAAAGACGCGCAAAGAGGCGCGCGGAGCCGGCCGCGTCGATGCTGTCGGGCACGGCGGCCAGCCATGCGGGAGCGGCCAACACGCGCGGCAACGCGAGCCTCAGCAACGGAAACGGCGTGATGGCAACGTGATTGGCGCCGCTCGCCTGAGACTGCGCACCGAGATCGCGCAGCAGCAACGCGCAGCCTTCCACCGCAAGCGTCTGGGCATCCAATGTGGTCAATGGCGGCATGGCGGCACGCGCGGCCAGCCGCGCAATATCCGGCGCATCGGCGAGATGCGCGTCCTGCGTCAGACGGTCGATGCCGACGCCGGCCCATTGCGACAACTGCGCCCGCGTGCGTTTGTCGATCAGACGCCGTGCTTCCGCACGACGAAACGACAACGCGCGCATGCGTAAAACCTGCAAGCCGTGCTGGACGGGCAGCACATCGAGCAGCGCCGCGTTCGGTTGCAGAGTGGCCGACGGTCCAGGTCGAAGCGCGCCATGTGTGAGCGCGGCAAACGTCGGCGCTGCGACGCCCGCCGCTTGCGCGAACGCCTGCGAACAGGCTTCAATGCGCGCAACAGGTGCATTCGCCAGCGCCGCGCGCCAGCTTGTCCATTGCGCGGAATCGGAACCGAGCAGCGCGGCGAACCACGTCGGCTCGGCCCAGTCGATCACGCTGGCCAGATTGCGACGATAGGCGTCGAGCGCTCTCGCAATGCGCTGGAATGGCAATTCGGTCGGCGCGCTCATCGCGAGAAGGGCGCGCGCTCAGTTCGCGGGACGTAGCCGACGCAGACGCGCCAGCAAGCCGCCCAGCCAGCCGTTGCCGGGACCGACGGCGTCCGCGCTGTCCAGTTTGCCGCGCGAGCGGCCCGCCATCACGCCACGCCGCGCGAGCACCAGCAGCCCGGTGGCCGTCAATACGACAAGGCCGGCCAGCACGCCGACGAGCCAGACAGGCAGGCTGTTAGTGGCCGGCAATTGCGAATATTCGACCGGGTCGGCGGGCACCGCTGTCACGCTCACCTGATCGTAGGTCAGCCCTTCCACGCTATGCATGACGAGCGTTTTGATCTGCGGCACCAGAGCGCCGATGTCGGAGTCGCGTCGATACTTGATGAACACCGCCGCCGACGAAGGCTTGATGGTCTGCGCCAGCGGATCGTTGTTCGGCAACACGATCTGCACACGCGCCACCAGCACGCCGTCGATTTTCGACAACGTGGACGACAGTTCCTGCGACGTGCCGTAGATGAAACGCACGCGCTCTTCAGTCGGCGTGGAAACGAGCCCGTCTTTCTTGAAGAGGCCGCCGAGGTCGTCGAACTTGCTGTGCGGCAAACCACGCGCGCGCAACACTTCCATGGCGCGTACCAGCTGCGCGTCGTCCACGTCGAGCGACCAGGTCTTGCCCGCGTCGGCCGTATCCTTGGACGCATCAACGCCGCGTTCGAGCAGCGCAACCACCATTTCGTTGACGTCCTGCTCGGACAGATTGCCGTACAACTCTTTCTTGCAGCCGCCGAGCGCAATGCACAGCGCAAGCACGCCCAGCAAGGCAACGGAGCGGCGCGTTCGCGCGGATCGGACAGGCACTCGGCTTGACATGATGACGGCGTCCGGAACGGGTTACTGGTTCTTCATCAGCGTTTCGATCGCCGACTTCGAGGAATCCACCACGCCCATCTTCGCTTCCAGATCGAGCTGGGTGCTGGCGAGTTCGAGTGTCATGCGGATCGTGCCCGCGCTCATTTCGTTCATCGTCATGGTCGGCGCCTGTTGCGCGAGTTGCAGCGCGTCGTTGACGGTGTGCTGCAACTCGGCGTCCTGCGTCGCGACGAGTTTGGACGCCACCGCGGTCCCATCGGACTGCGGCGCGGCAGGCGCGCTCATCTGCCCGTTCTGCATCAGCGACTGGAACTTCTGCGCCTGTTCGGGCGTGGCTTGTGCAACCGGCGCGGCACTCGCGCCCTGCGACATCTGTTCGAGCGACGCCTGCAGCGCGCTGGCGGTGGCATGGGTGGCATTGACGGTCATATGCGGCTCCTCGAAAAACGGCTAACAGGTTGGCCCGACGTGCCGCGCCGAACGCGGCTCCAGCCCGCTCAGGCGCGCAGGAAAGCCTGCTGCGAGTAATCCACGGCTGCTGTCTGCGCGGCGGGTTGCGAAGCCGGCTGTGAGGTGGGCTGTGAAGCGACCTGCGGCGCGGTCTCGGCTGCGTCGGCAGTTTCCGCGTCGAATTCGGCAAGCGCTTCGCACGATTTCGGCGTCACGAACTGACCGCCGGCACGCTTGACCTTCATCGCGTTGAGCAGGTCTTCGCGGGCTTCGAGCGCGCGCACGAGCGACTGCGTGTCGCGGGTCGGGTTGTCTTCCATGGCTTCGGCGGCAAACTGTTTCCAGTCCGGGTCGCCCTTCGCGGACAGGCAGAACGCCAGCAGCGCCTTGGCGTAGCCGAAACGCGGCGCGTTTTCCCCAACCTGACGCAGCACGTGGATCGCGTCGTCCCAATGGCCGCGCACCATGTGCAGGATGCCGTCGAGCGTATCGATCTCGGCGACGCGCGGACGCAGCACACGCAATGCGTCCAGCACGAGTTCGATGTCGTACGGATCGGCCGACACCTTCGGAAAGTTGCTCAGCAACGCAGTCGAAACGGTTTCGATCAGGCCGCCGACGACATCGGGGCTGCAGTTCAGGTAATCCGGCGTGCTGACGATCATGATGATGGGCTCCTGGCAGAAGCGTTGAGGTCGACCGCGCCATACCGGAGCGGTCGGGAAGGATGACGAAAACATAGCAACCGCGGCGCGGCGCCACGCGAGCCGATGCGAAGTCGGCGCAACGGATGCGAAGCCGCACGACTTTCGCTGTGGCGCAATGCACCGCTATGTGCCCCATGTGCCACTCAGTGCCGTCATGCCCGCTTCGTAATGCGTGCGCCCGCTTCGCCTCGCATGGCTTGGGTGGACGGCACAGGCGCTATCGTCGGGCGATCTCCTCCCTTGCGAGCAGCCGCGCCAGCCGAAATGAGCGACGAAAAGACCGAAGAGCCAACCCAGAAAAAGCTGCGGGACGCGCGCAAGGAAGGACAGGTGTCCCGCAGCAGCGATCTGACCGACTCGATTTCAATGTCGGCGGTGGTCCTTCTGCTGATGTTCGGCGCAAGCCGCTTCAGCGACGCCATGCGCGAGGCGGTGCTGATCGCCACGAGCTTCCTGAACGGCGATCACTCCCTCACCAATATGCAGACGCAGTTGTACAAGGTGGGCATGCTGGCGCTCTCGGCGATCGTGCCGTGCATCTGCATCGCGGCGCTCGCCGCGATTGCAGGCTCGATCGCTCAGGTCGGCATGCAGATCGCCACCAAGCCCATCACGCCCGACCCCAAGGCGGTCAGTCCGATGGCGGGCCTCAAGCGGATCTTCTCGGTCAAGACGCTGATCGAATGCGCAAAGATGATCGTCAAGGCGGTGATCGTATTCGTCGTGATGTGGCAAACCATCAAGTGGCTGTTTCCGCTGATCGTCGGGTCGCTTTATCAGCCGTTACCAGGGCTCGTGCGCATGTTCTGGGACCTGTTGATCAAACTCTTCATGGTGGCCGCCGCCGTCTTCGTGCTGGTCGGCGCGGCGGACGTCAAGCTGCAGAGCTTCATGTTCCTGAAGAAGATGAAGATGTCCAAGGACGAAGTGAAGCGCGAGCACAAGAATCAGGAAGGCGATCCACGCATCAAGGGCGAACGCCGGCGGCTCGCGCGTGAAATTCTCAGCGCGCCGCCTCAATCGAAAGTAGGGATGGCCAACATGATGGTGGTCAATCCGACGCACTACTCCGTGGCCGTGCGTTACGCGCCGCACGAACATCCGCTGCCGCGCGTGATCGCCAAAGGCATGGACGAAAGCGCCGCCGAATTGCGCCGCGTGGCGCGCGATGCGGGCGTGCCGATCATCGGCAATCCACCCGTGGCGCGCGCGTTATACAAGGTCGATCTCGACCAGCCGATTCCCGAAGAACTGTTCGAAACCGTGGCAGCGATTCTGCGCTGGGTCGAGTCGATCGGCGCAAGGAGCGGGCAAGCCGCGCCGTTGCAGGAAGACGTCTCATCGCCCGGTGACTCCACTGCGCCGCCCGCCCTCCACTGACGAGACCCATCATGCTGAAGTCGTTGAAACTGCCTGCCGGCGGTGAAATCGGTATCGTCGCCCTGATCGTCGCGATCATTTCGCTGATGATCCTGCCGTTGCCGCCAGCACTGATCGACATTCTGCTCGGCGTGAACATCACGATCAGCGTGACCTTGCTGATGGTCACCATGTATGTGCCCGACGTCGTATCGCTGTCCGCATTTCCATCGCTTCTGCTCTTCACCACGCTGTATCGGCTCTCGCTGAATATTGCTTCCACCAAGTCAATTCTGCTGCATGCGGAAGCGGGCCACATCATCGAGAGCTTCGGCGAACTGGTGGTGGGCGGCAATCTCGTGGTCGGGCTGGTGGTGTTCGTCATCATCACGACGGTGCAGTTCATCGTGATCGCCAAGGGCTCGGAGCGCGTCGCCGAAGTCGGTGCGCGCTTCACGCTCGACGCGCTGCCCGGCAAACAGATGAGTATCGACGCCGATCTGCGCGCGAATCTGCTGACCGCAGAGGAAGCCAAGCGCAAGCGCGCCACGCTCGCCGTGGAGAGCCAGTTGCACGGCGGCATGGACGGCGCGATGAAGTTCGTGAAGGGCGACGCGATTGCCGGGCTCATCATCACTATGATCAACATCGTGGCCGGTATCGCGGTGGGCGTGGCGTATCACGGCATGACGGCGGGCGAAGCGGCCAACCGCTTTTCGATCCTGTCGGTCGGTGACGCGATGGTGTCGCAGATTCCCTCGCTGCTGCTCTCGGTCGCGGCCGGCGTGATGATTACCCGCGTGGCCGACGAACGGCAAGTCAAACCCGGCTCGCTGGGCGATGAAATCGGCCGGCAACTCGGTTCGAGTTCGCGCGCGCTCTATTTTGCCGCGGTGCTGCTGCTCGGATTCGCCGCTGTACCGGGCTTTCCGGCTGCCCTGTTTCTGCTGCTCGCCGGCACGCTTGCCTTCACCGCGTGGCGGCTGAACACGAAGAAGCCGCAGCAACAGAGTCACGAACGCGAAGCGTTGCATGCCATGCAGCGCTCGGGATCGAAGATCGATGTACCCGCGATTCTGGCGCGCGCGCCGCAATTCACCTGCCCGCTGGGCGTACGGATCGCGCCCGACCTCGTTGCCCGGCTCACCATGACCGCGCTCGACAAATCGTTCGAAACCGAGCGCGCGCGTTTGCAGGAAGAACTCGGTCTGCCGTTTCCTGGCATCACGATGTGGACCTACGCGGCCCTGCCTGCTGCGACTTGTCAGATACTCGTGCACGACGTGCCGCAACTCACCATCGAGCTGCCCGCCGGCAAGGTCATGTTGCCGGAAGCGAGCCGCCTCGCGCACTCAGCCGCGCCCATCGTGCTGACCGCCGACGAAAGCACCGCGCTCGACGCGCTGATCGCGCGCAGCGAAGCGGGCCCGCCGATCGACACCAGCGGCGCGCCGACACGCTGGCTCGACGAGCGCACGGTTCCGCCTAAAACGACGACATGGCGCGCGGAACAGGCGATTGCCCACGCGTGCGTCGCGCTGATGCGCCGCCACGCGCCGCTTTTTCTCGGCATCCAGGAAGTGCAATGGATTCTCGACCAGCTCGCGAGCGACTATCCCGGCCTCGTCGCGGAAGTGCAGAAAGTACTGCCGCCGCAGCGTATCGCCGATGTCTTGCGGCGACTGCTCGAAGAACAGATTTCGATCCGCAACGTGCGCACCATCATGGAAAGTCTGATCGCGTGGGGTCCGAAAGAGAAAGACATGCTGATGCTGACGGAGTACGTGCGGGGCGATCTTTCGCGCTTTCTGGCACATCGCGCCGCCAGAGGCGAGCGGACTTTGTCGGCGGTGCTCTTTGATATGCCTGTCGAGCAGCACATTCGCCAGGCCATCAAGCAGACGCCCACCGGCAATTTTCTCGCGCTGCCGCCCGACGAGGCGACCTTGCTGATCGACAAGATCCAGTCGTTTGTTGGCGTGGCACCACGGGAAGGCGTTGCGCTGGTGACGTCGATGGACATACGCCGTTACGTGCGCCGCATGATCGAGACGCGACTGAACTGGCTCGCCGTGTATTCGTATCAGGAACTCGGCGAGCATGTCGAGTTGCAGCCGCTCGGCCGCGTGTCGATCTGAGGCGACGATGACGCATATCGTGGCGCGCCATGTGCGCGTGATTCCCAACGAGTCCGACAGCGACGCTACCGACGACACCGTCGCACGCCAGGGTTCGCGTTCACGCGGTTTCGATTACGCCGCGCTGCTCGGCCGCCGCCGCGTGCTGCATCGGCTAGGCGGTCAGTCGAATGCCGACGCACATGCCGGCTCGCAAGGCAGTCACGCCGACGATACGAATGACGACGACGCCCCGACACCGCCACGCCCTTTCCACTCGCTACCCGGCGACGAACCCGGTCATGACGATTCACCCGCCACGGTCGCATCGGATACCACCCACACGACGCCGCTGCGCGCCGCCATCGGCGCGCGTGTCGCCGATGCCGCACAACCGGTGGTGAACGCGGTCTATCGTCAGCAGCAGCGAGTGGTGCAATTGCTGGGTTCGCTGGCTCGCGAGATCGGCACATTTTGCGGCGATCCGTCGATCGTGGAAGCGGGCAACTGGGAAGTGCAATTGCCGCTCGATCAAAACCTGCTTCCGCACACGACGCTCTATCTGACTCTTTCGCGTTTCAGTCTGCAGCTTCGGTTCGACACGACGGATGTGTCGGCAAGACAACTACTCTTGGAACACAGCGCACTGCTCGAGCGTGAACTCGACACTTTGCTGCGCGCGTGGGGTGAAGCCCGCGACATCGAACTCACTGTCTGGTGACGAATTCCCTGCGCATGACCTATCCGCTCGACGAGCCGACTATCGAAGACCTGGACCCGGACCTTGCGGCCACCGGCCAGCGTGCCGTGCGCGAAGCGGCGGCAAGCGAAGCCTCGGCTCGCATGCCGGCACATCGCGAAGCGCCGCCGCAACCGGCCTCCGTAACGCCGCTCGTCTTGCCGGCCGTCGATCACGCCGATGCACGGATCACGCGAACGCTGTGCGATACGCGCGTCGTCGCGCACTTGCACGCCACGCTGGGTATCACGCAGTGGCACATGGCATGGACCGACGCGCCGCAGTTTTCTGCCGGATGCGCCGACCCCGGCATGATCGATCTGACCATCGGCGCGGACGACGGCGAGACCCGTCTGCGTCTGCGTCTCGCACTCGATCTGCGCACATGGCCCGCGCTCGCCATCGCCGCATGGCCTGACCGCGACGCACCAGGCGCACGTCCGCCCGCCGATCTCGCGTTGCGCCAGGCGGTTGCAGGTGTGGTGCTCGAAGCGCTCCTTGAACGGCTCAGGCGCGTCGGATTCGACGATCCGCGTGTACTCGACGTGCGCCGCCAGCGCGCCGACGAGCAGAGCCTGTCGCAAACGAATAGGAGCCACGATCGTATGGTCGCGCTGTCGTTCATGCTGGACGAGCGACGCTACGAAGCCGCGATCGTCGCCGATGCGGGCTGCTATGACGTACTCGATCGTCTCGCGCGTCACAGCGCGTCCACAGCCAACGCAACAGATGCGCACCAGCCGGTCCAGCACACACCGGATCTCGTCATTCCCGGCAGTCTGGTGCTCGGCGTCAAACGTCTCGCGGTCGCCACGCTGAACGGCCTTGAACCCGGCGACGTGCTGTTGCGCGCCGCCTTCCCCTCGTTCGACGCGACGCTCGTCATTGCGTCGAACGACTCATCCGCCCCCCGCGCACGGCCTCGCGCCATCGCTGCGTGGGGTGTCTGCGGGCTCACGCGCGTGTGTGCCGCAGTGGAAATCGACGGGCAGTCGCTCGTCATCGTCAAGGAGCCGAATATGTCAGAAGAGCTGGACCCGGCGAGCGCCGACGCCGGGCTTGCGATCGACGATCCCGCCGACCCGATCCGGATCGATGAACTCGAATTGCCCGTGCAGTTCGAGATCGATACGGTGGCATTGTCGCTCGCGCAGCTATCGGCGCTCGGACCAGGTTATGTGCTGGAACTGCCCGTGCCCGTCGCGGACGCGCAGTTGCGGCTCGTAGCGCACGGGCAAACCATCGGTTACGGCGAGCTCGTGACAGTCGGCGAGCACCTCGGCATTCGCATCATTCGCATGGCGCACAGGCATGGTCCAATTCAGTGATATCACCGGGCTGCTGCTGGTCGTCGTCGCGATTAGTCTGCTGCCCTTCGTCGCCATGGTGGTGACGTCCTACGCAAAAATCGTGGTCGTGCTCGGCCTTCTGCGCAACGCGCTCGGTGTGCAACAGGTGCCGCCGAACATGGTGCTCAACGGCATCGCGATTCTCGTCTCGCTGTATGTGATGGCGCCAATCGGCATGCTGGCCGCGAAATCGCTCGAAGGCCAGCAGCTTGCCTCGCAACCGTCGCAAGCGCTGATTCAGGCGTTCGGCGCGGCACGCGAACCGTTCCGCGCATTCCTCGTCAAGCATACGAACGAGCGGGAAAAGCGCTTCTTCCTGCGCTCGGCTTCCGTGGTCTGGCCCAAGGAAGAAGCCGCGCAACTCAAGGAAGACGACCTGATCGTCCTCGCGCCCGCCTTCACGCTCACCGAAATGACGGACGCGTTCAAGATCGGTTTCATGCTGTACATCGCGTTTATCGTGATCGATCTCATCATCGCCAACGTGCTGCTTGCCATGGGCCTGAATCAGGTTACGCCGACCAACGTCGCGATACCGTTCAAGCTGCTGCTGTTCGTCGTGATGGACGGCTGGTCGACGCTCATTCACGGCCTCGTGATGTCCTACAAATAGCGTGCTCCTGCACAAATAGAACCATGGAAATCGATACGCTGATCCGCTTCACCACCCAGGGCATGTTGCTTTGCCTGACCGTGTCGCTGCCCGCGGTAATCGTCGCGGCCGTGGTCGGGCTCGGCGTATCGTTCCTGCAAGCCATTACGTCGATGCAGGACCAGACGCTTTCGCACGCGGTGAAACTGATTGCGGTGACGGTGGTGATCGTGGTCGCCGCGCCGCTATCGTGCGCGGCGATTCTGCACTTCGCCAACGAAATGATGCAGGCGGCCGTGCCGCTCTGACGCGGCTCGCTCTCTGCCCTTTTACAAGGCGAACGGTATGAGCCGGATTTCGCATCAGGGTAACGACACCGCCGCCGCCCACGCGCAGCGCACGGCGGAAACGCAGCAAAAGGCCGCGAATGCGCAAGGCGCGCGCAACGGCGCGCAGTTCGCCGCGCTGTATCGCGGCTCCACCAACTTCACTTACGGCGGCGACGCGCAGCGCGGTCCGTCGGTCAGTTCCGTACGCGCCAAACGGATGGCCGATCAACTGGCCCGCAAGCGACGCGCCGCAAAGAAGCAGCGCAGCAACGGCGCGAGTCTCGAAGACGACGGTCCCGACGACGCCGAAGCGCATCACGCCGAAGGCCAGAAAGTGAATCGCGACGGCGGCGGCAGAGGCGGCGGCGGGGGGCATTCGCAAGGCGAACACGGCGACGACCACGGCACGAGCGCCGCGCCGGGGATCAAAACGCGGCCCGAGCGTGGCGCAGTGCCGCCGCCCACCGGCCGCCTCGACGCGATCGCCGCGCAATACAGTCAGCCCGGTCAGGAAGGCGCACGCGCCGCCGCGATACGGGACGCGTGGCGCAACGACATGCTCGGCCTACGGGACGAACTCGCCGCGAATCCGCACGCGCCGCTCGATGCGCGCGTGTTCGAGCGAAGCATCGATCTGCTCGACGTGCAGCAGCGCATCGGCAGTCTCGCACCGGTGCACGCGGGCGGCGCATCCAACCTCAGCGTGTTGCGTGAACACGCCGGTGGCGCGCCCGCCAAAGGTGTCACGCGGCTGCCGTCGCCGGAACGCGTGCAGCGCTTCAACCTGCTGTTTCCGTTGCTGTGGCTGCACGCCGACAAACCTTCGAACGCGAAGCAGCGCGCCCGTGCCCTCGACACGCTCAGCGGACAACGTAACGGCGTGCTGGGACGCGCAGCGTCGTCAGGTGGCGCCGGATCGACCGAAGCCGGCTCGCAAAACGCGGCGTCGGACCGATCCGCCGCGCCGCCGCAGGCCAGTCAGGCGCGTCGCGCGTTTCCCGGTGGCGCGCGCTAATTGCGCTGCGTCGGCCGCCCGACTTCAGCCGCTTCGCATCGCATGCGGCGCCTTCGCATCCCCGAGGCGGCAAGTCATGCCGCGCGGCTACATTAAGGTCGATCGAGCCGGACTTGTAGCGCGATTCATGCTGCGCCGGCGCTTGCCCACCCATCTTGTGCGAACACGATGAAACTGCTGCGGATACTGACGGGCGTTCACGCGGGAGCGCAATTGCAGCTCACGCCTGGCGCGCATCGCATCGGCGCCGACGACGACGCCGACATCCGGCTGACCGACTGGCGCGGCACGGATGCATTGCTGCGCGTCGACGCGAGCGGCGTGGTCAGCGCGCAGCGCGTGGCGGCCGCTGCCGCAGTCGATTCAGGCTCGCAGATCGACGCAGCGCCCGAGGTCGCCGAAGAAGTCGTCTTGCTGGTCGATTTCGTGCCGATGCAGTTCGACGAAACGATCCTGTGTGTCGGACCGGACGACGCGGCATGGCCGTCCGATCTCGACCTGCTTTCGATGTTGCTGACGCGCCCCGCCGAGGCGCGCTTCGCGGCGGAGCGCAAGAAGCGCGGGCGCTATATCGGCGCGGTGATCGCCTGCTTCGTGCTGGGCATCGTGATCGTCGCGGGTTCGCTGCTGACGACCACGCAAATGAGCCGCGCCGCGCTGCCGCGCAATGCCGACGACCGCGCGCAGCGCGTCACCGAAGCATTGGCCGCGGCTCACGTGAGCGGCTTGCAGACGCATGCGGTGGGTAGCACGGTCGTGGTCTCCGGCATGGTCACGAGTCCCGCCGATGACGACGCGGTACGTACGCTGCTCGCGCGCA
This sequence comes from Paraburkholderia sp. GAS199, assembly GCF_050436585.1. Taxonomy (NCBI): domain Bacteria; kingdom Pseudomonadati; phylum Pseudomonadota; class Betaproteobacteria; order Burkholderiales; family Burkholderiaceae; genus Paraburkholderia; species Paraburkholderia sp. GAS199. The sequence continues at coordinate 719,883 of NZ_JBNDMM010000001.1, read as the reverse complement.
TTTCGACGAGCGGTATTTCCCGCAATTACGACGTGGCGCAAAACGACGCGCGCAGCATCGAAGATTCGCTCGGTATCGCTGGCGCTCACGTGCGCTACCTCGGTAATGGCGAATTCGCGGTGACGGGTGCGGTGAGCAATCGCTCGGACCTCGAAGCCGCACTGGCACGCGTGCGCGCGGATCTGGACTCGAACGTCAGGAATATCGCCGTGGACGTCGCGGAAAACACGAATGTCGGCGCAGGCGGTCCGGCTCCCGCGTCGTACTCCGAAATGATTTCATCGGACGACGTGCGTTATGCGCAGACACCCGATGGCGTCAAGCATATCTACGCGATCGATCCGCCCGCCTCACAGCCCGACGCGGCCAACGCGGCGTCCGACACGAGCCAGACGGCCGATGCCGCTGCGCCCGGCAAACCGGGCGATGCCGTCAGCCGGACGAAGCCGGCCACGGATTCGATCGTCGACAGCGACACCGTTAGCCGCAGCGTGAACCGCGGCATGCCGCTGCCCGATCCCGCCACCTTGCCGGCGTCATCGCGCAGCCCGTCATGACCGCGCAAAGACTCACTGTCCCCGTCGAACGGGACACTCAACGACATCAGCACCAGGAGATCGACATGTACGAGCAACTCGAAACCCACGCCAGCGCATTCAACGATCTGCAAAAAACGCTCGCCGATCCGGCCGGCGCGCCGACCGTGGACGCGATCCGTCAGGCGCTCGACGCGACCGCTCAGCAGGTGAGCGAAACCCAAGGCGCGACGGACCTCGAACGCAACAATCTGGCGAAGCTGTATCGCGGCTTTCTGGCGGCGTCGCGCGTGATCGGGCGGTTGCAGGAAAAACAGGCCGTCGCGCGTCTCTGATACGACGCAGCGGCGCACCGGCGGTCTGGCGTGGCGTCATCACGCACGCGCCTCACCGACGGGCAACGCGCTTGTCGCGGCGGTTCGCCTCGCAAAGGCAGCCGACGCGGCGGCAGGTCTCGATGTAGGCCATTCACTTACCCATAGTCACTGGAGGTAGTTATGTCCGTAGGAAGCGCAGGCGGAATGATGGCTGGTCTCACGCAGGAAATGGACCAGATGACGATGATGTCGGCACAGATGCAAGTCGAACAGAGCATGTATTCGTCGGTGGCGAACATTGCGAAGAGCGGCGCCAGCAACGTGAAGGACGCTTCGCGCGGCGGCTAAGGCATCGAAGACGCGATCCGCTCGCCCAGCGCGGCGGTTCGCACGCGGCCGGTCCCGTTCATGCGGGGTCCGGCCGTATTCCTTATCACCCGGGATAAGCGGATGAGCAGCGAGCGTTATACGAGTCTCATCATGGATCTCTGCGCGTGCGTCGGTCTCGGTGACGCGGAGCATGTGCTGCGCACGCGGTCCATCGAAGTCGAAGGCTTCGACGTCCGGCTCGACTATTTCGAGCGCGACCTGGACGCGATGTACGCGAATTTTCATTTCGGCACGGTGACGGCCGGACGCACGCTCGTCGTGTTCCGTCTGATGCTGGAAGCCAACCTGTTGATCTACGCGCAGGACCAGGCGCAACTCGGACTCGATACCGATTCCGGCGGCGTGGTGCTGGTGCTGCGGCTGCCTTTCGCGGACGACCTCGACGGCGAAGCGCTCGCCGATCTGCTCGCACACTACGCCGAGCATGGTCGCTACTGGCGGCAGAACATCGTCGAATCGAGCGACGAGATGTTCGAAGGGATCGCTTCTGGAGAGTTTTTCTGGCTGCGCGCGTAGCGTGGCCAGCTTGCCACGTGATGCCGTCACGCAAACGAAACGACGGTGCCACTCATCGGCACCGTCGACACCGTCAACGAATCGCGCTTTAACCCTTCGACGCTTCTTCCACGTTGTGGGCACCCTGCTTGATCAATTCGGCAAGCTGCATGGTCGCGGCCTGCTCCAGTTGCATCAGACCACCCACGACGCTCATGCCCGCGCTCGCGACGCCCGTCGCGCCATTGGCAAGCGTCGCCGCGCCCTGAGAAAACGCGCCGAGTCGGCCCGTGCGTCCGGCGACACCCGCCGCTGCCGACTGCGCCGCCGCGGAGGCCGCGGAGGCGGCCGACGTCACCGCCGACGACGCCTTCGCCGCGAACGACGCGCGTCCGCCCTTGCCTGCTGCCGACTGTGAACCGTTGTTCGCCAGCGCGCCCAGCTTGCCGTTGGCTTCGGGTCCGGCGTGCGGCACGCCGCCGGGTTGGCCGCTATCCGCCGGTGACGGCGAGGTGTGAGTGTCCGCGAGTGGCAGCGTACTGCCTGCGCGTCCGATCGATGGTGAATCCGGCATGGTGCGATCTCCTGGTGTAAGCGTGCGTCACGACAGCGAAGCACGCGTCGTGCGAGCGATACCGCAAGTGTTCCTGCCGACCTTACAACTCGCGCACGACGCCCACCGCGCCCACGCGAAATAGTGGCCGCTCAAGCGAAGCAGCCGCTGTGCGCCCTTCGCTCCGCACGACGCAGGTTCGCCGCCGCGCCCATGCGTGTCACGCGACGACGGCACACTGCTCGGGTACCCAGTCCATCCGGAGTTCGACTCATGCGTTTTATTCCGCGCGACAGCATGGAGACGCCCTATCTCCGACTACGCCCTCTCGCCGCCGGCGACGCCCCGGCCCTGTTCGACCAGATGCTCGGCGACGCCGAGACCATGCGCGATCTGCCCATGCCGCGTCACACGGGCGTCGCGCAGACGGCCGAGTTCATCGCCGAGGCATTGAACGGCTGGGAGAGCGGCAGCCTGATCCGCTACGTGCTCGAATGCAGACAGACCGGTCAGCTCACTGCGCTGATCGAATTGAAACCCATGCTGCCGCGCGTGGAAATCGGCGTGATCATCAGCCGCCAGGGTGGCGCACGGCGACGCCGCGCCGGCGTGCTGGCGCTACAGGAATTGATCGACTGGCTGATCGAACAGCCGGGCGTGTATCGGATATTTGCCTGCTGTGCCGTGGATGGCGCCGCGCACAGTTCGATGGAGCGGCTCGGCTTCGAGCAGGAAGCGCTGCTGCGCAATCACGAGCCGCGCCCCAATCGCGGACTCGCCGCCGACAACAGTTACCTGTACGCGCTCACGCGTCCCGCGCCGACGCCGCCCGAACCACCGAGCGAAGGTGTTGCGTGGCTGCGCAACACGATGCAATGGGGCCTCGCCGACGCCTGATCGGCGCGAAACCGGTATCGGCTTGTGTGCAGCGCAAAATGAATAAATGTTCGCACTTCAAGCAATTGTTTATCTATCGGGCGATAATAGAAAACATCTGACAAAACAGGCCTGAAGAGCGTGCCGGTCCGTCCGGTTCGCTCGATGCGCCTTGCGAGTGCGCGGCGACAGTCAGCACGCAACCCCCTAACTTCGCCGGAGGATCATGTCGCTACCAAGGCTCACCGGTCAGGTAATCGCATTCTCGCGATTCTGGCTTGCCCGCGACGTGGGCCTGCTGATATCCGATGGCGCCGTCATCGAACTCGGCGCGCGTCCGTTCGCCATCCTCGCGGCATTGCTCGAAACACCCGGCCGCGTGGTGTCGATCGCCGAATTGCGCGAGGTCGTCTGGCCGGGCAGCACCGTCGACGCGAACACGGTGCAGGCGCAGATATCGGCGATTCGCCGCGCGTTCGACGACGACCGCGATCTGATCGTCACCGTCGCCGGCAGGGGTTATCGTTTTGCGGGCGAAGTGCGTTTGCTCGATACGCCGGATGCCGGCTTCGATCTCACTGCCACCGAAGCGTCACGCCATGACGATGTGCACGCCAACGTGAGCGCGCTCACCTCGTCGTTGCACGTCGTCCCGGCCGTCGCGCCGCCCGCGTCGTCCGGCCTGCTCGCCTTGATGCCGACCAGCGCGAGCGCCGCGCTGCGCGCGCAGATCATCGACCCTTCGCCGTTCATTGGCCGTCATGCGGAACTGTCGGAATTGCTCGCGCTCGTGCCGACGCGCCGCATCGTCACGCTGACAGGCGCATCTGGCGTCGGCAAGACGCGGTTGGCAATCGAAGCCGCAGCCCACCTTGCGCCCCAGTTTCCCGACGGTGACTTTTGCGCGGCGCTTGCCTCGCTCGCGCAACCCGACCGTGTGGCCAACGCAATCGGCGCGGCGATCGGCCTGGAACCGGGCGGCGATATGAGCACCGTCGCCAGTCTGGCCGCGCAGATCGGCGAGCGTCGCATCCTGTTGATCGTCGACCATTGCGATCATCTGAGCGAAGCAGCCGCCGCGCTGATCGACATGCTGGTGTCGAATACGGGCGGCCTGCATGTGATCGTCACCTGCGAGTCGCCACTTTTCATCGGCGGCGAAACGGCCGTGCCGGTGGCCGCGTTGCGCGTCCCGCCCGAAAAGTTCGACGGCACGTCCGCCACGCTCGATTACGACGCACTGCGGCTTCTCTTCACGCGGCTCACGCATTGCGTCAAGACAGCGCCGCTGCACACGCCGCTGCCCGACATCGCCACCAGCGCGCCGCAGACACTCGCCGCAGCCGCGCTGATCTGCCGGCGTGTGGACGGCGTGCCCTTCGCACTGGAACTCGCCGCCGCGACGATTGCCGGCCAGGTCCGCGCGGGCACGCCGGCAGAAGACGCGATCGTGGCCTTCTCGCGCGAACTCGATACGGTGATGACGCATTGCAGTGGCGGACGCCGCATCGTGCTGCCGCGCGCGGCAATCGTCCACGTCATGCTGGATCTCTCGTATGCCGCGCTCGAAGCATCCACGCGCACCATGCTGCGGCGGCTCGGCATATTCGCGACCGCGTTTTCGCACGACTCCGCCTACGAGATGCTCGGCGCGTTCAGCATCGATTACGGAATCGGGCCAGTCGAGCCGCACGCGCTGGAGCGCCAGCTTCAAACCTTGATGGACGCGGGACTCGTCAATACCGTCGAATGCGACGGCGCATTGCGATTACGCCTGCCGCCCGCCGTGCGCCGTTTCGCGCTCGACGCGCTCAAGCGCAATCGCGAGAATACCGAGGCGCATCTGCATCATGCGCAATTCGTCGCGCGCGACATGGCGCGACGTTTCGGCGCCGGAATCGCTGTTGCAACGTCGCACAACCGACACGATATCGACGCATTGCGCGCGGCGCTCGAATGGGCCGTGGCCGTCGACAAAATCGAGTTGTGCACCGACCTACTCGACAATACCGCGCCGATCTGGGTGGCGCTCGCGCTGGTGGACGAGTACATCAGCTGGGTTCGCGCCGTGCTCGAACGCGTAGACAGCGTGTCGATGCGGCGTATTCGCGACGAGATGCGTCTGCGTGCCGTGCTGGCGCGCGCGCTGATGCTCGAACACAGCGCGTCGACTGAAATTGTCGAGAACTGGCAGCGCACCTATGAACTCGCCAATATCTGCGCCGACACGACCTATCGTCTGCGCGCGCTGTTCTGCCTCGTGATGGGAGCGCTCGACGCGGGCGAGATCGAGCAATGCCGGCGGCTCTCCAGCGAGTTCAGCGAAATCGCGCCGATTGCCGATAGCGCAGCCGTCAGCGTCAACGCACGACGCATCGAAGGCATCGTCACGGGATACTCGGGCGACTTCGAAACCGCGATCCAGTTGCTCGCGCCGGTCGTCGGCCTGAACGACGACGCCATCGAGGAGATCGACGACGAGATCAGCCGCGAGGCCAATCTCATGGCGACGGGTTACGGTTTGTCGCTCCACCTGGTCGCGCGGGCGATTCACGCGGTCGCGCTGTGGCTGACCGGCGAGCCTTCGATGGCCGCCTCGCTGCGGCTCACCATTCGCGATTCGGCGAGCGAAAGCGAGCCGCTGGCGTGCTGCATCGCGCTCGCTCTTGCCTGCGCATTGGCCGCGCTCGACGACGACATCGCGCTCACTGAATCCTGCGCCGCTGCGCTCGTCACGCGTGCGCGTTCGGCGGGACTCAAGCGCTGGCTGCGGCTGGGGCTCGACTTCCAGCTCTGGCTCGACGCACGGCGCGGCGACGCGAAGGCCGCACGGCGGCTCATCAACGGCGCGTCGAAACGGATCGCACGGGAGCGCGTCAACGTCCCCGACATCGCGTTCATCTCCACCTTGCTGCCGCGCATCGCCCCGCACGACGAGCGCGAACTCGCGTCGTCGCTCGCCGCTACGCTGAACGACGCCGTGAGCCGCAGCAAGCGCACCGGCGAACTCTGGTATGTGCCGGAGATGCTGCGCCTGGAAGCCATGTTGCGTTTGCGCAGCGGCGACGAGCCGCGTACCGTGCGCGCCCTGCTCGACGACGCGCTGGAGCGGGCGCGCCGCTGCGGCGCGCGGCGTCTCGAACTGCGCATCACACTGGATCTCGAAGCGCTCGACGCCTCCGCCGCCACCGGGCTGGTTCGCGTGCGATGACCTGACTTCGCATGCCGCCTGGGCGTGTCACATGCGCTTCGTACCGTGGGTTCAATCGTCGCCCGATTGGATGCCACGCTCCATGTCCGATATTCACGCAGTCCCGCCGCGGCTCAACACCGTAGCGGACACGGAAACACACGGCCAGCCGCCCGCTCCTGCCACGGATGTCGCGGCGCCGCAGGCTGGCCCGCTGGTCGAACAGACCTTGCTGGGCCGGCTCGGCAACACGCTCTCGCGCACCGGCGCGAGACTGCGCGCGAGCAAGTTCGACGTCAGCACGGCGCTCTCGCAAACCAGCCGGCACGGCAAACCATTTGCCCCCGCCGACTTCACCGCCAACGGCGAGCGTTACCCGTCGAAGCCATCCACGGCTTCGACGGCATCGGGCACGCCGCTAGCGAAAACCGCGCAGCAAAGTCAGCAGGCGCTGTCGAAGACCGCGCGCGCGTCGGACGCGGGCGGCGCGCCCACTGCCGAGACGTCGCACGAACCGGCCGCCGTGCCGCTCGACGCCATGGCCGACCGCGCCGCGCTGTCCAGCTATCTGGGACGGCATCTACCGGCGCCGGATCACGATCTGCTTGCGCACGCCGAGCTGACGCATCGCCTGGGCGGTCTCGGCGGTCCCGAAGCGGCCATGCCGACGAGTCGGGGCGCGCTGATCGCGCAGGCGTTGCACGGCGCCGGCGTACATGACGCGCGCAGCGCCGGCAACGTACTCGACGCGCTGGAGCATCTCGACTTTGCGCAGATGCACACGGCGCGTTCGAGTACACCCGCCGAAGCGGCCGCATGGAAGACCGCGCGCACTCTCTCGCAAACCGATGCGGGCTTCGAAGCGCTGACGCATCTGCGCCAACCGGGTCAGCCTGCGGCCGGCGGCGCTCCTCAGGCACAACTTCCGACGCAACTTCAGGCGCACCGCATGATGCTGCAGGCCGCCGACACGCTCGACGCGCCGCTGCACGGCATGGGTCCTGCGCAAGATCCCGCGCCGGCCGCCGTGGCCGCGCGCGCCGCGCCGCCGGCCGGTACACCTGTGAGCGACACACCGCTCGCATGGCAGGCCTACGACGCCGCGGCCACGCTCGCGACCCAGGGGCGCACTGCGCTGAACGCCGATCAGAAAGGCGCGTATTTCGCGTGGCGACAAAATTTTCGCGAGGACGGCAAAGGCAGCGATCTGTCTCAGGCGCGCGAACGTCTGAACAAGTTTTCTGCAAAAACGATCGACCGTGTCGGCGAAAAACGCTGGAAGACGTTTCTGCCACGCCTCGCCGGCAAACGCAGTTCGCCGCTATCCGCGCTGCGGTTCGGCACACAGGGCGTGCCGCGCAAAACCGTCGACGCCGAACAGAAGAGTCTGTCGGGTGCGCTGCAAGGTGCGCTGACGCCTTTGTCGGAACGTCCCGAGATGCAGGCGTCGGCCGCGCTCGAACATGCGCGTCCGGAACAGTCGATCGCCGAACTGGCCGCGTTGCACGTATGGCTCGAATCCGGCGGGTTCCCGAACGGCAAGGTCGATGCGGACACGTTGCACAGCATCGCCACGCGCGCGCAGCAGATGTGCGCCGACATGCAACCGGGCGACGCCGCTTCGCCTGCCACGCTCGATCATTTGCGCACGCAAACAGCACGCTGGGCCGATACCGATCCGCACACGCTTGCTCGCAGCAAGCCGTTCAAATCGATCGCGAAACAGCCCTTCAACGTGGAACGGCTCGCGTCGTGGGGCAAGGTCGCCAAAGTGCCGGCCGACTCGCCGTTCTGGACGCACGTCTCGGAACTCGGCGACAAGGCGCGGCCGCCGTCGCCCGCCGCTCAGGCCGATAGCGCCGAGGTCGTGCGTCAAACGCTCAAGGACGTCGCGCACGATTTGCAGTCGAGTTCACGGCTGCGTCTGACCGATGGGCGGCGGCTGGGTGTCAGCACGCGCGGCCTGTCGGCGAATCTCTCGAAAGTGCTGCATTCGGGCGCCGTGCCGATCGCGCCACGCCTCGATCTGCGTGCCTCGAAAACACGTGAGGCGGTGGTCGAACTGAGCCGCGGCACGCACGGCGTGGAGATGTTCGTCGGGACGGCTAAAACGCAAGTCAGGCACGCGGGCGTCGGCGTGATGGTGGGTTATGACGTCGATGTCGGCGTGACGCAGATGCGCGCCGGCCTCACCACGCAAGCCGTGCTGCACTCGCAGGAACTCGCCGAGCCGAGCGGCGTTTCGCTGCGGGTCGCGCGTCGCGTCAATGCGAATCAAACCGGTTACGACGACAACGCGATGCGCCAGAAGCTCGAAGGCATCATCGATCATGTGTTCGACGAAACCACGCAGACGCATGGCCCGGATTCCGGTGGCTCGCGCGGTACGTGGAACCGGCTGGCCGAACATTATTTCGACGACCCCGACGTGTCGATCAGCTGGACCGACACGGTATCGCGCACCGTCAAACGCGGTGCGTCCGCGGATGTTGGGGTGTCCGTGAGCGTGGCCAAAACGGGCTCGCCGTTTCGCGCCGGCGCGAATCTCGGCATCGGCTACGAGAAAACCGCGAAGCAGACGCTCGATTCGAACGAACATAGCGGACGCATGCAGGTCGAACAGCATCGGGTTGGCGCGGGCTCGCGTCTGCTCGGCCGCCTGAGCGGCACACTGAGCGGGACGCAGGCGGTCGGCGCGCACAAGTCGAGTGTGGGTGTCGGTCTCGTGTCGCTCGACGCCCCTTCCGCCACCATGACGTTCGCCGACGACAGCCATCTCGCCAAGGTTCAACTGGTGCGCGAAGACGGCGCGTTGATGCATCGCGCGTGTCTGCTCGACACCGAGTATTCGAGCGCGCAAACCTATACGCGCGCGCTCGACGCGAGCCGCGACCAATGGATCGATCTGTTCGCCGAGCAGGTGCTCGCCGAACAGGAAGGCGAGCGACAGCAGGCACGACTGGCCGGCGCACCCGCGCCGCAACAGGAAGATGCACGGGTGCTCGCCGCGCAACGGCTCGACCGTCACCTCGGCGACGTGAAAGCGAATCGCCGCCCGAACCAGACATATTTTCACCGCTATCGACTCAAACGCGGCGCAGCGAAACAGCTGGACATGCTGTCGGTCATGTCGAAACAGTTGCCGCCCGCTGAACGCGCAGCGGGCCGCGCGCAACTCGACGCCAAAGCGGACGAGATTCTCGGCGATCCCGCTTCGTGGATGCCGATCGAGTTGAAAGTGAAGGAGCGCACCACCAGCACGCGCAGCCCCGGCCTGAATTTCGCGCTACAGGTGAACACGCAGACAAGCGCGACCGGCGACCGCGAACTGTTTGCCGAGAGTATTCCGTTTGCGCTCGTCGATCGGCTCGATGAGAGGTGAAGGGGTGGTGGCCGCGAAATAGGCGTCTACGACTGCACCGAGTGGTGCAATCGGCCCCTGTTCCCGCATTCGCTGTTGCGCTTAACGCTCGATTCTTCCGAGCTTATCAAGCGGAACGTTATGGGTTTCCGTCATCAGATAAATCGATACCGCCGACAGCACACACACCAGCGACGCAAACGCAGCCGGCATCACCCATGGCGACGTACCGAATCGGCCGATCAGCGCGGTTTCGATGAGCGGCGCGAATCCCGCCACCGCAAATCCGAATTGCGTGCCGATCGCCATGCCCGAAAGGCGCACCTGCGTGGGAAATCTTTCGGCGTAAGTGGCAGGCCAGACTGCATTGGTGATGCTATAGACGATGCCGCCGAGCAGCACACCTGTCGCGAGAATCAAAGTCTCGTCGCCGTTCGCGATGGACCACAGGAACAACGCGACGCTGACCGCGCACAACAGATTGCCCGCAATAAACACGGGACGTCGTCCGATGCGGTCGGACAGGATGGCCCAGAAGGGAATCGTGACCACGGCAATCAGATTCGCGATGACGGCCGTCCAGAGCAGGATCGACGTACTGACGTGATGTCCGGTAGTGCGCGCGAAAGACAGGGAGAACACAGCGAAGGTCGTTCCGACAGACGCAATCAACGCCGCGAAAAATACCTGCAGGAGTTCTTTACGGTAGTGGGTCAACAGCGTTTTGAGCGGCGAGCGCGGAATCTCGTGATGCGACGCTTCTTTCTGGAAGGCAGGCGTTTCTTCCAGCTTCGCGCGCACGATGAAGCCCACGATCATGACCACGGCGCTGAGCCAGAACGGCACGCGCCATCCCCACGAAAGCAACTGGTCTTCGGACAACAACGCGGCGAGCGGCAACACCACGGCCGGTGCCAGCACCTGACCACCCTGCGTGCCGCTCAACGTCCAGCTCGTGTAATAGCCGCGACGATTCGCTGGCGCATGTTCGAACGACATGGAATTCGCGCCGGCTTGTTCGCCCGCCGCGGAAATGCCCTGCAAAATACGCAGCACGACGAGCAATACGGGCGCGAGCAATCCCGCGTGCTGATAGCTCGGCAAGCAGCCCACCAGAAAGGTGGAGAGCCCCATCAACAGCAGCGTGCCGACCATCACCACCTTGCGGCCGAAGCGGTCGCCGTAGTGGCCCATCAGGAATGAACCGAGCGGACGCGCGGCATACGCGACGCCGAACGTCGCCATGGAGGCGAGTGTTGCGGCCGCGATATCGCCGGGCGGAAAGAAGATGCGCGGAAAAACCAGCGCCGCCACCGTCCCGTAGATGAAGAAGTCGTAGTACTCCAGCGCGCTGCCGATCCAACCCGCAATGGCGGCTTTCCTTGCGTGGCGTTTGCCTGCATCCGGCGCGTGCGTTGCCGCGGCGCGTCGCACGGTCTCTGTGCTCATGTCTGTCTCCGTATCGTTATTTATGTCTAGCCTGTACACGGCTTTGCGCTCGTCAGGCCGCGCCTATTTCAAAGCGCCAGAAGCTTCATCACTGCCTCGACGGCAATCGTCTTCTGCCGTGCACGCGTTTTCTTCGACGCGAAATCCACGTCGAACAAGGTGCCGAAAGTCTGCCGGTTGGAAACGCGGTAGATGCAGAGCGCGCTGATCAAATAGTGCAATTCCACCGGCGTCACGTCGCCGCGAAACGTTCCCGCTTCCACGCCGCGTTCGAGGATATTTTTGAGCGTATCGAGAACCGGCCGATTGGTCGCCTTGATGGTCGGCGAACGCTTGAGGAAATCGGCGTTGTGAATGTTCTCTATGCTGATGATCCGGCTGAACACGAGATTCCGTTCGTGGAATTCAAATGTGTTCTCGATGTAGGCACGCAACAGGTCTTCTGCCGGCGTATCCAGGTCGATACGCGTGGCTTCTTCGGCATCGCGAATCAGCGAGTACACATGCTCCAGCACTGCTGTGTATAGCCCTTCCTTGTTGGTGAAGTAGTAATAGATCATGCCCTTCGACGTGCGCATCCGCTCGGCAATGGCGTCGACGCGAGCGCCGGTGTATCCATGCGAGGCGAACTCGTCCACCGCAATCTGCAGGATCTCGGCACGCGTGCGCTCGGCTGCGAGGTCGCGCTGATTGGCGCGCTTGTCTCGCGGAACGCGTGGCGTCTCCGACGCTTCAGTAGTCACATCCTTGATCGTTTTCACTCGATATCGTCTTCAAGAAATTCTGCATCGTTCTGGTAATCCCTGGGCTGTGCCCGACCAGGTTTTCGCTAATATACCTCAAACTTTTCATTGACCAAATAGTCAGTTAGTGAAAAAAGACGTCAGTCACGACGAATCGGGAAGAACGACAAATGCGAATATGTGTCACCGGCGGAAACGGTTTTATCGGCGCCTGGCTGGTCGGGCGGTTGCTTGCCGAAGGGCAGGACGTGCGTGTGCTGGACCTGAGTCAGCCGGGTCCGCTCATGCGTCTCGTGGCGGGCGAAGCACTTGGCCGGATCGAATGGCTGGAAGGCGATATTAGCGACCAGGCAACGGTTGAGCGCGCGCTGGAAGGTTGCGACGCCGTGGCGCATTTCGCCGGCGTGCTGACGCCGTTCTGCCAGCGCGACCCGGTACGCGGCGCGATGATCAACGTGATCGGCACGCTCAATGTGTTCGAGAGCGCGCGCCGCCATGGTGTGACGCGCGTGGTTTATACGAGCTCTGCCGGCGTGTTCGGACCGGATCACACCGACTATCCCGAACCCGCTACGCACTACGGAGCATTCAAGCTCGCCAACGAAGCCTGCGCGCGCAGTTACTGGGTGAATCGCGAGCCCGATTCGAAGCTTGCCAGCGTCGGCTTCCGCCCTTTCGTGGTGTACGGTCCCGGCCGCGACGTGGGCGCAAGCGCAGGCGTCAGTCTCGCGTGCCGCGCTGCGGCCTTCGGCGAACGCTATACCGTGCCCTTCACCGGACGCACCGGCATGGTCCACGTCGACGATGTAGTCGACGCCTACTGGGCCGCGCTCACCCGCGAACTCGACGGCGCCCACGTGTTCAATCTCGCGGGCGAAGTGCACAGCACCGACGCCCTGATCGAAGAAATCCGCCGCCAGGTGCCGAACGCACAACTCGACGCGGCAGGCGCGCCGTTGCAGATCGCCGCGGACATGCCCGCCGATGATCTTCATCAGGTATTGCCGGGTCTTCAACAAACCTCGTTGCGTGACGGTGTCGCGCGAACGCTCGCATTTTTCGCCCGACAGGCCGCACACGACCCGCACGCCGCGCCGTCACTTCAAGGCATCTGAACCATGAGCCATCTGCTTTCACTCGCCCATCTCACGCTAATCGAACTCACACCGCCGGAAGTGATCGAGGTGGCGAGCGCCGCCGGTTTCCGCTCCGTGAATCTGCGGCTTGCGCCTGTCGCGCCCGGAGAAGCACAGCACCCCATGATCGGCGGCACGCCGATGATGAAGGAAACGCTGAGTCGCATGGACGCGCTCGGCATCGCGGTGCACGACGTGGAAATCATCCGTCTTTTGCCGGACACGGATATCGGACAATTCGAGTCCTTGCTCGCGGCAGCCGCCGAACTCGGCGCGCGGCACATGCTAGTAGCGGGCGACAGCACTGATGAAGACGCGATAGCCGAGCGCTACGCACGACTCTGCGAACTCGGCGACCGTTATCGCGTCAACATGGGCCTCGAGTTCATGCCATGGACGGGTATCAAAAACATGGCGTCGGCCCGCCGCGTCATCGCGCGTGCGGGACGTGGCTCGGTTATCGTCGATTCCATGCACGTCGACCGTTCCGGCGGCAGCGCCGCCGATATCGCCGCACTGCCGCCTGCCGAATTCGCCTACTTCCAGCTCTGCGATGCACCGCGCGAGCGCCCCACCAGCGACGCCGAACTGATCTACCAGGCTCGCCAGGCACGCTTGCCTCCAGGCGCGGGCGGCATCGATCTGCGCGGTATGTTGCGCGCGATTCCCGCCGACGCCGTCATTTCTATCGAAGTACCCATGCACGGCCTGCCCGGTCTTTTGCCGCCGGTGGAGCGGGGCCGCGCATTGCGCGAAGTAACCGAAGAGATGCTTGCCGACCTCGCCGTCGCGCAACCCTGAACGGCAGAACGAGACTCCGAGCACCGCGCGCAGCACGCCTCACGCGTTCGCCCGCACCAGAAAACATAGATTGAACAGGACCATCATGGCACTTCGAGGCACCGCTTTTATCACCATCTGGCACGACCTGGCCGACGGCTACGAGCAGCAGTTCGAACGCTGGCACACTGAAGAACATATGCCGGAACGTCTCGGCGTTCCCGGTTTTCTGCGTGGCCGCCGCTACATGAACTGGAAGCAGTCGCCTCACGTGTGCTTCACCTTGTACGAACTCGCGCATCTGGAGACGTTCCGCTCGCCTGGCTATCTCGCGCGGCTGAATGCGCCGACCGAGTGGTCGAATCAGGTGCAACCGGGTATGACCCACTTCCTGCGCGGCGTGTGCGAATCGCAGATTTCGACCGGCATCGGCACGGCGGGCGCACTCGCCACGTTCCGCATCCGTCGCGCGACGCCGCACGCGGCTGCATCCAACGGCCGGCTCGACCCCGCGTTCGAGTTGCAGGCGGTGGCCGTCGGTGTGCGCTCGATGGGTGGCGTCGTGGCCGCTCATCTCGGCGCGCACCGCCTCGCCTGGGCTAACGCGACGACTGGCGAAACCGAAATTCGACCGACGCCGTCAGAAGAAGCGTTCGAATACGTATTGCTCGTCGAAGCCATCGACCTGGCGACGCTCGAACGCGAGCGCAGCGCCATCGAACAACGTCTGCGCGATGCTGGCGCGAGTCATGTCGAATCGGGCTGCTATCAGCTCGGTTACGAGCTCTCGGCACCGTAAGGCCGCCAACCATCCGTCGATCGCGATCCGTGCCCGCACCCGAAAGGAACGCCACATGACCTACCAATTCGATTTCAGCGCCATTCTCGATGCGTGGCCCATGTTGCTCGACGGCTGTCTGCTGACATTGCGAATGACCGGCATCTCGATTGTCGCCGCGCTCGCCATCGCGCTCGTCACCATTGCGTGCCGGCGCAGTGCTTTTGCGCCGCTTCGCTGGCTTGCACGCAGCTTCATCGAGATCATTCGCAATACGCCGTTTCTGGTGCAGGTCTTTTTCATCTTCTTCGGCCTGCCGTCCATCGGACTCGGGCTCACGGCGGGTACCGGTGCGGTGATCGCCTTGTCGTTGAATGGCGGCGCGTACTTCGCGGAAGTGATACGGGGTGGTGTCGATGCGGTCGATCGCGGTCAGATCGAAGCGGCACGCGCACTCGGTCTCACGCCGCTGCAAACGTTCCGTGACGTGGTGCTGCGCCCCGCGATGCGCACGGCCTATCCGGCGCTGTGTTCGCAATGCGTGCTGTTGCTGCTGACGTCGAGCATCGTTTCGTCGATCTCCGCGAATGAACTGACCGCCATCGCGCAGCGGCTCGAATCGATCACGTTCCGCAGTTTCGAGGTGTACATCTCCGTCACGTTGCTTTACCTCGCCATGTCGGTGTTGCTCTCGGCTCTGCTCAAAGGCGTGGGTCGCGTGTACTTCTCTTATCCGACACGCTGAGCCGAGCGCGACCCCGTTATTTTCCGAAGGTATCGAGATGATCCAGACATTCAGCGCCGGCAACTTCTACTACTTGCTGCAAGGTCTCAAATGGACCGTGATGCTCTCGCTGATCGGATTCGCGGGCGGCGGCATCGGCGGAATACTGATTGCGCTCGCGCGCACATCGGGCAATCGCCTCCTGAGCTTCGTCGCGGCAGTGTTCATCGAGTTCTTTCAGGGTACGCCGCTGCTCATGCAACTATTCATCGTCTATTTCGGCATGAGTCTGCTCAATGTCGAAGTGAACGCATGGATTGCGGTCGCCATCGGCCTCACGCTCAATTCAAGCGCTTTTCTGGGTGAAATCTGGCGCGGCGGCATTCAGGCCATTCCGCGTGGACAAACCGAAGCGGCCAAGGCGCTGGGCTTACGCTATTTCAGCCGCATGCGCGACGTGGTCTTTCCGCAGGCATGGCGCATCAGTTTGCCGTCGACCGTGGGCTTTGCCGTGCAACTGATCAAGGGTACCTCGCTTGCTTCGATCGTCGGCTTCACCGAACTCGCGCGCGCCGGACAGGTTGTGTCGAACGCCACGTTCCAGCCCATGCTGGTGTTTGGCGTGGTCGGTGCATTGTATTTCGCGATCTGCTGGCCGTTGTCGGAATTGAGCGCACGCCTCGAACGACGCGGCGACGCACAACGCCGCAAGACGTCGCGCCAGAGCGCGGGACCGTCCACTCGCTCCGGTTTGTTTTCACTGCGCCGCGACGCGCGCCCGAATTCCTGATTTCACACCAACCACATAACACGAGACACAACACCATGCGCCCTCTTCTCTCCTCTCTGCTCTCACGTAGCAATCGCACGAACGCACAACCGGTTAGCGCCGGCCGGCGCTCGACATTGGCCAGCACACTGGCCGCCGTTTTGATCGCAACAGGCGTCGCGGCCCATTCCGGCATCGCTCACGCGCAATCGGTCGAGAGCATCAAGCAGAAGGGCGTATTGACGGTCGGCGTGCAGGCCGATCAAGTGCCGTGGGGCTTCATCGACAGCAAAGGCGAACACGACGGCTACGACGTGGACGTCGCCAAGCTGATGGCGGCCGACATGGGCGTCAAGCTGCAAATCGTTTCGGTGACGGTGCCCAATCGCATCGCACAGTTGATGACCGGCAAGGTCGATGTGCTCGCCGCCGTGATGGGCATGTATCCGGACCGAGCCAAAGTGATCCAGTTCTCCAAACCTTATTCGGTGCTGGACCTGGTGGTCTACGGTAAAAAAGGCGATGTGATGAAGGCGCCGGCCGATCTCGGCAAACTGCGGGTCGGCGTATCGCGTGCGAGCGCAACCGACATCGCGCTGACCAAACAGCTTCCGCCGGGCACGGCGCTCGAACGCTTCGACGGTGACACAGCACCGATTCAGGCGCTGCTTTCCGGACAGGTCGATGCCATCGGCGGCACGAATACGTATGCAGCGGTTCTCAAGCGCTCGCCGGAAGGTGCCAAATACGAGCTGAAATTCCAGCTTTCGCGCCAGTACAACGGTCTGGCAACGCGTCCGCATCAGGCCGAACTCAACGCGTGGCTCAATGCTTTCGTGGACCGCAACACGGCCAACGGCAAGCTGACCGCGATCAACCAGAAATGGCTCGGCGTCGATCTTCCGGCGATGCCCGTGTCGCTCGCCGGCATTCCGTACACCGTGCAATGACCCGCACGACCGCTATCTGCATGACGATTTATCCAACCGCTGCCTGACAGGCCGGAGCCGACCATGAGCACTCTCGACATCACTACGGATTCGCATCCGACTTCCAGCCGCGCCGCCGCGATGCCCGCATCCACCGCGGATATCGCGATCGACCTTAAAGGCCTCGACAAGTGGTACGGCGAATACCACGCGCTGAAAAAAGTCGATCTGGAGATTCGTCAGGGCGAGAAAGTCGTGTTGTGCGGACCGTCGGGTTCCGGCAAATCGACCCTGATTCGCTGCATCAATCTGCTCGAAGCGAATCAGGGCGGCCGCATCAGCGTCAATGGCGTACCGCTCGTCGAAAATGGCAAGGAGGCGCGCGAAGCGCACCGCGCGCGCGGCGATATCGGCATGGTGTTCCAGCAGTTCAATCTGTTTCCGCACCTCACCATCGAACAGAATTGCATGCTTGCGCCCATGCGCGTGCAGGGTCTGTCGCGCGCGAAAGCACGCGAGGTGGCGCGGCATTACCTGGACCGCGTGAAGGTCGGTAATCAGGCGCAGAAGTATCCGGCGCAGCTTTCGGGCGGCCAGCAACAGCGCGTGGCCATTGCGCGCGCACTGTGCATGTCGCCGAAAATCATGCTGTTCGACGAGCCCACTTCCGCGCTCGATCCGGAAATGGTGCAGGAAGTACTCGACACCATGATCGGTCTCGCGCAGGACGGCATGACGATGATCTGCGTCACACACGAAATGGCGTTCGCGCGCGCCGTTGCCGACCGGGTAATCTTCATGGACGCCGGTCAGATCGTCGAGCAAGGCACGCCCGACACCTTCTTCCAGAACGCCCAGCACGAGCGCACACGCGTATTCCTGGGACAATTGCTCAACCACTGAAGCACACATGCACGATAACAACCGCCTTTCGGGAACGTGGGATTACGAGGCCGATTTTGTCATCGTCGGCGGAGGCAGCGCAGGCTGCGTGCTCGCCGACCGGCTGTCCGAGAATGGACGGCATCGCGTGATCCTGCTCGAAGCCGGGCCACGCGATCGCCATCCGTTCATCCACGTGCCGGCCGGCTTTCTCAAACTGATCGAGCATCCCGTCCTGAGCTGGCGCTACCGATCCAGCCCGCAACCGCATATGGGCAACCGTTCGATTGCTTATCCGCAGGGGCGCATGCTCGGCGGCACGGGTTCGATGAACGGCATGCTCTATGTGCGCTCGGCCTACGCCGAACACGCGCGCTGGGTTGCCGACGGTTGCGACGGCTGGTCGTTCGACGAAGTGCTGCCGCTTTACCGTCAGATCGAAAACGTGGACGGCGCGGACGCAAGCAAGCCGCTGCCGGTCAACCGATTCGTCGAAACGCACCCGCTCTCGCAAGCATTTCTCGACGCCTGTGGTCAGGCGGGCATGCCGGTCAATCCGACCATGAACGGCGTGAGGCGCGAAGGCGCGGCACCGTTCCAGCAAAATCGCCAGGGACGTTTTCGTGGCGGCCCGGCTCAGACCTATCTGCGACGCGCGAAGTCGCGCGCCAATCTGCAACAGCTCACCGGTACGATCGCGCAGCGCATCGTGTTCGAGCACGCGAAAGCGGTGGGCGTCGAAGCGTGGCAGGGTGACCGGCGCGTGCGTATTCGCGCACGCGCGGAAGTGGTCGTGTCGTGCGGAGCGATCCGTTCGCCGCAGTTGTTGCAACTCTCCGGCATCGGAGCGCCGGATCTGCTGGAATCGTTGGGCGTGGACGTGGTGGTGGCGAATCCCGCTGTCGGCGAGAACCTGCGCGACCACTATTCCGTGCGCCTGACGCAACGCGTCGGCGGACAATCCACCTTCAACGAGCGCACTCACGGCATGGCGTTGCTCGGTGAACTGGCGCGTTATGCGACCGGCGGCGGCATCCTCACATTCGGCGCCAGCACCTGCGCGGCATTTGCTCGCAGCCGTCAGCAACTCGACGCACCCGACCTGCAACTCAGCTTCGCGCCCGCGAGCTTCGAGCCCGGCACGTACGCGCTCGAAAGGCAGCCCGGTATGACGCTCGCGATTTACCAGTCGTATCCGGAAAGCCGCGGCTCCGTCAAAGCGAATCATGCGGATACGCGCAATGCGCCGCTGATTTCGCCGAACTATCTCAGCGAATCCGAGGACCGTGCGGCGATCGTGGCGGGCCTGAAACTGGGGCGACGGCTCTTCACCATGCCGGCGCTCACCCGCTTCGCCCGACAGGAAACGCTGCCGGGCGACGAGATCGCATCGGACGACGCGCTGCTCGATTACGCACTCACGCGCGGCGTGTCCGGCTATCACATGGTGGGCACATGCCGGATGGGCGGCACGACCGATTCGGTCGTTGATCCGTCATTGCGCGTGCGCGGTGTGCAGGGCCTGCGTGTGATCGACGCGTCGGTCATGCCGACCTGTACGTCCGGCAACGCCAACGCGCCCACCATCATGGTTGCCGAGAAAGGCGCGCAAATGCTGCTTGCCGATCACGCGTAGGCACGCCTTGCACAGACACGCCAGCCACCTGCATCGACAGAACGGAGAACACACTTGAACCCCTCGACTCAAACGGATGGCGCGTCCACTTCCGCCGCTCAACAGACATTCGACGTCGTCGTGATCGGCGCCGGCTGCGGTGGCATGGCGTGCGCGCTATTTGCGGCGATGCGCGGCCTGAGCGCGCTCGTGATCGAGCGATCGCAGTGGGTGGGCGGCACCACCGCATTTTCCGCGGGCGCGCTGTGGGCGCCCAACACGCATCTGGCCGATCCCACGCGCGACTCGCGCGACAACGCACGTCAATATTTGCAAGCCGCAGCCGGCAACGACGTTACGCCTGAATTGCGCGAAGCATTCCTGCAAACCGCCCCGCTCGCGATCCGGTCGCTGACCGACAACAGCGACGTACAGTTACGCGCTTTTGCATACCATCCCGACTATCTGTCCGAGTTGCCGGGATCGACCACGTCGGGACGCGTACTCGAAGCATTGCCGTTCGACGCCCGCACGCTCGGAGAAAAGTTCTCGCTGGTGCGCCCACCCATTCCCGAATTCACCGTGCTGGGCGGCATGATGGTCGACCGCATCGACATCGGTCATCTGCTGAAAATGACGCGCTCATTCGCGTCGTTGAGCCACGCGACGAAGCTCGTCGGCCGCTATCTGCTGGACCGTCTGCGTTATTCGCGCGGTACGCGTCTCGTGATGGGAAATGCGCTGGTCGGGCGTCTGCTTCAATCCCTGATCCGCCGCGATGTCGCGATCTGGACTTCGACCGAAGTGCAAACGTTCATTCGTTCCGGCGAGCGCGTCGAGGGTGTCCGTGTAGTGCGCGACGGAGAGGTATGCGAGGTGCGGGCGCGCTGCGGCGTCGTGCTGGCAACCGGCGGATTTAACGACACACCGACGCTGCGGCAGGACCTGATTTCGCCCGTGGTCGAATACACGCCACGTTCGCGTACGAAGGGCGGTTTGCAACAAATGGCACTCGCGCTCGGTGCTCGCATGAGCGAAGTGCCCGGCGCGTCGGCTTTCTGGGCCCCGGTTTCGGTGCGCAAACGCGCGGACGGTTCGAAGGCCGTGTTCCCGCATTTCGTGCTCGATCGCGCGAAGCCGGGCACGGTAGTCGTTAATCGACGAGGCCGTCGCTTTCTGAACGAAAGCACTTCGTATCATCTGTTTGCTCGCGCCATGCAGGACGCCGACGACGGTGTGCCAGCTTTTCTGATCGCCGATCGCAATGCGCTGATCCGCTACGGACTCGGCATGGTTCGTCCAGGTGGTCATGGATTGCGGCGGTTTCTGCAAGAGGGCTATCTGGTCGAAGCCAATAGTCTGGACGCGCTCGCCTCGCGCCTCGCCATCGACGCAGCCGGCTTGAAGCAAACGGTAGAGCGCATGAACGGCTTCGCCGAGACGGGCATCGACGCGGAGTACGCACGCGGCACGACTGCATACGAGCGTAATCTCGGCGACCCGGCCGTCACGCCGAATCCGACTTTGGGTCCGATCCTCACCGGGCCGTTCTACGCGATTCGTCTCTATCCTGCCGATATCGGCGCCAGCGCGGGCCTGATTACCGATGCCCACGCTCGTGTACTCAAAGACGGCGATCCGCATACGCCTATCCCCGGTCTCTACGCAGCCGGCAACGACATGCAGTCGATCATGGGCGCTGCGTACCCGGGTCCTGGCATCAACCTGGGGCCGGCGGTGGTATTCGCTTATCTGGCGATTGAAGGCATGTTTGCTAACGACGCGCGGGTACCTTTTTCAAGCGATGAAGGCGATGAGCAAAGGCTTCGTACGGCGGTTTGACTTGAGCAGTACGCGAAGACGCTGTGTGTTGCGTGGCGAGAGCTGCAACGCACGCAGCGGCGCGAAAAAATACCGCATCGGCTTGCGGTGGGACTAGCTTCCGCACGCCGACTAGAAACATCGACGATCACACTCGTGAGTCATTCACGACATGTCCTTGAAAGACTGAAGCCGTTACCGCACGTGCTTTTTCTGAACTGGATAACGAACAAAGCACGCTAGCCACCTCATAAATCTCACGCATCTCCGCCGCCATGACACCGCTGCACCGCAGCATTTCCGGCAAGCAGCGGACATGGTGCGCTTGCGCACAGACCTGACTCCCGATCTCACCACAATTTAGCGATCGGTCCGAGGACAGGTCTCTGGCGAATCATTTCCGCAAAGGGAAATTCACCCGTCGAACCACAACTTTCCTCGGTTCTATCGATGACTGCGCGCGAAGACGCCCCGCGCGCCATTACCGGACGGCCTCATGAAACTGGCATACCGCCCCGATATCGATGCCCTTCGAGCGATAGCCGTGCTGGCAGTCGTCGTCTTCCACCTTGACAGGCAATTGTGTCCCGGCGGATTCGTTGGCGTCGATGTTTTCTTTGTCATCTCGGGCTATCTGATTACCGGTCAGATTTATCAAGGTCTTGCCGCCAAAGACTTCACGCTCAGAGGTTTCTATAGAAGGCGTATCAACCGCCTGATGCCGGCGTTGCTCGTCATGCTTGCATTTGCCCTCGCCGCAGGGCTATTCCTTCTTTCGCCATTCGACTTGATGCGTCTGGCCAAATCGGCAGTTTTATCGGCCACCGGCTTCTCCAATATTTATCTGTGGAGAGAGTACGGGAATTATTTTTACAGTGGCAGCGCGGAAGCGCCGTTGCTTCATACATGGTCGCTAGCGGTCGAGGAACAGTTCTACCTGATCTGGCCGCTTGCGTTGATCGTCCTGTGGCGCCTGCCTCGACGCTGGCTGATTCCGATGCTTGGCGTCGGCCTGTTGCTGTTCATCGTCGTGTCCGAACTTGGCGTCCGGTACGCGACGAGTGCAGCCTATTTCCTGTTGCCAAGCCGCTTTTTTGAACCGCTGACCGGTGCGTTGCTCGCCGTAATCGTTGCCAACCTCGACAGCCGCCGGTTGGGTACGGCCTTGTCGAGCGCATGCGGCATCGTCGGCCTACTGATGATCGTGTGGTCCTGCGCAACCTTAAGCGAAGCGACGTTATTCCCCGGCATTAACGCGCTGCCATCCACAATGGGAACAGCCCTGATCATCCTTGGCGGACTCGACCCGAAAAGTTTGTCCTTCAGGGTGTTGGCGATAAGGCCGCTGGTATTTATCGGACTTATGTCCTATTCGATCTATCTATGGCATTGGCCCATCATCGCTTTCCTGACGTACTACGGTATCAAGCTGGATCTGACTGAAGCGGCCGGGGTATTCGCCTGCACCATGATGGTCGGATGGCTGTCGTGGCGCTATGTCGAGCGGCCGTTCCGGCGCTCGGGAACCCGGCTTGCGCCAAAACCATTTTTTATCCGGCGCTACGCTACGCCGGTTCTCGTTCTACTGGCCGTGCTGATGGTCAGTACGAGTTTCAAGGGATTCCCGCAGCGATGGAACCAGCAGGTACTGGCGTTCGATGGCATCGTATCGACCAAGCCTAACGAAGTGCGAGCAGGATGTCATGTATCGACTCAGTATTATCAGACGCAGCCCAAGGACTCCTGTGTCCTCGGCAATAGATCGGGCAAAGTAGAGGGCTTGCTGATCGGCGATTCATATGCCAATCACTTTAGCGGCATGATCGACATTCTGGCCGCGCACGATGGCATTACGCTTCAGGACTACACCATGGACGGATGCGAGCCGATCATCGGATTCTCGGATCTGCCACAGGCCTCCTACGCGGAAAAATGCAAATCGCGGAACGCATTCGACTACCAGCTAATCGGAAAAACGCATTACAAGTACGTTGTGCTGGCGGCTCATTGGCCCGCCGACGATGGCGGCACCATCGCGAAAGCGATGAAAGAATCCATCGACAAAGTACTCGCTTCGGGAGCACATCTGGTAATCGTGCTCAGCAACCAGACAATCAGCGACGCTGCAACCTGTCCCGTCCGCAAGATCATGTTTTCGTCAGACCGCAACTGCGCGGTACGAGACCTTCCTGTTATACCCAGTTACCTTCGAACTATCAGAAAGAGCCATCCTGAGATCACGTTCATCGATCCGAATTCCGTCATCTGCGACAAGAAGCAATGTAGTCCGATCGTCTCCGACGTACCTCTTTATCGTGACGACGGCCATTTGAACGAAGTCGGTTCACGGCTGATCGGCACGTTGCTACTCCGGCGCGGCGTTTCGCTCACGCAGCAAAACGTCTCCTGACGATGAGTCGTTCGCAGGCTCAGGAAAGGCAATTGCGTAATGCCCGTTGTCGTGCCGGTCATTCAGGGAGCCCTCAAACATGCAGCGGCTCCCCTTGCGCGGTCGCATAAGCCACACAATGCCGGGCGAGCACGTCGGTTGGGTCGACCAGATAACCCGACGCACCGCTCGCCCCGACAAATTCGGTTTGAGGAAGCAATAGCGGCAATTCCGTGCAGCCGAGAATGACAACTTCCACACCTCGGGAGATCAATTCTTCGATTGCCGCCGCAATATCGAGCTGACACTGGCCGGTCGTGAAGCCGGCCTTCACGCCTTCCTTGCCATAGATTGCATCCATGACCCGCGCCTGTAGCGCAGGGCTCGGCACGATCTGCTCCAGGCCTTGCTCCATCAGCGCTTTTTCGTAGACACCGCTTTCGACCGTGCCTGAAGTCGCCAGCACGCCGACCGAATGCATCGAAGGAAACCTCTCGCGAAGATGGCGCGCCGTCACCGTCAGCATATTGACGATGGGAATACGCAGATACGGCTGGATTCGATCGACGAAGGCATGCGCGGTATTACAGGGAATCGCAATGATGTCCGCATTGCCGACTTCTAGCTTTTTGCAGGTGGCATAGAGCGAAAGCGTGGGGTCGGGTCCGTCGCCAATCAGGTTTTCTGTCCGGTCCGGGATCTGTGGATTCTGTTCGACCAGCAACTTGATATGGTCCTGGTCTCGCGTTGCGGACGTGTTCCGTACGACCTTGTCGATGAAATCGACGGTCGCCGCAGGTCCGACACCGCCGACCACCCCGACCTTGAACCGAGCCTCGGACAACGCATACCGGCCGGATGCCGCGTACTGTGCGTAGATGAGATTCGAATCCAGTAACGGCACCGTCAGCGGGTCCATGCTGTCAGCTACCAACGCAATCTCGGTCAGCCCAGGAATGATGATATCGACGCCTTGTGCAATCAGGTCTTCACATGCAACACGTAAAAGCTCAACCGGCCTGCCGCTCGAGTTTCCGCTTTGCACACCACCATGCCCATAAACCGCCTCGGCGACGAGATCGACTTCCTCTCGCAGACGGGGATAAACGATTTCAAATCGCGGTGACGTGAAGTACTTCTCGAACAGCGCTTTCTGTTGTGTATATGCAGACGCGAGCACCCCGATTCGACGAGCGTTCGGAAAATGACTCTGTACATGGCTGCGAATGGCTTCAACCATGTCGACAATCTGCAGCGGCGAGTTGGCCTTCAACTCGTCGATGAAGGTATGGCTGATAAAGCACGGAAGGAGAACCGTCGTCACGCCTCGCTGCTCGAAATCGCGAATCATGTCGAAGACGTAGAGCATCCGCTCCGTGGACGCTTCCGCCTTCGCACCCGACTTCTCGAACGGGTGCTGCTCGAAAATCACATCGGCATGCTCGGCGTCATCCGTTTCCGACAGCGACTTGATCAGCTTGAAAAGGACGTCTGCACTCGCCAACGATCCAGCACCGCCCACTACCCCGAACTTGCGTCCCGCCAGTTTCCGCCCTTCTTTCATTTCGGCTCGCCCTGCAGTTGAACGAACGCATGTTCCTCGACCGCTTTCGCGCGCTTCACCGCGCGTTTGGTTTCCCACTTCGCGATGACCGCCGTCGCGACGCTGTTGCCGATCACGTTCGTGGCAGTTCGACCCATATCGAGAATCTGGTCGATAGCGAGGATAAGCACGACGCCGGACGCCGGCAGGTGAAACATCGGCGCGACGGCGGCGACGACCACGACCGAGCCGCGCGCGACACCCGCCATCCCTTTGCTGCTGACCATGAGGACAAGCAACATCATGATTTGCGTGCCCAGCGGCATGTCGATGCCAAACGCCTGCGCGATAAAAATCGCGGCGAACGCCTGATACATCATCGAGCCATCCAGATTGAAGGCATAGCCGAGCGGCAAAGTGAAACCGACCACTTTTTTGTCGACGCCAAATTCTTCGAGCTTCTCGCTAAGCCGGGGATACGCCGCCTCGCTGCTGGCCGTCGAAAATGCGAGCATGGCGGGTTCGCGCACTGCCTTCAGAAGCGTCCAGATGGTTCGCCCGAGGAAGCAGTAGCCGACGAAGATAAGCAGCGTCCAGAGAAGTACGAGGCCGACATAGAAGCTGCCGATGAGCTTGCCGTACGTCGTCAGCACGTCCAGCCCGTGAAGCGTAATGGCCGATGCAAGCGCGCCGAATACGCCGACCGGCGCGAGACGCATCACATAGTCCGTCAGCTTCAACATGGCGGGGACGAGCGCGTCCACGCCGGCAACCAGTGGTGCGACACGCGGGTCGGCTTTAAGGACGCTCAGCACGACGCCGAACAACACGGAGAACACCAGAATCTGGAGGATGTCATTGCGCGCCATGGCATCGACGATGCTGGTCGGAAACGCGTGGGTGACGAAGTCCTTGAAGTTCAGACCGGCCGTATTCAGGCCCGTGCTGACATCGGCGCTGGTCTGCACCATATGCAGACCGGCACCGGGCTGCAGTACGTTAGCCAGCAGAAGACCGAGCGCGAGCGAGAGGAGCGACGCGCAGACGAACCAGCCCACGGAGCGGAAGCCGATTCGCCGGACGTCGCTCGTTCCGCCCATGCCCGCCAAGCCTGAGACCAGCGTGGCGAAAACAAGCGGCGCGATGATCATCTTCACGAGGCGAAGAAAGATATCGGTGATAACCGAGAAGTACGCGGCAATCGCTTTCGCTTCACCAGCGTCCCCAACCGACCGATGACAAACATAGCCGACGACAATGCCCAGCACCATGCCGGCAAAGATGTAGAGCGTGAGGCGATTCTTCATTTGAATCCGTCCAGTGGTAGTGCAAGGCATTCCCGCTGCGACGCCTCACACGTGAGTGGCAGAACCGCGCTACCCAGCCTGGTTCTGTATTGGACGGATAATAGGGAGAGACAAAAACAGGGTGATGCTGGTCCTGCATGCAGCTATGCGAGTGCCGCATAACCATAAAATTTTCTCAGGACGGTTGCGACGCGGCTCGCAGATGGTCCCAAAGCTTGCCGATGAACTCGCTGCGATTCGACGCGTCGCGGTACACGCGAAGCTCGACCTGAAGCTGCCATTCGGCACGCCCTGCCGCCACCAGGGCGCCTGATTCCAGTTCGGCAACGATAGAACTCTTCGGCAACCAGGCCACGCCCTCGCCTTCCAGAACGAGCTTTTTCAGCACTTCCGCCATGTCCGATTCGTAATGAAGTTGAAGGGCGGGAGCGGCCGCTGCTTGCCCCAACAGATGAGCGAGGCAGCGTCCAAAGTAACTGGTTTCGGTGTATGAGATGAGCGGCAGCGGCCGGTTTGCGGTTCCAGGCAGGCGGTACATTGGCCCCGAGCGCTGGTTGGGCCTGCACACGGGCATGAACGTGTCCACGCCGACGGTCAGATGCTGATAGCGCGCCGGGTCGAGGTGCAGCGGCAACTCCGGATGATGGTACGCAAACATCAGTTCGCAGTTACCGTTGACGAGCATCAGAATCGAATCGTGCACATTCGTTGGGATGACCCGCGCTCTCACCTCGCCAAAATGCGCTGTGAGCGTCTTCAGCCACGCCGGGAGAAAGCTGAGCGCAATGGTGTGGCCGGCCGCAATCTGCAGGCCTTTGCCTGCCATTCTTTGCTCGGTCCGAATGATGGCGCGTGTGTCGAAGAGCTTCTCCAGGATATCTTCGGCGGCCTCCTGGAAGAGTCTGCCCGCGGGAGTGAGCGTCGGAGGAAAGCTGCTCCGGTCGATGAGGTCGGCGCCCACCCATTGCTCGAGTGACTGGATGCGCCGGCTAAAACCCGACTGCGTGACGTTCCGAAATTCTGCCGCCCGTGAAAAGCTTTGATAACGGGCAAGCGCGATGAAGTCTTCGACCCACTTGATTTCCATATCCGGTCCTATGGCAAGGCAACGGCCTTTGCGAGCCCGACAGATTCTACGCTGTGGTGGCCGCGTACGGCTTCAGGAACGCGTCGAGGCTTGCACTCACGGGCGCTAATCTTGGACCCGCGGATTTTCGAAACCGGCTTCGCTTGGCGTTGTACCGACTAGGCGAGCTGCGAACTGGTGGTTATCCCGCTCTGAGCGTGTTCAACACGATTTCGTCCCAGTCGCTTCGCCATGTAGAGAGCGGCATCCGCAGACTCGAACAACTCGGCGGCACTCACCGGCTGCTGCAAATCCTGGTGCGCGACGCCAATGCTCAGTGTCACGACATTCAGCGGACTTCCCCGATGGCTCAATGCCAACGACTCGACGGCTGCGCGAATGAGTTCTGCGCTGAGCGCCGCCTCCTCTCGATCGCAGTTTTCGAGCACGACGACGAACTCCTCACCGCCGTAACGCGCGAACAGATCACGCGTGCGGAGCGTCGCGGCAATGCATTGCCCGACCGTCTTCAAACACTCGTCGCCAGACTGATGCCCGTATTCGTCGTTGAAGTTCTTGAAGTAGTCGATATCCAGAAACAGAACGGCAACCGCACCGGATGAAGACGCGTGCGTGGTCGAGTCGAATAGCTCCTCCACCTTGCTGTCGAGGTAGCGGCGATTACGCAGGCCCGTGAGGCTATCGATAAACACCATGTCGCGAAGCTGACGCTCCTCGGAAAGCCGCGTTTTTTCGGCAATAACCGCATCGTTGATATCCCGTACCGCGAACGCGAGCGCCGTGCGTCCGCCCGGCAGGCCGGAAGGGATGGCAGTGATAAAGCAGCTCACCCAGATGTATTCGTGATCTGCACGGCGAAACCGGTACTGCGCCGACTCCTCCATGCCGGTATCCCATGTCTGCGCCAATATTGCGGCAAGCTCGTGCCTGTCGTCGGGGTGGATCAGATCGCGCACCGAATGTCCGCGCAGCATGTCCGGTTCATAACCCAGAACGACGCTTGCGCGTGGCGACACGTACTTGAACATTCCGTCGGCCGATAGCTCCATCAAGACTTCTTCCGACCGCTCGGCAAGATTCCGAAACCGACGCTGCCCATCAGCCAGCGCCGACAGCAACGCATTGCGCTGAGTCTGCAAAACGGTAATGGGAAGCACGATAGACAGCGCCGCGACGGTAAAGAGCTGCAACGCGAGTATGCGGTCCTGCATCGTGGCAAACGGAAAAAGCCAGAGCGGCCCCGTTCCGTGCACCGTGAGAGGAACCGAAATCGTAATAAATATCAGCGTGCCCACGAGCACCGTCGACAACTCGCCTCTAAATGCCAGGAACGCCAGAGGCGGCAGCATCCAGTACAGGTCGTCGTAGCTGGTTTTCGAGAAAATCACTATGGAGACGATTGCGACCAAGGCTAAAAGCAACGTCGATTTGGCGCGATTACCCGGCTCGAGCAGCGTTCTCCACTCGCCGGACAGCAACACGAGCGTGACAGGCGTAAATATCAGGAAGCCCAGTGCGTCGGATATCACCCAATTCGAAAATGACGAAAACGGATGACTGGTAAAAATGCCCTGAAGCAGAAACACGGCGACCATGCCGGAAAACATGGAAGCGACAATGCACGGGCCCACTAAAAACTGGACGAATACTTTGGGCTGCAAGAGTTCTTTAGCGGAGCGCACGCCGGGCAGCATGAGCGCGGCGGCACAGGTCTCGACCATTCCGGCTGCCGTGAAAGAGAAAGCCACATAGAAAGTCTCGTCGCCGATCAGATTGCCGAGTATGAGCCCGACGGCCGCGCCGACCAGAAAGACGAGCTTGTGGCGTCGCCGGAGCAGCATCATGTGACCGAGAAGGTAGCCGTCGACGATCCATATCGCCACGAGCTCGCCCGCCATTGTTTTCAACTGGCCGCTAATGACGAGTAGCACGAAGGCGGCTGCAAAGCCGGTAAGGCCGACGCGCGCCATTTGCGCGAGTTCTTTTCGCGCAAAGACCTTTCTCAGCGAGTCAAATGCCAGATCTGGTAAATCGGCACGTACCTTCGAAACGACATCGACCTTTCTTTCTACCTCGGCCATCTATATCACCTTAAATTTTTTAAATTTTATTTTTGGTGTCCCGGAATTACGTTATATCGGCCGTGTGCGGCTCAACTTGAGAGTTTGAGTTGCAAAAGAAAATTGAAGGATTCTTTCTGCAAGTTTCACCGTGATTTCGAACTGGCGTTTGAATTAACGGATATTAGACGAGGGGCGGGAAAGCCATCGGCGTGGCGCTCGTTTTAGCCCCAGAGCTCTTATAGGAATCGAACTCCGGTCAGTGTTTCGCATACCTCCCACAACCGTCGCGCTGATTCCGCGTCTTTTGCCTGCGGCGCAATCAAGGCATCACCTACGCGGTCGCCACGCATCTCTTTCCAGCCAGTCGGACCATAATAACCACCGCCAGCCACGTCTGGCGACGTAGCCGCATACAAAGTCGGCAACGCTCCGGCGCCTTCACTATTCAGAAGTGCACCGATCAGATGACTTGCTACCGCACGCATCGCACTGTCCAGCGCGGAGCGCTCTCCGGCGCGGAACAGGTTGGTCATCGCTACGCCCGGATGTGCTGCGACCGACATAACGCGCGATCCCTGAGCCCGCAAACGGCGGTCTAACTCGAGTGCGAAAATCAGATTGGCCAGCTTGGACTGCTGATACGACTGCATCGACGAATAGTGTCGAATGCACTGCAGGTCGTCGAAGTTCAGGCGTCCCCGTTTATGAGCAATTGACGCAATCGTCAC
This sequence comes from Paraburkholderia sp. GAS199, assembly GCF_050436585.1. Lineage (NCBI taxonomy): Bacteria > Pseudomonadati > Pseudomonadota > Betaproteobacteria > Burkholderiales > Burkholderiaceae > Paraburkholderia > Paraburkholderia sp. GAS199. Next base: position 689,422 of record NZ_JBNDMM010000001.1, on the reverse strand, counting down.
CACGCGGGAATGGTCGGACAGAGCGGACTTTTCCAGCAGCGGCATCAGCAAGCCCGTCAGTGCAAAATGTCCGAGCACGTTGGTCCCGAATTGAAGCTCGAACCCGTCGGCGGTTTCAAGCCGCTTCGGAGGCGCCATAACGCCCGCATTGTTGATGAGCGTGTGAAGCGGACGTTGCTCGGCAAGCTGCCGTTGTGCAAACTCCCGAACCGATTCGAGAGACGCAAGATCCAGAACTGCGAGTTCGACACTGGCGCCCGGTGCGCTGGCTTTCAGGCGACCTAGCGCCGCCTCTCCGCGACGCAAGTCACGGCATGCCATCACGACGTGCGCGCCTTTTTGTGCGAGCACTAAAGCGGCGTGATAACCGATACCGCTGTTCGCTCCCGTGATGAGGATGCGTTTGCCGTCTAGCGGCGTGATATCGCCTGGCGTCCAGGTTTCCGTCATATCGGCTCTAGCGTTGTGCGTCGTGGTCGGACCGTCAGCGTAGCACCGGATTGAACTTTGCGTTGTGTGGACGGTGATTAGGTGGCAAGGCTACCGTTCACGCACGGCATGATTGATCAACTCGACCGTCTCTAGCAATTTAGGCAGCATGGTCGAGACGAATACATCCGATTCCCACTCGCGTGCGGACCCGGCAACGTGCACGGCTCCGAGTGGAAAACCATCCGGCGCCACGAGGGGCGCCGCCACGACGATTTCTCCCGCGATGGCTTCGCCGACGGCTACGGCATATCCATCGCGCCGGGCCGTTTTGATGCGCGCCATGATGGCGGGCACATCCGTGATGGTCGAAGCATTCAGGGCAGGCCGCGGATTGTTCTCGACGATCTCTCTCGCCCTCTCGTCTGACAGGCAAGCCAGCATCGCGCGTCCGCCGGCTGTACAGAACACCGGCATTCGACGCCCGACCAGCGCCGTGTAGAAATTCTCGCGCTTGCTCTGCAGGCGCACGACATACACCAGCGTTGCTTCGTCAAACAGACTCAGATCGACACGCTCCTCGCACGCCCGCCGCAGTTCGATCAGATGCGTTGTCGCCAACTCCACCAATGGCTCGGTGCGAATGTATTGAAACGAAAAATCGAGAAACGCGCGGCCCATCGAATAGCGTCGCGTATCCGGGCATTTCTCCAGATAACCCAGTTCGCTGAGCGTATGGGTCATACGCTGGACTGTGCTCTTGTCGAGTCCGCTCCGCGTGCATATTTCCGCAAGACTCAAATAGCGTCCGCCACCGACGAACGCACGCAGCACCTCAAACCCTTTGGCCAGCGACCCGATGAACAGACGGTTCCGCTCCGCACTATTAATTTCGCTCATTGACTTTCCAAGAAAGAAGCTCTTAACATAAATAGCGCAATAAGATACATCGTATTGCATTGCGCTACAACACGTTTCTTGATCTTCTGACCGGGAACCTCATGACCAGCGCTTCTCTCTCGAACGATCGGCCTGTCGCCATCACGGCAGACCGGTCTCGCAAGGCCATCTATGCCGCGTGCGTTGGCAATCTGCTGGAGTGGTACGACTTCGGCGTGTACGCCTATCTGGCTCCGTTGATCGCACTGAAGTTCTTCCCCGGACACGACCCGGCGGCGTCCTTGCTGGCCGCCTTCGCCGCGTACGGCGTGGGCTTTCTGGCGCGACCGCTGGGCGGCGTTGTGATTGGGCGCCTCGGCGACACACGCGGGCGCAAAGCCGCGCTGGTGCTGACCATTTTCATGATGGCGCTCGGCACGATCGGCATCGGTCTGTTGCCGTCGTTCGATAGCATTGGTTTGTGGGCACCGATCTGCCTCGTCGCGTTGCGCATTGTTCAAGGCATCGCCGCCGGCGGCGAATGGGGTACGTCGACCGCATTCATCATCGAATGGGCGCCGCCGACACGACGTGGCTTTTACGGCAGCTTTCAGCAGGTGAGCACTGCGGGCGGCTCGCTGCTCGGATCGGCCGTTGCCGCACTGGCGACAACGACCCTGAGCGAGCCGCAGATGCACGCATGGGGCTGGCGGTTGCCTTTCGTGCTCGGCATCGTTCTGCTTGCAGTTGGCGTCTTCATTCGTCGCAACGTCGAGGAAACGCCCTCTTTCACCCTCGCACAGCAGCACACTCAGCCCGCGCACAAGGTCGTATCCGGCATCCGGCTGGGCGGTTTAGCGTTCGGCTTCACTATCTTCTGGACGGTGGCCTATTACTCGCTGCTCGCGTGGATGCCTACCTTTACGCACAAGTACGCCGGCCTGTCGGCGTCGCAAGCGCTCTGGTCGAACACGGTTGGACTGATCGCCATGGTGATTGCGGTGCCGGTGTGGGGCGCCGTATCGGACCGCATTGGACGTAAGCCGCTCTTACTGGCGAGCGTCGTGAGCATCGGCGTGCTGGCCTGGCCGCTGTATTACCTGATGTCGACCAGAACAGGCCTCGTGTGGGTCATGCCCATCCAGATCCTGTTCGGCGTTTTGCTGGCGATGTATTCCGGCCCAGGACCTGCCGCGATTTCAGAAATATTTCCCACGCATTTGCGTTCGACATGGATGTCGATCGGTTACACGCTTGCTGCGGCGGTATTCGGTGGATTCGCACCGTTCATGTCGTCGTGGCTCATCGGCTCGACCGGATCCGCGTTATCGCCAACTTATTTCTATCTGATTCCTGCCGCCGCGATTTCGCTGTTCGTCATCGCCAGTCTGCGCGAAACGAGCGGACACGCCCTGAACTGACCTAAAGGAATTCGCCGATCATGACCGAACCCGCTCCGATGCAACCGTGGCAATGGGAAGAACCGCACTGGCGCAAGCTGGTAAATCGTGCCCGCGCCGGCCGTTCGCTGCACCCCACGCATTGGCCCGACAACAAGCGCTGCGCCGTAGCACTATCGTTTGATTCGGATCACGAAACGAATGAGTTGCGCGACGGCGGAAAGTCGATTGGCCGGCTGTCCTGGGGACAATACGGCGGTCGCGTCGGTATTCCGCGCATCCGCGAAATCCTCAATCGCCATGCCGTGCCGGCGAGTTTCTATGTGCCGGCGGTGACCGCCTTGCTTCACCCGGACGAACAGCGTGCGCTGGTTGCCGAAGGTCATGAGATTGGCATTCACGGCTGGATTCACGAACTGAACTCGGTCCTTCCCGAATCCGACGAACGCGATCTGATGCTGCGCGCCGCCGACGTGCTCGAATCCGTGTCGGGCCAGCGTCCGGTTGGTTTGCGCACGCCGTCCTGGGACTTTAGCGACGCGACCCTGAGCATCGAGAAAGAAATGGGGTTGCTGTATGACTCGTCGTTGATGGCCGACGAAAGCTGCTACGAACTTCTGCTCGATGGAGAACCATCGGGCATTGTCGAAGTGCCCGTGGAATGGGTCCGCGACGACGCAGTGTATTTCATGATGAACCGCTTCCAGTCGCTACGCCCCTACACTGCACCCACCGACGTGCTCGATATTTTCGTGCGCGAATTCGAAGCGGCCTATCAGGAAGGCGGCCTGTTCCAACTGACCATGCACCCTCACATCATCGGTTATCGGTCACGCATCTGGATTCTCGAAGAAGTGATCCGCCGCGCGAAAGCGACGGACGACGTGTGGTTCGCAACGCACGCGGACATTGCGCGCTGGTCTTTGGCGCACAGTCGGGAGAAGGCGGCATGAGTCTGGTCGATAGGCGCATTATCGTCACCGGTGCAGCATCGGGCATTGGACGCGGCGCGGCAGCCTATCTCGCTGCGCTAGGCGCGCGGGTTGCACTGCTCGATCGCGACGCCGACGGACTCGCGCGCAGCGTCGATGCCATCCCGTCGTCCGCGCCGAGCGCCATCGCGGACGTCACCGACGACCAGGCGGTCGACGTTGCCGTTCAACAATTGATCGACTCGCTCGGCGGCCTCGACGGCGTTGTCAATTGCGCGGGTGTCGATCTGCTGCGGCCATTTGATGAAACCCAGTCCGCCGACTGGCAACGCGTGCTCGCAGTCAACCTGTTCGGGCCCGTGAATGTCTGCAAGGCCGCGCTGCCCGCGCTTCGTCACGGCAACCGGCCCGCGATAGTGAACGTCGCGTCGGCGGCCGGTCTGCATCCGCTACCCAATCGAACGGCTTATTGCAGCAGCAAAGCCGCACTCGTGATGTTCGGCAAAGCGCTGGCGATTGACCTCGCACCCGACGGTATTCGCGTCAATTCGATCTGTCCGGGCATTGTCGAAACACCGATGCTCGATGCGTCGATCCTCGCGAGTCCGGACCCGCACAACGCGCTTTCTCACATCACGAGCCGCTATCTAATCCCACGTGCCGGCAAGGTCGACGAAATCGCCGCCGCCATCGCTTTTCTGCTCGACGACGCCGCGGGCTACATCACGGGCTCGTCGCTCGCCGTGGACGGCGGACGCAGCTTCCACTAATCGCCTGAACGCCGCCATGCCGGAGTTCGCTCCAGCGCCCACATCATGAATCAAGACAACGATCTGCAACTTCTCTCGCTTCCTTTCGATACCGAATCGATGATTGCGCGCCTGCGTGCCTGGGTCGAGTCGGAGAGTCCGTCGTACGACGCAAACGCCGTCAACCGCATGACTGCGCTCGTTGCTACAGAACTCGGCGAACTCGGCGCGCACGTCGAAATCATTCCGGGCAACGGCGTGGGCGACAGCCTGCGAGCGCGCCTGCCGCATGCGCACGGTGCCGGTGCGCCAGGCATTCTGGTGATGGGCCACCTCGACACCGTGCACCCTGAAAACACGTTGGCGCGGCTACCCTGGCGCAGAGAGGGCGGCAAATGCTACGGCCCGGGAATCCTGGACATGAAAGGCGGCGTGTTTCTGGCTGTCGAAGCGCTGCGACAATTGCAGCGCGCGGGTGTGACGACAGGTCTCCCGGTCACGTTCCTTCTGACGAGCGACGAGGAAATCGGCAGTCCCACTACTCGCGCGCTAATCGAGCAGGAGGCATTGCGTCACCACTACATTCTTATTCCTGAGCCTGCACGCCCCGACGGCGGTGTCGTCACGGGCCGGTACGCCATTGCCCGTTTTAACCTGCAAGCGAGCGGCACGCCAAGTCACGCTGGCTCTCGCCCCGGCGACGGCCGGTCGGCAATCCGCGTCATGGCCGAGAAGCTGATCGAACTGGAGAACATGACCTGCGCTGACTACACGTTCAGCGTCGGTGTAATCGAGGGCGGTAAGTGGGTCAATTGCGTGCCGATGGACTGCCGTGCCGAAGCGCTTTCGATGGCGCGAACTCAGAACGATCTCGATCGCGCAATCGAGCGCGCGTCATCGCTGGGATTTCGCAGCGACACCGCTGCGTTCCGCGTTGAAGTCAGCAACACCCGTCCGGTCTGGAACACGAACGACGCGACACTGCGGCTTTACGAACTCGCACGCACCGAGGCTGCGCGGCTTGGTTTCGAATTGCCACGTCAAACCTCCGGCGGTGGCTCAGATGGCAATTTCACCGGTGCATTAGGTCTGACTACGCTTGACGGCTTGGGTCCGCGCGGCGCGGGCATGCACACGCTGAACGAGCACATCGACGAATCCAGCCTCGTGCCTCGCGCACGTCTTCTCGCCAGCCTGCTCTTGAAACTGGACGAACCCTCGGCGCGCAACACCCAGGCGGCCGCCTAACCCCATCAAGCACCGGAGATTCAGCATGAGATTCAGCGGAAAAACCGCGATAGTCACAGGCAGTGCACGCGGCATCGGCGCAGCAATCGCGCGCCGGCTGGCGTCGGAAGGCGCAGCCGTCTTAGGCGTGGATCAGGCCGAAGCGCGTGACACCGAGCATGACGCAAGCGGCGGATCGATCGAACACGTTCAGGCTGATATCGCCGATCCGTCAACCGCCGCGTCGCTTGCTCGCCGATTTGCGGATCGTCCCCTCGATATCCTTGTCAATAACGCCGGCATCGGTAACTCGCGACCCATCGATCAAACCTCGGACGCAGACTGGTCCCGCTACATGGAAATCAACCTCGGGGCGGCGTTTCGCATGTGCCGCGATCTGCTGCCCGTGCTGACACCACACCACAGTGCGATCGTCAACATGACGTCGGTGTTCGGTCTGGTCGGATTTCCAAACTCGCTGCCGTATTCCGTCAGCAAGGCGGGGCTCGCACAGATGACACGCCAACTGGCGGCGGATCTCGGTCCCAAAGGTATTCGCGTGAATGCAGTGGCGCCGGGCGTGATCGAAACCGATCTCACGCGCGAGCGTATCCAGAACAACGCGTGGTATCAGAAGATCATGTGCGACGCCACCGCGCTGCGCCGTAATGGAACGCCCGAAGATGTTGCAGGTGCAACGGCATTTCTCTGCTCGGACGACGCCGCGTTCGTTACGGGCCATGTTCTCGTCGTGGATGGAGGCTGGCTCGGCGCGCGCTTCCTGCCTTCCGTGGACGGCGAATGACGATCCTCCTGAGTTGATCCGCAACGCCGTTCGGGAGGAGCGACCGGCGTCCCGCCTCTTACTGCAGCACCACCAACACCGGCTTGCGATGTTCTCTCTCAAGCCTTCTGGGCAAGCTGACCATCACAAGATAGATGCGAACCAGCAGGCCGACAAACCAGAGCGAGACCGGCATGCCCAACACGGCAAGGAAGAGCAGCACGCCATTTGCCCCAAAGTTCGCCGACAATAATCGGCCCAATATCAGACAGAAAGGCGCGATACCAAAGGCAATGTAGGAATAGATTTTCGGAAACGGCGAAGGCTCTTTATTGAGCCGTTCGAACAGCGCCATGCCGGTCTGGGGCGAATAGCGAAAATCGGACGGATTCTCGTCAAAGGCCTTTTGGACGAAGGACGTGGATGTGATCGTGTGCTCCACCGTTCTCCGCGACAGAGCGATCCAGTAGAGCGTCAAGGCCATTCCGCCCAACAGTCCTGGCCAACGTAGCGCCGGCGACATTGGCGCGAATACAAAATAGAAAAAATAGGCGAATAGCCCGAAGAAAAAATAGACGGCGAATACTCCGGTGGAGAGGATCAGTCCGTACACCCACAGCAGGTTCGTGCGGCGGTACATCGTCGACACGGCCAACGGCACGAAAAGGCAAAGCAGCGTAACGGACAGACCGATTTTCCACGGCCATCCGGATACCGCCAGATCGTCCGCGTACGCGGCGTATGAAATGCCCGTGCCCAGCAAAGGAAGCAACAGGCTCATCGGCGCGGTTTTTTTCGTGATCTCCCAAACCGGGTCTTTCGGTTCTGTCTGGGGCTTCGTCATCGATTGTGCTCGTGGCATCTAGGTTCGCTTTCCAGTGGATGCCATATCACGGCATGTACATCATGGGATACGCATCGTAGTCTTTTGGCATGGACTTCTCGAGATATTCGGCCGCGTGCTTCATCGACTCGCCGATGGAGCGAAACCACGAGGTGACATGCTCGGTTGCGTGGGTCTTCTTGTCGACCCAGTCGAGCCCGTAACCCACGGCGATCGCCACGACGATGGTTCCCACCACGATCGCCGCAACCGGCAGCGCAACCGTGCCCGCCAGTCCGGCCACGATGGCACCAACCACGACGGAAGCAATGGCAGCACTCAACCCCGCCTTGGCAAGATCGATGCCTATCTTGGCGAGTAAATCCGCAAAGTCCTTTTTCCTCTTTCCGTCGGGACCGATCTGTTCGTAATCGTGAAGCCATTCGGCCGTATCGAGCGTGACGGTAAAAATCAATGCGATCAAACCGGCCTTTTTGAATGCCCCCTTGGACCCTTCCCAGGCAGCTGCCGCGCCCGACTCAGCAGTGCCTGCGCCACCGGCAATCGTCAGCACCTTCTCGTTCTTCACGCCATACCGCGCTGCCGTTACCAGCTTGCGCAATCTCGGGTTGCCAGTGAAAACAACGTACATCCTTTCCCCAACGTTCTTGTGAACGACCTTCGTCAGCCTGAACGTTTCTCCCCAAAGTTCCTGAATCCACTGCTTGTTATCGTTGAGAAAGGCCGTTGCACCAGCCAGTTGTCCAATGAGCCAGTTGCGTGTCGCAATCTTGTTGGTGTCGATGGCCGTTTCTTCGGAGCCGCCTGCGGCCAGTGCGTCCATGACCTCCTTCGGAACCGAGTTCTTGTCCACTTCGACAATATGCGCTTCCTGCGTCGGCTGAACGGCAGTGCCAGGCGCCAGCTTGATCGGAAGCGGACATGACCTTGGCTGGTCCACGTGCAGCGGATCGAATGGCTGCGCGGGTCGCAGATACGCCGGGACATTCGCTTGCGGGTACGCGAACAGCGGCGATGCGTGTGCCGCTCTGGGCGGCGTCGACGCGGCCGGCGGATGCGTGGCGTGATTCGTGCCGATTGCGATGATAATCGGCTCGGGCTTGGCCTTCGGTGAAGGATCGGTATTAGCCAACCCGAAAGTGCGCATCGAATAGTTTTGGTACAACTTGCCGTTCTGCTTCAAAATCAGATGTCCCTTGAAATCCCGGCTAATCCAGATGTGGTAGCGCTGCCCGTCCGAGAACTGGCCCTGCTTGACGCGCTTTTTTCTGGCCACGTCGTAAATCCAGTCCTCGGTCGCTTCGACGGTGTAGCTTGCGCCTTTCTTCACCTGAATATCGAAAATGACATCGCGGTGTTTGCGCAGCAGAACCGTAATATCAGTCTCGGCCCAGCATTCAACCGGCTCACCCGGTAAATCGATGCACACCGTATGTTGGATCAGGGGACGATCACCCATTTTTATTCTCCGCTTCGCTTGACCTGGTCTGCAACGAATTTGCCGAAATCGATGCCCGTCAGTTCGCCCTTGCCCTCACTATCGAGAACGACGTTATGCAACGCACCATTCTCCGACGCGAGCTTGATCGGTTCGCCCTCGGGTACGTTGCCCTCTGCGTCCATGTAACGGATTCGCATGTCGGCTTTCTTGCCTTCCGTGTTGTAGGTTCGATCAAGACTCGTCGGACCGGCAAAGGAATGTTGGCTGCCTTTGATGTCGATCTTTCCGGGCGCATGAATCTCGATGTTGCCACCGGAAATGCGCACGTACGCGCCGCCCGACGTGAGAAGAATTTCCTGCTTGGCAGCCATATCGATCTTGTCCGTCGCAGAGAGCAACTTCAGGGTTTTCTGCGCAGTGATTTCAAGGTTGTCGCCTTGCGCCTGAATCTCCACCTTGCCCTTCGCGGCGAACAGCTTCATGCCCGCGTTCTGCGCGAACAGGCTGATCTTCTCGCCCACACTCGCCAGCAGCGACTTGCCCGCCGCAATATGCGTGCTCTGGCCGCTCACCACATTGATGTGCTCCGTCGCCGCGAGATGCACCGACTTCTGCGTCGACATCGCCAGCCCCGCAGGCGTGGCGAACAGCATGATCGGCTCCCTGAACCCGTTGGCACTGCCCGTGCCACCGCCGGCCGTATTGCCCCCACTGCCCGACGCCCCCGCCACGCTGTTCTGCGTGGCATCCGTGAACGACTTCAGCGAGTCGTAGCCGTCCTTCAGACTCTCCGCCTGGTGCGCTTCGCTCGCCTCGCTCAGCGACTCGATCACACTCTCCGAATTCACCAGCTGGCTGTTCGCTTCACCCACCGCCAGCGGCTGCCCCACTGCGCCCGCCGCCGGATGCGTCGAGACATACAGCCCCTGGGCAGCTCTGACCGCCCCGTACGCGTCGGACTTCAGGTCGAAGCCGCTGCCCAGATACGCGCCCCGCGTGTTCCCCGTCTGCGCCACCAGATACCCCAGATGCAGCTGCGAATTCGCGCTGCTGCTGTACAGCTGCACCCGGTTCTGGCCCGTCGCATCGTCCATCACCATCTGGTTATAGCCGCTGCCCTGGTACTCCTTCGACTTGTACCCCGACAGGATCCCGTTCGAATGCCACTCCGGCGTCTTCGCCCCGTTGTACACCCGACCGGTCACGATCGGCCTGTCGCAGTCGCCGTCCAGAAACGACACGATCACCTCTTCGCCGATACGCGGCACGTGTACCGCGCCGTAGCTGCCCCCCGTATCCGACTGCGCCACCCGCACCCAGCACGACGCATTCTCGTCACCCGGATTCAGCCGGTCCCAGTGCATCTGCACCTTCACGCGGTTCAGCGAGTCCGTGAACACCTCTTCGTTCTGCGGCCCCACCACCGTCGCCGTCTGCATGTGCATCTCCGGCTTGCGATGCACCAGCGGACTGCGAAACGGCACGCTCCTGCGCTGGGCCTCCACCGTCGCCATGAAGAAGCCCTCGCTGCCGTCGCCCGGGTGGATCACCCGCGACGCTTCCGCGCCGTGCGCCGCACGCGCCGCCGCGATCACCCCATTCAGGCTGTGCGGGAAGTCCGTCGTGCCGCCCGACACCGGCAGGTTGTTCTCGATCACCCACTGCACCGCGATCACCGCGAACTGCCGCTCCTGCTCGCCGCCCGCGTCGTGCTCCGGGTGGTCCTGCAGTTCGAACCAGCGTCCCGTGTCGACGCGGCGCACCGCGCCCACACCGTGAAACCGCTTCGCGCGCGATTCCCACTCCTCCATCCGCACCCGCGAGAGCTGCTCACCCCGCTCCTGCTGGCCGTACGTGTACGCGCCCGTGTACTCGTACACCTCCGCCTGCTGCGGCAGCTCGCCCTGCGTGGTGAGCGTCGGCACCGTGGTGCCCTTCGGGTTCGCCGCCGGCGACGGCGATTTGTAGTCGAACGTGCGCGTGCTCAGCGTCGTACTCTGCAGCGTGCGCGTGCCGCTCCACTGCACGAACGCATCGGTTTCGCTGCCCGTGCCCGAGCGGTAGAAATTCACCGTCTGCGGCGACACCGCCGCCAGGCTGCCCACATCGTCGGTCACCACAAGCGTATGCGATTTGCCGTCGCCCGCCTGCTCCACATAGCTGAACAGCCCTTCCGCTTCCATCAGCCGGTGACAGAAATTCCAGTCGTCCTCGTATTGCACGCAGAACGAGCGCTGCGCTAATGCCTTGCCCAATACAAAACGGAATGCACCCTGTGCCTGAGGATGCATATTGAATACATCGGTGAGGATTTCATCGGCCGTTTTATCCTGCCAGATGCGCGCATCTTTCCTGAATCGCAGAAAATGCAGCCATGGAACAAAGCCGATCTGGTAACTCGTTATTGCGCTATCCGAGCCTAACCGGCGCGCCGTATGGACATAACCGTGGCGCGGCGCGTACGACTGGTCCACCTGCTGCACCCACAGCGTCACCGGCTGCGCAATCAGGCTTTTGAGTTCAATATTCTCACTGGTTGAAACCGCATCCAGCGTGAATGCGTCATCCCCGCCCAGCCGTGAATGGCCCACCAGTCTTTGCGGCAGCAGGACATTGGCGCCCAGTGGCGTATCCAGTTTAAGCAGCCGGTCATTCTGCAACAGACCGCCTTTTATCGCCGCGATTATGTCCTGCGCCCCCATCACGCCTCTCTCTTATGCAAAATGCGCAGCTGCGCTATCGCGCGATAATACAAAAGATCAGACGCTCACGGCAATCGTATATTCAAATGCAATTGTTAAATCGGAATTTGTTTCGTAAAAATACGATTATTAAAAACGATCGGTAAAAACAACTCTCCAAACATTAACGCTTCAAACGATTCAATTTTATTCATCAAGCATCGACTGCCATCATTTGCTGGGACGACACCAGTCGCGGCGGCGGCTGACATCCGCAAATACAGAGATCGTCGCTTAATGCAGCATGCCGGCCGTCAGGCGCGGTCATAATCTGCCGGGGACCGTCGCACTGGATTTTGCCGGTCGTATGACACGCCGGGCATGCGACGGGATCTCCCTCATGAGCAACGTCCTTGTCGCTCAATTGAATCGTGGTCGACACGGCCTGGACAACGCCGTTAGCGGTTGTCTTGTCGCCGTTCAAAATCAGATAACGTTTCATGATGCTTCCAAAGTTTCCGCATTTCTGCTGCCTGGCGGATCGTCATGCGGGTCGCTTACGCTTTTTCGTCCGAGTAGGCGACGCTCGTCGTCACGATCGTTGATCGCAGGTCAGCGTGCACAGTCAGCGTTCCCCAATTGAAGACGAAAGTATCGGCGCCGATCGTGGAAGACACACAAGGCGACTGCGCTTCAGTTGCGATCAGCTTCGATAGCTTCTTCTTCTCTTTCACGAGGTCGTCTTCGGTCGCTGACCAATCGACCTTTTTTGCCACGCCGTCCACCCACACGAGATCGACCATGGCGAGTTTCCGATTGCAAAAGCGGGCCGTCACCGCGAAGGTTTTGCCCCACAGCTTGACGTTCTCGATGCCGTAGTTTTCCCAGTCGCCGTACTTTGCCAGTTCTCTCGCACCGGCCAGCGGCGACTCGTCAGGCGACGGCCTGCCGCGAGAGAGGCTTCTCGACTCGTCGATACTCAACGTGCCCGTTAAAAAATCAAACGCGGCCATTCATTCAGCTCCCAAACTTCAAAACGTTGCCACCAACCAGGCTGCCTTTATCGGCGCTCGATACGAAATACTGAGTGCCTCCGCCCTTGCCCAGATTTGGATTGGCAAGCGATTGCCCCTTTGCGACACAAAGGTCTTTAGTGACAACAAACGCTCTTAACTGACTTCTCATCGGACGGGCACCAGCGGTGTTGTTCGCGTGCGAAATCTGCGTCATATCGTTGTACTCCTGCGCCGAACCGCCCGTACTCAGAATCGTGCGAGCATCGGAGAAATAGTTGCCGGGCAACGCAGTCGCGATTTTGTCAGGCGGCGCATACGGATACAACGTGTACAACACTGTACCGCGCTTCAGGACTGTATTCGTATAGGAGTCGACGCCGGGGTAGGGGTCTTTGCCTTGCCAGCTTCGAGCTTGCGCAGCGGGATCTTTTCCGGCACATGGATCTTTCTGGCAGCAATCTTTGTCCGGCGTTTTCGCCTTCTTCTTGAGACCCAGCGGATCGATCCAGCCAGTCGGATTCGGTGCGTACTGGTAGACGTTCCCACCGCCCAGCAGTCCAATCGGGTCCTTCGCCGTAAAGCGTCCGGTGCCCGGATCGTAGTAGCGGTGCCGGTTATAGGCGAGGCCAGTCTCGTCGTCCAGTTGCTGGCCCTGAAAACGGATCGGGTTGCGCGTAACGCGGTGCGTCGTCTTCGATACACGCGCTATCACGTCACGCGCTTCGCCCCACGCCTTGTAGTGTGCCTCCCAGACGACTTCGCCGAGTTCGTCGGTCAGCATCTGCGGTGTACCGAGTTGGTCGCAGTGGTAATAAAAGACGTTCGCGGCCGAGGCAGGGCCTACCGGCTTCAGCAGCGGATCGTCCTCCGGCGCATAGCGATCGGTCTGTTTCCAGTCGGGTGTCGCAATACCCGAGACCGGCCCGGAGACGAACTGTGCCAGAGGGATAAACGAGCCCGCTTCGTACACATAATGCGTGCTGCCTTCGTGGGTATTCTCGTACGCCAACGTGTCGCCGTCCCAGCCGAACGTCGTGCGCACACCGTCGACCTCCTTACCGATACGACGGCCGAAAGCGTCGTAGAAGTAGCGCGCCTCGTGGCGACGCGCCGGCTCGACGACACTTGCCGCTGTCATGCGGTTGAACTCATCCCACTCGTAGCGCTGTTCGGCGCCTGGCGAGCGCTTCTCGATCAGGTTTCCACGTTCGTCATACGTAAAGTGAGTACCGGCATAGTCTTTCAGCAGATTACCCAGTACTTTGGGCGTGTGAGCGGGCAGGCTGTTCAGTTGTTGTCCGGAAGCCGTGCGCGCCTGGGCAGGGCTGCCGGGGTCGACGATATTGCTCGCCGGGTCGAATGCGAAGCGCTCTGTCGCGAATGGACTGACAGCTTCTATCAACCGGCCGACGGGGTCGTACTCATAGCGAGTCGATCCCTGCCGGCTGTCGTCGATCTCCTTGAGTTGTCCGACTGCATCGTACTGATACCTGCGTGCCACGATCGGAGCCGGCGCGCCGGCCCGCCTCATCGCCTGGGACTCGATCCGACCAACCGGGTCGTAGCGCGTGTTCTGATCAATCCGGTTCGAGAGCGTGCGCTGTGTTTCGCGGTGAAGATCGTCACGTTCGAACTGGATCAGTTCCCGACCGTCCAGTTGCATGCCATGAACATGACCCGTGCCATAGATCAGCCAATCGACTGCATGACCATCCGGACGCACGGTTTTGATACGCGTGCCGATCTCATCATATTCATGCCGCCACACGTAGCTGCGACGCTGACCAAACAATTGCTGTGCATGATGTTCGCGCACCAGATTGCCAACTGGATCGAAGAAATGCTGAACCCGGCTAACTGAATTCTGCGCATCGATCAGACGTCCGCTACCGTCGTACATGAAGCGCTCTTCGCTCGCGCCGGCGACGCGCCGTGCGAGCCGTCCGCCGCTGTCATATTCGAGTCGCGTCGTGTGTCCCGCTTCATCGACGGTTTGCAACCGGCCGGTCGCGGCATCGTAGCCGTAGCGGGTCGTCATGCCGTCGAAGCTAGTTTCCTCGAGCAGCCGGCCAACAGGATCGTAGTGGAACTGGTAGGTGGCCTGATTCGAATCGGTGAGTGCGCCAAGACGCCCGACCCGGTCGTAGCGATAGGACAGCAATTCGCCTGACGCATCGCGCCGGCTCGCAATTCGCCCGGCGGCGTCATAGCCATAACGCGTGATGCGGTTCAGCGGGTCCGTATGCACGAGGAGCCGACCTTCCGCGTCGTACTCCAGCTTTTCCATTCCCGCTGCGGACTGGACAGCAGCCAGTTGGCCGTTGCCACCATAGCGGTACGTCACACTCCGGCCGCCCGCGTCTTTTTTCTCCAGCAGGCGACCTTGCGTATCGTAGGTCCACTGCGTGGTCTTTCCCGAGCAATCCGTGTAGCTGACAAGCCGCCCCGCCGCGTCATAGGCGAGTGCCTTCGCCCCGCCTTTTGCATCGACGATGTCGGTGGGCTGTCCCTGATCGTTGTAACTGTACTGAGTTTTGTGGCCTAACGGATCGATCTGCGTCGTGACATTGCCGGCGTCATCGTATTCGCGCGACCAACGATAGCTTTGCGGATCGACGATCACCGTCATCTGATCCTTCGCGTCGTATTCCATCCGTACGACGCTGCCATCAGGACGAGCCTGCTCGACCAGGTTGCCGCGCTCGTCGTAGGTGAAGCGCTCGACGCTGCCGTCCGGGTAAATATGCTGCGTCAGATTATGTTGCGCGTCGCGATAAAACCATTCATCGAGTCCATCAGCATGAATGATGCGATACGTGTAACCATCGATATCGAAGTAATAGCGGGTGACGTTGCCGAGTGCGTCACTCACGTCGACGAGACGGATATCCGGATGCCAGGCGAGGCGCGTGTCGTAGCTACCGTCGTCCGCATATTCGCGCACGCACTTCGCCATGGGTCCGGAACCATCCCACTCCAGATTCATACCACGGCCGGTGCGGTCCGTGTAACGGGTCACGAGATGATGCGTGTAGGCATATTCGCGACGATTGTCGTGACGGTCTACCGACGCGATCAGATCGCCATGCCGATCGTACGCGTAACGCACCAGTGTGCCGAGGCGTTCACCTTCCTGATCGACCTCGACCGCTTCGATGAGACGACCACTCGCATCATGCGAAAACACGACAATGCTTTGGGCCGTAATCAACCGGCTAAGCCGATGTGCATCGTCGTAGTCGAGCGTGACCTGACTGCCGTTTCGATCCTTCAGGAAAGCAAGACAGAAGGCGTCACCGCGCTTTTCATAGGCTTCGAGCAGTTCGTGGCCACGCGTTAGCGTGAGCCACTGGTCGTCGAGTCGTGCGAGCGTGAGGTCTTCGGCGAGATCGTCGTGCGTCTCACCCGCTTTAAGCAGCGGATAGTCGAGGCTACGTCCGCTGGAATCGTGATACACCAACTTCGCTGCGTGAATATCGAAGCGTGTGGTGTAGGGCGTGATCCACCGCGCGCCCAGATCGCCCTCGTCATAAGCAGAGAGAAAAGACCGGTACGTACGTCGCCAGACGACCGGCATGGCGCCAGGCAAGACGAAGTCTTCGTGATCGAAACGCTCGTCGCCGAGTGCGTAGCCGATCGAGCCGCCGCTACGTCCCAGACCGCAGCTTTTGCAGTCGCTCGCTCCCGGATGTTTGGCCTTCGACTGCGTGGCAATCGTTTCCAGTTCGCCTTCGGTTTTCTTCAGCTCGGCTTCGACCTTGCCGGCTGCCTTGATGCCGACGGTCTGCTTATGCTTCTGCTTTTCCTTCCACTTGACCACCGCCTGCATCAGCGTGTCGAGCATCCAGATCAGGCCGCCGACTTCCGCGCTGTTCAATCCCTTGATTTTCTCCGTCACCATCGGGATCGCGTGTCGCGCCTGCTCGGCCATCTGCCTGAGCCGCTGATTCGTCGACGGCGAAATTTCATTTGCTGCGCGCGAGGCGAGGTTCGCCGCATCCTTGACCAGCACCTTGGTGCCGTCTTTCAGATACGACCACAGGTTTTCGGCGACCTTGCCGGCGTCGTGAGCGGCAAAGCCGTCGCCCACCTGCTCCAGGTGCTTGTCCGCTGCCCGATAGTTGCCCGACGTGTCGAAGAGCTTGCCTGAAGCCGCACCTTCGAAGATTTGCGCGAGACCTTCGAGCAGTTTTTTCGCATGATCCGCGCAGTCGTCGAGCATCTGCGCGAGCTTCGCCTGCACTTCCTGAATGAATTTTTCGATGTCGCCGGCAAACTTCGCGCTGATGTGCGCCACGAGCACTGAGATCACCGTATCGGCGATCATCTGCGCTCCACCTTCTGCAACGGCCTTCGCACTTCGCGCAAGTTCCTCACGCGCCAGCTTCATCAGCGGCCGCGCACCCATGCGAAATTCGCCCATCACGGGCGGCAGCGGAATAATGCCGATCAGGTCGATGCCCAGGTTCAGATAGTCGAAAAAGTCTTTCGACTCTGCCTCCATCAATCGCTTGATATCCATCACGACGTCGATCGCGGACAGAATGTTCGAGACAACAGGAATGTAGTTCGCCAGTTGCTCGACGCGATCGAGGGTAATGTAGCCGTCGCTGACGCTCTTGAGCCACGCGTCGAACTGCTCGAGCGCGGAGCCGACGTCCTCCTTCGCGATGGTAACGAGGGGCGCGATGGCGACTTCGGTTCGAACAACGGTAGGCTGGGCAGCGGCTGCGCTCATACTGGGTCAGTTCGGTTTAGTTGCTATGGGTAAAGAGATTGTCGTATCCGCATCCGAGCAGAATCCAGCCCGGGCTTTCCTGCTGATCGACAAGCAGTCTGATTTCCTTCTTGCGGACCATCTTGCGATAGTCGACGCCTCGCCAGCCCGCCGATTCGCGCAGTGCCACCGTACCGGCACTCTCGCTCATACCGCCGATTCGCGCGGCCCATTGTTTTGCGACGCCGACTTCGTCGCCCTCACGCGTGGGGATGGCGAGCAACATCTGCCGTGGCGACACGAGCGAAACGAGGTTCGACGAAGTCCCCCATGCCTGGATGGGCTTCCGTGTTTTCCACGCCAGATCGACCGCCTTCTGTTGCGCGGGTTGACTCGTGAATCCCGGCACGGCTTCGCTGTCGACACGGTTAATGAAACTGTCGATCTGGCGCGCGTCGAGCTTGCACTCGACAAAGCCGGCGATCGTCTGCAAATCGGCCGCGGACTGCGCATGCGCGCTGGCGGCGACCATCACGCCGCAGGCCACGCACGTCAATGCCTGAACGAATCTCATCGCGGACTTACCTGACCTTGCAGTCGGTCGCCGACGGATAACTGGTCGAGAACGCGCCGATGCAATGCAGAGTGACCTTCTGCCCGATTCGCGAACGGACTCTGTCGATGCTCGCCCGGTCGGCGAATGTCACACGCACGGCGGTGTCGGAATCGTCGCCCAGTTTTCCGATGACGTTATCGGCCAAACCGGAATCGAGGGACAGCAGCTTGCCGGTGACAGCCAGTGGCTTGTCGGTGTATTTCGACGCAGCGTCGGCATCGCTTGCGTATTGCGAGACCATCGCGGCCGAGGATATTTTCAGTTCGGCGGCGCCGGACGCGGTCGAAGCGACAATGAGCGCGAGTGCGAGAAAAGCTGTTTTCTTCATGATGGACAGTATTTATTTGAGTCGCGCGATCGTGTGTCGAATCAGGCACCTTTGATTGCCGGCAGCGCACTGCGCGCGGATTGCGCGATGCTGCTGATCTGTTTGGCCGCACTGGCTGTCTGGCTTACCTGCGAAAGCGCAGCGTTTGCTTCCGATGGGAGTGCCTTCGTGACTGCGCTTTGGGCGAGCCCCGTCGCCTGACTTTTTGCCATCGATGCGAGTCCACCGGTACCCTGCGAGGCGAGGCTCGCAAGACTGCTGAGTTGCGATACGCCGCTAGCAGCCGTGCTCATCGCGCCGGTTGCGGCGCTCGCCAATTTGTCTCCGGCGCTCGTCGCGCCTGCGGCTCCCAACGCCGTGGTCGCGGCCGCACCCATGCCGTTGCCGGCAGCCGGCAGGAACGAAGCCATCTGGGAAGCAGCAGCTGTGTCGCCCGACGCGGCGAGCGGTTCGATCGGCCATTTGATGCTCTTGAAATAATTGGCGGGCTGCGACGGGTCGCGAGGATCATTGCCGAATTGCACCTGTGCAACGCCCGGCGGCAAGCCGTTGACCGTCATGCGACCGTTAGCGTCCAGTGCTCCCTGCCGCAGCACGCCGCCGTTGGCGTCGAGCACCGAGAACTGCCCGCCTTTGACGGGTTCGCCATTTGCATACTGGTGCAATAATTCGAGTTGCCCGGGCTGATCGGGACGAGCAGCCGGCAACGGATAGCCTTGACTCGTCGGCCCGGCAAAACTGTGCTGCGCACCTTTGACGTCGACCATGCCCGGCGCGTGGATATCGATGTTGCCGCCTTTGATGCGAATGTACGCACCACCGCTCGTCAACAGAATTTCCTGGTCGGCGGCCGCTTCGATTTTTTCCGTTGCGGACAGCAGTCTGAATGTCTTCTGCGCGGTGAATTCGATATTGTCCGACTGTGCCTGAATCTCCACTTTGCCCTTCGCGGCGAACAGCTTCATGCCCGCGTTCTGCGCGAACAGGCTGATCTTCGCGCCCACACTCGCCAGCAGCGACTTGCCCGCCGCAATATGCGTGCTCTGGCCGCTCACCACATTGATGTGCTCCGTCGCCGCGAAATGCACCGACTTCTGCGTCGACATCGCCAGCCCCGCAGGCGTGGCGAACAGCATGATCGGCTCCCTGAACCCGTTGGCACTGCCCGTGCCACCGCCGGCCGTATTGCCCCCACTGCCCGACGCCCCCGCCACGCTGTTCTGCGTGGCATCCGTGAACGACTTCAGCGAGTCGTAGCCGTCCTTCAGACTCTCCGCCTGGTGCGCTTCGCTCGCCTCGCTCAGCGACTCGATCACACTCTCCGAATTCACCAGCTGGCTGTTCGCTTCACCCACCGCCAGCGGCTGCCCCACTGCGCCCGCCGCCGGATGCGTCGAGACATACAGCCCCTGGGCAGCTCTGACCGCCCCGTACGCGTCGGACTTCAGGTCGAAGCCGCTGCCCAGATACGCGCCCCGCGTGTTCCCCGTCTGCGCCACCAGATACCCCAGATGCAGCTGCGAATTCGCGCTGCTGCTGTACAGCTGCACCCGGTTCTGGCCCGTCGCATCGTCCATCACCATCTGGTTATAGCCGCTGCCCTGGTACTCCTTCGACTTGTACCCCGACAGGATCCCGTTCGAATGCCACTCCGGCGTCTTCGCCCCGTTGTACACCCGACCGGTCACGATCGGCCTGTCGCAGTCGCCGTCCAGAAACGACACGATCACCTCTTCGCCGATACGCGGCACGTGTACCGCGCCGTAGCTGCCCCCCGTATCCGACTGCGCCACCCGCACCCAGCACGACGCATTCTCGTCACCCGGATTCAGCCGGTCCCAGTGCATCTGCACCTTCACGCGGTTCAGCGAGTCCGTGAACACCTCTTCGTTCTGCGGCCCCACCACCGTCGCCGTCTGCATGTGCATCTCCGGCTTGCGATGCACCAGCGGACTGCGAAACGGCACGCTCCTGCGCTGGGCCTCCACCGTCGCCATGAAGAAGCCCTCGCTGCCGTCGCCCGGGTGGATCACCCGCGACGCTTCCGCGCCGTGCGCCGCACGCGCCGCCGCGATCACCCCATTCAGGCTGTGCGGGAAGTCCGTCGTGCCGCCCGACACCGGCAGGTTGTTCTCGATCACCCACTGCACCGCGATCACCGCGAACTGCCGCTCCTGCTCGCCGCCCGCGTCGTGCTCCGGGTGGTCCTGCAGTTCGAACCAGCGTCCCGTGTCGACGCGGCGCACCGCGCCCACACCGTGAAACCGCTTCGCGCGCGATTCCCACTCCTCCATCCGCACCCGCGAGAGCTGCTCACCCCGCTCCTGCTGGCCGTACGTGTACGCGCCCGTGTACTCGTACACCTCCGCCTGCTGCGGCAGCTCGCCCTGCGTGGTGAGCGTCGGCACCGTGGTGCCCTTCGGGTTCGCCGCCGGCGACGGCGATTTGTAGTCGAACGTGCGCGTGCTCAGCGTCGTACTCTGCAGCGTGCGCGTGCCGCTCCACTGCACGAACGCATCGGTTTCGCTGCCCGTGCCCGAGCGGTAGAAATTCACCGTCTGCGGCGACACCGCCGCCAGGCTGCCCACATCGTCGGTCACCACAAGCGTATGCGATTTGCCGTCGCCCGCCTGCTCCACATAGCTGAACAGCCCTTCCGCTTCCATCAGCCGGTGACAGAAATTCCAGTCGTCCTCGTATTGCACGCAGAACGAGCGCTGCGCTAATGCCTTGCCCAATACAAAACGGAATGCACCCTGTGCCTGAGGATGCATATTGAATACATCGGTGAGGATTTCATCGGCCGTTTTATCCTGCCAGATGCGCGCATCTTTCCTGAATCGCAGAAAATGCAGCCATGGAACAAAGCCGATCTGGTAACTCGTTATTGCGCTATCCGAGCCTAACCGGCGCGCCGTATGGACATAACCGTGGCGCGGCGCGTACGACTGGTCCACCTGCTGCACCCACAGCGTCACCGGCTGCGCAATCAGGCTTTTGAGTTCAATATTCTCACTGGTTGAAACCGCATCCAGCGTGAATGCGTCATCCCCGCCCAGCCGTGAATGGCCCACCAGTCTTTGCGGCAGCAGGACATTGGCGCCCAGTGGCGTATCCAGTTTAAGCAGCCGGTCATTCTGCAACAGACCGCCTTTTATCGCCGCGATTATGTCCTGCGCCCCCATCACGCCTCTCTCTTATGCAAAATGCGCAGCTGCGCTATCGCGCGATAATACAAAAGATCAGACGCTCACGGCAATCGTATATTCAAATGCAATTGTTAAATCGGAATTTGTTTCCTTTATTTTTGATTTTATTTGAATGGAGGTAAAAATAACTTGCCGCTTTAAATTCGATCACACCCTTGAGCGAAAATTTCAATAAAACGACACAAACCGCCAGGAAACGGTTTCGAGAAATTCGCTCATTAACATGCAGATGAGCCGCAACATGGAATGCACCGTTATATGAACGGGAGTGCGGCTGTTCGCGAGGTGGGCCGAGATATATGGCGGCGGACTTTAAACACAGTCCGCCGCTCTTCGAAACAAAATCCCGATCAATCGCGCGCCAACGCCCGCTCAACCGAAATCTGCGTCGGCATCATGTTCACGTTCGCATTGTGGATGACCCACAGCGACCCGGCGATGATGATGGCGATCAGCAGACCCGTGCAAATAAAGATGCCCGTATTGGCGCGCTGATCCGCGGACGAACCCAGATGCAGGAAGAACACCAACTGCACGACGAGTTGCACCACGCACAGCACGACTACGGCAGTCAGCCCCATCGACCGCGGCAGCAGATGCATCATGACCACGCCGAACGATGCAAACGTCAGCACGAGCGAAAGCACCATACCGACGACATAACTCTTCACGCTGCCGTGCGAAACATCGTGATTGCGCGCGTGCGCAACGTTGGATTGAGCGGCTTTGCTCATAGAAACTCCCGCAGATAAACAAGACTGAACACGCAGATCCATACGAGATCGAGGAAGTGCCAGAAGAGACTGAGGCACGCGATCCGCCTGCGAGTCACGGGTGTGAGACCAAAACGGCTGACCTGATGCATCATCACGGCGATCCACAACAAGCCTGTCGTGACGTGCAAACCGTGCGTGCCGACCAGCGTGAAATAACCCGATAGAAATGCACTTGTCGAAGGACCCGCACCATCGCTGATCAGTTTGGCGAACTCGGCCACTTCCATGCCAATGAAGCCGGCGCCCAGCACGAACGTCGCGGCGAGCCAGCCGATTACGGCAGGCCGTTTGTTCGCATGCATGCTCAGCACACCCATGCCGAACGTGAAACTGCTGGCGAGCAGCAGCAACGTTTCGCCCAGCACATAAGGCAGTTCGAACAACTGTTTGCCCGCGGGTCCGCCCGCCGTCGAATTGACGAGCACGCCGAACGTCGCGAATAGTGTCGCGAAGATCAGGCAGTCGCTCATCAGGTAAATCCAGAATCCGAGCGTCGTGCGAGTGCCGCTATCGTGTTCGTGATCGTGGCCGTGCGCGTCGTGATGCTCGCCGGCCCTGTATGTCGTTACGCTAGTCATGGTCAAGCCATCTCCGGAATCTGTTCGTCACGCGCGCTATCGAGGGCTGCGTAACGCGCGTTTTCGATGCGTTCGACTTCGGCAGCCGGCACGTAGTAGTCGACGTCCTGATCGTAAGAGCGCACGACAAACGTCGCGCCCATGCCGAGCAGGCCAACGATCACGAACGGCCACATGTGCCATACCATCGCGAAGCCGAACAGCAGGCTGAACGCCGCGATGACGAAGCCCGCTGCCGTATTACGCGGCATATGAATGTCTTCGTACTTCGCGGGCCGAATGCGTGTGCGCCCGGACGTCTTGTTGTCCCAATGCTGTTCCAGCGAGGTAATCTCGGGAACGATAGCGAAGTTATAGAAAGGCGCAGGCGAGGCCGTCGACCATTCGAGACTGCGCGCATCCCACGGATCGCCCGTCAAATCCCGATACTGCTCGCGCCTGTAGATACTCACCGCGAACTGGACGATCAACGCCAGAATGCCCATGCCGATCACGACAGCGCCGACCAGCGCAACGATCAACCACGGATGCCACGCGGCCACCGAGTAGTGATTCATGCGGCGCGTCATGCCTTCGAAGCCCAGGATGTAGAGCGGCGTGAAGGCGAGCCAGTAACCGACCAGCCAACACCAGAACGCGACCTTGCCCCAGAATTCGTCGAGCGTGAAGCCGAACACTTTCGGGAACCAGTAGCTGATGCCGGCGAGGCAGCCGAACACCACGCCGCCGATAATCACGTTATGAAAGTGCGCCACGAGGAACAGGCTGTTGTGCAGCACGAAGTCCGCGCCCGGCACGGCGAGCAGCACGCCCGTCATGCCGCCGACGGCGAACGTCACCATGAAGCCGATCGTCCACAAGGTCGACGAGTGGTAACGGATGCGGCCGCGATACATCGTGAACAACCAGTTGAACAGCTTGACGCCAGTGGGCACCGAAATGATCGATGTCATGATGCCGAAGAACGCATTGACGTTCGCGCCCGAACCCATCGTGAAGAAGTGATGCAGCCAGACGAAGAACGACAGCACGCCGATCGACGCCGTCGCGTATACCATCGACTTGTAGCCGAACAGCGGCTTTCCGGAGAACGTTGCGATGATCTCCGAAAATGCGCCGAACGCGGGCAGGATCAGGATGTACACCTCCGGGTGACCCCAGACCCAGATCAGGTTGATGTACATCATCGCGTTGCCGCCCAGCTCGTTCGTGAAGAAATGCATGTCGAGATAGCGGTCCATCGTGAGCAGCGCGAGCGTTCCCGTGAGCACCGGAAATACCGCGACGATCAGGATATTCGTGATCAACGCAGTCCAGCAGAACACCGGCATCTTCATCAGGTTCAGACCCGGCGCGCGCATGCGCAGAATCGTCACAATGAAGTTGATACCGCTTAGCGTGGTGCCGAGTCCCGATACCTGTAGCGACCATATGTAATAGTCGACACCCGTTGTCGGACTGTAGCCAAGCTCAGATAAAGGTGGATACGCAACCCAACCCGTCGCCGCAAAATCGCCGACGAACATCGACACCATCACGAGCACCGCGCCGACGGCCGATAGCCAGAAACCCAGCGAATTGACGAACGGATACGCCACGTCGCGCGCGCCAATCTGCAGCGGCACGACGACGTTCATCAGACCGAGAATCAGCGGCGTCGCGACGAAGAAGATCATGATGACGCCGTGCGCCGTGAAGATCTGATCGTAATGATGCGGCGGCAGATAGCCAGCGGAATCACCGAACGCGATAGCCTGCTGCACGCGCATCATGATGGCGTCGGCGAAACCGCGCAGCAGCATGACGAGCGCGAGAATGATGTACATCACGCCGATCCGTTTGTGATCGACCGATGTGATCCACTCCTTCCACAGGTAAGTCCATTTCCCGGCGTACGTGACGAGACCGAGCAGCGCGAGACCGCCCAGTATCACGACGCCGAGCGTGCCCATGATGATGGGCTCGTGATACGGAATCGCATCGAGCGTAAGTTTTCCAAACATATCTACTACTCCGATACCAAAGCGGCGTGCGAAGGCAGGCGCGCGGGCTTGATGTCCATGTCGGCGGTCGCCGTCGTGCAGATGGGATGGCCGCCCGAGTCGCGCATGTACTGATAGACGACACCGTCGAACAGGCCCGGCGTCACATTGCTATAAAGCGCGACGGGGTTCTTGCGGCTGGGCTGCTGCAAGACGTCGTAGGCTTTCACGTCGAGCGTCTGTTGCGATGCTTTGGCGCGTGCAATCCATGCGTCGAATTCACTCCGGCTGGTCACGACCGCGCTGAAGTCCATGTCCGAGAATCCCGGTCCACTGAACGCGGACGAGCGTCCCGCATAGGTGCCTTCGCTGTTCGCGATCAGGTGCAGTTGCGTTTGCATGCCGGACATCGCGTAGACCTGGCTGCCCAGTTGCGGAATGAAGAACGAATTCATCAGCGACTCCGCCGTGAGCCGGAAATCGACCGGTGTATCGACGGGCAACGCAAGCTGATTGACGGAAGCCACGCCGTAATCCGGATAAACGAACAGCCATTTCCAGTTCAGCGCGACGACTTCGACGCGCACCGGCTTCACGTCGGACTCGAGCGGCTTGTAGGGATCGAGGTTGTGGGTTGTCTTCCAGATCAGAACGGCAAGCGTCGCAACGATAATGCAGGGAATGGTCCAGACGACGACTTCGATCAGCGTCGAATGCGCCCACGTCGGGGCATACGTAGCCCGGGTATTGGAAGCACGGTAGCGCCACGCGAAAAACAGCGTCAGCGCGATAACCGGGATCACGACGAGCAGCATCAGCCCGAGCGCGATCAGAATCAGGTTCTTTTCCTGTTCGCCGACCGAGCCTTTCGGATTGAAGAGAACCATACTGCATCCGCCCAGCAGACTTAGCGCGCCCGTTGCAACGACGCGGGCCGCGCGAGACAGATGACTTCGAAACGGTGAGGGGTGGCGAGTTCGTCCCGCTGTATGGGACGGGTCTTCGCATGTAGGTGGGTTGCGCATGTGGTCGAGTGGTTGACGGTTACATAGCGCCATGTATGTATCCTCGAACCGTCGATCGCGCCGCCCTTCCGCTATGACCAATCCTTCGTGCCGGACCGCTTTCCGGCCGCTATTCCGGCCTTCCCGACAGATACATACATAGGCTACGCTGGCGCATGCTAGAGTAAGACATAGACCATACAAGCGCGACAAGTTGCCACACATGCCACCACGAAAACGAACCGTGCAGCGCCCCGACTGGATCACCGATCTGGCGTCCACCGGCAAGGCGCGCTACCTGCAAATCGTCGATCTGATCGAGCGTGCGGTGGCCGACGGCAAGCTGAATCCGGGCGACCGTTTGCCGCCGCAGCGCAAACTGGCCGAGATGATCGGCGTCGATCTGACCACCGTGACGCGCGGGTTTACGGAAGCGCATCAACGCAATCTGATCGAATCGCGCGGTCCGCTGGGTACGTTCATCGCGCCGCCCAAAGCGACCTTCCTGCAGCAAGTCGACCTGAGCATGAACATACCGCCGCCGCCCGCCGGCCTCGACTTCGCGGTGCTGCTCAAGCGTGGACTGTCGCAAGTGCTGGTGCGCAGCGACATCGACCTGTTGATGACCTATCAGCTAGGCGGCGGCAGCGAGACGGATCGCGAAGCGGGCGCTGCGTGGCTCAAGCCCATCCTCGGGCGAGTCGAACGATCGCGCATTGTCGTCACGCCCGGTGCGCATTCGGCGCTCGCCGCGCTGATACTGACAGTCACGAATCAGGGCGCGCCTGTATTCACCGAGCAGCTGATCTATCCGGGCTTGCCGCTCATCACACAGCAATTGGGCCGCACATTGACGCCGCTCGCATGCGACGAACACGGCATGCGTCCCGATGCGCTCGACGCCGCCTGTACGCACTCAGCAGGTGGACTCGTCTATCTGAACCCGACAATCCGCAACCCCACCGCGCGCACCATGCCGGCGGCTCGTCGCAAGGAACTGCTTGCCGTCGCGGCACGACGCAAGGTGCCCATCGTCGAGGACGATCCGTACTGGTTGTTCGCGGACAACGCGCCTGCGCCGCTCGCCGCTCTCGCGCCGCAACAGGTGTATTACCTCGCCACGCTGTCCAAATGCATTTCACCCGGTCTGCGCGCGGCCTTTCTCGTGCTGCCTTCGTCGGATAAGCAGGATGCGTTTCTGAACGCGCTGCGATCGCTATCGCTGATGTCGCCGCCGCTCACGACGTCACTGGTGACGCAGTGGATTCTCGACGGCACGGCGGGAGACGTAATGACGGGCATCCTGAAGGAATCGAAGGAACGTCTGCTGACAGCCGCGCAAATTCTCTCGAAAGCGGGTGCTGCGACGAGTGGCGCCATTCATATGTGGCAAACGTTGCCCACGCACTGGGCCGCGTCGACGCTCGCGGCGGCAGCGCGCAGCGAAGGTCTGGTCGTCGCGCCCGCCTCCGCTTTCAGCCAGAACGGCGAAGCGCCGAACGCGATTCGTCTGTCGCTCGGCGGATGTACGGGCCGTGCCGAATTGATGGCGGCGTTGCGCAAGCTCGCCGCATTGCTCGAGCACAAGCCTTCTAGCGAGAGTCGGCTGCTTATCTAGTGCGTAAGGTTTCTTTGGCGGTTGGCGTTCGATTGACGGCTTCTGCATGCGCGAGCGCTGCGATCGGGCTGATTGCGTTGAACAATGCGGGCAGCAGCCGCAGCGGCGAGCCGCCGTGGCGCGATGGATAATGTGTCATCCTTACCGGCGGCTTGTCCCCCAAACGCGCCGCCGACTAATCCGCGCCGCAATCGCTTGAAATAAAGGCTCCGCACACCATCTACATGTCGTGAAGAAACGTACCCGCCACCCTCCGCCGCCCCAATGGCCGTTCCCGCCGAAGCGCGATGTGGCCGGCCGCGCCTTTGGCGATCTCGTTGCGCTCCAGTACTGGGGCGCCGGGACGTGGCGCTGGCAATGCCGGTGCGGCGGCCAGCTGACCGCCGCTCTCGCGAGTGTCGAAAGCGGCGAAGTGACGGATTGTGGCTGCCGCGAACAGCGTCGCATATGGCGATCACGACCGGGCTCACGAGCCTTGAAAAGCGGCGAACTTTTCGGCCAGCTAACAACGGAGCGTTACGACGGTGACGGCCTGTGGGTTTGCCGATGCGAATGCGGCAATGAAACAAGAGTGAGCGCGGGCCGCTTGCGATTGGGCAAGGCGCGCTCATGCGGCCTCTGCGTGGTGATCTCCACCGACCGGGCGGCATAGCCCGCTCGTCGTTTAATAATCATCGGCCGCTTGGGTCCAGTGCCGCTCAGCCGGCCGTATCGAAAGCGGCCTGAAGGTAATCCATCAGCAACTTGACGCGCATCGGCACCCGTCGCCCGGCGGGGTGGACCAGATGCGTGGGAACGGATTCGCGCTGAAACTGCGGCAGGAGCACCTGCACGTCCCCGCTGGCGATTTCAGGCGCGACAACCCACTCAGGCACCTGCGCCACGCCAAGTCCGCACAGGATGCCCGCGCGGATCTGTTCGGCGTCGCCGGTCATGAAGGGTCCACGTGGCATGTAAGCAATGGACTCGTTTCCTGCCCCGAAAATCCACGGACGACGCTCCCGACCATGCGCGAAGACCACGCAGTCGTGCGCATCGAGGTCCTCGAGACACGTCGGCGTTGCGTGCGTGGCGAGGTATGTGCGGCTCGCGACGAGCACGAACGCCGAGTCGCACAGCTTTCTCGCGACCAGCGAAGAATCCTGCATGCGTCCATGACGGATCGCGAGATCGATGCCGTCGCCGATCAGGTCGACCTGACGCTCGGAGACGGACATCTGGATTTCCACCTGCGGATAACGTCGGAAGAATTCGGGCAAAAGCGGCGTGATGCACAGGCGCCCGTGCGCAGGCGATGTACTCAGCCGAATCAGGCCGCGCGGCGATTGCTGCCGCTCACCCACCGACGACTCGGCGACATCGAAATCATCCAGCAACGCTTTGGCCGAGGCGTAAAACGTCTGTCCGGCTTCCGTCACGGTCACCTGGCGCGAGGTACGCGCGAGCAATTGCGCGCCCAGATAGCGCTCCAGCATGCTGATCTGTTTGCTCACGGCAGGCTGGCCCATTCCTTCGGCGCGCGCCACGGCCGTAAAACTCCCGCTTTCCACCAGCCTCACGAACAGCCGCATTGCGTCCAGTCGATCCATTCCTGTCCGCTCCCGCTATCAATTCCTAGATGGAATGAATGGTATGCCTATTGCAGCCGTTTTCGCAATGGATCGACTCGCTTAAGGTGGGACTTTCCACCCACAAGGAGCAGAAGATGAAAGCGATTTGCGTAACAGCCGCCCGTGATCTGGAAGTGCGCGACGTGCCGACGCCGACCGAACCGGCGCCGAGTCATGTGCTGATCGACATGGCCGCCTCGGCAATCAATCATGGCGACAAAACCTTCCTCAAGCAGCCGGCGTCGGTGGGTGTTGCGCTTCCTGCCGTTCGACACGACGTGTGGGGTGCGTCGGGTGCAGGCCGGGTCGTCGCGGTCGGCGACGGCGTGCCATCGCGCTACGTCGGACGGCAGGTCGCCATCTACCGGTCGCTCGGACGCAGCGCGGAGAGCGTGGGGCTGTGGTCGGCGCGCGCGGAAATGCCGTACACCAACTGCGTGATCCTGCCGGAGCACGTGTCCCCGGTGGATTACAGCGGCTCGCTGGTCAACGTGATGACGGCGTATGCCTTCATCGAGGGAATCACGACGGCGGCACATCGCGGCATCGTCGTCACGGCAGGGCATTCGGCGACCGGCAACGCCATCGCCGCGCTCGCACGCCGACGCGGCATTCCTGCGATCTTCCTGGCGCGCAATCACGAGGCGCGCGACGCGTTGCATGCCGCGGGCATCGAGCACGTGATCGTCACGAGCGAGGGGTTCACGTCTACGCTCGCCGAGCTTTCGGCGAGACTCGAAACGACCGCGGTGTTCGATGGCGTCGGCGGTCAGCTGCTCAGCGACGTCGCAACGGCGCTGCCGGTGAATTCGACGATCTGGTGTTACGGTTTTCTCGGTGCCGCGCAACCGGTATCGTTCCCGACGACGCTGGTCATGATGAAGAACCTGGTGATCCGGCGTTTCAGCAACTTCGACAGCGCGACGGTCAAGGACCGTCGAAGACTGGAGGCCGCATTGCAGGATCTCGAACAGGTGATCGACGATCCGCTATACCGGACGCGAATCGGCAAGACGTTTGCCTTCGAGCAGATTGAAGCGGCGATGGCTTATGAGGGCGCTGGCGGAACGAAGGCGATTCTGGTGGCGTGATGTTGCTGGATGCGGATCGAGGGCGCGTGAGGAAGCAGGATCATACGTCATCGAGCGAGCGCGATCTATTCGCCTCCACGCCACGGCGAAAAACCGCCCTCACTCCCGACTCTCCGGAAACATACATCCACCACTGCGCACCAGCGCCTTCACTTCCTCGCCCATCTCCGCGGGATTTCGGCTCAATCGGGCGACGAAATCCTTGCTGCGCCGCACGTACGACTTCGAATCGTGCTTCGCGCTCCAGAGCACGATACTCAGCACGATCGGAATGAGGTCCAGGCCTTTTTCGGTCAGCGTGTAGAAATCCTTGCGCTTGTCGTCCGGGTTCGGCGTGCGCGAAAGAATTCCTTGCTCTTCGAGTGAAGCCAGGCGGGAAGCGAGGACATTCGTCGCGATACCCTCTTCCGACTTCAGAAATTCGCCATAGGTCTTCTTGCCGACAAAAACGATGTCGCGAATGATGAGAAGCGACCATCGGTCGCCAAAAATCTCCACGCCGTAGTTCACTGCGCAGTGGGACCGAAAGTCATCTTTGCTCGTCGTTTTCTTCATGGGTGCATTCTGGCATCACTTGCACAAAGCAAGTAAATTTCGCATATTTACTTGTTTTTTGCAAGTAACGTGTTTAGCATGACTGGGTGGAAAGCACGAGCACCACTCAATCTACCTGGAGACTCATGAGCACGATTAGCATCATCGGCGCAGGCGATATGGCCGCTGCGATCGCGCGGCTTGCCGTCAAGGCCGGACACATCGTCGAGCTGACGAGCCGCGACGCTGTCAAGGCGCAAGCGTTGGCCGGCCAGATCGGAGCGAACGCGACGGCGGTAACGTTCGGCACCGTTCCGGCTGGCGAGATGGTTATTCTGGCGGTTCCTTACGCAGCCGTTCTCGACGTGGTGAAGCAGTACGGCGAAAAGCTGGCTGGCAAGTTTCTCGTCGACATCACGAACCCGATCAAGTCCGACTTCTCCGGTTTCCTGACGCCTGACGACAGTTTCGGCGCGCAGGAGATCGCGAAGGTCGCCCCGTCGAACGCGGATATCGTCAAGGCGTTCAACACCCAGTTCGCTCACGTCCTCGCTGCCAGTGCGGAAGAGGGACGCTCGCTGGACGTGTTCCTCGCCGGAGACAGCACACAGGCAAAAGTGCGCGTTGCAGCGTTCGTCGCGAGTCTCGGACTGCGTCCGATGGATACCGGGCTGCTGCCCATGGCGCGAACGCTGGAGCACCTTTGCATGCTGACGCTCGGCCTTCTGACTCACTCCGTCAAGCACACCCGTTTCTCAATCGGCGTCAGCGTTCCCGGCTGAGCACATCGTCATCCTGTATCACACATCGACTCAAAATTCATAAGGATTACTAACATGCGCGTTTTCATTACTGGCGGCACCGGTCATTCCGGTCCGTACATCATCTCTGAACTCATCGCGGCCGGTCACGAAGTTACCGCGCTCGCAAGGTCCGATAAAGCGGCGGACGCGGTGTCCGCGCACGGCGCGAAAGTGCGTCGCGGCAGCCTCGAAGATCTCGACGGACTCAAGGCGGCGGCGGCCGAATTCGATGGCGTCATTCACGTGGCGCACAGGCAGGACTTGCTTCCCTCCGGCGGCATCGACGCCGTGGCCGCAGCGGAACGCCAGATCATGCTCGCATACGGCGATGCAATGGAAGGGACCGGAAAGCCGCTGGTCGTATCGGGGAGCATCGGCTCGCCAGGCTGGGAAGGTCTAGGTCGGGCCGCCAGCGAGGAAGATCCGCCACTTCCCGGGGGCGATCCGTACAAGGGCAGCTTGCGGGTCCGCAATATCGTGGAGACCACCGTGATTGGCCTTGCGGAGCGCGGCGTGCGGTCGTCGGTCGTGCGTATTCCTCCGATCATGCACAGCACCACCGACAACGCCGGATTTCTCCCGCTGCTGATTGCGCTTGCGAAGGAAAAAGGTGTGATCGGTTATCCCGGCGACGGCGCAAACCTGTGGTCCGCCGTGCATAGCCGCGATCTCGCCGCCGTGTTCCGACTCGCGTTGGAGAAAGGTCCGGCTGGCAGGAACTGGCACGCGATCGGCGACGACGGTATCCCGTTCCGCGAAATCGCCGAGGCTATCGGCGTACGTCTGGGCTTGCCCGCAGTCAGCATTCCCGCGGACGTATTGATGTTGCCCGGATATTTTGGATTTCTTGCGAATCTCGTCACGCTGAACTTAGCGGCCTCCAACCTCATTACCCAGCGGACACTCGGTTGGAAACCGGCTGAGCCTGGTTTGATCGCGGATCTGGACAACGGCCACTACTTCCCTGCTGCCTGATCCATCGATGCCAACCACAGACAACATCCCAACTCACGAGGCAATTGCCATGAGCACGATCAGCATCATCGGCGCAGGCGGCATGGCCGCGGCAATCGGTGGCCGTATCGCGGCAGCAGGACACACAGCCGAAATCATCACTCGCGACGCCGCGAAGGCGCAAGCGCTGGCAGACCAACTCGCGGCCAGCGCGACCACATTGGAATACGGCGCCGTGCCGTCGGGCGACATCGTTATCCTCGCCGTGCCGTACGCCAGTGCGGCGTCGGTGGTAGCGGAGTACGGAAACGCGCTCGACGGCAAAGTGATCATCGACATCACCAACCCGGTCGCTCTCGACCTCAAAAGCCTGGTCACGCCCAATGGCAGCTCCGGTACGCAGGAAATCGCGAAGCATGCGCCCGCTGGCGCCCATTTCGTGAAGGCGTTCAACACCATCTTCGGCCACGTACTGACTCGGGGTGGACCACTGGACGCGTTCATCGCGGCGGACAACGCGCAGGCCAGGTCGAGCGTCTCGGCCTTCATCGAAAGTCTTGGGTTGCGTCCGCTCGACGTCGGCGGTTTGCACATGGCGCAGACGCTGGAGGCATTGGGTCTGATGATGATCGGCCTCGCCAAAAACGGCGCCGGCACGTGGGACATCGCCATGAAAGTCGATATCGGCTGAACCGCCAATACTCGGCCCAAACGCACGGCACAACGGCGCGGCAAGCGCTTTATGCCTGCCAGGAATGAGTGTTATCGACGGTGCCCGCCTTCTTCGGGCGGGCACCGACCTTCATCATTTGCTCACCGTCAACCAACAGGAGCAAAACGATGAGCACCTTCCAAACCTACACGATCGAAAACGCACCGGCCGCCTCGAAGGCCAGCCTCGAAGACACCCAACGCGCCTTCGGCTTCGTCCCCAATCTGCAGGCCAATATGGCGGAATCGCCCGCGCTGCTCGCTGGTATTCGGCGCTGTGGGATCTGTTCTCGAAAAGCACGCTGACGCCGCACGAACAGCAGGTCGTCTACCTGACCTCGAA
This sequence comes from Paraburkholderia sp. GAS199, assembly GCF_050436585.1. Classification (NCBI taxonomy): domain Bacteria; kingdom Pseudomonadati; phylum Pseudomonadota; class Betaproteobacteria; order Burkholderiales; family Burkholderiaceae; genus Paraburkholderia; species Paraburkholderia sp. GAS199. The sequence goes on along the minus strand of NZ_JBNDMM010000001.1, from coordinate 656,166 downwards.
CTTCGAGAACAACTGCCATTACTGCATGGCCGGTCACAGCACGCTGGCACAAATGATCAAGATGGACGCCGGCGTGATCGCCGCGCTGCGCGCCGGCACGCCGCTGCCGGACGACAAGCTCGAAGCGCTGCATCGATTCACGACGCTCGTGGTGCGCGAACGCGGCTTCGTGCCGGACGCCGATATCGACGCATTCCTCGCGGCGGGTTACACCCGTCAGAACGTGCTCGAAGTGATTCTGGGTGTCGCGACCAAGGTGATGAGCAACTACACGAATCACATCGTCCACACCGAACTCGACGGCTTCATGGCCGGTAACGAGTGGACCAAACCGGCCGCCGTCGCTGCTTAAACCGCATGCGGGAGCCCTCGCGGCTCCCGTCATGAATCGCCTCTGCGCTTCAATCCACCTATTCCTCTACACGGAGAACACTCATGTCACTGCAAGACAAACTCGACGCATTCCGGTCCGACTTCAAGGCGGGCAAGGCGCCGTTCAACGCGCCGCCGGAGATTCATCCGGTGATGGAACGCGCGACGGCCGAGCTGATCGCAAGCGGACAGGCGGGGCGCGCCATCAAGGCAGGCGACCGCGCGCCGCACTTCAACCTCAAGGATCAGGAAGGCAACGACGTGTCGTCCGCGGCGCTGCTCGTGAAAGGACCGCTGGTCGTGACGTTTTATCGCGGCGTGTGGTGTCCGTATTGCAATATCGAATTGCAGGCGATCAACGAAGTTCTGCCGCAGATTCAGACGTATGGCGCGAACGTAGTGGCGATCTCGCCGCAGACGCCCGTGAACAGCCGCAAGTCCGTGCGAACCAATGAATTGGGCTTTCCGGTACTGAGCGACGTGAACGGTCAGACGGCTGCCGACTTCGGCTTGCGTTTCGCACTGCCCGATTATCTGGTCGAGTTGTACAAGAACCTGAGGAACGATCTGCCGGCGTTCAACGACGACCCGAGCTGGACCTTGCCGATGCCCGCGCGCTACGTCATCGGACAGGATGGCATCGTGCTGTATTCAGAGGTCAACCCGGATTACACGCGCCGCCCCGATCCGTCGGACATGTTCCCGGTTCTGGAAAAAGCAGCGGCGAGAGCCTGAGTATCGACGCTTACGATGCCGCACCGCCGTCGCTGCTGACGGCGACACCGAGCACCTCTTCCACGAAAGCCACGAACGCTCGCGCTTTCGCACTCACGAGGCGTCCGGCCGGGAAGACGGCCCACAGGTCGAGCGTGGGCAATTCCCAGTCGGTCAGCACAGCCTGAACGGTGCCGTCGGCGAGTTCCGGCGAGAACATCCATTCCGATGCGATCGCCAGACCAAGGCCGCCGAGCACCGTCGTGCGCATGCCCTCGGCGGCGCTCACGCTAACGCGCCCGGACACCACCACCGCCACTTCCTTGCCTTGCTGGCTGAACGCCCACGACTCGCCGCCGCCTCGCAACGAATACACGATCACCTGATGCTGGCTGAGGTCCGCAGGCGTCATCGGGATACCTTCGTCGGCAAGATAGGCGGGCGTGCCGACGACCAGCCGACGGCTCTGCGCGATACGGCGAGCGGTCATCGTCGAATCATCGAGCGAACCCATGCGCAGCGCGACATCCACGCCTTTTTCGAGCAAGTCGATGGTGCGATCGTCCAGCACGATATCGATCTTCAGATTGGGATGCCGGTCGAGAAACGTCTTGAGCGCGGGCAGGATATGCAGACGCGCGAAGGTCACGGCCGCGCTGATACGCAGCACGCCGGACAGCCCGGTGGACGCGTCGCGCGCAACGTGTTCCGCAAGATCCACTTCTTCGATGGCGCGCCGCGCGTGCTCATAGAAGCGCTGGCCGGCATCGGTCGGTGTCAGGCCGCGTGTCGAGCGCAACAGGAGTCGCACGCCGAGCCGCTCTTCGAGTTGCGCGATCGACTTCGAGACCGCCGGTTGTCCGAGCTTGAGCCGCTTGGCGGCCGCCGAGAACGAGCCCGACTCGACGACGCTGACATACGTTTCCATTGCTGCCATCCGGTCCATGCCGCTGATTCTCCCTGAAGGACCGTGAAGTCCGTGGTGTGGGTAAAGGTATTCAGCGGAAGTCTATCGTTCTCACCGCCCAAACGCCGCCCAACGCTCTCTTCCGCAGACGTTTAAGTAAAAACCCCAGGATTGACCCCGCTCGAGCCCCTCCCGATAATAACCATATCGTGGACTATACGTCCATATTATGGACATCAAAGAGGATTCCCCATGACCGACACCACTTATTCCCCGATGACGCCTTACCAGTTGCCCTTCCCGAAGGAGGCGCAAAAGGAGGTCGTCGTGCCGTTCGCGATTCCGACCGACGAGCGCGTCTGGGTGCCTCAAGCCGAAAATGTGTCGTTCCGCCCGTTGTGTCTGAACGCTTCGCAGGGTTACTGGATGAACCTGTTGCGCGTGCGTAAGTCGGGTGTGCTGAGCCGTCACCGTCATCCGCAGGGTGTGCACGGCATGGTGCTGAAGGGCCGCTGGAAATACCTCGAACACGAATGGACCGCGACCGAAGGCAGCTACGTCTACGAGCCGCCGGGCGAAACTCACACGCTGTACGTGCCCGAAGACGTCGAAGAAATGATCACGTACTTCCAGGTCAATGGCGTGATGTTCTATTGCGATCCGTACGGCAATTACACCGGCTACGAAGACGTGTTCACCAAGATCGACATGTGCCGCAAGCACTACGCGTCGGTCGGCCTCGGCGAAGACTACGTGGACCAGTTCATCCGATGAGCGCGCGATCCGTTTTCGCCCGTTACGACTTTGCCGGGCGCGTCGCGGTGGTGACGGGTGCCGCGAGCGGCATCGGTCGCGCAGTGTGCGATGCGTTTGCGCAGCACGGCGCCGTCACGGTCAACTGGGATCGGGTCGCGGGCACGCCCGGCAACGACGACACGCTGCACGCAACGCGCCACTTGGCCGTCGACATCACCGAGCCGGAATCGATTCAGGCAGCACTCGAGGCTACGCTCGCCGAATTCGGCCGCGTCGACTATCTGGTGAACAACGCAGGCTTCGCCGGTTCGACGAAACCACTCGACGAATACGATCCGCTCGAATGGCAGCGCGTGATCGAAGTCAATCTGATCGGCACTTACCACGTGAGCCGCATCGTCGTGCCGGCCATGCGTCGTGCGAGCGCTGGACGCATCGTCAATATTGCGTCGCTCGCGGGCAAGGAAGGCACGCCCAACGCGTCCGCTTATAGCGCGGCGAAGGCCGGCGTGATCGCGATGACGAAATCGCTCGGCAAGGAACTGGCGCAGACCGGCATTCTCGTCAACGGTATTGCGCCGGCCGCGGTGGAAACGCCGTTGCTCGCGCAGATGTCCGCGAGTCACGTGCAGACCATGATCGACAAAAGCCCCATGGCGCGACTCGGTACGACACGGGAAGTCGCCGAACTCGCTTTGTGGCTCTGCTCGGACTCGTGCTCGTTCAGCACGGGCGCGATTTTCGATCTGTCCGGCGGACGCGCCACCTACTAACAACGCTCAAACGCACGACGTTCCAGCAAGTCCCGACACTACAAAGTCACACGGGCCAGGAGACACACATGCTTGAAAAATCACCGCGCCTCAAACGCATACAGATCGTCGCCGTCGTCTTTTTGACGGTGGCGGGCGTCGTCAATTATCTCGACCGCAGCACGCTGTCCATCGCCAATCACCTCGTCAGTGAAGAGTTGCACCTGTCGGCTGCGCAGATGGGACTTCTGCTGTCGGCGTTCTCGTTGGCGTACGCGTTCGCGCAATTGCCGGTTGGCGCGTTGCTCGACCGTTTCGGATCGCGCGTGATGCTCGGGCTCGGCATGCTGGTCTGGTCGCTCGCGCAGGTTGCGGGCGGCTTCATCCAGACGATCAACCACTTCCTCGTTGCGCGGATCGTGCTGGGTGTCGCCGAAGCGCCGCTGTTTCCGGCCGGCGCGAAAGTGGTGAACGAATGGTTTGCGGTGCGCGAGCGGGGCGGCCCGACCGGCACGTTCATCTCTTCGTCCACCATCGCACCGATGCTCGCGCCGCCGCTCCTGACGGTATTGATGCTTTCCTTCGGATGGCGAACGATGTTCGTCATCATGGGCGCGCTGGGTGTACTGGTCGCGCTCGGCTGGTACATGGTCTATCGCAATCGCGACGAAGTGGCGCTGACCGAAGCGGAAACCGCTCACCTGGACGAAGGCTCGCAGATCGTGGAGCGCCCGAAGGGTTTGAGTTTCGCCGAATGGGGCGCGCTCTTCAAACTGCGCAACACGTGGGGCATGATTTTCGGCTTCATGGGCGTGATCTACATGGTGTGGCTGTATCTCACGTGGCTGCCCGGCTATCTGGAGAAGGAACGTCATCTGAGCATTGCACACACCGGCTGGCTCGTCACGATTCCCTATATCTTCGGCACGATCGGCATGGCAGGCAGCGGCTATGTCGCTGACTATCTGCTCAAGCGCGGCATGGCGCCGATCAAAAGCCGCAAATGGCCGGTCTGTATCGGCCTGATCGGCGCGGCCGCTTTCACCGTGCCGGCTGCCTATACGCCGAGCACGACGCTGGCGATCGTGTACGTATCGCTTGCCATGCTGTTCGTCAATCTGGCGAGCGGTAGCGCATGGGCGCTCGTCAGCGTCGCGGCGCCGCGTCATCTGGTTGCGTCGCTCGGCAGCATGCAGAACTTCGGCGGCTATCTGGGCGGCTCCTTTGCGCCGGTCATCACCGGCATCGTGGTCGATCAGACTCACTCATTCGTGAACGCCCTGCTCATCAGCGCGGGGGTGGCCTTCGCCGCCGCGTTCGTCTATCTGTTCGTGGTCAAGGAAGTGCCGGCCGCGCCGTTGTCGGATGCCGCGGAATCTCTTCCTACTTAAGGTAACTCACATGACATTCCAGACTAATCTGCTCGAAGGTAAAACCGCGTTCGTGACCGGCGGCCTGTCCGGCATCGGTGCGGCGATTGCAAACGGACTCGCGCAACTCGGCGCGAAGACGGTCGCCGCCGGCCTGCCACTACCGGAAGGCGCGCCCGATACCTTGCGCGACGACATCCGCCGCCTGACGCTCGACGTGCGCTCGACCGACGACGTCAACGCGGCCATGGGCGCGTTTTCGCGGCTCGATATCGTGGTCAATTGCGCGGGCGTGATCAGCCGTATCGAGGAACACCGTATCGACGTATTCGAACGCGTGATGGACATCAACCTGAACGGCACGATGCGCGTGTGCTCGGCAGCGCGCGAATTGCTCAAGGCGTCCTCGGGTTGCATCGTCAATACGGCGTCGATGCTGAGCTTTTTCGGCGGTGGACTGGTGCCTGCCTACAGCGCGAGCAAAGGCGCGGTCGCGCAGCTCACCAAATCGCTGGCGATTGCTTATGCCGCCGACGGCATTCGCGTGAACGCGATTGCGCCCGGCTGGATCGCCACGCCGCTGACGCAGGCGCTTCAGGACGACGACAATCGCTCGCAGGCCATTCTGGAACGCACGCCCATGCGCCGCTGGGGAACACCCGAGGAAGTTGCGCAAGTCGCGGCGTTTCTGTGCACGCCGGCTGCGTCGTTCATGACCGGCGCGATCGTGCCGGTGGACGGCGGCTATCTGGTGGCGTAACGATTTTCGTGAAGCGCGGCCGGGCCGAGACTTTCAAGGCTATGCAGTGCCGACCCGGCCCGCAATAAAAGGCATAATTGCTTCATCGTGCCCAACGCAAAATGATGTCCACATCCGATTCCAGACAGCCTGCCGACACCACCGCTGGCGACGCGAAAACCGTCGCCGGCGCCGCTGCATTCTCCAAATTCATCGCCGTCCTGCAACTCGTCGCCGATGCCGAGACGCCGCCCAATGTCGCTAAACTCAGCGCGGCGAGCGGTTATCCGCGTCCCACGGTTCATCGCATCGTCGCAGCGTTGCAGGCGGAAGGCATGATTGTCGCGACCGGCAACGGCACGGTCTTCAACCTCGGGCCGCGCCTCGTCAATCTGGCGAGCCGCAGTTGGGAGCGTTCGGATCTGCGCCTTGCCGCAGTGGACGCCTTGATGGAACTGCGCGACGTCACGTCTGAGACGATCCACCTCGCCGTGCCGAGTCAGGGCGAAATGGTCTACATCGAAAAGCTCGAAAGCCCGCACGCGGTCCGCATGGCATCTCGCATCGGCACGCGCGTCTCGCTCACATCGAGTTCAGTCGGCAAGGCTTATCTCGCCACGCTCGGCGAGAACGAGCGCGAGACATTGCTGAAAGACGCGCCTTTGCGACGCTTCACCGAGCACACGCTCACCGATCTCGACGCCGTTCGCCAGGAAGTGGCGCTTACGGCGCAACGCGGCTATGCCGAAGATCGCGAAGAGAACGAAGTCGCGATCTCCTGCTATGGCGCGGCGATTCGCGGCACCGACGGGCGCACCGTCGGTTGCATCAGCATCAGCATGCCGACCTTCCGCCTGCAGAACGACCCGCAAACCCGTTACATCGAGCCGCTGCTGGCCGCGTGCCGCACGATCGCCGCACGCCTCGGCCCGACTAGCGGACGTTGAACGGAGCCGGTTTTCAAACCGGCAACCGGCCCCGCTCTGTTTCCCGCTCTATATGGCGCACTCATCGCAGCTTGCGGATGAGCGCGATGCCGCGTCTGCTGCTTAGAAAAGATAAAGTCCGGCGACGAACACCACGCCCGAGAAAAGCAGCGCGGTCACGCAGTAACCCATGATGTCGCGCACGCCGAGCCCGGCGATGGCCAATGCGGGAAGCGCCCAGAACGGCTGCGCCATGTTGGTCCACGCTTCACCGTAGGCAATGGCCATGGCCGATTTACCGAGATCCGCGCCAATGGCTTTCGCAGCGGGCATGACGAACGGGCCTTGCACCACCCAGTGACCGCCGCCGCTTGGCACCGCAAAATTGATGACCGCCGAACTCAGGAAAGCAAGCAGCGGGAACGTGTGGACATTCGCGATTTCGATAAACCAGTTGGTAATCACACCCGCCAGCCCCGAATGGTCCATCGTTGCCTGTATGCCGGCGTAGAACGGGAACTGGATCATGATGCCCGCTGTGCCGCGCGCTGCATTGGCAACGGCGCGTGCGTAGGCCATCGGCGTTCCGTGCAGCAAAATGCCGGCTGCGAGGAACACGATATTCACGGTGTCGATATCGAGGCTGAAGCCCTTCTTCGTGAAGCGGACCACGAGATAGGCAACGATAAGCAGCGCCACCAGCACCGACAGAATGCGGCTTTCTTCAATGCGCTCGGCAGCCGTCGATTGCGGCGTGATTTTGCGCACGGCGACGGGTTCGTCGACGAGGAGTGCCGGGTCGATCGCAACGACGTCTTCGGGTTTCGGCATCATCGCGCGCACCAGCAACGGCAGCAGCACGATCAACGCGATCGTGACGAACGCGTTGTAGCCGGTGAAGAGTGTCTGCGAGACCGGAATCAGGCCGATGACCTTTTCCATCGGATTGCCCTTGGTCGCCGCGACGAGCGGAACCGAGCCGGACAAACCGCCATGCCACGTCAGAAAACCCATGTAGGCAGCGGCGACGAGCAGCCTGTAGTCGACGCCTTTGACACGGCGCGCCACCTCTCGCGCGAACATCGCGCCGAGTACCAGCCCAAATCCCCAGTTGATCGCGCACGCAGCCGCGCTGACGAAAGCCACCAGCATCGTCCCCTGCACCGGCGTTTTTGCGACGCTACCCAGCGCAGACAGGAACCGCTTCACGGGGCCGGATGTGGCAAGCGCATGACCTGTCACCAGAATCATCGCCATCTGCATGGTGAAGGCGAGCAGGTTCCAGAAACCGCTTCCCCACATATAGACGAGATCGGTTGGCGTCTGCGGCGTTAGGCCGAGTGCCAGCGCAAACGTGATCGCGGTGAGAATCAGCGCAAAAATGAGCGGATCGGGCAGGTAGCGGTGAACAACCTGCGTAAAAAATCGGGCGATACTTTGAATCACGTGGTCCCCAGCTTTGTTCGTTGATTAGGCGTGGGATTCTGCCACGCGTTTGAAAAGTTGGCTGGGAGGCGGGCAGGGGGTTGAAGGTACTGGTTTTGGGGGTGCGGTGGGTGGGGGATGGGTTGGTGAATTGAAGGCTGAAGCTGGGCAGTTGGGACGCGTTTTTGTGTGTCATGAAGCTGTCGCGTCAATTAAAAAAAGACCCGCGGGAAGCGGGTCTTTTTCTGCGGCAGAGAAATTGACTGCTGGAGGAATTCAACCAGTGCCATCAGTCATGGCATACCGAAGTCACGTCCGACTGCGCTCTTACACCACCAGCGTCGGAACCCGCTCCCGAATCCCCTCACCTTTGACTATTGTGCCGTCAAGTCGCCAGTCTTAAGGTTGGTCTTGACCAACGTCGGCAGGCGGTCGAGAAACGCCGCTGGGTCTGTATACAACTGATCGTAGTACTTCGACACGTTCGCCTTGTCCACGGGAATCATGTTGAGTAGAGCCTTTTTGGGGTAAGGCCTTCCTTGCAGATAATCGACCGCTACCTGCACAGCCTCTCCCATTTCGAGCGCGGCATTCTGCAAACTCGTGCCGACCATCGTGCCGCCCTGCACCTCGCGCATGCCGTCCTTGATCCCGTCGATGCCCGCAACGACAATCTTGCCGTCGAGTCCCTTTGCCTTGAGTGCCTGAGATGCACCTATCGCCATATCGTCGTTCTCGGCAATGATGCCGTTGACCTGTCCGCCAAAGCGCGACAACCAATCCTGAGTCACGTTATACGACAGAGTGCGGTCCCACTTCCCGGGTTGCCATGCCAACACCTTAATACCCGGAGCCTTGGCGAGCGCCGCCTTGATACCCTTGGTTCGATCAATTTCGGCGGACTGCCCGATCGGCCCCTGCAGAATCACGACATTGCCCTTCCCTCCCAGCTTACTGATCACCTGGTTGGCCACTTGCGAGCCCGCGCCCACGTCGTCGGGGCCTACGTAAGAAGCAAGCAGCGCATCGCTAGGCGCGTTGATCGCCATATTCACGCCTACGACCGGCACTCCCGCTTTCTTCGCCGCCTCGAATTGCGGGGCGAGCGTTGCGGAATTGACCGCTCCGACAATGATCAGATCCACTTTGCGGTTGATGAATTGCTGCATCTGAGAAATTTGCGTGTTCACGTCCATGTTCGCGCTGACCCACAACAGTTCGACGTTGTTGGCCGCAGCGATTTTTTCCGCTCCCTGTTTGCCCCAGGCAACCCAGGAAGGCATACCATAGACGGCGAATCCGATCACGGGCTTGTTCTTGTCGGCATGTACAGCAAGCGGCGCTGATGTGATCAACGCTGCGGCCAGCAATGCTGAATTACGTCGCGAAAAAAGCAACTTTCCGAAGTTCATGTCTGCCTCCTCCAATTTATTAGATGTGCCGATGCTGTACGCGCCGGCGAATCTACTGCCACTACGAAGACTTCTTATTGACGATGACGTCGATGAACACCGCGCAGATGATGATGCCGCCTTTCACGATGTTTTGATAAAACGGCGATACGTTCATGATATTCAGGCCGTTATCCATGATTCCAATAATCAGGATGCCAAAGCACGTACCTTTGATCGAGCCGCGGCCGCCGGACAAACTGATACCGCCGATCACCGCTGCGGCAATCGCGTTCAATTCATAACCCGCGCCAGTAGTAGGAATGCCCGCCGTAACGCGCGAAGCCAGTAACACGCCACTCACAGCGGCCAGCAGCCCGCTGATGGCATACACGCCCGCCTGGACAACGCGCACCTTCACGCCGGCAACACGCGCCGCCTGCGCGTTGCCTCCCACCGCATAGATGTGCATGCCAAGCTGGGTTCGCGACAGCACGATGTGCGAAACGACGATCACGACAATCATGACCAGCACGGACGTCTGTAGTATTCCGACGCTACCCGACAGGCCAAGGAATGAGGTCGACAGACCCGATATGGGTTGCCCGTCGCTGATCACGGATGCGACGCCTAACATCACGGTCATCGTTCCCAGCGTGGTAACGAAGGCCGGTAGACGCCCGAAAGCAATCAGAATCCCATTCACGGCGCCAATCGCCGCACCCGCCGTCAGCGCCGCGATCACGGCCGCGGCCGTGAAGCCGGTTCCGTCCTGCTGCGCGACCAGTGCCGCGATGACACCCGTCAAACCCACGATGCTCCCAACCGAGAGGTCGATACCCCCGGTCAGAATGACAAAGGTCGCGCCAGTTGCAAGTAGCGCATTCGTCGACACCTGGGACAGAATCACGCCCATGTTCGAGAACGTCAGGAATTCGCTATTCGACAAGGAAATGGCCGCCATGAATACCAGCATGATGACCACGAGCAGATAGCGCACGAGCATCTGCCGCCAACCACCAAAAAAGCTCTTTACGCGACCGAACGCACCGTGATTGTCCAGTTGCAAGGTTCCGTTTTCAGCGTTCATCTGCCCCTCCCATTGCAAGGCGAAGAATGGTTTCCTGATCGAGTCGATGTCTCGGCAATTCGCCGACGATCTGTCCGCCGCGAAACACGAGTACCCGATGACTGAGATTCAGCAGTTCCGGCATATCCGACGAGGCGAGCAGAACACTCACACCGCTTTTGGCGAGTTCGATGATCTGATTGTATAAATCACTACGAGCGGACACGTCGATCCCGCGAGTGGGTTCGTCGAGCAACAGCACCCGCGGCGCTTTCGTGATCAACCAGCGGGCAAGTGCGATCTTCTGCTGGTTGCCCCCTGACAAATGGTTGACCTTCTGATTCAGACTCGAATAGCGCACGCCAGTCGTCTTCAGCGCGTCGACAGCCGCTCGGCGACGTGATCGACGTTTGAGCAGGCCGAGTGCATTCCTGAAGCAACGGATATGCGGTAACGTCGTGTTGTCGAGCACGTTCATCTCGACCACGATGCCGGCTAACTTGCGATCCTCCGGCACCATCGCAAGACCGCCCTTCAGCGCGGCTCGCACGTTGTTGCGTGGCAACTCGACACCGTCGAGTTCGACCGATCCGCTGGATGCACGCAACCCGAAAATCCCCTCCAGCAATTCGCTGCGCCCCGCACCAACGAGACCACCCAGGCCGAGAATCTCTCCCTCCGCGAGCGAAAAGCTGTTCTCGGCGCCATAGCCTGCGACACTCAGCTTGTCCACCTTGAGTCTGACGAGCGCGTTCGGTGAAACACACTGCAAGTCTGGAAAAAGATTGCTGATTTCCCGTCCCACCATCGCCGCAACGATTTGCGGCTCGGTAATCTCACGTGCCCGCACCTGCGTGATCAACTGACCATCTCGCAGCACAGCCACGTAATCTGCAACGGTTGCAATCTCTTCCATGCGATGTGTGGTGTACAGAATGCAAGTCTGTTTGCGGCGCAACTGTTCAATTACGCGAAACAGGTGCTCCGTTTCCCGCGAAGACAACGACGAGGTCGGCTCGTCCATCAAGACAATGCGCGCATTACGTGAGGTTGCCTTGATGATCTCGACCAGTTGTGTGGCGGCAATGCTCAGCCGCCGCATCGGCATGCACGGATCGACATCGAGCTCGACATCTTCGAGTAAGGTTCTCGCCTTGCGGATCATCTGCTTGCGGCTAAGAAATCCATACCGATCCCGGATCTCCTGACCGATCAGCAGATTCTCGTAGACCATCATGTCTGGAATCGGCAACAACTCTTGCGGGATGATCGAAATGCCTGCGTCACGCGCATACAGCGGACTGAAGTGCGTAATACGCTCACCGCCGATCCGGATCTCGCCGGCGTCGGGTGCAATTTGCCCAGTCAGGATTCTGAACAGCGTCGATTTTCCCGCGCCGTTCTCGCCTGCGAGGACTGTCACCGCACCCGCCGGAAACGAAGCAGTTATGTTGCGAAGCACCGGAATTCCGTCGTACTGCTTGGACACGTTCTGACAATCGATCGCAATCGATTCGGTCAAACTCGCGAGGCCTGTACCACCGGCCTGAAGCAGATGATCCGATGCCGCGCCCGGCGCCACCGCGAACGACATTACGGCGTTGTTTGCAGCCATGGGAAGCTCCACTGAAGTCGAAGAAGGTTGCGCCGTCGATGGCTTCGCGCGCTGCTACGCCAGCGACTCTTCAGCTTGCTTCAGATCCACTGCCGTGCGCCATTGCCGCAGTTCGTAGACCGTCCCGGGGCGCGCCGCGACTTTGCCGCTGGTGTCGGCCAGACGCCGCCGGAAGCTATGAATCGGTGTAGCTCGCGAATCGACGATCACTTCGATCACACTGGGGCCGTCGTAGGCAAGTGCCGCGTCGAACGCTCCGGCAAGCTCCGATGCGGCGTTCACTTTGAGACCGAGCAAACCCATTGCATCGGCTGCCGCTGCAAAATCCGGCTTATTGCCGAAGGACAGATCGACCGACTGCCGCAACGCGTCGAAATAGATCTCCTGCCACATCTGCAACCAGCCCAGCGTGCCGTTGTTGAGCACGACATTGACCACCTTCAGGCGATTTTGCGCGAGTGTCGCCAGTTCGCCGATCGAGAATGAATGTCCCCCGTCGCCCGCCACGGTCACGACATATCCGCCGCGCGCACGTTGCACCGCGCCTGCGCCGATCGCTGCGGGTATGGAATATCCAAGACCACCCTGGCCGCGCGCGTAGATGAATTGCCGACCGTTCTGCTGGGCTGGGATGTATTGCGCGATCCATCCGGCGGACCAGCTTGCATCGCTAATAACCACATCCTCTGGTTTCAGTCTTTCCGCGATCTCGTGCATCACGCGTTGCGGCTTGAGCGGTGAAGTATCGGTTGTCAATTCGGCATGCAGTTTTGCAGTCAGCGCGCTCTTTCGGGTCGATATGATGTCGAGCCATTCGGGTTGCGGTGCAGCGCCAGCATCGAGCAACGCTGCATGCAAATCCTCTACCGTGAGGCGAACGTCACCGCAAAGTGTCACGGTCGGCTCGAACGTGCGCCCGTGCTCGGTCGGATCGGCGTCGATCGTGATGGTGGCCTGGCCGGCGAGCGGTAACGTCCAGTTCATTGCGGTGTTCTGACTGGCTTTGCTGCCGCACCAGATCAGCAGGTCCGCTTCCTTGACCAGTTCGATAGCACCCGCCGATCCGAGAGGGTTGAGCACACCGGCACAATAAGGACGCGATTCGGGTACTGCGCCCTTGCCGGACAGGCTCGTCACCACGAGCGGGCGTAGCAGATCGGTCAATGAAGTCAGCGCGTCGGAAGCATCGGAGCCATGCACACCACCACCGGCGATGATCGCCGGGCGGCGGGCTCGCGCGATCAGTGCGGCAGCGCGTGCCACATCGTCTTGCGGCGGTCGGTAACGTACTGACGGTGCATAGATGCAACGCGACTCGATCGGCGTAGCGAGATCGACCGGATACGGTGCGTCCATCACGTCGTGCGGCACGATGATCACCACCGGGCCCGGCCTCGGCGACGTTGCGATACGAAAAGCGCTACGCACGACATCGGGCAGTGCCTCTACGCTCGGTACCGTAAACGTAGCCTTTGTGATCGACTGAAAAAATGCCTGCTGGTCGAAGCCTTGCGATGCGACGCCTTTATGCCGGAGCGTCACCCAGTCCAGAGGTAATTCGCCGACGATGGCAATCATCGGAATCGACGCGTTATATGCCTCGACGAGTCCGTCAGGCAGTTTCGTCGCGCCGGGTCCAACGGTCACGTCGCACACACCGGGTTTGCCAGTAAGACGTGCGTACGCATCGGCCGCATAGGGAGCGGACCGCTCGTCGCGCACCAGAATATGCTGGATCTTTGGTGCCAGACGTGAGATGCCGTCATGCAACGCGGTAGTCTGACCGCCCGGCATTCCGAAAACATATTCGACGCCGTAGTCCATCAGCATTTTTGCCAGAAGATCGCCGACATGTGTCATTTGCACTCCTATATATTTAAGAAAATTAGCGATGTACGGCCGACACTGCTGTGTCGGCGCCGTCGTCGCTGAAAAACGAACTAAGCTTTATTCAACGCTGCCAGCGCGTTGACGTGGTCCTTGAAGCGGGCAAACTTCCGTGCGTAGACGCTTTGCCACTCCGCCCGCGGTTCGATGCGTTGCGTGACGTGAACCATATTGTCGATCGCAGCATCTCAGTTGGCGTATTCGCCGATCCCCACCGCGGAAGCCATGACCGTGCCGAGTGCGCCGAGCTCGCTACATCGCGTGATCTCGACAGGCAAACCGAGCACATCTGCGAAAATCTGCGCCCACGGCTGACTGCGCGCAGCGCCTCCGGTCAGGCGAATGAGTTCGACTGACGCCACATCTCGTCCGGCCGATAGCGCCTCGATATCCAGACGATGCGCGAAGGCAATTCCTTCGAAGATTGCCCGTACGATATCCGCCGAAGTATGTGCGGCTTCCAACCCGATAAAGCCGGCGGGCGCGCTGTTCGGACCACCGAACAGAAACGGCAGGAAGAGGATGTTGTTCGGCCGGTCCATTGCGCTCTGCACACGGCTGCTAAGCGATTCGTAGATCGTGCGACCTGAATCCTCGGCCGCGGCAGCGACCACCGGCCCCAGCACCGACTTGCAATACCATTCGAAGTTGCTGGCGGATGTCGGCGAGCCTTCCGTTGCCAGATACAACCCGTCAACCGGATAAGGACTCTGCAGCAGCGGCAGACGGTCAATCCGCGGCGATGTGTGCAAGGTCGAATTAATGCTGAACGTACCTGCCACGACACTCATCTGACTCGGCGCACGGATCCCGGACGCAATCGCCGCCGCGACAACGTCCACCACGCCTCTTACTACTGGTGTTCCTTCGAGCAGACCGGTGAGGCTTGCTGCCGTTGCGGTGATCTTTCCAGCTACTGCCGTGCTAGGTGCAATTTCAGGAAGCTTGCCAACCCACCCTTCGAGGCCCAACGCCGCGAAAAAGTCGGGATCGTAGGCTTGCTTTGTGACGTCGCTCAGACCTGCAATGCCCGCGTCAGTGGGATCCGTGTCAAAGACACCGCACAACTTGCCGCGCAGAAAGTCTTTACAAAAAAGAATCCGATGTGTCCGCTGAGACAGCCCCGGTTCACGCGCCTGCAGCCAGGCAAGCAGCGGGGCCGGTTGCCCGCTCCACAAGCGTTGCTGTACACGTAACTCGTTTTCCGGCGCAATCTTGTCGCGGACCCATTCCTCTATCACGTGATTGGCGCGCGAATCCGTCGACATGATGCCGGGACGCGTCGGGTTGCCTCGTTCGTCCACCAGATACAAGCCCGCACCGTAACCGGACGTGCTAACGGCGGCGATATCCGAGGGTTCAACGCCGGTCTCTTGCAGTAATGCACGAATCGCTTCGGCGGAGTCCTGCCACATCCGGTCTGCGTCGCGTTCGGTGTGGCCCGGAGCCGGAAACCGGATCGGGTTGCGTCTTCTTTCCGCGCCGATCTCTTTACCTTGCAGGTCGAAGAGAACAGCCTTTGTCATCG
Organism: Paraburkholderia sp. GAS199; assembly: GCF_050436585.1. Lineage (NCBI taxonomy): Bacteria > Pseudomonadati > Pseudomonadota > Betaproteobacteria > Burkholderiales > Burkholderiaceae > Paraburkholderia > Paraburkholderia sp. GAS199. Next base: position 640,715 of record NZ_JBNDMM010000001.1, on the reverse strand, counting down.
TGTTGCCGGCATCCAATCCCAGTAAATAGCTGGTCATTGCAGGTGTCTCCTTCCGGGTCAACTTGTAGTTACAAGCTTTAGTTTGAGTGGATTCTATATGCTCGTTTCGGCAAGTCAATGAAAATACAGAGGTCTCCTGATAGGGGTTTTCACTGCGTATCGCTCCAAATGCTAGACAACTAGCATAGCGATACGGATTATTTGTAATTACAAGTTGACCCTATTCCACAGTCGTATGCCCAAGGAGCACCGATGAGATCCCGCGCCTCAGTCCTTGCGACGTTGCGAACGCAGCCCTCTATCGACGTGTTGATTGTCGGAGCCGGCATCAACGGCATCGGCCTTTACCGGGATCTTGCTGCGCAAAACGTGGGCGCGCTGCTCATCGATCAGGCCGATTTTTGCAGCGGCACCAGTGCGGCGCCCTCCCGCCTCGTACATGGTGGGCTGCGCTATCTGGAGACAGGCGAGTTCGCACTCGTGCGGGAATCCGTCGTGGAGCGTAATCGTCTGCTGCAAAACGCTTCGCATCTCGTCAAGCCGCTCGTCGTGTGGGTACCACTGCGCGAACACTGGGCTGGTCTGATGAAAGCACCCGCGCGCTTGATGGGCTGGACTCGCACTCCGGGTGCAAAAGGCTCGCTCGTTACGAAGCTCGGCTTAATGGTGTACGACTGGTTTGGGCGCGGCAATCAGGCTACGCCTCGCCACCGCATGATTGGCCGCAGCAACTTGAAGAAACTGATGCCGGCTATGGATCGCTCGGTGCGGATGGCGGCTCAGTTTTACGATGCGCGCCTGATTCATCCGGAACGTCTCGCACTCGAATTGATTGCGGATGCGGAATCGGACTGCCCGGCCTCACTCGCCATTTCTTACCTCACACTGGAGAGCAGCGAAGGTGGCCTGGTCACGTTACGCGATACGGTGAGCAACGAGAAGATCAACGTACGGCCAAAGCTGGTCATCAACACCGCTGGTCCGTGGGTCGACAGGGTCAATCAAAGGATTGGCATTCACGGCCGGCTGATCGGCGGTACGCGTGGGTCACATCTGGTCTTGCGTCATTCCGCACTCGCTGCGCAGCTTGCCGACCGGATGATTTACTTCGAAACGCCGGACCATCGAATCTGTCTTGCGTATGGACTGGGTGGCGACAACGTCTTGCTCGGCACAACCGATATCGGCGTGCAGGACCCTGACGAAAATCTCTGCACGTCGGCTGAAGTCGGTTATCTGTTCGATGCGCTCAAATCAATCCTGCCGCATGTCGATGTGTCTGCGAATCACATTGTGTTCCAGTACGCCGGCATTCGTCCGCTCCCGCATGCGGACGCACATGTCACGGGATCGATCAGCCGTGATCACAGCTTGCGCGCATTCGAGGCAAACCCCGCGCGCCCTTTTCCCGTGCTGGCCTTGATCGGCGGAAAATGGACAACGTATCGAGCCTGCGCCGAGCAGATCGCTGACGAGATACTGGGTCGCTTGAACCGCGCGCGCTCGAGCAGCACCGCATCTTTGCCGATCGGAGGAGCGCGCGATTGGCCGCGCGAACCACAGCAGGTGAAATCGCGAGTCTCAATGTGGGCTGAGCGTTATAGCGTTGCATTGGCGATTGCGCAAACGCTGTGCGACCGCTACGGCAGCGCGGCCGAAGGCGTGCTGTCGTCGGTCGCAGCCCACCAGAGCGAAATGTCGCGCGCCGCGCCTGGCTACTGGAAAGGAGAGTTGCTGCACCTGATCCGCCATGACCGCGTGACTCATCTCGATGATCTCGTGCTCAGGCGAACTTTGTTGTCGATGGAAGGCCACTGCACGCTCGATACGCTTAACGAACTGGCGGAATTGATGGCCGAGGAATTAAACTGGGATGCGGACGCAATCGACGGGGAAATTGCCCGGACGGCCGCCATATTGAACGAAAGGCACGGTGTTAAGATAGTGCTTAACAAGCCTTCGCATGATCTTCGAACCACCGCGCCACTACGATGAAATCCGACGACGACGCCATGCTGCAGCCATCCGCCGAGTCCAGCGTCACAGCACCCCGTGAACCGTTATGGGCAAGGGTCAAACACGCGATTCTCAGTCTGATTCAGGATGAACGGCTGCCGGCCAATGCTCCGTTGCCATCGGAAAGTGAATTGTGCCAACGCTTCGGGGTATCGCGCACCGTGGTTCGCGAAGCGATGAACCAGCTCGTTTATGAGCATGTCATCTATAAACGTCAGGGCAAAGGCGCTTTTGTCGCAGGCCGTCGCGAGAGTCAGGAGTTCGTCGGATCGATCATCGGCTTCTCGGACGAATGGTTCGAAAAGCACCGCGCGGTTGACCGGAGAATTTTGCGGCAAGTCAGCACGCTTCCATGCGACCGTGCGCGCGAACTGTTGCGTCTGCCCGAGGGCGATGGTCCGGATTCTCGCGTCATCGAGGTCTCCCGAGTACTGAGTGTCGAAGGCATTCCTCACATGCTCGTGACGATTTCGATTCCGGAATGTCTGGTGCCGGGACTCGACCAGGTACCGCTGCAAACGCGCTCGCTCTACGATGTCTTGCGCCGTCAATATGGCTTGCATTTCCATAACGCCGATCGATGGATCGAAGCCGTCACAACCACGGCCGAGAATGCGCAATTACTCGAGGTCACGACCGCTACTCCTTTAGTCGCCATCGAGTCTTGTGCGCATTCGGATTCAGGCAGGCCGATCGAATACTGGAAAGCGCTTTGCCGGACCGATGTTGCTTCACTGCACTTTCAGATTCGGCGATAGACTCGCTCGTCGCGCCAGCTTTTATCGACTCCGCTTACCGGAAGTTGCGTAAGGTGGGTAATTTCACCGCACTGGCAAGAAGCTGTCTTATCTGGCTGAAAGCCGTTTGACAATGGCTGCTGGAATTGTCAAGCGCGCCGCCGCTTAAGAAACCCGCTCATCCGCAACAACCCCTCCCTCAGCTTCTCTTCCGAAACGGCATGGCACCATCGCAGCCAGCCTAGCCCTTCCGGTCCAAAGGCCGCGCCAGGTGCCAGACCCAGCCCCGATACCTCGATCAGTTGCTTCGCCACGAGGGTTGTATCGGCAACGCCGGATATTTTCAGGAACGCGTACATGCCCCCGCCTGCGTCGGGCACTTCGATACCCGGCAGCTCGCGCAATCCATCCACCAGTATTTTCCGGTTCGAACACAATTCAGACCGCAGAGAACGAATTGTGCTTTCGCCATGAAGCAATGCGGCCTCGGCGGCTCTTTGACTAGGTTCGAGAATGCAGCACGTGTTGTACTCGATCATCTTCGCCATCGCGCTGACGATAGCAGGCGGCGCAACGATCCAGCCCACCCTGAAACCTGTCATCAACCATGACTTGGAAAAGCTGTTGACGGAAATGATGCGATCTCCCTCGCGATAGCGACTCAGGAACGACGGCGTGCATGACACAGACACGTCGTACGCGAGCCGCTGATAGACGTCATCGGAAAGTATCCATATTCCGTGGTTTCTACAATGTTCCAGAATCGGATCGATGTCGCTTTCCTCGATCGTCCAGCCCGTCGGATTGTTGGGCGAATTGAGCACCAGCATTCGCGTGCCGGGCGTGAGCGCATCGATCAATCGCGCCACGTCGAGCTTCCATGCGCCGCCTACAATCGACAGCGGCACTCTTGTGACCTGCGCACCGAGGATTTTCGGGATCTCGGCGATGTTCGGCCAGAGCGGCGTGATCACGACAACTTTGTCGCCTGGGTCGACAATCGTTTGCGCCGTAAGCATGAGCCCCGAAATGCCGCCGCTTACGATTGCGACGCGATCCTCTCCGATCGGACGTCCATGGAGTGTCGTCAAATACGCTGACAACGCCGACCTCAGGTAGGGTCTCCCGAGGTTCTGAGGATAAAAGGTTTCGCCGCTATTCAACGAAAGCACTGCTGTCTCGCGGATAAATTCCGGCGTCACTCGATCCGACTCGCCGAACCAGAACGGCAAAACGTCAGGACGCCCCATTCCACTGTCGGCCACTTCCCGGATCAACGAGGAAGGCAACGCGACAACCGAATCGCGAGGAGTCGCCGAACTCGTGGTCCGGGACTTCTCCTTCGACATCAAAGTATTCATGAAGAGAGTCCGCTACAAGGTTCTTTAAGATTTCTGCGTAACCAGTTACTCACTGCGCACCGTCCAACACACCTGACGGAGTCGCGCGATTGACGATACGGGACGGGATGCACAACGTCAGCACGACACCAAGCGCGCACGCTATGGCAAGAACGATGATGGCGATGTTCGTACTTCCCGTCGTCTGCTCGACCCATCCAATCAGATAAGGCCCGACGAATCCCGATACGTTCGCGAGGGAGTTGATGAGCGCGATCCCCGCTGCCGCCGCGACGCCCGATAGATATGCCGTGGGAAGACTCCAGAACAGCGGAAGCGCGGAATACATGCCGATGGTCGCGATTGCCAGAGAGATCAGCGAGATGGTTGTGCTCGAACTGAACACGACACTTCCTACCAGACCGACCGAGCCGAGCGCGATCATCGCCGCGAGATATTGCTTGCGATTGCCGGATTTGTCGGCCTTCCGGCTGATAATTATCATAAAGACAATCGCCGCCAACGACGGAATGGCAGTGAGCATGCCAATATCGAACAGGTCGACAATGCCCGTCGCCTTGATGATCGTCGGCAACCAGAAACTGATTCCGTAGATACCGATCACGTTGCAGAAATAGATGGCCGCCATCACGAACACCATCGGGTTGGAGAACACCCCTGCTAATGAGAACTCGTGCGCCTTTTTGGCTTCGACATTGACGGCGCTTTCCAGATAGATCGACTGCTGCGACGACAGCCATTTCGCCTTGCGGATGTTATCCGGCAAGATGCGCAGAATCGCAATGCCGATCACGATCGCAGGCAAGGCTTCAATGATGAACATCCATTGCCAGCCGGCGAGCCCGTGCGCACCCGAGAAAGAACTCATGATCCAACCCGACAAGGGACCGCCGATGATGCTCGATGCCGGGATAGCCGCAAAGAAGAGCGCCATGATCTGCCCACGACGATGTTCGGGGTACCAGTAAGTCAGATACAACAATATCCCCGGCTGAAATCCGGCTTCCGCTACGCCGAGCAGGAGCCGCAAGATATAAAACGATGTCGGCGTCTTAACGAAAATCATCGCGCCTGCGAGCACGCCCCACGTAATCATGATGCGAGCTATCCAGCGTCTTGCTCCAAATCGATGAAGCAATATGTTGCTGGGAATTTCGAACAAAGCGTATCCGGCAAAGAAGATACCGGCTCCCAATCCATAAACAGCTTCGCTCAAATTCAGATCCGATAGCATTTGCAGCTTTGCGAAACCGACGTTCACGCGATCGAGGTAAGAGAAGACATACGCCAAAAACAGAATAGGTATCAACCGGCGCGTCACCTTTCGGTATGTCAAATCTTCCTGCTCAAGCGTATGCGCGAGATGATCGTCATTTGCCAGACTCTTTAACATCGCGTCTCCATATAGTGTATTTTTGTCAGCCTTCGCATCCTTCTCGCCGCGCAATCGGCACTACCGTCAGATGCGGTTGTCGAGAAGGATGATGTGTTGTTTGTGACTCGAACTATTTATCCGCAATCCTAATCAGTTGCGATTTACTGCGTCGACAAAAACGCACCTCGATGGATCTTCGTCGCCGCAGTTATAGGCGCAGATGGCGCGAGATTTTTTCCTGCGCGTCCATCATTGGCTTTCGGCCGACTTCAGCCTGGTGTCCAACCGGTCGGGATGCGAGGACGATCGATCTTTGCCAGGTCGCAGACCACGTCCGTGATGCCGGAAAAGTCGATGCCGCCTCGGTCGCTCGCTCGTGCAAGGCTGAAAGATTCATGAACGGCGGCAGCGACCGGCATGGGTACTTTTGCGGCATGAGCGGCGTTCACAACCAGCGACATGTCTTTATGGGCAAGGTCGATCGTAAAACCCGGCGCTGTGTTTCCGGCCAACACCTTGTTGACGAAGTTCACACGCAACTGCGCATTGTTGGCTGAAGTGCCGAGCAGAACGGGAAGCGTTTTCGTGAGATCCAGGCCGAAACGCTGGGAGAGTGCCAGAGCTTCCGCATTGACCTGACACAGCGTGACCGCAACGTAGTTGTTGACCAGCTTGGTCCGCCCTCCGGTTCCTACGCCTCCGCAGTGATAGACGGTCGAACCCATCGCGTCCAGCAAGGGTTTGACTCTGGCGAAATCGCTGTCGCTGGCTCCGACCATGAACAGCGATTCGCCGCGGTCGGCATGTTCGGCCAGGCGTCCCACTGGCGCGTCGACAACGGACATTCCTTTCGTCACTGCCTCGGCCTGCAGCCGATCCGTGGCGATCGGGTCGATCGTGCTCATGTCCATGAGCACTGTGCCTCGCTTCGCGTTGGCGAAAATCCCGTTCGCGCCGAGTGCAACCCATTCCACTTCTTTCGACGTCGGCAGCATCGTAATCACGATGGTCGATTCGCGTGCCAGTTCGGCAACGTCGTTTTGCGCATGCGCTCCCAGCGCAACCAGTTCGGCTACGGCCGAAGCATTCAGGTCCGTGACGATCAGCTTGAAACCTTTTTTGACGAGGTTCGCCGCCATCGATTTGCCCATGCGGCCGAGTCCGATGAAACCGATAGTTTCCATTTGTCTTCCTGTTTTGTTATTAGCGATTCTGGGTTTTGCGTCGCTTATTCGTAACTCACGTACGCCGTCTTGCTGATCGTGTAGAAATCCACCGCCATTTTTCCCTGCTCGCGCGGACCGTAACTGGAGCCATTTCGACCGCCAAAAGGCACGTGATAATCAAGGCCGGCGGTCGCCAGATTCACCATCGTCAGGCCGCTCTTTACGTTCATGCGGAAATGGGTGGCGTACTTGTGCGACGTGGTGCAGATGCCTGATGACAAGCCGAATTGCGTGTCGTTGGCGAGTGCCAATGCCTCCTCGTAATCCGAGGCGCGAATCACCGACGCAAATGGCCCGAAAACTTCTTCACGATTGATACGCATGTCATTGGTGCCCGCCATCAGTGCCGGCTTCATGAAGAATCCGGGCGTCGCCGCGTCGACGAGTTCTCCGCCGGCCAGCAATCGCGCGCCCTCGTTCTTGCCGATTTCGATGTATCCCTGAATCGTGTCGAGTTGCCGCTGATTGATAACCGGCCCAATATCGATGCCGTCGGAGAGCGATGGGCCGACCTTCAGGGACTGCATGCGCGTAAGTAGCGCGTCGACAAACCGGTCGTAGATTTTGTCCGTCACGATCAACCGGCTCGATGCGGTGCAACGCTGTCCAGCGGAGAAGAAGGAGCCATTCACGGCGCACTCGACCGCTACATTCAGCTGGGCATCATCCAGAATCACCAGTGGATTCTTGCCGCCCATTTCAAGCTGAACGCGCGCCATATTCGCCACGGCGCGCGTTGCAATCTCGCGACCGACCCGCACACTGCCGGTAAAAGTAATGGCGTCGACACCTTCGGTCAGGGCCTGGCCGACCACCGCGCCTTTCCCGATCAAGAGATTGACCACGCCCGCAGGCAACCCATTTCGCTTCAGGATGTCGATCAACTCCCATGCGATGGCCGGCGTTTCTTCAGACGGTTTAAAAACGACGGTATTGCCGAATGCCAGCGCGGGACCGAGCTTCCAGGCGGCGATGGCAATGGGGAAATTCCACGGCGTAATCACGGACACCACGCCGACAGGCTCACGACTCGTCTGAATGCCGATGCCGGGCCTGACCGACGGCAAATTGTCACCACCATAACGAACGGCTTCACCGGAAAAGAACTGGAAGATCTGTGCAGCGCGCACCACTTCGCCGATTCCGTCCGCGCGAGTTTTGCCGGCCTCGCGCGACACCAACTCGCCGAGTTCGACTTTGCGATCGAGCAACTCGATCGCGGTTTTCAGAAGCAGATCGCTGCGCACTTGCGTCGTCGTCGCAGCCCACGCTGGGAGTGCCCGGCGCGCGGCCGCGACAGCCTCACCGACTTGTTCGGGCGTCGCGAGCGAATATTCGCCGATGGGCTCCGAAAGATTCGACGGATTGACGTTGAGTATCGAGTCGGTGCTGGTCACCCATTGACCGTCGATCAGGTTTGGCTTTGTCTCCATCTTTAGCTCCATGGATTGATTGAGTGGGAGGCGCTGCGTGGTTCTCGCAGCGGAACTCCGAGTGCATCCATGTTAAAAGCCAATACAACTGCCCGTCGAATAACATAAGATGATGGCAGCATTACTGCGCGGCATGGCGCCAAGGAGACAGGGGTATGGAGATACGGCAGATCCGAGCGTTTCTTGCGGTGGCGGATACGGGAACGGTGACGAGAGCGGCGGAGATGCTGCACGTCGTGCAGCCAGCAGTCACCCGACAGATTAAAGTTCTGGAAGAAGAGCTTGGCGCGGCCCTGTTCGTCCGAACCCGGGTCGGGATGCAACTCACCGAGGCGGGCAACCTGTTCATCGAACGCGCGCGCCGTGCGGTTCGCGAACTCGATATCGCGCGCGAAGAAATACACCCGGCAGAAGCCGGCAAGCTTTCCGGAATCGTTCGAATTGGTTTATTGCCGAGTAGCTGCGACCTGATCGCGGATGCTTTGTATGCGGCCATGCACGAGGCCTTTCCCTACATCCAAATTTCTCTCTCGGTCGATTACTCCGATCCGTTATTCAAGGCTCTTATTTCCGGCGAACTGGATGCCACGCTTCTCTATAACCCTTCCCTCGCCGCGGCTCCCGCGCTGGATATCGAGCCGCTGGTAAGAGAACCGCTGTGTCTTGTCGGATTGCCCCATGAAATAGCGAGCATGCAGCCGCGCGCGCCCGTGTCGACACTCGGCCTTTCACCGTTGATCTTGCCCGGCACTCATCACCGGTTGCGCAGTCTGGTCGAACACGCGTGCGCCGTCCATGGTGTCGACATTTCCGTCGCGGCCGAAACACACGCGCTTGCCGTGCAAAAGAGCCTTGTCATTCGAGGATTCGGCAAGTCGGTGATTCCGCGCATCGCCATCCGGGACGAACTCAAGACTTCGACCTTAGATGCGGTTCTTATCGACGAATCGGAGTTCGTCCGCACGATTGCATTGGCGCAACCGGCGCCGTCGGCACGACAAACCTCGCAGGCGGTTCGATGCACTGCTCGTGTAATGCGCGATTGCATTCGGCAAATCGTTTCGGACGGCCATTGGCCGGATGCGGAGTTGATTGCCAACGATTGAGTAGGCCGGAGAAATCACTCTCCAACGAACTTACGCGACCGCATGCGCCGATCAGGAACGGTCAGCGGGAGCCCGCCAGTTCACCTTTTCTTCGGTGAGAAGCATGAGCGTTTTCGACCGGTCCATGAAGTTCTCTTCGTCACTCATGATCGCCGTCCATTCCGGTGATCCTAGTACGGAGTACATCGTAGGCAAATCAGGCCACCAGCCCTCCACGACGCCATCGTAGGGCGCCTCGGCGACGCCGGGCGGAACGCCCGGAATGCGATGCTGTTGAACATATCGGAACGCGACCGCAGTAGCGCCAGTTTCATTCCGAATCTTCGGCCAGTGGATGTTCTGCCAATATTCGGCGAATTGCTCGGCCGTGAGATCGGAGCGCCGCGTAATAAAAAGGTTGAGCTTGATCATGTTGATTTACCTTACTCCGTGACCGCCAAAGCTGGCGAGATTCTCTTCGAGCCAGTCTTTCAACTCTCGTGGTGCATGGCCGGCAAGTTCTTTCACGGTGGCGGTGGTTTCTCCGAGAACTGAGTCCGCCATGGTCTGCTCGAGACCCAGCAGCAAATCACAGACAAACTCATTCAGCCCGGCGTTAATGAAGTGTTCGTTTTGTTGCGACTTGGAGCGATGCTGATAGTGCACGGGTTGTCCGAGTAGACCAGCGAGTACAGCCGCCACCTCGTCCATGCTCCAGGCTCGCGCGCCGGTCAGGTGGAAGACGCGTTGCGTCAGCGGCGCAATGTCCGCCAGAATCACCGCTTGCGCCGCGTCGGCGATGTCACGCGTATCGATGAAGTTCGTTTTTCCATTGCCGATGAAGCCGCCCCAACTGCCATTTGCGATGTCTTTCGCCGATCGGCTGAGCAGGTCGTTAAAGCCCGATGGCCGCAGAAGCGTATAACCGATCGGAAGACTCGCCAGATGAGCCTCGATTTGCGCGTGCCAGTCGAATGGATGACGCTTTAGCGGAATGCCAATCGCCGAGACCTTGACGATGTGGCTAACGCCGCTCGCGACGGCAGCGTCGATCAAGGCGATCTCGTTGGCGGGTTGTTGCGGCGAACTGCCTAGCGCGATGAACAGACGATCTATGCCGTCGAGCGCTGCCCGGAGAGTGGATGCGTCGGAGAAGTCGATGCCCACGGCCTCGGCGCCCACGGGCAATTTCGGTGAATCGGGATTTCGGGTGAGCGCTCTCACGGCGATGGAGCGCTCGACCAGCTTGTGAGTGAGCGCGGAGCCCACTCGCCCTGTCGCGCCTGCAATTGCTATACGGAGTGTTGAACGGTTTTCGGCCATAGTGATATTCCCAGATGATTGACGAGATTCTGGTATCATCTTGGAACGATCATTCCACATTGTCAAGAGGACACATGGCAGGCAAACCAGCCTATGACGAATCGGCCGTCCTTACGCAGGCGGTGAAAGTTTTCTGGACGCACGGCTACGCGGGGACGGCGATCTCGGATCTTGTCGACGCCACGGGGCTCTCACGATCGAGCCTGTATCAGCGGTTCGTCGACAAGGACGGCCTGTTTCTGGAAGCGCTAGCCGTCTATCACGAACGCGTCATCGCGAGAATGAAGGCGGTTGCTGAGAAAAATCCATCGAGCAGCATCGAGGCCATCTTGCGAGACTTTGCGCCTTCATCGGCGGGACCGGCGCGCCCTTCGGGTTGTTTTGTGGCGCGCAGTTGTGTCGAATCGCCCAGCTTGCCGGATGCGCTAAAGAAAGCGGCGCTCAAGTGCCTGAAGGAGCAACATGCGGTGTTTGTCGAACAACTCGAGAGGGGAATTAAACACAAGGAAGTGAAAGCCGGCACCGATACCGAAGATGTTGGTTGGTACTACTTGGGCGTCTTTCACGCGGTGCTGAATTTCTCTCTTCTCGTGGCAAAGCGCAAAAGTATCGACGGTCTGATCGATACGGCGCTGCTTGCGACGAAGCAGCGCTGATCTGGAGAGAGTTGTTATTCATCGCGGGGGGGTATTGTGAGCGCCAGCGTGAAGTCGGACACAGCACGAAACTACGGGCAGTACCCTCACGCCCCCCACAATTCAACCACCACCACATCCGTATCATCGCGCGCCGTCAACATCACTTTCTTTTCATCGCGGATCACAACACCATCCCGCGGCGCAAGCCTGATCGACCCAACATCGAGCCGCCCATGATCGGCAACCAGATACGCCGCACCCAATACGGGCAAGGTAAACTCTATCGCCGACCCTTCCCGCAGCGTCGCAATACGCACGCGTGCGTCCGCATCGATCGGTAACGCACCCGCGCGCACGTCGTCCGCATCGCCGCTCGCCAGCGTGACGAAGCGGCCCTCGCGACATTCGCGCGAGCACACGCGCGTCGCCCATCGCGGCGCGCCGCCTCGCTTGCGTGGATGCAGCCAGATCTGAAATAGCCGCGCAGACACATCTTCGTCATTGCGTTCGGCGTGGTGGATCGTTGCACCGGTACTCATCGCCTGCACGGAATCGGTGACCAACCGCGCGCGATTTCCCGCGTCGTCTTCATGCGTGATCGCGCCCGACCGCACCCACGTGACGATCTCGACATTGCGATGTGCGTGAAGTCCGAAGCCCGAATTCGGCGTGAATTCATCGTCGTTCCACACGTAAAGCGGACCGAGCGGCGCATGCTCTGCACGGCCGGTTTCGGCAACGCGGAAATGCAGTCGCGCGTCGAGCCAGTCGCTCCGGATTGCGCCGAGTGAATGAAAAGGTCGGTGTTCGATCATGATAAAAGTCCATTTGGGCGACGGGCGGTCGGAGCGCGATTAAATCTCCGCGCCCCGTGCTCACCCGCATCACACTCAGATCTGCTGCTGGCCACCGTCGACGAACAACTCGACGCCGTTCACGAAGCTCGCATCATCCGACGCGAGGAACAGCGCGGCGCCTGCGATTTCGTTGGCTTCGCCCAGTCGTCCCATCGGGATCTGCGCAGCGAGGTAGTCGGCGAGACCCTGACGCTGGGCGGCATCGTCACCGGCGAGGTCGAGCAGGCCAGGCGTGCGGGTGGCGCCCGGGCTGATCGTGTTCACGCGAATCTGGCGGTCCTTGAGGTCGAGAATCCAGTTGCGGGCGAACGAGCGCACCGCCGCTTTCGAAGCCGAATACACGCTGAATGCCGCGGTGCCCGCACTACCCGCCGTCGAGCCGGTGAGAATCACCGATGCGCCTGCGGCCAGCAGCGGCAGTGCCTTCTGCACCGTGAACAGCACGCCCTTCACGTTACGGTCGAAGGTGTCGTCGAAATGCTCTTCCGTGATGCTGCCGAACGGCAGCATCGAACCGCCACCCGCATTGGCGAACAGCACGTCGAGATGGCCTTGCTCTTCCTGAATCTGCGCATACAGCGCGTCGAGTTCGTTCAGTTTCGTGGAATCGACGCGCACGCCCGTCGCCTTGCCGCCGGCGTCATGGATGCTTTTGACGGCGGCATCGAGTTCGGCCTGACGGCGGCCCGTGAGGTAGACGTGTGCGCCTTCGGCGGCGAAGCGCTGCGCGGTGGCGAGGCCGATGCCGCTGGTTGCGCCGGTGACGAGTGCGATTTTGTTGTCGAGTTTGCGTGCCATGGTCATGCTCCTTCCGTTCGTTCAGTTGAGGGTGGTGTTCGGTGTGTCGTGCTGCGATGTAAGGAGAATATCGACGGCCCGGTCTTTTCGAAATAGAATTGATTGCAATCAAACGTTGCAAAAATGCAAAGATGAGGGGAAATGCCGAAGCTGCCGGATTTCGAAGGACTGGCGATGTTCGCGAAGGTCGCCGAGGAAGGATCGTTCGCGGCCGCGGCGCGGGCGATGAGCGTGTCGGTGGCGACGGTCTCGCGCGGCGTGGCCCGACTGGAAGACCGACTGGGCGCGCGGCTTTTCAACCGCACGTCGCGCCAGCTTTCGCTGACCGAGTTCGGCCGGACGATCTGCGAGAAGGCGGGCGATATCTACCGACAGGCCGAGGAAGCGGAAAGCGCGGCGCGCGAAATGTCGGTGCAGCCGCGCGGACTCGTGCGTCTGGCGGTGCCGATGTCATTCGGACTGCGCTGGGTCGCGCCGCTGCTGCCGGGGTTTTTCCGGGCCTATCCGGAGGTGTCGATCGACCTGCATCTCTCCGATGCGTCGGTGGATCTGGTCGCCGATGGCTTCGACGCCGCGCTGCGCATCGCCGCGCTGCCGGATTCGTCGCTGGTGGCACGTCGGCTGTGCGCGGTCACGCAATTCGTGGTGGCGTCGCCGGACTATCTGGCGCGCGAGGGTCGGCCGGCGCATCCGCGCGAACTGGCAGATCGGCCATGTCTCTCGTACGCGTTCCGCGCACGTAGCGATGTATGGCGCTTCACGAACGACGCGGGCGAGGAAGAGCCGGTCATGCCGACCGGCCCGCTGCGCGTGACGAACTCCGACGCCCTGCTGCCTACGCTGCTCGCGGGTCTTGCGATTGCGGAGTTGCCCGAATTCATCGCGGGCGAATATCTGATCGATGGACGGCTCGAAGCCATCCTCACCGACTGGTCGCTGACGAAGGGCGGTCTTTATTTCGTCACACCGTCGGCGCGCGCGCGTCCGGCGAAGGTGGCCGCGCTGTCCGATTACTTCGCCGAGCATCTTTCCGATCCGACCTGGCGTTGGCCGAAGTGAAAAGCTGGCGCGATTGACGTTAGCCCAAGAACAGGAGGGCATCGCGCCTTCCTGATCAATCAACTCCGTGCGTTATGACAATTTCCGGTGTTTCCTGCTCATTCATAAAATAGCTCAGCAGGCATAATCGGGCTTCTGTCTTCTTGCCCGCTGCATGTCTATTCAATCATGAGCATCACGAACCATTCGTCGCGAGCAGAACCCGATCCGCTGTTCGACGTGCAATGGGACGCGGGCGACATGAGTTGCGGAGAGCTGTTGATCAAACTGCGCAAGCGGTTACGTGACATGCCCGGTCAGATCATCAGGCTGGTCGCCCTCGATCCCGGCGCAATCAAGGATATTCCGTCGTACTGCCGTATCACCGGCCATCGTCTGCTGATGGCTGATCCTGAACAAGGCATCTTTTTTATTCAAGCCAAAGCCTGACGCCGTCCGTGGTGGAGCGGCGTCTGCGCTCTTTTCGTCCACCAACTGGAGAATCGGGAGAACATCGTGTCTGGAAAATTCGTGGTCAGTCTGACTCGAGCGAAAGACGACACCGACCGTGCGACGGTCGCGTTCGTGGTAGCCAATGCTGCCATCGCCAGCGAGAAAGAAGTCGTCGTGTTCCTGAATATCGAAGGTACTCGCCTGTCTCAGTCCGGTTACGCGGACGAAATCCATGAGCCCGGATTTGCGCGGCTCAATGAACTCATCACCAGTTTTGTCGACGCGGGCGGGAAGATCTACGTCTGCTCGCCATGCTTCAAAAAGCGCGCGCTCGACGAAGACAAGCTGATTCCCGGCGCGACGATTGTCGGTGGCGCCATGCTCGTCGAATTCATGGGTGAAGCCTGCCCCAGTCTCAGCTACTGAGGTTCCCATGACAACTCGCAGAATGTTCATTGCCGGTGCGGCCGGCATCGCATCGTCGTGGGCGCTCGCGCCGCTCGCTCGCGCGCAGAACCGCAAGATTCTTCGCTGCGGCGTCGGTCCGCTGCTGCCTACTGCCGACGATACGAAGAAAAGCTTCGGTCCGTTCTTCGCGTGGCTCGCGCAGCAACTCAATGTCGATTACGAACTGTCGGCGACCACGGACTGGGCGGGCATGGCCGTCGCAATGGGTTCGGGCCAACTCGATCTCGCGTGGATGGGACCGTGGGGCTACGTGATTGCCAATAACGCCACCGACTGCCAGGCGCTCGCTACCGTCAAATACGACGACAAACCGTCGTATCGCGGCATCGTCATTGGCCGTCCGGATCTTCATGTGAGCCGCTTTCCCGACGACACCAAAGGCATGTCGATTTCCTTCGCGGACGTCGGCTCGACCTCCGGCTGGCTAATGCCGACGTGGTACGCGAAAGAAGTCTGGAAGATCGATCCGAAAACTTTCTGGAAATACACGGAAGGCGCGACGCACGCCGCAAACGAAGTCGCCGTGCAGTCCGGTCAGGTCGATCTTGCAACGGACTTCGATCGCAATCGCAATGCGATGATCGACAAAGGCGTGATCAAGCCCGACGGTACGAAGATCATCTGGACCTCCGACCCCCTGCCGAACGACGCGATCGTGGTACCGCACGGCACGTCGCCGGAGTTCGTCGCGCAGATCCAGCGCATTCTGCTGTCAGTCACGCCGGAACAGGCGAAAGCTCTGCTGCCGCCGCGCTATACCGGTTTCGTGTCGGCGACGCACACGTCGTACACGATGATCGAGAAAGCGGGCGTCGCCGTCGGCAAGATTCGCGCGAAGGCCTGATATGGCACTGTCGCCATCGTCCACCGGACCAGGCTCGGCGGCAGCGACGGCGCTCGCGGCACTCGAAGCGAAGCGGGCGCATTCTGGCTTGCGCCGCTTCAGGTTCGCCGCGACGCTCGCTGCGCTCATCGCCTTTTACGCGGTCTGTTTCAGTCTCGCGCACGTCGACCCGGCGCGCCTCGCCAGAGGCATGCCGAAGCTCGCAGGCTGGCTCGTGCAGGCGTGGCCGCCGCGTGTCGACGAACTTCCACTGATCATCCAGCGCACCGCCGAGACCTTAGCCATGGCCGCCGTAGGCACGACGGCCGCCGCGTTGCTCGCGCTGCCGGCAGCACTGTTCGCGGCCCGCAATCTCACGCCGCTGCCGGCGCTCTATTTTCCCGTGCGCTGGTTTCTCAACATGCTGCGCGGCATCGACTCGTTCGTCTTCGCGCTGCTGTTCGTCGCCGCGGTCGGATTGGGGCCGTTCGCGGGCGTGCTCGGCATCGCGTTCCACACGTGGGGCAGCGCGGCCAAGCTGTTCGCCGATCAACTGGAGAACGCCAACCTCGCTGCCTACGATGCCGTGCGCACAACCGGCGCCGGCCGCTTCACGAGTATCGAGTATGCCGTGCTGCCCGACGTGCTGCCGGTGTTCGCGTCGACGGCGCTGTTCTGGCTGGAGTTCAACATCCGCGCCTCGACCGTACTCGGCGTGGTCGGCGCCGGCGGCATCGGTCAGGAGTTGAAGAACAGCATGGACCTGCTGGATTTCAACCGGCTGTTCACGATCATCGCGGTGATACTCATCGTCGTCACAGCACTCGATCAGGTCTCGGGATGGTTACGCAAAAAACTCGTATGACGGAACGACGTACATGAACCTGCCCACGCCGCCTCCACTTCAACGCGTCGCGCAACGGCCCGCGCCTTTGCATGTTTCAGCGGCAAGCAAGCGTATCCACGATGTACAGGTACTGCGCAACGTGAGCCTGACTGTCGAATCGGGCGAGTTCGTTGCGTTGCTCGGCGCGAGCGGCGCGGGCAAAACCACGTTGCTGCGCTGCGTGGCCGGGCTCGACGCGATCGACAGCGGCGCGATCGACATCGCCGGCGTGCCGGTGGCTGCACTGCGACACCGTGCGCGTCGGCAGGTTGCGGTGATCTTTCAGCGCTTCAATCTCGTGCAGCGTCTGAGCGTGCTCGACAACGTACTGGCCGGGCGACTCGGTCATGTGCCTGCATGGCGCGGAATGACACGCCGCTTTGCGCGCGCGGACCGGCTGCTCGCGCTCGAATCGCTCGAACGGGTGGGTCTGATCGATTACGCCATGCGTCGTGTCGATACCTTGTCGGGCGGTCAGCAGCAACGTGTAGCCACGGCCCGCGCGCTCGCGCAGCAACCGGCGCTGATCGTCGCGGACGAACCCGTCGCGAGCCTCGACCCCGCCACCGGTGCGGAAGTCCTGGCCGTGTTGCGGCAATGTTGCGCCGAGCAGGACGTGGCCGTGCTGTGCAGCCTGCATCAGGTGGACTGGGTGCGGCAGTTTGCGGACCGTGTCGTCGGAATAGCGCGCGGCGCAACCGTGCTCGACGTGCCCGTCAACGCGTTCGACGACACGCTCGCCCGGCGTCTCTACGCGCGCACAGCGGCACTGGAACCCTCCATGGAGCAAACATGATGGAACCGTCCATACGGCATCCGTATTCGGCCGCCGTCAAATTCGATGGCGGCGATCTCGATTGCGGCAACGGCTTGTTGCTGCTGATCCGCAAGCATATCGATCCACTCGAACGCGGCCAGTTACTCGAAATCCGTTCGACCGAAACCTCGGTCGAATCGGACCTGCCCGCGTGGTGCCGGATGACAGGCAACGAACTCGTCTCATGGACGAAGGAAGGCAAGCGGCGCAGCTTTCTCGTGAGCAAGGGCGCGTTCTTGACCGCTGCGGCAGGAACAACATCGCCCTCTTCTTCTGTGTCGCGCGTGATGCAACGCGTGAACGTCACGATACCCGCACTCTTGCCCTCTCCTGCCCCCGCGCCGGCCATTCGTCCGTTGTCGGTGATGGGCATCGGCAGTTGGCCACGTCCGCGCTGGATGTTGCAGGCCCTGCACGACCATATGGAAGGCCGACTCGACGAAGCAAGCTTTCAGGCCAGCGCAGACGACGCCGTGCAACTTTCCGTCGCCGCGCAGTTGCGCGCGGGCGTCGACGTCGTCACGGATGGCGAGCAACGGCGCGACAGTTACGCGAGCTTCGTCGGCGGCCTGCTGGACAATTGCCAGCTGATTCCACTGACCGACCTGCTGCCCTATGTCGACGATCCGCAAGCGTTCGAGCAGGAATTGCGCGCACTCGACGTGCCGGCGAGCGAGGTGCGTCATCCCGCTGTGTTCGGTCCTCTCGGACGCAGCAAGCCGCTCGCGGTTCATGAACTCGCCTACGTACGCAGTTTGACGGAGCGGCCTGTGAAAGTGGCGCTGCCTGGACCGTATCTGCTCACACGCACGATGTGGATGGAATGTATCTCCGATCGCGCTTACGCAAGCCGCGAGAAGCTGGCGGCCGATGTGGTCCGGGTGTTGCGCGAGGAACTGGCCGCCCTGCTCGCGCAAGGCGCGGCGCTCGTCCAGTTCGACGAGCCGGTGCTTTCAGAAGTTGCGTTTTCGGGCGCTACGAGCCAGCGCAGTTTCATGTGCGGCGCGCTCTCGCAGAAAGGCGATCCGCGCGATGAACTATCTTTTGCGCGCGATCTGTTGAACGCCGTGGCCGAAGGCTTTCCACAGGAACGCGTGGCGATGCACATGTGCCGCGGCAACTGGACGGCGGATGAAAGCAAGGCGATGACGGGCGACTATCGTCCGCTGGTCGACACGCTGGCTGCGTTAAACGTCGGCACGTTGTTTCTCGAACTATGTACACCGCGCGCCGGTGAAATGTCGTTCTTGCGGGAGTTGCCGGACCGGCAGCGGATTGGCGTCGGCTTATGCAACCAGAAGCACGCGCATGTGGAATCGCTCGACCACGTGTTGCATCACGCCGAAGAGGCGATTGAGTTGTTCGGCGCCGAACGTGTGCTCTTCAATCCGGATTGCGGATTTGCGACCTTTGCAGATGCGCCCGTGAATAGCCATCAGATTGCCGAGGCGAAGCTGCGGGTTCTTGTTCAGGCGTCGGAGATTTTGCGGGAGCGGTATGGACTTTAGGTAGGCGATATGCGCGGCGGTCTGCGAGGACAAAAGAAAAAACGCGCAGACCTGTCTGCGCGTTTTTAAACTACGACATCGAAACTGGAAGGCTTCAGTTGAAACGAGGCCTTCCCATTCAAATTACGAGCCGAAAAACACTGGCTTCATTCCATCGTTTGCGTCAGGGCGAACCGAACTTTGGATTTCGTGACCGACGCGGGCGACCGCGCCACGGAACGAATGGAGTTCACGGCGCACACCCGATGCCGACGAACCATCTGCCGCGCCGCCGAAGCCGCTATTCGCGACGTCCGCGCTGCTCGCGCTAACCTGTTGAGTCTGAACATGCGTCGGTGCAGCGGCATCGCTCGATTGAGCGAATGACGAGACGGCGGGAATGGCAAGAGCGGCAGCAACGATGAGCGATTGAACGAGTTTCATGATATTGACCTCCAGGCTTCATTTTGCGCAAACACCCGTTTGCGTTTCAGTGATGACACTGTATGCCGATGGTCGTTTGAAATTAAGGCACCGCAGAACAAAAGAATGTTGTCGAATTACGTACACAGGCTTAAGCCGTTTTTAAGTGTGAGCGGATAGTCGAGACGGGGCTTCGACGCCTCCCAGCGCCTTATCCACTCTGCGGGTCACCCGCAACGGCCTCAAAACTTCGGGTTTGCTAACACGTAGAAGAGACCCGCAGACAGGCCGATCGTAACGGGCAACGTCACCAGCCACGTCACCACGATCCGCACCAGCATCCCACCTTGAACGCCTTGTCCGCCCGTCACCATGGTCCCGGCGATACCGGACGTAATGATGTGAGTCGTGCTTACCGGCAATCCCGTGAAGCCCGCAGTTCCGATGAGCAACGAGCCGACGAGTTCGGCGCTTGCGCCTTGACCCGGCGTCATGTGTTGCTTGCCGAGGCGTTCGCCGAGTGTGCGCACTACCCTTCGGTAGCCGACCATCGTTCCGATCCCGAGACACAAGGCACTCAGCATGCGTACCCAGAACGGCGCGTATTCGACAGGCAGGCTCATCTGTTTAAGCAGATCCCCGGCCAGCTTTTTCTCCTGCGGGCTTGCTTCCTTGACCTCGCCGACGTGTTTCATCTGCGCCACCACGTCGTAGATGTCACCGCGCAATCTGGCTCGCGTCGCACGCTCGACTGCCAATGGCGTCGTGCCCGATTGCAATTCGGACGACTGTTTCTGCAACTCCGGTTGCGCCTGCTGCAGTTCGACCGCCGCCCGCAGTCCCTGCGACTTGACGTCGTCGCCGTATTTCTGGATCAGCGGGATGGCCTGCGTCGCGTGCTGGCTCAGTTCAGTCAGTTGACCGACTTCCTTCGGATTCAGCGCGTACGTTGCAGGCAACAAACCGATAACCGTCAGCATGATCAGACCGATACTCTTCTGGCCGTCATTGGTTCCGTGAGAAAAGCTGACAGACGTACACGTCAGAATGAGCAAGGCGCGCAGCCACCAGACCGGCGGTTGACCTTCCTTGGGTGGCTCGAACAGATGCCCCTTGCGCACGATGAGACGCAGCAAACCGTAAAGGCCGCCGGCGAGCAAAAAGCCGAGTACGGGTGAAACGGCCAGCCCTTCGAGCACGGTGATGATCTGCTTCCAGTCGACGCCATCGGTCAGACTGCGCGACTTCAATATCGCGTCCGCGGCGGCGACGCCGATCAGTGCGCCGATGATGCAATGCGAACTGCTATTGGGAATGCCGAACGCCCACGTGAGCACGTTCCAGAACAATGCCGCCGCGAAGATCGACACGAGCATCGGGACGGCTGGCGAGCCGTCGGGTGGCGTCAGCACGTCTGGCGGCAGTATTTCCACCAGTGCATAGGCGACGGCAATCCCGCCCACCAGCACGCCAATGAAATTCAACAGTCCCGACCAGACGACTGCCGGCACCGGTTTGAGCGACTGTGTATAGATGACCGTTGCAACGGCATTGGAAGAATCGTGGAAGCCGTTTGTCGCCTCGAACGCGAGAACCATGACGAGACAGACCACCAGCATGACCACGACGATGCCGGATGACGGCATGAAGTGAACGAGCATTCGCACTCCCGCAGCGGGTTGAGGAAAGTCGCGGATGTCGGCGAACTGCTCCGTGAATGCGAACGTTCGATGCTAGTCCGTCGTCGTGACGGTTTTAAGTCAGTGGTTGGCAGGTGGCTGCCACGGCGGAATCGCGGCTTAGGCGCGGAATGTTTTGCCGAGTTCTTTTCCCGCGAGCTTGAAGTAATGTCGAAAGTTGTAGATGAGCGGCGACCACTTCTCGGGGTCGATATGTTTGCCTTCCGTCACGAAGGCACGGTCCGCATGAACCCGAACGATCTCCACCTCCGCAGCAACGCCGCCGCCAAGCCGCTCGAGTTTCTCGCCACCCATACGATGGATATGACGCACTTCCGCCTCGAGGTGCATAGGGCATTCGGCGACGCGAGCGGGTTTAACGAGTTCGCTGGACATTGGCGTGAAATCGCCGGCTTCGAATTTGTCTTTCTCGAAGTGGAACTGCTTTGCTTTCAGGTCTGGCACGGGGTCTTTTCCAGTCAGCGGTGCGAGTTCTTCTACCTGCCGCCAAAGGTCGGGAGACGGAATGTTGACGACGCACTCAGGATGGCGAGCGAGGTTTTCAGCGGTCTTCGTTTCGTCGAGCAGGCCAAGCATCATGGTCCAGCCCAGCGCCCAGAACGAGGAGATAGGCGCGATGTTCGTCGACCCATCTTCGTTGTATGAACTGACCAGTGCGACGGGTGTTCCGAAGTAGAGAATCTTGGGCTCGATGGTTTGGAAGGGGGCGTCGGTCATGATTTCCTCCGCGTGGGTTGGCGGCTTTAAAACGGTCAAGGTAGCGTGGTTGAGTATGCTCCGAGTGCTATCGGCTATGTTTCAGCAGCGCATGAACTGTCGAAGCACTGCGGCGCGTCAGATTTTTTTTGCTGTTTCCTCAACGTACCTCGGTTGAATCCGGGCAACTTCGTCCAGACACGTTTCTTGCTGAGTGAATTTGTGCACGAATATGCCAACAACCTGAGATCCGTCATGAGCCTAATCGCCAAGAAAATGTTACTGCTTGCTGTTGCTCCCGCACTTGTTACGCTTGCCGTCGGCTGCAAGAAGGTGGACGACGCCAGTAAGGACACGATGAGCTCCGGCAGCAGCGGCGTGATGAGCAACTCGGCAGGTCCAAGTGGGACCGCTGGAACAAGCGACGCCGCAAAACGCGCAAGCGACTCAGGTGTCAGCGCATCGTCGACGACGACGAGTGAGCCGGCCATTTCAACTACACCGGATTCCACGGCGAGCGGCGCTTCTTCGGCACAGTGATGCGCATCTGTGTGTGAGACCGCTGGAGTGATGCTGCCGGAATTGCCGCGTTGCAATGCTAAGCAACGCGTTGGCTATGGGTGCGGTCGAGCTTTGCGTCATCTTTCCGGCGACACATCCGGTACCAGCGGATCAGTTTGAGGTTCCCTGTCGGGTGCCGGACTCGGTTGCTCATCGGGGGCTTCGGACGGTTCGTTCGGATCAGCAATGGGATCGATAGTCGGGACGGTTTGCATGTCGACACCTCGTGTCGGTGAGAAAACAACATGAGCGCTCGCAACAGGCGTTCCCGAAAAGCTTCAGACGCCTGGCGTTGACATTGCCCTCGCCGGCCACGCGACATACGACAGCACGAGAATGTCCCGACGAAACGCTGTTTATCTGCTGCGGCGTTTGGTGCCAGATAAGCCGTTCAGATCAGTGTGCTTCCGAAATGGCGACTTTGCTTGATTGCCGCTCATCTGACCCACTGGCAGAATTGGACTAAATGACACCCTGCCGCAAACCGCGAAAAATGAGAGGACACAAATGACGCTCAAACGCAAAGTCGCCATCGTCACTGGCGCGCAGCGCGGCATCGGCTACGCCATCGCAGCACGCTTTGCAGCCGACGGCGCGACCGTCGTGATCGCCGACATCAACGACGCAAGCAACGAGGCAGCTGCACTACTCGCGGCGGGATATGAGGCCTGTTCGATTCAAACCGATGTCTCACGCGAAGCGGACGTCAATTCGCTGGTCGCGGAGGTCATGAAGCGCTATGGCCACATCGATGTGCTCGTCAACAATGCGGGCATCGAGTTCGCCAAAACCGTGGTCGACACGACAGCGGAAGAATGGGACGGTCTCTTTGCGGTCAACGTGAAAGGCGTGTTCCTGTGTTCACGCGCGTGCATTCCTGTCATGGCCGCAGCCGGCAGCGGAGTCATCGTCAATGTGGCGTCGGAACTCGGTCTGGTCGGCGAGGCTAACGTTGCGGCGTATTGCGCGTCGAAAGGCGCCGTCGTGATGCTCAGTAAAGCCATGGCGATCGATCACGGCGCGCAGAATATTCGCGTCAACTGTCTTTGTCCCGGCCCGGTGAAAACTCGTCTACTCGACGAAGTCTTCGAGAGCAGCGACGATCCTGCGGCACTTCGCAAGCGTTTCGAAGACTCGACCGTTCTCGGCAGACTGGGCAAACCGGAGGAGATCGCAGCGGCCGCCGCGTTTCTGGCGAGCGATGAATCGGGTTTCATGGCCGGTGCGAACCTGGTGATCGACGGTGGGTGGACTGCGCGGTAAAGGCAACGAGGCGAACACGGAAGAGTCGAATATGCTCCAGCGCGAAACGGCCTGCATACATCGCTATAGGACATTGAGGTGGGGTCTATGAACGGCCCGCTCACTGAATGTGCTTCGTTTGAAAACGCGATGCTAACCGGCGGTCCCGGCTAACTTAAACATCACGACTCCGGCGACACTCCGCAGAAAGCTTCGTCCGGCATTCCCAGTTCTCTTGCAACCTCGGTCAACACGCCCGTCCGACGCCACTTCAGAAAGTACAGGTAGCACGTCTGCTGCGCCGGAAAAGAAGAAGGCAGCCGATTCCACTTGTTTCCATCGAAGCACACCCACAACACGGCATCGAGAATGTGACGTGCGTCGACGCGAGGACGACCCCGCTTTGACTCGCTTGTTGGAAACAGATGTTCGACACGGCGCCAGTCTTCGTCGGTGAGTCGACCTGGACCTGACGTGAAATTCAGCCGGAGTGTATCGGCGCTCATTTTTCCTCCGCGCATCGACAATGGCGCACCTCTCTGTGCGCCCGATGCATTCGACTGAACAAACACGGATTGCCCGTGTGAATAGTGAATACGCGAACCAGGCGCAAAGTCCGCCCGATTTCATTCGCGTTCTACGACGAGGGAGTACCGTCGTCATCACCGGTGCTGCTCGATGTTCCCGGCAGCACGGCCACTCCGCCTTCCGGGAAAGTGACTTCCAGTATTTGCTTCAACTGACTGACACACCGTCGCGCTTCGTGTGGCGCATTCAGATCGATGACTTCAAGCAACATAACCAGCACCGGCAGGAATGCGTCGGAAACAGGTGTTTCGCGCGCACATTTACGCAGGAATTCCGAGTAACCAAACAGCTTTCGAACAAACTCGAGTTCGTGCGCCGCAAACTGGCTGTCGTCCAGAGGTTCTGACGGGACAATCAATGTCTGCCTTGCCGCGAGGGTGTGCGGCAACCTGACGTAGGAGATGGAATCGGTCAAAGGTGGGTTTCTGAATGTGCGTAAACCGGTATCCAAAGCTTGCACCTGTGGATACGTCAGCGTGTCGAGACCAGTGGAGCATGTGCTATAACAAAACCATTTTCCGAACAGTCCGCGCTCACGGTAATCCAGTATTTCATGGCACTTGGAGCGCGTCAAATATATTTGACATTTAGGCCCCGTTTGCATGACGACTGATTGGCACGCGTTATACGACGACGTGAAGAGGCTCGGCGAGTTCAGTAGCGACGCGCAAGTCGCGGAAGGCCTCGGACTGACGCGTGCGCAGATTTCCGCCTGGCGCACGGGCAAAAGTGAGTTGGGGACGCTGGCCAAGTTGCGCATGCTGGACGCGCTCGGACAGGACTCGCTACGCGCCGCGGTGCTCAGTCTGCTACCTCACCAGAATCGCGCTCTGCTCGAAGAACAGCATCTCGCGTTTGTCGCGCGCGTCTCGCGGGGCCAACTCGATGCAGCGCTGGCCAATCGCGCAGAGGCAAAAGACGACGCACCCTTCGCCAATAGTCTGCTGGCTGCCCTGCCCGCGGAAGATCAGGCGCGTATCGCGCCGCATCTGTCGAACAAGACGCTGCCGCTCGGCGCGGTTGTGTATGAACCGGGCGATCGTCCGCAGCACATCTATCTGCCCGCGACCGCGGTGTTTTCCATGTTGCACGTCGCCGACAACGGCGCGACGACAGAGATTGCGGTGATTGGACGCGACGGTCTGCTGGGCATCGCGGCAATCCTCGGCGGCGAACCTGTTCCGAGTCGCGCCGTGGTTCAGACCGAAGGGCTCACGTATTGCCTCGACGCGGACTTCGCCAAGGAAGAACTCGCGCGCGGCGGTCAATTGCAGGACCTCGTTCTCCGCTTCTCGCAAGCGCTCATCACGCAGATGGCGCAGACAGCGATATGTAATCGCCATCACCCGGTTTTCCAGCAATTCTGCCGCTGGCTGTTGCTGAGTCTCGACCGGCTAGACACGAATGCGTTGCCCGTCACTGACGAGATGATCGCCGAGTTGCTGGGCGTCAATCCTGCAACGGTGTCCGAGGTTGCCGGCCAGCTGCAAAGCATGGGCGCTATCCGCTATGACGGGCGTCGAGTCGAAGTACTCGATCGACGCAGCATCGAAGCGCTGGCCTGCAGTTGCTATCACGTGGTCAGACGGGAATACGCGAGGCTTCTGCGCGGCGCGTGAAAGACGCTGCTTCTCGATTTACCGCGTCGCACGTCACTCATCCCATGCACACGCATTCTGCCCGCTGGCTTTAATAAAAAACTGCGGGCAGGCGCCCACACGCCCGCCTTTTATCGCCACTCGCCGTTGATCACGGCAGCGTCGATCAAGCGGGGCGCAAGAACATCCTTTCGTCTATACGAATCCTTCACGGCCGGCCCTGAGGCCTGATCCGTGTTTTCAAGCGAGTGGGAATTTCCCTATTTCTTGCCTCTTGACAGCGCAAACCAGTGATGTCAAATTTATTTGACATCAGCGCAATCACAGACGCTGGAACCTGAGAGACACATCAGGCGCCCCGGCACACGTCTGGTCGGCGCTGCCTGGTGTCGAATAGCGCTAATTTTCATCATGAATCGACCGTTGCGTAACGACGATGAAAGCATCGTCCTTTGGAATTTCAAACCCGTACCGCATGCAAGCAACGCGCGACTGATTGTCGTCCTGCATCGCGACGCGGTGAGCGGCGAGATGATCGCCGAGCGACTACAGCGCGACGGATTCGCGGCTGTTCATCACACCGAGGCGAGCGATGTCGAACTGATGCTCGGGCATTGGCAACCCGGCGTGCTCCTGATCGACATGCGCCTCGCTGCGCAAGATGTTCGGCGTCTCGTACAAGCGACGTCACACGATCCCGCGCTTGCTCGCACACTAGTCATTGCCATTACCGACCCGGCCGCCAGAGGCGAAACGACAGCGGCACGTGAAGCGGGATTCGATGGCTTATGTCACGGGCCGTGTCAGGTTTCGAGGCTGGTCGAGACACTCGAGAAGTATCTGGCTGGTGCGTTGCACGGCGCTGGGGAGTGTCGTATTCCGAGCCTTCAGTGAGATGTCTTTGTCCGTTTTCTAGCATGCAATGGCACCTACCAATCGAAATGCGTGCCGCGTTCATGGACAGAAATTTGAGCCGTCACTAACGACATGTATCGGACCGCGCACGAACAGATGGCATCGGTCGTTTGCCTAAGCTCTTTGCCCGTGGCAACGAACGGAATGCCGCTAACGCCTGACTGCGCGAAAGCGATCTCGCACCGAGCCAGCTAAGAGACACCCTCGCAAGCCCCCTCCCCACTCATTACTTTTCTCAATCAATCCGCAGCCAAAGAATCGTTTGTTGTCCCGCTGTCCCGCTTCGATAATTTTCTCCAATCGCTGCCTTCCGAGGGCCTTGGCGAAAAACTCATGCGTGCACAGGAGACAAGACAATGAACGCCCCCACCGAAATCAAATATTTTCCGTTGGCCCAGTTGCAGACGGTGCTCAAGCCGATCGATCAGGCCAGCGGCCTCAGCAATACCTTCTACACCGACAACGAGTACTTCAGGATCGAACGTGACTCGGTGCTGAGCCAGGACTGGGTGTGCATCGGTTTCGCTGACGACCTCAAGCAGAATTCCAGCGTTCAGCCGGTCGATTTCATGGGTCTGCCCCTGCTCATCACGCGCAATCGCGAAGGCGCGCTGCAGGTCTTCCATAACGTCTGCAGCCATCGCGGCATGAAGCTCGTGCAGGAAGCCGGCGAAATCCAGGGCGTCATTCGTTGCCCCTATCACTCGTGGACCTACGACCTGAACGGCACGCTCAAAGGCACGCCGCACGTCGGCGGCATCAATCAGCACAAGGACGACCGCGTCGCCTGCGAGAAGCACGGCCTCAAAGCGCTGCGCAGTCATGTGTGGATGGGCATGGTGTTCGTGAACCTGTCGGGCAACGCGCCCGCGTTCGACGAAGTGATCCGTCCGCTGACCGAGCGCTGGACGCAGTTTCTCGGCGCGGACGGCTACTCGCTGATGAACGTGCCGCGTGACGGCGGTGCGTGGTCGGTCGAAGTGAACTGCAACTGGAAACTCGCGGTGGAGAACTATTGCGAGGCCTACCACTTGCCCTGGGTCCATCCGTCGTTGAACTCATATTCGCGTCTGGAAGATCACTACAACATCATGTTCGGCGAGCAGTTCGCCGGTCAGGGCAGCTACGCATACAACCTCGCGGACGTCGAAGGCACGTCGCTGCCGACGTTCCCGGCATGGCCGGCCGATCGCATGCGCAACGCCGAATACGTCGCGCTGTTCCCGAACGTTCTGCTCGGCATCCAGGCCGACCACGCCTTCGCGATGATGCTGCAACCCTTGTCGGCAAACCGGACGGTCGAACATCTGCGATTGCTGTTCGTCGGCAAGAATGCGGCCGACGCACCGGATTACGCCGCGAGCCGCCAGGCCGTGCTGAACGCATGGCGCGTGGTGTTCTCGGAAGATATCTCCGCGGTCGAAGGTATGCAGGCCGGGCGTCAGTCGCCGGGCTTCGGCGGCGGCGTGTTTTCGCCCGAAATGGACGTGCCGACTCATTACTTCCACCAGTGGATGGCGCGTCGCGTTCTCGCGAACGGCCAGCCGTCCGCGGAGTAAGCCATGACACGTCCGATCGGTCACCACTGGCTGAACTTCATCGATGGCGAATGGGTGGATAGCCCCACGCGCCTCGACATCGCCAACCCGGCAAACGGCGAGCCCTTCGCAAGCATCGCGCTCGCGACCATCGACGACGCGCAACGCGCGCTCGATGCCGCGACACGCTGTGCCGCGGGCGGTGAGCTGACGCGGCCGCGTCCCGCCGAAAGAGTGCGCTGGCTGCTGCGCATCGCAGACGAGATTCGCGCCGTCACGGAAGAAGGCGCACGCATTCTGTGCCTCGAAAACGGTAAGCGTCTGTGCGACGCCCGCGACGAATTCGTCGAAGCGGCGCGCTACTTCGAGTACTACGCCGGCATCGCCGACAAACTCGAAGGCATCTCGGTGCCGCTCGGCGACGATTACGTCGATTTCACCCGCTACGAACCGATGGGCGTCTCGGTGCAGATCGTGCCGTGGAATTTCCCGGTGTCGATTTGTGCGCGCTCGCTCGCGCCGGCACTCGCGGCCGGCAATGCCGTGATCGTGAAGTCGCCCGAGTTGTCGCCGCTCGGCCTTTGCGTGCTGTTCGAGGCTATCGAGCGCGCCAGTCTGCCGCAGGGCGCGGCGCAATTGCTGTGCGGTCTCGGTCGCGATGTCGGGGCGCATCTGGCCGCTAGCGAACGGACCAAACAGATCGTCTTTACCGGCTCGGTGGCGACGGGTCGAGCAATTCTCGCCGCAGCCGCTCAATGGGCTACGCCGAGCGTCATGGAGCTTGGTGGCAAGTCGGCGGCCGTAGTGTTCCCCGACTCGGATCGCGCGCAGTTGCTCGCCAGCGTGAAGAGCGGCATCTTCTTCAACGCGGGTCAGGTGTGTTCGGCGATGTCGCGTCTTATCGTGCATCGCGACATTTACGACGAAGTCGTCGCGGGCGTAGCGAAGCTCGCGGGCAGTCTGACGATTGGCGCGGGCGAGCAGGACAGCGATCACACGCCACTCATCAGCGGCGGTCAGCTTGAACGCGTCGTTGCAATGTGTCAGGACGCCATCGCCGAAGGTGCGCAAGCCGTCGCCGGCGGCGAACGCGTGAGCCATCGCGCGGGCCACTTCATGCAGCCGACTGTTTTTGCGGGCGTGCAGCCGAACATGAAAATCGCGCGCGATGAAGTGTTTGGTCCCGTGCTCGCCATCATCCCGTTCGACACCGAAGACGAAGCCGTCGACATCGCCAACGGCACGTCATATGGACTCGTGGCCGGCGTATTCACACGCGACATCAATCGCGCGCTGCGTTTTTCTCGCCGTTTGCGCGCGGGACAGGTATTCGTCAACGAATGGTACGCGGGTGGTATCGAGACGCCGTTCGGTGGCGTCGGCCTGTCGGGCTTCGGCCGGGAGAAAGGGCAGGAAGCCATCTACAGCTACGTGCAAACGAAAAACGTCGCGATCCGGGTCGCGCAGAGTCCAGCGGTGTAAGGAGTCGGCAATGAAAAAATGGCTCTGTGTCATTTGCGGCCTGATTTACGACGAAGCAGAAGGATGGCCGAAAGACGGAATCGTGGCGGGCACGCGCTGGGAAGACGTGCCGGAAGACTGGAAGTGCCCCGACTGCGGCGTCGGCAAAGCGGATTTCGAAATGATCGAAATCACCGAACCGGTGGTGGCCGTCGCATCGCCTCAACCAGCGGTTTTGCCCAGGAGCTTGCCGGCCGCCGCCGTTGCGCGTCGTGAAGGACCGCTGGTCATCGTCGGTTCGGGTCATGCGGGCTATAGCCTTGCGCAGGCTGTACGGCGTCGCGACCCCGACGCGGAAATCGTGGTGCTGACGCGCGAATCGGGTCATCTGTACTCGAAGCCTGCGTTGTCGATCGCGACGTCGCAAGGCCGCAGTGCAGACGAACTGGTCGCCGAAGCGCCATTCGATATCGAGCGACGCCTGAACATCCGCGTCTATCCCCACTGCGATGTTCACGCGATCGACGCCGACGCGCACAGTCTGCGCACCAGCCACGGCACGATCCGTTACTCGCAACTGGTTCTCGCGCTGGGCGCCAGTCCAGTCCGACTCGACGTCGCGGGACGCACGGATGCGCTTTTGAGCGTGAACAATCTCGACGACTATCGCCTGTTGCGTGACAAGCTAAAGGGAGCGTCGCGCGTCGCCATCATCGGCGACGGTCTGATCGGCTGCGAATTCGCGAACGATCTGGCCGCCAGCGGCTTCGACGTGAACGTGATCGGCATTGGCAAGTGGCCGCTCGAACGTTTGCTGCCGCAGCAGGCCGGCGCGCATCTGCAACGCGCGCTCACCGATCTCGGCGTGACGTGGCATCTGCAGAACTCCGTTCGTGAAATTCTCGGCGAGCCCGGCGCCTGGGCACTGGTGCTGGCGAACGGCTCGCGAATCGACGCGGACGTTGTGATTTCGGCGGTCGGTCTCGCGCCGAACGTCGCGCTGGCAGCAAGCTGCGGCGTCGAAATTGGCCGAGGTATCCGCACAGACGCGCAACTGCATACGAGCGTCGCGGATATCTTCGCGCTCGGCGACTGCGTCGAGATCGACGGACGCCCCGCGCCCTACCTTGCGCCGATCAACTTCGGCGTCGACGCATTGGCGCGCACCGTGACCGGCGACCCGACCGACGTACGCTATCCGCCCATGCCCGTGCAGGTCAAAACGCCGGCCGCGCCACTAATTCTGTTGCCGGCGCCGGCCGCGCTCGCCAGCGGCGAATGGCGCGTCGACGAAACCGGCGACGGCTTCAGTTGCGGACACTTCGACAGCAACGGACAGATGCACGGCTTCGCGCTGATCGGACATCGGGCTCAAACGCTGCGCGGCCATTGGGTCGAGCAATGCAAGCCGCGCCCGACCCAGCAGGCTCAGTGAATAGCAGACCAACCCGCCAGGCAAATAAAATGAATCTGCCCCACGATGACAACACTTGCGGCTGGTACGCCGCCCTGCCGCCGCCGGCTCCGGCGCGGCGCCTCGCCGGCAGCCAGGTCGCCGACTATGCGGTGATCGGCGCAGGCTTCGCCGGCCTCGCCGCCGCCCGCCGTCTTGCCGCTCACGAGCCCGACGCCCGCATTCTTCTCGTCGACGCACAGCGCGTTGCCGAAGGCGCATCGGGTCGCAACTCCGGCTTCGTGATCGACTTGCCGCACAAGTTCGCGCTGGAAAATCCGGACCCCGCCTTCAAGCAGCGTCTCTTGCGTCTGAACCGCGCGGCGATCGCACAATTGCAGTCGCTGGTTGAGGAGCACCGCATCGCGTGTCAGTGGTCGCATGCGGGCAAGTATCAGGGCGCAGTCGGCGAGCGTGGGCTTGCCTACCTCGCACACTTCGAGAAACTGATGGCGGCGCTCGGCGAACCCTATCGCGCCGTCGAAGGTCCTGAACTGTCGAAGGTACTTGGAACGTCGTACTACAGCCGCGCGGTCTACACGCCGGGATGCTATCTGATGCAACCGGCCGCGCTGGTCCGCGGATTGGGCGCATCGCTGCCGGACAACGTCGAGTTGCTGGAGAATTCGCCGATCACGCGCGTCGAGCGCGACGGAAAAGGCGGCTATGTCCTGCACGGTAAAGACGGCGAAATCCGCACGCGCAAATTGCTGCTCGGCACGAGCATTTTCACGCGTGAATTCGGCTATCTGGAGAACCGCCTGCTGCCCGTGATGACGTTCGCCAGCTGGACCGCGCCGTTGACCGAGGAGCAAAGCAAACGCTACGGCGGCACCTTCGAATGGGGCTTGACGCCCGCCGACCACGCCGGCACGACCGTGCGCATGACGCAGGATCGGCGCATCATCATCCGCAACACGTATAAACACGTGCCGAAATACGGACGCAGTGTCGGCGAAGCCACGCGCGACGGCATTCGCGCAGAACACCGCAAGGCGTTCCTCGCCCGCTTCCCCGAACTCGTCGACGTGCCTTTCACCCACACCTGGGGCGGCGTCTACGCCATCTCGCGCAACTTCACGAACTTTTTCGGGCAACTCGAAGACGGCGTTTATGCGGCGGCTTGCGACAACGGCGTCGGCGCGGCATGGGGCACGATTTCCGGCACGCTGCTCGCGGACCACGCGGTCGGTGCGCAGTCCTCGCTACTCGACGACATTCACGCCGTCACCGGCATGCCGTCGCTGAATCCGCCCGAACCGTTTCTGGGACTCGGCGTGCGCACTCGCATCCGTCTGGCAGCATGGCAGAGCCGGGCCGAACTATGAGTCTTGCGCACAGCAGAGCAGCAAAGGGCGTGCAACTCGTCGACCACGCGGACCTCGGCTTCCACGTTCGCGGTGGGCCGCCAGGTGCGGCCTATGTCGCGCGCGCGATTGCCGACGAAATCTCGCCGAACCTCGGCATCGGCTTCGCGCGATGGCAAGGCGCGCGCGTCAGCTGGACGACGCTGTACGAAGAGGTGATTTTCACGATCGAAGGTTGTCTCGACGTCGAGACGGATGGACACACGCACCAGGTCAAGCCC
This sequence comes from Paraburkholderia sp. GAS199, assembly GCF_050436585.1. Taxonomy (NCBI): domain Bacteria; kingdom Pseudomonadati; phylum Pseudomonadota; class Betaproteobacteria; order Burkholderiales; family Burkholderiaceae; genus Paraburkholderia; species Paraburkholderia sp. GAS199. Next base: position 608,131 of record NZ_JBNDMM010000001.1, on the reverse strand, counting down.
GGCCAGGTGTTGTGGATTCCGAAGGCTACGTCGCTCGTGTACGGCGGCTTCGCGCTCTTCGGTTACGTGGTCTATCCGGGAAACTGGAAACAGACACTGCACGAAACGTGCGGCGACGAAGCGGAAAGAAAGATGCGGCGCAACTGAAATCTGCGGCAACCGGGGTAATTCGATCGCGTGCCCGGCTTGACGCCGTCTGACGTTAAGGCACAATTTCGGGTCTAACTTTCCCGCGTGCATTCGCGGGAAATCACATATAAAAGAATTCCCCGGAGACATCCTTCATCATGAGGATCCAGCCACTGCCGCCGTTCAAGGCACTGGTCGCGTTCGAAGCGACCGCGCGCCTTGGCAGCTTCACGCGCGCCGCAGACGAACTCAACGTAACTCAAGGCGCGATCAGCCGGCAAATCGGTTTGCTCGAAGATATGCTCGGCGCGCATCTGCTCGACCGCACCACGCGTTCGGTTCGCCTCACGCCAACGGGCGAGCAATACTTTCAGTCGTGCCGCGAAGCACTGCTGTCCCTCGCCGACGCGACACAACTGGTCAAACGTTGGCATGGCGACCGGCAAGTGACGGTGGCCACGAGCACGGCGCTCGCTTCGTTGTGGCTGCTGCCGCGCATTCCGGAATTCAACGAGAGTCACGAAGGCATCGACCTGCGGATCGTCGCTTACGATCACGTCAAAGACTATCGCAAGCTCGAATGCGACCTCGCTGTGTACTACTGCAAGAGTCCGCCGGAGCACATCAAATTCACGCCGATCTGCAGCGAGGAAATCTTCCCTGTCTGCAGCCCCGCGTATCTTGCGCGTCATAGCGGCGTGAGCCGCGCCGAAGATCTCGCCGCCTGTACCTGGCTCTGGCTCGACGAATCGGAGCGCGACTGGGTGACGTGGAACGACTGGTTTCGCCGCGTCGGCGCCGCGCCGGTCACGCCGCGCAACAAGATCAATCTCAACAACTATTCGATGGTCATTCAGGCGGCGTTAAGCGGACAAGGCGTCGCGCTCGGCTGGAGCAATCTGATCGATCCGTATCTGAAAGACGGCTCGCTGGTTCGCCCGGTACCTGAAACGCTGCAAACCGAGGGACAGTTTCTCGTGCTCGAACCCTCGGGGCCACACGAGCGCCGCAAGAGCGTCGGCAGTTTCAGGGACTGGCTTCTCTCGCTCAAATAGCCCGCTCAGCAAGCGCAAACCGATTGTCGCGACACAAGCGCGTTAATGCCGCGCGTGTCGTTCTCGACCGGTGGATGGCGTTCGTCCGTACCCGTCGTCTATGACAAAAATTGATGAATGTACGCACGAAATATCGTTTGTCCAGGATCAACGATTTCCACACACTCTTCTTGTAGCGCATGCAGGTCAAGGCTTCGGACAGCCCGACAACGGGACGCCTTTCGTCCGACACAAAACACAAGGAGACATCATCGTGCCCAAGGCATCCCCCTACCCTACTTCGTCGTCTGGCGCGCGCATCGGCGCGCTGACTGACAAGCAACGCAAGTTCCTCACGAAGCTGACGGTCCTTATTTCCGGCGGCATGTTCATCGACGGCTTTATTCTCGGCTGCATCGGGATCGTGATGCCGGCCATCACCAACGATCTGCACCTGACACTCGCGTGGCAAGGTCTGATCGGCGCGTCGGCGTTGATCGGCATTTTTGTCGGCGGACCGCTTGGCGGCTGGCTCGCCGACAAGGTTGGCCGCCGGCCGATGTTCACCATCGACCTCGCCATCTTCCTCGTCGGATCGGCTGCGCAGTTTTTCGTCACCGAAGCGTGGGAGTTGTTCCTCGTCCGCATTTTGATGGGGATCGCCATCGGCGCCGACTACTCGATCGGCTGGCCGCTGCTGGCCGAGTTTTCGCCGGCGCGCGTACGTGGCAAATTGCTCGCGGTGCTCGAACTGGCCTGGTACGTCGGCTATCTGATTTCCTATGCGTTGGGTTGGGCGCTGACCGAGTCGGCTGCCGCAAGTTGGCACGTGATTCTCGGCCTGAGCACGATTCCCACCGTGGTCGTATTCCTGATGCGTCTGGGCACGCCGGAGTCGCCGCGCTGGTTGATGAGCAAGGGACGTCACGACGAAGCGAAAGCGCTGGCCGCCGAGCACATGTCTCACGACGAGCAACTCGACCTGCGCGCGCAAGGTGTCGCGGGTACGCAAGGATTCAGCCGCCTCTTTTCCGCCGACTACATCAAGACGACGATTTTCGTCTCGGTGTTCTGGGCGTGCAACGTGACGCCGTACTTCGCGATCGGCGCGTTCGCACCAGTCGTCCTCCAGAAACTTGGGCTTAAAGAAGGGCTGACGGGCGGTCTGGTGCTGAACAGCGTCGCCGTGCTCGGCACGATTATCTCGGTCGTGCTGATCGAGCGCGTCGGACGACGCAAGCTCGGTATTCCGCCGTTCTTTATCTCGGCGCTTGCATTGATGAGCGTGGCACTCTTCGCGAATGCATCGCCGACCATCATCCTCGTCTGCTTCTTCATGTTCTCGCTGGTCAATGCCATCTCGACGACGCTATGTGGTGTCTATCCGGGCGAAGTGTTTCCCACTGAAATCCGCGGCATGGGTGTCGGCTTTGCGACGGCCTTCTCGCGTGTCGGCGCGGCGGCGGGCACCTTCCTGTTGCCGGTGATTATCGGGTCGTTCGGCGTGGGCACGGCCATGCTGATTGCAGCGGGTATCAGTCTCTTCGGCGGAATTGTTTCCTATGCACTGGCGCCGGAGACCAAGGGGAAGATGCTGAGCGAGGCGTCGGCGCCGCATAGGGCGAGCGCGACGGTGTCGGCTGGGGAGTTTGAGTCGGTACGGTAGGTTGGGAGATGTGGCGACGCCGGGGGATGTTTGGCGTCGCTGCTTGGGTCGGTGAGAGGCTGGGCGACGAGATTTTCGCCAGTGAAAATCAAAAAAATGGTGCCGTTACCTCGATCCTGGCGTCGGGCACCCAGCTCGCTTCCGCGGATGATCAGAACCGGTTGACGAGACCCACGGCGACCACGAACATCCTGCCCGTCGATGAAGGCGTTGCGTTGAATCCGTCACCCACGGTAGCGGTCGCCTCGATGACATGACCGATCCCCGCGGTTCCCAAAGTCTTGCCCAACGCCCGCGTGTAACCTTGCAGTGCGTAGACAAGCGTGCGCTTGGACAACGCATAAGATTCCGACACGGTAACCTCGTGATACCGGGCGCCATCGGTAATGCCGTTAGCGTTAGACGCCTTCGTGTAGTTGTATCCGGTCGCCAGCATCAACGAAGGCGTTACCTGCCAGTGCACGAGTCCGCCGAACACGTTGAAGATTTCGGTCGTGGCGAAACTCGAGCCTGTTCCCGCAATGTACTGGACATTCGAATACGAGCCGTTGATCCCAACGGTCGGTGTGATTTCGTATCCTGCCGTTACGGCAATCCGCTGTTGGGCCGCGGCGGTCTGGAAGCCGTTGTTCACGGCGGAAATGCCCGGCAATCCCGCCGAATTGACTGTCGAATCCGCACCCCACACACCTCCGCCGGGCGTGGCATTGTTCATCCGGAACACACCCGCTGCAATGCCAACCGGACCGTTCGCGTATTGCACCGCACCGCTCCAGGCTGAGCCGCGATTGAACGCGCCGGCAACGCCGCCCACGCCATACAGCGCACTGAAAGTCAGGCCACTGATATTCGGCGAGGTGTAGACCAAGGCGTTATTCACGCGATACGTGGTGTCGAATCCGTCGATATCGCCGGGGTGGGCGCCCACGCCGCCGGTCAGATATTTGATCTGCGCGTAAGGAAACAGAAGCAGGTAATAAGGTGTGTATTGGCGCCCCGCCGTGACCGTGCCGTAATGGTCGTTACTGAGACCCACATAGGCCTGACGTCCAAAAATGCCGCCAAGCGACAACGCGCCGTTGAAACCCGTAAAGCCTGTTTCGAGCCAGAAAACCGCCTTATTTCCTGCCCCGAGGTCCTCCGTGCCGCGGAAACCGAGTCGGCTGCCAATCCACACGCCAGAGGTTGCTCGTACTGCGGAGTGACCATTCGTCGTCGAGCCGAGTGTCGTTTGACTGTTCTGATACGACAGCCCGCCGTCGATGATGCCGAACAGCACGACGCTGCTTTGAGCGAAAGCGGGGGTGGCCGACGCGAGCAGCGTCGCGATTGCGGAAGTGCAGAGTAGGGTTTTCTTCATCTCATGTCTCGATTTGATTTTATTGGGCAGTACCGATCGAAACCATCGAGCGGCACTGCCGGGTAACAGCATTTCTATTCAGGCGTACGCGCACCGCACCGGAGCGGGCGAAAGCAGAGCGGTCATGGCAAATGCAAAGGGCGAGAGGAGCCACAGCATCGTCCGACATCGGCCGGAATGCTGGTCTGCGAAACGCTTTGTTTCAGCGAAGCTAGCGGCGAAAAAGTGCTACTAGGCCCTTGCTGTGACGGGCGCCGATCGTCGGCGGACGAGCAGAACCACCACGGCCAACCCGGAGGCGAGTTCGAAACCGGCAGCGACGAGCAGCACCGGAGAAAAATCCCATCCGGCTCCGACCAGCGCGCCGCCAATCGCCGGCCCGATCATCCCTCCGATCTTGCCGGCGCCCTGCGCCCAGGCCACGCCCGTGGCGCGCAACTCGGGTGGCGAGATCGACGAACAGAGCGCGTTGAGCGTGCCCCAGCCGGCGTTATAGAGAAAGCCGAGGGCTGCGAACGCGAGTCCGGCCCAAACCGAATAAACGTCCATGGTCGCGATGACTGCGACCGCCCCTGCCGCAGCCAGCAGATAGGTCGGCACGACACGCGCGGCGCCGAAGCGATCCATGACAAAGCCGCTTGTTGCAGTTCCAACGATGCCGGCAATCGAACTCATCGCCATCAGACCAGCGATGTGTTGCATCGGCATGCTGCGTGTCGTATGCAACAGCGTGGTGGTCCACGAGTTGTTCATGTAGCTGAAGATGCCCGTCGCCAGATAGGCAACCCAGAGCATCAACGTGGCGACCATGCGTCCGTTACGCAAAAGTCCGAGGGGCGAAACTCGCGTACCGTTTTGATTCGCCCGCTTCGTTTCGAATCGGTGATCCGCTTCGAACACCACCGACGGATCGAACCGCTGCAGCGTTTTTCCAATCGACGCGTCCGCCGGGTTGCGCAAGGCACGGTATTGAGCTGACTCCGGCATCCAGATCCACAGTACGATTGCCGCCAGCAAGGGCAACAGGCCGCCCACCCAGAATGCCGCCTGCCAGCCGAACGGAAGAATCCATGCCTGCACGCTTGCTCCAATCAGATTGCCGCCCGCGTACCCACAAAAGACCACAGAAACGGCGGCCGCGCGGTAGCGCGACGGTGCGAATTCCGCCGCGAGCGTGATGACCGCCGGGATCAGAGAACTGAAAAAGAGTGCGGCCGCGAAACGCATTACGTCGAGTTCGAACACGGTTCGAACCTGCGAGGTCGCCATGGTCAGAATCGCGAAAACCGGCATCGCGATCAGCATCACGCGGCGACGCCCGAAGCGGTCGAGCAACGGCCCCGACACCAGCGTGCCGATCAGCAGCGCGAGTTGCTGAAGCACGAACACCTGGGTCAGATCGGCTGGCTTGACGTGCAGACCATGTGCCAGCACGGGCAAAATCAAGCCAACCATGAAGATGTCGTAGCCGTCGATCAAGATCGCGGCGGCCAGCATCAACACGATGAACACATGCAGCCATCTGAGCGGCTGCTGTCCGAGAAACTTGTCGACATCCGTTGTGCTACTCATGTCTTCCTCCAGAACGCCTTCATTTATCTTTTTTGTTACGCCAGTACTTTGTGTCCGGCGTCTGCGTCGAAACGTTGCTTCAGCCAGCCGCATAATCGCTCCAGCGAAGATGTCCGCACTGCCGCGTCACCGGCGAGCGATACGATGCTTCTGTCGCGATGATGCCCGACTATCCTTTCGGCTTTGTCGCTCAAACCCGCTTGATCGAGCGGAAGCGATGGGTCGCCCAGACTATCCATTACACTGATTTCGTGGGTACGTCCGTTGGCCGTCACGCGCAGCCGGGCTGGAAACTGCGCGGGATAACTCGCATCCAGGGAGGCATCCGGCACCACCGACACACGTTCGACGAAACGTTGCATTTCCGCATTCCAGATAACGCTTTCGCGGCTGATATCGTCGAGCGCTGCGGGCTGCAAGGCGGCGAGCGCTAGCTGGCCCGACACGCTTACAAAACTCGCCAGCCGGCCGGTCTGTGGCGGCTCACGCACCACCATCGACGCATACGCATGAGGCACATGCACTTCGATTTTCTCGATTGCATGAGCCACGATTCCGCCCTTCATCATCGCCTGAAGCCCATAAATGGCCGCCATGGTCTGCTTGGCGCCCGGATGCGGCTTGACGCTGATTGCCGAACGGACGCCGACTGGCAGTTCGGCGCCGTACGGCCGATAGAGCACGTCCCGCACCCCGATCCGGTTTGCCCAGTTTTCATCCAGCAATGCCTTGTCGGCCTGGAATCCGTCGCGTGCCGCAAGCGCGGCCATACAGCCGGCTCGCACGGCCTCGCCGAACAACAGCCAGCGTGCGGGTTGCTGTGCCGGCGTCCGCCCGATCGGCGGTGGCGTCTGCGCGAGCGCAAGCGCCAGGGCATGTTCCATTTCGCTTTCCGAAAGTCCCAGTACCCGCCCCGCCGCAGCCGCCGCGCCGAACGGCGCGACAGTCAGTGCCGGCCAGCAGCCTTGTGACAGCAGGTTCGCGCCACCCAGCGACAACGCCAGCGACACCGCAATCTCCTCTCCGACGTGCATCGCATCGAGAACGTTCCGCGAGCCGACCGTGACCCCCGACATCGCGCAAATGGCCAGTACGGCAGGCACCACGATCGCACTCGGCGTGACGGCGGTAGCACGGTGAATGTCGTCGAGTTCGGTGAGGCGGATAGTGGCGGCCAGCGTCGCGGCTAGCGACAGCGTACCGCTGCCAAATTCACCGAAAAAACCCGCGACGCGCCGGCCATCGTTGCAGTCGGCGCCAGCAAGCAGTGCGATGAATGCGTCGGTCAATTGCAGCGTGGCCGCGTGGTCGTCGCCAGCTTGCGAGGAAACCGCAAAGCGGGCGAAGCGTGCAATGGCGTGTTGCGCGGACGGCGCGTTCATACTTTCGACCCTGCGGTGATGTCGCCGTGTCCCAGAACCACGGGTGCGCTGGCGCGCCACGGCCCATCGGGCAATTCGCATTCGATGCTCAACGTCCCGAGCGTGCCGTTTGCGATCACGCTAGCGGGCGGCCGGTCGTGCGACGAAACCACACTTAGCGGATAGACGCCCGTACAGGTTTCGAACGTCCACGACATTGGAATCCCGTCTGCTGGGGGCGTCATCGCCGGTGCATGCGGGTCGAACCTAGCCAGTTGGGCCGAAAACCACGCCTGCGCATCGTGCCAGCTTTGCGGCCGCGCACCACCGCCGCGCGCAATATCGCAGTGATTGACACGTACCCATGCACCTTTGTACGCGATCGTCACTTCGAGCGCATACCGCTCGCCGAGCACGGCGTCTCCTTCGATGCGCCGCAATGCCGTGCCTTTGCGATAGTCCGGCGCGCAGCGTAGCAGAACCTCTTCGGCACCCCCGCAGCGGGCCGCGTACTCCACCGCGCTCAGTACATGGGCCACGGTCTTCGCGTCGACCGGAATGGCGGCGATCGCATCACGCGCGATTCCGGCAGCCACGCTGGCAAGCGCGACTTCTTCCGCGTCGGCAGGCTGACGGATCGAAGCGTACAACGCGCTTGCATCGCAAAATTTGTCAGCGCCGAGCGCACGATAAAGCGGTGCGCCGACCGACCAGGGCAACGTGTCGAGACCGATCACGCCAACACGTTTCGCACCGTCATGGAGTTCCCGAAGAAATGCGACGGTGGCGTCCCCCAGTTTCGGCGCCGACCGAACTTCGGCGAGATGCGAGACTTCGCGAATCCACGGATGCACGCGCGGTGTCAGCGAAGCGAGCAACGTCGGCATGCCCGACAACGGCACAACCGCCAACGCCTCGCTCCAATACGGCACAAAGTGAGTGAGCCACTGCACCGCGCCGGGCTGGGCGAACGACGTGTAAGCCAACACGGCGTCCAGTCCCTCTTCACGCATTGCCGCCTGCAGGCGCGACACTCGCCGATCCAGCGTGGCGGACGGCACTTCTTCTTTCGACCAGGCTATCAAACCTCGACGCATCGTTTCACTCCTGCATGGCCGGCTCGTGCGCCGGCTCGGAAAACAGCTCTCGCGACGTGCGCGTCAGCACTTCGCATCCATCCTGCGTGACGCGAACCGTGTCGCCGAGCACCATGTAACCCACGGACGGGTGGTAGGTGTTCGGATGCACGATAAGCGTCATGTCCGGTTCGAGTACGAGCGTGACGTCCTCCAGTACATGCACGCCATCGACATACAGACCCACGCCGTGCCCACGAACCCGCGTATAGGCCGACGTCACGTAGTCACCCAGGCCATGCTGTCGAAACACCTTGTTCTGTGCAAACGCGATGTCGCCGTGAGTCGCGCCAGGCTTCACCGCAGCGATACCCGCTTGCAGCGCCTCCTGGAAGACGGCATACGCGGTTAATTGCATATCGCTCGGCGCCCCGATCACCAGGGTGCGACAGATCTGCGCGTAATAGCCGTCGACACATGGCGTGAGTTCGGTCGTCACCAGATCACCGGGCGCAATCCGTCTCTCGCCCGGCGGATGCATGCCGCGGACTTCCACGCCACCGGAGGCCAGAATCACGAAGTTTTCCGCGCAACCCTGAGAGCGAAACCACGCTTCCACTTCGGCAATGACTTCGTACTCGCGTCGCCCAACCCTTGCGGCCTTGCGGAAGACCGCATAGCCCGCATCCGCGAGCGCGGTCGCACGCGCCACGGCCTCGGCTTCCTCCGACGTCTTCGCAACCATCAGCCGGTCGAACCATGCGGTGGCGTCCTCGATGCCTCCACCGCCCAAGCTGCTGGCCAGTTTCGTCGACGCGACCTGCGGCGCAACCAGCGCAACCGAGCGACCGGCGCAATGCACGCTGACGTACCGCAGTGCATTCTCGACCGGATCGACCGACCAGCTCACCTCGCTTCCGGGCACTTCAAGCGACACACGGGCGGCTTCGGTCGCATTTGCCACGAACACCCGTTTTGTGTCGTCGCGTCCGATGCACGCAATCATGTGACCTTCCATCGGCGTCACGTCGATGGCGTAGCGCAGATAGTCGCTGCGCCAGGCGTCGCCCGGTACGATCAGCACATCGACACCTGCCACTTCCATGGCCTGCCGCAGCCGCGCGGCACGCGACTTCGCCAGTTGCGCACTCATCGCGCCAACTCCGGCTGCGGGCTTGTTTCGTAGCCGTAATCGCGCGATGCGTTGGCTGCGCTCACATAGCCGGACTTCAGATCGTCGGCGATCTGCTCATGCGAGCGTTCCGCAGGGTCACCGTAGCCACCGCCGCCTGCAGTCGAGAACGTGATCGTGTCGTTGGCGGCAAGCGGAATGTTGCTTTCCTTCGTGACCGAGCGCTCGGTGCCATCCGCCCGCCGGATGATCGCGACGTTGCTCGCGCCCGGACGGCCACCTTCCGAACCCCACGGCGGATCGATGATGCGTTCGAGGTTCACGTTCACCGTACTCTTTTGCAAAGCGCGGTAGCTCAGAACCACGCCAAGGCCGCCGCGATGCCGGCCCGCGCCACCGCTGTCTTCCCGCAATTCGTGCCGGTCGATCAGGAACGGATAGCGGATCTCCTGCAACTCGACCGGCGTATTGCGCACGTCGCCCTGGCAGATGGAGACCGATGCCGACGCACCGTCGCCATTCGCACGACCGCCCCACCCTCCGCCCAGGATATTCATCAACACATAGCGTTCGCCGCTTTCTTCCCGCTGTCCGTAGAACGAACAGCCACCCATGTCGCCCTTATGGGCGGCCGGAATGAAGTCGGGCAACGCGACGGCCAGCGCACGCAGCAGCGTATCGATCACGGTCGGCAATGCGATGCTCCACAAACCGAGCGCTGCCGGCGGACGTGCGTTGAGCATCGTGCCTTCCGGCGAGATCAACGTAAGCGGGCGGAAGCAGCCCTCGTTCACCGGTGCATGCGGCATGGTGATGCACTTGAATGCCACCCGCGCCGCAGAGAGCCCCCCCGAGTATCCCGAGTTCAGCGGACCCACTACCTGCTCGTTCATTTCCGAGTAGTCGATGGTCAGTTCCGAACCCGAGACGATCACTTTGACTTTCACCCGCAGCGGCACGTCGAGGCGCCGGCCGTCGCTGTCCAGACGCGACTCTGCGGTATAGACGCCGTCGGGAATACTTTCGACGACGGCGCGAGCTTCTGCCTCTGCCTGATCCCACGACGCAGCGATACAGTCGTTCACCGTCTGTACCGTATAGCGATCGAACAATTCCGCGAGGCGGCGGCTGCCGAGTTGGCAAGCCGCCATTTGCGCGCGAAGATCGCCGAGAGACGCATCCGGAAAACGGATGTTGTCTGAGATCATTTGCCAGACACCTTCGTTTCGCTTGCCGGCTTCATAGATCTTGATCGAGCGCATCTGGATGCCCTCGTGATAGATCTCGTAGGTCTGCACATTGCCAAAACCCGTGCGCAACCCACCGACGTCTGCCCAGTGCGCGCGGTTCGCGGCAAACGCAACCACCTTGCCCTCGAAGAAACAGGGCGTATAGACGACCACGTTGTTCAGATGCTGACCACACACGCCGCCGTGGTTCATGATGATCACGTCGCCGGGCGCGAAGCCATCGAGCCCGAAACGATCAATGCCATCCTGCACCGCGATACCGAGATCGGCGAGAAAAATGGGCAGACCGCCTTCGTTCTGGCAGATCATCCGACCTTGTGTATCGATCAGGCCGCAGCAGAAATCGCGTACCTCGTAAATCATCATGTTGTACGCAGATTTGCACAGCGCCAGTGCCATTTCCTCTGCATAGGCAATCAGCGAATTGCTGACAACTTCGAGCGTGACCGGATCGACTTTCGCTCGCGCGGCACTCATTGCCGGCTTGGCCAGTTTGACGGAATCGGTCGTAATCATTGTGCGTTCCCCTCGGGCAATTTGATGGACACGACCATGTGCCCGTGTTCGGTGATGCGGGCGACGTCGCCCGGGAAAATAACCGTCGTGGAATGCGGCTCCTCGATGACTGCAGGTCCTTCCACGGTGAATCCCGGCTCGAGCGACGGACGCCACAGAATGCGTGCCGGCAATGGTCGGGCCGGATCGTCGAAATACACATCGCGGGCTTGCTCGGGCTGTTTCTCGCCGGCGACGAACGGCGCGCTAATAAAGTTGTCCGCGTTTTTATCGCCGCGCACCACGCTGGCGGTCAAGCGAAGGTTGACGACCTCGATGATCTCGCCGTCGGCGGAGTGGCCGTAGCGCTGCTCGTGCAGTTCGTCGAAACGTGCGCGCATTTCGGTATTGGTCGGCGAAAGCGCGTCCGGCCCCGCCAGCGGCACGGTGATACTGTGTTCCTGCCCGCGATAGCGGAGGTCGACGGCGAAGTCCAGCTGCGCGTCGCGATCGCTCAACTCGTCTTCGACCAGTTGACGTCGGGCAGCAGCAGTCAGCTCATCGAAGGCTGCGAGAACCGCTTTCTGATCGAGCTTGCCGAGCACGCCAACCAGCGTGCGCACCAGATCGTGGCGCCACGGCGCAAGCAACATACCGAGCGCGGAGAAATTACCCGGCAGCTTCGGAATGATGAGTGTCGGAATATAGATTTCTTTGCACAGCGCCACCGCATGCACAGGACCTGCGCCGCCGAACGCAATCATTGCCGCGTCGCGTGGATCGACACCTTTGCGCACGGAGACGGCGCGCACCGCAAGTGCCATCGCCGAGTCGGCGATCCGCACGACGCCCATAGCCGCCTCTTCGGCCGACAACTCGAGCCCCTCGCCAACACGCTGACGCAACGCAGCTTTCGCGCCTTCCAGGTCGAGTGCCATACCCCCGCCAAGGAAGCGGCTCGGGTTGAGGCGGCCCAGCACGACGTTAGCGTCGGTGACGGTCGGCTCGGTACCGCCACGGCCGTAGCAAACCGGTCCCGGCGTGGAGCTCGCGCTTTGCGGACCAACGTGCAAGCCGCCCGAACGATCGCACCATGCGATGCTGCCGCCGCCCGCGCCCACTTCCACGATCGACACGACGGGCAATTGCATCGGCTGTCCGGTCGCATAGCCACCGATGTAGTAGCCGTCTTCGATCGCGGGAATGCCGTCGGTGATCAACGTCGCCTTCGCGGTCGTGCCGCCCATGTCGAAGCCGATGGCCTGCCGAATACCGAGGGTTTTCGCGACGTGTCCGGCGGCGATCATGCCGGCCACGGGCCCCGATTCCATCATCGAAACAGGCTCGGTTGCCGCGTGTGCAAGCGACATGCTGCCGCCATTCGATCGCATGATATGGATCGCGCCGCGAAACTCGCGTTCATCCAGGTGCGACTTGAGTGTGTGAAGATAACGCTGCACGCGCGGACCGACATAAGCGTTCAATGCGGTAGTCGATGTGCGTTCGTACTCGCGGAACTCGCGCAGAATTTCATGCGACAGCGTCACGAAGAGCGTGGGATGAGCTTCCCGCAGAATGCGGCCCGCGATAATTTCATGCTGCGGATTGGCATACGAATGCAGAAAACAGATCGCAATCGATTCCACGCCTTCTTCGACGAGCCGGGCGCCGAGTGATCGCACAGCGTTTTCATCCAGTGGCGTAATCACTTCACCGCGCGCATTCAGGCGCTCGGTCACTTCGAAGCGCAAATCGCGCGGAATCAGTGGTTGTGGACGCTGGAAGTGAATATTGAATGCTTCGGGACGATTGCCCCGGCCGATCTCGTAGACGTCGCGAAAACCCGCCGTCGTAATGAGCGCAGTTGCCACGCCTTTGCGCTCGAGCACCGTGTTGATCGCAATCGTCGAACCGTGCAGAAATTCGTCCAGTTCGCCAAGTTCCGCATTCGCCAGTTCCAGCGCATTGGCGACGCCGACGGTCGGGTTAGCGGGTGTCGTGAGCGTTTTGGCCAGCAGAAGCTCGCCAGCACGATAGCCGACGAGGTCCGTGAATGTCCCTCCAATATCTACGCCTATCTGATTCATTTGGTGTCCCGGGTAATGAGTAATGCCACGGCAAAATGCGATGGATGTGCGAGGACCACGAGGAGGGGAAAGGCGGGGTGTCTCCGTTCGACTCTTGCGGTCCGTGAACAAAGATTAATTGCCGCCCGGCACTGCCAGCAATCCGCCTTCAGGCTATGAGTCCATAGTAAGATGGCTATGACCTGTCAGATGGGCGTAATGTGATGCTGCCGGTAACGTTTCGAAGTCTCGAAGTATTTGTCGCTGTGATTGAATCCGGTGGATTCGGCGCCGCTGCCGCCACGCTCGGCATAGCGCAGCCGTCTGTCAGCGTTCACGTGCGCGACCTCGAAAACAAACTCGGCAGGCGTCTCTTCGACAGACGCCCAGGTGTTAACCCGGAATTAACCGACGCTGGCCGGGCGTATTACGCGTATGCACTCGAAGCGCTGGCTAAAGCGAAAGCCGCCACGTCCGACATCAGGAAGTCTCGTGAACGGCTCCGCTTCGCCGCGCAGCGTTTCGTTGCCGATCAGTTGCTGGTCAAGCCATTAGGCGAGTTCGCCGCCAAGTATCCGAATATCGAACTCGTTGCACGTTCCGGCACGTTCGAAGAAGTGCTGTCCCTGTGCCGCAGCGGTCAGGTCGACCTCGGCTTCATGCTCAGTACTGGCGAGGTGCCAGGGCTCGTCACGGAACCACTTGGACGCTACCGGCTTTCATTGATCGCCGCGCCCGACCACCCTCTGGCTTCCCAACGGAAAATCCCCATTCATAGCCTGACGAACTTTCCGTTCGTCGCGGCGCACGACACCTCGTACTTCGGCCGCACGATCGCCAGCATGCTGCGTGCAGCCGGCCTTTCGCAACTGAAGGTGGCATCGCAGGCTCAGGACATGAGCATGGTGCGCAGTATGGTGATTGCCGGGGTCGGCATCGCGTGTTCTCTACGCCGTTCCGTCGTGCAGGACCTCGCCGCTGGAACGCTGGTCGAACTCGATGTCGAGATGAGCCCGATGCATCTCGTCCTGAACTATTTCCGTAATCCCTCGGTCGCGATTAGCGAGGTCGACGCTTTGGTCGATATGGTTCAGGCAGTAGAGGTACAGAAGAACTGAACAATGCCGGCGAGTAAGCATCGCGTTGCTCAACGTTGTGTGGCTATCAGAGCTCGTCTAATTCGCGATCCGGCAGCAGCGTGCCCATTTTTCTTGCCTGCTCGCGAACGACTTCCATGAACCGCATTGCGGCGATGGAAGGCTGCATAAAGCGGGAATGGACAAAGCACGCGGTCAACGATATTTCCTCAGCCAAGGGTCGAACCAGCAGTCCGGAGTCCTGAGCGGAAAACTCGTCGACGATGGCAATTCCCAAGCCACGCTTGACCAACGCGATGCTTTGCTCCGCACGGCTCACGTCGAGCATCGACTTCAATTCGATTCCCACCTGCTGGCAAGCGCGATCTATTAACGCGCCCATCGGAATATCGCGGCGGAAAAGAATCATCGTTTCCTGTGCGAGCTGTTCAAGAGTCAGTTCGGAAAACTGTTTGAGCGGATGATGTTCCGGAACGATGCAAACCATTCGCCCGCGCATGAACGGCACGACAACCAGATTCTCGTGGACGATAGGCAACGGTGAAACCGCGATGTCGCGTGTCTTGCTCAGAAGTTGAATCGGCATCTCGCTCATGAGCGCCGTTTGCCAGTCAACGCGAATCGAAGGCAAGCTCGAATGCAGATCGACAAGCGCTTGCGCAATGAAAGTAGACAGCGAGGCCCCACAGGAAACATTCAGCAGCTGGTTCGGCCCCACGGCGAGCGAGCGCGCCAGATCGTCGACCCGCTGAGCCGCCTGATAAACCTGTTCGATCTCACGAAACAGCGTTTGTGCTTCGGTAGTCGGCGTGAGGCGGCTACCCGTGCGGTCAAAAAGACGAAGGCCCAGCGTCGTTTCCAGATGCGAGACCAGCTTGCTAACCGCAGGTTGAGAAACGAACAGCATGCGCGCCGCGCCGCTGATTGTCCCTGTCAGCATGACTGCGCGGAGCACTTCCATCTGTCTCAGTTTGAAACGCATAGTCCGTCTCGATGTGGGTATTCACCATAACCGCGGGTTATGGAGACGTCAAATCTGGAACGCGACAAACAGGCCTCTCTATCGCATCATGATTTCCAACGTGGGTCCGCCGTGATGAGCGGGCTGGAGATACAGAAAAAATTACGTCAGGAGACTAACATGTCGAGTCCAATGATACGGGAGCTCAGTCCGTCTCATGAAGATGCACAGTCGATGTCGCGACGCGCCACCATCAGCAGCACGATCGGAACGGCGCTCGAGTGGTTCGATTTCACGATCTACGGCGCGGCTTCCGCGATCGTCTTTCCCAAACTGTTTTTCCCTTCGCTCAGCCCTTCTGCCGCGCTGCTCGGATCGTTCGCAACTTTCGCAGTAGGCTTCGGCGCGCGGCCCCTCGGCGGCGTCGTGTGCGGTTATCTCGGTGATCGTTTCGGACGCCGGAATCTGCTGCTTTTCACGATGGCTCTCATGGGCCTTGCTACCGTCGGCATAGGGTTATTACCGACGTTCGCGAGTGTCGGCATTCTCGCGCCTATCCTTCTCGTATTCTTCCGGATCTGCCAGGGATTCGCGCTGGGAGGTGAATCGACCGGGGCGCAGTTAATGGCGCTGGAGCATGCCCCTGCGCTGAGACGTGGCTGGAACGGTGCACTGGTTAACCTCGGCTCGCCCATTAGCCAGGTGACGGCCAACGGCATGCTGTTCATTCTGACCGCTTTGATGCCGGAAGATGCTTTTCTCAGCTATGGATGGCGGATTCCGTTTTTGTTGAGTCTGCTGCTCGTGCTCACCGGACTCTACATGCGTCGTCAAGTTGACGAGTCGCCGGCTTACCAGGCCGTCGAGCGGCGCCAGGGGCCGGTACGTTCACCGCTCGCGACTGCCGTCACAGGACATTGGCGTCTTATCGTACGGCTTGCGCTCATCTACCTGTCTGTCTGCCTGTGCTTCTACGTGGTAGTGGTGTTTTCGCTGAGTTACATGAACCACACGCTGAAGATTCCCGCCCGCACCGGCTTCTTCATGCTCATGGTGTCCAACCTCGTTGCGCTTCCGCTGATGCTGTTAGGCGGCCGTTGTGCAGACCGGTTCGGTCGAAAGCCCACCTTCATCGTCGGCCTGATGATCTGCTTCGTGCTGGCGCTCAGTTACTTCCCGCTTCTGCAGTCAGGCAATACGACGATCATGTTCGCGGCAATGATTGCCTTCATCGGCGCGCTGGAGGCGGTGACTGGTGTGCAACCCGCGCTGTTCGCCGAGCCCTTTCCCGCGAAGGTGCGCTACACCGGTTCGGCTCTCGCCTATTCATGCGCCAATCTGTTGGGCGCGAGCCCGGCGCCCTTTGTCGCTGCCTATCTCACACAAACGTTCAACGGGAAAACATGGCCCATTTCCGTGCTGTGCGCTGTGACGATCGTGATTTCGATCATTGCGGTAGCGATCGGCAAGGAAACACGTGGCGTCGACATGACGCAGGCATAGCACAAATCCGAACAGCCACTGACTCTCAAACGCAGCGCGTCGAAATATGAAAACCGTCTATATCCTCAACGGCCCCAATCTAAACCTGCTCGGCAGTCGCGAGCCCCAGATCTACGGCTACGCCACCCTTTCCTCGATCGAGAAGCGCTGCGAAAGACTGGCGCAGCAACTCGACGTGAACATGGTTTTCCGTCAATCGAACCACGAAGGCGATCTCGTCGACTGGATTCAGGAAGCTCGTCTTGCAGCAGACGGCGTTATCTTGAATCCGGCCGGATTGTCCTTCTATTCGATCTCCGTGAAAGACGCCGTCAAGGCGCTCGGCAAACCGTGCATCGAATTGCATATGTCCAACGTGCACGCCCGCGACCTCGACGATTCAGTCGTGTCGAAGGTAGCGACCGCGGTCATTTGCGGACTCGGCGCATACGGCTACGAGGTCGCGCTTTCCGCGATGGCGGGACTTCTGAGCAGTAGCGGCAACTTCCAGAACGATCAGAAAGAGGCATCGGCATGAAAGAATCACTCGCATTCGAAGGACAAATCGCACTCGTGACCGGTGGTGCATCGGGCATCGGCGCAGCCAGCGTGGAACGACTCATCCAGGAAGGAGCCCGAGCGATCGTTTGGGACATCGACGCGGAGCGCCTTGAGCGGACGCAGGCGAAATACGGCGACCGGGTGCTGACGCAAAAAGTCGACGTGACAGATGTTTCAGCTATTCACGATGCCATCGAGATTGCCGTGCGTCACTTTGGCAAGCTCGACATTCTGGTTAACAGCGCAGGGATCATCGGACCTAGCGAACCTTTCTGGGAGCACTCCGACGCCACATGGCGCCGCGTGCTGGACATCAATTTGACCGCCGTGTTTCAGGTCAGCAAGGCGGCGGTTCGGCACTTGATGGCGAACGGGTACGGTCGTATCGTGAATCTCGCGTCCATCTCGGGGAAAGAAGGCAATGCCAATCAGGCCGCCTATTCGACTTCGAAGGCGGGTGTGATCGGCCTGACCAAGTCGATGGGCAAGGATCTGGTTGCACATAACATTCTGGTCAACGCAATCGCTCCCGCTTCCGTACAAAGCGAACTGCTGGCGCAGATGACGCCAGAGCAGATCAAGGTACTTCAGGCAAAAATCCCGCTGGGGCGCGCTGGGACCGTCGAAGAAATCGCAGCGATGGTGCGTTGGCTAGCGTCCTCCGAATGCTCGTTCTGCACGGGAGCTATTTTCGACGCATCGGGAGGACGGGCCACCTACTGAGCGGCAACACGCCCCGGACGTTATCTGCATTGGCGTCGGGGCGCGCCTCGGGGCGGGGCTTCGCAATGAAAACCCGCGACCTGGGCCTGATTGCTGGCGGTCAGACTAAAACACATAATTCGCAATGACCCCATAGGTCATCTGCGTCTTTTTCTCGACGACCGGGCTGTTGCCTACCACGCCCGGCAATCTCGATGCGACGACTCGCGCGCCGAGATTCCAATGCTTGTTCAGCGCGTAACTGGCGCCCGCCGTCACACGAACCGCCGCGATGCCCGAGCCCGGCGAGTATGCGGGTAGTTCGGACCTCACACTGTCCCCGGCATTGACGCCGAAAAACGTTTGATTGTATTGAGCGCTGCCCCAGGTTATGCCCGGCCCGGCGGTCAACGTCAGCCGGTTGACTGGGCTGTATTTCCCCATCAGATCCAGCGAAGCGGTCGTTCCTTCATGCTTGCCGGCAATATCTTGCGAGACCGCGCCGACGACCGATAGCCAATCGAGGTTATAGCTCGCAAACAGTGTCGCGTGCGCGGTGCCGTCGATGTCGGGCAAACCACTGAGATGCACGTCATCGGACGCTTTGCGCGGTTTCACGAGATCGTAGGAAAGCGCGATACCCAGGCGGAAATGATTGTCGCGGTATAGAAATGCGCCGAGGCCGAAAGGGACATTGGCGTCCGCGACCGATCCGAAGAAAAACCGGCCATAGCCGACGCCCACGATCGGCGCGGGCTGAAAGCGCGTCACACTTGCGCCCGGATATCTGGGTGTCTCGAACACGCCGAGACCAAGCGAGTATCGCCAGCCGTCGTCGGTCACTTGCGCGGCAGATGACGCGACAACCGCTGGCGTCGTGCTGGTCTGCGCGAGGACGGGACAACTGGCCAGGATAGTCGTCAAAGCGATCAAACGTCCCATATCGATGGGGCGCTTCGTGTAGAGCATGTGAATCTCCTAAGGCGCTGAGCTGAAGAGCAGGACGTCAGGCGAGCCAATTCGGGAGCGCCCTTCATACGATGTTCTCGGTCTGGAGAATCGTGTTTTGCACGGTGAGAATGGGCTTCAGTGCAGGCAGGGGCGAATTCGCGCGGATGAACGTCCAATCGAGGACCTTCAGGTTACGCAGGGGAATCGACGGTATGATGTGCCGTTTGTTTCGGCGCGGAAACACTGTGTCAGCGCTGAAATATTCGCGATGGACGACTGAAATCAGGCAGCTCTTCGTCCAGGTTAGCATTGGGAAATGACTTATATGCCGCACATCCTCGTGGTTGACGACGAAGAGGACATCAGGTCCCTACTCACCGGTTTTTTTCGCAAGCACGGCCACGAGGTCAGTGTCGCGGCCGATGGCGAAGGCCTGTTTGCCACGCTCGATCGCCAGCAGATCGATCTCGTCATCCTGGATGTCATGCTGCCGGGAGAGGATGGTTTCAGCCTGTGCCGGCAGTTGCGCGCGACGTCGAAAATCCCCGTCATAATGCTCACTGCGGTTGCCGACCACGTCGACCGCGTGGTCGGACTCGAGATCGGCGCCGATGATTATCTGGTGAAGCCGTTCGATGCCAGAGAACTCCTGGCGCGAGTGAAAGCAGTTTTGCGACGGACCACGCAGATGGGCCCCGTCACGACGAGCACCGCCACGAGACCGGTGCTTTCGTTTGCCGGGTGGCGACTCGACATCGCCAAACGTGAACTGCGATCGGCAGACAACACGCTCACCATCCTGTCGAGTAATGAATTCGATCTTTTGCTCGTGTTTGCGGAGCATCCACAACGCGTGCTGACTCGCGACCAGTTGCTCGACCTCGCTCGCGGATCGGCTTACGAAGTCTACGACCGGAGTATCGATGTTCAGGTCGCGCGCCTTCGCCGCAAACTCGACACGGACGCCGATGCCGAATCGGTCATTCGAACGGTACGGGGCGGAGGATATATGTTCACGCCACTGGTTCGTCGAGGATGAATTTCCGGCTGGGTGTCCCCGACACGATCGCATGGCGAATCGCGCTGACCGTGGGTGCGGCGATCATGAGCGTGCTCGTCTTCAGCACGCTGTTCGACCGCTTTGCGGGACCGTCGAGCGCCGAGCAGGCCGAACTGATCCGGGCCGACGACGCCGTTCGTATGATCGAAGCGGCGCCGTCCAGCCATCGCCAGAATCTGGCTAACACCGTCACGATCGCAGACAAAGTGTTCTGGTATCCGTCCGGAACATCGGTCGCCCGACAGTTAGCGCTTGCGTATCTTCGTGACCCAGATCCGAAGACCGTCGACAGCTTTCGCGACAATGGCCACGAACGGCGCAACGTGATTTTTACCGCCAGCGATCCGTTGTCCAGGTCGATCGACTTTGATCGGCTCGCCCATCCCGACGCCTATTTCATGGCGGTGCAGTTGCGCGACGACAGCTGGGTGCTGTTCATCGCCAATCAACGGCGATGGGGTGATCTGTTGCCCGGCAGACTGGCAACGACACTGGCGTGCGTCGCGTTGTTGATTCTCGCGGCGTCCATGCTTGCCACCTACTTTCTGGCGCGGCCTATCAGGCAATTCGCCGAGGAGCTTCGTCAGCGAGGCGGCGATCCCCGAGCGGGACCGGTACGCGAAGCAGGGCCGAAGGAATTGCGTTCGGCGATTGCAGCGTTCAACGGGCTCCAGGCTCAACTCCGGAAGTTCGTCGATGACCGCACGCTGATGCTGGCCGCGATCTCACACGATCTGCGAACGCCGCTCACCAAAATCCGCTTGCGTGGCGAGTTCATCGACGACGAGGAACAGCGCGCTCGTCTCTTTCGCGACGTCGACGATTTGCAGGCGATGGCGGACTCTGCACTGTCGTTCTTTCGCGACGACTTCAGGGACGAAGAAGCGACGGCGTTCGACTTCGCGGGTCTTCTTCGCACGATCGCCGACGACTATAGCGACCACGGCGCCGTGGTCCGATACGCAGGTCCGGATCGGCTCGCGTTGATCGGACGCCCCTTCTCGCTGAGGCGCGCGTGCATGAACCTGGTCGATAACGCCTTGAAATGGGGAGGAAGTGCGGATCTAGAGTTGACCTGCGTTCCGGGCGGCGTCGCTCTCACGGTCAACGACCGGGGTCCGGGCATTGCTTCCGAGGTGCTCGAACAGGTATTCGACCCGTTCTTTCGCGTCGAACAATCCCGGAACCGGTCGACGGGAGGAATGGGACTCGGTTTGACATCGGCGCTGGCCGTGATTCGCGCCCACGGCGGCGACATTGTTCTCAGCAACCGTGAGGGCGGCGGGTTGAGCGTGTGTGTGTCGCTTCCGGTGGGCTCGAAAGTGACGCAAAGCCCTGCGCCGCCCCTTTGATTGGGCGTTAAGTTCGCCGCGAAAATTACATCGCCAGCCTGAACATCGACACCGAAATCTTCAGATCGCCAGCCTGCGACTCCAGCGAACTGGCCGCCGCTGCCGCTTGCTCGACGAGCGCCGCATTCTGCTGCGTAACCTCGTCCATCTGCGTGACGGCGCGATTGATCTGGCCGATGCCTTTGCTCTGCTCGTGAGACGCAGCGGTAATCTCGCCCACGAGGTCCGTCACGCGCTTGATTTCACGCGTGATCTCGCTCATCTTGGTGCCGGCTTCGCGAACATAGCCCGCACCTGCTTGCACCCGCTCCACGGAATCCTGGATCAGTTCCTTGATTTCTTTCGATGCCGTCGACGAGCGCTGCGCCAGCGAGCGCACTTCAGACGCCACGACCGCGAAACCGCGTCCCTGCTCACCCGCGCGCGCGGCTTCGACTGCCGCATTCAACGCAAGAATATTGGTCTGGAACGCGATACCCTCGATGATCCCGACGATATTGGTGATCTTGTCCGAGCTGGCGTTGATGCCGTCCATCGTGTCCATGACGCGCGACACGACCGCGTCGCCCTCCCCTGCCACGTGAGCGGCCTGCGCGGCGAGCCGATTGGCCTGGGTCGCGTTGTCGGCGTTCTGGGTGACGGTAGCCGTGAGCTGCTCGATGCTGGCGGCGGTTTCTTCGAGCGAGGCGGCCTGCTCTTCCGTTCGTTGCGACAAATCCTGGTTACCCGCGGCAATCTGCTGTGTCGCGGTCGCGATCGAATCCGCCGACACCTTGATCGTGCCAATGGTCTGCGCCAGTTGCTCCTGCATGCGTTTCATCGAAAACAGAAGGCTCGATCGATCATCGGGCTTTGTCTGCACGACTGCCGTCAGATCGTTATTGGCGATCTGGTTGGCGATGTCCGCGGCGTAGGCAGGCTCTCCGCCCAACGAACGCAGAATGCCGCGATTGAGCAACAGCACGACGACTGAAAGTGCCGCGGCAATCACGGCGAGTTCACCGAGGCTTTCATACAGCGAAGCGCGGAACGCGGCGTCGATATCGTCCACGTAAATACCGGTCGTCAGAATCCAGTCCCACGGTTGATACGAGATGTCGTAGGCGAGTTTCGGCGCGGGCTCGTTGCTGCCCGGTCGCGGAAACGCGAATGTACGGAAACCCTGCCCGTCGCGTTTGACGAGGGCCACGGCCTCGCGGAAAAAATACACGCCGTTTGGGTCTTTGAAGCCGTTGATGTCCTTGCCGATCATGCCCGCATTGGTCGGATGCATCAGGACGATCTGCGAATTCAGAATGGTGAAGTAACCTTCGCTGCCGTAGCGGATGTTGCGCACGCTATCCGCCGCCCGTTTTTGCGCGTCCGCCTGAGACATGGCGCCGGTGGCCGCCTGATCGCCGAAAGTCTTGACGATGCTCAACGCGATTTCCGATGCGTGTTTCAGATCGGCCTTGCGTTCTTCAAGCCGGATATCTCTCGTCCGGTAAGCGCTATAAACCGACATGCCGGCAAGACACAGCAAACTCAGGACGAGCGGAAGCCAGAGCTTTTGAGCGAAAGAAAGTTTCATTGAGGTACGGATGCAACGTGTTGCGAGGTAAGAGTTAAAGAGGAGCGTCGACAATCAAAGCGGGATCGAGCAGGCGGATTCTTCTGTCGACGAAGTAGCCGCCGCCTTCGGTGTAGCGCAGGAAGTGACGTCCGCAGACGGTGCACTCCCAGACGTTGCACCGGTTGTACGGAAAATAGCGCTGCGCAATGGGTGCGTCCGCCGACCAGTACCGCGTGCCGTTCGGATGGAATTCCTCGAAGGTTGGCTCTTCTTCTTCCGACGAAACGAGCGTCGCGACTTCGCGAAGCTGCTCTTCGGGCAGCGACAACGGCATGCTTTCCCATCCGGGCACCGGCGTTTTCATACACGAGCATGCTTGCGAAGCAGCGTGTGAACGGAGCGCGAGGTCCGCGAGGGAGTGAGCGTCGAGGCGTGGCAGCATGCGGTGTCGATCCTGGTGGTGTAATGAAATGAGCCGCAGTCGACTGACGCCAGCAAGCGGCGATCAGGGAGTCGGTTCAGGTTGCAACGCGGCGTTATCCGGCTCGACGGGCGCACGGTCGGGCATCAACACGGCGATCAGTGCTGCAAGGAACGCGGCCACGGCCAGCACGATGAGCGCCGCCGAAAAGTTGCCCGTCAAATCCTTGACCACGCCGACGATCCACGGTCCGAACAGACCGCCGACCTGCCCGATGGTGTTGATCAGCGCGATACCCACAGCGACCGCGGCGCCGGTCAGGAATTCGCCGGTCAACGTCCAGAATACCGCAAGACATCCCCAGATTCCGGCGGCTGCGATGCACAGCAAGGCAAGCGCGGCCAACGGAGGCGTCACGAATGCGCAGGCCAGCAAGGCAAGTCCGCCGATTCCCATGCACACGGCGATGTGCAGTCTGCGCTCACCCACCTTGTCGGAATGGCTTGCGACGAGATACATCGACAGCGCCGCGCAGCAGAACGGCAACGCGGTGACGAAGCCAACCTGCAGATCGGAAAGCGTGCCCATGTGCTTGACGATCTGCGGCAACCACAGCAGAACACCATAGAACGCCGTCAGAAAACACACGAACAACGCGGAGAGCGACCAGACGCGCGGCATCATCGCGATCTTCACGAACGGCAGGTTGGCGGTGCGGGTGAGTTTCGACGCCTCGTCCGCGAGTTCTGCAACCAGCCAGTGACGCTGATCGTCCGGCAACCACTTTGCGTTCTCGGGGCGGTCCGTCAGCCAGAAGAATGTGAAGAAGCCGAGCACGACGGCAGGCGCGGCTTCGAGCAGCAGCATCCAGCGCCAGCCGGCGAGACCGTGGATGCCGTCGAGGCTATGCATTAGAAGCCCTGAAACGGGCGAGCCGATTGCCGATGCGATCGCCGTTGCCATGATGACGCCCGCATTTGCGCGCGAGCGGTAGCGCACGGGAAACCAGTACGCGAGGTAGGCCACAACGCCGGGAATAAACCCGGCCTCGGCGACGCCGAGCAGAAAACGCAGCACGTAGAACGATGTTTGCGTATGGACGAATGCCAGTCCCGCCGACACCAATCCCCAGGTCACCATGATCCGCGAGATCCAGATTCGCGCACCGAATCGATGCAGCATGAGGTTGCTCGGTACTTCGAACACCGCGTAGCCGACGAAAAAGATGCCCGCACCCAGTCCGAACACCGACGCGCTGAAGCCGAGATCCTGATTCATGCGCAACGCGGCAAAGCCGATGTTGACCCGGTCCAGATAATTGATGATCAGTAATACGAATAAAAGCGGAACCAGTCGCCGATAAATCCGGCTCATGGTGAGCGATTCGATTGTAGTTTTCATTTCGTCTCCTGATGAATGTGCATGCGGTCCGCACGACGTTTCGTGCGGACCGTGAAGCATTCATGTCTAGTCTCGGTCAATTCGTGGCGAGGTCGCCGGTCAGTGCTTGCGGGTTGAGGACGTTGACGGGTTTTCCCGCTTTCCACGCGAGCAACTGGTCGATCGCAATGCCGAAATAGTGCTCGTAGGTGTCTTTCTCGACATAGCCGATGTGGGGCGTCGCCAGCACGTTGTCGAGACCGAGCAAGGGGTGATCGGCGTTGTAAATCGGCTCGCTTTCGTAGACATCGACCGCCGCAAAGCCGGGGCGCCCCGCTTTTAGTGCGGCTTCGAGCGCGCCGTGCGCGATCACCTCGCTGCGGCTCGTATTGACGAACAACGCAGTGGGTTTCATTGCCGAGAGATCGGCGAGCGTGATCGATTCGCGGGTGGCAGGCAGAAGGCGCAAGTGACAACAGACCACGTCGGCCTCGCTGAAAAACTTCGCGCGATCGGTGACGGCTTCTATGCCATCGTTCGCGGCCGCCGACAGCGACGTTTCGTGATCGCCCAACGCGATGACGCGCATGCCGAATGCGCGGCCATATCCTGCGACGACGCTACCGATCTTGCCGTAGCCCGCGATGCCGAGTGTGCGGCCCTTCAGTCCGACACCCAGATGACCTTGCCACAAGCCGGCGCGAAGACGCGTCGCTTCAAGATGGACTTTGCGCATTGACGCCATCACGAGCGCCCAGGTCAGTTCCGCTGCAGCTGTCGTCGCAGAGCCTTCCGCCGACACCGCAATACCGCGCGCCGTGCACGCCGCGAGATCGACGTGGTTGGCCGCGCGGCCAGTCTGACTGATGAACTTCAGTTTAGGCAGACGCGCGAGCAGTTGCGCGGTGATCGGCGTGCGTTCCCGGACCAGCAGCAATGCGTCGGCGTCGGCGAATCGTTCGGCTTGGGCATCGAGCGACGTCACGGTGTCGTTGTGGATTTCCACATCGAAATGTTCGCTCAGCGCCGGATAGCAATCGAGCGTTCTGACGCAATTTTGATAGTCGTCCGAAATAATGACTTTCATGATGGAATCGCCAGTTGATTAGATCTTCGACCACGGGGCGGACAGCAACAGCTGATTTTCCTGCTGCTGGATGTAGCGGCCTTCCGCTGTCATCTTTTTGTAGGCAGTCCACTCGGGGTCCGCTTCCATTGCCGCGCGACGCGCGTAGCGGTCTTCCATGCTTTCGTAACCCCACAGATGAACGACCTGGTTGAGCGTCCCGACTTCGCTGATGAAATAGCCGAGCGGATCGCCCACGTGCCGACGCTGAACCGGCAATCCATACGCTTCATAAACCGCCAGATACGCTTTCAACTGGCCCGGCACAACCGTGTAACGGCGCAGATCTACCAACATCGCGATGATTCCTCGAGAAAAAACGTTGCGAGTCTAGAGGGTCGTGGGTGCAGAGTACAATCGATTAATTTCGCTTGATTCACAAGAAAAATCGATGAATGACGAAAAAGCCTCCAAGCGGCTTTCGATCCGCCATATCCGGGCGTTTGTCGCGGTGGCGAGGCATAAAAGCCTGACCCGCGCCGCTGAAACCTTGTTCGTCACTCAGTCCGCACTGAGCCTGACGATCCAGCACATCGAAGAGGACCTAGGTCTTCTGCTCTTCGATCGCTCGACGCGCCGGTTGGATTTGACGCGGGCGGGCGAAGAATTTTTGCCGTCGGCCGAGCGTCTTCTGCAGGATTTCGATTCGTCGATCCGTGCCATGCGCGCGCTCGGCAATCACGAGCGCGGCAAGGTGGGTGTGGCAACTGTGCCGTCGGTGATGGCGCTGCTGCTGCCGGAGGTGGTCGCCGCGTATATCGAGATGTTTCCGGAGATCGACGTCTATCTTCGCGAGGACAATTCCGAGGCCGTGCAGCGGCGCGTGCTGGATGGCGACGTCGACTTTGGTATATGCAGCCCATGGCAAGCCGACGCTGAACTCGCGTTCGAACCGCTATTCGAAGATTACTTCGGCGTGGTCTTCGCGGAACATCATCCGCTCGCTGCCGGTACCGGCGAGCTGACATGGCAGGAGATTGCGGAATTCCGGATCGTCGGTTTCACGCCGGATCTCGGCATGCAGCATCAGTTGAGCCAAACGGAAGGACTAAGTCGCGAAGTGCGGGAGCCTCGTTACCAGGTTTCGAATACGTCGGCCATCGAGGCGCTTTTGAGCCGCGGCGTAGGCGTATCGGTCATGTCGGCGTTGGCCGCGCAGCGCGCGCCGCTCGATCGGCTGAATTTCAGACTTCTTGGGACACCGGTTTTGAAGCGAACGGTTGGGGTCGTGCGGCGACAAGGGAAGTCGCTCTCACCTGCTGCTGCGACTTTGCTGGAACGGGTTCATGGCGCGGTGCCGCAGCTTTTACGGTTTCCGGGTTTGCAGCGGGTTTGAGGTTTGTGGTCGGCGTGGGCTCGAGGTGAGTTGGGGGCTTTGTGCCGTATCGCTTTTGCGTTCGCGCCTTTGGCGGGTTAGGGTTTCTGGGGCGTCTCCGCAGACGCGTGGTGAATCGAGCAATGGATGTTGCGATACGGCTGGGCTTAACTCAGCGAACCGTGAGGCGGAGGCGGACAGTTTGGTTGGCTGCACTCCTGTGGGACTTCGATCCGCTTGAGTTGCAGATGAACGGGCGCTTTTAGCGCATCGGATTGCGTTCCGCGCTTATCCTCACACTCGCGATTGCTAAGTGCTTCGAAATCTCCATTGGCCTGCGTAAGGTCCCAGCCCATTCAGTTCACCGCAAGATGCGCGTCAAGCGATGCTTGCGGTGATGAATCGAGCGTTTGATAGGCGGGACTGCGGTGCGTGACATCCAAAAGTCGAGCGGCCGCGCATCGGTGCTGGCTTCGTCATGGCCGTACCCGGCGGATGGGTCGTATCGTTGCCAACGCCTGTTTCGTCGCCATCAGGCTGCGAGCGTGTAAGTTCGTCGCACAGCCCTGCCGTTGGTATTGCGGCTTCTTCCGAGCGCATCTGATCGGAAAGACATCACCACCCAAATACGTCTCGCACATTTACGTTGCGGTTGATAAAGCCGGTGAGAACTTGCGCAGCGAGCGACGTAAAAGGGCCAGATGGTCTGTGACTGTCTCAGTGGCAATCCGTGGGACGTCGATCGTGCGACGGCCCGCAGCATTCGCCTGCATCCGCGCTTGTGCAAACAGTTCGAGGTCGGCGGGTTCGGCGATGCGAATCTTTCCGGTGTGAAGCGCTTCTGCAAATCGCGTCTGCCATTCACCCACGTCTCTTCGCGCGACGGTCTCGTCCACACTCAAAACGGTCAAGGTACCGTCTGCGTCGATAGTGAATTTACGCTTACCGTTTCCGTCGACGAACGATGTGCCGGCCATCGAGCGAGCCCACGATTGCGCTTCCTGCTGCGCTCGTTGAGACGCGCGGAGCGCGTCCTGTTCGGCATCGCGTGAGCGGATCTGATGGCTAAAGTCGACTGTGCTACGCAGGAGTGCTCGCAGGTAGCAGATTGGTCGTTTAGCTTTGCGCAGATGTTCCCAGGTTGCTTCGACGACATCCGATAGCCGCTTACCGCATTCGCGGGCTTCCCGCATCAGCTTGAAAATCAAAAAATCTCGAAAACCCAAGGGCAGCAGCCGTTGGAGGTCCGCCGGCACTTGCCCCGGTTGTCTCTTTTGAAAAGACGTAGGGCTAAGATCCTTATATATAGCACCGTCTGCCACCGTGTCAGACGGCTGGGTAAAACTAGCGATCTGGGTAACGGCGGCGGTAGCCTCTGGGGATTCTGCAGGCACTTCAACGAGACCGAGCAATGCGGTTGCACGTTCGGTTAAGTGCAGATACGCGCGACCAAACAGCCCCGCTTCGACATACCGGCGCTGTGCTGGCCTGTGAATTAGATCTGCTGCTTCCAGGTCTGCGAGGCTGCGATAGAACGTTCGCTCTGATTGCATCGCGCGTTCGGTGAGCAATTCACGTCGCGCGAAGATCTGGCCGTACGGATTGCTTGCATCGACGGTGCGAGCCAACGCGGCCAGCACGGCACGTGCGCGCGCGGGAATGCCATCGAGGCGTGAGGCACGGTGCACCGCGCGAAGAATTACCCAAGGGAGATTCACGGCATCGGTTGAGAGAAACCCGATATCGACGTTTTCAGCAGGGCGAGTTTCGCCCTCGCTAGCAACCAAATGTTGCGCGATAGACATGCCAATCGTCCATTTTTCAAAAAATGGATTGGAAAAACTTGACTGACGTGATCTATCCGCTACACTCAGAGCCGTACATGTGGTGCCAACCTTTGTACAGCTCGCCGCCGCCAAGCGGGGAGTACTGCGGACAGACTACTTTTTAAAGTCGTCAAGCCCCGGTGATTCAAAAGCCTCCAGCGCCAACTGGAGGCTTTTGTTTTTCTAGCGTCTGATGATCATCAAAGATCTCCGATATCTGGTCTTAAAATTTTTAAGTCCATGATTTCAAACAAATTAGTTTTTACGCATCTCGCTGAGACGCGGTGAAAGCTTCGCTTTCGGCTTCAAGCACCTTCTGCAGCGCCAACTGCACCCGGCTCGCTTCTTCATCTGACTTGAACTGCAAGCGCACGACATTTGCCGCGCGACGCATGACGCAGTAATCCGCCTTCCCTGCCTTGATCTTCACAGTCTCAGCCGTCACCGCCGGCTTCGCAGGCTTGGCCGAAGCCAATTTGACCGCTTGAGCCTGATCGATTTTTCCTTCCGCCAGTTGCCTGACTGCCGAAATCACTTCTTCGGAACGCCCCGTTTTCGCCAGACCCGCCAAGGTCTTGCCGGCATGCGAACCGATCAACGCTGGCTGCTCTTCGAGCACGGCGATGACTTCTCGCGGCAGATCGTCGAATGCCAGAATGTATGACACCAAGGCCTCCGAGAGGCCCGATTGCTCGGCCATCTTGGCCTGAGAGATCGACGGAAATCGCTCCTGCATCTGCTTGAAGCCGCGATACTTCTCGTAGTCGGTCAAGTCCGACTGCATCAGGTTCGAATAGAACGCGCTTGCTGCCGCTTCGTCGTCCGTCGATTCTTCGATGACTGCCCTGATTCGGTCCCGGCCAAGCGCCTTGTACTGATCCACGCGATTGTGGCCAGACACGATCTCAAACCGGTTGTCGGGCGTGCGGCGAATGACGATCGGTTC
The DNA here is from genome assembly GCF_050436585.1 of Paraburkholderia sp. GAS199. Taxonomy (NCBI): domain Bacteria; kingdom Pseudomonadati; phylum Pseudomonadota; class Betaproteobacteria; order Burkholderiales; family Burkholderiaceae; genus Paraburkholderia; species Paraburkholderia sp. GAS199. The sequence continues at coordinate 578,258 of NZ_JBNDMM010000001.1, read as the reverse complement.
AACCAGCTTGTTGTGTCGAAGGTTCTCGCGCAACTCCAGCTTCTTGTCCTCCGGCTTGTACCGTCGACGGCCCGGGACTTCCACCAGCAGATCAATTTCAACCTCGATGGCAGCAGACGCTAGCTGCGATTCCAACTCCTTCAGCCGTGTTTCCGCGACATCACTCGCGCCGTTCTTCTTCTCGAGTTCGCCCTTGAGCTCCTCGATCTGCTTTCGCAGGGCGGTGATCTGCATCGTCTGCCCGGGGCCCGTCGTCGGCATGGTTTGCTTCATGGACGCCGCAGTTGCCTCGTCCTCCGCCGTGAGGGTGATTGCCAGCCCCTTCGCCATTCTGTCCTTCAAACTCATGCTCTACCTCCCATCACCCATGACGCGCTTGCCTTTTCATCGACGAAATCCACGAACTGATCGATCGGGTTGCGAATGCGCCGCAATGTTTCGAGTCCGCCTTCGTACTTGTCGATGTCGTAAATGGTCTGGAAATGCAGGTTCGTGTTACGGGCAAGGTCCGTTTCGGGGATCTCGACCGGGATCACACGCGAACCGTACAAATTCGCGATCCACTGCTGGAGCACCCGGGTAGCGGCCTTGTTGGGAGATACGCGGGTCACCAGGACGTCCACGAATTCAAATCGCTTTTTCTCCGTGTCGCCGAACTCCTCCATGCCTGTGATCAGGTCCGAGAACAGGTGCCAAAACTGCACCATCGAGGCGAACGAAAGCATGTCGGGCACAACCGGCACAATCACGCCATTGGCTGCAAACACGGCGTTGATCGTCAGGTAGCTGAGCGTGGGTGCCGTGTCGATGATGATGTAGTCGTATTCTTCAGTCAGCGCCTCGAGCCCCCGGTGCAAAACCTGCTCGAACCGCAAATCGCACTCTTTCGCCAGATTCGCCCGCGCCGGCAGCATGAACTCGGCGTTGAACAACTGGGGCGAGGCGGGGATCAAATCCAGGTTCGGCCAATACGTTTTGACGGGCAGGGTGCGCATGTCAAATTCCGTACCGTCTACATACGCCTGAATCAGCGGAATGATCGTGTCGTCTTCCTCGATTTCGGCATGCGGGTTGTAGCCGTACAGCGTCGTCGCACTGCCTTGCGGGTCGAGGTCGATATGGCAAACCTTACGGCCGCGGCGCATAGCCAGACCCTGCGCAAGCAGCGTCGAGGTCGTGGTTTTGGTGACGCCGCCCTTGAAGTTGGCAACGGTGATAACCTTGCCCTTGCCTTGACGCGGTGCAGGTTTCAACTCCGCCTTGACCCACTCGACGGCTTCTTCAATCGTGAAAGACCGAACGCCGCCGGCGCGCGTCTGTTTTCCTTGCGGCAACGACGTTGTTTGTAGCGCGTAGGCCATCCGTTTTCGGTCGATCCCGCACATTTCCTGCACGCGGGTCGACGAGACGAGTGGGGGCACCTTGCGTGGTTCGGGCTTCAGAATTTCGTCGCGGATCTTCTTGAGCATCACCGTCGACCGGTTCGCGAGCAACAGCAAATCCTCGGCCGTCGTGTCGCCGGGCGCGGAAAGCGAAAGCGTCGCAGCGTCGGCTGGCGAAGGCTTTGCGATGGCGGCTTCTTCGGCAACCGATCCGTTGGAAGAGTGCGCGGGTGATGTCATCAGGATGCTCCGTTGTCTTTTGGACAGCCAGGTGGAAAAAAGCCTGTGGCTGTCGAATTCCGTGCAATGTAGACTGCGCGGTGGGTAAACGCAAGTAAACTTTGCACGCTCCGACCCCGCCGAAACCCGCTTCGCGCCTGGCGCTGCGGGGAAAAGCTAGAAAAAGCTTAAGGGTAAACGGGCGAATGGCCTTATTAGGGGCCATATCATAACCACATTTCGTCGACTTTTTAGGTCGAAACGGTGTGTCGCGCATTGTATTCTGGTCGACCGCTGGCAGTTCCGCCGATCGGTCGGGCGGCCAAATTTGGGCCTTAAAAATTTTAAGTCGCTGATTTCGTGGCATTAGTTTTGTGGGAAACAGGCTGCTACCGATTGATCACGGTGCGCTGAGAAAGAACTGACAGACTCCGCGACCGTCGCCGCGCGAAGCTTCCTGCTGCACGGTTTGAGGAAAGTCCCGCCGTGTAGGTACTCTCAACTTCCTGATCCCAATGAGCCGATCGTCAATACGATGGACGTGCCGCTTTTCAACAGCATGACTTTCGAATTGTCACCGTCGCGCCGTATGAGTGAAAAATGGAAGAGTTTTGATTTGTGCCTAAAACTGGATTTGTTACGCCGAGGATCCGATGGTGCCAAGTGGACGGCACGCGAATGACGATGCAGAGAAGTGCTACCGAGTGATCACTGTCTAGTGCGGCATCGGATTTGTTTTCTCCTCACTGACGATCCATCAATTGGCTATGTGATGGTCGGCCACCTACATCGTGTAATTTGAGTTGGGCAGATGCGAAGAGAGATGGGCGACGAATGAAATGACGGATTGCAGCCACTCGAGCGACTGCCCAGCAAACTTGTTTTTTCGATGAGCCGGAATCTAAGCTGTCAGTCGCTCGGGAGCCGAAAACCAAAGCATCGGCTTTCTTCAGGCTCGCTTTTCCTCTGGGCACAAAAACGCGCACGGCATCTGTTTATCCAAGTCGCCAAAAATTTGCAGCGGTCAAAAAAATTGCAAACAACATCCACGTGCCAATCACCAACAGGTTTGGGCGGCTGAAACTGCAGATGGCGCGAAACCGCCTCCTGACAAAATCCGAACACGCTGCAGGGACAAATATCTTGTGACGAACCCGCCGATCTAGACGCCCGTGCCACGCGAGAGCGCGAGGTGCTTTAGTCAGCGAGATTGGAGGAGGGGCACATTTTGATTAGAGCACTGGACCGCCGCTGACTACGGTGCACCGACAGCCGCGGAAAGAAACCTCAACAAGATAGCCAGTAGATATTCACGACACTTGTGCACGGCGACTCCGATGGAGCGGAGCCAATCCGCAATGTTGCGTGTCTGTCGTGATGCCGGGAAGGATTGGCGCTAATTGAGTTGTGTTGCTTGCGGCAGTCTCCATCACGCCGGCCCACAGAAAGTGCGCGCTTCTCGGTCGGAGCATCCGCTCATCAGTCAGCGGCATTGCGCGCGCCGGCGCTTGCCAGGATCGTACTGAATCATTCGTCAGTGCCGCGCCGCGTTTTGCCGTGTGACACGAGCAACTTAGTCCCGGTCTTCGCGCCGGCGCTCACGCACTCGCACACGTCACGACGTCCGACGCTCGCTCCTTGAGCTGCGCTCAAAAAAGCTTCAATTGCACGATCTCATAATTCGTGGGCTCTTAAGCGCGACTGGCTACAAACTGCGCGCTCGTCTCCAGTCCAATCCGCGACCTCGATTACGCATTATCTTTCTCCTGGCCAGCACCCTGCGACTTGAAAACTTGTTCGTGCGCACCTGTATTTATTGTGAAGGTGAGGCGGGTGCGGGCGGAGCCTGAGGCCGAGTGAAGCAGGGGAGGGACCACGATGCTCGGACGCGCGATGCACTTTACTGGCCGTAGATCCGACTATGGTCAGGCCCAAGCTTCCCATAGCGTCGCAAATCCTCAGCAAGGATTGTGAGCCCTCAAGTGTTTCCCCAAGACCCTCACACAAGTCCAACCAGCATTCGCTCCGTGAAACAATCATAATTTTTCGGCAACTGCGTGAAAACCCAATATAGACGGCACTTTCGGCCAATTGATCGCTCAATGTTTCACGAAACGAGAAACAAGATGAACATTTCGTGTCTCTGCGGCTCCCAAAAACGCTCAGGCGGGCGCTAAAGCGTTCTAACGTGGCAATGAGTAGCAATTGCTACGTAATTTGTAGTGCCGCGAATTCCGCGCACTGAACTGGGTGGACGGCGCAGCGCACGTCGGATTATCGAATCGCAGCGAAAACCGGGAAACGACGTTTCACGCTGCATCCGTCGACCTTGCAAAACCTGGCCTTTGTGACTTCCCAGACTAAACGAAGCCAGCACCTAACCGCGCAAAGTCGCATGTCCGCAGCGAGCACGACCCGTGCATACACCTAATGCCGACAACCCCCCCGGCAAAAAAATAAATACGGCTCCGCATGAAAACCAAACCTGCGGCCGCCTCCACGCCAGCAACCTGAAGACACTAATCCAGTTCCACACCGTCCGCGACAACCCCGCCCCGCCAATTCGCGGGTCGGCCACACTAATCGCACACGCGTCCCGACTGCCGCATAACCCATCCCGCAATACCGAAGTCAAACACACTCACCTCCGAACATTCGACTCATTTACCGGTCATGACAAAAGCAGAATCGCGTACCACCTAACCAACATCCAATCCGGGACCATCCGACCGAACCATGCGTAACCTCGATTTCAGTTCCCTCCATGCGCTCGTGTCGACGCTGCTCGGGCTCACACTAATTACGCTGCTCGGCGTGGGCATCCGGCTGATCCTGATGCAGACCCTGCAACAGCGCCGCGAGCGAGAAAACCGCCAGATCAACGAACGGTTGCGTACGCTGATCGCCGCGTACAAAACGCTCGGCGGTTCATTCACCGGCAACCTTGCGGTCGATCCAACCCACCTGCGCGACCTCAAGCGTGCCTCCTTCGCAGTCCCGGCACCGGTAACAGACGTCGAACACACCGCCACCGCCAGTTCAGCAGACACCGGCACGCCATCAAATGCCGACACCGCCGGCTCCGATCGATCGCGACGGATTCGCGATGCAGTCGAAGCCGCGCTCGCCGACATCATTCTGCTGGGCACCGAGGAGCAGGTTCGCCTTGCTGCCCGCGCGGCATCGGAAATGATCGAGGGTCGTCTGATCCACACGAGCGAGTTGGTGGTTTCGCTGCGGTCGTTCATCAGAGATGTGCTGGCGCTCGACCGTTTGCCTGCCGAACTCGTCGTCCCCGCTCAGGGGCCTGCGCGACAGGGCGGCGCTAAAAGCACCAAAGACGGCGGTAAGGAAGGTCAGGGCTCAGGTGGAAAAGGAGCAGGGGGCGGCGGTGGCGCTACCGGCTTCGGACAAACAAGCGGTGCCACGACCATTCACGACGACGCCGCCAGTCATCACGAGAGCGTCGACGATGACGAGGAACGAAAAACCTGAGCGCCAGGCGACAGCACCGCAAAGCGTACAGAGCACACAAACAATTCAGAGCAACACTCGCTGCTCGACGATGCCTGAAGGCGTCGATAAGGCTGATCCAGGAATCACTGCCTTTCTCTGGCAACCAGTCTGCTACAAGCCAATCCTCGGACGCAGCCAACGTCTCTCGCGCGTCCACAAAAGCGCCAACTGTCCGACAAAACAACTAACGCTTCGCAATTCGAGAAGCGTTGCCGAATACCCACATTGCCCCAACCCAATCGCGGCATCACGGCTCATTTTATTGATGACGATTTTTTGACCAGGTAAGCTTTTTCTCAGACCGCGCTGCAATAAAGCTCGCAAGCGCGGCGACAGAAACGCCGAAGCAGAACGGGGAGTATGACGATGAAAATGGCTCACAGATTAGGTAACGCCGACACCGCCGGCCCGGTGTGGGGACTCGTCTTCGGCATGTTCATGACGATAGTCGGGCTGGGCCTCTGGTTCTACGCGGCGTCGTCAGCGCATCCCGGTCGACAGGATGAATCTCTGGCTGTCGCCGCGCTGCTGATCGGATTGTTTTCCGTGGTCTACTCGGGACGCGAACTCCGTCACAAACGTCGATAGATCTATCTCGACAACGCTCGTCCGTAGCGAACTCCTGCGCCGCGGGAGCGGCCCGACAGCGCCGCTTCTTCACAAGACAGACGCGCCGATGTGCGCGCGCTCGCGCGACTCCTTTACCGCAATGCGATGGTGCCGTCGTTCCGCAGTTACGACGGCAATCGATCACACGTGTGTGGCAATAAGCTTGAGCGCGAGCGCCACGAATACCAGACTGGCAAACCTGTTGACCGCTCGTTGCGTACGCACCGAACGCATCAGGAAATCGCGCGCGAGGCCGGAAAAGCCCGCGATGAGGCTGAACACGATGAGGCTGCCGGCAATGAACGTTGCGCCGAGTACGGCAATCTGGATGGGGACATGCCCACGGTCTGCCATAACGAACTGAGGCAGGAACGCGAGAAAGAAAATAACCACCTTGGGATTGCTCAGGTTCATCAGCAAGCCGCGCCGGTAAAGATGCCCTACGTCGACGGCCTCGGCCTTGCCGGTTTCGATCCCCACTGGCGCGCGCCACGCCTGCCACGCGAGAAAGACGAGATACGCTGCGCCCGCACTCTTCAGGATCGTGAATGCTGTCTTCGAAGTCACCAGCAACACACCGAGACCGATTGCTACCACGAAGGTATGCACGAGCAGTCCCGTGCACAATCCCAACACGATGATCATGCCCGCGCGCGCCACGAATCGCGGACTGGATGAGCACGAAGATATTGTCCGGACCGGGCGCGAAACCCAGCACGAGCGAGATGCCGAAGAATGGCAACAGGGTGGAGGCGGGCAGCATCGGGTACTCCCAGTGAATGAAGGAACGGAGGGTTGTCCGTTCGATGAATGTATCGCTGGGGCAAATTGTGGAAAAGGCTACGTGCGGCTCAAAATCCCCGACCATCGGCTCACGTCGCACACTTTCGTATAGGAGCCGGCTACATACCATCGTCCAGGTCGTGAAAGAACGAAACCGCGCTAATCTTGGTACGCTTCACAACACCTCACCGTGTGAGGCAGTGAACACTTGAACCTTGGCCGTCCGCGTAGCCCGCTCATGCCGGCGGCGCTACCCGGCGCAGGACGTGCGCATGCGGCGGCTTTACCTGCAGATCAGGAGCGTTACATGACTGATGAATCGCTGACGCGTGGAATCGACCACGTGGGACTGAGTGTGCTGGACCTGAATGTGACCCGCGATTTTTTCGTTGAATGTCTCGGGTGGAAACAGGTCGGTGGTAAGCCCGATTATCCGGCGGCCTTCGTGTCGGACGGTCACGTGCTGCTCACGCTCTGGCAAGTCGAGAAGCCGGACGACGCCGTGGGTTTCGATCGTAAGCGTAATGTCGGACTCCATCATCTCGCCTTGCGAGCGGCGAACGAAGAAGCCTTTGCGGAGATCTTTGCGCGCGTGTCGGCGTGGCCGGGTGTGCGGGTCGAGTTCGCGCCCGAACTTCTGGGTGCGGGACCGAAGCGGCACACCATGATCTATGAACCAGGTGGAGTGCGAATCGAGTTCGACCTCCAGCCGCCCGCGAAGGCGTGAGTTTTCAGAGTAATTGAGCCGGATAGCCTCCGGCTCTCTTCGATGTCCAGCTCTCAGGTCGACGCAACCAGCGACGGCTCCACTCCGAGTAATTGCGCCTTGCGAACGAGATCGGCGACCGAGCGCGGGCCGAATCGACATGCGCGATGCCGATTTTGGGCAGCACCAATCTGCCATTCCCCATCAACGATCTGGTTGGACGCGAGCAGACAGGCATAACTAGCTTTTCGGTCTACACGCGAAATACGCTTTCGACATCTCGCATCTTTCTGATCTATTCACGGGCGTTGCAATAAGCAAACGCTGCTGCGCGAGAGTCGATCAGTTAGTTGCGTAAAGATGCCCGCGACGCTTCGCCGCGAGATACACGACGATGCTGAGTAGTGCCACCGTTGCGCCGTAAATCGCAAACAGACGTTCGGCGCCCACGTGTCGCAGCCACAGCAGAAGGTATGGCGACGTGCCGCCGAAAATGGACACACCCAATGCGTAACCGAGGCCCACGCCGGTCGTACGAATGCTGCGCGGCATCAGCGTGACCGCAATATAGTTGTAGAGGCTGAAGTTGATGCCGACGATCGTGCCGCCCAGAATCATCACGAGCGCGAAGCGCCCGATGTCGGGTGAGTTGTAGAACCAGATCAGGAAAAACGCCGGCGCCAGCATCAGGCGCGTGATGACGAACGTCCGCGACACGCCGATGCGGTCGGCCAACGCGCCGACTATCGGGCCGCACAGCATCCAGATCAGACCCATCGACGTCGCGATGCCGAATACGAGGCTGCTGTCTTCCTCGAACACCGAGTTGGCCATGCCAGGCAACCCACTGACCCACGTGTAATTGGCAATCTGGATCGAGCCGATCACCATGATGACGGCGAGCAGCGCGAGACGCACGTCCCAGAGTTGCTTCCAGATACCTCGCGTGGTTGGATGAATGCACGCGCCTTCGCCGGACGAACGTGCACGCGTGGTCCGGGCGATCAATGTCTCAGGCAAGTTGGTGCGTAGATAAATGATCGCAAGACCGAGCACGCCGCCCACTGCAAACGGGATCCGCCATCCCCACGCGAGCATGTCGGGCTTCGACACCAGCAGGCTGACGACCAACGCGATGAGCGTCGAACCCACGCCGCCGATCTGGATGGCCGTGCCGCCGATCAAACCCATGAAGCGGCCTTGCCGTCCCGGTGTCGCCAGTTCGATAGCGATGGCGTCGGCAACGCCTGCCTCGACGCCGGTCGCGACACCCTGGATCAGGCGCAGGAGCAGCAGAACGACACCCGCCCACACGCCAATGGACGCGTAGGCCGGCATCAGGGCAATGATCATGGAACAGATCGCCATGGCCGAGACGGACATCAACATCACCGTTCGATGACTGATGCGGTCGGCAATAGGACCGAGCAGCGCCGCACCGATCGGCCGCGCGAAGAAGCCCGCGCCGAACACGCCGAAAGCCGCGAGCAGCGACACAACCGGATCGTGCGACGGGAAAAAATTCGGCGACAGAAACGACGCCATGATGCCGTAAATGCTCCAGTCGTACCCTTCGAGCGCCACACCGCCGATCAAACTAAGCGTGACTTTCGATGAACGGCGCGCGCCGGGCGACGGCGTCTCTTCTGTTAGAACATCCGGGGTCGAGCCCATACTTTTGTTCGACCCGTACGTGCGTTTAGTGGGATTCATCAGAGCTGGCTGGCAAACGGCTTTCGCGTGCTTTTCATAGTTATTGTGTGCGCACGAATATACCGCAACCCTACCGGTCCTTCTAAGCCCCAGGAATAGAAGAGACTGTTCGATAGATAAATATCTTTTTCAGCGCGGAATAAGCACGGGTACTCACGTGTTTTCCATAGAGGAGCGGCAAACGCGCGCTTCATGGCGAGATTGCCCGCAGCATATTTCTGGATGGAAAACCTGATGAATACACATGCCCGAACTGCGATCGTGACTGGCGCATCGAGTGGAATAGGGTTCGCGATCGTCGAGGCGTTCCTGGGTCTCGGCTATAACGTGGTCGGGAACGCACGCACCGTCCAACGTCTCGAAAAGGCTGCGTCGAAATTGCGGGACCAGACGCGCTTCCTCTACGTTGCGGGAGACATTGCCGACGCCTCCGTTGCGCGCACTTTGTTCGATACGGCGATCGCGCATTATGGTTCGGTCGACATTCTCGTCAACTGCGCCGGGGCCTTCATCGCCAAGCCTTTTCATGCCTATACGGACGAGGACCTCGGTACGCTGATCGACACGAACCTGAAGGGATTCTTCTACCCCGCACAACTCGCTGCCCAGCATATGTCGGACAACGGCCATGGGCATATCGTGAATATCACCGCCAGCATCGCCATGCAACCCAACGTGCGCGTGCCGTCCGTGCTCCCCGCGCTGGTGAAGGGCGGTATCAATGCCGCAACACGGTCGCTCGCGCTGGAGCTGGCGAAGAGCAACGTCAAAGTCAACGCAGTCGCACCGGGTGTCATCGATACGCCGCTGCATGAACCAGGCGCCGTCGAACAGTATCGTGGACTTGCGCCAACTCACGCCGTGGGCAGCACGAAAGACGTGGTCGATGCGGTGCTCTATCTCGTGCAATCCAGTTTCGTGACGGGCGTCGTCGTGCCGGTAGACGGTGGATCGACCGCAGGGGTCTGGTGAAAACATGACTACGTGGCGTGACGAGCGGCTATTGGCGCTCTTCGGTATCGAGGCGCCGATCATTCAGGCGCCCATGGCGGGCGTCGGTACTCCCCAATTGGCGATCGCGGCGGCACGTGCAGGCGCATTGGGCTCGTTACCGTGCGCTTTGCTGAGTGCCGAGCAGGTGCGTGAGGCCGTCGCGCTGATCCGCATGCACGCGGGCGCCGCGCCGCTCAATCTGAATTTCTTTTGCCACGAACCTGCCGTAGTCGATCAGCACCGACTCGATCTCTGGCAGCAACTGATCCAGACCCGTGTGGGCGATCCGGACGTCGCACCGTTGCCGACGCCTACGCTATCCGCCAGTCCCGGCATCCATATTTTCGACGACACCTTCTGTTCCGTTGTGGAAGAGACGAAGCCGCAAGTCGTGAGCTTCCACTTTGGCTTGCCGGACGCTTCGCTGGTTGCGAGAGTGCGCGCAAGCGGCGCCCGAATCATCTCGTCGGCCACCACGGTAGCCGAGGCGCGCTGGCTCGCCGCGCACGGCTGTGACGCCATCATCGCGATGGGCACGGAAGCGGGCGGTCATCGCGGCACGTTTCTACCCGGCGCGCTCGATACGCAGGCTGGCACATTCGCGCTCGTTCCGCAGATCGTGGACGCAGTCCATGTCCCGGTGATCGCTGCCGGCGGCATTGCCGATGGCCGTGGCCTCGCGGCCGCGTTGATGCTCGGCGCGTCCGCGGTACAGGTAGGCACTGCTTATCTGTTTGCCGACGAAGTGGCGCTACCGCCGCTTTACCGGCGTGGCATCGAACAGGCGGGTGACAACTCCACTGCACTGACCAACGTATTGACGGGACGGCCGGCGCGAGCCATTGTCAACCGGGCGGTACGCGAACTCGGCCCGCTTTCCGCAGACGCACCGCCTTTCCCACTTGCGGGGCCGCACCTTGCCCCGTTGCGCAGTCATTTCGAGGCGGCCGGCTCCGACGACTTCACGCCGATGTGGTGCGGCCAGTCCGCGGCGTTGGCCAAACGACTGCCTGCCACCGACATCACGCACCGCATGGCGACGCAGGCGCTCGAAACCATGAACGGCGGCCAATTCCTTAGCAAAACTCACGACTGAACCGGCTTGCCGCCCGAACGCGCCTCTCGGTGCCAAACGGGTGACGCCGCAATCGCGCGCGGCCAGAATGGGCCGACGATGGTCTGCCCCACCTATCCGGAATTGGGTGAATGCCACGTCAGACGCGCAAGATGCGCGTCTGTGCCGTGTCGATCAGAGAAGACAGATCCGGCTCAGATCGACCGTGCGTCGGTAGACGTTGCGATCGAGCCAGGAGACGTACGTGTATTCGTCGTAAGCGTTGCTGCCGATCATGATCCAGGTGTGTAGAGCGCATTGCATGATGAGACTCCTTGCGTAAGCATGAAAAACCGACGTTGCGCGAGGCAATAATCGCGTGACGGCCGTGGCCGTTACGGATCGTCAGTCGTCGTATTAAGAGTACGTACGCAAGGGCGGCGCTTCCAGTCTACGAAAGACTATCGACACGCCGTCTTTGGACAACAGAGGGCATACGAACGTATGCGGTTGCAAACAGCGAAGTGGTCTGTGGTTCCGTATTTATTCCGTGACGACGCTGCGCAGCATGGCAGGAATCTGTGCGAGCTTTTCGAACAGCGCGCGATCGATCCCGTAGTCGCGCGTCAGAAGTTGCGTGACATCGGAATAGTCGACATGAACGAGCCCCGCGTTGTCCTGCCACACGACGACCTTGAGCGGTAGCTCGACCGCTGCGTGCGGATTGGCGGCCATGATCGGCGTGCCGGCAGCCGGATTGCCGAACAGCAACAGAACCGTGGGTCGGAGTGTGGTTCCCGAATCCGACGCGGCTTTTGCCTGATCCACCTTCGCGAAGAGCGTGATATGGCGGCTCTGGAAAGCGGCCTCGAGACGCGCCAGCGTCGTTGCAAAATCGACCCGGCTCGTCAGGCTGACAACGTGAGGCGGTAGCGCGAAAGATTCGGATGCGGACGTGCTCATGGCGAAGGACTCCATAGGAAACAAACGGGTACTGGCTGCTATTAAACGGGTTCCCGATGGCGGAAGCAAGTCCGCGCTCCGGTTCCGCGATCGCACCCCTTGCACCAATCCATACGGATAGACAGGAACACTCAACGGATAGGTGACGAAGCCCGAAAGTACTATGGTCGCCCGTCTTCGCTAAACCTATGCTTGGTACGTCTAAGGAGGAACGAATCCTTGCAGATGGCCGGGCGGGAGCGTTCTGGCCGTGAAGTCGGGGGCAGCGGACCCGGATCGCGGAACATTGAGACGATCGAGCGAAATCTTGAGCCGCAAGAGGATGGGCAGTGATCCGCCGGCCTCCTAGACTTCGAATCATGTCGTGTGTGCCGGTGCGCCTTCGAAACAGCGTGCCGCGTGATCAACCAGACCGGAGTAGGCCATGTCGGATGTCGAACAGTTTGAATATGTTTTTCTCGGTGGCGGTAAAGGCGGCAAGACGCTTGCCATGGAACTCGCGCAGGCGGGCAAGCGGGTTGCGCTCATCGAGCGTGGAATGATCGGCGGCTCGTGCATCAACGTTGCCTGTATTCCGACGAAAACCCTGATCCAGAACGCCCGCATCGCGCATGTGCGCGGTGCCGGTGCGGTGACCGACATGCAGGAAGTGACCGGAAACGTCCGTTCGGTCGTCCGTGGCATGGTCGATCTCAATCTGAAAGCCTTCATTGCGTCGGGTTTGACGCTCGTCACGGGCACGGGCCGATTCATTGCGCCCCGCACCATTCAGGTCGAATCGAACGACGGTTCTACACGGGTACTGGCAGGCCAACATGTGTTCATCAACACGGGTACGACGGCGGCGATTCCCGACATCGCCGGTTTGAGAGACGCGCAGCCGCTCACCCATGTGGAAGCGCTGCAACTGGAGACGCTTCCCGGCCATCTGATCGTGATCGGTGGCGGTTATATCGGCCTCGAGATGGCGCAGGCGTTCAGGCGGCTGGGCAGCCGCGTCACGCTGATTCAGGAAGCGCCGCGCGTCGCCATGCGCGAAGACGAAGACGTGGCCGCGGAAATCACGGCTGCGCTCGTAGAGGAAGGCGTTGACGTTCGAGTTGGCGTCAAGCCAGTGAACGTGAGCGGTACGTCGGGTGATAACGTGACGATCGAACTCGACGACGGCAACTCCGTTTCCGGAACGCATGTGCTGGTCGCCGCGGGCCGCACGCCCGTCACCGCGTCGTTGAATCTCGACGCGGCCGGCGTCGAGACCGACGAACGGGGATTCATCAAGGTGGATGCACGGCTCGCCACCACGGCAGCCAATACGTGGGCAATCGGCGAAGTAGCGGGAACGCCGATGTTCACGCATGCGTCGTTCGACGACTACCGTGTCCTGAAGTCCCAGCTTGCGGGCGGAAGCCTCACCACCGAGGCGCGCGTCATTCCTTACGCGTTGTTTATCGAACCGGAACTCGGTCGTATTGGTCTGAATGAAACGGAAGCGAAAGCGCGCGGCATTGCGGTTCGGGTCGCGAAGATTCCCATGGCGGCCGTGCCACGCGCCCGCACCAACGGCGCGACGAAAGGCTTCATGAAGGTGCTGATCGACGCGCACTCGGACCGGATACTCGGCTTCACGATGCTGGGCACGAACGCCGGCGACGTCGTGACTGCCGTGCAGATGGCGATGCTCGGCAATCTTCCGTACACGGCAGTACGCGATGCGATCATCGCGCATCCGCTGATTTCCGAGGGCCTGAATATTCTTTTCGGGAAAGTGCCGGCGCGCGAAGGAAGCTGATGACCATTGGACCTTTCACATTCCCGGTTGCGCCGCTGATTCTGCTGTTGAGTATCGGCGTCGCGATGGGTGTGGCGCGACTCGTCGGCCGGGGCGCACCCCAGGCCGACTCGGCGATCCTGTCCAGCGTCCTGGCTGGGCTGGTGGTGGCGAGATTGTCCTTCGTCGCGCATTATTTGCCGGCCTATCGGGGCAGTCCGCTGAAGATGCTGGATTTCCGCGATCTCGGTTTCGACGCGGCGCCGGGCGTGGTGGCGGGCGCGCTGCTACTGGTCGTACTGATCGCCTTGCGGCGAGGCGCGCGCAAAGCCGTGGTGTTCGCGGCGCTTGCAGGCTGCGTCAGTTGGGGCCTCGCGAGCGCTTACGCCGACGCCGGACAGGAGCCGGCCTATCTGCCGGCCGTCAGTGTCGTCGACATGAAGGGCAACCCGCTGCCGCTGGCCCTTCACGACGGCAAGCCGCTGGTCGTGAATCTGTGGGCAAGCTGGTGCGGGCCGTGTCGCGCGGAAATGCCGGTTCTGGCCGAAGCGCAGAGCGAGTTCGACGGCGTGAACATCGCCTTCGTCAATCAGGGCGAGTCGGCGCAGACCGTCAACGGCTTCCTGGCGCAGGAAGGCATTTCCCTGCGTAACCTCGCACGCGACCCGACGCTCGCGGTTGCCCGCGCGGTCGGTGCGCGAGCGTTCCCCACCACGCTGTTTTACGACGGAAGCGGGAAGCTGATGGCCGTCCACCTCGGGCCGTTCTCGCGCGCGACCTTTCAGCATGCGCTGGAAACGCTGTATCCGGACACGCCTTTGAGTACGCGACATTGATTGATCGACGACAGCGCGGCTGTTGCCAATGCCTTCGTAGACTTGAGCTTCAACGAGCTTCTCGACACGGCGCATTGCGGACTCACGACCGTCGTCTGGTCGCTGGTTTCCCCGAGAGAATCACGACAGTGCGTCCTTGGCAGCGTAATCGTTTGCGACCACGGGTCGGCATCGTTCGCGTACTAGGAGTCGTGCTTCATAGTGGAGCGACGGCTCAACTTCGGCGCGGATTATCGTCTCTCGGTGCGTACCGGGCTGTATCTGCTCGCGGCCTATGAGCACGCGAGCGGAACGCAGCGCACGGCGAGTGGCGGAACGCGTCCGGCGCAGGCGTCGATTGGCGCATATGGTTACGCCGGTACGTCGTCGCAGGAGTTGATCATTGCAGGCATTCGCCATCGTTTCTAGGCGACTCGACTCGCCGCGCTCCACACGCCTTCGCTAGAACTTCGTCCTCAAGCCCACTCGCAAAGCAAGCTGGTTCTGACTGGTCGAATAGCCGGTGTTGGTGGCCGGATTCACGATCAGAAAAAGCCCCGCGGGTGAGGCCGCCGAATTGCTATGCACGAAGTTGACGCTGGCATATACGTCGGTGCGTTTGGACAGCAGATAGTGCAGCGCCGAGCTGATCTGACTGAATTGGGCCTGCGGGTAATGGTCGTACATGTACGCGATACCGCCGTAAGTATCGGCGGCGAAAAAGTAGTCCGCGCCCGCTTCGATCACGCTCACGACCACCTTGCCCGTACCCGGCACGCCGCTCAGGCGGTTGTTCGTATAGTTGCCGAACACCGTGAGCGCGCCGAAGCGATACCGTGCGCCCACACCCATGTTGCGGACCGCGGTGGCGCCCAACGCAGCCTCGGCGACCGAGGCGCCCGTCCCATTCGCATTCGTGTAGGCGAGGCCGATCGCGAACGGTCCATTGTTATCGTAGTTCAGGCCGAAGCTCGTGAAGCGGGGCGCGCCGGTCGTGCCGGCAAACGATCCCGCGACATTGCTGAAGCCGTACATCGCGCCCGCGCTCAGTCCTTTCACCACCGGCGTCACGTACTTCACGGAATTGTTGACCTGTTCGCCTGCAAGGCGATCGACATCGAGCAGGTGAGTAGCGTAGACGCCGCCGAAACGCGCGATCGCCGTGTCGAACACCAGGTTGTCGATCATGAAATCGTACTGGCGGCCCAGCGTCAATGTGCCGAAACGGCTGCTCAGTCCCACGATTGCCGCGCGGCCGAACATCGCGCCGCCCTGGCCGAGCATGCCATTGCCGAGCGTAAAGCCATTTTCGAGCGTGAAAATGGCCTTGGTTCCGCCGCCGAGGTCTTCTGATCCGAGCAGGCCCCAGCGATTGGCCTGCGCGATGCCGGTGTCTTCGATGACCGCACTATGGCCGCGCTGATTGCTGACATACGTGATGCCCGCATCGAGAATGCCGTAGAGCGTGACCGAACTCTGCGCATGCGCGGCAGTGACGGCAGTGGATAAGGCGAACGCAGTCGCGAGCGCGACGGCAGTCAGTGCTCGATTCATGGTGTCTCCAGACCTGTCTTCTATTTTTGTGGGAACGACGAACGACGAAGTGGCGGCTAACTCGGCGAGACGAGACGCGCGGCGCTCCATTGCGCCGCGTGTTGCATGGCAAGGCGCGCGAGCGGCGTGTCGAATTTGGTGAATCCGTGCGCCATCGATTCGTAGAGGTTGAGCGTGACGCTCGCGCCCGCGCGATCCGCGTGGTCGGCGAGACGTTCGACGTCGCTCAGCATCACCTCATTCGCGCCGACGCAGAGCAGCAGGTTGGCGCGAGCGTCGAACCGCGCGTTGAGCGGCGTAGCGAGCGGATCGGCTCTGTCCTTGTCGTCGATGTAGAGGCTCAGCATGCGTTCGCCCATGTCCCGCGTGGCGATATCGCGCGATGCGTTCACGTACCACGACGCACTGTCCATGCGCAGATCCGCCATCGGACACAGGCCGACGAGACCCGCGGGCATCGGACATTCGCCGCGTGCCACGCGCTCCGGCAAGGTCATGGCGAGACAGCCGCCGGCCGATTCGCCGACTATCACGATGGCGTCGCTGGTGCGGCCGGTTTCGAGCAGCGCGCGATAGACGGCGAGCACGTCGAGGCTCGCAGCGGGGAAGCGATGTTCCGGCGCCTGCCGGAAACCGGCAGCGAGCACCGTCACACCGGACAGCGCGGCGAGTTCCATCGCGTTGCGGCGTCCCAGTTCGAGGCTGCCGCGCACGAAACCGCCGCCGTGGAGAAAGACGATCAGTCCGCGTGACGACGCATGGGCCGGCGTGATCCATTCGCACGGGACGCCCGCGATGTCACACGGCGTGACCGTGAGGCCGTCGGCGTCCACGGTGAAGCCGCCCGATTGCAGGATGGCGCGAGTGGCGTCGCGCATGTCGTCGGCCGACTGCGGCGTCGAGTAGACCTGCGTGAAGGCACGGTCGCCGAGCAGGGCGTCGATAAAACGGCGGTCCGCATCGGAGGCCGGGAAGTACTGGAGGTTCATCGGGCGATATCGGTGGATTGGGAAACGGGGCGCGTGAGCGTGACAGGGGTGCGTTCGAGTCGGTTCAGGGCGCGCCGCATCGACAGCGAGCCGGCGCCGGCGCAGACGAGCAGTACAACCGCCAGCGCGAGCGACAACGCGCGGCCATCGGCGTGGGCATCCGGAAAGCCGCTCAGGTGATCGCCGACGAAGCCGACCAGGACTGGTCCCGCGCCCGTGCCGATCACGTTCACGCCGAAGATGAAGAGGCCGATGACGCGGCCGCGCATCCGATTGGGTACGCCCACCTGCAATGGAATCGGCATCAGCGAAGTCATCATGCTGATGACGAACACCATCGCGGCGTAGCCGATGGTCGAGAGCAACAGGCTTTGTCCGAATGCGAGCAGCAGGACGGCGGGCACCAGCAGCAGACAGAAGCGCGCGCCGAGCCGCATGACGCGCGCAACGATTTGCGTGTCGCTCACACCGCCGACAAACCATTGGCCGCTCAACGAACCCGCGAGACCGCTCACGAGAAACGTGACGCCGAGCAGCGGCCCGAGCGAGGCAGCCGTGCCGTAGTGGCTGCGAATCGCGAAAGTCGGGAACCACGTGATGAGCGAGAAGAATGCGGCGAGAATGCAGGCGTAAGCAAAGAAGTAGCCCCGCAGATACGGCGATTCTCGGTTGACGAAGCGGATGACGTCGCGCAAACCGGCGTGCTCGACGTGACGGGTGGCGTCGTCGTGACGCGCCGGTTCGCGCACGACGAGCCAGAGCAGCAGCGCCAGGCACAGTCCCGGCATGCCGACGACCGCAAAGACCGCCTGCCAGGGTTCAAGGTGTCCGGCCCACGGCAAGGTCAGGCCACCGCTTTGCTCGAACCGTTTCAGCAGGAAGCCGCCCGCCACCAATGACGCGCTCCCGCCGATGAACGGCGCGGCCGTATAGATGGCCGTCACACGCGGCAATTGCCGTGGCGCGAACAGGTCGGAGAAAATGGACAGCGCGGCCGGTGAGCAGCCTGCTTCCGACAACGCGGTGAGCGAGCGCACCGCCAGCAGTTGCAGATAGGTCGATGCAAGCCCCGATGACGCGGTGGCAACGCTCCAGATGGCAACGCATCCGGAAGCGATACGCACGCGGTTGCGGTTGTCGACGAGCCAGCCGAGCGGGATGCCGCCGATCGCGAAGCATAGGGCGAACGCCAGCCCTTGCAGCAGGCCGATCTGGGTGTCGGTGAGGCCGAGGCTGTGACGCATCGGGTCGATCAGCAGTGTGAGGATCTGCCGGTCGAGATAGGCAAGCGCAAACGCGATGAAGAACAGCGCGACCACGAGCCAGCGTTGCGTGCGCACGCGCCAGCCGGAGGGCGGGGCGTTTTGTGGTGTCATATCGTCTCCTGATACGACGCGCCCGGTGGCGTCGCCGTAGGAATTTAAAGATTCATTTGATACTAGTATCGTTCTATATGAAACTATATTCAATCGAAGAAATGTAGTGGTTTACGCGGCCGGTGCGACGCGCGAACGCTGCCGGCGCGGACAGCGAGGCGGCGTCCGGGGCCGCTATACTGTCGTAGGAACATCAGGAGCGGGACATTGAAAACAAGGGTGCACAGCGAGGAATCGCGCCAGGCGGAAAGCTTCCTCGATCATCTGTCAGGGAAGAAGGGCGAGAGTCGCGGCGAGCCGTTTCCGCCGGAGAACTATCGCTACGAGCTATCGCAGCTGCAGATTCTCGCGACGCTGCTCGAACGGCTCTACATCAAGCGGATGTTGCCGTTGCACGATCTGCCTTTGCTGGAGTGGCGTCTGCTCGAAGCGATTGGTAGCTCGCCCGGCATCACGGCGGCCGAGTTCTCGCAATACTGGGTCTACGACAAGGTGACCGTGAGCCGCGCACTCAAGGCGCTGAAGGATCGCGAACTGGTGGAGTCCGGACCGCATCCCACCGACGGCCGTCGCACGGAACTGCGCCTGACCGACGCGGGCCGCGAGGTCTTCGAGTCGCAGCTCGATGCGAAGCAGCGTCAACTGGAGGCGCTGTCGAGCGTATTGAGCGAGAAGGAAATGACGGAGTACACGCGTTTGTCGCGCAAGCTCATCGACCATTTCCGGCGTGTGAATTCGGCTATCTGAGCGGCGAGTGGCGGCGCGTTCTTTACGGAGCGAACCGCACCGCAATAACAACGTCGACGTGAAATCGAACCCGGATTTTCGCGCCAATCTCTGAAACGACAGCATGCGCATCGTCCCTTTAAGCAGCGGTCCAACCGATTTGCCGACGCTCGTGTGTTTGCCCGGCGCAATGTGCAGTCCGCTCGTCTACGCGACGGCTGCCACGCAAGCGGGCCTGAACGCATTCGCGCTAGCGTGGATGGAAGACGACGGCGCGTTTGATCTGCACGCCATCGCCGGTCGCATCGTCGACGCCATCGCCCGCAAAGGTGAGGTCGTTCTGGTGGGGCACTCGCTCGGCACGCCGCTGGCGGTTCTTGCCACGCTTGCCGCCGCCGAACGCGATGACGTACGCGTGACTGGTCTCGTGCTGGCGAATAGTGGCGCGAATACGAAAGGTCATGGCGACGCGTCGGCCATCGTCAGACGCATCGAAGAGAACTGGGGCGAACCGATGTGGAAGACCTTCGCCGAGCGCTGCTTTCACACCATGCCGTCGAGCCCGTTGCTCGACGAAGTGCTCGCCTATCCCGCACGTGTTCGAAGCGGCGCGGTCGCGGCCGCAATTCGCAGTCAGATG
This sequence comes from Paraburkholderia sp. GAS199, assembly GCF_050436585.1. Taxonomy (NCBI): domain Bacteria; kingdom Pseudomonadati; phylum Pseudomonadota; class Betaproteobacteria; order Burkholderiales; family Burkholderiaceae; genus Paraburkholderia; species Paraburkholderia sp. GAS199. The sequence goes on along the minus strand of NZ_JBNDMM010000001.1, from coordinate 558,452 downwards.
GACACCGATCTGCTTCCGTTGCTGGGGCAATTGCCCGATGTTCCGGTCGCCGTCGTTCACGGAACCTATGACGCGGCGCGAACCCTCGCGCACGCGGAAGAACTGTCCGGCGCGATAAGAGGCGCAACGCTACACGTGCTCGATACTGGGCACACGAGTTGTGCCGAAGATCCCATCGGCTTCGCCGCGATCATGCGCGCGGTTGCCGAAACCGCGACTCGCACACAACGGCAATAAACCCACTCGACAGCGCCACTACCGTGTTCATCGAGGCGGCTTCGACACCTCGACGCTCTTGCGCAAATGTTCGCTGATTGGCCCTCGCTGCTGCTCCAGCGTTTCTTCGACCAGCGACAGCAACGCGCTCTCCTCGTTGCTGCGATAACGCATCGTGACGGGCAGCACGGCACTGCTCGCGGGAAGCGAGCGGTACGCAAGTTCGAGGTTGGTCCAGCGCGCGCTTTCGGGCACGATGCTCAGTCCGTAGCCCGCTGCCGTCATGGTCAATGCGGTGGCGAGACCGCGGACTTCATAGACGTCCCGCGGCGACACCCCCGCGCCTTTCACCATCGACCAGATGCGGTCGAACGAACTCGGTGCGGGCGTGTCGGGATATAGAATCAACACCTGGCCTTCCAGCGCGGAGAGCGGCAGTTCGCCAGTCTCGCTCGCGAACTCGGCGTCCTTCGGCATGGCGACGCATAGACGCTCGTCTCGCAGATGTTTGACCTCGGTGTCGCGCTCCCAGTCGTCGGAGTAGCCGAATCCGATGTCGATCAGTCCGCTGCGCAACGCGTCGCCCTGGTCCGGCGACATGACTTCCATGGGGCGGAACGCATAGTGTTCGCTGCTGTTGCTCAGTGCCCGAAGCAAGGTCGGCAAGCCGCTATACGTGATGGTGGGCGAGAAGCCGATGACCACCAGACGCTGCGTGGTGGAACCGGACCGCCGCGCGGTGCCGACCATGCGCTCGCATCGTTCCAGAACGGCGCGCGCGTCGTCGTAAAACCGGCGGCCGGCCGGCGTGAGCTGCAAAGGTCGCACGCCTCGAACGAGCAGTTTCGCCCCGACGTCGCTTTCCAGCTTCTGTATCTGTTTGCTCAGCGCGGGCTGCGCCATATGCAGGAGTTCGGCCGCACGCGTGAAATTGCGCGTCTCCGCCAGCGCGGTAAAGCGCTTGAGCATCTTTAGATCGATATTCATTCAAGAAGGGGCAATGGCGATACCTGCGCGGAACCCGGTCGGGCGTTCGTGACCAGCACGACGAACCTACTATTCCTGAAAGTATATGAAAGCTAGCTGATATTGGTCTTGGACTCAGCTTACAAATCCCCTGAGAATCGCGACCTTACGCCGCACTATAAGGGCAATGACTTCGCGCAGGCAACCTGACGCGACGCGCAAGCGCGTCATTGTCTTCACGGTTTCGCGCCTCACAAAAAAGCGCATGCGGCGTGGGCGATGGTCTTTTTTCATGCTGCGTTCACAAGCAGGCCGGTCTGTCGATCCGGTCGAAACGCGCTTTTTTCGGGGAATAGGGGTGGTCACGGAAGCACAGCCTACACGGCGCTCTGGTTGGATCGTGGTAATTCTCGGCATTGTCGTGGCGCTGTTCGGCGCCGCGATGGCTTATGGCGGCGCGCAACTGGTTTCACTCGGCGGCAGCGCGTACTACTTGCCCGCCGGGCTATTGATGCTCGTCTCGGGTTTCTTGCTGTGCCGTCGCAAGTTGACCGGCGTGTGGCTTTACTTCGCCATGCTGGTCATCAGCGCAATCTGGGCATTGTGGGAAGCCGGATGGAATTTCTGGCCGCTCGTCGGCCGTCTCGGTGTGCTGGGTCTCATCGGCATGCTGGTTGCCGCATCGGTTCGGGCGATACCCGAAGCCGCTGCGCGCCCAGGCGTGCGCAAGAGCGGTAGCGCAGTCGCCGTATTGCTGCTGCTGTGCCTGATCGGCGCCGGCTTCAAGGCATTCCAGCCGGTGTGGCTGGTCGCGCCGCATGGTACGCCGACCGTCGCCACCGACTACAAGCCGGGCGACGATCATCAGAGCTGGACCGGTTTCGGCCGCACGCCGGATGGTGTGCGCTTCGCGCCGTTCACGCAGATCACCAAAGACAACGTGAAGAATCTCCACGTCGCGTGGACCTTCCGCACGGGCGATTTCGCCTTCGGCGGCGGAGAAAACCAGAACACGCCGCTGCAGATCGACAAGACCATTTACGCGTGTACGCCGTCCAACAAAATCTTCGCGTTGAACGCGGTGACCGGCGAACAGCGCTGGACCTACGACCCGAACGTCAACTCCGGTTATTCGCCGACGTGGCAGCGTTGCCGCTCGCTGGCCTATGCCGATCTGAGCTTGCCCGAGTCGCATGCGTCGCAGACCATCGACACGAACTCGACGTGCGCGAAACGCATCTACGTCACCACGGCGAATATGCAACTGATCGCGCTGAGCGCGCAGACCGGCAAGCCGTGTGGAGACTTCGGCTCGGACGGCCGGGTGAGCCTCGCGGAGCATATGGGCGAGACGGTGCCCGGTTTCTACAATCCGACCTCGGGACCGGTGTTCGCGAGAGGCAATCTGATCGTGGGCGGCTGGGTCATGGACAATCAGTCCACCGACGAGCCTTCCGGTGTGGTTCGCGCGTTCGACGCGGTGACGGGCAAACTGAGTTGGGCGTGGGACATCGGTCGTCCGGGTCAGACTCAGGCGCCGGCAGCAGGCGAAAGCTACACGCGCTCGACGCCGAACATGTGGGCCACACCCACCATCGACAATCAGTTGGGCCTGGTTTATCTGCCCACGGGCAACGGCACGCCGGACATGTTCGGCGCGCAACGCAGCGCGGCAACCGACAAACACAGCTCCTCCATCGTCGCGCTCGATGCGACAACCGGACAGGAACGCTGGGTATTCCAGACCACGCACCACGATCTGTGGGACTACGATCTGCCGTCGAAGCCGGTGCTGTACGACGCGCCGGACGGCAAGGGCGGACGCGTGCCCGCGCTTATCCAGACGTCCAAGCGCGGCGAGATCTATATGATCGACCGTCGCAACGGTCAGCCGATTGCCGCGGTCGAGGAACGCAAGGTACCGACGGACGGCGCACCGGGCGAACGCGTTTCGCCGACCCAGCCGTACTCGGTCGGCATGCCGGAAATCCGCGAACCGGTGCTCACCGAGCAACGCATGTGGGGTATCACGCCGCTCGACCAACTGGCTTGCCGTATCCAGTTCCGCAGTCTGCGCTATGAAGGCGACTTCACGCCTCCGAGCATCAGTTGGTATATCGAGCATCCGTCGCCGTTCGGCACGATGAACTGGGGCGGCATTTCGATCGACCGCAAAGACGATTACCTCGTCGTCAACGACATGCGGATCATGATGAAGGGCAAGCTGATCCCGCGTCCGCAATTCAACGCGACGCTGGCCGCAAGCGACAAGGTGGGTCCGGGCGTCGGCGGTGTGGTGCCGATGGCGCATACGCCGTACGGTCTCGTCCGCGCGATGGTGATGTCGCCGCTCGGCGTGCCGTGCACGCAGCCGCCGTTCGGCACGATGACGGCCATCGACATGAACACGCGTCAGATTGCGTGGCAGCGTTCGATGGGAACGGTCGAGCAGATGGGTCCGTTGCATATTCGCACGCATCTGCCGATTCCGCTGGGTATGCCGACGCTCGGCGGTCCGGTGGCGACGGCATCCGGCGTGGTGTTCTTCAACGGCACCGCAGACTATTACCTGCGCGCGCTCGACGTTGCGACGGGCGACGAAATCTGGAAAACGCCGCTGCCGGTGGGCGCGCAATCGACACCGCTCGTGTATGAGCAGGACGGCACGGAGTATGTCGTGGTAACAGCGGGCGGCGCGCGCGACACGCCGGATCGGGGTGATTACATCATCGCCTACGCGTTGCCGAAGCAGTAAGCAGTCCGACCATGCCCACGACACAGCGTCGAACCGCTGTCGGGCATTGCGCGAGCGCCCTTGCGTTGATTCTCGTCACGCATGGTGTGCTCGCGCAGGCCGAAGACCGCGTTCTGCTTTACGGCGTACTGGACACCAGTATCGAAGTCACCAACCCCAGCAACGGCTGGACCGAACGGATGGACTCGGGGGCCTATCGCGGCTCGCGAGTCGGTCTGCGCGGATCGGAAAGTCTGGGCAACCATCTCGACGTCATTTTCGACCTGGAGAATGGCTTCAACTCGGCGGATGGTACGTTGTCGACCGCCGGCACCTTGTTCAACCGGCAAGCCTGGGTCGGCTTGCAGGGCGATTTTGGACAGGTGCGCGTCGGCCGACAGTATTCGCCGATCTACATTCCCTTCAAAGGTCAACTGGATGCGTTCGGTGCGGGCACGATTGCCTCCGGCCTGAACAATCTGTCGAAGATCACGCCTTATGTGAACAGCGCACTGACCTATATGTCGCCGGACATCCACGGTCTGCGCTTCACGGTGATGCTACCGCTTCGCGATCCTGCCGACGGCAGTGGCAACGGCATTGCCGGTCACTACGAAACCGTCAATTACCGCAATGGGATTTTCGCGGCGTCGTATGCGCATCAGTCGGTGCATGGCGTCAACGCGCTGGCCGCCAATCTGGCGGGTGCATCGGTGCATGTCGGCCGCAGTCACGTGTATCTGTCGTACTTCAACTATGTCGGGGGAACCTCGCCGTATAAAGGACGTGGCGTGTCGGCAAGCACGCGATACGACCTGTCTCACCAGTGGTGGGTCGGCGGTGGCTGGGCGTACCTGCAGGATCTTTCGGGCAGGAACGGCAACGCGTCGCAGTACAGCGTGATCACCGACTATGCGGCGTCGCCGCAGTTGTCGTTCTATTGCAGTCTCGCGTGGCTCAGCAACCGGGCCAACGGGACGTCGACCTTGCGTGGCGTCAACGTCACGGGGCTGCCGGTTGCGTATCCGGGCGCGTCGGTGCGCGGTATTCAGTTGGGTATGTTGAAGACGTTTTGAGGGGTGGCGGGCGGCGCAGTGTGCAGCGTAGATTTTCTTCTCGACCCGACAAGTTCTTCTGATTTGTCGGCGGCGATGGCAGCAACGATAGTGTGTCTACCGGCGACGCAATGCCGTTGGAAGTTTCCGATCCGTCACACACATCGAGGAGTCTGTCATGAAGCTTACGAACAAAATTGCCCTGATCACCGGAGGCACCTCGGGCATCGGCCTCGAAGCTGCGAGGCTTTTCCAGAGCGAAGGTGCCACGGTCATCGTGACCGGCACGAACGCCGAACGGCTGCAACACGCCGTCGCCGTTCTCGGCGAAAACGCTCTTACCCTGTCGGTCGATTTGCGCGATCCTGCGCAGATCGACAAAGCGGTTGCGGATGTTGTCGAAACATTCGGCCGCATCGACGTGATCTTCGCGAATGCGGGTGCGGGGACGGCTGCGCCACTCGAAGCCGTCACGCCTGAGCAGATCAGCGAACAATTCGCGCTCAACTTCAACGGTGTATTCTCCACGATTCAGGCAGCAGCGCCGCATCTGTCACACGGATCGTCGATCGTCGTGACGACGTCGTTTCTGAACGAAGTCGGCACCCCCGGTTTGTCGATTCTGTCAGCCACGAAGGCGGCGACGCGTTCGCTCGTCCGGTCGCTTGGCGCGGAACTCGCGCCGCGCGGCATTCGTGTCAATGCGGTCAGCCCCGGTCCGATTGCGACGCCGTTTCATGAAAAACTCGGCTTGTCCGAGAAGGATCTGGCCGCTGCCGGCTTGGCGATTCAAGCCGCCGTTCCTTTGAAGCGTTTCGGCGAAGCGCGTGAAGTCGCGACAGCCGCGCTGTTTCTCGCCAGCGACGACGCTGCGTTCGTAACGGGGGCGGAACTGGTTGTCGATGGTGGACTGACGCAAATCTGACAGGCGTGGTTCAATGGATGGCGTGTGCGGATCGTCCCATCGCGCAACGAACTCAACGACAAACTGCCAGGTATCGTGATGGAAAACCAACTCTCCTGGGACGGCGATTGCGGCCTCCCCACTTATCGCCTGATGGAAGGCCGCACGCCGATACAGCGGCTCGCCCGGCTCAGCGAGAAATTGAAGGTCAACATCTACGTCAAGCGGGATGATCTGACGGGGCTGGGCATGGGCGGCAACAAGCTGCGCAAGCTCGAGATTCTGTTCGGCGAGGCATTCAGCCAGAAAGCGGACACTGTCATTACCGTCGGCGCAAGGCAATCGAATCATGCGCGCCTCACGGCGGCTGCCGCGGTGAAAGCGGGCTTGCAATGCGAACTCGTTCTGAATCGGGCGGTGAACCGCACGGACGCCGACTACGTCGACAACGGCAATACCTTGCTCAACGATCTGCTCGGTATCGTGGTGCACGATTTGCCGGGTGCGTCGGACGTTCAGCAATTCGCAAACCATCGCGCGGAGGCATTGCGTGCCGAAGGTCGCGTCGTCTATGTGTGTCCGCTTGGGGGATCGAGTCCGGTCGGGTGCCTGGCGTACGCAAGGTGCGCGTGGGAGATTCGCGTTCAACAGGACGAGATCGGCGTGACGTTCGATGAAATCGTCGTGCCGAATGGCAGCGGCGGCACGCACGCCGGGCTCGTCGCAGGCGAAGTTCTACTCGGCGGCGCGCCTTCGCGGATTCGCGCTCATGCGGTGCTCAGCCCTGTCGATCGGTCGCACGAAATTACACTGGAAAAAGCAAATCAGACTTTGCGCCTTGTCCGGCCCGAGTGCGAAATCGCAGCTGACGATCTGAACCTGTCCGGCGATTCCCTCGGCTCCGGCTACGGCATTCCCACGCCGGGCATGGTCGCCGCCGTGAGAATGCTGGCATCGACCGAAGGACTGTTTGTCGACCCCGTGTACGGCGGCAAGGCGTTTGCCGGATTGCTGGCCGATATCGAGGCCGGGCGCTATCGGCGTGACCAGAACGTACTGTTCCTCATGACCGGCGGACTACCGGGGTTGTTTGCATATCGGGAGGCCTTTTCCGCGAGCACCCAACTCGGCTGAACCTCGAGCGATGAGAGCACCGAACAACCTGAACGCCCTGCGTGCCTTCGAAGCGGTTGCCAGACACCTGAGCTACACCGCTGCCGCCGCGGAGTTGAATGTGACGCCCGCGGCAATCGGGCAGCTCATTCGCGGCCTGGAAGCCTATCTGGACATCGAGCTGTTTCACCGCTCCAGTTCGGGGCCATCGCGACTATCGCTCACGGACGCCGCGCGTGCCGCGCTCCCTGATCTGCAAGGTGGATTCGATCTTGTTTCGAACGCCGTGGAGAGGCTGAAAGCGAGCAAATCTCGCATCGTCTTCACGGTGACCGTTCCACCCGCGTTCGCTGAAAAGTGGCTGCTATGGCGCGTCGATCGCTTTCAGCGCCGGCATCCTTATTACGATCTGCGAATTGAAACGGGCGGCCAACTCGTCGATTTCACTTCTGCGCGAATCGATGTGGGTATTCGATACGGCGCTGGCGTGTGGCCGGATCTCACGGCCACGTTTCTGTTGCGCGACGAATTCTTCCCGGTTTGCAGTCCGGCGCTCGTGGCCGGTCCGAACGCGTTGAAGCAGCCGTCCGACCTGAAGAATCATGCATTGATTCACGACACGTCGATGAGCGGGGTCGGCGTCTTTCCCACATGGCGCTCGTGGCTCCTGCACGCGGGCTATCGTGACGCGATCGAGACGGATCGCGGCCTGCAACTGAACGATTCCGCAATGGCTTTTCAGACGGCTATTTCGGGCAACGGCGTCGCGCTCGGACGAACGACGCTGGTCGAGCGCGATCTGGCAGAGGGACGCCTCGTCAAACCGTTCGACCATGTCCAGAGTTGCGAGTTGGCGTACTACCTCGTGCACAGAAAAGAAAGCGAACAGCATGCGCCGGTGCAGGCTTTCAAGGAATGGCTGCTAGAAGAGGTGGGTTCCAGCTAGCGGTTCGATGGCGCTGGCTCGCCGTGTCAATCTCGTGCAGTCGATCTCGCGCGACGGAACGGGTCGGGGCGGCAGTAAAGAATGAGAAACGACGCCAGCAAAATGAGCCGTAGCACGGGCGGAATGAATACTCCGGCTGTGCAGACAAAAAATACTCCCAACATGACCCAGGCCCGAAACCATTGCCACTTTCGCGCACGCGGATCGCCGTCGTCAGGCAGATGAGAAAAGCTTTCCCACATCAAGACCATGTAGGTGCCCTGCACGAGAAGAAAGACCAGCGCGTAGAACGTCAGCGGAAAGCTCGCCAGCTCGCTTTCGGCGAGCCACGCCGTGGTGAAGGGAATGAAGGAAATGGCGAAAAGATTGGCGAAATTGGCGAGGGCCAAGGTGCCGGTCAATTGCTGCGCGTTCCGCAGTACCGCATGATGGTTTAACCAGACCACTGCGATGAACGCGTAACTTACCGCGTAGCTGATCAGATCGGGCCACAAGCCGGATAACGCGCGAAAATCGTGACCTGTAGGCGGTTTGAACGCCAGAACCATCACGGTGATGATGACAGCAAAAATGCCGTCGGAAAAGGCATAGAAACGCGCGAGTCTGTCTTCGACTTTGGCCATGGCGTCAGCACCTCGAGAGGTCGTCACTCTATTATCCGACCTCCCGCAAATCGCGCGAACCGCTGTGTCCTGCACCGAACGGACTTTTTGCCGCCGGCAAGCATTGCCCGATTCGGACGTAGGTGGCTCAGCGCCTCAGCCACGAACCCCGCGCCCTCAATCCAGCAGCGCCTCCAGACTCGCCGACGCCGCCTGCGCGACCTTCACCAGCCGCGCTTCGCTCATGCCTTCGCGTGCGCTGGCCGACAGACCCGACATAACCGTCGATACGAAATCCGTCACGACGGCGGCGCGTTTCGGATGGGTAGCGGCGATAAAAGCTTTAACCTGCGCGCGCCGGCCTTCGGCGGTTCGGCGCGCCAATATGGCGCTTTCGCTTTCACCATGTCCGCGTGCCGCTTCCAGAACGAGGCAACCCGGACGCTCGGGGTCGCGCGCGTAAGTTCGGGCCGCGCGGCCGAGCAGATCGGCCAGCGCCTCGGCGGGTGGCCGACCGGGGCGCAATATGTCGGCCAATGCGATCTCGGTGCGCGCGTAACGTTCCAGAACACGCTCGAAGAACGCCGCCTTGCTGCCGAACGCCATGTAGAAACTGGGCGGCTTGATCCCGAGCGCGTCGGTTAGCGCGCTCAACCCGACGCCTTCGTAGCCGGCCGCATGGAACAGACTTTGTCCCACGGCCAAAGCCGCTTCAGGGTCGAACACGCGCGGGCGGCCGCGCCCCGGCTTCGATTCCGATTTTAAATTAGTGATCACTACAAAAATTCCTTGCGCTGTCGTTTCTGTAATTTTATAGTGGTCACTAATTTAATTCAAGGAGGCCGATATGACGGTTCCTGAGGGATCGCAGATTCGTGGCAAATCGGTGATGGTGATCGGCGGCAGCCGGGGCATCGGGGCGGCGATCGTCGCATCGTTTGCGGCGGCCGGTGCGGCGGTGCGCTTCACCTACGCAGGGTCGCGCGACGCAGCCGAAGCACTTGCAGAAGCGACCGGCGCCATCGCGATTCAGGCCGACGCCGCGGATCGCGACGCGCTTCTCGCGTCGATCCGGGAAGCGGGTGCGCTGGATGTTTTCGTCTACAACGCGGGGCTTCTCGGCGTCGGCGATCCGCTGACGCTCGACCCGGACGCGGCCGACCGGCTGATCGACGTGAACGTGCGAGGGGCGTATCACGGGTCGGTCGAGGCGGCGCGGCGCATGGTCGATGGTGGCCGGATCATCGCAATCGGATCGGTGCACGGCGACAGAATGCCGTTCGCCGGCATCACCGCGTACGGCATGAGCAAATCGGCCCTGCAAGGCCTCACGCGAGGGCTCGCCCGCGATTTCGGTGCGCGCCACATCACAGTCAACCTCGTGCAACCCGGCCCAACCGACACGGACATGAATCCGGCCGACGGCCCGCTCGCCCAGCAGATGCACGACGAAATGGCGATACGCAGACACGGCACCGCCGACGAAGTCGCAAGCCTCGTCTTGTATCTCGCGTCGCCGCCCGCGCGCGGCATCACGGGCGCGATGCATACCATCGACGGCGGCTTCGGCGCATGAACGACGAGGCACGCATGACACAGGAAAGCACATCGCCCGTGACGATCTACGTCACCTACTCAGGCGCGGCGAACGCGCGTTTCGATCGCGACTGGTATGTGGATCGCCATCTGCCGCTCGTGATGACGAGTTGGTCGCGCTACGGCCTCGAAGCGGTCACCGCGTTTTTCCCGGCGGGTCAGCAAGACGGAACACTTGCCTTGTGCGAATGCCGGTTCCGCGATCAGGCCGCCGTCGATGCCGCGTTCGCCTCGCCGGAAGCGCCCACAGTCATGGCCGACGTTCCCAATTTCACCGACATCGCGCCGCGACGCGTGCGCGCGGTGTCACTCTGAGAAGGACACCATGATGAGTCAGACCTTTGCCCCGTGGACCACGACGCGAGCGCGCACCGTTCGACGCGGGCACTTCTGGGTTCCCGGCGAGCGCGTCGAGATCGGCGACAGGACGTATCAGCGTGGACCGATGTACGTGGAATGGGAAGCGCCCGAGCACGTCACGCGGCGCTGGCCCGTGGTCTTGATGCACGGCGGCGGTTTTCAGGGAACCGAATGGTTCGATACGCCGGACGGACGTCCCGGATGGGCGCAGCGTCTGGTGGAGGCGGGCTATGCGGTGCTCGTCGTCGATCGGCCTGGGCATGGGCGCTCGCCGTATCACGTCGACACCATGGGCAAGATGGGACCGCCGTTTTCCTACGAGGGCGGGCGGCAGATCTATTTTCCCGGCGACGATCCGCGTCACACGCAATGGCCGTTTGCCGCGCACGACGCGCCGGCCATGGATGAATTCATCGCGGGGTACGGTCCGTTGCCTGCCGACCTCGAAGCCTCCGAGACGATGGATGCCGACCGGACGGCGGAGTTGCTCGACCGCATCGGTCCCGCGATTCTGATTACGCATTCCGCTTCGGGGCCGGACGGGTGGCTCGTCGCCGACCGTCGTCCGCATCTCGTCAAGGCGATTGCCGCGATCGAACCGATGGGACCGCCGTTTGCCGACATTCCGAACATCGGCGCGATGCGCTGTGGTCCCACGGCGGCGCCGTTGCGTTTCGAACCGGCTGCGGCGACGCCCGACGAAGTGCGGCACGCACCGGCAGGCAAGTACGCACTGCCGGCGTTGGCCGACTTGCCGATCCTCATCGTGACAGCCGAAGCGTCCGCGTTTGCGGCCGCCAGTCCGCCGACGGCCGCGTTTCTGAACGCATGCGGCGCGTCCGCCGAACTGATGAGTCTCGCGGACCACGGCGTGCGCGGAAACGGTCACGGCCTGATCTATGAGAAGAACTCGGACGACGCCCTGGCGCCGGTGCTCGAATGGCTCACGCTGAAGACAGAAACCGCGCATGAAGCTCCAGCGTCCCGAACCGCTCAACCTTCACAAGGAAAAGTGCAATGAATATCGGCATGATTGGCCTCGGCGCAATGGGCCAGGCGATGGCGCGCAATCTCGTGAAAGCGGGGCATTCCGTTAAGGCATGGAACCGTTCGGGCAGCCCGGTGGACGGCGTGACGATGGTGGCATCGCCGGCCGATGCGTGCCAGGGCGACGCGGTGCTGACCATGCTGTCCGACGACAGCGTGATCCGTTCGGTACTGCTCGAACCGGGTGTGCTCAGCGCGATGAAGCCGGGCCTGATCCACGTCGTCATGTCGACGATCTCCGTGGCGTTCGCGCACGAACTCGTTGCACTGCACGCGGCCGCGGGCATCGATTATGTGTCGGCGCCAGTCCTCGGGCGTCCCGATGTGGCCGCGAAGGGCGAACTGAACATCCTCGTCGGCGGCGCTCCGCATGCAACGGCCACGCTCGGGCCCGTGTTCGACGCATTGGGCAAGCGGGTCTGGGACATGGGCGCCGATGCGCCGGCAGCGAACGCAGCGAAGATTGCCTGCAACATGATGATCACCATGGCCATCGAAGCGATGGCCGAAGCCGTGGTGCTGACCGAAGCCAACGGGCTCGCTCGCGAGTCGTTTTTTGACCTGATTCTGAACACGCTGTTCGGCAGCCGCTCGTATCAGGTTTATTCGGCGATTATCGCGGCAGGTCAGTACGAGCCCGGCTTCAAGGCTTCGCTCGGTTTGAAGGACCTGCGCCTTGCCACCGAAGCCGCCGGGCAGGCCGGCCGCTCCTTGCCGATGCTCGCAGCCGTGCATGGGCAGATGGCCGCAACTGTCGATGCGGGCTGGGGCGATCGTGACTGGTCGGCGATGGCGGCTTTGACGATTGGGTAGGCGGAATGGGTGCGCGATCGATCGATGCCGGTATGAAACGCGCACTTCGATCGCGCGCCTGAAACGCTCAGCTTGCCAATAACCCTTGTTATAGAAAACTTCCGGTGCACACGCGCACTGCTTTCGTGCTGCTTCTGAAAAACGGAAGCAACTGAATTCTGTTCTGATTTGTTCCCGGTTTTTGGGGCTTCTACATTCAGTCCATCGATCCGCGACGTTGCGTGCGGATCATATGACGAAACCCCGAATGACTGAGGACAGGCGATGCTCACCCCTCCCCCTACTGCGCGCGGCATCGTATGGCGCGCACTGCCTCCGACGAGAGGCGCCGCATGACCGAACTCATCCAGTATCTCGTCTCCGGTCTCGTGGTCGGCTGCATTTACGGATTGGTCGCGATCGGCTTCACGGCGGTCTATAACGCAACCCACATCGTCAATTTCGCGCAGGGCGAGACCTCGATGCTGGCGGCGCTCGCGGCTGCCAGCATGATCGCGTTCGGTGTGCCGCTCGTCGTCGCGCTGGTTATTGCCGTGGCCTTCGTCGCGCTCGTCAACGTTGGGATCGAGCGTATCGCGATCCGGCCGATCGGCAACGACGTGACGCGTGGCATCATCATCACGATCGGCATCGGTATCGTGGCGCAGGGCCTCGCCGCGCTGGCCTGGGGCACGGACGCGCAACCGTTGCCCGCCTTCTCGGGCTCGGGCTCGCTGAATCTCGGCGGCGTGTCGGTGCCGCGTCAGGCGCTCTGGGTGTTCGGCACGACGGTCGTGCTGATGGCCGGCCTTTATCTGTTCCTCACGCGCACCTATCTCGGCAAGGCATTTCGCGCCTGCGCGATGAATCGTGACGCAGCCGGCCTGATGGGCATTCCGACGCGTTCGATGCGCGGCATCGGCTTTCTGCTGTCCGGCTTCGTCGGTGGCGTGGCGGGTGTGATCATCGCGCCGATCGCGCTGATGCAATACGACAGCGGCACGCCGCTCGGCATCAAGGGTTTCGTCGCCTGCATCATCGGCGGTTTCGGTAATCCGCTCGGCGCAGCTGTTGGCGGCCTGCTGCTCGGTGTGCTGGAAGCGCTCTGCTCGGGCTACCTCAGTTCGGGCATGAAGGACGCCATCGCTTACGTGCTGTTGCTCGTGTTCCTGCTGGTACGTCCGGGCGGCATGCTCGGCGAATTCGGAGGCGCGCGCACATGAAAGCCATTCTGATTCTACTGGCGGCGCTGGCCGTCGCGCTCGCCGCCAGCAATGCGTACGTCGTCAATCTGCTGGTCGTCTGCGCGATCTACGCGATCCCCGCCATCGGTCTGTCGATGCTGATGGGCTACACCGGCCAGATTTCACTTGGACACGGCGCGTTCGTTGCGTTCGGCGCGTACCTCGCGGCGTGGCTCACGCAAACGCTCGGGCTCGATCCGTGGCTCGGCGTCGTCGCGGCGACGCTCGGCTCGGCCCTGATCGCCTGGTGCATCGGCTGGATCGTGTTCCGTCTCAAGGGCCATCACCTCGCCATGGCGACGCTCGCGCTCGCGTTGATCGTGCATATCGTGCTGGTGCAATGGCGCAGCGTGACGGGCGGTCCTGACGGCATCGCAGGGATTCCGTCGCTCGCGATCGGGCCGCTCAGTCTCGCGTCTGACCAGGCGGTCTACGTCCTCGCGTGGCTGCTATGCGCACTCGGACTCGCCATGGCGCACAACCTCGCTTCTTCGCCGATGGGACTCGCAATGCGCACAGTCAGCGAAAGCGAACGCGTGGCGGTCTCGCTCGGCATCGACGCGGCGCGCGTCAAGCGTAAGGTGATGGCGCTGAGCGGCGCCTACGCTGGACTCGGCGGCGCGCTGTACTCGTACTGGATGGGCTACATCAGCCCGGACCCATTCAATGTCAGCTTCTCGATCAAGCTGCTGCTGATCGTGGCACTTGGCGGCGCGGCCGGTGTGTGGAACGTGCTGTTCGGCACTTTCGTGGTCGTGATCGTCAGCGAATGGCTCAAGCCGTTCGGACGTCTCGACGTGGTGATCTACGGCGTGCTGCTGGTGAGCGTGATGATCTTCATGCGCGACGGCCTTGCGGCGATGCTTGCCGGTCAACTGCGGCGACTGCGCGCCCGCGTCGCGCTGCGTGCACTCGTGCCCGGCGACGTGCTGCGCGACAAGGAGTCACTATGAACGCCACCGTTTCCCCGACCTCTCCGGCCGTGCTGCTCGACGTGAGTGGCGTGTCGGTCCGCTTCGGCGGATTGCAGGCGCTCTCCGACGTGAGCTTCGACGTGCGGCGCGGCGAGATTCTCGCGCTGATCGGCCCGAACGGCGCCGGCAAATCGACCTTGCTCAATGTGCTGTCGAGCTATATCGCACCGCAAAGCGGCGAAGTGCGCTTCAAGGACCGCACGATCAGCGGACTCGCGCCCGACGCGGTCAACCGGCTCGGCCTCGCGCGCACTTTCCAGGCGGCTGAAATGTTGACCGGCATGTCCGTGCTCGACAATGTCGCGACCGCCGGTGTGGCGCGCCGACCGTCCGGCATGTTGCAAGGCTTGACGAACCCGTTCGCCACCGCGAAGACACTCGATGCGTTGCGCAGCCACGCCGCGACGATGCTCGATCTGGTCGGCCTGCGCTCGCTCGCCGACCGTCCCGCGGCGACGCTGACGGCCGGGCAGCAACGACTCGTCGCCGTGGCCCGTGCGCTCGGCAGCGACGCCGAACTGATCCTGCTCGACGAACCCGCCGCCGGCCTCACCACCGACGAGAAAAAGCTGCTGGCCGAAGCGATCCGCCGTATCCGCGAGCGCGGCATCACCGTGCTGTTCGTCGAACACGATCTCGCCTTCGTCAGCAGTCTCGCCGACCGGCTGGTCGTGCTCAATCACGGCGCGGTGCTGGCCAAGGGCGATCCGGAAACCGTGCGCCGCGATCCGGCAGTGGTCGCCGCCTATCTCGGCAATACCGACGTGCGCGCCGCGCGAAGCACGCGCGCGCCAGGCGCCGAGGCACGCACCGACGCGCCACTGCTCACGCTCGACCGGCTCAGCGTGCGCTACGGTCAGTCGGACGCGCTCGTCGATGTATCGCTGTCGGCACGACGCGGTGAAATCGTCACGCTGATCGGCGCAAACGGCGCGGGCAAATCGAGTCTGCTCAAGGCGATTGCCGGTCTCGTCACGCCCGTTTCCGGCGAGGTCTCGTTCGGCGGTGCGTCTATCGCCCGTCTGCCGATGGAGCGCCGCACCGCGGCTGGCATCGCGCTCGCGCCCGAAGGGCGCCAGCTATTCGGCACGCTGAGTGTGCGCGACAACCTGCGCATGGGCGCGTACACCGGTTTGCGCGGCGCGGGTCTCGTCAACCTGTTCCGGCCGCGCCGTGAGGTTGCGCGCGCGATGACCGACACCATGGACGACGTGCTCGCGTTCTTTCCGCGTCTGAAAGAACGCATCGACCAGCAGGCGGGGACGCTGTCCGGCGGCGAAGGTCAGATGCTCGCCATCGGCCGCGCGCTGATGAGCCGGCCGCAACTGCTGATGCTCGACGAGCCGTCGTTCGGACTTGCGCCGCAGGTTACGCGCGAGATTCTCGAATCTTTGCCGCGACTGGCCGAGCGCGGCATCACCGTGTTGCTGGTCGAGCAGAACGCGCATTCCGCGCTCCAGGTGGCCGATCGCGGCTACGTGCTGGTCAATGGCCGGATCGCGCTCGAAGGCGACGCCGCCGCGCTGCTCGCGTCGCCCGACATCGGCGAGGCCTATCTCGGCTGGCAGGATCCCACCGCATGCGAGGCCGCGTAATGGCGCGTCCTTCCGATATGACTCCGGTCACTTCGTCGTCCATTTCGGCTTCACACGCGGACGCTGATCGCATCGCGCTCGATGCGATCGCCACGAGCCGTCCCACGCTGCATGCGCTGGTGCGCGCGCGCGACGCGATCCAGTGGCCGGACCGCACGCTGCTGCACGCCGGTCCTCCGCTCGGCGACGACACACCGCCCGCGCCGATCCTCCATTCCGCTGCGCATGCGGCGGTATTCGAAGGATGGATGCCGACCTTCGACGCCGCCATCGACGCGATTCGTGCGCGTGAAATCCTGCTGGCGCCCGCGCAGGAGCACGATTGCGTCGTGCCGCTCGCAGCTGTGCTGTCGCCCGGTCAGTACGTGCAGGTCGTCGCCGACGCGGCGGGACGTGGGCGCACGACACACGCTGCGCTGAGCGGCGGCAGCGGTCTGGCGATCCGCCTCGGCATGGACGACCCACGCGTGGTCGCGCATCTGCACTGGATCAACGGACCGCTGGCGGACGCGATCGGCGAGGGCCTCGCCGCGCCTATCGATCTCGCCGGCATTGCCGATGCTGCGCTCGCGCTGGGCGACGACTGTCACGGCCGTACCATCGAGGGCACGCGCCTGATCGTAGAGCGCTTCGCCGCACACGGCGCTTTCGACGACGACGCCGTCCAACGCTTTCTCGACACGTCGCCAGGTTTCTTCCTCAACACGTGGATGGCCGCGTCGCGCTGCATGCTGAGCGCGGCGGAACAGGTCAGCGGCAGCGCGATCGTTACGTCGATGGGCGCGAATGGGCGGCGCGCGGGATTTCGCCTTGCGCACGCGCCGGAGCGCTGGTTCACGATCGCCGCCACCACGCCCGTCGGACGCTTTGATGCAGGCCTGAGCGCAGCCGATGGATTGCCCGCCATTGGCGACAGCGCCGTTGTCGAAGCACTTGGACTCGGCGCGATGTGCATGCATCGATCGGACGCCCAGCAGCAGAACCTCGGCGCATTCATGCAAGCCGCCCCCGCGTTGCTGAACGAGGTCGTGCTCGGCGTGCCCCATCCCGCGTTCACTAGCGCAACGACAAGGGTTGGCCTGAATGCACGCAGCGTCGTCGGAAGCGGGTTGCAGCCCGCGGTCGCGCTCGGCGTGCTCGATTCGAACGGACGGCTCGGGCGCATCGGCGGCGGCATCTGGACGGCTCCGCAGGCCCTGTTCGACGAAGCGCTCACTGCTCTATTCATCTGAAACCACAATAACGGACTACACCCATGAAACGCACGCAACGTATTGCTTTCGGTATCCTGATCAGTTTGGGGATCTGTCGCGCGGCGCTCGCCGAGGACGATATCAAGATCGGCGGCCTGCTTGAGACATCGGGCTTCATCGCGTCGCTCGGTCAGCCCGCGCTCGAAGGCGCGCAGCTCGCGGTCGATCAGGTCAACGCGGCGGGCGGTATCAAAGGTCGCAAGGTGAGCCTCGTCAATGTCAACACGGAGAGCGACAACACCAAGAGCGTGTCGGCACTCAAGCGGCTCACCACGCAGGAAAACGTGGTCGCGATCATCGGGCCGTCGAGCAGCGGGTCGAACTTCGCGATTGCAGACGCCGTGGAGCGCGCCAAGGTTCCGATGATCGGCATCGGCGCAACGCGCGGCATCGTGATGCCGACAGACCGTCGAAAATACGTTTTCCTCGTGCCGCTCACCGATGTCGTCGTGGAAGGCGTGATGCTCAAGGACATGAAAAAGCGTGGCATCACGAAGATCGCCATGCTGCACTCCGATGTCGCATTCGGCACCAGTGCGAGTGACAGCCTCGAAAAACTCGTGAAAGACGAAGGCATCACGCTGGTGGACAACGAGAGCTTTGGCAACGGCGACACCGACATGACGCCGCAGTTGACAAAAATTCGCGGTACGGACGCACAAGCCACGGTGATCTGGGCGACCGGTCCGGGCCTCGCCATCGCGACGCGAAACTATCGCGCGCTCGGTATCAAAGGCCCGCTTTATCTAACACACGCCGCAAACGACTTCAACTTCCTGCGGCTTGCCGGTGATTCGGCAAATGGCGTGCTGCTGCCGTCGTCGAAGATTTACGTGGCGAACGAGTTGCCCGATTCCGATCCGCAAAAGAAGGTGCTCACATCGTTCTCCGCGGCATATCAGGCGAAATACGGCCATCTGCCTGCCACTTTCGCCGGTAACGGCTACGACGCGGCGATGTTGCTGATGGATGCGATCCGCACCGCAGGCGACAAACCCGACGCGATTCGCAATGCGGTCGAGAACGTCAAGGACTATGTCGGCGTCACGGCGCGCTATACCTACGGCCCACAAGACCATTTCGGCACGCGCGCGGAAAGCGTGGAGATGCTGACGGTGGAGCAGGGCAAGTTCAAGCTCGCGCATTAAGCGCGTCCTTTTATCCGTTCTCTAATTGCAGCCACTTCGCCGCCCATGGACCGCAATCCTTTTGTGTTCGCGCCGGTGTCACCTGCATCGTCCGCCGACGCCGCGAACGAAACGCAAGCCGATCCGGTCGCACAACGTGAACGGGTCAGGCAAACAGCCGCCTGCGCATTCCGCTATCTCGCGTCGCTACGCATGAATATCGGCGTGTCCGGACATCTTTCGATTCGCGACCCGATACGCAGTGACTGCTTCTGGGTCAATCCGTTCGGTGTGGGCTATGGCTTGATGCGCGCCGATGACCTTTCGCTCGTCTCGCACGACGGCGCGGTACTCGAAGGACGAACGATCAACGCGGCGGCATTCGCGATCCACGCGCAGATTCATCGCACACGTCCCGATGTTGCGTGCGTGGTGCATGGTCATCCGGAACATGCCACGGCGTGGTGTGCGCTGAATCGGCCGCTCGACCCCATCAATCAGGATGTCTGCGCGCTTTACGACGATCACTGCGTGTACGTGGAAGACAGCGGCCTCGTCGTGGACATGGACGAGGGCGAACGCATTGCACGCGCGCTGGGCTCGCGCAAGGCCGCCTTGCTGCGCAACCACGGTCCGCTGACGGTGGGTCGTAGCGTCGAAGAAGCCTTGTGGTGGTTCGTCCTGATCGAACGGTCGGCGGGCATTCAGTTGCTCGCCGAAGCGGCGGGCGTCACGTCGAAATTGAGCGCCGATGCCGCCAGCTCCATTGCGCGCGGCATCGGTACGTCTGCGTTCGGTCACTTTCAGGGCGCGACCTGTCTGGCGGAATTCGCCGCGCTGGAATCTGAACGACGCGGTGCAAAGACCGAGCGATACGAATCAGAAAATCCTTAGCGAGCGGCGTTATTTTTGAATGTCGCCGGGCGGACGGCGTCGTTAGCATCGTCATAGAACATCATACGCAGAGTGAAGCCATGACCCAGAAAACCATCCTGATCAAGCCCTACTCGGCTTACGAGCGGGAGCGTCAACCCGTTGAAAACATCGAGGTCACGCACGTCGAAAAAGGCACGCCGATGGGCGAATACCTGCGCCGTTTCTGGCAGCCGGTTGCGCTCTCCGCCGAACTCGACGGACTGCCGAAAGCGGTGCGCATGTTCGGCGAAGATCTCGTGCTGTTTCGCGCGAAAAACGGCAAGCCAGGGCTGCTTGAAAAACACTGCAGTCATCGCGGTACGTCGCTGGAATTCGGCATCTGTGAGGATGAAGGTTTGCGCTGCTGCTATCACGGCTGGCTCTTCGGCGTGGACGGCACCATTCTCGAAACGCCGGGCGATCCGCCGGAATCGCAGTTGCGGTTCAACGTGTGTCATGGCGCGTATCCGTTGCATGAATATCGCGGCATCATCTTTGGTTACTTCGGGCCGCCCGAACACAAGCCGGAGTTTCCGGTCTTCGATACCTACGATATCGAAGACGACCGGCTCGTGCCGTACTGCATTACGTATCCGTGCAACTGGCTGCAGGTGCACGAAAACGTGATGGACCCGGCGCACGCTGTTTTCCTGCATACGCGCATCAGCTTTACGCAGTTTGCCGAAGCGTGGGGCGAGTTGCCGGAAATGGATTTCGTGCCGACGCCTGCCGGCATGATTTACGTCACCACACGCCGCTGGAAAGACAAGGTGTGGGTACGCTCGAATGACATCATTCTGCCGAATCTCGCGCAGGTCGGTCACATCTGGGAAGACGGCCAGGACGAAAAGAGTTTCGCGCGCGTGGCGATCACGCGCTGGACTACGCCCATCGACAACCAGACGTGCCGCATCATCGGATGGCGTCACTTCCATCCGGACGCGGACCCGCGCGGCATTGCCGACGAAAGTTTGTGCGGCGTGGAGTCGGTGGATTTCTTCGGCCAGAACGGCGAGCGCCCTTACGAAGACCGGCAGCGCATGCCGGGCGATTACGACGCACAGGTTTCGCAGCGTCCGATCGCCGTACACGCGCTCGAAAATCTCACGCGCTGTGATCGCGGCGTGGCGATGTTGCGTCAGTTGCTCAAGCGTGAGAGCAAAAAGGTTGCGGAAGGCGGCCGGCCTGCGGTGTCGCCGCTGCGTAGTAACGGCGCGACGCCCACTTATGCGCACGACACCGTGATTACCGCCGCGCCGCGCGACGACGACACCGCTTTCATTCGCGAAGTCGGCAAGACGATTACGGGCATCGTGGTACACGGCGAACACCACGAAATGAACGATCGCGACGAGCAGGTGCGCGAACGTATCGAAGATTACGCGCAGTCGCTCACCGGCAGCACCGTCTAATCAGCATTCGACAACGTCTTTCCAGAAGGCATAACGAACATGAATCAACCCGTTCATCCCGGCACGGTTGCGTGGACCGGCGACAACCCCGGCATCTATCTGAAAGAAACTGACGACGGCGATTGGACCAGTCTCGCCGCGTACTACAAGATCAACTACTCGCCGTATGGCATGGGCAAGGGCGTGTTGCTGCTGGAAAAACCCGGCGTGGCCGCGAGCCTGCCTGAAGCGTGCAACGTGTGCATTGCCGATAACGAAGCGCTAGCGCGCTACCTGATGGAGCACTTCTTCGGCAAATTCGCGGCTTTCCGCGTCTCGCCGGGCACGGCGGCGATCCAGTATCTGCCGCTCACGGATTCGCGCTCGGTTGGCGATACGCGCTCGCGTTACCAGGAAATCCTGGTGTCGGGCGATCTGGAAGTCGTGATGACCTGGAATCAGCTTGGCACACCGTACGCGGTCGATATGCCTGCCGAAAAAGGACCGACCCAGAAGCACGAGATGTACAGCCTCTTTATCGACGCAGCGGACGCGAGCATCGAAGTGAACGGCCGCATGCTGGCGGGCAAAGTGACCACGCGTAACTTCGACGGCGGCAAGAAAAGCTCGGCGTTTCTGGCGTTTTCGGAGTCGTGGATGGAAATGCCCGCGGCGTGACGAACGCTGCGCCTATCGCGCCGCGCTGATCAGGGCGACTCGATCGTCAGCGTTTCGATGATCGACGCAATGCGCTCGACGATGGCTGCAGCCACGCGCGGATAGTGATAGCGGTACGAGTACGCTACGACGATATTAGGTTGACGCACCAGCGATTCGAACGGACGCGAGACGATGCGGCCGATGCCGGGCACGGTATAAGGCGGACAGAAGTTGAGCAGCGAAAATCCGTGCCCTGCCGCGACGAGGCCGAACAGCATGTTCAGCGAAGTCACCGAATGCGCGATACGTGGCAATACGCCGTGCGAACTGAATGCCGACAACATGTATTCACGCGTGCGCGGCAGATCGAGCAGGATGAACGGCTCGGTATTGATGTCGGCCGTGGAAATGCGGGTACGCGCGGTAAGCGCGTGCTGCGGAGGCAACACCACCTGCAAGGGCGCGCTGCGCAGTGTCATCACCTGAATACCGGATGGAATCTCGAAGTCGTAGAGCACCGCGAGATCGAGTGTGCCGGTGCGCAGCCCTTCGATCAGGTATTCGTGATGGCCTTCGGTCCAAGTGAGTTTTGCATTGGGGATGTCTTCACGCACTGTGTTGAGCAGTGAGGGAATGACGAGCGGCGCAAACGTGGTGAGGCAGCCGACTTTCACTTGTCCGCGCAGCGCGCTGCGATCGAGCGAGCCGGGTTGCAGCAGATCGTTGGCGTTCTGCAGAAACGCCCGGCATTGCACCGCGAAGGCACTGCCCGCTTCGGTAAGAATCAGGCCCCGCGCGTGTTGGCGTTTGAAGAGCGTGACGCCGAGCGTGCCTTCGAGATGCGCGATGGCCGCCGACACCGCGGGCGACGATACGTGCAGAACCCCCGCAGCCTTTTGCACCGATTGATGTTGTGCGGCAGCAAGAAAGTACGACAGTTGGCGCAAAGAAAAATCCGGGGCGCGGATGGGGCCGTCAGCCAGTTCGTCGTGTTCGGGTTTGGGCAGATTCATAGCGGAGCGGATCGGGCGGGCCTGCAAATAGAGCGCTTGCCACGAAGACGAAGCGGATGGCTGACATGAGGATACATGTGTGATCGATGATTGGGCAACCACCTCGCAGAATGACTGGCTTAACGGCGCGTATGCGGTGGGCGAGAGCGTGATGCTCGACGGCGCGATGCGCGCGCCGGTTGTCGTGCGATTGGGGACTCGAGTAGATGGCGAGCGCATCGCTTTTACCGTGCCGCTCCGCGATGGAGTGCCCGTAAGGCCCGATCGTATGCCACGTCATGCGCTGCGCGTGCCTGCGCATTTGCCGTTGCGCGACGCACTGTGTTTGCCTGCCTGCTGGCCGAAAATTTATATGGCGCTCGTGCGACGCCTGAAGGTCGAGGCGCGCGACGCCGTGTTGATCCACGACGCGCATACGCCGGCCGGGATGCTGGCGTGCCTGCTCGCAGCGTCGCTCGAAGCCGATGTACTGGCCATATGTGATACCGCCGACCACGCGCGCCGCACGATCTTTATGGGCTCAGTAGAAGCCACGACGATCAGCACTGGGTGGCCGGAAGTCATGCGTGAGCATGGCGGCGCGGATGTCGTGCTCGACCTCGCTGGTGGTCGATATGCAGGCGCGTCGACGATTTGCGCGCGACGTCATGCACGAATCGGTGTCGTGGATGGTGTGCGTCAATTGATCTTCGACGAGATGCAACAACATCGCTTTTTCTCGAAGCAACTTGCGCTGATGGCCGTCGACTGGTCGCCGATACGCGACGCAACAGTCGCACTTGAAGCCGCCACTGCGTTCGACGCGATCACGCGCACGGATATCTGGACTCGCTATGTGAGCCTACGCGACACGTTGAACACGACAAACGGCGGCGAAAGCGCGTCGGCCGAAGAATTTGAATGGACCCCAATCGAAACATGACTTCCTACTACGACCTTGCACCGCTGACCGCGGTGGCGATCCGTCAGGGACTGACCGGCGGATCGCTCACGATCGACGCGGTGTTCGATCGCATCGACGCACGGATTGACGCGTGTGAGTCGCACGTTCAGGCGTGGCGCGCACTCGATACGCAGTCGGCTCGCCGCGCGGCGGCCCAACAGCAGGCGTCCTCGCTACGTGATGCCGTGCTCGCGGGCGTGCCGGTCGGCGTGAAGGACATCTTCGCGACGCATGACTTTCCCACCCGGTACGGCTCGCCGATCTACGCGCATGGTGTGCGGGCAGCGGACGCCACCTGTGTAGAGCGGGTGCGAGCAGCAGGTGCGCTCGTCACCGGCAAGACCGTGACCACCGAATTCGCTTACTTCACGCCGGGTCCGACCGCGAATCCTCACGATGTGCGGCGTACGCCGGGCGGTTCGTCTAGCGGATCGGCCGCGGCCGTGGCGGCGGGCATGGTGCCGTTAGCGTTCGGCTCGCAAACAGCGGGGTCGCTGATCCGCCCCGCGTCGTATTGCGGGGTCTTTGCTTTGAAGCCAACGCACGGCGAATTCAGCCTGAATGGCGCGAAAGCCATGGCGCCCTCGCTCGATACGCTCGGCTGGCTTTCACGGTCCGCGGACGATCTCGAACTGATGCGCGCGGCACTCGCAGGCGAACGGTTCGACGCATTGACGGATATCGATGCGGTGGCGCTGTCGATTGCCATTCTTCCCGAGTACGAGCAAAGCCCGATCGAAGCATCGACGCAGACGACGTTCAATCAGGCGCTCGCACGTCTTTCTCGCGCGGGCGTGTCTATCGTCAAGATCAACGCGTCGTCCGACATGCACGGTCTTATCGACGCGCAAAAGTGCGTGCAAGCGTATGAAGCCGCACAAGCGTTCGATCGGGAATGGCGCAATCACCGCGAGCAGCTGAGCGGGCCGTTTGCCGCGCTGATCGAAGCAGGTCAGCAAACGCCGCGTGACGAGTACGACGCGTCGCTCGCGCTGGCCGAACGCGCGCTCTCTCAGTTTGGCCTGCTAACGCGCGATGTCGATGCCGTTTTGACGCTTGCCGCACCCGGCGAAGCACCGGTCGGACTCGGCGCTACCGGCGATCCGGTGCTGTGCCGTTCGTGGACGCTGCTCGGCTTGCCGTGTGTCAACGTGCCGGGCATGCGTGGACCGAACGGTCTGCCGGTCGGCCTGCAGTTGATCGGCAAACCGCACCAGGAACGACGCCTTCTCGCGATCGCGCGCCGTCTTAACCTCATTGTCGAACAAGGTCTGTAAATGAAGCTGATTGTCGAGAGGAACGAGGTATTGGCCGACAACGTGCGGCTGATCGCATTGCGTGCGGAAGACGGTGCGTTGTTGCCGGTATTTACGCCCGGCGCACATCTCTCTTTCGCGATACCTGGTACGCCGCTGCATCGCGAGTATTCGCTGACAGGCAGCGGCGAGGCGAGCCATATCTACGAGGTAGCCGTGCTGGCGCGCGCTGGTGGAGTCGGTTCGTCGTGGATGCATGCATTGCAACCTGGCGTGCCTGTAGACGCCGAGCTGCGCAATGCGTTCGCGCTCGAAGCAGCGGAAGGCGGTCATCTGCTGATTGCTGGCGGTATCGGCATCACGCCGATTCTGTCGATGGCGCGACGGCTGACTCGCGATGGACTGCCTTTTGCGCTGCACTATGCGTCGAAAGATCCTGCGAACTCGGCCTTCGCGGATGAAGTTGCGGCGCTTGGACCGCATTGCACCTTACACGGTGGTCGCCCGAACGCCCTGCGTGCGAAGTTGAGTGACGTGCTCGCTTCACCGCGTGCGGGCGCACGTCTCTACGTGTGCGGTCCTCTCGCAATGATCAACGAGGTGGTCGAGGCGGCGCGCTCCGCTGGCTGGCCCGACGCGCGCGTGCACGTCGAACTGTTCGAAGGCGCGTTGGCGCACCCGAACGATCAGCCATTCGATGTCGAGTTGAGCTTGAGCGGAATGACGGTGCACGTCGACGCGGGACAAACCATGCTCGACGCGCTGATCGCTGCCGGTGTCGAACCGCTGCACGACTGCAAGCGCGGCGAATGCGGTATGTGCGTGACGCCGGTGCTCGAAGGCGAGCCGGATCACCGGGACCGGTATCTGTCGAAGAGCGAACGCGCCGCAAACAACGCGATTTGCGTGTGTGTTTCGCGGGCGCGTTCGTCGGTTATCGTGCTGGAGCTTTGATGGAGGGGTTACATCTTCACGACATCCAGCAAGGTCTTTTTGCTTGACCGGAATGTGTAGAGAGAAACCACCCCATGCTTCAGATCGCCCTTGGAGTCGAAGCTGGTTTCACCAATCATCCCCGTATAGTCGGTGTTCGGCATCGCAGCAAGAATCTTTGCTGGCGCGGTCGAGTCGGCACGCTTCATCGCGTCGACGATGATGTACACCGCGTCGTACGTGAACGGCGCGTAGATCTGGATGGGTGCGCCGAACCGTTTCAAGTATTTTGCCTCGAAGTTTTTGCCCTCGGCCATCCGCTCGATGGCCATGCCGGCTTGAGAGCAGATGACATTCTGCGCGGCGTCGCCAGCCAGTTCGGAGAGTTTTTCAGAGCAGAGGCCGTCTCCACCCAGCACCTTGGCTCGTAGTCCGAGTTGCCTCGCCTGTTTGGCGAATGGGCCGCCGGTTGCGTCCATACCGCCGTACATGATCGCGTCCGGGTTTTCGCCCTTGATCTTCGTCAGAATTGCGCGGAAGTCGACGGCCTTGTCATTGGTGGCGTCGTGCGACATCACGTTCAGACCCAGCGATTTGGCGGTCTTTTCAAATTCGTTTGCCAGACCCTGGCCGTAAGCGGTCGAATCATCGACGATCGCCACGCTCTTCACTTTGAGACCACTTGCTGCGTAGTTAGCCAAAGCCGGACCTTGTTGCGCATCGGTCGCAACGACGCGGTACGTCGTCTTGAATCCCTGCTGCGTATAGGCCGGGTTCGTTGCCGACGGCGAGATCTGCACGATGCCGGCGTCGCTATAGATGCGAGACGCGGGAATAGACGTCCCCGAGTTCATGTGACCAATCACTGCAACCACTTTATCGTCGACCAGTTTCTGTGCGACTTGCGTCGCCGTGCGCGGATCGGCCGCGTCGTCCTGAGCATCGAGCTGTAGCGTCACTTTCTGACCGCCGATCATCAAACCCCTTGCGTTGATTTCCTCGACCGCGAGACGGGCTCCATTTTCGTTGTCTTTGCCCATGTGCGCGGAGCCGCCGGTTAGGGGCGCCACGTGCCCGATCGAGACTACGGAATCGGCAACGGCCGCCGTTGTCGTCATCAACATGATTGCGCCAGCAAAGCTGACGGCTTGTGTCGTTCGCTTGATCATGATGCTCGCCTCTTTGGATGAGTGATTTAGGGGCAGTGAATTGAACTTCGAATGGACATGGGCGAGAGCGCCCCGGGTAATACACACATATCGCGACACGGAATGTCTCCTTGATTCGGTGTCGCGACGCGTCGATGCGTAAAGCGCCACTAGATTGACGCAGTCATCCACCGACGACCATTTGTGTTCGAAGAAGACCGCCTTAAACGCAGGCTAACTGCGAGTTCACCTGAGCCGGCGCGACGGCGCGATGTGGCACATCGACCATCGCGACCGTCTCTAATTGCGAAACGGCGCCTTAACCGTGCGTTAACGCGGGTTGCGGAAGCTGAGGCACGCGATGTCGTCATAACGGCACGCGTATGAAGAAAGCGCGACGCGCTGTTTTGCGGAATCAGCAGCCGATTCAGTGCTAAGCACCAGCGTTCGATCGTCGCCGCTATGCCGCGTCACTCAAGGCTCTCGGGCGTTCCTATCCATGCTTTGTCGGCCGCTGAATAGCCGTGTTTTCGCCTTTCACAAAATTGCCGGAAGCGCGAAATCGGACGCCGTTTGATCAGGTCCGATTTCGATCGGATCAGCAGAGACAGGCGAGCGCCCCGCCATCTTTGGAAGTGGGCGATGACGCCCACCGACTTCGCCACGGGTAAACACTAACTTATACGGATATATTGAGCATATATCGTGGCGACACTCAGTTGACGCACACAGCGCTCGGCTTCGTTAAATCCCTCACGACAGAGGAAACAGATGATTTCCGCCTATCTGCCTTTGGTTGGTGTCGTCATCATGGTGGCGACGTTCTTAGTAGGACTAAATCCACTTGCCGGTGCTGCGATCGCGGCAGTAGTGACGGGCGTTATCGGCCATATGACGATAGTCGAAATACTGACTGTGGTTGGGCAGTCTTTTATCAAAACGCGCAACCTTCCTTTGATCATCCTTTTGCCCGTCGTCGTCTTCGGGTTGCTGGAGCGTCACGGGTTAAAAGAGTTTTCGTATGCGTCCATCAAACGGATACGGACCGCGACGGTCGGCAGACTGTTGATCGTTTATCTGTTGCTTCGAGAGGTTTCCGCTGCAATCGGACTGACCAGTTTGGGCGGCCAGGTGCAGATGGTACGGCCGATTGTTGCTCCGATGGCCGAAGGCGTGGCCGAAATGCAAGCGGGTTGTTTATCTAATGAGGAATTGCGGGAGATACGAGGCTATGCAGCGTCTGCAGACAATGTTGGATTGTTTTTCGGGGAAGATATCTTCGTGGCTTTCGGCGCTATCGCGCTCATGCACACTATTTTATTAGAAGAACATATCGCCGTAGATCCCCTTCATATCGCGTTCTGGGGAATTCCGACCGCCGTCGCTGCATTTGTCATCCATTCGATTCGACTCGGCTGGTACTCCACGCGAATTTCGAAACGGCGAGTTGGTGAGAATTCTTTCCCGGCGACTCACATGCCGATCGCCGAGGAGAAGCAATGATCTCCGTCTCGCTACTCTGCCGTCTGCTCGGTATCGTGCTGCTCGTCGCGGCATATAGGGCGCTCGCTAACCCGAAGCAGAAGTACAGGCTCATGACCGCCTCGTTCTGGGGCCTCTACGGTATCAACTTTCTGGTTGGCGACGAGTTGCCGCCCATTGTGGTGGGTTGCGCGGTTTTCCTGATGGCGGCAATCGCCGCGTTGGGTGGTGTTAAACCCGGCAAGCACGCGTTTCCGGATGAACATGCACGCGCCGATTCGGCGAGACGTCTCGGCGTCAGGCTGTTCATCCCCGCATTGACGATCCCGTTGATGACGATGATCTTCACCTTGCTCGCACCCAGGCTGGTGATCGCCGGAAAACCGCTCATCGACCCTTCGAACATCGTACTGTCATCGCTGGGACTTGCGGTCATCATTGCTCTTGCCGTGACGTGTGTGATTACACGCGATAGTCCTGCGCAGTCCACGGTCGAGGCGCATCGTTTGATCGACTCTTTCGGTTGGCCCATTGTCTTGCCGCAGGTTCTCGCGATTCTTGGTCTGCTGTTCATTCGCGCTGGAGTAGGAACATCGGTCACGCATGCATTGGCGCCTCTGCTTCAGCTGGACAGCAGGTTTCTCACGGTCGCGGTTTACTGCCTCGGCATGATGTCGATCACCATGGTGATGGGAAATGCCTTTGCGGTCTTTCCACTCATGGCTGCCGGCGTGGGAATTCCCATTCTCATCGTTCAATACGGCGCCAATCCCGCCATTGTCGCGGCGGTGGGCATGTTCTCCGGCTATTGCGGATCGCTCGTGACGCCCATGAATGCGACATACAACATCGTCCCGGTTTCTCTACTGGACCTGGGCGGAAAGTATTCGCTCATCAGGTTGCAGATCATGACCGCGATCCCGTTGATCCTGTTCAACGTTCTGTTCCTGTACGGCTCCATGACCTTCAATCTGTGAGCCGTGGACTGATTGCAGCCGTACCCGTCTTTTAGATCATTGGAAGAAGAAAGAATGCAGAATATCCTGACTTGCGATGAAGCTGAACTCGCAGCGATTCACCGAGGACTCAAGGTCCGCTACAGCTGTCTTCAAGCTCTACAGTTGAATCTGAATATTGCGCGAGGCGTTCCGTCACGCGAACAGGTCGCCTTGTCGGACGAATTGTTGAGCTTGCCCGGTGCAACGGATTTCGTATCGGACGACGGCGTCGACGTGCGAAATTATATGGGCCAGCAAGGTCTGCGCGAGGTCAGGGAGCTTTTCTCCGCGAGTATGGAGATCGATGCCGACAACCTCGTCGTAGATGGAAACTCGAGCCTTGCATTGATGTACGACTGCGTGAGTCACGCGTGGAGGGCGGGCATCGAGGGCCACAAGCCCTGGCATCAGGTGCCCGGTGGAATCGCATTTCTTTGCCCGGTTCCGGGATATGACCGCCATTTTGCAATATGCGAAGCGTTCGGAATCCGGTTGATTCCGGTGCCCATGTCGTTCGACGGTCCAGACATCGACTTCATTCGCGCGGCGGTGGCGACCGATGAATCGATCAAAGGCATGTGGTGTGTGCCGAAGTACAGCAACCCTACTGGCGCAACCTACTCCGACAGCAAAATACGCGCATTGGCCTCGATGCCGACCGCCGCTGCCGACTTCCGCCTGTTCTGGGACAACGCCTACTGGTTACACCATCTCACCGAAGACGAAACGCAGATCGCGAACATCGTCGCGCTGTGCAAGGAGCTTGGAAACGAGAATAGGCCGCTGGTTTTCGGCTCCACGTCAAAAGTCACCTTCGCCGGAGCCGGCCTCGCGATGTTGGGTAGCTCGAAGGAAAACATCCAGTGGTGGCTGCGCCACGCATCGGTACGCAGCGTGGGTCCGGACAAGGTGAATCAATTGCGCCATCTTCGCTTCCTCAAGAATCCGGAAGGGCTGAAGGCGTTGATGCGGCGCCACCGCGAAATTCTGGCTCCCCGCTTCAGCATCGTCGATCAGAACTTCAGACGACTGTTCGAAGGTTCCGGCATCGCATCGTGGACGCTGCCGAAGGGCGGCTATTTCATCACCTTGAATCTAACGCACGGAATCGCGAAGCGCGTCGTCGACCTGTCGAAAGCGGCCGGCGTCACGCTCACGCCGGCCGGTGCGCCGTTCCCACGCGGAGTCGATCCTGCGGACAGTGTGCTCAGAATCGCACCGTCGTCGCCCACTGTCGGCGAAGTCGGGCAGGCGGCGGAAATCGTCGCGGTCTCGGCGCTACTTGCGGCAGCCGAGCAGCGCGTTCAACGTTTGGCGGAAGCGGTGTCGAACCTGAGTCGCTGATGTGACTGGCTGGCCGTCAGAGTATTCCAGATCGAGCTAGTGGTCGCAGTCTTGGCGCTTCCCGCCGTCGTCGCGAATAACTAGCTTTATGCAAGGCATGGGGCAAGAGAGTCGGGTCCAGCGCCCAAGTATTTAGCGGCAGTGCCGAAGAGTGTCGAGTATGCGGTAGGACCAGGCCACCGTTGCAGCACTGCGCGGCGCGGTTCGTGGATCGCTCCTTCACTGCAACACATCACGTCGATACATATCGAAAACGTTTAGTACACCATATATAGCGTCGAATATAAAAGGGAAAGTGAAATGAAAAAGCTGTTCTGTTTGGGTTGTGTCGCATTCGCAGGCGTGGCGCATGCTCAATCGTCGGTCGTGCTTTACGGCATCGTGGATGCCGGCGTCACCTACAACTCGAACGCGAAAGGTGCGCCGACTTACGCGCTCACGAGCGGAACGGAAGGAGCGGGGCGTTGGGGCGTCACAGGAAAGGAAGACCTGGGCGCGGGCTTGTCGGCCATATTCACACTGGAAAACGGCTACAGCGCGACGACGGGCGCCTTGGGCCAGAACGGCACCTTCTTTGGACGGCAGGCGTTCGTCGGGCTCAGCAGCACACAGTTCGGTACTGCCACACTGGGTCGTCAGTATGCATCGTCCAGCATTTATCTGGGTGCGTTCTCGTCGGGCGGTGACTGGGCCGCGTCGGGATCGACGTTTGGTACGCACCCCGGCGACCTCGATAATCTCGACAGCACGAATCGCGTCAACAATGCCATCAAGTATCAGAGCGTCGACTATCACGGTTTCAGCGTCGGCGGCCTTTATAGCCTCGGCGGTAAAGCGGGTGATTTCTCGCAGAATCAGATCTGGTCTCTCGCCGGCGGCTATTCCGGTGGAGGACTGAGTCTCGCCGTGGGTATCCTGAACGCGCGGAACCCCAATTTTTCTCTATGGGGCAACAAGGCAAACGATAGCCTGACGGGTTCGAACATAACGAGTCCGGTTGCGAGCGGATATGCATCGGCGCACAGCCAGCAGGTTATCGGTATCGGCGGGGCTTACGTGTTCAGCAGTCTGCGCGTGGCAGCGGTACTGACCAACACGCGATTCAACGATATTGGAGGCACGCCGGTTGCAGGCGCTGCAACAACGCTGCACGGCGACGCGAATTTCACGACGGGTGAACTCAATTTGAAGTACACGCTGACGCCGACTATCCTGCTTGGCGCCGCCTATCACTACACACGCGGCAGCGGGGTGGGGCCGATTGGATCGTCGCATTATCAGCAGGCTAATCTGGGCGTGGACTATTTGCTGTCGAAACGCACCGATCTGTACGCGTTATTTTTCCGCCAGTATGCCAGCGGTACCGACTCGACGGGTCATGCGGCGGTTGCCGCAATCAGCGGGGCAAGTCCGTCTTCATCGAATACGCAAAGCCTGGTTTCGGTCGGCATAAGGCACCGCTTTTAACGCGAGTCGGCGTGCGAGCTCTCGCACATGCACCGCTGATCTAAAATCTAAAGGTTCAACTGGAATAGCGCGCCATTGGACTGCGAGAGAATACGCGTCACACGGCTATGGAATTGTTGCGCATGTGCCGTCATGCTTGCGCTCAACTGTTCCCGGTCGCAGTTGACGATAGCTTGAATGATGTCGTTGTGCTGACGCTGTATGAGCTTGTGCTCGCCTCGCAGATCCACTTCGAACTGCCTTTCGACGCGATAGATGTAGTAGGTCAATCGCTGCGAGTGATTCTGCATCTGCTGCGAAAACGCCATCAGGTGATCGTTGTCGCAGGCCTCGGCGATTCTCAGGTGAAAGTTGGTATTGGTGTTCTGGATCGCATCAGGGTTAACCATATTCTGAGCCGCTGCATGCTCTCTGTTGATCCTCTTGAGATCGTCAACCAGGTTTTCGTCCTGAAAGTTGCAGAAAAACGCGATGGCCTTTTCTTCCACGAAATAGGCGTCGAAGAAACTCTTGATTTCGCCAAGATTGAGTGCGGGCACAAAGTACCCGAGCTTCGCCTCGATCTTGACCAGACCTTCCGATGCGAGCCGGTTCAGCGCTTCGCGGGCGGGTGTGCGGCTAATGCCAAACTGGCTGTCGAGCACGCGCTCGTCGAGCCGCGATCCGGGTTCGAGAGAAAGATTCAGAACGGCTTTGCGCAACAAAATAGTGGCCTTATCGGCCAGAGTCTGGCTCGCTGGGTTGTCGGCTCCGTTTGACGGAGATTCCGATTTCTTCGGCATGTAAGGTCCTTATATTGTCTGCGGCCGCTGTCGTGCCCGGCGCGACGGAATCGCGTCGTCCTATTGTACAAGTCTGGTCAAACGAGCCGCGGTGCCCGGCAGTCGCGGCAGGCGACAGTTAGTCTGCGCTTAAAGCCCTCTTCTCAACACACAAATTGTGGTACGGGGGCGGGTGAGTCAATCTAGCGTCAACACTGCTACCTGACGATCCCATGACTGCCGAACTCGATTATCTACGCTCCTGGATTGGCCGCACTCAGGCCGAGAGCGAATTTGTCTCGCCGCGCCTGGCGAAGCAACTCGCCGCGTCACTGGACTATGAGGACGTCGTGCAGACAGGCTGGCCGCTGCCGCCGCTCTGGCATTGGGCGCTGTTCCCTCACATTGTTCCGCAATCGCAGGTGGGCGCGGACGGACACCCGAAACGGGGCGGTTTCCTGCCGCCCGTGCCGCTCCCTAGACGCATGTGGGCGGGTAGCCGGATCCAGTTCAGGCGCCCGCTGACGGTGGGCAGCGACGTGACGCGGACGTCGCAGATTCTCGACGTTGCCGCGAAAGAGGGGCGCAGCGGCAAACTCGTCTTCGTCCGTCTGCGTCACGAACTCGAAGACAATGAAGGGCCGCTGATTTCCGAAGAGCAGGACGTGGTGTACCGGGATGCAGCGGCGACTGCCTACGCGCCGGCAACAGCACCGAGCGCGCCGACGGAATTCACCTGGAAGCGGGAAATCGCACCGGACCCGGTGCTGCTGTTTCGCTACTCCGCGGCGACCTTCAACGGGCACCGCATCCACTATGACCGCACCTATGCCCGCGACCAGGAGGGCTATCCCGCGCTGGTCGTCCACGGACCGCTCACGGCTACGTTGCTGATCGACCTGTTGCGGCGCTGCGTGCCGGACGAGTCGATCGTTTCCTTTTCATTCAAGGCGGTGAATCCGCTTTTCGACGGTGTCCCTTTTTCTATCTGCGCGGCCCGCGCGCCCGGATCGGCGGCAGTGAAGCTCTGGGCAGCAAATTCCGATGGCGTGCTGTGCATGGACGCCGAAGCGACGCTGGCGGCGTCCGCGTAAGTTTTTTTATAACGAACTCCAAGGAGTAGAGACAAGTGCTGGCCAATGTTGACCCCTATCAGGACATTCGCGAAGCCGTTCGCGATCTGTGTTCGAACTTCCCCGCTGAATACTTCCGCAAGATCGACGAGGAACGCGGCTACCCTGAGACCTTCGTGCAAGCCTTGACCGACGCCGGTTGGCTGGCCGCGCTCATTCCGCAGGAATACGGCGGCTCGGGGCTTGGCCTGACCGAAGCGTCGGTCATCATGGAAGAGATCAACCGCAGCGGCGGTAATTCAGGCGCGTGCCACGGGCAGATGTACAACATGGGCACGCTGCTCAGGCACGGCTCCGAGGAACAGAAGGCCAGATACCTTCCGGAGATCGCGAGCGGCAAGCTGCGCCTCCAGTCGATGGGCGTGACCGAACCGACGACCGGCACCGACACGACCAAACTCAAGACGACGGCGGTTCGCAAGGGCGACCGTTATGTGGTCAACGGTCAGAAGGTCTGGATTTCGCGGGTTCAACACTCCGACCTGATGATCCTGCTGGCGCGTACCACGCCGATCGACCAGGTCGCGAAGAAGTCGGAAGGCATGTCGATCTTTCTGGTCGATCTGCACGAGGCGATCAAGAAAGGCATGACGGTTCGCCCGATCCCGAACATGGTGAATCACGAGACGAACGAGCTGTTTTTCGACAACCTCGAGATTCCCGCTGAAAACCTGATTGGCGAAGAAGGTAAGGGATTCAAATATATTCTCGACGGTTTGAATGCCGAGCGCACGCTGATCGCCGCGGAATGTATCGGCGATGGCTACTGGTTCCTCGACAAGGTCTCCAGCTACGTGAAGGAGCGCGTTGTTTTCGGCCGCCCGATCGGCCAGAACCAGGGCGTGCAATTCCCCATCGCACGCGCGTACGTGAACGTCGAGGCCGCCAGCCTGATGCGCTACAAGGCCTGCGAACTGTTCGACGCCAAATTGCCGGCCGGCGCGCAAGCCAATATGGCCAAACTTCTTGCGGCCGACGCCTCCTGGGAAGCGGCGAACGCGTGCCTGCAGTTTCACGGCGGTTTTGGTTTTGCGACGGAGTACGACGTGGAGCGTAAATTCCGCGAAACCCGCCTTTATCAGGTCGCGCCGATCTCCACCAATCTGATTCTCTCGTATGTAGCCGAGCACCTGCTTGGTCTGCCGCGTTCATTCTGAGGGGACGTCAATGAAACCGCTGGACGGCGTAAAGGTCATCACCCTCGAACACGCGATTGCAGCACCATTCTGCACGCGGCAGCTCGCGGATCTGGGCGCGCGCGTGATCAAGATCGAGCGTCCCGGTGTCGGTGATTTCGCGCGTGCTTACGATGAACGCGTACACGGCATGGCCTCGCATTTCGTGTGGTGCAACCGCTCCAAGGAAAGCCTGACGCTCGACGTCAAGGCTCCGCAGGCGCAGGACATTTTCGAGCGGCTACTGGAAGACACCGACGTGCTGGTGCAGAACCTGGCACCCGGCGCAGCGGCTCGGCTCGGTTTGTCGTACGAAGCGCTGCGTCACAAGTACCCGCGTTTGATTGTGTGCAACATCTCCGGTTACGGTTCCGATGGGTCTTATCGCGACAAGAAAGCCTATGACCTGCTGATCCAGAGCGAGTCGGGCTTCCTGTCGATTACGGGTGGCCCGGACTCGCCCGCCAAGGCCGGTTGTTCGATCGCCGATATCGCCGCAGGAATGTACGCGTACACGAATATTCTCTCCGCGCTTCTGCAGCGCTCGAAAACCGGCGTGGGACGCGAGATCGATATCTCGATGCTGGAGAGCATGGTGGAGTGGATGTCTTATCCGCTCTATTACGCATTCGACGGCGCCACTCCGCCGCCGCGTGCCGGCGCTGCCCACGCAACGATCTACCCGTACGGTCCTTTCCCTGCCGGCGACGGGAAGACGGTCATGCTGGGTCTGCAGAACGAACGCGAATGGGGCGCTTTTTGCGCGCAGGTGCTGAGAAACGCCGAGCTCGCCGTCGATCCGCGCTTCAGTTCCAATTCGAAGCGTGCCGCGGCGCGCGAAGTGCTGCGCGAGATCATCGTCGCCGAGTTTGCCAGATTGACTTCCGAAGAAGTGATCGCCCGATTGGACAGCGCGCAAATCGCCAACGCGCGCATGAACGACATGTCCGACGTCTGGTCGCATGCCCAGCTGAAAGAGCGCGATCGCTGGGTGAATATCGATTCCCCTGCCGGCTCCATTCCCGCCCTGCTGCCGCCGGGCGTCGGCACGGCAGCCGACGTTCGGATGGACGCCGTACCCGCGTTAGGCCAACACACAGAAGCCCTCCTGAATGAACTGGGCTTGACGGCCGATGCCATCCGCGAGCTTCGTGAAGCGGCCGTAATCTAACCTCCCAGTCAAGGTAAGCCAGTGATGAGCAATACACAGATTCTTGCTTCGTTTGCAGCCAGTCTCAAGTTCGAACAGATACCCCAAAACGTCGTAGCGCGTACCGAAGATCTCTTCCTCGACTGGTTCGGATCGGCGTTGGCCGGCCGCGAGGCGCGGCCCGTCCAGACGATCCAGAAATACGCCTTCGAATTCGGACCGCAGTCGGGTCCTTGTGAAGTGTTGATCTCCCGTCGCACCACCAGCGCGCTATTCGCGGCCATGATCAACGCCGCAGCATCGCATTTCGCCGAACAGGACGATCTGCACAACAGTTCCGTCCTGCACCCAGCCACCGTCGTGTTTCCCGCAGCATGGGCGGTTGCTCAGGCGCTTGGCCGGAGCGGCAAGGAATTCATCGCCGCGTCGGTGGCGGGCTATGAAGTGGGCATCCGGGTCGGCGAATTTCTCGGCCGGTCGCACTACAAGATTTTTCACACCACCGGCACGGTCGGCACGATTGCGGCCGCGGCTGCGGTGGGCAGTCTTCTGCGACTGAACGCCGAACAGATGGTCAACGCGTTCGGCTCGGCCGGCACTCAGGCAGCCGGGCTCTGGGAATTCCTGAAAGACGCCGCCGACTCCAAGCAATTGCATACGGCCAAGGCCGCGGCAAACGGCCTGCTCGCCGCTTATCTGGCGGCGGACGGTTTCACCGGTGCCAGGGACATCTTCGAAGGCGCGAAGGGAATGGGCGCGGGCATGTCGACGCAAACCTATCCGGAGAAACTCGTCGACGCGCTCGGCGAGCGCTGGGCGCTGGTCGAGACGTCGTTCAAGTATCACGCTTCCTGCCGCCATACTCATCCGGCAGCCGATGCGCTGTTGCAAGTGATTCAACGCGAGAAGCTCGTACCGAACGATATCGAATCGGTGGTCGCCTATGTTCACCAGGCCGCGATCGACGTACTCGGTCCCGTCACCGATCCGCAAACCGTCCATCAGGCAAAGTTCTCCATGGGTACGGTGCTCGCCCTGGTGGCTGAGTTTGGACACGCCGGCGTGCGCGTATTCGACGAACACTATCGGGAAAGCAGCGTCGCGCATTTTTGCGAGAAGGTCTCGATGGTGCTTGACCCGGAGGTCGATAGCGCCTATCCGTCGCGCTGGATCGGAAAAGTGGTTGTCAAGACGAAGGGCGGCCGCAGCTTCGAAGGCCGCGTCGACGACCCCAAAGGCGATCCGGGCAACACGCTGACGCGGGCCGAGCTGGAGCATAAGGCGATCACGCTCGGTCTGTACGGCAATGCCGCGACCGAAGAAGATCTTCAACGCGCTATCTCCGCCGTGTGGAAGATGGCGGACGCGCCGGTCGTGCCGAAATTGCTGCCGGAATATCAGCTGGAGGCCCAACATGGCTGACCTTGCACCGCGGTCCTATCTCTTTGTTCCGGGCAACCGTCCGGACCGCTTCGCCAAAGCGGCGGCGTCGGGTGTCGATGTGGTCGTGATCGATCTGGAGGACGCCGTTCCGCCCGGCGAGAAGAAAATCGCGCGGGCGGCGCTGGCCGAATGGCTTTCGACCAACAGTACGCCGGTGGCCGTGCGGGTCAACGATGTCAACAGCGAATGGTTTCGCGACGACATCGCCCTGTGCCGTGCGCCGTCTGTTTCCGCCGTCATGTTGCCGAAGGCGGAACGTATCGACGATATCTTCCTGTGCGAGTTCGCCGGCAAGCCGACCGACATTCTGCCGATGATCGAAACCGCTCAAGGATTTCGGAACGTCGTCGCGATCGCGCAGCATCGGCTGACCACGCGACTCGTTTTCGGCAACGTGGACTTCCAGCTGGACCTCGGTATCGACGGCGACGACGAACAGTTGTTGTACTTCCGCTCGCAGATCGTCTTTGCCTCCCGCATCGGCAACCTGCTGCCGCCCGTGGACGGCGTCAGCACGACGCTCGACGACGCCGCGCAGATCACGCGCGACACGCTTCGCGCAAAACGGCTCGGTTTCGGCGCGAAGCTGTGTATTCATCCGCGCCAGGTGGCGGCGGTCAACGCGGCGTTCATTCCCAGCGAGCAGGACGTCGCATGGGCGCAGCAGGTTGTGGACGCGGCCACGGCCTCCCATGGCGCGGCAGTGGCGGTGGGTGGTCGCATGGTAGACCGGCCGGTCATTCTGAAGGCGCAGGAAATTCTGGCGGAATCGCAGCGGCGTGTGGCGTCGGCCGCCTGATCAGATAAAGGAGACAGTAGTCATGCAACGATTCGAAATGTATATCAACGGTGAATCATGCCAGTCGGCCTCGGATCAGTGGTTCGACACCGAGAATCCGTTCACGGGCGAAACCTGGGCGCAGATTGCCAAAGGTAACGCGACGGACGTCGACCGGGCCGTGCAAGCCGCGCATGCGGCCTTCAGCAGCGGACCGTGGTCGCAGATGTCCCCGAGCGAGCGTGGTTTGCTGCTGCATCGGGTTGGCGATCTGATCGCTCGCGACGCAAAGCGGCTTGCCGAACTCGAAGTGCGCGACAACGGCAAACTGATGGCGGAAATGCTCGGCCAATGCCAGTATTTGCCGCAGTGGTATTACTATTTCGGCGGCCTCGCGGACAAGATCCAGGGCGCCGTGATTCCGCTGGACAAGAAGGGTTACTTCAACTTCACGCGCAATGAACCGCTCGGTGTCGTCGCCGCCATTACGCCGTGGAATTCGCCGTTGCTGCTTGCCACCTGGAAGATTGCACCGGCGTTGGCGGCGGGTTGCACGGTCGTGATCAAGCCGTCGGAATTCACGTCGGCGTCGACGATCGAATTCGCGAAGCTTTTCACCGAGGCTGGATTCCCGCCGGGTGTCGTGAACGTCGTGACGGGTTTCGGTGTGGATGTCGGCTCGCCGCTCGTCGATCATCCGCTGGTTAAGAAGATCACCTTCACGGGTGCGGATTCCACGGGCCGGGCAATCAACGAGGCGGCGGCCCGTCAGTTCAAACACGTCAGTCTCGAACTCGGTGGCAAGTCGCCCAATATCGTGTTCGAAGACGCCGATCTGGACGATGCCGTGAACGGCGCGATTTCCGGCATCTTTGCCGCGACGGGACAGACCTGCATCGCGGGCTCGCGTCTGCTGTTGCAGGAAAGCATTTACGACAGCTTCGTCGAAAAACTGCTGGCGTTGGCCCGCACCGCAAAAATGGGCGACCCGTCGAGTATGGACACGCAAGTCGGTCCCGTCACGACGCGACCGCAATACCACAAGGTGCTGTCGTACATCGAGACTGCGAAGCAGGAAGGTGCGACCTTGCTGCTCGGCGGCAAGCCTGGCAGCGCGCCGGAGTGCGGAAAAGGTTGGTTCGTCGAGCCTACTATCTTTGGCGATGTGAACAACAGCATGCGCATTGCTCAGGAAGAGGTGTTCGGCCCGATCCTGTCGATCATCAAGTTCAAGGACGAAGACGACGCCGTCGCACTGGCCAACGACGTGCGCTTCGGGCTGGGATCGGGTGTGTGGACGAAAGATATCGGGCGATCCATTCGCGTCGCCGAAAAACTGCAAGCGGGCATGGTCTGGGTCAACAGCTATCGCGCAGTGAGCTTTATGTCGCCGTTCGGCGGCTATAAGGATTCCGGCCTTGGGCGCGAGAACGGCATCGACGCGATCCGCGAATACCTGCAAACGAAGAGCGTCTGGATCAATACCGGTGTCAAGACGGCGAATCCGTTCGTCATGAGGTAAGTTGAAACGATGCCCGCGGCGCTGACTGCGGGCATCGTATTGTTTGCGTCGGTTTGTCCGGGGGAATCACACTAATGGGCGACCCGCAAAAAAGACTTCGCGCAGCGCATTCGCCGTCTGCCTTTTATCTTCCCCGTCTTGTCTCGCTTCGATTCACACCCAATAACCCGACCATTTGTGCTGCAGAGTTGCGTAGCGTGCTGCCGGATGCAATGGCAGCACGCTATCAATCGCTTGACGATGAAACCTTCAACTTGCCGTCACGGACGCGGCCGGCAGTAAGCGTGCGGCGCCCATGCCGAGGATCGCACAGAGCGCCCCCGCGACGAACACCACGACGTAGGAATGGGTGATATCGATGAAGTAGCCGGAAACGATGGGTGCCAGCGATCCGAGAATTTGTGCGACCGTATTCATCAGGCCGCCAATCGGTCCCGCGGCGGATGTCGGAAACAGCATCGTGGTGAGCGGCCAGGCAATAATCCACATGTTCACGAAGATCGAGAAGAATACGGCCGTGGTGAGCACCATCCACGCGGGAATCAGTCGCGGTCCCATGATCGTATAGAGAATGAACAAGGAGCAGATCAAGGCCACGATAGACAACGAGATCATCAGTGCGCGGCGGTGGCCGAATCTGTCGGAAGCGAAACCCGCGAGCGGTTGACACAACGCAGCGGGAACCGCGGCGACGAATGCCCAGAGGAATCCCGCATTGCCAATTTTTATCTGATACGTCGACACGAGAAAGGCCGCGAACCACGTCCAGACAAAATATTTACTGGCGATGAATCCTGAGTAGGCGATGGTCAGGACATACGGATACCGCGAACTCTTCATGATTTTCCAGAACGACGCCATGGACGGATCGGTGTCCGGGTTCACGCGGCCGACTTTCAACTTCTTCTTGTCGAGCGAAACGAGGCCGATCTGTTCCGGCTTGTCACGCAATACCAAAGGAACCACCACGATCATGATCAGGCCGGGAATGGCGGAATAGAGAAACCCGGACTGGATCATCGAAAGTCCGAACAGGGAGACGCTGCCGGTGATCAGCAAGGGCATGAGCGCGCCACCCGCTCCGGTTCCGAGCGCCCCGCCCATCGCGAGAATGCCCGTTTGCGTGCCTCGCAGCTTCGGCGAAAACCATCTTGCGAGCATCGGGTTCACGGGAACCCACACCGCCGCTGCGCCGAGGCCGATCAGTGCGCGGGCCAGAATCGCGAGCGCAATGCTGTCGGCGTGAATCGCAAATGCAATGCTGGAGAACGCGATCAGCGCGGTGCCGATCGTCACGGTCCAACGCGCACCGAGCCAGCGTTCGCTGATGACGCCCCACGGCAATTGACCGACGGCATACGCAATCAGGAACGACGAGTCGATCCAGCCGATTGTCGACGCACTCCACCCGTGCTCCCGGCGCAAGATCGGGATTACCGTGGGAATGTTGTAGCGCATGAAGAGATCGATGAAATACGCGGCCCATGCGACCAGCAGGATGTACCACGAGCGGCGATACGCGTTGGGCAATTGGATGGCTTCCTGGCCGTCGACGGAGCCGGACGCAGGCTCCAGTCGATCCTGATCCAGTGAATGATGTACCACTACCATGGCTGTCTCCTGACTTACCGTTAATGCACGGTTCTGTTTGATATGTCGTAGTGCACCGGCGCGATACGCCGCACCCGTTAGCGGGTGCGTGACTGAGGTATTGATGGCGTCAGAATTCGCGTGGGCCGGGCGGCATCCAAGTGTCGGTCCCGAATAGCCGGCCGCCAATAATTGATTCTGGAAGTCCCCATTAGCCGGCGCTTAAGGCATGCGAAGCTCGAGGACAAGGCGACGCCTTTATCCGGAACGTGCCGTTAGCGGCACGCTAAGGTGATGTTTCGATGTTTTGAATTGTGCGTTGCGGGTGATTGCTGCACCCTGACGTGCCATGCGGGATCGCATGAAGCACTATGTTCAGGACATCTGGAAATAAATCATGGTTTTCAAAATCGAGCAGGACCCTAATCACGAATCGGCGAATGCGCGAAATAAGGTGCCGCAGAGCAAGCCGGAATCAGCTCGCGACGCTAACGCGCGCGATACGGTGGCGTCAGAAAGCGGAGCGGCTTATGACTGGATGGGTCATTGCCTGCCGTTCGACGTATGCGAATGGTAGAGACGGGTCAGGTCGCGTTAGTCTTGCGCGATGTTTGCGAGGCCGCGTTCTCCGCATCATTGCTCTTTTGAGTGAGCAGATCGACCAGCTCGCGTGCGAAGGACGGCAACAAATCGAGGCTGCGCACGCAGATCAGCAGATTGCGTGTCGCCCAGTCGTCTTCGATCTCGACCAGATGGATATTCATGGTCTTCACGTAACGAACCGCGGACGAACCCGGCAGCACGCCGATGCCGACGTTTGCTTCGACCATTCGGCACAGCGCTTCGAAATTGCCCACTTCGATTCGCACATGAAGCTTCTTGTGCAGGTCGCTCGCGACCCGGTTCAGGAAGGTATGAATCGCGCTCGCTTCGGGCAGGCCCACGAAATCGAAACCGATCGCTTCCTCGAATGGAATCGACTTTTTCCCGGCGAGGGGATGCGAATTCGATACCGCCAGAATGAGCCGATCCGAACGGTACGGCAGAATCTGCAGGGATTCCGGCCTGACGTTACTGGCAACGATCCCGACATCCGCTGTCCCTTCGCTGACCGCACGAACCACGTCGTGGCTCAAACGTTCGCGCAGTTCGACATTCACATCCGGATGCTCGGCGAGAAAATCGCGCAGGTCGTTGGGCAGAAATTCGGTCATGGCGGTGGTGTTCGCAAAGATGCGGACATGACCTTTGACGCCGCG
Source organism: Paraburkholderia sp. GAS199 (assembly GCF_050436585.1). Taxonomy (NCBI): domain Bacteria; kingdom Pseudomonadati; phylum Pseudomonadota; class Betaproteobacteria; order Burkholderiales; family Burkholderiaceae; genus Paraburkholderia; species Paraburkholderia sp. GAS199. Next base: position 515,567 of record NZ_JBNDMM010000001.1, on the reverse strand, counting down.
CGCGTACTCCTGCATGTCGCCGCGTAGCTGTTCGAGTTGAGACAGCACGACACGGGCATGATGGAGGAATGCCTGACCAGGCGGCGTGAGCGTGACGCCCTGGCTCGTCCGGTAAAGCAGCTTGGTTCCGAGGCTTTCTTCCAGATTCTTGATCCGGGTACTCGCCGCCGGTACCGACATATGGAATCGCTCGGCGCCACGCGTCAGGCTATCCGTCTCGGCAATACAGGTGATGAGACGAAGATCGACAAGATCGAAATGCATAGCCATGTGACGTGCTCCGAGTAATAACGTTCTGCTTACACCAGTGTAGCAAACAGCAGGAAGGCTCAAATCCGTGTTTGCGATAATTTTCCCGCTTCCCTGAGACCTCGCTGCCCATAGCCATGCCGACGCCAGTATGCCCCGTTCGTCGCGAGGCCTGCGTAGTCAAACGACGGAGATGATTACCTGGGCGACGGATGGCGCGAACGTCCACTATAAAGCTGGGCGGGTGTGTGTCGACGCCTGTTTCGAAGCGCGGGATTTTGAAGTGGGGAACATCGGGCACGCTTCGCGAAGCGTCGGGGAGATCACGTGATTGCAGGTGACAGAGGCGGAATTTCCGTACAGGCTGCGGCGTAGCGGCTACGAAACGGCTGCGAAACGGGCGCGAAAGCGACGAGGGGACAACCGCCTCGCCGCTTTCGTTTCCGCATGATACGACCCGAACTTACTGACTCGCGTGCGCCTTGGCGCCCAGTAGCGCTTCACGGAAGCGGCTTCGCAGGTACGGACCGTCGCGCGGAGGCAGGGCGGTCGGTTCGGGATCGGTGCCCACCTTCACCGTGGCGAGCACGGGGCCCGAAGCTTTCAGGATGACGTCGACGAATTCTTCGAGTTCGCCTTCCGTGTGGATCGTCGTCGCCTTGTCGAAGCCGGCCGCACGCGCGATTGCCGTGATGTCGACGCCGCGCCCCGCGTGGGCCAGTTGCATGCCCGTTTCTGCGTAGTGTTCGTTGTCGATCACGACGATCGAGAGATTCGACGGCTGATCGACACCGACGGTCGCCAGCGAGCCGAGGCCCATCATCATCTCGCCGTCGCCCACGAACACGATCACGCGCTTCGAAGGTTGCGCGAGCGCGATGCCGAGCCCGAACGTGACGGCTCCGCCCATCGCACCCCACAGATAGAAGTTCTGGGGCGTATCGCCTGCAGCGGCCACGTCGAAGGTCGGGTTGCCGAGGCTGGTCACTGCCAGAACGTCCTGCTGACGATCACGGAGAATCCGCTTGACCGCCAGTCGACGGTTCAATGGCGTCGTCTGCTGAGTCATATTCGTGCTCACTTGTTGAAGTTTTTGGTGCCGATGACGCGCTGTCCGATCAGGACGGCGACCATCCGGGAGGTGTTGTAGCCGAAATTCAGTGCCGCGCGCACGGTCTCGGGTACTTCGGCGGCGTCGTCCGCGCGGTAGACGTAGACGCCGGCCGATTCAAGCGCTTCCTGGGTGGATTTGCCCATTGCCACTTGCCACGGATTGAATTCGCCCCACTCGCCGCGCATCGTGACCAGCATGACGATCGGCATGCGGCATTCGTGCTGCAGCGAGAGCATGTTGATGCAGTTGCCCACGCCGCTCGATTGCAGCAGCAGGACGCCGCGCTGGCCACCTGCCCATGCGCCGCCCATCATGGCCACGCCTTCTTCTTCGGTGGTCAGCGAAACTGCATGGATTTCGGCGTCTGCTTCACAGAGTTCGATAAGGCGTTTGTGACCCGCGTCGGGTACATAAGCCACTTGCCGCACGTCAGCGGCTTTGAAGTGCTCGAAGATTGTTTCCGGCCAGTTGACTGACATGGTGACGAGTTTTGGTAAGTTGAAAAAAAACGGATAGCCGTCGCGCCCAGCAGGGCAGATCGTTTGCCGTGCTTTGATGGTTGATAGCGTGCATCAGCAGAACTCGTCGCTCAATTATTGATTTCAGAAGACATGTTTAGGCTGGGGTTAACGGGCCTACCGCGCGGCCGCTCCACGGCCAAACCCTTGGTGGCGCGGCGGCGCGCGCATTTGAGCGGATGAAATGCGGCCTTTCAGAATGCCGAATTCCAACGCCTCGCCCGAGTGAGCACACTAGCGTGCAAACCGATTGGAGAGGGAAGGATGAAGATTGTTGTGGCAGTCAAAAGAGTGGTCGACTACAACGTGAAAGTCCGTGTGAAATCGGACGGCACGGGTGTCGACATCGCGAACGTGAAGATGTCGATGAATCCGTTCGACGAAATCGCGGTGGAAGAGGCCGTGCGCCTGAAAGAAGCGGGCGTGGCAACGGAAGTGATCGCCGTGTCGGCGGGTGTGACGCAGTCGCAGGAAACGCTGCGCACGGCGCTGGCCATCGGCGCGGACCGCGCGATCCTGATCGAGTCGTCCGAAGAACTGCAGCCGCTGGCGGTCGCCAAGCTGCTCAAGGCGCTGGTCGACAAGGAACAGCCGCAGCTGATCATCCTGGGCAAGCAGGCCATCGACGACGATTCGAACCAGACCGGCCAGATGCTGGCTGCGTTGGCCAACCTGCCGCAGGCGACGTTCGCGTCGAAGGTTGTCGTGGCCGACGGCAAAGCTACTGTTTCGCGTGAAGTGGATGGCGGTGCTGAGACGCTGTCGCTCACGCTGCCGGCCGTGGTCACCACCGACCTGCGCCTGAACGAGCCGCGTTACGTCACGCTGCCGAACATCATGAAGGCGAAGAAAAAGCCGCTGGAAACGATCAAGCCGGAAGATCTCGGTGTCGACGTTGCACCGCGCCTGAAGACGCTGAAAGTCGCCGAGCCGCCCAAGCGCTCCGCCGGTGTGAAGGTGCCGGACGTGAAGACGCTGGTCGAGAAGCTGAAGACCGAAGCCAAGGTGCTGTGATCACGAGGATGGGACCAGAGTAAGCGCTAAAGCGCTAACTCTGGTCGACAAGGGAGATTGGACGAAATGACGAATCTGGTAATTGCAGAACTCGACGCCCCGAAGGAAGCCCCCTCGGGGGGCAACGCGTCGATCAAGGCCGCGACGCTGAACACGATTGCAGCGGCGCAGAAGATCGGTGGCGATATTCACGTGCTGGTCGCCGGTCGCAACGCGCAGGCAGCGGCCGACGCGGCAGCGAAGATTGCGGGCGTGTCGAAGGTATTGCTGGCCGACGCGCCGCAACTCGAAGCGGGTCTCGCGGAAAACGTGGAAGCCACGGTGCTGAACATCGCGAAGGACTACACGCACATCCTCGCGCCGGCAACGGCGTACGGCAAGAACATCGCGCCGCGTATCGCCGCGAAGCTCGACGTCGCGCAGATCAGCGACATCACGGCAGTAGACAGTGCCGACACGTTCGAGCGTCCGATCTACGCGGGCAACGCCATCGCGACGGTGCAATCGGCTGACCCGATCAAGGTCATCACGGTGCGCTCGACCGGTTTCGACGCCGTGGCGGCCGAAGGCGGCAGCGCGGCGGTCGAAAAGATCGAGGCCGCGGCAGACAGCGGCATCTCGTCGTTCGTGAGCCGTGAAGTGACGAAGCTGGATCGTCCGGAACTGACCTCGGCGAAGATCATCGTGTCGGGCGGTCGCGGTCTGGGCAACGGCGAGAACTACACCAAGGTGCTGGAGCCGCTGGCCGACAAGCTGAACGCAGCGCTGGGCGCATCGCGCGCCGCAGTGGACGCGGGCTTCGTGCCGAACGACTATCAGGTCGGTCAAACGGGCAAGATCGTCGCGCCGCAGCTGTACGTGGCGGTCGGCATCTCGGGTGCGATCCAGCATCTGGCCGGCATGAAAGACTCGAAGGTCATCGTCGCGATCAACAAGGACCCGGAGGCGCCGATCTTCAGCGTGGCCGATTACGGTCTCGTCGGCGATCTGTTCACGATCGTGCCGGAACTGGAAACGGCATTGCCTCAGACCTGAGATCCACCGCGACGGAAATCGACGAGGTAGCCTGTGACCGATTCTCAAGAGATGCGGCGTACGCGGGCGTTGGCCGCTTCACTCGCCAACGCCGACGACGCTTCCATCTGGCGCTGGTTCTCTGTGCTGCTCGAAGAGCGTCGGATCCGCTGGTGTCTCGCCGGAGACCGATGGATCGTCAGTGTCGACAATACGCACGCTGGCACCGACAAGAGTTTCGACCTGGCGATTCGTCTTGCGAAACAGAACGTCGAAAAGCGGGCGCCGAAAGTACCGAAAACACCGAAAAGGCAGAGCGAAAGCGCCCGAGGCTTGAATGCCGCCGCATCGGCATGAGTTTTATGCCGGTGCGAAAGGTGCATGCATGGCCCGCATGTAACGGTCGGCTTCCTGACACGCCAGTTCGGCGACGAACCGGATAGCGTCCGATGCGCGGCTCTCCAGATAGCTCACCACCAGGCCCTGCAAAGGCAGCGCGTGCTCGCTGGAAATGATGCGGAGTTCACCGCTTTCGATTTCACGACGCACGGGCGGCAAGGGCATCATCGCGCGGCCGAATCCGCTTTGCACCAACCCCACGATCGCGGCGATGGAGTTGACGCAGTGAACCTTGCCGAGCGGCATGCCGGCCCGCCGGTAGAGGTCTTTGAGCACGAGATAAGGTTGTGAGCCACGGCTGAGCGTAATGGTGGGCTGACTCAGGATGAGCTGAAGATTGTTGTCGAGTTCGGCGGGCGCGTCGGCGGGGCCGACCCAACCCATGGTCATGGGCAAGCATGCCTTGCTCACGATGCCTTCTCCAATCAGCTGGTCCGTCTGAAGGGCGATATCCACGTCGCCGTCGCGCAAACTGCGGAACAGGCGTTCCGTCGATTCGGAGCTGAGCTGCAATTCGATGCCCGGATACGACGACTGGAGATGCTGCATGAAGTCGACCAGCCACGTGTGAACTACGCTGTCGATGGCCCCGATTCGCACGCTTCCCAGCAGGTTCTGATCGGTCTTGCCCAGCAAGAACATCTCCTGCTGCAACTCGAGCATTCGCTCGCCGTAACTGATGAGGCGCAGACCGACGGGTGTCAGTCGCAATTCGCCGGGGCCGCGATCGAACACGCGCGCATTCAGTTCTTCCTCGAGTGACGCAATGCGATTCGAAATGGCAGCCTGAGTGACGTGCAGACGATCGGCGGCGGCGCGGAAGCTACCCAGTTCGGCGACCACGAGGAAGCTTTCCAGAAAACGGGTATTCACTTTGGTCTTCCTATTTTCAAGCGGTTTGTTGTCGCGAGTGCCACAAGAAAAATCTATCAGGCTCCCCCACAAAATCCCGTTTGCTCACGACTTATTGGCTGATGACGATAGCTCATTCGACGAACAGAAGAGCCAGAGGAGATCAACACGATGACAGCCCATGAAATGCCATTCGCCCGATCGGGCCTCGATGTCCCGCGTGATGCGTACGCATGCTCGCGGCTCTCGCTGGATAACTTCGCCATCCACACGATCGATTCGATCTTCGCTGTTGAAAATACCACTGCCTGCAACCCGTTGGAAGAGTAATTCATGCAAGCTCAAACGTTGGAGACATCGTGCGGTGCTGGGTCTGCAACAGGGGCCGTGCCCCTGACAAAACAAAATTCGCCACCCCTGAATCCGTTGCAACAACAACCGCAACCGCAATCGCAGCCCAGGTTGAGCGCTGCCGGCGCGGGTGCCGTCTTGCTCGATCCCGGCACCGGTATTTTCGACGCAGCCACGCAAATGCGTCTGCTGGCGATGGCAAAGCAGATCGAGGACACGCTCGGCACGCAAGGAACGGCCGAAGTCGTGCTCGGCGTGAACAACCTGTTGTTCATCTTCAATCCGCTGGATCTGCATCCTGAAGAAGCGAGCGCGGAGTTACTCCGATTGTGGGACACCGTCGAAGCGCGGCCCGTATCCGAACGGGTGATCGAACTGCCGGTTATATACGGCGGCGCGGCGGGCGAAGACCTCGTTGCGATGTCGATCGACGCGGGACTCACCGTCAGCGGATACGTCCGCCGTCATAGCGAAGCGACGTATACCGTGGCGTGCGTTGGCTCGATGCCCGGTTTCGCGTACATGACCGGTTTGCCGCCGGAACTGGCCGCACCGCGTCGAAGTGTTCCGCGCATGAATGTCGAGCGCGGCACGGTCATCGTCGGCGGCGCGCAGGCCGGTGTCATGCCTTGCACGGCGCCTTCCGGCTGGCGTCTGCTCGGACGAACCGATGCCTGTCTGTTCGACGCGAAAGCATCGCCGGTGTGCCTGTTCGAACCGGGCGACCGCGTCCGGTTTGTCGTGAAAGGTATCCAGGCATGATCGAGATTCTTTCAAACGGTGCGCCTAACCTCATTCAGGATGCAGGCCGTCGCGGCCATCTGGGTCTTGGCGTCAGTCGTTCGGGTGCGATGGACGGTCTCGCGCTTTCCGTGGGTAATGCGCTGGTCGGCAACGAGCCCACGGACGCCGCAATCGAAATCAGTCTGTTCCCCTTTCGCGTGCGCTTCGCCGAAGACCAGGAATTTGCGGTGACGGGCGCCGATTGCGCGGTCTGGTTGGACGACACGGTGCTGGCGCCGTGGTGGGGGCGCACGGCCCGCGCCGGACAAACGCTTGTCATCGAGCGACCAAAGCGCGGTGCGCGCGCCTATCTTTGCCTGGCCGGCGGCGTCGACGTCGAACCGGTGATGGGGTCGCGCTCGACCGATCTCAAAGGCGCATTCGGCGGTTTCGAAGGACGCGGACTCCGGCGCGGCGACGCGCTCAAAGTGCGCGCTGCGCCCGCACGTAGCTTTCGGGAATCGGGACTCGGCGTCGTTCCGACCGACCTGCCGCAATTCTGGCGCGAATTGTCGGCCGGAGTCGTGACGGTGCGTGTCGTCACGGCGGCCGAGTATCCGCAATTCACAGACGAAGCGAAGGCGTCGTTTGCCGACACCGAGTTCGAGATTACTCCGGAATCCAATCGCGTCGGCTACCGGTTGAGCGGCGCGTCTTTACGACTGGCGGACCCGCTCGAACTGCTTTCGCACGGAATCGTCCCCGGCACCATACAGGTTCCGCCTTCCGGTCAACCGATCATCCAGATGGCCGAGGCGAACACGTGCGGCGGTTATCCAAAAATCGCAACGGTGGTCGAAGCGGATCTATGGAAACTCGCACAGGCGCCGATTGGTTCGAGGATCAGGTTCGTCGTGACAGATGTGAACGAAGCCGTCGAATCCCTGCGGGCCCGAACCGCCGAATTAACGAAGCTTCGCAGGACGCTGACGCTCATGTCGCAGCGGGGCTAGCCAGCCACCCATTACTAGAGAGACATCGAATGAACTCAACAGAAAAGCCCCTGCACATCGACCTCAATTCGGATATGGGCGAAGGCTTCGGCGCATGGCGCATGGGAGACGACGAAGCCATTCTCGACATCGTGTCGTCGGCGAATGTCGCATGTGGACTGCATGCCGGAGACCCGGAAATCATGGCGCGAACGTTTTCGATGGCGCGCGAGCGTGGCGTCAACGTGGGTGCGCACCCGGGCTTCCCCGACCTTTGGGGTTTCGGGCGACGCATTATTCCGTTCAGCGCAGGAGAAATCGAGCGTCTGGTGGCGTATCAGATCGGCGCGGCTCAGGCGCTCTCGGCCTACGCCGGCAATCCGATCACTTACGTGAAGGCGCACGGCGCGCTCGGCAATCTGACGCAGACGGACCACGAGGTGGCCGCGGCAATCGCCCGCGCGATGAAGGCGGTCGATCCCGGCTTGATCTGCATGACGTTTGCCGGCTCTCTCATGCAGAAGGTTGCCAGCGATATCGGTCTTCGGGTGTGCAGTGAAGTGTTTGCCGACCGTGCCTACGACGAAGCCGGTCATCTGGTCGACCGCAAGACGCCAGGCGCCGTATTGCACGATGCCGGACAAGCGGCGGCGCGGATGCTTCGCATGGTCGAAGCCGGGGCGATTGAAACCCTTTCTGGCCGTCTGCTGCCCGTGCAGATCGACACGATATGCGTTCATAGCGATACGCCCGGGGCGATTCACATGGCCGCCGAACTGCGCCGGGTACTCGAAGGCGCGGGTGTGACCATCAAGCCGTTCGTTTGAGGTCCGCGCTCATGGACCATGACACACTGAACCGATTGCTCCAGTTGATCGAGCGTACATCGGTGACCGAACTCGAATGTACCGTGGACAACTGGAAGGTAAAGCTCGTGCGTGCAGCGAACGGCGTAAGCGCAGATGCGTCCACGCGGTTCGCCGAATCGGCTTCTGCGGATGTGCCGTTGAAGATCGACGATCCGGTGCCGGCAAAGCAATCGCAACATGTGATAAGCGCCGGCCTGACCGGCACCTTTTATCGGGCGCCGGCGCCGGATCAGGCGCCCTTCGTGTGCGTCGGTGACGTGGTGCAAGTGGGGCAAACCGTTGGTGTCGTCGAGGCGATGAAATTGCTCAACACGATCGAGGCGGATTGCAGCGGCCGCGTGGTGAGTATTTTCGCGGAAGACGGCGCGGCCGTCGCGCCGGACTCGAAGCTGATTGGGATCGAGCCACTGGAGGCATCGCATGTTTGATACGGTGCTCATCGCCAATCGCGGCGAGATCGCGCTACGCGTTCTGCGGGCGTGCAAAGCGCTCGGCCTCAAAACAGTGGCGGTGCATTCAGAAGCCGACGCCACGCTTCGACATGTCGCGCTCGCCGACCAGGCGATTTGTATTGGACCCGCGCCCTCGTCGAAGAGTTACCTCTGCAAAGGCGAAATCATCCTCGCGGCGCAGCTTTCCGGCGCCGGCGCGATTCATCCGGGGTACGGCTTTCTTTCCGAGAGCGCCGACTTTGCGGAAATGGTGGAGAACGCAGGCTTGAGCTTTATCGGACCGAGTTCCGCCGCGATCAGGCTGATGGGCGACAAGGTCAGCGCGAAACGCGCGATGACGGCGTCTGGTGTGCCTTGCGTCCCGGGTTCGGATGGCGCGCTACCTGAAAGCAGCGTGGAGATTTCGGCTGCCGCGGAACGTGTCGGCTATCCGTTGATTGTGAAGGCGGCAGGCGGCGGTGGCGGACGAGGCATGCGGATAGTGCGAGAGCCCGCCGACCTTCTGCAGGCAGTGGCCATGACGCGTGAAGAAGCTGGGCGCGCATTCGGCAATCCGACGGTGTATCTCGAACGTTTCCTCGAAGCGCCGCGTCACATCGAAATACAGATTCTTGCGGACAAACACGGTCACGCAATCTGGCTGGGAGAGCGCGACTGTTCGATGCAACGTCGCAATCAGAAGATTATCGAGGAATCTCCGGCGCCGGGTATTGCGCGCACGGAGATAGCGCGTATCGGCGAACTGTGCGCGCGTGCGTGTCTTGATGTCGGATACACCGGCGCGGGGACGTTCGAATTCCTTTACGAAGGCGGCGCATTCTATTTCATCGAAATGAATACGCGCGTTCAGGTCGAGCATCCGGTTACCGAACTCGTGACGGGTGTCGATATCGTTGCGGAGCAATTGCGTGTAGCGATGGGCGAACCGCTTTCGGTGCGGCAATCCGATATCCGGTTCGATGGACACGCCATCGAATGTCGCCTGAATGCGGAGAATCCATGGACCTTCGCGCCATCGCCGGGGCGCGTGACCGAATGGGTCGCGCCAGGCGGTCCCGGTGTTCGGGTCGAATCGCACCTGTATGCGGGTTACTCGATTCCACCGAACTACGATTCGTTGATCGGCAAACTGCTCACTCACGGCGCGACGCGCGAGCAGGCCCTTGCGCGTATGCGGGTGGCGCTTGAAGAAACCGTTGTCGCGGGAATCGATTCGACCATTGCGCTCCATCGCGAACTGATGAAAGAGCCGGGCTTTTGCGAGGGCGGCATCGACATTCACCATCTCGAACGTCTGATTGAAAGCGGCGCGTTCAAAGGGGCCCAGCAGGTATGACACTGGACGATATCGACCGGATTCTGACCCGGCTTGATGCCACCGACGTGACCGAGTGCGTCATAGAGAACGGCTCTGAAACATTGCGCGTTAAGTTCGACCGTGCAACGGATCGCGTGTCGGACGCGATTCAGACGAAGCCAGCCGCGGTTGCCGTCGAAGCGAGAACGGCAGTGGCGAACGCGCCAGCTTCGGGCTTGTTCCGAAGCGTTCATCCGCTGGTGCATGAGGACAAGGGAGACGGTAGTGCGACATGCGCAGTGCGGGCAGGCCAGCACGTAGGTTACGTGGAAGTCGACTCGATCTTCTGCGCGATCCTGGCGCCGGCCGATGGCATCCGGAAAACGGTGCTGGTGGATGAAGGCGAACTGATCGGCTATGGACAGACCATTGTGGAACTGAGCATCGATACATCGGAGGCAGCGGGTCATGGAAACGATTGAAGCGCTGATACGTAGAAATCAGGCATGGGCCGAGGCGACTGAGGCAGCAGAGCCCGGTTTCTTCGCATCGCTTTCCGGGCAACAAGCGCCCAGGTATTTCTGGATTGGCTGCGCCGACAGCCGCGTTCCTGCGAATGAACTCGTCGATTTGCGGCCGGGCGAACTGTTCGTGCACCGGAACGTGGCGAACGTTGTCTCTCCCTCGGACCTCAATAGTCTGGCGTGCCTGCAGTATGCGGTCGACGTGCTGAAGGTCGAGCACGTCATGGTGGTGGGACATTCGGGTTGCGGCGGAGTACACGCCGCGCTTGCCGGTACGCGCGTCGGGCTCGCGGACAACTGGATACTGCATGTGCGCGAAGTCCTGGCGCGCCATTCGGCTCGTTTGAGCGAACTCGATGAACATCGCCGGGCCGATGTGGCCTGCGAATTGAACGTGCTGGAGCAGGCCAGAAACGTCTGCCATACCACGGTGATGCAGGACGCCTGGGCCAGAGGTCAAAGCGTCGTCGTGCACTGCATGGTCTACTCGCTCGGCAACGGCCGGTTGCGTAGCCTGGCGTTCGATATCAGTCACCCCGACCAGGTCGATGAAGTTTATGCGACGGCGCTCGCGCGTATCTGGAACGCGTGAAGGCAGGGCGCGAGCGCGCCGATGATCGGCCCCATGCTGATCGCAAAAGCGAGTCGACCCCGGCCATGATTTACCCCGCGCCTGGGTTTGTCTGCGCACGCGGTGCACGTGAATGCGTGAGCGGCAGTTCGCAGAGCATGAGCACCGCGTGGACCTTGCGCAACTCGTCGCCATGGTCATGCATGAACTGACGCAGACGCGCTTCGGTGTCCACCAGTTCCAGACATTGCGGATGCCGCATCCCGCTGATTTCCGGATGGTGATGCGACAGCCGCTCGCCGGGCAGATATCCAGCACTGACGTGATGCAGCATCGCCTGCAGAATATTGGCCCGCTTCGCCACGGCGATCAGGTGATGCGCGAGCGCCGGCGCGCCGAGGTGATGCCAGAATCGCGTCGTGCGTACGCGCGTCGCATGCGGGAAGTAGAGGCGCAGCGCGGCGATACGCTGGTCGTTGCTGTCCTCGGTCATTGATCGCGCTCCTCTGTCGTCAAAGCGATATCGGCGGGCACGGCCGGCTGCTTCTGATTGGTCACTGATGCCGCCGCGACTTTCTGCCGGCGGAAGCCGCCCAGTTCTGCGATCCGCGTGCCGGCTGGCACCAGCAACCGGTGCTTTCGATGTTTGCTATGGCCGACACGCTGCGCGTGATAGATGCCCGTATGTCCGGAGAACAGATAGGCCGTGACGCACCCGATGGCGGCGAGCGGGCCGATACCGGTGCCGAACAATTCCATCGCCATGATCGTGGTGGCGACCGGCGTATTGGCTGCGCCCGAAAAGACCGCGACGAAGCCGATCCCGGCCATCAGCGCGAACGGCATATGCAGCAGCGGCGCCAGTGCGTTGCCGAGCGTCGCGCCGATGTAGAACAGCGGCGTGACTTCGCCGCCCTTGAAGCCCGTCCCGAGCGACGCAACCGTGAAGCCGAATTTGCCGAGGAAGTCCCACGGCTGCATTGGCTGCTGAAACGAGCGGACGATATCGGGAATACCCAGACCGATGTAGTGATAGGCATCCAGCGCCCAGACGGCAATCGCGATGACGATGCCGCCCACGAACGGGCGTAGCGGCGCATACGGGATGGTCTTTTTGACGAGCGCGCCGAGTTTGTGCGCGCTGGTCGCGAACGCCATGCCGACCAGACCGAACGCGATGCCCGCGATCACGACCGCGACGACGCTCCACGCGTTGATGAGCGGAATCGCCCCGACCGCATAGTGCACGTGGTGAACACCCCAAGCGAGACAGACCTGATCGGCGACGATGCCCGCCACGATGCAGGGAAACAGCGCGTCATAGCGCATCCGGCCGATAGCGAGCACTTCCAGACCGAACACGGCTCCGGCGAGCGGCGTGCCGAATACGGACGCAAATCCGGCGCTCATGCCGATCATCAGCAGGATGCGGCGGTCCTCGTGTTCGAGGCGAAACAGGTGCGTCAACTGGTCCGCCAGCGCGCCGCCCATCTGCACCGCCGTGCCTTCGCGTCCAACGGACGCACCGAACAGATGCGAGACGATCGTGCCGCCGAGAACGAGCGGCACCATGCGCAGCGGCACGACCTTTTTCGGGTCGTGGATTTCGTCGATGAGCAGGTTGTTGCCAGCGTCGACGGGCTTGCCCAGGCGGTAATACGTATAGCCCACGGCGAAGCCGGCCGCCGGCAGCAGCCAGATGACCCATCGATGGGCTTCGCGCCAAGCGGTTGCGTGGTCGAGAGCAATCAGGAAGAAGGCCGATGCGCTGCCCGAGAGAGCGGCGACAGCGCAGGCGATGAGAAACCATTTGCCCAGATAAGGCAGCAGTTCCAGTTGTTCGAAACGAGGGAGTTTATGCATTGGTCAATGTGCCGATGTTGCGTGGCCTGACCAACGGGAGGATGCGGACGCGAGCGCCTACAGCCCCAACGAAAGTCAGGTGACTGTAGGCGTCATTAACCGCGGTGAACGCGGTGGTTAAAGGAGGAACGCCATCTCCTTAAAGCCAGTTTACCGGAAGTGGCTTACGTGGACAACATCGTCGGGCCGTAGCGCGGGGTCCGGCGCACGGGTTTGCTTTGTCCGACCTGCCTTCAGGCCGACCTTCAAATTTCCAAAACACTGTATATATTAACAGTATTGTATATGCATACAGTTCGGAGGCGCTATGGAACATCTGGTACGAGTGCTCAACGATCGCGATCGGCGCGTGCTTGCGTGGGCGAGGGAACAGGTCGGCGACGCGGCGTTTGCCGATGCCGTGGCGCGATGCGGGCCGGTCAAGCCATACATATCCACGGTTTGCCGCCGGCTTGGCCTGACGGTGCCGCCGCTTCGCACGGCTGCGCACGCGCCTACTGCGACCGGCGAGAAGTCGCTGGCGCGTATCCGGCGCATCCTTGCTGAACGCGCCGAACGGCCGAGGCCGACTCATGGCGGACAGCAGGCGTCGCTGCCTTTGTTCGGTTAGGCGTGAGGGCGTCTGCGTATCCGTGACCGCGCTTTTCGTAGGCGGTCGCACCCGCTCGTTTCGCGTGGCGCGACCAGGTCCATTCTCCTTTGGCCGGTATCGGGCCGGGCCGGCCCTCGCGACTGTTCCTTGCACGGTTAGTGATGGACAATAGATGTCAGCTTACATTTTGCGGTTGGGATCGACGATGCCCATGGAACGGACACAATGACAGATGTGATTCTCTCCGGAGACGACTACGGCAAGATGCTGGGCGCCGTGGTCGCGTTGCTGGAACAGGGCAGGCAGGCCGCGGCGCGAAGTGTCAACGCACTGATGACGGCCACCTACTGGCAGATTGGTCGCCGGATCGTTGAAGCCGAGCAGGGAGGACGCGATCGTGCGGCTTACGGGCAGGCGCTCTTGGAGCGTCTGGCAAGCGACCTCACGATGCGGTTTGGGCGCGGGTTTGGCGTCGACAATCTGGAGTTGATGCGACTTTTTTACCAGACCTATCCTGACGTCGCGATTTCCGAATCGGCGATTCGGAAATCGTCGAGCAGGGCCGTCGCGCGGAAAACCGAATCACCGATTCGGAATTTCTCGATCGAGCAGCTGGCCGAGCGCTTTCCGCTGTCGTGGACACATTATGTCCGTCTGATGCGACGCACGCGTTCCCCGGAAGAGCGAAGTTTCTACGAAGCCGAGGCCATGCGTGGAGGATGGAGTGTCAGGCAACTGGAGCGCCAGATTGGGAGCCAGTTCTACACGCGCACGCTGCTGTCGAAAAATAAGCATGCAATGCTAGAGAAGGGCGCGGTCGCGCAGTCCGCCGACACGGTGACTCCTGAGCAGGCCATCAAGGACCCGTACGTCCTCGAGTTCCTCGACCTGAAAGACGAATACTCCGAAAGCGATCTGGAGGACGCGCTCATTCATCGGCTGGAAGATTTTCTGCTGGAATTGGGCGGTGATTTCGCGTTCGTGGGCCGGCAACGGCGTCTGCGCATTGGCGACAGCTGGTATCGGATCGACCTGCTGTTCTATAACAGGCGGCTGCGTTGCCTCGTGATTATCGATCTGAAGCTGACCGAGTTGAGCCACGCCGATGCGGGTCAGATGCATATGTACTGTAACTATGCAAAAGAGCACTGGACTCTGCCCGGCGAAAACCCGCCGGTCGGTTTGATCCTGTGCGCGCGGACCAATGCGGCCATTGCGCGTTACGCGCTGGAAGGTCTGCCCAACAAGGTACTCGCCGCGGAGTATCACATGGCGCTTCCCGATGAGAAATTGCTCGCCGAAGAGTTGGAGAAGACGCGCCGCGAGTGGGAGGCGGAGCATTTGCCGTTGGGTGACGGTTGAGGGGAGCTAAATCTGCCGGCGGTCGCTTGTGAACTGGGACGTCAGTTCGCTTAACAACTCAGCTAACTGAGTTTCTGCTTTCAACCACCCAGACGCCGGAACTCCCGCGTCGATGACTCCCTACCAGGTGGGTATCGACTATGCCGACGGCTTCCATCAGCGCGAACATGTTGGTGGGCCCGACAAATTTGAATCCACGAGCGCGAAGCGCCGCGCTGAGTTCGGTCGACTCTTTGGATGACGTCGGAATATCGCTGAATTTTTCGGGCGTTGGCGTCGCGGCCGGCTTAAACGACCAGATGAAGTCAGCGAGGCCGCCGGCGTCACGCAGACGAACAGTTGCAATCGCGTTACTGATCGTCGCGGAGATTTTCGCAACATTCCGGACTATGCCGGTATTGGCTTTTAATCTCTCAACATCTGCGTCGGTGAATTTAGCCACGATATCGGGATCGAAGTCGTGAAACGCGTCCCGGAACGCGTCGCGCTTCCGCAAGATCGTCGCCCACGAGAGCCCGCTCTGGAAGACCTCGAGCGACACTCGTTCAAACATTTCCCGTTCGCCACGAACGGGCATTCCCCATTCGGTGTCGTAGTAGCTTTGAAGCATACCTTCCGTTGCCCACGCCGGTCGCGCGAGGCCGTCTGATCCGACAATGAGGCCATCGAGATTCTTTATAGCCGGCAGGTTGCTCATGCATAAAACCGAGAAATTGTTGGGAAACGGATAGCGGATTCTGTCGAACGCCTACGTTGAGGGTGCCTCGCGCACTCAAGTGCCTTGGCCAAACTCCTGCTTTCGATGTTCAGATTTTCGCACGATTGAGCGCCACTAATCTGATCGCTGACCTTCTATTTCTTTGCGGCATCTTAGGTCGTTACGTTGCCTCAGACGAAGCGATGCATTTCAATCTATAGCCATGAAATGGCTTCGATACTTCCCGTGCCTAGCCTGACCAGCGCAGATTAAGCACGGGAGAAACTCAATCGACCATCGAGTTAGCCAACCTTCAGCGTGTCGAGATGCGCCATGCCGATGTCAGCGACGAGCTTGGCCTGAATCGGTTGAATGGCGGTGTTGGCCGCGATGGCGCCAAAATCGAGACCCACCGTGACGCGGTTCGGGCGTTGACCATTGGGCTGCGCGATCAGATCGACGAGGGCCTTGGCGATGTCATGCGGATCGGGCGCGCCTTCCGAGCTGAACAGACCGCCCAGGAACTCCTCGAAACCCGTCTGAAGTTTGACGAGATCGCCGTAGCTCTCCGCGCGACCGATATCCGCGGGCTTCTGGATGGCCGTGTAAAGCCTGGTCGGATACGGACCGGGCTGAACCAGCACGACGTCGATGCCCTGCTGCGACAGTTCATAGCGATAGCCTTCCGTGACGGCTTCGACGGCATGTTTGGATGCGCCATACAACGCGAAGAACGGCAGCGTCACACGGCCGAGAATCGAGCCGATGTTGATGATCAGTCCAGCCCTGGCCTTGTGCATGCTCGGCAGGGCGGCGCGCGTCACACGCTGAATACCGAAGACGTTGACGTCGAACATCGCGCGGGTCTGCTCGGGCGTGAAGGTTTCCTGAATTCCACCGGCCGCGACACCGGCGTTGTTGATCACGACGTCAATCGTGCCGCCGGTCCTGGCGAACAGCGCCTTGAACGCAGCGTCGACGCTTGCGTCATCCGTCACGTCGAGTTCGAGTGTCTCGATACCCTGCGAATTAAGTTCCTGCGCGGCTTCGCGATGGCGGCCGTTGACGTCGCGCATGGTGGCGAAAACGCGGTGACCGGCCGCGGCCAGAGTCCGGGCGATGTCGTTGCCGAAACCGTTGGAGGTGCCGGTGATGAGAACTGTCTTGGACATGATATTTACCTTAACCTTTAGCACTACGGATTGTTAAAAGACTGCCGGAGACATCAGGGTGATCCTCGCTACTGTCTGGGCGGCGCATGCAACTACGTTCTCCAGACATCTGCTTCGTCTATTTCTGTAGCGAACGTTCTAAATATAGAGAGGCCCGCTCATGCCGTCAAGCTATTTTTATAGCGTTCATTACAGATGTGGCGTGATGATGGGTCGCGACTATGTTGTGAGCGTCCGCGGGGTTGAGTCGCAAGGGGCATTGATCGTGAGTTGTCGCTCTGCCATGGGGGCTTTTCGCGCTGCATCGCCGTGGGATCAGGGTGACTTGATGGGCATCTGCATGCCGAACCTGTGGATCTGTGACGACCCGAAACTGGCGTGGCGATGACCGCATCGCCGAGGCCTGAACTCTTCACCAGTTGAGTTGTGCGACTACAGGCTGGGTTCTCCCCAGAGCCAAAACATTGCAGGTCAGGGACAAACCGCGAATATCCGCGCGCTGATCAAAACGGCTTTCAACTAGTGGCACTAGTACATCACACGCTGGTGTGCGCAACAATTGGACGAAGGTATCGCTTTTCGTCTGGCGTGTCGTCCTAATCTTCATAACACGTCTTAGTGCTTTAAGTTACTTGGAAGTCTTGTGACTTGTGTGGGTGCCGTGCGCAAAGCGCAGGGTATTGACGTTCGAATCGAGCCAGCGGAACGTCTATATCGGTTGACTTAATGGAGGCCGCCCGTCGAGCATGAACCTTGGAAACCGGAGCGGCGTTACCTGCGTTCGACCAGCTGGAAAAAGGACCGGCAGGGAACCGCTTCGTCTGTCGACGAACGACGTAAAAGAAATAATTCAGAAAGGAAATTTTGAACATACATGTATGACGGGCAGGGCGTCGCACACAACCGGCACTTGCATTAGGCGGCTTACTACCCAGCTTGTATGCTCTCGACTTAGCGTGTCTCGCGTTAGCAGTCCGGGAAGACTGCGCCACGGCGAAACCTGCAATGAGGTGGCGCATAGTTCGATGCTGGATCGGATGCCCACGAAGCCTGTAGCTTTACAAAAGCGCCCTACGCTTGCTTCGCATTGAAGTCCCGTCAGGTCGGCGTAGGGCCGTGCTTTAAAGCGAAGCGAAAAATCGTAGCGGCAGTAAGGAACAAACGTGAACTCGTCGCCTTAAAGGATATCGCCTACCTGCAAGGAAATGTCGACGATCCTTTTAGCCTTGCTAACCGCTTACCTGAATCTGCAACCTTCGCGTTCGATATTGTCAGGCAGTAGCGCCGTTTTTGACAGCCGAAGCATTTGCGACCGCGGCGATACGCCAGTTAGCGAGCTCCGATACAACAAGCGCTGCGAGGACAATCGCGCTCGCGAGGAAACCAAGATTGTGGCTGCCGATAGTGGGAATGGCTGCGGCGCCCACCACACCGGCGATCGACACGCCGACATAGGTGCCGGACGTGTTAAGCCCAACGAGCACAGGCGCCATCGGCGGATTCAACTGCACGAGTCGGAATTGCTGCGGAACCAGCAGGCCCCAACAACAGCCGCCCCAGATGGTGACGGCAATAGCGGCGCTCCAGAGGTGAGCCGCCGACCACGGCATCGAGACAATCACCGCCATGATCGCAACGAGCATGACGATGACGACCTTGCGCGATCCCATTCTGTCGAGAATCCGCCCCGTCAGCAGGTTGGTGACGGTTCCCGCGAGGCCCCAAAGCACGAGCAGAGCGCCGACCACTGTCGTATTGCCGGCAATGGCGCGATCGAACACCACCGAGAAATAGTTGTAGACAATAAAGGTCCCGATTTGAGCGAGCACCGTGGTTGCGAGGACTAGAGCGACGCGTGAATCTGTGAGCGGGGCAAAGCGCTTGCTCAACGAAACGGCGGGCGAGAGAGGCACATCTTGCAGCAGCGCCATAACGCCAACAAGGCCGGCTGCACCGAGTGCTGCAACGAAGCCTAACGCCCACTTCCAGTCAGCGAGACCACCGATCACGGCTCCAATCGGCGTTCCCATCGCAGTGGAAATCGTCAGGCCGGCGACGATGATGGAGAGTGCAAACGCGCGCCGATCGGGTGGGACGAGCATCGTAGCGGTTCCGCTCGCTGTGGGCGAGAACATGGCGGCGCCCACGCCTGCGATTGCGCGAGTAGCGAGCGCAATGCTGAAAGTCGGCGAAACGACGGTTGCGAGATTAGCGACGACGAACAGGCTCATGCCGCCGATCAACATGCGCTTGCGAGGAACGGCCGCCGCGAGCGCGGCAATCGTGGGCGCCAGAAGCGCGTAGGTGATGGCGTACACAGTAATCATCTGACCAGCTGCGCCAATGCTGACGTGAAAGGCGCGCGCGATCTGCGGCAAGATGCCGGCGAAGATAAAGCTGTCGGTGCCCAATGCAAACATGCCAAGAGCAAGCGTTAATAACCGGCGATCCATCGCAATTCCCCTAAAATTGAAGCGATACAGTTGCGTCACGAAACTATACATAACTCAGTTGCGTGACGCAACTGGATGATGCCGGTACGCTTGCTTTGCAAGTTGATTAAACAGTTGCGTGACAAAACTTACCGTGCTATAAAAACCTCATGTACAGAAAACGACTTACTGGAACGAACTGTTCGATTGCTCGGGCCTTAGACGAGGTTGGCGAGTGGTGGACGCTACTCATCGTGCGGGAGTGCGCGCAGGGGACGACTCGTTTCGACGAATTTCAAAGCGAACTTGGCATCGCGCGCAACGTTCTAACGGCGCGGCTGGAGCGCCTGGTCGAGTTGGAGATAATTGAGCGCTTCCCGCTGGCCGAGCGTGCCAACACGTTTGGATACAGGCTGACGGAAAAAGGAACCGAGCTTTTCCCGGTTCTTGTCGCGCTGATGCAATGGGGCGACAAGTGGCTTACACCGAACGGAAAGGCACGTATCGCGATGGTCGACGATGCCACCGGTAGCCCTGTCGATCCACTCACGGTGCGTAGCGGCAAGGGCAAGGCCTTGACCTTCCGTGATATTCGTTATGTACCGGGCCCGGGCGCAACAGAGACAACAGAGGTCGTGATTGAAAGCCGTAACCAACGGGTCTTGGGTGCAGCAAAAGAAGGTCGTTAGGCAGACGTAGAAAATCGGCGCGGGAGCGGGTCTGCATGGCATGCCTCCATACAGCCGCACTTGTCCCACACGAGATTGTCATAGAACTAGAAAAACACATTTGCATTTTTAGGCCCGACAAAAAATTCACCTGCGGCCTACTCAAAGATCAGAATCTAGATGGCCGGCTACGGCACTCAATGAATGCATTCGGCCGAGATTTGTGCCCGACATCAGGGAATCTCGACACTTGACGGTCAATCATAGTGAGGATAGTGTTTGGAATCCTCATACCGAATGTGAATCTGGGCAGCTCGCCGATCATCTCAACCTGCCCAGCCCCTACGCGGCCTGTGGGCGTCGTTCTCCATTGAAGAATGGCTGTGTTCCTTATCGACTTGCTCGCGCTGGATTAGCCGTTGGAAAACCTATGACAACGCGCCAAACTCCGGAACTTAGTGCCTCAAGACTCCATATCGGGAGGCGGCTCTTCATCTACTGTGCGGTCTGGAGTGTCGTTGCAGCGGTGACATCGTCATCAGAAGCTCAAGAGACATTGGAGAATCGTGGGCACGACCCATTTTTTCAAATCTCATCTGCCATCAAGAATTGCCCGGAGCCTGCCGGGCCGAGAGTCAGTGAGGAAGAGTGGATGAGTCAGTCCCACCATCGCATTGAGCATGGAAACCACTGCTGGCTGGAGGGACGATGCCGGTTACCAAACGCGTTCGATTACGACGGCGAAATCGCGGAAACGACTCGCCGTCGGCTGCAATGGCTGTCTGAAGTGTTGCCGGCATGGCGGCAGAGCACGCTCTGGATCACCGTCTATCAGCGGTGGATTCTGGTTCAAGGTTGCGTTACTGACCGCTTTCCACGCGAGCGATTCTTTGCGGCGTTGAACGAGGTGGCTGACGCAGAGCGAATCGTTAGCGAAGTCACCGAGCATGTTGATCAGAAACCACCGTATATCCTGTTTCACTAGCGCCCGCTACAAGTCTTTCGATTTTCCAGATCGCCTTCTGTCTCTTGGGCTCGTTCGCTGTCGGCGGGTAGTAGCCTGCAATTGGGCGCCGGTATAGTACAGCCCTGTTTTCAGCGTCTCAGGCGTTGAGCGTCACTTTTGCTAGTGAGAAGATGAAGCGGCGGCGCAGCCGTCTAAGCCGGAAGACAAAGAGGCTGCGTCGCGATCAGGCCACCATCAATACGCGGCCGAAACCGTCAGAAGGTATCCTCGAACAACATCTCGGCGCGGTCGATATAGCCAGGTTTCGGCCATGCCTGTTTCGTGCTCTCACCGATGGCAAGCATCATGGCGATGATGTGGTTGTCGGGCAGCTTGATCAGTCTCGAGACTTCTACTGGGTCGAATCCGATGAGAGGACACGAATCGTAACCCATCGCCTTTGCCGAAAGCATCATTGTATGGGCAATTAAAGTAGCTGAGCGAATGCCTTCGTCTCTCTGCAGTTGATCGTCGTATTCATAGAATCGTCCCATCCACGGTACCAGTAGATCCTGAATATCTTGGGGCGCATTCCGGTAATAGCGATCGGGGCTTTTTTGCCACGCCTTAAGGTCGGCGCAGACAACAAATAGCAGCGATGAGTCGGTAACCTGCGGTTGGTCGGCGGCAGCCGCACGAATTTTTTTACGCAGCTCGGTATCTTTGACATTCACGAGCCGCCAGTGCTGCGCGTTGAACGACGAGGGTGATTGGACCGCTAGCTCGATCAGAAGATTTTCTTCGTTCTCGTTGAAGCGATGCAGGGGATTGAAGTTCTTGATGGAGCGACGCTCGCGTATTGCTTGAAAGACATGCATGGTTTGCTCTGTATCTACATGAGTTCTGGCGCTTGCCGGGAAATTTGGATGAGATCGATTCTGTCTTGCGAACCACACTCCAGATTAGAGTTGGTTTGCGGGCCAACAGTCGCGAGGCTCTCAGTCGCACGATTTGTGGATTGTTATCATACGCCAAAATGCAAATCGAAGCGTACCTGCGGATTCGAACTCGCACCATGAAGTAGGGTTCTAAACGAACCCAGAGACCCGGCTTGGCGAAGTTAAGAAAGTGATCAGACTAATGCGTGGGACGGAGTCGGAATGTCGAGCAACTGGCTCGCCGTTTGTTCGACTCAGGTGAGGCATTGCACCTCACATCGTCGATGAGCTTAAATTCGAAACCTTGCCCTTATTTCGCGTGGTGTGATCCGGGCATTCCGCTGAAATGCTCGCCTCATCCGCTGCTCGTCACCAAAACCGTAACGCGTTGCTATCACGCCGAGTGGAGTGTCACTCTGCTCGATTGATTCGCGAGCCGCTTGCACGCGCATTTTCTCAACCACCTTTGCTGGGGTGAGTCCAATGCGCGATACGCAGGTACGAACGAAAGTCCGTGGGCTCATACTTACTCGCTCGGCCAAGACCTCGGCGCGAAGGTCTGCGTTGAGGTTATTGGCAACCCAGGCGAGCAGTTGCTCTAGTGGGCCGCCCGCATCGGCCATTTGCCCTGATAGCACGGTGCTGAACTGTGATTGACCGCCAGGACGCTTTAGAAAGACTACCAACTCACGTGCGACGCCCAACGCTGTCGCAACTCCATGGTCGGTTTCTATCAGTGCCAACGCCAAGTCCACACCCGCACTGACGCCAGCGGAAGACCAGATGGTTCCGTCTTGTACCCAGATTCGATCACGCTCTAGCGCGACATCGGCAAAGCGCTCAGCGAATTCGTCGCAATATCGCCAATGGGTTGCGGCACGTTTGCCTTTCAGAATGCCGGCCTCTGCCGCAAGGAAAGCACCTGTGCACACGCACGCGATACGATCGGCCTGAGCGGCGAGGCGCCGTACGGTTCCAAGGAGAGCTTCACCTCTTGCCGCTGTGGGGGCGTTCAGGCCGCCCGGAAGAACCAGGGTGTCGATCTGCCCGGTGATTTCTGCCGCACTGACGCTACCGAAAGAGACGCCGGGACAATCGCTTTCTATAAGGCCTCCCGATACGGACGCGATGGTTACGCTGTATCGATCTTTTCCCGCTACGGCAAAGGCTTGTGCGGGGCCGGCCACGTCGTATGAAGCGACACCCGGATAGATGAGAAAGCAGACCTTATGAGGATTCACGATGGCTTGTCAGAGAGTTAAACGTCGCCGCGATTGCCGCCAGTCCGATGGACGCTTGCGGATTATTCTAGCGGAAGAGATCGGCGCTGACGAACCATCGTCCAGGCGAGGCCGTTTGGATGATGAACTGACAAGCAACATGTCAGGCCAATCTTGAGAATCGTCGTTGAAAAATCACGGCCTGGAGCGCGGCCACTGATCTCTACAGCGACTGAATTGGCTAGGAAAACAGAGGAGTCGGTCAGGCTGGATCGCCACGCATTGACACGCGCATTGACTAGCTCCGAGGCAGGACCGGAAGAGTGCCACGCTTACTGACAAAAGCGTTCTTGATCGCGCTTGAAGTGCACTACGCTCTAACGAGGCATGCTATGCCGTTATATAAGTGCTTAGACTGTCTGAAACAGTCAGTGGAAGACGGGCAATTCTGCGGGGACGTCGCACTCGCAGCAGTGGAGGAAGACCTCGTCAGACGTTGGACCATGTGCCACCTTTCGGAAACCTTCGGGTGCCAAAAATGCTTTTGGGTCAATTTTTTCGTCAACCAGATCGACCGAGTTTTCGTCGATCATGCCGATCTTTCCGCAATTCGGGCAGTTAAGCATGATGGTCATGTCGAGTCACCTCGATAAGCGATTGCCTCTTTACCAAACTTGGCAAAGAGGTGGATGAGCGTAATTAAATTGCTACGCAAACGCACGGTCCGACGTTATCGAACTATGTTGTCCACGTTTCGTTTGCTCGAGTCGGATCGGGCGTCGACACGCATCCTTCTTTTTTCGTTACACGATTCTTGGATGCAGGATGTTTGCTCAAGCCGCCGACGGGGCCACCACTAGGTCGTATCGGACGTTTTTGCAGATCACCGAGGCAGTTTGGGCAATATCCTTTAAGAATGCCGCGCGTACATGACGGACAAAACGTGCATTCGTAACTGCAGATATAAGCCTCATCAGCCGGGCCAAGATCCGTATCACAACATTCGCAGTTGGGTCGTAGTTCCAGAATAGCCATGGCCGGGAAGTCTCCGATTTAATACTAACTGGCGATCAGTTCGCCCGACGCGCATGCCTATCCAGACGGAATCGCTAGTGCCAGTGTCATGCTTTAAGCGCGCATCCGTGTCTGGATGTCGGGCCTAATACAAGTAAGTTACTCGATGGGCAAATTGGCGTAAAGGTCAACTCGGCGTCATTTTTTACCATCGAAGCAGAGCAAAAATTCGGGCTCGACGTTGGGACAGGTGATCGAACAATGCATCTGTGTTGGCCTGTATGCGAACGCATGGCGACCTTCCGAGTTCTACGGCTAAAAGCGACGTGTCTGCCTACAGCTGGTTTCTCGTGCGTCGCGCATAGAGGGGAGGCCAGTTCAACCGGTCGGGGCTGTATCCCAGGAAAACCCTGTGTGCTTCCATCCACAATGCGTTGGGAGCGCGTGACGGTGAGAGAATGCGGCGACGGCCTTTGAGTCGTCGCTCCGCGTCAGCCGGGTTAGATGAAGCAGGCGGCGCGGTTTCGCGATTTAGCAGCTTGCAATGACCGACTATGCCTCCCGACTTGGCGATGATCCGGACATGAAAATAGCCCTGCATCAACGTACGGGAGCACTCGAGCGCTTCTGCGGTTGGAGGTGTGGACCCATGCCATGCAAGAAGGGCTCCAAAGAATTCGACGCGGGAGCTCGCCTGAAGCGGATCCAGCACACAACCTGCAGCGAACGTCTCATCCTCGAGCATGATTGCCCAAAAATCGCCCATTCGCAGATTGCAGTTCGAATAGGGGATGAATGGAATGCGCCGTTTTTCGAGCATCAACCCTTTCCTTTCGTTGGCGCTGCGATCTTACAAATTGCGAGTGGTATTCGGCTGGAGCGCGGCCCCTGCCGTTACTGCCTTGCCCGGGACCTCTTGTATGCTCTTGCTGGATTATATGAAGAATCTTCGAAACGCGCAGAAGACGTCCCGAGCCGGCAGGAAGGCCGCTCGCGGTTCGACAGGGCGAAGAAGGAAATTGGAGTGCAGAACGAAGGAGACGATTGGAACTTGCATTAAGCCGCAAGCAGGCTTGAAAGAATCCTGCTATCTTGTGGCTGACGGGTAAACTCCAGATCGTTCCACTTTACTGTGAGAACGGAACACCGTCGTCTTTGTCACCCGGTGTCCGGTCTTCAAACTGGACACTGGGTTTTTTTCGTGGAAATGAAAACGGTCTTTCAACCGCAATCCTGTGGATAGAAACGCAGTGCCGCCGACGATGCGACTGGCGACGGAAGCGTTCGGCGATCGCGACGCCCCGGTTGTTTTCGGGTGGGTGGTCGCAGCGCATCAGCTTGGTGCGGCGTGCGCCGCATGGATGGCTGGGTTTGTGCGTGACACTTACGGAAGCTACTTGACTGCGTTTGTTCTTGCGGGTGCTACGGGCATCGTTGCTGCATTTCTAGCCCTATTCATCAATCCAAAGCGGCAGACCGCTCTGCGCAAAGCACGCTCGACGAATTCCATATCGTCGTCGTTCTGATCAAGAAAAATGTCCGTATCGTCTCTGAGAAACTCAGGTCACTCGTAGTGGTCGTATGAAGATTTTTCAGAAATACGCCAGAATACGGTTCATGCCCGCGATGGCTGCGAAATGAACTTCCGCTCGAAATCGCATTGGAGATAGTCAACATGAAGATTTGGAACATACGTGAAAGCAGTCCACATGGCGCGTTGCTGGACGTCGTGACATCTTCCGACGACATGACGGCAAAAGAAATTTGCGCCGCGTGGGCGGAATCTTCGCAGGCCAAATACATCGCGCATTTGCACGCGGTTGCGGTAGAGGCGCCACATTACGGAAGCGGCGACGATTAGCCCGAGTAGTTGTTGCGACCTTCTGCGAGATGCAGATCGTTGTACGGAAGACAGTGCAATTTTCACAACCTCAATCGTCCGCTGAACCTTGCGGGGGGAATAAAGCAGTGCGGAGATCAGCTTATGCGCGCAGCCCCGTCTGCTGGCCAAAATGACGTGCGGCGTGGTCGACGAAAGCCCTGATTTTCGAGCTTAAATGTTTGCGGCTGGCATAGCCGACTTTGATCTCGACCTTGTCCAAATCAAAGTCTCCCGCGATTTCAACTAGTCGATTCTGTGCAATATCGTGCTGGACGAGGTAGTCCGGCAAGATGGCGAGCCCAAGATGGCGCAAGGCGAGTTGACGCAGCATCTCGAGGTTATTGGAAACGACAATATCCTTGGGCTTCGTGTGGAAGATATCTGCCGCACCCGCAAGGTAGCGCGCTACACCTGTGCTTCCCTGTGAGGTCACCAGACATTGATGCTCGCTTAACCCGCTCCGATCAAGCGGCGCACCGTGTTCGGCGACATACTCCGGCGTCGCGCACACGACCAGGCGGCCCGACAACAGCGTTCTGGCGATCAACGTCTCGCTATGGATTTCGTGTCCGACGAAAATGCCGACGTCAAAACCATCTTGCACCAGATCAACCCCACGGTCGTCCAGGGTGATGTCGGTGCTTACTCTAGGAAATTGTTTGCAATAAGACTCAATGACGGGACCTAGCGCGCAAGATCCAAACGCCACGGGCGCAACAATACGAAGTGCCCCGGCTGGCTCCAGATTTGCCGAGTCAAAAATATTGTCGAGCGAGTCGACGGAATCGACGATATGTCGAATACGCTCGAGGTAGATCGCCCCCGAGTCGGTTAATGTCACTTTCCGGGTGTCTCGATGAAACAGACGAGTGGCCAGCCTTTCTTCGAGAAAGGTCACATGACGTGTTGCGACTGATGTTGAAATGCGCATCGCTCGCGCCGCGCTTGCAAAGCTTCCAATGTCTGCTACGAGAATGAACAGTCTGATCGCGTTCAGGTGATCCATGTGAGAGCCTCTACCATCATCTGACTCGCCCCTGCTTTTTGAAACGTGCCGAGTACTAAACGCGCGAATCGTAGACTCGCTTGCTCATCGTCTTTTTATTGATGGTATTCGATTCTCGAATTTGCTGCATTCGACGTGCTATTTCCGCTTAGGCTAGGAGGTCCGAACAGTAGGAAGCTTCATAAGAGGTTGTTTGCCTGCGCGATTAAGCCCAAGGCGGATAGCAATCATCGCCAGGGTGACGCGTGTCGCGACTCAGTTGGCAGAATCGCCCGCGGCGCGCGAACGCACGCAGTTCCGGAGGATCTGGATAAATTGCTCGACCATGCGCGAGCGAACCGCGAATCTCGGAGTCAGGACACTCACGCTGTAGGTAATCTTTTGCGAAAGAGGTTTGACGACGAGGTCTCCCCAGATATTGTTTGCAACGGAAAACTCATCGACGATCGCCAACCCCAAAGATCGTCTTGCAAGCGCTATCGCGAGCTCCGCTCGGGGAGCATGAATGGTGGGGGTAATGTCGAAGCCGTGCGCCTCGAGCGTTGAGCGAATGAGGCTTCCAAAGTCGATGCTGGAGGAGGCAAAGATCGTCTTGTGAGTGGAAAGCTCCTCGAATGTAATCGTTTCACGCGACGCCAGCGGATGGTTGCGCGCCATCACGCAGACCATCTTGCCGGTACCCAACTCTTCCGCGATAAGATTTGGATTGTTCACCGGAACGACAACAACCGCCAGATCTGTCTTCCTGCTGAGTAATTCGCCCGGCGTGTCGATCGCCAATGTAGTATGAAAATGAATGCGCGCTTTCGGATTCTGTTGACTAAAAATCTCGATAACTTCGGGCAACAGGTCTAACCCAAGGCATGGGCTACAGCTAACCGCTATTTCAGTTGCGGATTGGCTTGCCAGATTTTCGACGAACCGGTCAACCCGCAACGCCGCATCGTAGACCTCCTGGACTTCCTCGAACAGGGCCGCAGCGGCCTCAGTGGGCAGCAGCTTTCCGCCGGTACGTTCGAACAAGGTGATGCCTAAGCTGGTCTCCGTATGGTTCAGAAGACGGCTAACAGCCGGTTGCGAAACGAACAGCATTCGCGCAGCACCGCTGACCGTGCCTGTGAGCATCACAGCCCGAAAGACTTCCATTTGTCGCAGCTTGAACTTCACTGATCTACTCCGTTCATGACCACCTCCAGGCACCGGGCAGATCGATCCGGCGGTCACCTTGATCGATATTTAAAATCAAAAGAATGCGCATGATATGACGACTTCAATCGGTAGGCCGATCTATGCACGGTTTTAAGGTATAGCCCATAACGTTTTAGCATAGGCGCTGACGTATTGGCATAGGCGGCAACGGATTGCCCCTGCTAGTATTTCGTTGTATTCCGGCTGGATAGCCTTCGAACCGCGCGTCGATGCTCGTGAGTGATTGCGTGCGAAATTATCCTTCCCTTCTTAAGGCGGCAGATGATTTCATAGTCTGCTTAGTCAGTCCGATGCAATCACACCAACTTCAAATTCCCAGGACGCCAGTAAATTGCGTCGACGAAGGGGAACCTCTGCCTGGCTGTCAGGCTGTTCAACAACACACGAGCCAATTTTGGCAGCGCAACGGAATCAAACGTCAGTTGAAAGTGGCGGATAAGATGGACCACGCATCGCACGATAGTGGCGACGACATCGTTCTGGACGCTGAGGTAGCCGTCCATGACCGTCTTTTCATTAATGGAGCCTGGGTACCGGCAACGGGCGAGCAGCAAACCGACCTGCACGACCCTAGAAGTGGAATGCTGAGCGGGAAGACCATCCACGCTAGTCCAGCAGATCTGGCGGCGACCGCACAATCAAGTCTGGCTGGCTTTATGGCATGGCGGAAGCGTTCGGCTTATAACCGGTCCAAGCTCATTCGCGCGGCGGCTGACTTGCTGCGCGAGCGCGCTCCGGAAATGGCGGCGTTGATCACGCGCGAGCAGGGCAAGCCGATAAGAGAAGCCGGCGTTGAAATCGAGGCTGCCGCGGATCTTCTCGACTGGTATGCGGAAGAGGGGAGGCGCGCATACGGCAGAATAATTCCGCCACGTGGCCCTGGGTTTAGTCAGGTGATTGTGCGCGAGCCTGTTGGTCCCGTGGTCGCGATCACGCCAACTACATTCCCGATTTCACAGGCGATCCGGAAGATCGGACCCGCGTTGGCTGCGGGCTGTTCCGTGATAGTCCGGCCGCCTGAGCAGACCCCGGCGACCAATGCAGCGTTAGCTGAAATATTTGTCGATGCCGGGATCCCGCCGGGCGTGCTGAACCTGGTCTATGGCGATGCCAAAAAAATTGCTGACTGTCTCGTCCCACATCCGGCAGTCCGGATGGTGACGATCGCCGGCTTTTTGAGTGACGCCAAGCATGTCGCGGCGCTTGCCGGCGTTCACATGAAACGTAGCAACGTTGAACTCGTCGGACATACCCCAGCTGTCGTCATGGACGACGCAGATGTTGAGATGGCGGCGAAACTCCTTGCCTTCTCCAAATACAGGAATTGTGGGCAGGCCTGTACGGCTCCTACTCATTTCATGATCCATGCCGGCATCTATGATGAATTCAAAGAAAGGTTCATCGCCGAGACCAGACGCATCCAGGTCGGCGGTGACGATCGTCCGGCTACGAATATGGGACCGCTTGCCAGCGCTGCACGTTTGGATGGAATCCAGGAATTGGTCGATGATGCTATTGAACACGGCGCCAAACTGGAATTCGGTGGGAACCGGATAGGAACTGCAGGCTATTTCTTGCAGCCGACCGTGCTAAGTGAAGTGACGTCAGACATGCGCATCATGAGCGACCAGTTGTTCGGGCCAGTCGCATTGCTGAGTACTTTTGAAACGCTTGACGAAGTGATTGAAAAAAGTAATCGGCTGCCTTACGGACGCGCCATTTATGTATTTACGGGATCGACGGCCGTCGCGTCTCTGCTTTCCTCTTCCCTTCGTGCCGCGATGATTTCAATTAATCACCTTGGCCTTGAGTTACCCGAAACTCCTTTTGAAGGTCTCAACGACAGTGGGTTCGGCTATGAGGGAGGTCCCGATGCCATCGATTCCTATCTGGTAACGAAATTTATCTCTCATGCCACGTTGTAGCGTGGTCGGAAATCACGAAGCATCAGAATGAAAGAAGAGCGATGTTGATGAGCGTGGAGTCGGTAACGCTGGTCTCAAGGAATTTTAAGCGCTATTGAAGCGATGCACGCGTTAGATTGAATGACGTAGGCGTGGTAAGAATCTGAGAGCAAGTCTGCGCGGCAATCCGCTAAAGACTTGAGAAGACGAGATGACGAGGCGCAGTTGTGGAGAGCAACGCGTCTCGTCGCCGGCAATTTCTTGCACATTGAACGCAACTTCGGGTGCGTCAGAACGGGGTGGACGAAATGTAATGTAGGTGCACGTCAGGCGCAGAATTTCGATGGCAATTTAAAGCGGATGTTGTCGTGGCTAATGTGTGTTGTCTTCCGTGTACACGCCGATGGCTGACGCGAGAATCATTCGGTCACGGTTGAATGGCATCGTGGATCCTCTGGCTAATGGTTTGAACACGATGTCACCGGGTCCGATCAACGCGCCAGTGGCGGCACAAAATGCTCGAGTTCGAGACTGTGACATACGCCAGAGTTGCTCGCCGTAGTAGCCGGAGCGTGGATCACTCCAACGCACGGCAACCGTGCTTGGTGTGGGGCGTTCGAGCACGACGGCGGGAAGCGCAGGGTGAGGGTTGCCGTTGCTGCATTGTTCGACGTGCATTTGCATCAGCTTCTTCATCGAACGACTGCTGCGCGGTACCCGGATTTTCGGCTGTTCAGTTGCTATTTGAGGGGGATGAAGAAGGTCCAGCAAGGCTCGCGCAAACAATTGATCTTCACTCGTATGATTCATGGCAGTTCTCTCTTGATTGGCTCGTGAGACCTAAAAATGCGATGTGGGATCAGGTGACGTGCGGATTTGAACCGGCAACGCGAAATATGCCGGGTGCCGACCTTTGAATAGGGCACAGGCGTCGCTTGACCGAGTCTGGATAGATGGTGTCGCCCCTGAGCGCTAGGGCCAGACGCAGGAGAAGCGAACGATTTAGTTGATGCACCTGATATCGCACCCGGCGTGCTTTTCCGCCGTGCTGTACAGCTGGATGGCGAGAACGATGCTCAAGCTGTGTTGTGCTGGGTACTGCTCCAACGGAGCGGCGCTTCGTATTTTCGCCAGCGGAGCCCGAGCAGAGACCGGCGGCTTGCTTCGACGCGAGATGCCACGTCAAGGACGATTGGGGGAAATGTGGCTTGCTCATCAAGCAACTCCTTCGAAGAAAGCGACGCCGGTTGGCGCTGCTGTCAGCCGTTCTACGCAACTTGCGATTGGCAATTGCGACGTCCCTCTTGCGCACTCGGAGATCAGCTAATCCGGCGGCCTACGTGTTAGCGCAAATAGGAGCGTTGGCAGATAGGGCTGGCTACGTCCAGTTCATTAGCCGCGGAATTGGTGTGAGGCAGATTTCACGGAGCGACGTAGGCTCAATCTGTGAGCGAATTACGCCATAGGCAGCCACGCGAAACAATTGGACCAAGGTATCAAGCGTCACTACTTCTTTGAAGACCGTATCCGGCGTATTTGGGCAAATTGTGCTAAAGTATTATGGTGAGCGTACGAAATCCACATCAAAATAGAAATGATTATTTTGATTGAAGCTGGTTGCTGCACGGGAGTTTGCGCTGACAAGTCCTGGCGAACTCGTCGGGCGACGAGGAGGAGTGGCCACGGTTCAGCGCATAGGGCGTAGACCTGGCCGTGAGTGATGGACACCTTGCGGTTGGTCGGTCTGCGTGGCTCCAGAACGTCGCAATACGCAAATCTGGCGGAAAGAGACGGTCATATCGGGAATTTGTGACGCGGACTGGATATGAAGCAACTTGATAATACTCAGGTGAGAAAGCTATCGCTAGACGACCTGCGGTCCGTTCCCGAAAGCGAGTTGCGATTACATGAAGCTTTGCAGCCTCAAGTCTCTCGTTACACGACAACCCATTCCGATACCGTCAGCCCTGTAGCTGCGCTAGATGACATTCTAGGCTTGCTGTTCAAGCCGGCAGCCTCGCAAGATCAGGACACGACTGCTGTTTTCAAAGTGCTTTTTCGCGCGCTAGTCGCCGCTCTGCGCCTCGACTATCTCCATCTGCGCGCGCTGGACGAATCAGGTCAGGCACGTATCGATGTCGTCGAAAGGATAGAAGTTGGCGGAAACTCGAGGGATGCAGCAATACCTGCTTCGGCGGCGCTGGATGAGCCGGTTTCCGAGTCTGGCGCTGGGGCTGCCACGCACGGACCATTTCGGTTTGAATTCAGCGCCGGCCGTTTATCTGGCGTGCTGATTGCAGAAGCATCCCGTGCCGGTTTCCCTAGCCCGGCCGAGCAGCTCGTGCTGAATATAGCGGCGCGAAAGATCGTGAGAGATCTGGGTGAGTTGCCGTATGACAAAAAGCAGATACTGACTCCCGCAATTGAACAGCTTGCAGTCCGCATGGGTGCCAGGCTCGAATTGGCAGAAGACGCGGTCCCTAGACGGCAGAGCGTGCCGTTAGATGCCGTTCGGGAGTCTTACAAAAATAAATTAGTGACTGGCATGCCCGACTGGCGGTTACGCGAGCTATTCGATCTGGTGCCGACCATGGCATGGAGCAGTTTCCCCGACGGTTCATGCGAATTTTTGAATCGGAAACACTACGAGTACACCGGACTTTCCGCGGCCCAGTCTCGCGAATGGGGTTGGCAGGCTGCGATTCACCCGCAGGATATTTCTCGTCGCATGGAAAAATGGCGGGAGTCCCTTGCGTCGGGTCGACCGAGCGAAGTCGAGGTTCGGATTCGACGTCGGGACGGCATGTATCGATGGTTCCTGCTTCGCATCGAACCGTTTCACGATCAGTTTGGAAGCATCGTGCGATGGTATGGCGCGGGAACGGATATCGAAGATCGGAAACGGGCCGAAGAAAAGTGGTCGGCCAGTGAAAAACGCCTCAGCCTTCTCATCAATACTGTGCCGATGCTGATCTGGTCGTGTTTGCCGGACGGGCATGCCGACTTCTTTAACGAGCAGTGGTACAACTACACGGCCTTTTCACCCAGCCAGAGCGATGGCTGGGGTTGGACCGCGGCATTGCATCCCGACGACTATCGCCATGCAACGCAGCACTGGCGAATGGTGACGACGACAGAAGACCAGCACGACAGCGGTTTCGAGGCGAGAATCAAACGCAAAGACGGGGAATATCGATGGTTCTGGCTTCGCGCCAATGCCATGTGGGATGAAGTTGGGATCGTCAAGCGGTGGTACGTCACGAGCATCGATATTCACGACCGCAAACTGGCGGAAGAGGAAGTTCGCCGTAGCGAAGCCGTTCTGGCCGAGGCGCAGCGCCTGACAGGTCTGGGCACATTTTCGTGGCGCGTCGGCGCGACGCACGTCTCTTTGTGCGGGACGTTGTGCAACATTTTCGGATTCGAATGCGGAGCGGCGGTAACCCGTTCGATGATAGAAGAGCGCACCCATCCGGGGGATTCGCCCTTTATTTTCGAAAGGGTGAAACAGGGCGTAGAGAAAGGGGAAAATTTTGAAGAGCAGATGAGGGTCCTAATGCCTGACGGGTCCGTCAAATATCTTCACTATTGCGCCTATGCCACGAAGGCTCCGAGCGGAGAGGTCGAGTATATCGGCACCGCGCAGGACGTGACGGAAAGGTATCTCGCGTCTGAAGCACTGGAGCAGGCCAGAGCAGAGCTTGCGAAGGCCGCACGGGCGAGCAGTCTGGGCGTGCTTACCGCTGCAATTGCCCATGAGGTCAATCAACCGTTGGCGGGAATCGTGATGAACGCCAACACAAGCCTGCGCATGCTTAGCAGCGATCCACCGAATATTGCCGGTGCCGTCGAAACGGCAAGACGAACGATTCGGGACGGAAAGCGCGCTGCAGATGTGATCTCGCGCTTACGAAAGCTTTTCAAGCACAAGGAAATCAACGCGAGTTGGTGGGGGCTCGGCGATGCGACCCGTGAGGTGATCGAACTGGTTCAGGACGAATTGCGCAGGGATCGAATCGCGCTTACCGAGTTATTCGACGATGGCGTACCGCCCGTTAAGGGCGACCGGATTCAAATCCAGCAAGTCATTCTGAACCTCGTTCGAAATGCCATCGACGCCATCGACGCAGCTCAAGGGAAGGCGAGAACGATCGTTGTAAGTATCAGCTACAAGGATAACTTCGTTTGCCTGAGCGTCGAAGATTCCGGAACCGGATTCGACGCTGCCGCGGCGGACAAATTATTCGAAGAGTTTTACACCACCAAGCAGGACGGAATGGGCATTGGACTATCTGTCAGCCGTTGGATAGTCGAAGCCCATGGCGGCAAAGTTTGGGCCGAGCGAAAGCAAGAAAAGGGTGCAATCGTGGGATTTTCCATTCCATGTCAAAGCAACCCAAATACTGAGAGTGTCCGAGGCGCTGTTCGAGCGGGAAAAGCTGATCTCACACTATAGGCTAATAGACAACGCGGCTGGCGAACGCTATTTTCTCGATGTTCCGGAAATGAATCGCTTTGCCAGGCGCTGCGACGCAGCTTTTTGACTTCACCGGGATTTGTTCATATGTCTGGTGCTTCGTGTGAGCAGTGCACGATGGAAACACGGCTACTCGTATCCATCGTCGACGACGATGAGTCGGTGCGTGAATCTTTGCCAGATCTCGTCCGGGAACTGGGTTTCGAGGCGGCCGCGTTCGCATCGGCGGAAGCGTTTCTCGAATCCCAGTGCGCTGTGACGACACGATGCCTGATTCTTGACCTGATCATGCCGGGGATGGGAGGGCTTGAACTGGCGTACGAGTTGAGAGCGAGACACATCAGCGTTCCCATCATATTCATCACCGCGAATCAGAGCGGTGTTGCCCATGCCCAGATGCTCGAGACCGATGCCATAGCCTGTCTCTACAAACCTTTCAGTGACATTGAGCTTTCTGACGCACTGAAGGCTGCCGTACGAAGACACTAGGAGCAAATGATTTTTGGTGATGTGGAGAGAATCATGAACATGGCAAACGCTGATGTGAAAAGCGAAATATCGACGCTTGCCAAGCCTTCCCTCGCGACGGTTTTTATACTTGACGACGACGTCTCCGTTCGGGAGTCTATCGAGTCGCTGCTCGACAACGAAGGATTCGAAGTCAAAAGCTTCGATAGTGCCAGTGCGTTTCTTGCGTACCCCAATACGCCCAAACCTGGGTGTCTGTTATTGGATATCGCACTGCCGGGACTCACCGGGCTCGAGCTGCAGAAGATGCTCGCCTTCGATCGTCCCGCAATGCCGATAATTTTCATTACCGGCAGGGACGATGCGCCGACCATTGTGCAGGCCATGAAGGCAGGCGCCGTTGAGTTCCTCACCAAACCATTCGACGACATTCAATTGCTCGATGCGATTCGTTCTGCCATTGAGCGGAGCGAAAGCCTCGTGCGGCAAGAGTGGCTGAAAATGGCCATCAGAAAGAAATATGGTGAACTCACCCGGCGTGAACGCGAAGTGCTGCTGTTCATACTCAAAGGTTTCCTGAATCGGGAGATCGGCGAAGAGATGGGTATCAGTGAAATCACGGTGAAGGCTCATCGTGGTCAGGTTATGCGCAAAATGAACGCAGCGTCTCTTGCCGAGCTGATACATATGGCGATCGAAATTGGCATATAGCCATTCGAGCCTTGCACGATAACGCGAGAGTCTGCTCGATCCGGCGCACGGGATCGATACCTTCGTCTGATTGTTTTCCCGTTCTAAACATGGCGTAATGCAATCGGTCATCCGGATGATTGATCGTCGTGCCCGGGTGATTCGTCTCCTTACTACGCGAGCGGGTTGCTCCTCCATACCAGCCTTTTTCGCGTGCGGGGCACGGCATGTTTCCGTGCCCATTTTTTTACCGACATTCTTCGGGCAGATGCCGCGAAAGACACTGATAGCCATTGTCGTGGCTCAGTGTCGGATCGAGAGGGATTTCATGTCCACGCCAACCACTCACAATGACGCCCCTGTTGCGATAGAACCATGCTGGTTGGGCGTGGCAGCCATCGCATTCGGTGCCTTTGCGCTCGTGGTCATGGAATTTCTTCCGATCGGCCTCTTGCCAGGCGTGGTTAAAGGCTTTGGCATTTCAGATGGCACGGCGGGTCTGACCGTCAGCGCGACGGCGGCGTTAGGTTTTATCGCGGCACCGGCCACCGCATTAGCTGCGGGCGTCCTGGATCGACGCCTTGTTCTTCTTGCTCTTTCAGCAATCGTCGTCGTGTCCGGCATGATGTCGACGGTCGCCCCCAACTTTTATGTTCTGCTACTCGCTCGCGCGATTCTTGGCATCGGCGTTGGCGGATTCTGGTCCATTTCGATTACGGCTGCAGCGCGCCTCGTGCCTCAGGACAAGGTCGCCAGGGCTTCGTCGCTGGTATTTGCCGGTATCTCGGTCGCGTCGGTCGTAAGCGTGCCTTTGGGGACGTACATTGCCACCCACTATGCGTGGCGTACCGGCTTCGCGATCGCAAGCGCACTTGCAATCATTGTGTTCATTTCGCAAATATTCCTGCTGCCACGGATCGAGGTCAAGCAGCGCGTCATCCTGAGCGATTTCATCGGCTTGCTGAAGTCGAGCAAGGTTATTGCGATTTACTGCACCATCATTTTTGTCGTGTCCGGCCATTTCTGCGGCTATACATTCGTGACCGCCGACCTTCAGAAAGTGGCGAGGTTCGACCTCGACACGATCGGCATCCTGCTCCTTGCGTACGGAGTATTGACGGTCGTCGGGACGTTCGTCGGTGGTGCGATGGCAGGACGCGATCTGCACAAAACGGTCTATGGAAATATAGCGTTGTTCTGCCTTTCGCTCGTCGCGCTATCTGGCCTTCCCGGTTATCGGGGCATTGCGATCGCCAGTTTGTTGCTGTGGGCGCTGTCGTGGGGCATGGCGCCAGTCGGGACACAGCTATGGCTATACGATTCGACACGCCATGCGCCCGAGGCCGCACAGTCCATGAACACGTCGATATTTCAATTGTCGATCACGCTGGGCTCGTTGATCGGCGGATTGGCAGTCGATCACATTGATTTGCACGCTGCGATGTGGGCAGGTGCTGTCATCTTTGTCCTGGCGATTGCTGCCGCCGTAGTTGCTGGGCGGATGGACTCGTTAAAGACGACAGGCCCCTAAGCATCGTGGCGCGAACCACCACAATATCGGTGCAAGTCAGTAGGCTATCAGCGGGGTTCCTCTAGTGAAAATCTATCAGTCTGCTAGCGACTCGGAGGATCGATCGGGTAGTAGCGCGCTCACCGCCGCGATCTTCGCTTCGGGGATGGCGTTTGTCGACGGCACGGTTGTCAACGTCGCAACTGCCGCACTTCAGACGTCGTTTTCGACAACTGCGGGAGGAGTTCAATGGGTTGTCGAAGCATATGCTCTGACGCTGTCAGCCTTTCTGCTGATTGGCGGCATCATGGGAGACCTCTACGGACGCAAGCGGATTTTTATCTGGGGCAACGCCTTGTTCGGTGTGTCATCGCTTTTTTGTGGAGTGGCGAGCACACTGTCAATGCTCGTCATTGCCCGCGCTATTCAAGGGCTTGCCGCCGCATTGCTGATCCCGGGTAGTCTCGCATTGATTACCTCGGCGTACGCCCCGGCAAAGCGTGCTCGCGCTATCGGAATCTGGTCGGGTGTGACCGCGATGATGGGCGCAATAGGGCCTTTTGCAGGCGGTTGGGCCATTGACCACTTTTCCTGGCGCGCAGCCTTCCTGATCAACCTGCCGATGGCTGGCCTGGCTGTGTTTTTTGCGTGGCGACTTC
Source organism: Paraburkholderia sp. GAS199 (assembly GCF_050436585.1). Classification (NCBI taxonomy): domain Bacteria; kingdom Pseudomonadati; phylum Pseudomonadota; class Betaproteobacteria; order Burkholderiales; family Burkholderiaceae; genus Paraburkholderia; species Paraburkholderia sp. GAS199. The sequence goes on along the minus strand of NZ_JBNDMM010000001.1, from coordinate 477,919 downwards.
ACGAAAGTCGCGAAATGGCGAAACCCCAATCGATCAACTGGATTGGGGCGATAAGTCTCGCCGCTGCATTAGCGATGTTGACCTATTCGCTGATGAGCGCCCAGGAGCACGTGATGGTCGTGCTCCCCGCCGCGCTCGCCAGCGTTGCGCTGTTTTTCGTGTTCAGAAGAACCGAAACACGGGCACGGGCGCCGCTTCTTCCCGCTGCGTTGCTGGCGGCGCCAGTGTTCGTCGCCGTGAACATCATCACGTTCTTTCTGTATGCGGCTCTTTGGGGCACCATGTATTTCTTGCCGATCGATCTCATTGAGATCCATCACTATTCGGCATCAGAGGCAGGAGCCGCACTTGCTCCGATGATTCTCACGTTATTCGTGCTGTCCCCGTGGGCCGGAGGATTGCTCGAGAGGTACGGTGTGCGCAGGACGCTGACAGCAGGATGCAGTATCGTCGCCGTCGGTCTCGCCGGCATCTCCTTGCCTGGTCGCGATGGGACATACTGGTCGACTTTCTTTATACCGCTGCTTGTGCTTGGACTCGGGATGTCGGTCTGCGTTTCTCCTTTGACAACTACCGTCATGAGTTCGGCACCCGCGGATCAACTGGGCGTGGCGTCCGGTATTAATAACGCGGTATCCCGTGTTGCCGCCCTTCTCGCAGTAGCGATGCTCGGTCTAATCCTGTCGATCTCGTTTAGATGCCACCTTGACCTCGCAATGCACCAGCTGCGGCCAAGTGAAGAGGTTCGGATGCAGGTCGATCGGCAGAAGCCGATGCTCGCATCGGTGCAGTACGCCGACGTGGCAATCCAACATGCGGTCACGAACTCATTTGTCGACGCGTTTCGTGCCGTGATTATCTGCGCGGTTGGCCTCGCAATTGTTAGCGCGACATGTGCGTGGCGAATGTTGAAGGAAGAGACTCCTTCCGCGCAATAAAAAACTCTGTCACGACCAGCAGATTCGGCGCTCGGGTAGTCGCCCTCGTTATAGCGCAAACAAAAAGAGGGCACGGCGACCAACCGTGCCCAGCAGACGAAGAAGACCAGGGGGTTATCTGTCCTGTCTGCGCAGATCATCGAGCGCAGACGGGTGTAGCGCCCGATACCTGTTCCGCGACGCACAGAGCAGGCAATTTCATTACGCCACATGGCGTCAGCCGACACAATCAGACGAAGGTATCGTTTGCCGCCTGCACGATCCGTCCGTTACCTCTAAACTAAACGTGGAAGATGGATAACCGCTACGTCAAACGCGACTAGTCGCGTGAGTGCTACAGGCAATGGAGCTGGCATGGATCAGGAACGGATGATTTTGAGTGCTTTTTTCTTCAACCCGCAAGGCGACCATCGAATGTCCTGGCGCCACCCTGCCGCGCCGGGTTTCGAAGTATTTGATCTCCAGTACTACCGCGAACTTGCCGCAATAGCAGAGGCGGCGTGTCTCGACGCCTTGTTCATCGCCGATCATGTAGCAATGTGGGACACATTCGAAAGTAACGTCGCACACTATGCCAATGCGCGGCTTGAACCCATTACCTTGCTGGCCGCTCTCTCCACGGTTACCCGGGATCTTGGCTTGATTAGTACTTTATCGACCTCTTTCAGCGAGCCATACAACGTCGCCCGCATGTTTGCGTCGCTCGACCACCTCAGCAGTGGACGCGTCGCCTGGAATGTCGTGACGTCCGGTATGAATGAAGAAGCCATGAATTTCGGCCGCGATGCAACGTTGGAGCACGCGCACCGTTACGACCGCGCCGCAGAATATCTGAAGGTGGTCAAAGCGCTCTGGGATAGCTGGGAGGATGAAGCGGTGCTAATCGACCGAAAAGCGGGCCTGTTTGCCAATCCGGAAAAAGTGCATCGCATCGAACATGCTGGGCAACACTTTAATGTGCGCGGTCCGCTGAATGTACCGAGACCGCCACAGGGATATCCTGTCATCGTTCAGGCGGGATCGTCTGGCGACGGAAAAAACCTTGCAGCCACGCATGCGGATCTACACTTCTCGATGTGCCGAAGTCTGGAAGAAGGCCTGTCATATCGCCGTGAGATTAACGATCGTCTCGCGCGCTGTGGTCGCTCGCCAGGCAGTTTGAAGATTCTTCCGGGCATACAGCCGGTTCTCGCGGCCTCCCACGCCGAGGCAAAGGAAAAACGCGAACTTCTCGAATCGTTGGTCCCGGAGCGGATGGCAGTCGACCTCGTGTCGAGTTGGTGCCAGATCGACGTTTCTTCTCTTCCCATTGACGGCCCACTTCCAGACTTGCCGGATGAGGATAGTTATGACGGTCAGCGAAGCAACCTCGCAAGGCTCAAAGCTTTCAAGGCACAGAGCATGAGCATTAGGGAAGTGGCAAGACAACTCGTCGGCTCAGGTGCTGCACCCGTCGTCGCGGGAACCGCCGTCGAAATTGCCGACTTCATGGAAGAGTGGTTCAGGTCCGGTTTGTGTGATGGCTTCAACCTGATGTTTCCAGTGCTACCGCAGGATATGTCCGATTTCGCCAATAGCGTGGTTCCCGAATTGCAAAGACGCGGGCTCGCTCAGTCGAGCTACGGGAAAGGCACGCTACGAGACAAGCTCGGTCTTGAACGACCTTCAAACAATTTTTCGACGCCGCACTAATGCTTTCGCCAATAGCGGCGGCATTTAATGAGCGGCCGCTCTGTCATGGCTTGAACTTCTCGGTCATGCATTTTTGGCAATCAACTCTTTATTTCAATCACCGATGAAAGACAGAAGAAATCCGTTCCGTGCGATTCGCGAGAATGGCAATGAAGCTCAGAATCACGTTGTCGACGAATTCCTGGCTGGGCGCCTCTCGCGCCGTGAACTTTTGCGGATCGGCAGCGTATTCGGCTTGTGGACGCTAGGTGGTGCACTGATGACGGCGAACAGCGCGCGCGCCGCTGTGGGGCCTGCAAACACCATTCGCGTAGGCCATCCGATGCCTTCCGGCGCGATTGATCCACTTACGGCGTTCGACGTCGCGAGTCCGGCGCTTCTTAACCAGAGCGGCGAATACCTGCTGAACGCCAGCAGCGAGACATTCACACTGCAACCTGCGCTCGCCGTATCCTGGAGTCCAAACACTGGTGGCACTGTGTGGACATTCAAACTCCGCAAAGGAGTCCGCTTCCAGAATGGCAAGCCGCTAACGGCGAAAGACGTGGCCGCCACGTTCGACCGGCTCACTGATACGGCTTCCGGATCGGCAGCCCGCTCGACGTTCAAGGGCGTGTTGTCAAAGGGCGGTACCCGGGCTCGTGACGACGAAACCGTTGAGTTTCATCTGGACGCGCCGAATGGATCGTTTCCCTGGTACGTGTCGTCGGATACGGTCAACGCAGTGATTCTTCCCGACGATTTCAAGGGGCCGTACGAGCAGTCGTTCATGGGTACTGGTCCGTACAGGCTTGAACGTTTTCAGCCGCGAGTCGGTGCGTCGTTCGTACGTAACGACGACTATTGGGGACCCAAAGCGCGAACTCCGCGAGTGGAATTCAAGTTTTATGGCGACCAGCAAGGGCAACTGCTGGCTATGCAAGGACGTGAAGTGGACGTGCTGACCCGCTTCACGGTTCATGGCGGCGCCGCTTTGCTCAACAATCCCGAGTTCAGAATAGCCGGGGCGCGCTCGAGCACGCATCGGCAAATCCATATGCGCACGGATGAGGGCGTCTTCAAGGACAAACGCGTTCGCCAGGCGCTCGCTTTGAGTCTCGACAGGGACGCCATCGTGCGTGGTTTGCTGATGGGACGGGGCGTAGTGGCTAATGATCATCCGTTCGCGCCAGTTTTCCCGGCGTTTGACTCATCCGTGCCTCAAAGAGCAAAGGACGTTAGTGGTGCGAAAGCGCGCCTCGCAGCGGCGGGCGTACCAAATGGATTTTCCGCAACGTTGACGACGGAGGCATTCCTCGAAATGCCCGACCTCGCGGTCGTCGTTCAGAATGCAGCCAAATCGATCGGGGTGAACCTGTCACTGCATGTCGAGCCCCAGGAGGCGTATTACGGTGCGGGTACGCCAGGAAAATCGGATTGGCTCGATGCGCCCATGGGTATGACCGATTACGGCCATCGTGGGGTTCCAGACCCGTTCCTGCGCGGTCCGTTGACGAGCGGTGGTGCATGGAATGCAGCGCACTTTGCCAATCCGCAATACGATCAGCTGGTGGCGATCTACACGTCGACGCTCGACGTGCAACAACAGAAAAGGGTGGCGGGACAGATAGAGCGCCTGTTGGCCGACGAAACGCCGCTCATCATCACTTATTTCGAAGATTCGCTTATCGTTACCCGCGCAAGTCTTCAGGGTGTACGGTTCTCCGCGATGGCCCAGTTGTACCTGGATCAGGCAAGGTTTTAAGCAGAAGCGAAGAGTTGTGCCCGCTCTGCGGGCAATACTGGCGGAATCTGGCTAATGCTCGTTTGCTAGAAGGTTCATTCGGCGTTACTCTTTTGCATGCGCCGCGTGGCACCGCGCTGCGATGAATTTAAGCCAGTTCTGCAGTTTGTATTTGATTGCTTGAAGAGACGCAAATGAACAAACAAGGTGGGTCAGATGTACCGTTAGCCACATCGACCGATGCTTTACTCGGCTTGGGTGAGACGGCGTCTGTGTCGAAGCGTTATCTTGCTGACGCGTCCAATGTGATTTCGCAGCATAGTGCCGCTGAGATCGAGGCAATTGAAGCCGACGCGGCTTTTTCGCCGCTTAGTAGCCGTCTTCATCAGATGTTTCCGTCATTGTCGCCGCGCGAGATTGAGCGTGCGCGGACATTCGGGTCCGTCTCGAAGTGGAAAGCAGGCGAAGCGCTATTTACGATGGGCTATCCGAGTCCGGGGCTGATAATCATCCTCAGTGGCCTGGTGCGGGTGTCGAGAGGAGATGCTATCGGAAGGGTGCATCGCGTCGTCGACCAGCATGCGGGACACTTTCTCGGTGAAATTGCCCAGCTGTTCGGTCATCCCTGCCTTGGCGACGGTCTCGCGGTCGAAGACACCGAAGGTATCGTGATAGCGTCGGCAGATCTGCGAAGCCTGCTTGTAACTGAAGCCGAGATCGGTGAGAAGATCATGCGGGCATTGATTGTCCGACGTGCCGCACTGATCGAAAATGGAAGTGGGCCAGTACTGGTGGGCGATACTTCCGATGCGCGCATGATTTCGCTGCAGCGCTTGCTGCAACGAAATGCCTATCCGCACACTGTTGTGGATGCCCACGACGACGCGCAGACGGTTAGCCTGCTGGAAAAAATCTCCGCCTCTAAAGCGGAATTCCCCATCGTGGTCTGCCCTGACGGCACGGTTTTGCGTGCGCCGGATGAAAACCGCCTCGCGGCTCAGCTAGGCTGGTTGCCTAAATTCGACTCGGGCAACATCTACGATGTAGTGATAGTCGGTGCCGGTCCTGCCGGGCTTGCCGCGGCCGTCTATGCCGCGTCCGAAGGCTTGTCCGTTGCTATCTTCGATAGCCGCGGGCCGGGTGGGCAGGCAAGCGCCAGTGCTCGAATCGAAAACTACCTCGGTTTTCCAACGGGAATTTCCGGACCGGCACTAACGGGTAGAGCGTTTGTACAGGCCCAGAAGTTCGGCGTTCACATCAGCATTCCGTCGAAAGCCAAAGCTCTGCATTGTGAGCGTACTCCGATTGAAATAGAGCTTGATGACGACAGGTCGATCGCGGCGCACGCCGTGGTGATCGCGTCGGGCGCAACCTACCGTAAACCGGATATCGACGGACTCGATCGCTTCATCGGGCGCGGCGTCTTTTTCGGCACGTCGCCGATCGAAGCCAAATTGTGCCGAGGTCTCGATGTGGCTGTCGTCGGAGGCGGTAATTCGGCCGGCCAGGGCGTTGTCTTCTTGGCGTCCCACGCCAATCACATCCATCTGCTGATTCGCGCGCGCAGTCTCGACGCGAGCATGTCGCGCTATCTTATAGACCGAATCGCGCGCCTACCCAACGTGACCTTGCATGTAGAGACGGAGGTAACGTCACTGACTGGCGACGAATCCGGCTTGAAGAAGATCGAGTGCAAGACGAACACGGGCAATATTTCGTTCGATACCAAGCATCTGTTTCTCTTCACGGGCGCCGTGCCGAACACCGGGTGGCTGGAGGGCTGTAGCGTGGCAACCGACGATAAGGGATTCGTATTGACGGGTTCGCGCGCACACAGACGCCCGGATGACGTCGATCACACGTTGGAGACAAGCGTGCCGGGCGTATTTGCGATAGGCGACGTCAGATCGGGTTCAACCAAACGCGTTGCGGCAGGTGTCGGAGAAGGCGCTGCGGTGGTTTCGCAAATCCACGGCGTGCTGAGTGAGCGTCAACAACTCGCACTGATCAACCCACCGGCCGCTCGTGGCGTGGGCCTTGGATGACAGGACAGACTGCTGTCGATGGAAAAACTGGATGTAGACGCGATTTACCGAGCGTTGGCCAATCCCGTTCGGCGAAATATTCTCAACTGGTTGCGCGAACCAGAGTTATATTTTGCCGACTAGGAGCTGCCTCTCGAATTTGGTGTGAGCGCAACAACGATTGATCGGCGTTGCGGACTCGCTCAATCTACCGTTTCCGCGCACCTGGCAACACTGTCGCGTGCGGGGCTGATTACTTCGCGGAAGGTAAGTCAGTCTGTCTGCTTCAGGCGAAATGAGGCGACGTTACACGCCTTTGTCGATTACATGCACGGACTGCTTTGACTTTCTTGCACGCATTCAGACCCGCTGAAAGCAGCAAAGAGACAATCTGAATCTCCATACGTGTGTGATGAAACGAAACGCGCCGATATGACGAGCATCATATCGGCGCGTTTCTTGTCGGCATAACGGGCGTCCATCCCATGGCTACGGAATGGACGGTCGCTCGATCAATCCTTCTGTGCGACCTGCTGTGGAGAATCCCAGCCGCCTCCTAGTGCGCGGAAGGTCCTGACTGCTGCTCGCGCCGCATCGGCTCGTGTTGCATCCAGGTCGTCACGCGACACGAGAAGCAGTCGATCCGCGTCGAGCACGTCGGTCAGCGTAATCGAGCCGGCACGATAAGCCTTCTCGGATAGATCACGCGCTCTGGTGAGCGCGGCGACTTCCTGTTGAAGCTCTTGCGCACGAAGTTCTGTTTGCGAGAGCGTAATAAAGGCATCTTCGACGTCTTCAGTGGCCTTAAGCGCAGCTTCTTTGTATTGCGCGAGCGCTTCCGCATATCCACCACGCGCCTGTTTAACTTCGGCGTCTACTTTGCCGAAGTCGAAAAGTCGCCACTGCAGAGCCCCCGTGCCAACCGGCTGGAAAGCCTTCGCGCTGAACAGATGGTTCGTGGTCAAGCTGTCGAAACCCAACGCGCCGGACAGCGAAATCTTTGGATAGTAATCCGACAATGCCACGCCAATCTGTTCGTTCGATGCGGCCAGATGACGCTCGGCCGCAATGATGTCAGGCCGACGACGAAGCACATCAATCGGCTGATCACCCGTGCCGATCGCCGGGATATCCGGAATGACAGCGGCGTTGTCATTGAGCTCAGCAGCGTAGGTGCCGGGCTGGGCACCCATCAGCACATCCAGCCGGTTGAGTTGTGCTTCAAGGGCGACGCGCAGCGAAGGCATCAATGCACGAGCCTGACGCAGCAAAGCTTCGGCTTGCGCGACTTCACGTTCATCCGCAGCGCCGGCGGTCTTGCGCGCGCGGACCAGTTCTAGCAGATGCGCATCGGTGTCGATCTGATCCTGAGTGACAGCAACTCGCGCCTGTAGTCCACGAATCTGCAGATAGGCGTCCGCAGCATCCGCCGCAACCGTGACACGCGTGCCGAGTTGATCGGCCTCGGCAGCCTGTTCTTCGTCGCGCGCGGCCGCATGCGCTCGTCTTAGTCCACCGGCGAGATCGATTTCCCAACTAGCGGTTGCACCGACCACATATTCCTTCTGGTCGCGGCTGTAGTTCGGAAAAGCGCTCGCCAGCGCGCCCAGCGGGCTCTGCGTGCTCTGATGCTCCGCCGTATAAGAGGCGCCTGCGTCCACAGTCGGCAGAAGCGCAGCGCCTGCTGCCTGCGCGGCGGCCCGAGCCTGGGCTACGCGTGCAATGGATGCCTGAAGACCAAGATTCTGGTCCAGCGCTCGCTGCACGACCTTTTCCAGCATCGGGTCATTGAAGCCGGTCCACCAGTTGTCCAGTTTCGGCGCGGCGAGCGTAGTCTGTCTGCTGGCGACCGCGTCGGTGTTATGGAACGGCGCCATTTCTGTTTTCGGCGCAACGTAGTCGGGACCGACTGCACATCCGGCGAGGCCGGCGGCGACAACCAGGCCGCCGATGATCGCCTTCGACGTTCTTTCGAGTAGATAGGTCATTGTGCATCTCCGCTGCCAAGCTGCTGTGGCAACTGAACAGTATTCTTGACACCGAGTTTCTTGACGAACGCGTAGAACGCCGGCGTGAAAGCGAGACCGAAGATAGTCACCCCGAGCATGCCGAAGAAAACCGTAGTGCCGAGCGACTGCCGCATTTCCGCACCCGCGCCACTGGCAATTGCGAGTGGTGCGACACCAGCGATGAACGCGAGCGAGGTCATCAAGATGGGGCGCAACCGCACATGCGCTGCATGCACTGCTGCATCTTCCGCATTCACTCCATCCTCGTCCTGCCGTTGCTTGGCGAATTCGACGATGAGAATCGCGTTTTTAGCCGCCAGCCCCACCAGAACCACGAACCCGATTTGCGCAAGAATATCGATCGGCATGCCCCGCATATTCAGCCCGATCGACGCAGCAAGCAGACACATCGGGACGATCAACACAATCGCCAGCGGCGTCTTCCAGCTTTCGTACTGAGCGGCAAGCACGAGGAACACGAACAGTGCCGACGCTGCAAAAATCACCAGCGGAGACATGGTCTGCTCTTTCTGCTGATGGGCAAGATCGGTCCACTCGTACGCAATGCCGTTGGGGAGCACCTGATCCGCAAGCTGTTCCATACGTTCGATTGCTTCGCCCGACGAATGGCCGGGGCCGGCCGCACCCATCACCTCCGCGGCTGGATACATGTTGTAGCGAGGTGTGCGGTACGGTGTCGTGGTGTTCGTGAACGTCGCAACGCTGCTAATCGATACCATATTGCCGGCGGAGTTTCGCACTTTGAGTCGGCCAATGTCCTCGGGTGTGCGCCGGAATGCTTCGTCGCCTTGCACGCGTACCTGGTAGGTGCGACCGAAGAAGTTGAAGTCATTCACGTATTGCGAGCCGAGGTACAGCTCCATCGTGGAAAACACGTCGTTGGGGACCAGACCGATTTTCTCCGCTTTCAAGCGGTCGATGTCGGTATAGACAGACGGTGCGCCTGCGTTGTAGAGCGTGAATACGCCACCGAAGACTTTATCCTTGTTTGCTGCGGCAACCAGTGCATTGGTTGCCTGAGCGAGTGCCTGAGGACCCAACCCGGCGCGGTCTTCGAGCATGAGCTTGAAGCCACCCGCCGAACCGAGACCCTGAACAGGCGGCGGATTGATAACGACTACGACAGCGTCTTTGATGCTCGCAACACGCTTGCGGATTTCCACCAGCATCGTTGCCGCGTTGACACCCGGAACGTGCTTGTCATACAGCGAAGGAAGACCGTAGAAAAGCGTGCCGACGTTCGGCGCAATCGTGCCTGTGGTGACGTCATAGCCGGTAACCGGTGACGTATGAGTCACGCCCTTCATTCCAGGCGTATTGAGCACGATATCGTTGATCTCGCGGATCACCTTGTCGGTACGCTCAAGACTGGAGCCCGGCGGAAGGAATGCAATCACCGCCTGGTAGCCGATGTCCTGGTCCGGAATAAACCCCGTCGGCATTCTGGCCATCTGCAGGCCGGTGGCTGCAATCAGGCCGGCGTAGACGATCAGCATGAGCGTTGTTGCGCGAACGGCGCGACCGGTAACCTTACCGTACCTGTCAGACAGCCATTCGAACGACGCATTGAATCGACCAAAAGTGGCGTGATGGAAGCGGCCCCATGCGGTCGAAGCCTGCTCACCGACATGTTCCATTTCGTGCGGCTTGAGCAGCGCTGCACAAAGAGCAGGGCTGAGTGTCAGCGAAACAAAGCACGAGATGATGGTGGACGCCGCGATTGTGATCGCGAACTGCTTGAAGAACAGACCCGAAATGCCGGACATCAAAGCGGTCGGCCCGAACACAGCACACAGTGTCAGCGCGATTGCGATAATCGCGGTCGACACTTCGTTCATCGTCTGGTGTGCAGCTTCGCGTGGCGACATGCCGAGCGCCATGTTCCGCTCGACGTTTTCCACGACGACAATCGCATCGTCCACCACAATCCCCACGGCTAGCACCAGCCCGAATAGCGATAAGTTGTTAATCGACGCGCCGAACAATGAAAGAATCGTGAACGTGCCCAACAGCGAGACCGGAATCGCGACAACCGGAATGATCGTCGCACGCCAGTTCTGCAGGAACAGATAAACCACGCCAACCACCAGCAGGATCGCGATGATGATGGTCTTGATCACTTCGTGAATCGACTGGGAAACGAACGTGGTCGGGTCGTAGATCCGGATGTAATCGACGCCGGTCGGGAACGTCTTTTTCAACTCCGCCATCTTGTCCCAGATTTCGTTTTCGACTGCCACGACGTTTGCATCGGGCGTTGCGATCACGAACCAGGGAGCGGAAGGGTACTTGTCTGCATAAGCTTTGGAACCGTAGTCCACCGAGCCCAGTTCAACGCGGCCGATGTCGCGAATGCGCGTGACACGACCTTGTGGGTCGGATTTCACAATGACGTCGGCAAACTGCTCGGGCGTGGTGAGTCGGCCCAACGCGTCAACGTTGATCTGGTAGGCGCCGATACCGTTGTTAGAGACAGGTGGCTGGTTAAGCACGCCCGCCGATACGGAGGTGTTCTGCGCACGTAGCGCGGCGAGAATTTCGTTGGCGCTAATGTTGTACGAGGCGGCTTTATCTGAGTCGATCCAGATTCGCATCGCGTATTGCCGCTCGCCGAACAACTGGAAGTCCGACACGCCCGGCAAACGCGCGATCTGATCGCGGATCTTGAGCATGTAGTTAGACAGATATTCCGGGCTGCGGGAACCGTCCGGCGAATAGACGTGAACACCCAGCAAAAGAGCCTGAATCGTCTTCTTCACCTGAACGCCCTGCAACTGCACTTCTTCGGGCAGGCGTGAAAGCGTGTCTTCCACACGGCTACGCGTCAACAGCAGTGCGGTGTTCGGATCTGTACCAACCTTGAAGATCACGGTAATCGCGAGGTGGCCGTCGCTCGTCGATTGGCTCGTGATGTAGTCCATGTTTTCAACGCCATTCACCGACTGCTCGAGAGGCGTTGCAACAGTGCGAGCGATGGTGTCTGCCGACGCACCCGGATAGGACGTCACGATCTGGATCGTAGTTGGAACGATATTGGGGTACTGGGCGATTGGCAGTTTTACCATCGTCACCAGGCCGATCAGCACCGCAAAGATATTGAGCACGGCCGCAAAGCGGGGGTGCTCAATGAAGAAGTGAGTGAGTTTCATGATTTCGCGCCCTCTTCGACCTGCTCGGAAGAGAACTTGATCGTTCCAGCGTGAGGCGCGACTTTCGAACCCGGGCGAACGGTCGGAATTCCGTCGATGATCACCTTGTCGGTCGGCTTTAGCCCTGACCGGATAATGCGCAGACCGCCACGAAGATCGCCGACTTCAACCTGACGCGGCGTAGCAACGTCGTCGTCGCCGACAACATATACCGTATGGCTCGTTTGATCCTGGAGAACAGCGGCATCGGGTACGAGCAGAGCAGGCTGAGGCGCGGACACCGCCAGTCTCACGCGTGAAAAGCCGCCCGGCGTGAGCGCAAAATCAGGATTCGGAACCGTAGCGCGCGCATGAATCGTCCCACTCGATCGATCAAGTGTGTTGTCGATGAAGTTGAGCGTGCCTTGCTTGCTGAACGCGGAATCGCCGGTCGGCGAAATGTTCACCTTGTCGGCTAGCGCTCCCTTCTGATTCGCGCGAACTTGCTGGAACGTGGCGTAGTCGTTCTCGCTCATATCGAAGTCGAGATAGATCGGGTCGAGTGAGACGATCGTCGCGAGCAATGTCGTCGGGCTGCTTGCTGCGCGACTGCCGGAAACCAGATTGCCCGTGGAGACCAGGTGCGTACCCATGCGGCCGGTGAACGGTGCATAAACACGGCAACGGTCGAGGTCAAACTTCGCGTCGTGGACGAGCGCCTTGCCATTGTCGACGGCTGCCTGAGCAGCGCGCTGTTCTGCAACCTTCTGATCGACGTTTTCTACCGTGCCGGCTTCCGAACGTTGAAGTTCCTGAGCGCGTGCTAGTTGGCGCGTTGCCAGTGCCAACCGTGCATTAGCGGATTCGAGTTCGGCATTCGCTTCGCTCAACTTGATCTGATAAGGCTCAGGATCGATTTCGAAAAGCAGATCGCCTTTATGCACGATGTCGCCATCTTTAAAGGCGATTTGCGTGAGCGTGCCACCCACCTGAGCGCGCAACTCGACGCGATTTACCGCGGAGAACTGACCCAGAAAACCAAGCCGCCCTTCGATGTCGCGTTGCAACGGCGCGCTAACGGCAACAGGCGGCGGCGGTGGAGCAGCGACAGGCGCAGAGGTTGATTCATGCAGGTGATACGCAGTCGCAGCAACAGCGACGATAACCGCTAAGGCGACGGCTTTGCCGACCCAACGCGTGCCGCGCGGTTTTGCCGAACTCGTTGGAGTGACGGCACTCGCTTCGGCCTGGTTTAGACGATTATTCATGATAATCCTGATTAGATGACTAGGCTGGGTGGGTCAACGAATCGACCTGTTCCGTGTTAGATGATCAACATGCACTATCGATTCGCAAGATAATGGGTATAATCCATATTGTCAAGAGATGAGAGTTGCTGTAGACATCTCGGTGTCGTGTCTAAGCGGAGATCTTCAGCAGTCTGCGAGTTCACCGAATAGCGTTGCGCATCAAGCACTGGCGGGCATTGGCCTTTGCCGTTGAGTTGAACGCGGTGAACCTGGCCAACAAGCAAAGCGTCTGGCGCGGCAGGTATCGAAATTTGGAAAACTGAGTTGCGAATGCAGTGAGGAGTAACGGTATGAAAAAGTCGAAGGCTGAGACGGCTGCGACGCGTCAACGGATTGTTCAGGCCGCTGCGCAGGCGTTTAGAAATAACGGAATTCACGCTACTGGCGTTGCCGAGATCATGTCTGCGGCCGGCTTGACGCCTGGCGGTTTCTATCGCCATTTTTCGTCCAAGGATCATCTGGTGGCCGAAGCTTGCGCGGCCGGAATGGAATCCACCCTTGACGCGATCGATGCATCGGCCAATGCGGGCGAGCGTGCCTTTATCGAACATTTCCAAGCCTACCTTTCGGATAAAAATCGCAGAGACTGTCTGGGCGAGTGCCCTCTTATCGCGATGGGGAGCGAGCTTGCCCGGGCTGACACGGAGACACGGCGAGCCGCAACGAACGGATATCGCGAGATCATCACCAGCATGGCCGAGAAGGGCGCAACCGACGACGGCGCCGCCATGTTCGCTTTTTCGGCGTTACTCGGCGCGCTGACCATGTCGCGGATCGTCGACGATCCAGCGCTGTCGAGCCAGATACTTGCCGAGACCAAGGAGCGCATCACCGGGCATTGGCTCAAGCCGATCGAAGCAGGACCCGCGATCCAGCGTCGAGGAGACGATGTTGCAGATGATGTGTTCATCGGTAGCCTGCCAGATCGTGTCGACTCTTAAATTGGCCAGATTCAATCCACGGGAATCACGCTTATCGCACGTTGTGTTCACGTCCATGCCGTTGGGTTTGGCGATCAGCATGTGGCGTGCGCATTCATGTTTCGAGGTGGAACGTGGTCCGTCCGAACTCCTTTGACCAGAAGGCTGAATTTCTTTAATCGCGTTAGCTAAAGATGATCGAGACGTCGCTGCCCTGGTGACTGGTCAATGGAGATTGAGCAAGGCTGAAGCCTTCGCCAGCTCTCAGGAGGACGGCGGCCGTCGATCGCTCTCCACGCGCTGACAATGACTTCAGTTCATTGGGCTTAACGTTGCAGAGCGATTGAGTCAAGCCGATAAGGACGAAGGAGGTGTGACGGCTTCCATACGCGCATGCCATGTCAATCGGTTCGCAGCAACACACCTCTTTTCAGCCTCACAAATCGCCCGTCAGGAAGCGATTGCCTTCATTCGGCCAATTGCCTCTTCCGTCGTCCACACCGCATTAGCCATGTAGCGGTAATTGACCATCGCGGCGAGGTAGGCATCGCCTTCTTCATTGCATCCGCCTGCGACGGCATCTCGAACCATGGCCACTTCAAATCCTTCTTCAATAATGTCGCGCATGTGCCCTTCAAGGCAGATGTTCGCTACCGGACCTGCCATGATGACCTTCTCGATACGTCGCATCCGCAATTGCTTGATGACATCATTGGTGCGAGCGGAAGCACCTTTGTGCGGCGACGTGTTGGCAGTCTTTCCGTCTTGCAGATATTTTTTGAAGCGTTCCGGATAATCTGCGCCGGAACCATGAAAGCCTTCCAGATCGACGGGGTCTTTGCGGCCGACAAAGCTCACTTGCGTGGCGAGATAGTCCGAGATAGCGCCGCCTGGCGCGACCCATTGCATGTCGGTCGGGTAGTAATAGTGTGGCGAATGAATAACCGGTAAGCCGATTTCTTTGGCGCAACGCAAAAGGTCCTCAAGGTGGTCTGCTACCTTGTTTGCTTTAAGGCTTTCCTCGATCATCGGATAGTAGCTGCCGCTTTCCGACAGGAACTCGTTTTGCATGTCAGCGAGGAACAGGGCCGTATGATCTCTGTCCAGCGTCATCTCGGGATTGCGGTGGGTGAACGTGAACATTTTCCAAACTCCTTAAAAGGATTGCGAGATCCACCTGGTGTTGCCGACAGTTCTTACGGTCTGCGCCCAGCTCAAAGCGGTTTGCGATCAGGGCGCCGTCCTACTTCTCTCAAGCCTTGAAAGCAGATCGCCTGAAAGGTTTGCACGGGACGGCAAGTTGGCGCAAAGTCTGATGGCTAAAACCCCTTGCTCGCCCCCGACACCGCGCTGCATCCACTTCGATTCATCATGCTTAATCAAGACTGGAAGGTGCGCACATGCGCTGGAGTAGATGGCGAGGATTACGCCACACTGCTGGACTGGTCGCAATTGGACGAAGGTATTGTTTTGGGAGATTTAAAAATGAAGCGTCAAATTTGACGTTAAATGCGTCAAAAAAACGAGCCAATTAGGTTCGCGCTAAATCTTTGAAGGGAGCGTTTCCGCCGCAGTATGGCCATGACGGAAGAAGTCGGCAGTGCGCATGTCCGCAGGGGTGGCGATCGATCCAGACGGCGCAGGATTGCGTATCCTTGTTTTGATTAAATCTGACGCTTCGAAGATCAATCAGCGCTTATAGATTCAGGTCATAATCCTAATATTTTGTGTTTTCCGCTTATTTTTTGGCGATCTTGTGCGCGTTTCTTGCAAGCCTGATATCGTAGGAATTCACAAGATCAACGTGGAGGTCGACATGCGTAGAAATAGTGAACTTCTTAAAACGATACTTCTGTTCATGGAGAGTCACAAAAACCCGACCCAATGCTGCAAAGACATTGAAATCGGGGTTGGCGGGAAGGTCGAGCATAGCTGGCCGGAGGTCAGACTCCACCTTGCTTTGCTGAAAGACATGGGACTAGTGACCGAATGCACCACACCCGCCGAATACCGGTTGACCAGCGCAGGCTACGACGTGGTCGAAAGTGCGGATCCGGTGGAACAGATGAAGGGCTGGGCGAAGTTGCCCACCGGTGAGAATACGCCAATGGCGCCGTCGTTTTCGTCGTCGCGTCATCCGCTGCCGCCGGCCTTGCGGAGTCAGCGGCTCACGTGAGGTAGCGTGACGTCATGACGATTGTGCAGGTTCAAGTTGCGCCTTGACGGCGCAACTGCAAAGCTCATGTCCGCTTGAAAGCAAGCCTTTGTATTGTTCCTACGCCGATTCTTTGACCGGACGTGGTGCCGTACGCTTAGGCTTCTTTTGCGTCGTGTCTGGTTGGCGTGCCAAACGTTGCCTGGTTACGTCGAGGATATGTTCAGACAACGGGGCGTCATTTATCAGGCGCGAAAGCGTAATAGCGCCGAGCAGCGCTGACATGGTGAAAATTGTGTCCGCCTCTGCTTCGGCGCTGCCGTCGGTGAACGTTAGCGCCAGGTCGAGCAATTTAGCTAAACCATCGGATACGCCCTGGCGTATCGGTGCGTCTGCAAGCGCCAATTCCCCGCCTGTCTGGACAACCGGGCACCCGCCCATTTCCTTGTCACGGTACTCGGTCGACAGATAGTCTTGCAGATATTTGACGAACGTATCGGGTCCAGACGCTGCTGCCGCTTTGGCTGCCTCGACGAAGACATCCAAACTGGTAGAACTCGCCTCGGCAATGAGTTCGTCTTTCGACTCAAAATGTCTGTAGAAAGCGCTGTGTGTGAGACCGGCCGCGGCCATGATTTCGCCGACACCGGTCGCACCAATTCCATGTTTCTTGAACATTTGCGCTGCTACTTCAACAATATGTTTGCGCGTCTCAAGCTTTTCGGCTTTGGACTTTCTCACCGTGGTACTCCTTTCGGGCAAATCGGTCAGCCCAACATCGTTACATTCTATCTCAATTTAGGAAACGTTACTATACTAAATGCGTTTGCGCGGACATAAGCGGCCCCACGTGTTCTTTCAGCGGGATGATTTTTGGGCCACACCCTTCGCGGCGTCCAGGCGGCCAACGAAGAGCACCGTGGCAATCGCAAGTGCGAAAATCGCGGAGCCGGCCCACATGGAGGCGTGCAGGTTGATGTGATCAACGACCAGTCCGCCAACTAGCGATCCGAGGCTGATCGATAGCTGGAATATCGACGTGTTCATACTCTGTGCAGCTTCAGGCGCGTGCTTCGTCTCCTCGAATAACCACAGCTGCGTGCCAACAGGCGCCATCCCCCAGGACAGGGCCCACGCGAGAAGACTGACGATGGCAACAACCGGCTGATGTGGGATCGCAGCTAAAGCGATCAGCGAACCGAGAAACAGGATGACATTGCCGTAAACCGTCTTGTGGAGATTGCGGCCGGCAAGTGCTCCGCCAAGGAAGTTGCCAAACACGGCGAGAACGCCGTACGCGAGGAGAAGTACTGTGATGGTGTTCGGCTGAAACCTCGCGAGCTGCTGCAGGTAAGGCGCAACAAAGGTATAGCCGGCGAATTGTCCCGACACGATGAAAATGATCGTGACGTATATGGCGACCACTTTTTTCGACTTGAGCAGGCTAAGAAAATCAGCGGCGGTCGTGCCTCGGTCCATCGCGATCTTCGGCAACGTGAATACTTGCAGAGCAAATACAATCGTTGCGAGGACGCTAGCCACGATGAACGCCACTCGCCAGTCGTAATGCGCTGAGATGTACGAACCCATCGGTACGCTAACGACAGAGGCGACGGATATACCCGAGAAAACTAGCGACGATGCTTTCGCTACCTGATGCTCGGGAACGAGTCGAGCGGCAGCCGTGATGGATATCGACCAGAATCCCCCTACGCCGATGCCAAGAATTAGTCTTGCAATCACCAGAACAGCAAAATCAGGTGCTACTGCGGATGTTATTCCCGAGAGAATCACCAGCGCAGTCAGTGCGAGAAGGACCAGCCGTCGATCAATTTTCCCCACGAGTAAGGCAGTCAGCGGGGCCGCGATAAAGCCAAGAACGGCTGTTGCAGTAACCGTCAGGCCCGCTGCGCCTTCAGAAATGCCGAAACCTTTAACAATGCCGGGCAGCAGTCCCACGGGCAAAAATTCGGTTACCACCAGTGCAAAAGCGCCCAACGCAATGGCCCATACACCCAGCCATGATGATGTGGACGAGGCTGCGTGGCGGCGATAAGTCATCGGTGTTGACATGATTGATTCCGTGTTGTTGTTGAATTCTGCGCGGCCTATAGACACACACACTTCAAGGAAACTGCTGATCCAGGGTGCTTTCGGAGCCCGGGAAATGACGGGCCCCGCGGTGGGCGAGGCGAGTTCCGGCTCGCCCCTTCTGGATTCGCGTCGTATTCGCGAATTGCTTGCGGGAAAGAAGCGTGTCTACGCTGTCAACCCACCATCGACTGTGAGTTCTGTGCCATTGATATATCGGGCTTCACTGCTTGCCAGGAATGCAACTGCGTTCGCGATGTCATCGCCGGTTCCATACTGGCCGCCAGGAATCAATGGCTTGGTGATGGCCGCGAAGTCGCCGGCGGCAGGGTTCATGTCCGTGTCGATGGCACCCGGTTGAACCAGATTGGCGGTGATTTCGCGCTCTCCCAGTTCGCGCGCAAGCCCCTTGGTGAGCGAAATGAGTGCCGATTTCGTCATCGAATACACCGACAGACCTGGCCAGTAGACGTTATTCGCAAAGAAGCTGCCGATCGTAATGATTCGGCCACCCTTGCCGAGATGCGGGATCGCTGCCTGGCTGGCAGCCAGAACACCTCGAACATTGACACCAAGTTGCGCGTCGATATCTTCCTGTGACATTGTTTCCAAAGACGCAACCCGGATGATGCCGGCATTGTTCACGAGGATATCGAGTCCGCCGAGAAATGCGGTTGCGTCGGACACTGAGCGCTTGACGTCATCCAACTTCGCACTGTCCGCCTGAATGGCCTTGGCTTTCCGCCCCAACGCCGCCACTTCACGAACCACTTCGTTGGCTTTCTCCGCGCTCTTCTCATAGGTGATCACTACATCGGCACCTTCGCGAGCGAGCTTCAATGCAATAGCAGCGCCGATTCCACGGCTTGCGCCCGTAACGAGTGCGCGTTTTCCATTCAGCAACATGATGTCTACTCCAAATAACTAAAAAGGTGTGTTTCGATTGAGTTAAACCAGTTCTTCCGTGGTGATCGCCTTCATTCGTCTCACGGCGTCTTCCGTCGTCCATACCGCATTGGCGAGATATCGATAGTTGATCATCGCGGCCAGGTAGGCGTCGCCTTCTTCATTCCGGCCGCCGGCGATCGCATCTCGCACCATTGCGACTTCCATTCCTTCTTCGATGATGTCGCGCATGTGCCCCTCAAGGCAGATGTTTCCAACGGGGCCGGCCATGATGACTTTCTCGATACGGCGCATACGCAGTTGCTTGATCAAATCATTGGTACGAGCCGACGCCCCTTTGTGCGGCGAGGTATTAACCGTTTTTCCATCCTGCAGATATTTTTTGTAGCGTTCGGGATAGTCCGCTCCAGAGCCAGCAAAACCTTCGAGATCGACAGGATCTTTTCGGCCGACAAAACTGATTTGCGTTGCAAGGTAATCGGAAATGGCTCCGCCCGGCGCGACCCATTGCCCATCGGTCGGAAAGTAGTAGTGAGGCGAATGAATGACAGGGAAGCCGTACTCTTTGGCAGCGCGAAGAAGTTGCTCGATGTGATCAGGCACCTTGTTCGCTTTCAGGCTGTGCTCAATCATCGGATAGTAGCTGCCGGTATCGGTCAAGAATTCGTTTTGAATGTCAGCAAGCACCAAAGCCGTGTGGTTCCTGTCCAGGAGCATTTCAGGGTTGCGATGAGTGAACGTGAACATTTTTTGAAGATCCTTATGAATGGGTAGTTAAAAAACTCAAACTTCAAATCGGTAAATCTACAAAGGATGACTAACTAACGACATATATCTGACACAACGATCGGTCATTTGTTGGTTACACCGCAACGCCCCTCGATGGCTCAATTGCGTCAGAAATTACAGAAAACTTTCGAAGCGGCCGTCGTTGATGCGCCATTCTCCGGCGTTCTCGGATTGCAGTCGGTGCCTATGTCTTGCCAGGACGCCTTGGGCAGCTGGTCGTTTAGTGAAGTAATCTGCTCTAAGTGTTAAGTTAAGTTTTCTTTCCTAATTTGTCAAGCGGATTTCTGCACTGGTTTGTTCATGCATCTGGAACAGCAGCCGACACCGGCCACTGGTAAGGGTGGTGGAGCCGCTGGGGCTGGGGTGCCGGCGGTTTGTAAACGGCGCAGAGACGTTGAGGAGAAGTTTGAAATGAATACTGTGGAGAATGCTGGCAATCGCTAAACGGCCATGACCGGCGCTTTCGGCGCGATACAACAGCGCGGCGCCAGTGGGCGCTACAGCGCAGATCAAGTCGCGCTATCGCTACCGCGAGCAGGGAGGGATTTTGTTGATGCGCGAGCGGCGCTCAGGTAATCGAGGGCGATGCTTACTCAAATCGACGGGGCCGACTGGCGATGAAGCGTATGGCCTACGAGCTTTATGCGGCACTAGCGCCAACCGACTTCACTTAGGTATTTTTGGCAGTTGGCGCGACGCGCAGCAGCATGCCGATCGCAGCAAGGACGATAGCAATCGTGAGCCATGCAAATATGATCGTCGCCCGCTCGATTCCTACCGCCTGGGTGACAAACCCCAAGCCGATCACCGGAAGTGACAGTGCAACGAAGAGGACGATGAAGAAGCTGGACGTGACTTCGGCGCGGCGATCTAACGGACTCTTCGCAGCGATCTCGCTCAGACTCGCGCGAAAACTGACCCCTTGTCCTGCGCCCGCCAGAATCACGCCTACAAACAGCGCGATTGGCGAAGACCAGAATACGCATGCCATCACGCCGACCAGGCCAACAATAAGTCCGGCACAGCCAGCAGTCAATCGCAGGCGAAACGACGCGAAGGAGGGTGCCGCCTGTCCCAGCGCAGAGAATGCGAAAAACAGAAAGATGATCGCGCCGATACTCGTCCCGGAGCTGAAACCCAGTTGCGATCGAACCAGTTGTGGCGACACTGCAGTGAAAAATCCCACCACCACAAAGCCGGCAAAACCCGCCAATGCGGCTGGAAAAAAGATTGCGCGAACTTCGACCGGTAATGAGATGCGCTGCGTTCGAAGCTTTTTCCGTTCTGGGAGTGGTGCCGGCTCAGGGATGCTGAGCACACAAAGTGTCACGAGCGCCACGAGCGCGAGGTGGACGGCATAGGAAACTCGTGTCGGCGAAGCGAAGAGATCGGTCAATACGCCGCTGATGAGCGGGCCGAGCCCCAATCCGAGAATATTGGATGCCGTCGCTGCGAGCGTGGCGTGTGGCAGCCATCTGGCCGGTGCGTGCTCGACGATTGCAACTGTCGCCGTGCCCGTAAAAATGCCGGCGGATACACCTGAAAGCACCCGACCCAGCATTAGCGCTCCCAATCCATCTGCAAGCAGGAAGGTTATAGCGGAGGCCGCGGCCGCTGTGAGTCCCGCTAATAACATGCGACGGCGGCCCAGCTGATCAGACCAGTTGCCTGCTATCAGAAGCGCCCCCAATGCGCCTGCCGCATAGCATGCGAAGATCACCGTAATGATCGTCGAACTGAAATCGTACTGCTGCCGATAGAACCTGTAGATGGAAGTAGGAAGCGTCGCGCCGATCATGGTGACCATGAAGGCTGCGGTTACGATGAAAAACGAGCGAGCCGAGCGGAGGGAATCTGGCGTGGATTTCATCGATATTCCTGGAGCGGTTCACTCCAAATGTGATGATGAGCGAACCTGATAATTTCGCTTCATGCTGCTATCCGGGCTTGGTTCAGCCTCTTATGCAATCGTTTCGCGCGATTTAATGTGAGCAACGCGCCGGACTCACTGCTGGGCATACATCTGCGTTCGGATTACCAACGTGTCAAGAGCACGATGAGCGAGTTTTTCGTGCCCCTTTCACTTAGCGATTCAATGCGCTGCTGTGCGCAGCAAGGGTCATGCAGGAAGAAGCGGAGTCATGCTCCAGACAGTCGAAAAACATCGGGACGTCGAAGGTATGCACTACCGCAAATACGCAGATAGCGAGAACTGCGGAGGACGCAAGGCTGATTGCCAGGGGCCGACCCGGAAAGAATTTTGCAGCAAAAAACCGAAGACCACGAACGAGTGCCAACACAACAACAAAGGCAATCAATAAAAACACTGTTCTAGAATCCACGTTTGTCATTCCTTCGTTAGATCGTGCAACCCGCGAGGAGATCGTCGCGTGGCATCGACAACGCGGCCGCAGCCGTCGATGTCGTTCTGGAAAATCCTTCGTGGCTGAATTTTGCCAGAAATTGGTTTGCTTTGAATTTGATGCCACAGCACAAGTGAGCGCTGACGCGGTAGATACGAAAGGCCGCAGCCTTTTCCGTTCGCAAACGGTGTTGCGTGACGGTGAGCGGCGTGCCTCTAGTTGCGACAAAGGTTCTGGTTATAGAGAGCTACGGCTGTGCCGGGGGCAAAGCAGCTGGCTGCACTGACGATGCGCCGGTTGGCGCAGGGCCAGCGGGCTCATCTCCATCGTCATAGTTCGGTACGGTCGAATTCTCGTTAAGCAGAGATTTACGACGCTGCGTGTAGGCATCTCGAACGAACGCATATTTGTCGAGCGCTGCTTCGGAAAGCAGATTGGTGGCACCCAAAAGGTCTGCGCGCGAACTGATAAAATTTGCGCCAAAGAGAGGGACTGTCACGTCCGCAGGCAGGTAAGTTGTCGGCGCGGTGAAATAGGAAAATATCCATTGGCTCGAGTCCCGGACCGAACTAGGTCCGAACAGCGGGAGAACCAGGTAAGGGCCAGCCGAAACCCCGTAGTGACCCAGCGTCAGGCCGAAGTCCTGATGATGCTTGGGCAGTCCCGCCGGCGAAGCCCAGTCCAATAAGCCACCCAGTCCGAAAGTCGAATTGAGCGCGACACGTACAAGATCTTCGGTGGCGTCGGTGAATTTCAGTTGCAGCAGGTCGTTCGCAAAGTTGCCCAGATCGCCAATGTTCGAAAAGAAATTGCTTATTGCAGTGCGGATGGGTTGCGGCGTAACTTTTGTGTACCCGACAGCGACGGGACGTGCGACATATTTGTCGAGGCCGTCGTTGAACGAGAAGATCGCTCGATTCATGGGCTCAAGTGGATCACCCGGTTTGCGGTTCGCCTCAGACGCACACGCGCTCAAACCGATCGCTAACAGCAATACCATCAATGCCTTGATTTGGCGGGCCGCTGCTAGCTTCATGTCAATCCTCTAAGCGACTGCGTTGTTTCTTAGCGTTGGTGCGCGTGAAGCAACGAATAGATTCAGGCCGCGGCGATTCGACAGTCAAGATCACATCATTACTCAACGCAGAAGCCTCGGTGGGCCTTGACATCGCATTGTATGTGGGAAGTTGAAAAATATCTTTCATCGACTTAAACCGTTGATTTAAATCACATCGTGTATTGTCAGTCAAATTCGAATCTCGGGACGATTACAACCGGGCTGAGCCGTACGCGATTCGCAAGGTTCGCCTCAGCGTGAAGGCATAAGCGATATGGCCTCTCTGCCGCGTTCAATTAGGGCGCGCGAAAAAGCAGAAAATTTTCAGCTGGCATAAACTGCACTGCGCCTTTTTTCAACGAAGGCAGACTTCTTGGTAACGGCTGTCGTGGCGAGCAAATCTGGGTTGCTTGCGACGCTGTCGACGCGTCGCACCGACGTTCTGGGTCGATAAAAATAGATCATTCGATTGCTTTGATATTTATGCGAGACTGCAAGAATGTTTTGGCTAGTTCCTTCGTGCGACTGGTCATTTTCGCTTTTAGCGCGATTGCACCCGTTAGCGCCTTAGCATCGGATTTTGGTGTTCAGATCGCCGGTGGCGTCGCTGATCACGACGTACGTAAAGCAGACATCGGCATGGTGTGGGACCCCGGTCTATCCTGGTGGGAGCTTGGAGGTTTCCATTTCACAGTCGTCGGCGAAGCACACGCTGCCTATTGGGATATTCGTGAGAGTGGCGCGGCGCATCCAAATATCTGGGAGTTTGGCCTGACTCCGGTTTTTCGTTTTATAAAAAGCAGTGGATGGATTCGACCTTACATCGAAGCGGGTGTAGGTGTGCGGCTTCTGTCCCATGTTAGAGAAACGAACGATAGAACATTTTCGTCGAGCTTCCAGTTCGCCGACATGGTCGGTGTCGGAGCGGTCTTGGGTGAGCGGCAAAGCTACGCAGTAGGATTCAGATTTCAGCATCTATCGAACGCCGGGATTGAACATCCCAACCCTGGCATCAATTTCAGCGAAGTGTATTTGCAATACAATTTCTAGCCATGCTGTGTCGCCAGTGTTTGGCGAGAGCGTCTCTTGCGCAGGCGTCAAACGGGCATGAGTTGCTGGCGAGCCGCTATAGGTAGGGTATGCGCTCATGTGGTTGGCGCATGTCTTTGGAGAAATCGGTGTCTTCGGTTGCCGCCGTATTTATCCAGGGGCATTCTCTGAACAACTGCGCCGCCCATTCGATAAACACACGGACTCGTCCCACGAGATGCCGATCGGGCGTGTACTGAATTGACACGGGGACTGACGGCGGCCGCCACTGCGGAAGAATTTCCACCAGAAGGCCCTCATCAACGTGATTTTGCACAAGAAACTTAGGCGCCTGAATAATGCCGGCTCCCGCAAGACCACATGTCACGTACGCTTCAATGTCGCTAATCAGTAGCGAGGTTTTCAAGCCGACCTCTTTAGGTACTTTATCGACGATGAAGTTGTGCGCGAGGCTTCGGTCCGTGGAAATCGATCGGTAGTACACCGCCTGATGGCCGTCCAGTTCGTGCAGGTCTTCGGGCTTGCCGTGCCGACTGATGTAGGCAGGGCTGGCAACTGTAAGCACATCGGCGTTGCCCAGGATCGTTCGCATCAGGCCTGGGTCATGAAAATACCCCGAGGATATAGCGCAGTCCACAGCGTGCGCACTTCGACTCATCGGCTTGTCGACAAAATCTATGGTCATGTCGATATCGGGATATCGTTCCTTGAATTCCATGATTCGAGGAGCAACAAGTAAGCGGCCGATCGAGCCAGGCATATTTACACGCAGCGGACCTTGAGGCCCCTTGCCGGTTACTACTAGAGATTCCTCACATTCCTTGAGATCGGAGAGGATGCGAACAGACCGCTCATAGTATTGCGCACCTTCGGGCGTGAGGCTCAACCGGCGAGTCGTGCGATGCATCAGACTCACCTTGAGATGTGCCTCGAGATTCTTGATTATGATCGTCACCGACGCCCGCGGCATGCCCAACGCGTCTGCTGCCCGGGAAAAGCTGTTCATCTCAACAATCTTGATGAAAGTCTGCATTGCCTGAAGCCGATCCATGCGATCCTCAAACGAGACCAGCAGGCAATCGCGAACCGCACTGACCGGCCAGTATTCATTGTGCTATTCAGAAGAGTAGTTCTGGATTATATATGCTTATCAGAATTTACGTCTTTGAGCGGCTGATAATTGCTGAGTGTGAGGTTGTAAGGCCAAGGCGGACGCGGCCTGTGCGATTAGAATCGCTCTGTCGCTTTGGGGAGAGCGGAGTCGACGAACCGATTGACTGTGTGGCGACAGATTAAGGCCGGCAGACGGGGTAAAAGGTGGGGACTTTATAAGTAAAGGTCACGCTTGCAAGCGAAGCGAGTCATGATTTTGGATGCTGGCAAAGAATGACGGCGTAGAGGAAATCGGCGAACGGCGCTGTTGGCGTCGCGCGACAGCCGGGAGGCAACCCGTCCTTGCGCGGTGAAATTGCGCGCGAAAAGTGCAGTAGGAATCACGCCGAGGCGTTGTGCCTGCTACGGGCGCGCGCTATCCACTCCGTCGAATGGCTTTCCGGATTTTGTCCGGTTGCGCAGGAGACGGTGCGCGTGATCTCCGCAAATTGCGTGATTCGGCTATACAGTAGACGTTTGCGATTTCGTCGCAGGGAATAGTGCGACCAGTTCAGCTGCCACGGCAGTGAGAATTTGACGCGAAAGCTTCGGATCCGAAACGGCGCGTGACAAACCCATGGCTCCAACGTAAGCACTGTAAATCAGCATCGCCTTCGCACGAAGATTTCCTTCCGTTTCTTCGGGCATTTGACCTTCGATTGCGGCCAGACTCTTTTCCAGGCGTTCCGTATAGACTTCGCGTGCGTCGTCAGTGCTTCGAGCTGTGTCGTTAACCAGCAAGGACAACGGGCAGCCACTTTCGACGCCGTCGCGATGAGCTTCGGACAGATATGTCTGAATGCTTTTCTTCAGGGTCGGTTGAGCCAGAAACGCAGAATCTTCCATTTCTTCGCAAGCGGCCGCCAGAGCCTCGACCACGAGATCATCACGCGACGCAAAATGCTTGTAGAAGCCGCCGACCGTGAGTCCCGCTTCCTTCATGATGTCTGCGACGCTGATGCCGTCGAGTCCAAGCTCGCGAAAACGTCGTGACGCAACGTCGATAATCCGTTGATGGGTCTCGGCCTTGTCTGCCTGGGAATATCCCATAATCTGGCTCCTCGGGGAAATGTTGCAGTAGAGGCATATGATAATCCAGATTGCGGGCAGTTATGAGACGTTGCCGGCGACATGTGTAAGGATATATTAATGAGGGGGCGAGCGCCGCGGTGGCCGCGCAGGCATCTTGGTGCGACGCAGCAATTCCGACGGAAGGGAGGTTCGGCCATTCGATGCAAGAGATGCCAATCTCCGCCTGCGCTTCGGATAGAGATGCGAAGTCCAGGTGTGCTTTGTGATCCAATTTTAAATCGAACGCTCGACGGGCAAATTCTTTGCGCAGACGGTGCTGATTTATTTTTCTAAAGCCCGTCCTTTAGTCTGCGCGCGACACAAATCGCGCGCAGACGCCGCATCGGCTTTATGCGGATGCCAGATTGCGTCCCTGACGGTCGAGTTCGTTGAACTGGTCGTCAGTCAATTTCACGCTCGCGCCGTCTACGTTTTCGATAAGGTGCTCGACACTTCCGGTTCCGGGAATGGGGAGCATTACCTTGGAGCGCCTAAGCAGCCATGCGAGTGCGATGGCGCCGGTCGTCACACTATGTTCCTTCGCCATGTTGCTGACAATAGATCCGGGTTTGGCAAGTTCACCTGCTGCAAGCGGAAACCATGGGATGAAGCCGATGTTGTGTTGGTCGCAGTAATCGAGTACATCTTCGCTTTTTCTGTCGACGAGATTGTATTGATTTTGCACCGTCGCGACCTTGAAATACTTTTGTGCAGCTTGAATGTCGTCGACAGGGACTTCGCTAAGGCCGACATGCTTGATCAAACCTTCGCGCTGCATTGATGCGATGGCGTCGAATTGTTCATCGCGCGGCACTTTCGGATCGACGCGGTGCAATTGCCATAGATCGAACTGTTCGACGCCCAATCGTCTCAGGCTGGTCAGCACACATTGACGCAGATATTCCGGCCGGCCCAAAGGTGCCCAGATATCCGGGCCGTGCCGCGTAAGCCCTCCCTTGGTGGCCACCAATAGATTTTTGTATGGAAATAGCGCCTCTTTGATCAGGTTCTCGCTGTCGTACGGCCCATATGAATCGGCTGTGTCGATGAAGTTGATGTCGAGTTCGGTAAGACGTTTCAAAGTTGCAATCGCGGCGTCATGATCGGCAGGCGGCCCCCAGATGCCGGGCCCCGTGATGCGCATGGCGCCAAAGCCCAAACGGTTGACGACCAAATCGCCACCGATGGCGAAAGTGCCCGAAGCAGCGGCGGATACGGACTGTGGCATGATTTCTTCCTTTCAATGAAACGAAGTTTGCTCGTGAAAATGAGCAGATGACAAACTGATGCAGCAACGTCAATGTTCGACTCGATGCGGCATTTCAAGCGAATGCGCAGATGGCAACGACACTGGCGGGTGGAAAGACTGGTGAAGAGACTCAGTAACTCCGGGTACGGCGACGGGTCGGTCACGCCATGAGAAAGACAATCACATAGATTACGCCACATGGCATGAGCCTTCGCAATTGCACGAAAGTATTGTTTCGCTGCCCGACTTCTCCAGATTGTGTTCGTAATCGTGGAGATACGGCAACGACTGAAATCATGGTGTCGATCTCGCCGAATGTTTTCAGAGTAGATTGGCGAGCGGCTTACCCAATAGGCGCGTGGGTGAGACGTGCTGTTATCTGATCGGGCGTGCTCGCGCTTCTGTCTACAGCGCTGAAGTTCAGCCGTCCGCTCCCATGTTTGATGTTGAGCAACGACTACGGGTAATCACCAGTTCGCACGCGCCGAATGCTTCAATTTATTTATGTTTTGAGCTATAGTTTGCGTCAATCTATCGCGATTGTTATGAAAATCTCGCGAAGATGAAGTGCTAAACATACAATTTTTCGCTAAGAGGCATGATGGCTACGTTATCCCAGATCGAACAGCGAATTGTTCATTTACAGAAAAAAGCCGACGATCTGCGCCGAAAAAAAGCAGCGTCCGTTATTGCCAGTATCCGGAAGATGATGGCAGACCACGGTCTGACGCTTAAGGATATCGAGGATGCTCCTGAAGAGAACATGCCTCGCAAGCGAGGCCGCCCCGCTGGCTCCAGAAATGAAGCTAGTACTGCGGCGGTCAAATCCACGGGGCCTAAAGTACCGCCAAAGTATCGCGATCCCGTCACAGGAGCGACATGGAGCGGCAGGGCGCGGCCGCCGGCCTGGATTAAAAACGTCAAAGATCGCAGCAAGTTCCTCATTGAGCAGTCCGCGGTCGAGGAGTCTTCCGAGATTCAGAAGCGCAAGCGTGTGTGATGCCTGAGAAAAAAGAATAATTGGCACGAAACTCGTCAAGCGTTTGAGTGCTTGTAAAAGCCCAATATTGCGCCCCGTTTCATTGCCGAGTGCGACGAAATGGGGCTTTCAATCAAATTCATCTAACAACACGCTGTGAGCAATCTCACGACGCGGAGTGCTTCTCCGCAGCGCATGTTGCTCGACGCCTTCGCTCTCAGTAGTCGTAATTTACTGGACCGCAAGCGCACGCAGAATGAATCTATCGGCCCGTAGCGAGTAAGATCTCGCAATCAAGATGGCGCGTATAATTCTCTCGATCTACGTTGATCCAGGAGCGCCAGATGTACGCACAAGCGATTGCGCAATGCGCGCAAGCATTGAATCAAGTCACAAAGTATCTCGACAAAGCCGAGCGCTATGCCGATGAGAAAAAGTTCGATGTCGGCGTGCTGATGTCAAGCCGGCTCGCACCGGACATGACCCCTTTCATTTATCAGATTCAAAGCGCCTGTGACTACCTGAAGGCGGGCGCAGCGTGGCTCTCGGGTCAAAAGCCACCGCGGCACGAAGACAATGAGCGCTCGATCGAAGAGGTGCGTGCGCGCATACAAAAAACTATCGACTTCGTTGAAAGCGTGACCGTCGAGCAATATGCAGGCGCAGCGAATGAGCGAGTGAAAGTTTCCTGGATTCCGGGTAGGGTCATCCCCGGCGAACGCTATCTGCTACAGATCACCATTCCCAATGTCTACTTTCATGTCGGGATGGCGTATGCCATTCTGCGTAATAACGGAGTAGACGTCGGTAAGATGGACTTTCTTGGTGCGATCGATTCCATCGAAGCCTGAGAGTCCAATATTTGTGGCTCAATTGAAAGAACTGCCGCGTTAGCGGGGACCAGAATTTGGTCCCCACTGAGCATCCTCGAGAACAAGGAGAGTTTCCTTGGTGTCGAGGCCGCCAGCAAAGCCGGTCAGTTCGCCGGATGATCCGATAACGCGATGACAGGGCGCAATGATCGAAATCGGATTGCGCCCGTTTGCGGCGCCCACGGCACGAACGGCTTTCGGGTTTCCAATCTTTACAGCTATTTCTCCATATGTGCGTGTTTCTCCGTATGGAATCTCAAGCAAAGCGCTCCAGACCTTCTTCTGAAATTCAGTGCCTATAAACTGAAGAGGGACGTCGAATTTATTCCGCTCTCCCTTGAAATACTGACCCAGTTGGCGCTCGACTTCGAGCAGCGTGGCATCGTCACTGGCCTCTACCATCGAGCCGAGGCGCACGCGACCGGGCCGTTCCTTTTCCCACAGAATCGCGACCAAGGCCGAGGCGCTGGCAACCAGCGTCAGCTTACCAACAGGCGATGGGACAACCTTGTACGTAAATTTTGCATTCATCTGTTGAGTCACGAGTCGTTTCCTTTGTTTGATTGCCAAGAAGCGTGACAAAGGTCTCGGCGGACGCACCGCTCCGTCACGCTGCTTTTATGCGCTAGCCGAGCAACGCCCTCGACTCAGTCCGAGTTTCATCAGATAAACTCGAGCGCAAGCGCGATCCCTTGTCCGCCCCCGATGCACAGAGTGACGATGCCGCGTTTGAGTCCATCGCGGCGCATTGAATGGATAAGGCGCGTCGTCAGCACCGCGCCCGTTGCACCGATCGGGTGACCGTGCGCAATCGCGCCGCCCTCAACGTTCACCATATCGTGAGCAAGGCCCAGTTTTTTGCATACGGCGAGAGGTACGGCCGCAAACGCCTCGTTGATCTCGATACGGTCAATGTCGCTCAGTTTCCAACCGGCGCGTTCCAACGCGATTGGAACGGCGGGCACGGGGCCGAGCCCAAACAAGCCTGGCTCCACGCCCGCGATACCGAAAGAAACGAGTCGTGCCCAAGGTTCGATGTCGTGTGCTTCCGCATAGTCGCGCCCTGCAACAATCATCGCGGCAGCGCCACTGTTCAATCCTGGCGCATTACCTGCCGTGATCGTGCCATCTGGCCGGAATGCCGGGCGCAGTTTTGCCAACGTGTCGACAGTGGTATCCGGTCTGGGCTGTTCGTCGCGCGCAAACTTCACTGGACCCTTGCGTCCGGGGATTTCAATCTCGACAATCTCTGCGTCGAAACTACCGCGCTGCTGGGCAAGTGAAAACCGCTGTTGCGAGCGCGCTGCCCAATCGTCCTGCTCGGCGCGCGTCAACCCCGCAGTCGTTACAAGGTCTTCTGTGTGCCAGCCGGAATGCTTGTCGGAGAAGGCATCCACGAGGCCGTCGCGTAGCATGCTGTCGTGCATCTCAGCATTTCCCATACGCTTGCCCCAGCGACCGCTATCCAGAAGATACGGCGCGCGATCCATGTTCTCCATTCCGCCGGCTACGGCCACGTCTCCGAGCCCGAGCGCGATTTCCTGCGCTGCCGTTACGATAGCCTGCGCACCTGAGCCACAGACCCGATTAACGGTGAAAGCCGGAACCGACACAGGTGTGCCGCCTCCAATCGCGGCCTGCCGTGCAGGGTTCATCTTATTGCCGGCCTGAATCACGTTTCCCAGTACGACCGACGACAATTCGCCCGCATCGACGCCCGCTCGGCGCAGCGTTTCCCGCACGACAGCAGAGCCAAGCTGAACGGCAGGAATATCCTTCAAGGCTCCGCCAAATGCGCCGATTGGCGTTCTGACTGGACTGGCAATGATTACTTCTCGTGCATTCATCAATATCTCCTATATCCGGAGTGATTTGTACGCGCGGCAAGCGCAACATATGCGATCAATTGACTCTCATCACCGATCGACCTGCCTGACATGTCCGGCGCTGGTCAAAACAGCAGTGAACTCGTACCTTCGAGGAACAATCCTGCCTGCTAGCCTCTAGCGCGCTCATCGAATCGCCATTGGAAAAATCTCACTGCCTCCAGCAGAGCACCAGGATGTTCCGCCAATTCCGAGTGTGAAATGCTGGGATGGCGAACAACCGTGGTGTGAACGCCGGCGTTGATCAACATGCCGGCATATTTTTCCGCCTCGACGTGGAGGATGTCGTTTTGCGCTGTCAAGACCAGTGTTGGCGGTAACCCTGCAAGCCGGATCGATTCAAGCGGTGCCGCATAGGGATGCATCCGCTGTGCGACCTTTGGCAAATACGCTCGATAGCTGTTCGCACATTCACGCGCCGTTATGTCGGAGCCAAGTTGCCGTTCGTCGCCAACCCTCGTCAGGCTTGGATCCAGCATAGGGCCGAAAAGCGCCTGAGCCTGGATCGACATCCGGGATCTGTCGCGAGCGATAAAACTCAAACAATTGGCGAGCGAACCGCCGGCATCGTGACCCGCTACGGCCACTCTCCGTACGTCGCCACCGTAGTCGATTGCGTGTTGGCGCATCCATTCCGCGGCGCACCAGGCATCTTCCGGTGCGGCCGGAAAGGGGAATTGCGGCGCGAGTGAATAGCCCACGGAAATGACCAGAGCCGGTGTGTGCGTGGCGAGATGACGCGCTGCGAAGTCGGCGTCTTCAAGCGATCCTGACACAAAGCCTCCGCCGTGAAAGTAGAGCAGCACGGGCAGATGATCACTCGTGTTTCGGCGATACAGGCGCAAAGTGATTTCACGTGCGTATCCACTGATGCGAACGTCTCTCACGTTCAGCGAAGATCCAATGTGTTCGAGGCCCGGTCCAGCCTTGGCCGGAGTCGAAAGGCCCTGTGTTTGTTCGCGCATGGAGTGGAACTCGTCGGAGTTGCAACAACAATGTCAGTTTAAGGAAAGCAATGTTTATGGTAAGTGAGTATAATCCAGAAACACTGTTCTTTGCTTGGATGTGCAACCTGACGGAGTTTAGTCCTTTGCACCGCGGAGGGCAGGCTCGTTCTGATTTGTTGGAGGATCGCTGTGGACCGCGTACTAGCAATGCAAGTATTCACCCGGGTCGTTGACACGAACAGTTTCACCCGTGCCGCCGAGTCGCTGTCCATGCCGCGCGCGTCGATAAGCACGATCATCCGAAATCTGGAGGCTTTCCTTGGGACGCGCCTCATTCAGCGGACAACGCGGCGTCTGTCGCTGACGCCGGATGGCGCCGCCTACTACGAACGTTGCCAGCGGATCCTCGCTGAAATCGCGGAAGCGGAGGCCAGTTTTCAGCAGGCAAACCGGGAGCCGCACGGCCGACTGAGAATTGACATTCCACCATCGATCGGCCGACTGGTCGTCATACCCAGATTGCGCGAGTTCAGATCGCGATACCCAGAAATAGAGCTGAGGATTGGGCTATCGGACCGGCGGGTAGACCTGATCGAGGAGGGAATCGACTGCGCGCTGCGGGTCGGCGCTTTGGAGGATTCGTCAATGGTTGCGCGGCGTATCGGCCTGCTTGGCGGCGTGACAGTCGCATCTCCCGAATACATCAAGAAGGCGGGTTTGCCCATCACGCTGAAAGACCTCGAGCGACACACGGCGGTGAACTACTTTTCCGGCCGGGATGCGGGCGTAATTGATTGGTCTTTTCTCGCGAACGGCAAGGAAGTTGAGGTACGAATGAAAGGATCGATATCCGTGAACGATGCCGATGCCTACCTGACATGCGGCCTCGAGGGGTTCGGTTTGATCCAGTGCCCCAGATTCATGGTCCTGCCGTATCTTCGTACCGGCCAGCTCGTCGAAGTCATGCCCGAAATGAAGCCGGCGCCTCTGCCGGTCTCGGCGGTGTATTCACACAGCCGACACCTCTCGCCCAAGGTGAGAGTCTTTGTAGACTGGATGGCGGCGCTCTGGGCAAGTTGTCCTTTACTGGATGGTTCGAGCTCGGATGAAGAGGGCTGCGTTGTGAGCAGACGGGAAGCATCTATTCCCGCTTCTGTGATGGAGCGGCACAGGCCGGTCATGGCAGATTTGCTCGCGTGAGTTCCGCCCTTGAATTCAAATCAGAAGAGCTTGGCCTGTTCGTCGATCAGCGCACTAAAATTATCGCCGACCAAAGGCAGGATCGAGTCCGCAATGGGCTGAAGCTGGCGGGAGATGTAGTGTTCATAGTCGATTTGTGCACTCGTGGCCTCGACGGGCTCGGCTCCATTCCTGGTAATGAGGTACTCGATCCAGCCACCGTTTTGATATTTCGGCGGCCGGTTCCGCTTTGCATTCAGGTCATCGGCTAAACGGGCGGCCTTTACCTGGGGTGGAACATTGCGCGTGTAGGCATCTATGCCATGACGCAAACGCTTCCGGTAGACCATCAGTTCGTCGAATTTCCCGTCACGGGTATCGCGTACATAGGTGCGAATGAAGTCCTGGTATGGCTGACCCTTGAAAATCATCATATAAAGCGAGCGCTGGAACTCTTGCGCAAGCGGCGTCCAGTCGCTACGCGCCGTTTCCAGGCCGCGAAATACGATGGATTCACTTCCATCTTCCGCGCGGACGAGGCCGGCATATCGCTTTTTACTGCCTAGATCGGTGCCGCGTATCGTGGGCATGAAAAAACGCTCGTAATAAACGTCAAACTCGATTTCGAGAGCATTTTCAAGGCGAAGCTTTTCGGCGAGATGTCGATCCCACCATTCGTTGATCCGGTCGACGAGTTGGCGCGCGATGACCATCGCGTCTGCGTGTGTGTGCTTGCGCCGCAACCAGACGAAAATTGAGTCCGTGTCGCCGTAAATGACTTCGTATCCTTCCTGTTCAACCAGATTTCTGGTTTCCTGAATGATCTGGTGTCCGCGCAGCGTGATCGACGAGACCAGTTTGAGATTGAAGAATTTGCAATCGGGAGACCCGAGCACGCCGCTAAAGGAGTTCATGAGCAGTTTTAGCGCTTGTGAAAGCGGCTCGTTGTTATCGCGCTTCGCCGCGTCTCTGCGCTCCCAGATCTCGCTAACGATACTGGGCAAGCTGCTTTTCTTCCGGGAAAAGAAAACGCCATTCATGCCGGGCACGACGGCGTTATTGTCGACCTCGATGTCAGCTTCTATCATGCCAACCGGATCGACGAGAAAAGTTCGAATGATCGACGCGTAGAGACTTTTATAGTCGAGGACGAGTACCGAATCGTAAAGCCCCGGGCGTGAGTCCATCACAAAGCCGCCAGGATACGACGTTTCTGGAACTTCGCCGGTGTTAGGCGCCACGTAGCCGTCTCGATGCATCCGCGGAAGATATTGATGGTTGAATGCCGCAATCGAGCCGCCGAAGTGATCCGCCTGCAGCCCTGTGACATTCGCGCGCTCGACCAGAAATTCAACGAGTCGGGTCTTGGCGAAGATGCGGGTGACCAGTTCGCAGTCTTTCAGGTTATAACGCGCCAAGGCGGCCTTATCTTCGCGAAAGCGTCGTTCGATCTCATCCATCCGGTCGTCTGGATTGTCGATCGCCTTGCCTTCACCAAGAAGTGCCTGCGAGACATTTTGCAGGCTGAATGTGGGAAATGTCCACAGAGCCGCCTTGAGTGCGTCGATGCCGTCCACGACTACCCGTCCAGCAGTGGGGGCGAAATAAAAGCCTTGCTTGGCTGGATGTTTGCGCCACTCGATTGATTTTCCGCCCCGCCCGAGGGAGAGTGGAATCTGATACTTATCAGCCTGTGTTTGCAGGATACGCAGATCGAACTGGACGAGACTCCAGCCCACGACGACATCCGGATCGAACTTCTCGAACCACTCGTTGAGCAGTTCAAGCATTTGCCGCGGACTTTCGCAGTAGTCCAGCTTGAAATCTACGGCTGGTTCGCCAGGCACGGGTTTCCCCAGCATAAAGACCTGACGTTCACCGCATCCTTCCAGCGCGATGGAATACAAGTCTCCATGGATGCTGGTTTCGATATCGAGGGACACCATCGACAAGGCAGGGCGGTAAGTGAGATCCGGCTTCAATCGGCAGTCAGTTATCGTGATGCCGTCAGTGGTACCGCCTTCGATCTCGACAGATGCAGAGATGAAGCGCTCCATGAGATACCGTTCTGGCGGTCGAATGTCCGCTTCAAACAACGGGATATTTCTTTCCCTCAAACTTCTTTCGAGCGCTGTGAGTTGACGGTACTGCGTGCAATACACGCCAAGGACAGGTCGTTGCTGGAAATCTTTGAGAGCGAGTTCCCGGATGCTTGCGCCAGGCAACCTCGCGATCAGCGGTTCGATCTGGCGGCGATATTCGGCAGGCGCAAAAGCTACCGACGCGTGGCCCGTGAGTCGCACGCGCCTGGTGCCGTTCTCAGTTGCGATCCAGAACTCGATCTCCGTGCCTTGAGCGGTGTCATGCCAGTTTCGAGTGAGAATAAAGCCCTTCATTGACCGATCGCTACTCAAGGGTGACTGTTGAAATACGAGCCGTGGCCTGCAACAAATGCTTGGCGCGATGGCTCAAGGTATCAGGAAAGCCCGTGGATGGCATTGGAGCCATGCGTTTATCGCCGCATTCATCCGCCGCGTGTCTGACCGGATTCCGTTGCCGCACTGTTCCACAGATGGATGGCCGCATAGGCGCGCCAAGGGCGCCACGATTCGGTGCGGGCGATCTGCTGCCGCGCTCGAACTAGCAAAGGGTCGCGCGTCGCTATGGCTTGCATCAAAACCAGATCGGAAGCCGGCCATGCATCGGCATCCCGCAACGCCCTCATGGCAACGTATTCCACGGTCCACGGGCCGATTCCCGGCATCGCTAACAAAGCGTTTCTGATGGCTTTGGCGTTTGCGGTGGGTTCGTTCAGCGCAAGATCGCCGCGCGCTACGGCGGCCGCGACGGCTTGCACCGTTGCGATCCGCTTTCCCGGCATGCCAATCTGCGTCAGGTCGGCCGCGGCAAGATCGGCGGGCGTTGGGAAGCGCCAGGCAGTGGCTTCATGTTGATGTCCGTCGATTCGTTTACCAGCTCGCTGAACGATGCGACTGACCACCGTCGATGCCGCTTTCACGCTAACTTGCTGGCCTACTATTGTGCGAATCAGCAGTTCGAACGCCGACCACGCTCCCGGCACACGTAGACCCGGTGACGATACGATCAAGGGCGCAAGCCATGGATCCGCCGAGAAACACCGATGCATTTCCTTGGGATCCATTTCCAGGTCGAACATGCGATTCATCGGGGCGATCAATTCCTCCGCATGCCGCGAAACCGGACCGTTCAACGTCGCGACCAACCATTTCGAACTGGAATGCAAGCGGACTTCCATCGTTCCGCTGTGGCCCGACCATTCAATAACGCGACAGTAAGATTCCGCATCTACCGACTCGACTCCCGCCGACGAGCGGCTATCGAAAAATTGAAGCATTTTTGACCAGTTCAGCGGGCCGCGGAATGGCAGATCTACGCACGATGCGTTCGGACGCTTGCGTTGAGTTCATGCAAATTTCTGGACGTGACGATTTGAGGAGGTCGAAAGGAGTGTCAATGGTTGACGAACCCGGTGCAGCTTCGTTCACTGAGAGACGGCCATAACCGCTCGGGACGCAGCGAATGTCTTATGGATTTACAGAGGTGAGTTCAACGTACTGCGCGAAGAGGTGCTACACGTACCACGATGACTATTTCCGCCGATCTTCTCGAAAAGCAGGTTGATAACGAAGTAAATTATGGATAATAATCGAAATCGTCATGGAATGCATTGGAACAGAAGGGCGATCGTCGAATCCCCCGTTTTTTGCTGGCGAGAGCGCGTAAAGCAGGAGTGCAGCCAGGCCGGGTTGTTCGAACTGTTGGTTACGTTCAGCGCAATTTCTGGCTTTTTTGCTCGATTGTTTTAGAAGTGACGCGCAGATAACGAGCCGGCCAACCTGAACCCGTTTGAATAGCCGAATATTATGGCCACGGTATCGCAGATCGAGAAGCAGATCGCCAATCTTCAGAAGAAGGCCGACGATCTGCGTCGAAAAAAAGCTGCGTCCGTGATTCTGAAGATCAAAAAAATGATGGCGGAGCACGGGCTCTCACTCACTGACCTCGAAGAAGAAACAGGAGCGTTGCGAAAAAAGGCGCGCCACGCCAATTTAGAAAGCGGGTCAAGGCCCGCCAAGGCAACTGCCGGAAAGTCAAAACTGCCACCAAAGTACCGCGACCCTGTGTCGGGCGCAACGTGGAGCGGCCATGCCCGACCGCCTGCGTGGATCAAAGACGCCAAAGACCGCAGCAAATTTCTGATCGAGCCGGCCAGCCAGTCTGCAGACACTGTTAAGCCACCGCGAGATTGACTCTGCTGCGACGTGTTCAGTAAGGCCGAGCCTTCCATGAACACGCGACATTTCCATGCATAGAAGTTATAGATTCGCGCCCAAGTATATATTGGACGCTTCGTTATCAGACGCCCTAATGTTCTCTCGTCACGCAGAGCGTAGTTGATATGTCGATCGCCTTGGAGAGCTGACATGTTTTATATCGTCATCAGCTGCTACGTCAAATCACCAGAACTCGATGTCTATATGGCCGAGCACATGAACTTTCTTGAGAAGCACCATCGAGACGGTATCTTCCTGCTATCCGGATACAAATCAACCTGTGACGGCAACGTCACCATTGCCCGATCGGCAACACGTGCAGACCTGATCGAGATTCTTGAGTTGGATCCGCTGCGCAAACTCGGCTTGATCGACTATCAGATCATAGGGTTCGCCCTAAACATGCGAGCTTTGATGCTGACCGAAGAATTGTTCCTGTGCAAAGGCGCGGTGTCACACCTGGCGATGGACCTGATGTGAATGCGCGCAGTGCGAATAGCGCGTTAAGCCGCACCTATCAGCGTAGGTGCGGCTCGAAAGAGCTGACTTATTGAACAGACTCGAGGACGGTTGCAATGCCCTGACCGCCCCCTATGCATTGCGTAGCAAGGGCGAGCTTTTTACCTTCTCGCGCCATAACCTGAGCCGCTTTCGCTGTAATGCGAGCGCCGGACGCGCCGAGAGGATGACCCAATGCAAGTGCGCCGCCGTCCATGTTGGTTTTTGCAGGATCCAGATGAAGTTCGCGCATGCAGGCCAAGGCCTGGCTGCTGAACGCCTCGTTAATCTCGATGACGTCGATGTCGTCGATTGAAAGACCCGCGCGAGCCAGCGCCTTGCGCGTAGCCGGAACCGGCCCCATTCCCATGATTTCCGGGGATACGCCCGCAACGGCCGACGAGCGGATTCTTGCTGTGACAGCGAGATTGTGTTTCTGCGCAAATTCTTCTGAAGTGATTAGCACGGCGACCGCCCCGTCCGTCAAGGGAGATGCCGTCCCGGCAGTCACCACTCCGTTTTCTCCGAAGGCTGGCTTGAGATTGGCGAGCGCTTCGAGTGTGGTTTGTGGACGAATGCATCCGTCCCGATCGACGACTGTGCCGTCTTTGAGCAAGACTGGCGTGAGCTCCGCAGCTAGCTTGCCCGCTTCGTTCGCGCGTGCGGCTTTCATGTGAGATTCGAAAGCGAGTCGCTCCTGATCTTCGCGCGTGACGCCAAAACGTTTCGAGACGTTCTCCGCCGTTATTCCCATCGATGTGTATGCCTGGATCAAGATTTCCGCTTCCGGGTTCTGCGCGCTGGCGAAGCGTGGGTTGGGCGAAAAGTTGAGACCGCCTTGCGGCACCATGGACATGCTTTCAACGCCCGCGACAATGAAAGCCTCGCCGGCTCCTATCGCGATTTGACCCGCCGCCATATGAATTCCATACATCGACGATCCACAAAATCGATTGATCGTCGCACCGGCCGTCTCAATCGGAAGCCCTGCAAGAAGCGCTGCGAGGCGCGCAATGTTGTTTCCTTGCGGCCCTTCGGGATAGGCGCAGCCCATCAGAACATCTTCGATCAGCGCGGGATCGATATCGGTTCGCTTCAACAATGCCGACAGGGCTACAGCCGCCAGATCGTCTGGCCGAACCTCTCGAAGCGCGCCCTTTTTTGCAAAGGTAAATGGCGTTCTTACGTAACCTGCGATGACAGCGCTCATGTTTTAACCTTTCATAGTCGAGATTGAATTGACTATGTGGAGTATATATGTGCGCTACAAATCGTGTTTTGTGGAGGTACTCTACGAGACCAACGGTTGGGCAGGATGGGACACCAGGCGCTCGACGATTCCTCGACCGCGGGACGCGAGCCCCGCGGCGAGCGTATTGCTGACGTATCATTCAACAGACGATCGGGTTTTAACTAAATACCCTTGAAGAGGGCCTGCAGTTCGCCGTGCGGTTTGAAGCCTTCCGACATCGGCTCAGAGCGTCCTTTGTCGAGAAAATCTTGTGCCATTTCCTGAGCGTGCGCCCATAGTACCTGAGGGATGCCAGACCCAGCACTGAGGCGACGGACGCCCAGCTGGCCGAGTGTGTCAGCGTCTGCAAGGCCGGGCCATGCCATTGCGTTCAGCGGGAGGGTGACCGCTGCAACCACGCTGCGGATATCTTCCGGTTTGTGGATAGCGGGCAGAAAAAGGCCGTCGGCGCCTGCTGCGGCGTACTGCTTCCCGCGCGCGACGGATTCATCGACCAGCCTTGCGTCGTCGGCGAGTTTTGCGAGGAAAACATCGCAACGCGCGTTCACAAAAAGCTCGCTTCCCGCTTTGGACACTGCATTCTTGATCGCTTCGATCTTGTCGGCAAGCACTTTCGGCGCGTCCGGGCCGTCTTCGATGTTGATGCCCGCTGCACCAAGCTCGACGAGGCGCATGACGTTCGACGCTACTTCAGTCGGCGAATCAGAATAGCCGTTTTCAATGTCGAATGTCAGGGGCACTTTCAGAACCCGGACCATGCGAGCCGCAGCATTGATGGCTTCCGACACTGGCAACACACGACCGTCAGGATAGCCGAGTGCCCACGCAACGCCTGCACTGGTTGTGGCGACCGCTGTAGCACCAAGGCTCTCGAAAAGCCTGGCGCTGCCTGCGTCCCACGCATTGGGCAGTCTTAGCGGAACGGAGTTTGTGTGCAACTGACGAAAGATTGCGGCGGTAGTAGCCATCATTCATTCCTATAGGGTCTGGTGCGGAGGCGCCTAGTCGGCAAGCGGAGGCCGAGGGCGCGCAAGCGTGCATCAAGGCGTGTGGAAAGAGGTAGGTAAAGCAGCACGACCGGGCAGCAATGTTTCGCTGTTCCTCAGTACGTGAAATCACGGCAACACGTTCAGATAAACGTACCATGACGCAGCCAAGCGAGCCGCCGTTACTATTAAAACGGAGAGAAGGTTAGGGGTCAATTGTTCGAAGGTATCGGTTCGTCGAAAAAAATCTTCCACGATTGAACAGAACTCTCAAAGACGGGCGCCGAACCCGGAAAGGAAACTTATTCTTGAACTTTTTAAAAACAAAGCATGGACATTGTTTGAAAATCAACGAATCTCGCTCAAAAGATCACGCGTATGCGACGTCGACCTCAAGCTGTGTGCTGAAAAAGCAGGGTTGAGGTATTCGTGCTTCAATGCGTCGTGTTGCATTGACTGACCCGGCTTAATTCCGCGGAGAGGTTTGTTCATGGATCGTCGTCTCCTGATTCTGGCCTTGGGCATGTTTGCAATCGGCACGGATAGTTTTGTCGTTGCAGGTGTGCTGCCGGAAATCTCCAGGAGTTTTGAAGTAAGCATTGGTGCTGCGGGTCAATTGACGACTGTGTACGCTTTGGCCTATGCGATTGCGTCGCCGGCTTTCGCTGCAATCTTTGCGCACGTCGAGCGCAAAAAGCTCATGCTCGTCGGGCTAAGCTTTTTTATCGTCGCAAACCTTGCGACGGCGTGGGCACCCAGCTTTGCGGCGGCACTTATTGCTCGCGCACTCGCGGGCTTTGGTGCAGCGATGTATGCGCCAACGGCGACAGGAGCCGGCGCTAGCGTCGTGCCACAGGAACGGCGCGGCTTTGCATTATCGGTTGTTGCCGCGGGCCTTACGGCCTCGACCGCGCTTGGCGCACCAATCGGTACGATCATCGGCGGCCTTGGAGATTGGCGTTACACGATGGTCTTCGTTTCAGCTATCAGTGCAATCGCGGCACTGGGTATCGCGACGCTGCTCCGGCAGGTGCCGGCTCCACCTGCCATTTCATTGAGACAACGTCTCGCACCGCTCAGAGACCACCGTGTCGGATTGACACTCCTCACGACCTTCTTTTTCCTGTGCGGCAACTTCGCCGTCTATACCTACCTCTCAGTCATCTTCGATCGCGCGACAGGAGGTAGCCCGGTGATCCTGGGCGGATTGCTGGTTCTCTGGGGAACGTCGGGCACCATCATGAATTTGACGGGAGGGCGGCTTATCGACCGAATTGGCACGCGCAAGATTCTCACGGGCATGCTACTAGTGCTTTTTGTCGTCATGAGCACGCTTTCGTGGACGAGTGCCACTCTGCCGACAGCCATTGTGGCAGTCGCGTTATACGGTGCGGCAAGCTGGGGGCAACTGGCGGCTCAGCAGCATAGGCTGGTAACGCTTATGCCGGATGCCGCGACTATCGTACTCGGCCTCAACACGTCGGCGATCTACACCGGCGTCGCCTTGGCCGGACTCCTGGGCGCGGCGACTGTACATTTGATCGGCGCACACAATATTGGTTGGATTAGTCTCGCGCTCTATGTCGCAGCGCTAGTTACGGCAGAGATCACGTACCACTCGATCGTCAGACATTCGAATGCGCATCGCAGTCAACCAAGCTGTTGCAATTAGCTTGCTGTGAAAGCGGGTCGGAAAATGCAGAGCCGCAAGCTACGGCTGGGATGGCAATGTAAAAGAAAATCTGGCCCCGCAGAGTTCATTCGACATATCGGTTTCGCTGGCCGCGTTCGCGGCAGCCCACATTCGGCCACCGTGTTCATCGATAATCGAGCGGCAGA
The DNA here is from genome assembly GCF_050436585.1 of Paraburkholderia sp. GAS199. Lineage (NCBI taxonomy): Bacteria > Pseudomonadati > Pseudomonadota > Betaproteobacteria > Burkholderiales > Burkholderiaceae > Paraburkholderia > Paraburkholderia sp. GAS199. The sequence continues at coordinate 435,517 of NZ_JBNDMM010000001.1, read as the reverse complement.
TTGCGAGTCCCATGCCCATGCCACGAGCTTTGGTCGTATAGAACGGATCAAACACCGATTCGACCGCTTCGGGCGCGATGCCAGGACCGCTGTCGTGAACCGTCACGCGGACTGCTCCTGCGGTGTCCGCCGAAGACGTAATCAGCAACACACGCTTTCGGTCTTGCACCGTCGACATAGCCTCGACGCCGTTCAGCAGGAGATTTAATACGACCTGTTGAAGTTGAACCCGGTCGCCTAACAGGCCTGGCAAATTCTCAGCGAGATTTAGCCGAACTTCGACAGCCTGCCTCATCGTTTCGGCGCGAATGAATCGCACGACGCCTCGAATTACTTCGTTGAAGTTGAGTGATTCTTTCGCCGGCGTGACTTTTTTGACCAGCGTGCTGGTCCGGTCAATGACGTCACTCGCGCGGCGACAGTCTCTGACGATACGTGCGATTGTCTGCGTTACTTTTGGCAGATTCGGATTCTCGTGTTCAAGGCAACGCTGGGCGACATAAGCGTTGTTAAGAATGCCGGTCATCGGTTGTTTGACTTCGTGTGCAATCGACGCTGCAAGATGACCCATCGTCGCGACACGATTGGCGTGTTCCAGACCCATTCGCATCGTGCGCACTGTCTCTTCGTTACGCCGGCGTTCCGAGAGATCGAGGACGAACGAGATGCCCTCGTCCGACATTTCGTCCGTTCCCGCCGACATCACCAGAACCGGTACACGGCTACCATTCTTGCAAAAATATTCCTTTTCATAGGGACCGATTTGTCCCGTAGCCCGTAAGTCCGCTAGCAAAACGCTGTCGATACGTTCGCGATACTCGGGCGGCGTTAGCGTTCGCCAACTCAAACGCCCCGTGTAGAGGTCGTCGCGATCATAGCCGACGAGATTCAGGAAGGCGTCGTTGGCTTCGACAATCGGGCCGCCGATCTTCCAGAACGTAATGCCAATGATATTCGCGTCGACCAGTTTGCGGATTTTCGCCTCACGCTCTGCGAGATCGTGATAAAGGCGACCATTCTCCAGTGCGACCGCGGCCAGTGATGTCACGAAACGCAGCACAGACACCTGGGCCGGTGTGAATACATCTGGAACGAGGTCGTTCTCCAGGTACAGGACGCCGGTAAGTTTGCCCTGGTTGATCAGAGGCAGGCAGAGGATGGAGCAGTTTCCCTTCTGCCGTAGATATGGGTCATCTGACAGCGCGGGTTCGTTCATCGCATCGCGCAATATCATTGGCTCATGAGAGCGGGTCACCGTATGAAGAATGGTTAGCGGCAATACTTCTGGCGTGACGGGAAGTTGGCCCGAGCGAACAAAGAGTCGTCCGTCGTCCACGGTCGCTTCTGCTTCAATTCGCTGCTCCCGGCCATGCATGAGAACGAGGACACCGCGGCCGGCTCCGACGTGCTCCATGGTCGTTCGCAACAGGACGTCGATTAGCCGGTTGGGCATTATCTCGCGCGATACAGCTTGGGAGACCTTCAGCACCGTCGCCAGATCGAGATGTTCGACGGAAGCCTGGATCGTATCGGTCGATTCAGGCACGAACGCTTCATCGTGCAGTTGTCCGTGACGCTCGCCAAGCTGGCGGACCTTTCCATTTGCGCCCCAGCGCAGATAGCTCTGCCGGGCGTTACGCAGGTGCGCTCTCGCCGTGGTCGAAAGCTTGTGCATGTCGCAGAATCCGGCAGCCAGTTCGTGCGCAAGCGCTTCAACGTAGACCATACCGTCGCGTCGCGCGAATGTGATGGCCTCTTCGTAAAGTCGCAACACGTCGAGTTCACGACCTTCCGCCCGCGCAATCTCGGCAGCGATCAGAGCGGCACGACTGGAGAATGTCGCCGGACAATTCTGTGCCCAACCGTGCAAGCGAGCATGATGGGCCCGCAAGCGATTGAGGCAGCCCGATTGCCGCGCTGTCGCCAGGGAGTGACAGCGCATCGCCCACGCCAGCGCGCCATAAAAATGGTATTCGGCGTGTTCGATTTGAGTTGGCGTAGTCCACAAGACTGGCCGCACTTTCGATATTGCTCGAATTGCGGACCGGGTGTCGGCGGCAAAAACGCTCGCCTGGAGCCGGCGAATCCAGTAGTAGCATGCGGGCAAGGCGAGTTGCGGCTGTCCTCTTACACGTTCTTCGAAGCGCCTTTCGTTGAAATCCGAGTCGTCGAAGGTACTCATATCTTTGGTGGAACCGCGCAGCGCCCGGATTAGCGCTCGCTGCGCATGGATAACGTCGACCACCAGCCCGAACTGCGCCTTGCGTGCGAATTCCAGATTGCGTTCCGCCTCGCTCTCGATGTCTCGAAGACCGTCGCCGCTTGCAATGCGATTGGCGATGATGTCCGCGCAGGAGTAGGTCGCGTACGAAACATCGCCGGTCCTGGTGGCAATATCGAACGAGCGTCGGAGAAAATCCGCGGAGACGGCGAGGGGGCGCGACCAGTTGGCAACGTGTACGGCGAAAACGAGATACACGCGCGCGCGAAACCGGTCGAGCTGCCGTTGTTCGACTAGGCTCAAACCCAATGTACCGAAACGGATTCCTGCTTCGTAGTTGTCGAAGTGCGGTCCGAGGATGCTGCCTAACCAGGCGTAGGCAAGCGCCGAGCCGTGGCTATTGCCGTGCTCGAAGCTAAGCGTTGCCATGCGGCCGACGATCAGACGGAATAGATTCGAGCTTGTGAATAACGCGGGCGACGTCAAAACAGTGAGTACGTCCATCGTCGCGCTGCGATCATCGTCTTGCATGAGCGGCAAATCGAGCAAGGTCTCGATGGGGCGCTGCTCGATCTGCTTTGCAATGAGATCGTAGACGTCAGCGACGTCGGCGGCTGATGGTTGTTCGGTCCAACTGCCATCGATTCGTCGAAGATACTCAAGACCCGCTCTGACGGCGTTATCGCTCTGATCCAGCGTGGTGAAGAGATTGATACGCACACACGCTACCGCGGCCGCGTCGACGAGCGTTTTTGCGCGCTGGGCCAGCACGGCGAGTTGTGAATCGGCCAACGACATATTGCCCGTCAGATACTGACTTTCCGCGCCATTGAGTTCGAGATCGAAAATGAGTCGATAGCAGGTGTCCCACGCGTCGTCAGTCAGTAGGCCGAGGCCGGTAGCGTAATAGCGTGCCGCAGCGTCGTATGCGGCCGATTTCCTGGCGCGATTTCCCGCGATCAATGCGAATAACGCGACCTGTTCACGCTCGGCCCGATCGGTAATCAGAACAGCGCCGAGGCTGAACTGATTGACAATTTCGAAGACGGTTTCATGAAGCTCGTCGATCGGCGTACGCGCAGCCAGCGTGCGGCCTATCGTCAAATGTGTCGCGGCGCGGGCTTCTCCCGGAATCAATGCATAGGCCGCTTCCCGAATGCGATCGTGGAGAAACATGTACTCGCTGCTGGTCTGGCAAAGCAAGCCCGATTGCACTGCAACTGAAAGCGAGGCATGCAGACTTTCATTGGGTCCGACCTGAGCGCGAGTAAGGTTCTCCATGGACACCACGTCACCGAGGCAAGCTAAGGTGCCCAGCGCGCCTTGCGTAGGCGTCGGCAAGCGGCTGAGTTTCGCTGCCATCAGATCCGCAACGTTATCCGTGAAGCCCTGATTGTGAATGCTGGTCAGATCCCACTTCCACATCGACGTTTTAGGATCGAAGCTCAATAAACCTTGGTCGGCGAGAGTGATCAGAAACTGGATGGAGAAAAATGGATTGCCAGCCGTCTTTTCGAAAATCAATGCCGCAAGCGGTGACACTGCATCCGTCTGCATATGCAGTGCGTCTGTCAGCAGACGGGTTATGTCAGCCTCATGAAGTGGCGTCAGTTCGATTTGCCGCACCCGATTCCCGACATTGCGCAGACGTTCGAGTCGCTTCGTTAAGGGGTGTCGCGTGCCGACCTCGTTGTCGCGATACGCACCTACGATTAGCAGATGTCGCACATCGCTGTGGGTCATCAGGTGTTCGATCAGATCGAGTGTGCCGGTGTCGAGCCATTGAAGATCGTCCAGAAAGAGCGTAAGCGGATGGTCTGGTCGCGCGAAGACATTGATAAACCGTCGTAGCACCATCCGGAAACGAGCCTGTTGGTCCTGAGTCGGAACGTCCGGAGAAGCGGGTTGTTCGCCTATGACGATTGCGAGGTCTGGGACAAGCATCGTCATGAGTTGCCCGTTTTGACCGACGGCTTCCTGAAGTGCCGAACGCCAGACTTGAACCTCATTGTCACTTTTTCCGAGCAGTTGCGAGATCAGGCTTTGGAGGGCCTGCGCAACGGTCGCATAGGGAACATTTCGCTTGTATTCATCGAATTTCCCCGATGCGAACAGGCCGCGCGATGGCACGAGTACCCTGTGTAGTTCATTGACCACCGAAGATTTGCCAATGCCGGAATAGCCTGAAACCAGCACCAGTTCCGGCAAGCCTTGCGAGACGACGCGGTCGAAGGCTGCGAGCAGCGCACCAATGTCTGCTTCGCGTCCGTATAGCTTTTCGGGAATCAGTAGCTTGTCGGGCGCATCCTGCGTACCGAGTGGAAATGGATCGATATCGAAGGGGGCGTCAGGACCCATCAGACAGCGCCGCAGGTCATTCTCCAGGCCGGCGGCCGTCTGGTAGCGTTCCTCACCGGTTTTGGCGAGCAGTTTGAGCACGATTCGCGAAATTTGCAGCGGTACGTCTGCGTACTTTTCAGGTGGCGTCGGGCGGCGTGCAATGTGGCAATGTACCCACTCCATTGGCTCCGTGGCGGAGAACGGTAACTCACCCGTCAGCATCTGGTAGAAAACGACGCCTAACGAGTACAGATCGCTGCGCGCATCAGTGGACCGGTTCATCCGCCCCGTTTGCTCGGGTGCCATGTAAGCCAGTGTTCCGTCCATGGTTTCGGGGGCGGCGATAGTCTGACGTTCCTGCGGAGTCGAGGTTGCGAGACCGAAACCTCTGGCCCGTATAGTGCCGTCGGCATTGTTGACGAAGATATGCGCGGGTTTGAGATCTTTGTGAATCAGTCCGCTGCGGTGAACTTTGCCGATTGTTGCGGCAATGGCGATCGCCAGCTGCAGGAAGCGGTCAAGCCGGAAGGGTATGCCGAGCAAACTTTCGAGCGGTTTGCCGCCCGTGTCTTCAAAGATGAGGGTGGTGCGGTCGTCTTGCCATGTGAGTTCTAGCGGCTGGATGGCCCACGAACGATCGAGGCGTTCGCGCAAACCATATTCGCGAGATATCCGTTCCAGGATCGCAACGGCGGGCGAGTCGCCGTTGGGCTGCATCGCCAGCACCGTCGTTTTCGTCCCGTCGGCCAAGACACGCCACGTCCGATAGAAGACGTGGTCGCTATCTTGTGTCAGGACTTCGAGGTTGCTTTCCATGCCTGCAATCTCGCGAAAACTCATTGACGGTTGCAACGGTCATTGTGTTCGCCTGGAGGCGATCGAGATGGCAGCCAGGCTATCCGGGAACATCCGCTTCACTGTCTGACAGCGTAGCACGCGACCTCATAGCGCGCAGTAGGTACTAGCGAGCGCCGTCTACGCTAAAGTCCGTGAGCCGCCTGCTAATAGCTAACGAACGCACTCTTTTTATTGGGTATCTGTTGTTGGATGAGCCTCAGGCACGCTCAAACGCACGAATTTCCAATCTGATGTACCTTGACGTTTCCGTCCAGACTGCGGCACATGCTTCGGTATGGCTTGTCTACCGGTTAAAAAAGTCCGGCGAGAACGGGACGATGTCGGCGAGGAGTTGTCAGCTTCGATGTTTCTCGTCATCTAACGTGACTTTTTCTTCAGAGCGTCTGCAGTAATGACTCGTACTAGTCGCCGCCGGCCATCGCGTACTCAGCCTGTTCAGAAGCGCCTTAGCAAAGAAATGCTTCTTCCGATGCCACGATCTGCGGTTGCTGAAATCTCATTGGCCAATCATCTTGCACTAGCGGTCTGTCGACAAGGGAAAGGCAATTTTCACCAGTTATATGAGCTAACCAAAACAGTCTATCTGGTCTTCTATCTGTCGCAGGCTCGTTTCGGTGACATTTCTTTTGAAGTTCTCCGGGACGCAGAAGCCGGCCTGCGCGACGCATTCGATCGCGCGCAAGACGAGAACATCTGGTCCATCGATGCGGACACGGCATCCCTTCTGCAACTCGTCCTCTCGGTCTATGACGAGCAACTGATGTCGGCTCCGCGATGGAATGTCGTCGACGCTGGAGACCGTCTAACGCGCTTCATCGAGGGGCGCCGGGATTCGCCATTGTCCGACTACCTGCAAAAGAAAGACGGCTTCGATGATGCCAATCTCAAGGTGTCTCGCGAACCGCCACTAATCTAATTTATGCGCGCCTGGCTTGCAGAACGCTCGCATAGTTCGCAACGGCCATGCCTCCCATGTTGAAAATCAGGCCGAACTCGGCGTCAATGACCGGCGTTCCAACCGGGTTGCCGGTCAACTGTCTGAAGGCGAGCGCATGCATGGAAACGCCCGTCGCGCCCACGGGGTGACCTTTTGCTTTCAAGCCACCGGAGAGATTCACCGGAAGGGCACCTTCGGGAAACACCGTGCCCTCGTCGAGCGCCTGATGACCTCGTCCTTGTGGAGCAAGACCCATTGCTTCATAGATCAGAAGCTCGGCAATGGTAAAGCAGTCGTGAACCTCGGCGAAATCGATGTCGCTCAGCGCCACGTGTGCGTCGCCGAGTGCCGATCGGATGGCCCGTTGTGGACCTTCGAAAGCGAGGACGTCCCGGTTCGCGAAGGGCAGCAGATCGTTCACGTGTGTCGCCGATCGGATAGCAACTTCACGCGAAAAGTCTTTGGCTCGCTCGGGCGACGCCAGAATGATCGCCGCTGCACCGTCGGAGATGAGAGAGCAATCCGTTAGCCGAAGTGGTGAAGCGATAACCGGGTTTTTGTCGGAAACGGTATTGCATTGCTCGACCGTCATTTCCCGATGCATCTGCGCAAGGGGATTCGCTAAAGCATTTTTATGGTTTTTTGCCGCAATGCGAGCCATGTCGTACGAAGGGTCCCGATAGCGATCCCGGTACTGTTGAGCCGCAGAGGCAAAGACTTGCGGAAAACTCAAAGATGCTTCGTACGCATTGTTTTGATATCCCGCACCTGCAAGCGCGCGAGTCACGCTTTCCGTCGAGTTGGACGTCATTTTTTCCGCGCCGACCACGAGCACGAGATTGGCCGTGCCAGATCGAATCGCGTTCATGCCCGCATGGATGGCTGCGGACCCTGAAGCACAGGCGTTCTCACAACGCGTAGCGGGCTTGAATCGCAACCCCGCGTCCGCTTGCAGTACCAATGAGGCCGGGAACCCATCCGGTACCATGCCAGAGTTGAAGTGGCCAAGAAAGACTGCGTCGATTTCAGTCGCATCGATATGGCCATCGCGTAACGCATCTCGCGCAACGGTGACGATCAGATCTTCAAATGTCTGATCTTTCAATCTGCCAAACGGCGTGTGAGCACTTGCGACGATAGAGACGGTCTTGCCGGACATTGATACCTCGGTTGCCTTAGGTTGGCGCGCGTGCAACTGCCTGCGCAAGCGGGCCGCCGGGAAGCCTGGCATGTCTCAGGCCCATGATCGGCAGCATTCTTCGAGGAAGCGTATCATAATCCTCAAAAGCGTGATGACTTGCGCGAGGAATTTGAGGTTTTATCTGGCCGGCGTTGGAATGGATGCGGAAATCAGGACGTCGACCGCGCGTTGGAGCAGGCGGAGCGGTTCTCCAGAATCGAACGCATTCGAGCTGACCAAGGCGCCGTCTACGAGCATCGCAATCTGGCCCGCGATCAGGTCGGGGTCGCCGACATGGAGACGCTCCACGATGCCTTTGAGTTGCTCGCGCAATTTGCGCTTATGTGCGATCGCGACCTGTCTTGCCGGGTGATCGGCTTCGGGAAACTCTGCCGTGACGTTAAGTTGTGCGCAACCCCGATAGCCGGGCTGTCCAACTCGCGTGCCGATCCAGTCGAGTTCGGCGGTCAATTCCGCTCTGGCGTCGCCGTTGCAGCTTTCCGCAACGCGATTCCATATAGCCCAGAACGCCTGGTCCTCTCGCTCCAGAAACGCCGCGATAAGGTCGTCTTTCGTGCGGAAATGCCGGTAAAGGCTAGTCTTTGCGACGCCGGCCTTCTCCACCACCAGATCGACTCCAACGGCACGCACCCCATGTCGGTAAAAGAGGTCCGACGCGGTTTCGAGAATTTTGTTGCGAATGTCGATTCCGGATTGGTCTGCGCGGCTCATGCTGAATTGCAGCCCGGCCATGGCGGCGGTCTGACTAAGTCGTTGATAGAAATATACTAACACGCGTTGTCTTGACGCGATACAGACCGGTCTGTACGCTAGTTATCAGGTGTGCTTGAACGTAGCCAAAAGGACAGTAACAAGGAGTGTCGAATGGACAAAGTAGTCATGTACAGCCAAACGGTGTGCCCTTACTGCGAAAGAGCCGAGCGACTTTTGCGCGCACGCGGCGTAGAGAATATCGAGAAAATCATGATCGACCGCGATGCCGGTCAGCGTGAACAGATGATGTTGCGTACGGGACGTCGCACGGTGCCGCAAATCTATATCGGCGAAACGCACGTTGGCGGCTTCGACGATCTGGCTGCACTGGATCGCGCGGGCGGCCTGAGTTCATTGCTGAACGTCGGCAATTGAGTGCTTGTGGGTCGGAGATCTGAGTCTTGAAGGAGGGCGACGCGAAGGTGTCGCCTCTGTTGTGATAGTGCGCCAAGGCAGGTCGTGCGAGTCTGTCTTCCGCTTTTTTGAGGTAGCTAGTCAATGAATGCGTTAATCAAGGAAGTGAGCGACGCGTCCTTCGAACAGGATGTCGTGAATTCGGATAAGCCCGTCTTGCTGGATTTTTGGGCCGAATGGTGCGGCCCATGCAAGATGACGGCCCCGGTACTCGATGCAGTGGCGCAGGAATATGGCGACCGTCTGCAGGTTGCCAAGCTCAATGTGGACGACCATCAATCGACGCCGGCAAAATTCGGTATCCGCGGCATCCCGACGCTCCTTCTCTTCAAGAACGGGGCACTCGCTGCGCAAAAGGTCGGCGCACTGTCTAAATCCCAACTTACGGCGTTCCTGGACAGCCATCTATAACGTGGTTAATTGCGAGTCCCGTGAACGGCCTGCATGACGATCCGCGCTCTTCGTGAGCGCGGTCGGGTTGAGCGGTAAGCGTGTTTTGGTTACCCGTCACGTGTCGTCAAGGTCGACGATGGAGTCGAGTATCTCAGCCGTCAATGCATGATTGACCGAGATTCGCGCCAACACGAGTGCTCCGATCAACGAGGTCCAGCGCCTGATGGTAGCCTTCCTGATCGCGGCCGATGGCGTCGGATGTGGACCGGCTTCAGATTCTGCCTCGGTAAAGCTGTCAATGGTAGAGCCGATTATTTGCGTGAGTGTCGTGCGTATCTCGGTGGAGGTGCGCGCCAATTCCGCGCCGAGCGCGGAGAAGGCACAACCGCTTTCGAGATCGCCGGCTTTGGCTTCTCGAACCAATCGCTCTGTGTAGGTGTCGATCGTTGGGAATCCCGCTTCGCCGTCTATCCCCAAACAACGATCAAGCGACGAAAGCGTTTGCAGCAGCATGTCTTCCTTCGACTTGAACTGCCCGTAAATCACACCGTGGGTAAAGCCGGCCTCCGCCGCAATGTCGACGACGGATACTCCGCTATAGCCGTCGCGAAACAGGAGGCGTAGCGACGACTCAAGTAGTAATTCCCGGTTGAGTGCCATCTGCTTCCGGCTAGCTCTCATCGCGACATTCCCCGTAAGGTATTACCAGCTGCCTGGCAACGCTATAAATAAAGAATGATGTTCGTACGCCAGATGATAAGCGCATTCGCAGAATGATGGTTTCTCAAGCACTGAAACGCTGCTCGTGGCCTCGCAAGCGCGGCGTACCCACGTCAACTAGCCGCATGTCGAACGTTCAGGATCAGGGCTAACACCTTGCCGGGTTTTCCCCTGCAAGGCGGTCGTCACCGCTTAGCGTGCGCGCCGCGCAAGCCAACCTTCCATAGACGAAGGTTATAGGTTGTGCCTAAAAATATATTAGCTTTGGTTATAGTTTTGGTCTCTACTGCAGACTAGCGGTTCGAATCCAAGGCGAAGCTTAGGCTGGTTCGAACAGGTCGCTTAGGAAATGCATGTTCGGCAACTGGCCCGTCCGTATTGAAGATGAGCAGTTGAAGGTAATGATTCATTCAAATTCTTATTTCATTAAATTGAAATTTTCGAATGTTTAGATGCGTCGGCTAAAAAATATCAAAGAAAAATGTGATTCATGGTTTCCATGCGGGATGCAGCTGGTGCCGTAGGTGATTGTGCACTGACGCGAGTATTTGATGATGAGTCTGTCAAAAACCTGCTGTGCAGAGGCGTTGATCACAACCGTGAGAGGCGCCTGAAAATCAAATGTTTAGTGATATGGAGCGGTCCATGAACATGTCGCACGCGGTTGATTCCTTCCGGATCGTGGCGCAGCGGGAAGCGCGGCCTCCTTCAGTTTTTATCGTGGACGATGACGTGTCCGTTCGGGAAGCGATCGAATCTTTCCTGTGCCAGGAAGGATTCGATATCAAGAGCTTTGAGTCCGCCACCTCGCTTCTTGCCTACCCGTATCAGCCTGAGCCGGGGTGTCTGTTGCTCGATATTTCGATGCCGGAGCTAACCGGACTGGAAGTGCAGAAGTCCCTTGCTGTTGATCGCCCGACCATGCCGATCATTTTCATCACGGGACGGGACGATGCCCGGACAGTGGTTGAAGCAATGAAAGCAGGTGCGGTTGAGTTTCTTACGAAACCGTTTAGCGACGACACGTTGCTCGCTGCGATCCTCGTCGCGATCGAGCGCAGTAAAGTTCTCGTACGCGAGGAGCGGTTGAGGATGGAAATAAAAGGTAATTATGCTGAACTCTCGCGACGCGAGCGTGAAGTATTTTCTCTGACCATTAAAGGATTTTTGAACAGGGAAATTGGTGAAAAAATGGGTATCAGCGAGATCACGGTGAAGGCGCATCGTGGCAAGGTTATGAAGAAAATGAAGGCCGATTCATTTGCGGATTTAATTCACATGGCGGTTCAAGCGGGAATCTAATCAACTGATAGTTTTCGTCGCGATCCGGCGGTTAGCACCAGCAATCCGCCGGTGGCGAAGATTGCGGTCAGAAGGACGTAGTAGGCCGGTACGAGACGGTCCGAAGTCGTTGATATGAGGAAGGTCATTAGCAGCGGAGCGAATCCTCCGAAGATGGTGAAATTCAGGTTGTGGATGACCGCCAGGCCGGTTGTGCGCGTGCTAACCGGAAACAGCTCTGACAAAAAGGCCGGAATGGGTGCCTGGAAGATCGTGACGAGGATACCGAGGGCTATGACGCAGCCGATCAGCGCAAACGCGCTACGGAATCCCAGCATCAACTGGAATGCGGGAATTGCCGCGAAGGCGACAAGCGCAATTCCACTTGCTATCAGGCGCTGACGTCCAACTCGATCTGAAAGGCCGCCAATTACGGGCGCCAGGATTATTTGCACCAGTGCGAATCCCATCGCGGCCCAAAACGCCGAACCTGCGGACACGCCTAGTTCACGAACCGCATAAGTTGGAATATAGACGCCCAGTAAATAGTTGGTGGACGCCGCAAGGCAGTAAAGCCCAATCGCACACACTATTCGCATCTTCGTCGTCTTCAGAACGATGGCTACCGGACTGGTCATTGCGTTTCCAACGGTTTGCGCTTCGTAGGATGGTGTTTCATGAACGCTCCGACGAATAAACCAGCCAAACGGAAGAATCACGAGTCCGATGACAAACGGCAGGCGCCACGCCCATTCGATGATTTCCGCGCTGGAAAAGAAATGATTCAGAGAAACACCAACCACAGCCGCCAAGGCGTTTGCCAAACCCACGCCGACAATCTGAAAACTGGCAAAGAAGCCGCGCCTGCTTTCGGGTGCGTGTTCGACGAGAAAGCTGACCGAGGAACCAAACTCTCCGCCGGCGGAGAATCCTTGCAAGAAACGGGCGAAAACCACGATCAGCGGCGCGGCGAATCCCGCAACGGCGAACGTAGGTGCCGCGGCGATCATCAATGTGCCGACACCCATCAGCAGGATGGTGAGCGTCATACTGGCTTTTCTGCCGTGGCGGTCGGCATAGGAGCCAAGATAGAGTGCACCTAAAGGGCGCATAAAGTACGATGCGCCGAATGTTCCGAGCGCAAGCAGCAGCGAGACAACTTCGTTGTGCACCGGAAAAAAGACGCGAGCAATGGGAATGGCGAGAAAGCCGTAGATCGTCAGGTCATACCATTCAAGTGCATTGCCCATCGATGCAGCAAATATGACTTTTAGCCACGACCGCTTATGTCCGTTGTCGGCGTGCTGGAAGTCCTTAACTTCGAGGTCACGCTGACTTACATTCAATTGCTCGAGATCGTCTTTAGTCATTTTCTCATCATATTCGCTGACGTGATCCTCGTTTAAAGGCTAATGGATCGTGTTCAATCAGGCGACCCCATATAGATCGCCTAGGCTCGGCATCCAAGTTGCCTTACAGTAGAACTCACCGAAATGAAATTGAGCAACACATTGTTTTCATCAGACGTATAACTTCAACAAGCGGGAGGTCGCTTGAGTCGCGTAACGGGCCTTAACTATCATCACGCGGAGCTGCTTTTCCACGTCCTGCGCTCCCGCACATTAACTGATGCCGCACAGGCGCTGCATATTTCACAGCCGTCCGTCACCAAGCAACTCAAGTGGCTGGAAGATGACCTCGAAATCCGGCTGTTCAAGAAGGAAGGAAGGCGGCTTGTACCGACCGCAGAAGCATTGCTTCTGGTCGATGAAGTGGAGCGCACACGTGCGAGCCTTGCTTCGCTCAATGAACTTGCGGCGCGAATAAAGTCTGGTGTGGCGGGCTCACTCAAGATCTGCGCAATTCCTGCGCTTGCGCATGTCCTCCTGCCCGGAACCATTCAGGAGTTCCGGCGAACCTATCCGAGTATCAACATCGAAGTGAAAGTTGAGAACTCGTGGAGGATATTGGACCTCGTCGAGACGCAGCAAATAGACATTGGAATTTGCCGACCTTTCAGGGAGTTACGCCAGGTCGAGGATACCGCGCTTCTAAAGATGGGGATTGTCTGCGTGGCGAGGCGCGACGACGTCATCACGACGGCTCCGCATGTAGGCCTGCCGGACTTGCGAGGGCGGCCGGTCGTCATGGTGGAAGTCTATAGCTCGAGTGTTGCCGTGCAGAATGCGGTAGAAGCTTGCCGACTGGATCGCGACGTGTTTTGCCATGTGTCGACATCTACGCTGGCCTGCGAGATCGTGTTGCGGACGGGAGTCGTCGCTCTGGTCGACAGTTTGACCGCCGCTTCGTATCGCTCGCGAGGTTTGGCTGTCTTCGAGTTGCCGGAACTCGAGAGCAGAAACATTTCTCTGCTTCGGCCCAAGCATCGCCCGTCAAGCGGCTTTGGCGAGGCGTTCGTCCGTGCGCTCAAACTCGAGGCTGCGTCATTCACGCACCCGGAGATGCCCGCTTTAAACGAGGCGAATTCATCTGTCCGTTAGCAAGTCGTGGCGCGGTGAATTACTAAAAGCGATCAAAGATGGCATGCAACTTGTTTTCTGATCTGAGCTAGGAAAGCATTGACTGTGCCGCGCCTTGAGTTCGCCCATGGCGGCCCTCCTGCTAAGCCATGTCTTGCGAGTGGGCAAATCATCGAATAAATTCTGATAGGCAGCGGCAACGCTTGGCAAGTGCCCGCTGCTCGTTTCGACGAAAAACCAAAATCGCGCAACCGTACCGGAGGCACTCCATGCAAGCTGTTCCTTGCAATCCGCTTCGTGTCTTCAAGGCTTTGGTATTGGGTGCAGTTTGCGTGCCGCTATGTGCGAGTGCAGCGTCCGATACCGCTGTTTTGATCGGTGTGGCTGTGCCGCTGACTGGCCAGCTAGCGGCCATCGGGAAAGATAGCGAGAACGCCGCGCGCATGGCCATTGACGAAATCAATGCCCAACATCTGGTAATCGGCGCGAAGCCGGTCACGCTGCAAATGGAATCTCAGGATGATGCCGCCGATCCTCGTACGGGAACGGTGGTAGCTCAGAAGTTGGTGGAAGACGGGGTAGTTGCGGTGGTTGGTCACATCAATTCCGGCGTGTCCATTCCCGCGTCGAGAATTTACAGTGAAGCCGGCGTGGTCCAGCTAAGTCCCGCTACGACCAACCCTGTCTACACTCTGCAGGGGTTCAAGACCACTTACCGTCTAGTGGCGACTGATGCCATGCAGGGTCCGGCATTGGCGCGATACGCCTTACACTCGCTGCGTGCAAGGCGGCTGGCTGTGATCGACGATTCGACGGCGTACGGCCAGGGCCTTGCTAACGCGTTTTCCGAAGCTATAGCGGCAAACGGCGGAATGATTGTCGGGCATGAGGCCACGACCGACAAGGCCACCGATTTCCGCGGAATTCTGACGAGAGTCAAGGGCTTTCGTCCGGACGCCATCATGTACGGCGGGTCAGACGCAACCGCAGGGCCTCTCGTGAAGCAGGCGGCGAATCTGGGAATTGCCGCGCCCATACTCGCTGGAGACGGCGCTTGCACCGACAAGATGATTTCGCTAGCGGGTAACGCGATTGTCAACCTGGTGTGTTCGGAGGTCGGGCCGCCGCTCGCGCGCATGCCTCGCGGTACGGACTTCGAGAAACGGTACTTCAGCCGGTTCAATATGACGATCAATGCCTACGCTCCCTTCGCTTACGACGCCGTGTATGTCATCGTCGACGCTATGAAGCGTGCGGGTTCGACGGATCGGGCAAAGATCCTGGCGGCCATGCCTGCAACGAAATTCGATGGCGTGACGGGCAGTATCTCGTTCGATGCCCGCGGTGACCTTGCTCGTCCGACGGTGACCGTTTATCAATTCAAGGATGAAAAGAAAGTCGTCACCGAAGTGGTGCAGGACTGAGACGCTAACTAGCTCGCAATTCCAGCGAGCGAACTGACTCGCGCGTTCACCACACGCACGAAGCTGTCTGCAAATACGCTAGACGGGCGGTG
Source organism: Paraburkholderia sp. GAS199 (assembly GCF_050436585.1). Classification (NCBI taxonomy): domain Bacteria; kingdom Pseudomonadati; phylum Pseudomonadota; class Betaproteobacteria; order Burkholderiales; family Burkholderiaceae; genus Paraburkholderia; species Paraburkholderia sp. GAS199. The sequence goes on along the minus strand of NZ_JBNDMM010000001.1, from coordinate 420,403 downwards.
TTTCGGCCGCAGCAGCGAGATGCGTCTTGGCGGGAGTTCCGGCAATGGAATGGTGACAACGCCGTGAGCGTGAAAGGCGGCGGCCGTCAATCTATCGACGATAGCTACGACTTCCGTACTCAGCGCAATCTCGCAAGCCAGCGTTGCCGTGGTAACGGTGCAGACAACGTCACGATCGAGTCCGGCGGTCGTGATCGCATGTTTCACCACCGAGGTTGGGTCATTGGTGACTTCGACATTGACGATCGGATTTCCGCGTAGCTCGGAAAGTGCTATTGCCGATTTTCCGGCAAGAGCGTGATCGCGTCTGACCACGCACACCATTTCCGATTTGATCAGCACGGTCTCTTCTACCTCATGCATCTCCCTGAACGGGTGACACAGGCCAATGTCGATTTGTTGTACCTCGGCAAGATCCATCGTCCGCCAGGAATTCTCAACTTTCACGTCAACGTGGATGCCCGGATAGCTCTCCCTGAATTCGTTGATGACGGTCGGAATGAGAATTTGGGCCAGCGTGGGGATCACGCACACGATCAACTTTTCTTCAAGGCCGCTCTTGAGGCTTCCGGCAAGCGCGTTGAGTGACGCCAGGCTTGCTTTGGTTCGTCCCACTTCGTCCGCCAACAAAATGGCTTCGGTTGTTGGCACGAGCCGTCGTCCTTCTTTTTTGAATAGCTGTACGCCAAGCTGACTTTCGAGTAGGCGCAACTGTTTGGTGACTGACGGCTGGGAGATGCGCAGCGCCCCCGCCGCATCGGTCAACGTCCTTGCCTGAAGAACGTGGAAAAGTAGTTCCGCGTGGTGATAGTTCAGTTTTGCCACTTGGCGCCTTGCCTCCAGTCTGAAGGTGTATTTTTCGAGGTCGGTTGTATTTCTGGTGGCCGCCCCGGCGGACTACATTGCGCAAGATCCGGGAGCCGCGTCAACCCACCACACATGCAATGCTTTTAGATCAGAAAAATGACACGGTATTGGCGAGCACTGGATTGGTCGATTTGTAGAACGAAAAAGTAGACTAAAGAGTGTGAGGTAGAGTGGGTCCTGAGTCGCTGCCGCAGGCACGTGTTATCAATGCTAAAGAATGGATAGACGTCCGTTATCCGTGACGTTCATTACCGCTCGATTTCGACCATATATTACACGCGGCCATTAATCATGGGGCAACGCAAAAGCCTGCCGCTAAGGCTGTGAGCTGCTATAACGAAAAGCCGCTACAACGCAAACGGCCGTCGGCTGGCGCATCGTTCGATTAGCGCACGTGCCAGGGTGTGGCATCTGTTGGGTCACTAACAAATAAGCCAGTGCGATGCCGAGAGTGGTAGGAAATCTAAGGGATGTCGGCTCGGTGCGCGAAGAGTGGATGCGCACGATCATGCAGATTCGTGACGGCCGGTCGCACATTGCTAGAGATGACGACCGGCCGCAATCGACCACCGGAACTTCTCGTTGAAGCCCGGTGGGAAACGGGATTGCGATGCTGACTTAGTTGACCTTGAGCGTGTCGAGATGCGCCATGCCGATGTCGGCGACGAGCTTGGCCTGAATCGGTTGAATGGCGGTGTTTGCTGCGATAGCGCCAAAATCGAGACCCACCGTGACGCGGTTCGGGCGTTGACCATTGGGCTGCGCGATCAGATCGACGAGGGCCTTGGCGATGTCATGCGGATCGGGCGCGCCTTCCGAACTGAACAGACCGCCCAGAAACTCCTCGAAACCCGTCTGAAGTTTGACGAGATCGCCGTAGCTCTCCGCGCGACCGATATCCGCGGGCTTCTGGATGGCCGTGTAAAGCCTGGTCGGATACGGACCGGGCTGAACCAGCACGACGTCGATGCCCTGCTGCGACAGTTCATAGCGATAGCCTTCCGTGACGGCTTCGACGGCATGTTTGGATGCGCCATACAACGCGAAGAACGGCAGCGTGACACGGCCGAGAATCGAGCCGATGTTGATGATCAGTCCAGCCTTGGCCTTGTGCATGCTCGGCAGGGCGGCGCGCGTCACACGCTGGATGCCGAAGACGTTGACGTCGAACATCGCGCGGGTCTGCTCGGGCGTGAAGGTTTCCTGAATTCCACCGGCCGCGACGCCGGCGTTGTTGATCACGACGTCAATCGTGCCGCCGGTCCTGGCGAACAGCGCCTTGAACGCAGCGTCGACGCTTGCGTCATCCGTCACGTCGAGTTCGAGCGTTTCGATACCCTGCGAATTGAGTTCCTGCGCGGCTTCGCGATGGCGGCCGTTGACGTCGCGCATGGTGGCGAAAACGCGGTGGCCGGCCGCAGCCAGAGTCCGGGCGATGTCGTTGCCGAAACCGTTGGAGGTGCCGGTGATGAGAACTGTCTTGGACATGATATTTCCCTTCGAAATGAGCACTGCAAGTTAGGCGACGCTGCTGGAAATTCGAGGTGATCCTCGTGCCGCTTATGGGTTGCGATCTGCTGCAGCCCTTGTCGCGTCTATTTCTGTAGCGAACGTTCTAAATATAGGCGGATGGATTCCTGGCGTCAAGCATTTTTATAACGTACACTACAGATATATTTTTGCAGGGAGCGGGATCATGTTGCGAGGGCGTCCAAGAGGGTTCGACCGGGAGAAGGCATTGACTGGCGCAATGCTGCTGTTCTGGCGCAAGGGCTTCCACGCGACGTCGCTGCGAGACCTGAGCGACGTCATGGGCATCGGTATGCCGAGTCTCTACGCGGCCTTCGGGAGCAAAGAGGCGCTTTACGTCGAGGCAGTCGATCTATACATGCAGGTGACGCGCTCGCTGCTGTGGCGGCATCTGGCGGAACGGGCGTCGGCCCGGGAAGCGATTCGTGAATTGCTACTCGCAACGGCAAAGGAACTGACCAACGAGGAGGCGCACCCGGGCGGCTGCATGGTCACGTTTGCGACAGTCGACGAGGATATGCCCGCCGACGTGGTGACGGCGATTCGCAACGCACGGCGCGCCTGGCTCGACATCATTCACGAGCGGCTGGAGGTTGCGGTGGCTAACGGTGAACTGCCCAGGTCAACCGACGTGGATAATTTGAGCCGCTTCTACTTCGCTATCGTGCAAAGCATCGGCATTCAGTCTCACGACGGCACGCCATATTCGGAGTTGAAAGATATTGTCGAAGTGGCGATGGCAGCATGGCCGGCGTCTGAACCGAAGCGTCAAACAACCAGAGCGACAAAGTAAGGATATCTGCGAAGAGGGAAAAGCGGCGACTGTGCCGCTCAGGTCTCTCTTCGCAAACATAGCAGCGCTCAAGCCACGACTATTTGGCCTGTTGCCCCGCAGCCTCGAGGATGAGGTTGGCGACTTCCTGCGGATGCGAAATCAACGACACATGGCTCGACGGAATTTCGATTGTGTGCGCCTTCATGCGGTTCGCCATGAAGCGTTCGAGATCGGGATTGATCGTGCGATCTTCAGTCGAGACGGCATACCAGGTCGGCTTGTCATGCCATGCTGCGACCGTCGTTTTAGCGGTCGTAATAGCCTTTCCCATCGGCTGCTGAACTGCATAGTACTTTTCTGCTTCGGCGACGGGCAAGTCGCCCGCGAAGTCCTTGACGAACGCACTTTCGGATAACTTGCCGTAGCCATCCGCAGACCACTGCAATCCTGCTCCCGCCGGCGCCGCCGGGAATTTGTGCGTCAACGCGGGATAGTCCTCGCCGGCATCGGGCGCCCGTGCGGCGATATAAACCAGTCCGCTGACCTTCGGGTCGTCGCCCGCCTGGCTGATGACCATGCCTCCGTACGAGTGCGCAACGAGCAGCGTCGGTCCGTCCTGTTGAGCAAGCGCACGCTTGACCGCGTCGACATCCGCGTCGAGCGATGTCGTCGGATTCTGGACCGATGTCACATGGAATCCTTTTGCCTGCAGCAAGGGAATGACTTTCTCCCAGCTCGATCCGTCGGCATAAAGACCGTGCACCAGAACGATATTGTGAACGGGAGCGGGCGCGGCCGATGTGTTTGTCTGGGCCAACGCTGCGTGGGCCGCGAAGCTCAGCGAGAGGGCGGCGAGCGTATTGCAGAGAATATTGCGCTTCATTTCGATTTCCTTGATGACGTTGAGTGGTTGCGTGGTTAAGTGGTTGAGGCGAAAGACAGGCGTGACGGGTCCCTGCCTGAAAGGGGCAGTCGCGTCGGAAAAAATGAATGACTGTGTTAGGTACTCGCCGTGAAGCGCGAACTATGAAGGCGCGCTCGACGACTGATGGCGGGGAAAGCGCAGGACAAAACGCGTGACACCGTTACTACTGGTGGCATGACAGCGTCCGCCGTGCAGCGTCATGATGCTGCGCACGATCGACAAACCGAGTCCGTTCGATTCAGACGAAAGATGACGCGATGTATCCACCCGATAGAAACGGTCGAAGATCCGTTCGAGATCGTGCGGCTCGATCGCGACGCCCCGGTTTTCGACAGACAGCGTCGTGTCATCGGAGCCTTGTTCGCCGGCGATTTGAATGGTCGTTCCTGGCGTTGCGAAACGCACGGCATTCGCGAGCAGATTGGCCAGTGCCCGTCGCAACAACAGTGGGTCGGCCGTGACGCCACCATCGCCGTGCCATGCGAGGGTAAGGTCGCGCTCTTCTGCGATGCCTTCGAAGTATTCGTGCATGCGCTCGAATTCGTCGACCAGCAACACCTCTTTGAACTGGATGGCCACGTCTGCGTGTTCGGTGCGTGCGAGGAACAACATGTTGTCGATCATCGTCGACATTCTCTGCAGCTCTTCGAAATTCGAGCCGAGCAGGCGCTGGTAATACGCGTTGTCGCGCGGCTGGCTGAGGCCGACTTCGGTTTGCCCGAGCAGGTTGGTGACCGGCGTGCGCAGATCGTGCGCCATGTCGCTCGTGACCTGCTTGAGTTGCGAGAATCCACGGTCGAGACGATCGAGCATGCCGTTGAAGCCCGCAATCAGTGCGTCGAGTTCGGGCGGCGCCATATGTGATTCGATGCGTGTGGAAAGCGTCGAAATACCGATGGCCTGGGTGCGTTCGGCAAGCAGTCGCAACGGACGCAACCCACGCCGAGCAAGACCGAATGCAACCAGCGCCACCACCAGTGCAGCCACGGACGCCAGAAGGATGATCCGGTTCCGGTACTGTTCGAGCAGTTGCGTACGCTCGCTCAGAAGCCGTCCGGAGACGATTTGCAGGTTATGCAGTCCACCCTTGTCGGATACGGCTGTGGCAACGTAAATGAACGGCGTTCCATCCGCGGCACGCACATGATGAACGGCGTCGAGCGTCAACGGCGCGTCTGCCGGGACGGGCGTGACGTCGGGTACTGTCCGGTTGCCCGGATTGACGGTCATAAGCGGTGTCTCGCCGGGCACGCCTACGACCAGCAGCGACTCCTGATTGCCCAGCATGTTGGCAAAGAGATGCGGCTTGTCGTGAATCAATTCGCGGACGTTGTCGTCGGTCATCAATGTGCGAAGCTGATCGACACGCGTGACGAGCGCGCCGTCGTCGCGCACGATCAACTGTTTTTCCAGTTCCCGGTACAGGATCGAGCCGACCATCGCCATCGCGACGAAAGCGATCAAGGCGAACAGCGACGCCAGCCGCGTGGTGAGCGAGAGGCGCATCATGCTTCGTACTCGAATCGATAACCCACGCCGTAGATGGTATGGATCAGGCGCAGCGGAAATGGGTCGTCGATTTTTTGCCGCAGACGGCGCACGGCAACATCGACGACATTGCTGTCGCTGTCGAAGTTCATGTCCCACACGCGCGACGCGATCAGCGCACGTGGAAGCACTTGACCTTGATGCTGCATGAAGAACTGCAGCAGCGTGAACTCCTTGTTGGTCAGCGTAATGCGCGTGCCGCCGCGCTCGACACGTCGTTTGGCAACGTCGACGCGAAGGTCGCCGGCCTCGATGATGTCGATGTCCTGCTTTTGCGGTTGCCCGCGCCGCAGGATAATGCGCACGCGCGCCAGCAACTCGGCGAATGAAAACGGCTTGACGAGATAATCGTCCGCGCCGAGATCGAGGCCCTTGAGCCGGTCTTCGAGCGTGCCGCGTGCGCTCAGAAACAGCACGGGTGTATCGAGCCGTGCGCCGAGCTTCTGCATGACGGTCCAGCCGTCCATCTGCGGCATCATCACGTCGAGCACGATCAGGTCGTATTGCATCTCCTGCGCGAGATGCAGTCCGTCGATTCCATTGACGGCCACGTCGACCACGTATCCCGCTTCGGTCAATCCGTTGCGGAGGTAGTCGCCAGTTTTGGCTTCGTCGTCGATGACCAGGATTCTCATAGCGGGGCCGAGTAGGAGGAACAGCGTGAACAAAGTATAGGAGCGCCGCTCCGACCAGGCAGTGACTCAACCATTACGAGAAAATGACAGAACCGGCGCCGGGTAGTGCGCGATAACGTGTTCAGCGAGCGTCGTACGCCTCGCCTGACAACGTAGCCGCCATACGCGCGGCGAAGCGTCAGAAGCCGGTCAGACGGGCCTGCAGACGCGGCCGGGCGAAGTCCAGAAATGCTCTCAGCTTGAGCGGTACGGGCAATTGTCCCGTATGGACCAGGCTGATCGGCAGCGGCGGGGGCTCGAATTCTTCCAGCAACAATTGCAATCTTCCTTCGCGTACGGCCGCTGCCGCCTGGTACGACAGCACGCGCGTGATGCCGACTCCGAGCGCGGCGCTGTCGACGGCGGATTCCGCAGTATTCGTGACGAGGCGCGGACGGATTTGCACGGCACGCGCGTTCTTCCCCACATGGAAGTCCCAGGTGCGGGTCGAGGTGAGTCCGTCGAAGGCCACGCACGGATGCTGGGTGAGATCTTCGGGCGTCCTGGGCGTACCCCGGCTCGCGAGATAAGCGGGGCTCGCACAGGTCACGAGACGCAACTGCCCGATGTTCATCGCCATCAGTGCGCTGTCCGGCAGCGAACCGACCCGCACGGCCACGTCGATATGTTCTTCGAGCATGTGCGTGTGCCGGTCCGTCAGGAACAGGCGGGCGTCGATTTGCGGATAGTGCGCAAGGAATTCGGCCAGAACCGGCGCGACGTGCAGCCGTCCGAACACCATGGGCGCCGTCACCACGAGGTATCCCCGTGGCGCCGCATATTCACCGGTTGCTGCGCGTTCGGCCTCGCCGACCTCTTCGAGAATACGACGACAGGACGCAACATAGGCCGCGCCGGCTTCCGTCAGTGAAAGCTGACGTGTGGTTCGATTCAGCAAGCGCGTTTTCAGATGCGTTTCAAGGTCGCCGACCTTACGGCTGACCGTTGCCAGTGGGATATCCAGCCGGCGGGATGCGGCCGACAGGCTGCCGGCATCGACGACCTCGATCAGGATGGACATTGCGTCGAGTCGGTCCATTGCCCTCTCATTTTTTGGAAGGAAGATTCCCGATATTAGCGGATTCTCTTTGAATCGTGGAATACTTAATATGGCTTCCAGTTGCACGCCGCAACACCTTTCAAGGAGAAGTCACCATGTCGTCCCGTATCCATACCCCCGCTACTGTTGCCGACGCACCCGCTGCATCGCACGGGTTGCTCGAAGCCGTCAACAAACAACTTGGCGTCGTGCCGAACCTGTTCCGTATGGTCGGCAACAGCCCGGCGGCGCTCGAAGGCTATCTGAGCCTGATGGGCGCGCTCGGCAAGGGCGAACTGTCGGCACAGACCCGTGAGCGTATCGCGCTGGCCGTGGCTGAAGTCAACGGTTGCGATTACTGCCTGTCGGCCCACACGTACCTTGGCAAGAACGTCGTGAAACTCGACGACGGTGAAATCACCGCGAACCGCAACGGCGGTTCGAACGATCCCAAGGCCGCCGCTGCGGTGCTATTCGCGAAACAGGTAACGGACGCCCGCGGTCGCGTGTCGGACGCTGACCTGAAGGCGGTCAAGGATGCCGGCTATAGCGAGGCTGCCGTGATCGAAATCGTGCTGAACGTGGCGTTCAACATCTGGACGAACTATGTCAACACGGTTGCCGACACGGAAATCGATTTCCCGGTCGTGCACGCTCAAAAAGCGTAATACTGGGTGCTCAGTCAGTGCCGCCGATGTCACGAGCATCGGCGGCTTTTGTTCATGGCAAGGTCCGACGAATGACGGAGGACGAGATGCATGATTCGCCATTCAAATATCCCAGTGACGTAGTGTTCACGCCCTCCGTCAAATCTCTACAGGAACGCTACGGTTCGCGCAAAGCGTACGCACGGCTCGAAGAGGAAGGATCGTGGCATACGCTCATCACACCGGATAGCGCGGAGTTTATTCGCCGGCAGACGAGTGTGTTTTTCTCGACGGCGAACGAAGACGGCCAACCCTACATCCAGCACCGTGGTGGTCCGCCGGGGTTTCTGCATGTCATCAACGAGAAGAGGATTGCATTCGCCGACTTCTCTGGAAACAAGCAGTACATCACCACAGGAAACCTGGCCGATAACCGGAAAGCCTTCCTGTTTTTGATCGACTACGCGCGCCGCCGGCGCATCAAGATCTGGGGCGAAGCGCACGTTAGCGAAGATGCGGCACTGATTGCCACGCTGATGCCCGAGGGTTATCGGGCCCGCGCCGAACGAGCCATTGTGTTCGACGTTTCGCTGTGGGACGCTAATTGCCCGAAACATATTCCGCAACGCTTCGAAGCGGCGGACGTGGAGGCGGCGCTCGAGGAACGCGACGAGCGTATTCGCGAGCTGGAAGCGGAGGTCGAGCGGCTGCGTCGGGGTGTTGCTGGGTAGGTGGGCGTGGCCATCCAAACGTCACGCCCCGCGCTACAACCGTATCTCTCCAGTCTCCCCATAAACAACGATGTCGAATCCTTCCTCCGATCCCGGCGCGACAAAATAGCGGGAGATTTGGTCGTACTGTTCTTCCGACGTCTCGAACGGGTGCGTACCCGATCGGTTCCTCGCCATGAGACGAGCTTTGCAGATATCGTCACTCACGTCCAGATAATGGAGACGATGCCCGCAGCCGACAGCCTGGAATAGCGAATGGCCCCACGCACGCGCGTTGGCCGTATTGAACGGAAAGTCCAGCACCACGGATACGCCCGCTGTCAGGAGTGTCCGGATGTGCTCAGTGAGGACCGCTTTTACGCGTGCCGCGCGGCTTACATAGTCGGTCAGCGTATGGATTTCGTTTGGGTAAAGGCAGGCGAGCCATGTGTCCTCGCTGATCAGAACCGTGCGAGGCGCGTCTGCGAGGCGTGCCGTCAGTGTGGACTTGCCCGAAGCGATCTTCCCGCAGACCATGTGCAAAACTGCCGGCTCATGGAAGGCAACGACGTTAGCTTCATGATTCATTCCAGGCGCTCCGATTAGGCCCAGAAAGCAAAAACCCGCCTTCTGGGCGGGTTGTGATTGCGTATTGTCAACTCAATAGGCTATCCCGCCGAGACTCGCGCGGCGCAAATAATCGAGTTGATGGTCAATGGGTTCATGCCTCAGAGCTTAAATGAACCTGCTACGTAGGGCAAGGTCGATTGGCGCGGCGTACGCGGTCTCGCTGATGGCAACCGCGAGCGCTCAATGATGCGTAGTCAGAATTCGGAGCAACGGCGCTCCGATCAGAAGCAAGGCGAAGCATCCTATGACGCCCCACAAAAAAAGAAGCGGTGTCTCCGCTGGCCCAGATTCTACTTCGTGGACGGAGCGGACCGCGTTCCGTGCTCGAAAAAAATCAATACCAGACAGCGTCGCTCCCTTCACTCTGTGGTAAAACACCGCGCGATATCGCCGTCATGCGGCGTGGAATTCCAGTCAGGAGCAGAGGTTGAGCAGAAATTCAGAGAACAGGTCACAGGTCATCGCGGTACGCGTCGAGCCCGCGATCGAGCAGCGGTTGAAACTGTTGGTGGAAACCACGGGGCGGAGCCAGTCGTTCTTCCTCAAGCAGTTGATCGAAGGCGGTATCGACGCAATGGAAGAGGCGTGGCTGCCGCAGGATCTGGTCGCGCGGGTGCGCAATGGCGATCTGCCCGCGCAGCGCTTTTCCAGCACTCTTGATCTGTTCAACGATTCGACGCAGGACGAATGATGCCGTGCGGGGCGGCGAGGGACGTGCCGACGACGCCACGCCTCAATGCCTTACCGGTGTTTAAGCGGCAAGTAGTGCTCGCTGTCGTACGCCGTGGTGACGGTGTAGCCGTCGCGCTTGCGCATTTTCAGAAAAAACAGCGTAGGCGAGACGCCGGCCACGCCACCGCACGCTTGCGTATGATTCTCGCGTACTCGAACCAGAAAAAATTCACCCTTGTCGGCGGTATCGAACAGCAGGCACTCGGTCGCGTCTGTTGAAAGACCATAGGTGCGCGTGATGTCGGCGGCGCGGGTGGCGGCAATATCGTCGTTCGTCACCCGTTGCTGGGCGGCGCACGCCTGCGTGCAGACAATCAGCGCAGTCGTGATGATCGCGCGGCACATCATGGCTCGCTCCCGTTGGCGTCCTGGTGCCGCATTGCGGCATGATGGTGCATGGATGGCTGTGCCATGAACAGGTTTGGTTCTTCGTCAAAACGGAAATCCAGCATGCCACACCCGCGTGTAGCGGACAATCAGCCACTCCATACGCGAAGCATAAAGTTGGTTTGACTCGTTCACCGTCCAACGCCCGTAACCACGTACCAACCCGCTCTCTAAAACGACTTCCGCGCCTGCAACCAGCAATGCACCGACGTATTCGCATTTGTCCCGAGAATGTCGGGCGTGCGCCCGAACGGGAACGCGACGCTGGCGGTCACGAGCAACTTGTAGGGGCCGTTCCACTGCACGCCAAACCCCGCGCTGCTCAATTGCCCCGTGTTCGGCCCCGGCACGAACGTATTCTTGTATTCCTGCACCCAGCCGGTGTCCACGAATGCCGAAAGCTGCCACGTACCGGGAACCTGCTGGAATGTCATGTCATGCCGGTATTCGAACGTCGCGAGATAGCCGCGCGAACCCGACAGCACGCCGACGTCGTAGCCGCGCACGCTGTCCGGGCCGCCGAGATAGAACTGTTCCGAGGTGTCGAGGTTCTTGCTCGCCATCTGCCCGGAAAAGCCGAAGTACAGTGCGTCGTGGCGCGCGAGTTGTTGCAGCCGGGAGAAGGAGAGCGCGAGCTTGACGTAGTGGCCCGCCGTATCCGCGCCGAGTTGATCGACGATATCCGTTTGCAGATTGTTCGCGGCGAGCACGCCGTAAGTCAGCGCCAGGTGTCCGTTCAGCACGCCCATCGTATCGAGTTCGTCGCCGGCGAGCGTGGTGGTCACGCTATTCGAGTGACGGTCGTTCTGCAGACCGATGATGTCGATGTTGTCGTTGAGGCGTCTGAAGTCGTATTCCACCTGTCCGTAGAGATTGCCGCGCGTATTGCGGATCAGCGGCTGGGCGAGCACCACGCCGCCGACGAAAGCCGAACCGTGCGCGTCGAGATCGGACAGATCGTTGCCGAGGTGATAGTCGAGCGCCGAGACGGTCGCGCCGAGCGTGGTGCCCTGTCCGTTGAGCAAATAGCGGTAGTCCATGCGTCCATAGGTCATGCCGTGGCCCGAGGTCAGCGCGCTGAAGTCGAGCAGGTCGCCCTGACCGAACGGATTGTTGAAGTTCAGGTTGCCGCTGCCGCGCACGCGTCCGCTGTACGGATCGCCGAAGTTGTCGACGCCGGCGTCGCCGGTCACGCGCGGCGTGGGCGTGACGCCCACCAGCAGATCGGACGTGCCGACCTGGTCGCCGGGACGCAAGGTCGAGTTCACCTGGGCGGCGGGAATGTCCTGTAGCAGCAACAGGGTGCGTTCGAGCGTGAATTCGCTGACGGGTTGCCCCGGCTGCAGCGCCGCGAGCGTCCTGTCCAGAACCGGGTTCGACACCGTGCTCTCGTTGTTCAGCACGATCGCGCCGTAGCGCGCCTCGGCCACGTCGATACGCACGATGCCGTTGTCGATGGTCTGCGCCGGCACGTACGCCGTGGCGAGCGGAAAGCCGTGCTCGTGATACACGTCGCTGATGCGCCCGGCGAGCGCGTTCAGATCGCTCAAGGTGAGGTCGCGGCCTTCGCTCGACGCCACCACCTGATGCAGCAGTTCGGTGGGCAATTCCGTATTGCCGGTGATCTCGATGGTGCGCACCGTAAAGGTCCGGGTGTTGTCCGCGGGCTCCGCGTTCTGCGGCTGGATGGTGAGGTCGAGGTTAGACGGCGGCGGCTGGAGCGGACGCTGCGGGACCTGCTGAAGCAACTGGCCGCTGCCGCCGTTGGCGGGCGCGGGGGCCCGCACCTGACTTTGCGCGGCCGCTGCCGTGAAAGCGAGGGTGAGGGCGAGACAGATTCGGGTTTGGCGCAAACGGTTCGAGCGAATCTCGGTCATGGTTGCGGTTCGAAGATGTCGTGGGCCGCGCTGGTCGCGCGCGGCGTGGTTTGAATGCGTCCGCTTCAGCGCGCGGGCAGATGAACCCCGCCGTCGAGCACGGTGAGCGCAAGACCCGGATGAAAGTCGGGCCGCGACACGTTGCGCTGGTCGGGTCGGTCGGACTGCATCTGGTTGCCGGCGTAATGGCCCTGTGCGGAGTCCGAGGCGGTGCCGTACGGCGTCTGCACACCGTCCGGCGCGAGCGGCGCCTGAACGTTGGCGAGCGTGCCGGACGGCACCGGTGCTATTGGCGCGACGATGTCGGCAGTGAGGCCCGACGGCTGCACCAGCACGTAATTGCCCGCGTCGGTGCCGTCGATCGTCATGGCGGTTTTCACAGGCTTGTTGATACCGACGTTCGGATCGTTGAAATAGCCCACGGAGCCGTTGCCGAGCGTGACGTTGTCGCTGCCCAGCACGCCGGCGAGCCGGTTGCCGGACAGCGCATCGAGCACCGTGCCGTCGAAGGTCCGGTTGGTGGTCTGCGTGCCGAGCACGGTCAGTTGCGCGGGCGTGACGGTGACCCAGTCCACGCCGCCGGCGAGCGTGTAATTGCCCGCGAGCGCGGCGCCGTTGCCGGTCAGCGTATAGCCGCCGAGACCGCCGGGCGCGAACGCGATCTGGTTGCCGACGTTCTTCGTCGCGAGCGTGCCGCTGCCGGAGAGCGTGAGCGTTTCGCCGTTCACGCCGGCCAGCACGCCCTTCGTGCCGAACAGGCTCGCCGCGGCGCCGGTGGTGGCGTCGTAGGTGCGGTTGCCGGTCAGATCGAGGACGAACGGCGTGATGGCGGCGGACGTGGTGGCGACCGTGTTGAACGAATAGTTGCCTGCGTCGGCGCCGTTACCCGCAATGCCTGTCACCAGAATCGGAACGCTGCTGCCAACGTTGGGCTGAACGAAATTCGCCGACTGCGCGCTGAACGCGACATGGTCGCCGCTCAGCACGCCGTTGGCACCCAGCGCCACGGAGGCCGTGCGCGTGCCGTCGTAGACCTTGTTCGCGCCCGTCGCCGTCACGGTGACGGCGAGCGGCGTAATCGTGACCCAGTCGACGCCGCCCGCAAGCGTGTAATTGCTCGCGAGCGTCGCGCCGTTGCCGCTCAGCGAGTAGCCGGCCAGGCCGCCTGCCGCGAACGGTTGTTGCGGACCGGCGTTGCGGGTCGCGAGCGTGCCCGTGCCCGAAAGTGTGAGCGTCTGTCCCGCCACGCCCGTGAGCTGGCCGCCGTTGCCGAACAGGCTGGCACTGGCTTGATTCGTGCCGTCGTACACGCGGCTGCCGGTCAGATTCAGCACCGCCGGAAGAATGTCGGCGGACGTCAGCGCCGTGCTGTTGTAGGTGTAATTGGCGAGCGCGCTGCCCGTGCCGGTGATGCCCGCCACGTTGACGCTGATGCCGTTGCCCACGTTCGGTGTGGCGAAGTTCGCGCTGCCGGCGGTGAAACTGGCCGTGTCGCCCGCGACCAGGCCGCTCACCGTCAGGCCGTTGAGGAGCGCCGTGGTGGTGGCGTCGTAGGTCTTGTTCTGCGCGCTGGCCGAGACCGTCAACGCGCGTGGCGTGATGTCCGCGCTCGTCACCACGACCGTGCTGCCGAACGTGTAGTTGCTGATGTCCGTGCCGTTGCCGTACAGACCCACGGTCACCGGAATGGCCGTGCCTACATTCGGCGTCGAGAAATTCGCCGACGTGTAGCCCACCGACGCGTTGTCGCTCGCCACGAGGCCGTTCACGGTAAAGCTGTTGAGTTGCGCCGCCGTGGTGCCGTCATAGATCTTGTCCTGCCCGACGGCGGTGATCGTCAGCGGTCTCGGCATGATGCTGACGTAGTCGCCGACGCCGTTGCCGAGCGTGTAATTGCTCGACAGCGCGCCGTTGTTGCCGCTGAGCGTGAAGCCCGAGATGCCGTTGGCGGCAAACGCCTGCTGCGGGTTCACGTTCTTGCCGGCGAGCGTGCCGTTGCCCGAGAGCGTCAGCGTTTCGCCGTTCGTGCCGCTCAGCACGCCGTTGTTGCCGAACAGGGTGGCGTTGGCGCCGGTGGTGCCGTCGTACACGCGCGTTCCTTGCAGCGTCAGCACGTAAGGCAGGATGTTGGCCGAGGTCGTCGCCGAGGTGTTGAACGTGTAGTTGGCCGCGTCCGCGCCGCTCGCCGAGATGCCGCTCACCGTGACCGGAATGCCGTTGCCCGCGTTCGGCGTGGCGAAATTCGCGTTGCTGAAGCCGAAGCTCACCGCGTCGCCTGTCAGCACGCCTGTGGTATTGATGGCGGCCGTGGCGGCGGTCGTGCCGTTGTAGTAGCGGTTTTCTGCGCTTGCGTTGACGTTGATCGCGAGCGGATTGATCGTCACCCAGTCGGTGCCGCCGACGAAGGTGTAATTGGCGGGCAGCGCGCCACTGTTGCCGGTGAGCGTGAAGCCGTTGAGGCCGCCGGTCGCGAACGGCACCTGCGATCCCGCGTTCTTCGTGGCAAGCGTTCCATTGCCGGAGAGGGTCAGCGTCTCGCCGTTCGTGCCGGTCAGCACGCCGTTGTTGCCGAACAGGGTCGCGTTGGCGCCGGCGGTGCCGTCGTAGGTGCGCGTTGCCGTGAGATTCAGCACGAACGGCAGGATGTTCGCGGCGGTTGTCGCCGTGCTGTTGAAGCTGTAGTTGCCCGCGTCCGCGCCGCTTGCAGCAATCCCGCTCACGGTCACCTGAATGCCGTTGCCCGCATTCGGCGTGGCGAAATTCGCGTTGCCAGGTGCAAAGCTGAAGTTGACGGTGTCGCCCGTCAGCACGCCGTTGCCCGTGACACCCGCCGTGGCGGCGGTGGTGCCGTCGTAGGTCTTGTTCTGCGCCGTTGCGCTCACCGTGACGCCGAGCGGCGTGATGTTGCCCGTGAGGCCGGTGGGTTGCGTCAGCACGTAGTCCCCGGCGTCGTTGCCGCTGAGGGTCATCGTCGACGGCGTGACGGCCTTGCCCGTGCCAACGTTCTTGTCGGCGAAGGTGCCGGTGGTGTTGTTGCCGAGCACGACGTTGTCGCCCGCGAAAACGCCTGTGAGCGTGGTGCCGCTCAAGGTCGCGGCGGCGGTGCCGTCGTACACCTTCGTGTTCACGGCGGCGCCCGTGACGAACAGCGTGGCGGGCGTAATGTCGACCCAGTTATTGCCGCCGACGAAGGTGTAGTTCATGGCGATCGCGCCGTTGTTGCCCACCAGCGTGTAGCCGAGCACGCGGTTGCCGGCAAATGGCTGCACCACGTTGACGTCCTTGCTGGCGAGCGTGCCGGTGCCCGACAGCGTCAGCGTTTCGCCGTTCGTGCCGTTGAGCACGCCGTTATTGCCGAACAGCGTAGCGTTCGCGTTGGTGGTCGAGTCGTAGACGCGCGTGCCTTGCAGACTCAGCACGAAGGGTGTGATGTCCGCGCTGGTGCTGGCCGTGGTGTTCTGCAACACGTAATTGGCCGCATCGGTTCCGCCGACGCTGATCCCCGACACGGCGATGCTGATGTTGGTGCCGGCGTTCCTGGTGGCGAAATTGGCGGCGGTGTCGCTGAAGGTCACGTTATCGCCTGCCACGACATTGGGGCTCGCCAGCGCAACGGTGGCGGTGGTCGTGCCGTCGTAGACCTTGTTGCTGCCGGTGGCGTCCACCACGATGATCGGCAGGGCCGTGATGCTGGCCGTCAGACCGGCGGGCTGCGTCAGCATGTAATTGCCTGCGTCGGTGCCGGACACGGTCATGCTGGTCGTGACCGGCTTGCCGTTGCCAACGTTCTTGTCGCTGAACTGTCCGACCGTATCCGAACCGAGCGTGACGTTGTCGGCGCCGAGCACGCCGCGCAAGGTCGCGCCGGTCAGTTGCGCATTGGTGTTGCCGTCGTACTGCTTGTCGTGTGCCGTCGTGCCCGTGACGGTCAGCGGGGCGGGCGTCACCGTCACCCAGTCGTTGCCGCCGGTGAGCGTGTAGTTGCTGGCGGCGCCGGTGCCGTCGGCGAGCGCGAGCGAACCGACGCTCGCCAGCGCGACCTGATTACCGACGTTCTTGCTGGGCAGCGTGCCGGTGCCGCTCAGCGACAGCGACTCGCCATTCACGCCGTTGATCGAACCGTTGGTGGCGAACAGGCTGGCGTCGGCATTCGGCGTGGTGTCGTAGACGCGCGTGCCCTGCAGACTCAGCACGCGCGGCGTGATATTTGCCTGGGTGTTGGCCGCCGAATTGATAAGCGTGTAGTTGCCCGCGTCGGCCCCGCTCAGGCCGATGCCCGCCACCGTGACGGGCAGGTTGTTGCCCACGTTGGCCTGCGAGAAGTTGGCCGTGTAGCCGGAAAACTTCACGTTGTCGCCGGCCACGATCCCGCCGCTCGCGAGATTGACCTGCGCGGCGGTCGTGCCGTCGTATTGCTTGTCGATGCCCGAGGCCGTCACGCGGATGAACGCCGCGGTGATATCCGCGGTAATGCCGGTGGGCTGCGCGAGCACGTAGTTGCCGGAGTCCGTGCCGGAAATGGTCATGCTGGTCGTGACCGGCTTGTTGATGCCCACGTTCTTGTTGTTGAAGTTGCCGCTCGTCGCGTTGCCGAGCGCGACGTTGTCGCTGCCCAGCACGCCGCTCAGCAATGCGTTCTGCAAGGTGGCGGCGGTGGTGCCGTCGTAGGTCTTGTCGAGCGCAATCGTATTGAGGACGGTCAGCGTGGCGGGCGTGATCGTGACCCAGTCGATGCCGCCCACCAGCGTGTAGTTGCTCGCGAGTCCGGAGCCGTTGCCGAGCGCCAGTGTGCCGAAGTTCGAGAACGGCACTTGCCGCCCGACGTTTTTCGAAGAGAGCGTGCCGCTTCCAGTCAGGCTCAGCGTTTCTCCGTTCACGCCGGCAACCTGTCCGGCGCTGGAGAACAGGCTTGCGTTGGCGTTGGTAGTGGCGTCGTAGACGCGCGTGCCGGTCAGGTCGATCACCTTCGGCGTGATCTGTCCGAGCGGGCCGGTCGCCTGGGTGGGCAGGTTGTAGTTGGACAGATTCGTGCCGAGCGCCGCCGCATAGTCCGACGGTTCGAGCGTCGCGCTCAAGCCGACGTTGGTGCCGACATTCGGCGAGAGATAGCCGCTCGCGGCGGTCTGCGTGACCGTCGCGCTCTGGTTGCCGACAAAGCCCGTAATTGTGAAGTCCGAGGCGCCGAGTACGACCGATTTCGTTCCGTCATAGGTCTTGACGGGATTGCTGGTGATCGACACCGTGAGCGGCGCGGGTGTGATGTCGGCGAACAGATTCGATGGCTGCGTCACCGAATAATTGCCTGCCTGCGCGCCGGCGAGCGTGAAGCCGCTCGCGCTCACCTGCAGATTCGTCCCCGCGTTGGGCGTCGAGAATTGCCCCGCCGCGCTGCCCGACGCGAGCGTGACATTATCGCTGCCGAGCACGCCGGACACCGTTGCATTGCTGCTGTTGATGGTGGCCGCAGTGGTGCCGTCGTAGGGTTTGTTGTTCGCCACCGCGCCGCTCACGATCAACGGTGCGGGTGTGATGTTGGCGGTCAGACCCGCGATCGGCTGCAAGACGTAGTTGCCCGCCGCGCTGCCGGAAATACTGAAGCCGTTTGCCGCCACGGCAATGTTATTGCCTGCATTCGACTGCGCAAACGTGCCGGTCGTGGACGTGTTGAGCGTGACGCGACCGGTGTCGGACGCAATGACACCCGCGAGCGACGCGCTGCTCACGTCGAGCGTGTCGGCGGTGGTGGTGTCGTAGACCTTGTTGTTGGCGTGCGTGTTGAGGACGAACAGCGGCGCGGGCGAGATCGTGCCCGGACCGGCCGCCGACGTCGGCAGCAGGTAGTTCGTCAGCAGCGTGCCGCTATTGGCCGCGTAGTTGCCCGGCACGAGCGACCCGCTGATGGTCCAGTTGCCCGCGTTGGCCTGCGCGTAATTGAATTGCGCGCTCGGCGTGATGCTGGCGCCTTCGCCGCTCACGAATCCGGTGATCTGCAGGTTGCTGCCGGCCACGCGCGCGATGCTGTCGCCGTTATAGACCTTCGACGGATTGCCGATGATGGTCACGACGAGTTGCGCCGGCAGGATCGTGCCGGTGCCGTAGGACGCGATCGGGAACGAGTAGTTGTTCAGATTCGTGCCGGGACCTGGCGTCAGATCGGGTTGTGTCAGCGAGGCGGTGACGGCCTGCGAGCCGGCATTCTTCGACGCGTACTGACCGGTGATCGGATGCGACACGGTCGCGCTATCCGTGCCGACGAAGCCGCTGAACGTGAAATCGCCCGGGGCGATGGTGGCGATCGTGTTGCCGTCGTATGTCTTCGACGGATTGTTCGTGATCGACGCGGTCACGTCGCCGTTGATCGGCCGCTTGACGATCGTGCCCATGCCCGTCGCCGTGGCCGGCAGCGCGTAGTTGCTGAGCAGCGTGTTCGCGCCCGCCTGGAAATTGCCGATGCCGAGCGTCGCACTCACGCCCTGATAGCCGACATTCGGTGTCGCGTAAGCGCCGGTCGGCGGGTACGGATTCAGCGAGATCGATTCGCCGGGAATCGCGCCGAGCACCTGATAATTGTCGGCGCCGAGCGAAGCCGTGGCCGTGCCGTCGTAGACCTTGGTCGGGTTGTTGACGATGTTGACTTCCACCGGCGCGGGCGTGATCACGCCGGTCGGTGTCGTCAGGACGCTCGGGAAGGTGTAGTTCGACATCGACGTGCCGGCGGCGGGCACGAAATCCGACGGCCTCAGCGCCGCGGTGACGGTAATGCCGTTGCCCGCGTTCGGCGTGGCATACGAGGCCGAATTCTGGCCGATCTCCGCGCTCTGGCCGCCCACGAAACCCGTGATGGTGTAGTTCGACTGGCTCAGGGTCGCGTTGGCGCTGCCGTCGTACACCTTGGTGGGCGAGCCGACGAACGTGATGGTGAGCGGCGCGGGCGTGATGTTTGCGGCGAGGCCGCCAATCGCGCTCACGGAGTAGTTGCCCGCCGCCGACCCGCCGAGCGTGAGGCCGCTCACCGAAACCGGTAGTGCATTGCCCACGTTGGACTGGCTGAAGGCGCCGGTGGCCGCGCCGGTCGCGAGCGTGACGTTGCCGGCGTCCGCGGGCACGAGGCCCGAAACGGTCGCGCTGCCGAGATTGAGCGTCGCCGTCGTGGTGGCGTCGTAGACCTTGTCGTTTGCGGTGATGCCGGTGATCGTCACCGATTTCGGCGTTATGTTGGCCGTGAGGTAAGCGGGTAACGAGATGGCGTAGTTGCCGGCTTTGGCGCCCGTCAAGGTGAAGCCCGACGGCACTACCGAGATGTTGTTGCCGACGTTGGGCGAAATGAAGTTGCCCGACGCGCCGCCGCTTTGCAGCGTCACCTGTCCGCTGTCGGCGCTGACCAAACCGAAGAGCGAGGCGTTGCTCGCATCGAGCGTGGCGGCGCGAGTGCCGTCGTAGACTTTGTTGCCGGCGATGAGTCCGCTGATGAGCAGCGGCGCGGGTGTGATGGCGCCGGTGCCGGTCGCCGTGGTGGGCAAGATGTAGTTGGCGAGATTCGTGCCGCTGTTCGCGACGAAATTGCTCGACGTGAAGGCCGCGTTGATCGGAATGCCGGTGCCCGCATTGGCGTTCGCGTAGCTGACGGAGCTGGCCTGATTCACGCTCGCTCCCTGACCCGCCACGAAGCCCGTGAAGCTGTAGTCGCTCGCGGTGAGCGGTGCCGACACCGTGCCGTCGTAGACCTTGGTGGGATTGTTGACGATGCTCGCCGTGAGCGGCGCCGGCGTGATCGTGCCGATGTTGGCCGACGCCTGACCGCGCGCCTGATAGCCGTAAGCCGTGATGCCGGCCGAGTTGGTGACGACCACGCCCGCGAAGGTGGTCGGCGAATTCACGAGAATGTCGGTGCCGGCGTTCGAGGTCGAGTAGCTGCCCGTGGCACTCGCAATGACGTCGCCGTTCACGAGCCCGGTGGTTTGCAGGTTCGCATTGCTCAGGCTGGCGGTGGTGGTGCCGTCGTAGACCTTGGTCACGCTGCCGGTCAGTCCCGTCAGCGTGATGACGGGCGCGAGGCTGTACAGGAAGCCGTTGCCGCCCGCAGCGGGAGTGGTGCCATACGCCGCGTTGTACTGGATGAACGAGGGCGTCAGGCCGCCCGTGCTGTCGAGGCGTGGATCGGCCGAATAGATCAGCCACGGAGCGGCGGTTCCCGTGCTCACCGCCGAGCTGCCCGCGTTGTTGACGAAACTGGCCTGGGTGGCGAGTACCACGCCCGTGCCGCCCGTCACCGATGCACCTGCGGCAATGGTGAGGTTGCCGGTGCCGGCCTGCATGGTCACGCCGCCCGCGCCGTTCACCGGTGCGTTCACGTTGATGGCGTTGAGCGCCTGCAAGGTCAGGCTCGCGGCCGCGTTGGTCCAGCCGATTGCCGAATTGACGGTGATGTCGCCCGCGCCCGGCGTTTGCGTGCCGGCGCCCGTCGCGCCCGATGCCGTGGTTTGCTCGACGACGTTCGTGCCGCCGTTGAGCGTGCTCGAAATCTGGTTCGCGGCGGTGGCGTCGATGGTGAGGTCGGTCGGATCGACGAGCCATGTACCCGCGCGGCCCGCGCGCGCCGCCGCCGTGATGTGCGTGTCCGGCGCGATGTTGAATTGCGCCGCCGAGGTCTCGATCGACCCGCCGTTGCCGCCGTTCGGCGCGCTCGCGTCGAGCGTGCCGCCGACGTTGACCTGTCCCGCCGTCATGCCGCCCAGCAGCACGATCTTGCCTTCGTGATCTTCCACGGTTTGGGCGCGGATTTTGCCGGTGTTGTTGACCGCGCTGGCGAGCAGCGAGTCTTTCGCACCGGCGGTCATGATGACCTGGCCGCCGTCGGCCACCAGTAGTTGACGGTTCTCCGCGAGGTTGTCGAGCGTGCTCGCGTCCACCTGAATGTGGACGAGTTGCGAGCCGTCGAAGGTGAGCGTGGCGGCGCGCCCGGCGGCCAGCGCGATCGTACCGAGACGGGCGCTGATGAGCCCCTGATTGGAGACATGGTTGCCGAGCAGTGCAACATAGCCGCCCTCGGCCGCGACAATTGACCCCTGATTGACGACGGAGCCTTTGCCGTCGCCGGAAAATACGCGGTTGTTGTTGCCGAGCGTGCTGGTGTCGAGATCGAGCGTGGACGCAACGATGCCACCGACATTCACGCGCGCCGACGGCCCGAACAGCACGCCGTTGGGATTGATGAGCCAGACCTGCCCGTTGGCGTTCAGGTGTCCGAATATCTGGCTGGGCGTGCTGCCGAGAATCCGGTTGACTGCAATCGAGCTGCGCCCCGGCTGCACGAAGTTCACCGTTTGTGCAGCGCCCACATCGAAGCTCTGCCAGTTCACCTGTAAGGTCCGGCTGCCCTGCTGGATAGTCGTGTTGTTGGCGGCCTGGCTGATCGATCCCGTTCCCGCCACGATCTGCCCGCCCGTCGGGCCGCCCGCCGCAAACGCCACGCCGATCCAGAAGAACGACACGCACGATACGACCGTGTCCGCCACGCGACGGCGTGTGCCTTTGACGAGTCGCGCGCCGCCTTTGCCGGGGCGTCGGCTCGCGAGTTCCGAAGCCACGACCCATTGCCGCAATGAACGATTCCAGCACAAACGGTAGACGTGATTCATGGCATCACCCTTGTCGCGGGAAATGAGAACGACAGCCGCACCACGCAGCGCTGATCCAGTCAGTTTTAGTAATTCCGTCTCGTCCTACCATAGGGATAAAGGGCAATCTGCTGACCCTTTGAAGCGGCGGGGATGATGATGCTGCGGAAGGGAAGACGAATCGGGTGAATCTGCTTCGTCTGTTATGCGAAATGTATTTGAACAGCAGCAATTACCTGCCGGAAGCAAACCATTTGCCGTAGATCAGCTCGTATGTGCCGTCTTCGTACATGGCGAGCAAGGTCTCGTTGATGGTTTTTCGCAACACACTGCCGTTGGCCACTGCGATGCCGTATTTTTCGGGCCGGAATACGGGGCCGACGATGGCCAGCACGCCGTTGCCGCGTTTAGCCACCCAATACTGAAGCGTCGGCGCGTCGTAGACGATCGCCTGCACGTCGCCCTGCGTGAGCATCCGGAAGCCGTCGTCGGCGGTGTGCACGCTCCTGAAGGGCAGGCCGCGTTGACTGAGGTAGTCGGCGGCAATCGTGCCGGGCACCGTGCCGATCGTTTTGCCGGGCAGATCGTCGGGACCCCGAATATTCGATTGCAGACGCGCGACGGTTTGCGACGACGTCACGGTGGCCGTCAGTTGGGCAATCAGCACGACGCCGATCAGCCACATCGCCGGCACCAGAATGCGCTTCCAGACACCGGGCGCGTCGCGCTCGCCGTGCTCACCGGTCGCGATGATGAGCATGGTGACCCACAGCCCTTCGCCGAGCGCGCGCCAATACGGCTTTCTGAACGCCGGATCGCGCCTGCGCTCGGTCAGCAGGACCAGATTGGCGAGCACGAACACGATGACGACGGCGACGCCCACGAGTTGCAGCGTGGCCAGCCAGGGCACCGACGCAAACGTGCTCATGAACGTGTTTTCGTTCTGCGCGCGCACGACGATCTGCAAGCCGGAATCGAAATACGGAAGCGAGAAATCCACCTTCCTTTCGCGTTCCGGTGACATGGTGATCGCGGCAATGGCGACATCTGCCGCGCCGCTTTCCACGGCGAGCAACAGCGCGGGCTGCGACGGCAGAAGCGTCCACGTGAAGTCGAGATGCAGGCGGCGCGCTATCTCGTTCCAGAGGTCGATGCTGAAGCCTTCCGGCGTCGCCGTTTGCGGCAGAACAAAAGGTGCGACCGGCGCGATGGCGACCCGCAGCGGCGCACTTGCGGGCGTCGGCGCACTGGCCGCGGCCATGGCCATCGACGACAAGCCCGCGCAACACAGCGCGACGATCCGCGACGTCCATGTGTTCATCGCATTTCCCCCGTTACGCTTCTGTGTCGTCGGCTCAAACGCGGAAGTCGGCTGCCATGTCTTCGTCGCTGCGTGCCTCAAGCTGGCCCGAGCGGCAGGCGCGAATGAACGTGTCGTAGTCTTTGCTGTTCTGCACGGCGTAGTCGAGCGCGTATTGCGTCAAGGCATCGGCGAAGCGTCCGCCGTTGCCCAGATAGGCCGCGATTTCGATCGCCTTGCCGCCGGCCTTGGCGTGCGCGCGCGCCAGCGCCCAGCCGCAGAGTCGCGCGTAACCTTGCAGAATCGTCGAGCTCATGCGCTCGACTTCCGCCGAGATTTTCATGTCGCGTAACTGGCGGAAGTAGAACGTGCGGCCTTGAGGGCCGGTGGTCCAACCGAGAAACGAATCGCTTGCCGCCTGCAGCAGGCGTTGACCGCACACCACGCGTTCGCCGTCGTGCGTGGCGTTGTCGCCCTCGAAGAAACGCGCGATCACCGATTGCCGCGCTTCCTTGACCTGCAGGAAAAGCGGCTTGCCGTGGCTGTCGATGAACAGCATGACCAGACAGAACGTGCCGACACTACCGACGCCCACCACCTTGAACGCCGTATCCTGCAGATCGAATTGCGCGATCAGTTGACGGCGCTCGGGTGCGAGCGTCAGCAGATAACTATCGAATGCCGCGGCGAGCTTGCTTTTCCACTCGGCGGTGTCGGCCCATTTCTTGTTGGCGCCCAGCAGCGAGTTCGGGCCGGCGGGATGGAACAGCGCGGGCGGCGCGTCGTGTATCGTCCAGCGGCCGTCCTGCTCGCTGGCGATCTTGCCGAGCATGCTTTCGTGCGTGCGGCCGGCCGCTTTCTCCATGGCCCGGTTGATGAGCTGACGTCCTTCGCTGGTGGCGGCGGTTTCGAGCATCCGCTCGAAGGTGACGATCTCGTGCCACAGTTCCAGCGCGCTGCACCCGGCGTATTTGTGCATCCGGTCGCTATATTCCTGCATGGCCGTGGCGACGATGTCCTTGATACTTCCCCGCTCGATGCCCATGCTCTCGCCCGCGATCGCAAAACTGGCGGCGAGCCGCTTGACGTCCCATTCCCACGGACCCACCGCAACCTCGTCGAAGTCGTTGAGGTCGAACACGAGTTGCCGCTCGGGTGTCGCAAAGCCGCCGAAGTTCATCAAATGGGCGTCGCCGCACACGGGAAACGTGATGCCGGAGTTGTTCGTGCCGGCCAGATCGTGCGCCTGAAGAATGGCGCTACCGCGATAGAACGTGAAAGGCGACACGGCCATGCGGCCATAGCGCAACGGAACGAGCGCCTCGACGCGGCCCGTGCTGTTCTCTCGCAGCAACTGCACCGGGTCGCGATTCACGTTGCCGATTGCCGCATTCTGCGAGCGCGGCGAGCGCATGCGCGCCAGTTTTCCCGCTTCCTGCCGCTCGGCTATTGTCTGTACCTGGGCCATGCTGGTCTCCTTTTATCCGGTTCTGATAGGGACGCGCGAGGCAGACCACCCCGTCTCGCGACGCGTTTCGCGAAACACACTTCGTTAAGGGGGAGAGCCGGGCAGCACGGCCCGGGAAATCGTATCGAGCAGTTCTTTGGCGACGAAAGGCTTGATGAGCAATTCGAGACCGCCGGCGCTGGCCACGGCGGTGCGCGTCGCGGGATTGTCGTGCGAGGTGATGAACACGGCCGGTGGACGCGCCTGGCCGGAAAGCACGAGCTGCTCGAAGAATTGCGGACCGGACGCGCCGGGAAGCTGAACGTCGATCACGAAGCAGTGCGGCACGCGCTGGCCGCCGGCGAGGGTGTAATCCTCAGCGCTTTCGAAGGCCAGCGTGTCGAAGCCGGACACACGCAGCAGGCGCTGCAAGGCACGACGCATGCCGGCGTCGTCCTCGACGATTACGATAAGCGGTCTGGTCGCGTTCATTGCCCACCGGATTTCCTTTCAAGCAGTGTCGTGCGTGGCGACGTTCGATGCTATCCGGGTTTGGGGCAACGCGACTGCCCCTGAGGGCAAGGGCGGGCAAGAACGGGTCAGGTCATGGGTTGACTGTGCACGATCGGATCCGCGCGTCGCACGAGATCGGCGAGCGAATGCGCATCCAGCTTGCGCATGAGGTCGGCACGGCAGGATTTGATGGTTCGCTCGCTGAGGTCGAGGTCGGCGGCAATCTGCTTGTTGAGCCTGCCCGCCACGATGCCGCGCAGCACGACCTGTTCGCGCATATTCAGGTCCGCCGCAGGCACGGCTTCGGACTGCTCTGCGCGAGGCCCGGCTGCGGCGCTCGCGAGCGCGTGTTCGATGGTGGCCAGCAGTGTCTGCGTGTCGATCGGCTTGAGAAGGAAGTCGCACGCGCCCGCCTTGATGGCGCGCACGGTTCGCGGAATGTCATGGTGCGCGCTGATGAACACGACGGGCATCGCATTGCCCATGCGTTGCAGCGCCTGCTGCAGGTCGAGCCCGCTCGGACCGGGGAGTTCGAGGTCCACCAGCAGGCAGCCGGGCGGTGCGGCCGGCGGCTCGATCAGAAACTCGCCGGCGCTCGAATAGCCCCTGGTAGTGAATCCGGCATGCTTCAGGATTCGGGTCAAGGCGGTGCGCAGGGCGGTGTCATCGTCAACCACGTGGACAACGGCTTCGGCTTGAATAGTCACGGACGTCCTCCTTGCGTGGCAGCGTGGGAAACGAAGCTTGCCCGTGCAACGCGGTTATCGATCTCGGCCTCAACGCACGGCGCCGCGCGTGGCAGCCAGACCGTGAACACACTGCCGCCGCCTTCGCGCGGCATGGCGTAAACAATGCCACCGTGCGCCACGACAATCGTGTGCACAATGGAGAGCCCGAGTCCCATGCCGTGCGGCTTGGTGGTGTACAGCGAATCGAAGAGACGCTGTTTCGCTTCGGGCGGAATGCCGTGCCCGCGATCCTCGACCGTGAACTCGTAGCCTTGCCCGGCCGTTCGCGTCGTCACGGTCATGACGCGGTCGAGGTCGGCGGTGTTCTCCATCGCGTCCATGGCGTTGATCGCGAGGTTGAGCAGCACCTGTTGAAGCTGCACGGCGTCGCCGCGTACCTCGGCGTTTCCCGCCATCAGATTCGATTCGATCGATATGCGCCGTCGGCGGCTTTCGAGGCGGATCAGCGTCAGCGCTTCGCCGAGCGTCTCGTTCAGATCGATCTCACCCAGCACCGGCGTGTGTTTCTGCAGCAGCGCGCGCAAGCCTTGCACGACCTGGTTCGCGCGCAAGGCGTCGCGGCGGATGTCGGCGAGGATGGAATGCAACTCGCCGATCTGCCATTCGTCTTCCAGCATCATGCCGGCCGCGTCCGCGTTGCTCAGAATCGCGCCCAGCGGCTGTCCCACCTCGTGCGCAATCGAGGCGCTCAGTTCACCCGCCAGCGCGAAACGCCCGGCGCGAGCCAGTTCGTTGCGACGCAACGCGGCTTCCTCGTCGGCAATCCTGCGGCACCGTCGCTGCCAGAGAAAAGCGCCTACCGTCAACGCTTGCAGGAGCGCGATTACGACTGCCACTGCCAACAGCATCATCGTTCGACCCTCCCGCGAGAGCCCGGCGACAGGTTGGACGCCAGTCGTCAAAAGACACGATTGAGACACGCACGACGAACGTGGCGTCCCGATTGAAAGTCAGCGAATTAAACGTTCTGCGATGCCGATGTCTATGCTGATTGCGATCACCGATTGCCATTACCGATAGTTGGGTAAATCTGCCTGGAAATCCGAATCAAAAAAGGTGCAGCGGAAACCGAAACACAGGATGAGCCACACCGCAAAAGAATCGATATTGCGCGGTGCGTTTATGCGATGTGAATAAGCCACTGCTATTCGTGCATGCGATGACATGCGTTGCGGTCGCAATAGGACCGTGGTTTGAACTAGTCGCGAAGAAGCGGGGGTTCGCACAATGACGAACCGCGCGCGCTCGTGCCGCAGCGACTATCCTCGTATTGCGTTCCTCGTTCATGGTGTCTGCGAAGGTTTACGCTTGCGATGACTATGCCAGAACGTTCAGCAAATTGAAAAGCCTTTCGCGAAAAAAAGTCCGCGAAGCACTCCGTATTAATTAGGGGTATAACGAATCGCGAAATGCCGCTATAGCCGTGGCGGTATTCGCCGGGAGCATGGCGGATTAATGGGATTCTTAAGAATGCGCGAGATAAGCGCTAAGGCTTCGGCAACGAGAGTGCCGTGCTGATGAGATTTTGCGGAACGACGCGAATGATGCCGTTGCGGGGACTGTCGATGTCCGAGATGAGCAGGAACGAGAGAGACACGGTGACGGGCATGATGAGCAGCAACCGGCCTTTACTGCTGGTGTGTTCCGCGCCGTAACCGACCAGCAGGTTGGCGAGCATGCCGATCAGGACCAGCAAGGTCCACGCGGCGACCGGCACGCGATTCCACCAGGCGGCCTGCGTGTAGCCCTGAGTGTTGATGACGTCGTTCATGCCGGCCACAGCCAGCGCGGAGATGGGATTCGGCTGCGTCTGCGCGCCGCTCGCGGCCGCGTTCCACAGTTTGGTTTGCAGGTCGGCGGTCGCGGCGTTGATCTGCGCGATGCGTTGTGCGTCGCGAGCCTGATAGAACTCGATGCGCAGTTCCAGGTAACGGGCAAGGTTGCCGCGAATCTCGGCGGCCGTGCCGGCCGGCAGCAGGGCGGCGCGCAGGAACTCGGTGCCGATTGCGTTGGCCTCTTCCTCTTCGTAGTTTTTTCGCTGATCGTAGCGGTTGACCGCCATCGACAGACTGAAGCCGATGACCAGCGCGAGCAGCGTCAGCGTGGCGGATTGAACCAGCTTGAAGTCGTCGCGCGAGTCCTCGCTGATCGGCAGGCGCGAGCGCAGCAGCGTGGCGCCGATCCACCCGGCGAACGACATCAAGGCGAGCGAGACGAAGAACAGGATGATTGGATGTCTTATGAATTGCTGCATGCATCCCTCGCGTGACATGCGCTTCGCCGCGAACGGCCGGTGGCCGCTCGCGGCGTCAAAGGTCAATATGGTGCGTTCACCACGACATATTGCGAACCTTGCGGTTGATACCAGCTGCTGCCGCAACGCTGGTAGATCATACCGCCGTAATTGACGGGCACACAGTTTGACGGCACCGAATGCACGATCGACCCGACCACGGCCGACGTGACGGCGACCGTCGCCGTGACGGCTGCTGCCGTCGCGACCGGGTGATAGTCGTCGTCCCAGCCGCCGCGATGGTTGTTGTCCACGTGAACGTTGACGTCGCGATTCACATTGACGTTGTTGACGCTGGTATTGCGCACATTGCGGGTGCGGGAATCGGCGTGCGCGTTGTTCAGTTGCGCGCCGCCGCCACCGCTGCGCATGCCACCGCCACCACCACCGCCGCCGCCGTGGCCGCCGCCATGGCCGCCACGTTCCATGTGGCCACCGCCGCCGCGTCCGGCGGCTTCCGCTGGCGGCAGGGTGTGAACGCCGATACCCACGGCCGCGAGGATGAGGGCCAGGGTTTGATATCGCTGGAATGCGGTCCTCATGGCCTACTCCTTTTTGGCGGCAACCGGCACGATCTCGATCTTCTTCGAGCCTTCGGGCGGCCGGAAGGAGAACACGGAGTCCTTGAACGTGGGTGCGGTGTTCCAGGTCATGACGGAGACCGACTGCGGCCGCGCGTCGTCGTCGCGCCGCGTGATCACGAGCTTGCGGGGCAAGGGTTTGTCGCCCGCGGTGATCCAGATCTGCCAGTCGACGTCTTTTTGCCGGAAGGCGTAGTGATCGCATACGTCCGAGCCGACGAAGTCCTGGCCCGCGAACATCGCGGACTCGAACTGGTCGGTGGGGGCGTCGGGCGTGCCCCAGATGAACAGGTCCGCGAGCGGGAATTCCACGCCGTAATGTTCGTGAAGCTGTCCGATCAGCGCCTTGAGATTGCCGTCGAACGCAACCGTGGAATAGAACTTCTGCTGCGGCGAGTAGAGCACGGCGGTTTTACCGTCGTAGATGATTTCGCGTTCGCTGCGCGGGCTGATCATCAGCGCGCGAATGCGATTGGGCCGCGCGACGAAAAGCTGCGCCGACGCCGCGTGCTGCAGTTTTTCGCCGTCTTCGAGAACGCGTTCGCCGGTCAGCTCCATCGACACGCCGAAGCGTTTGAGCGACTGCAGATGCGTGCCCATCTTCTGAAGCGCCTGAACCGCTGCCGGATCGACGGGATTGGCGGGACTCGCCGCGCCCGTGGTGTCGCTGGCTCCGCTCGCCGCCGTTTGCGCGTACGCGCCGGGTGCGACTGCCAGGATCGTCCCGGCCACTGCAAAAATGGCCAAAACCTTTCTTGTCATTGTGCTCTCCCGTTCGTGAGAGAAATGCTGCCCGAATCAGAATGGATTCCGGCAGCCACCGATTTGGCACGCTACTGGAAGCGACCTGCGCAATCAATGTAGTCACCATCGGCGTCGAAAGAAAGGACTTAATCCGCGATTGCCCTTCGGGGCAATGCGATTGCCCGAAATACCTATGGCGATACCGCGAGTCATCCATAACAATTCCAAAGCTCGGGATTAATTCGCCATGTGCATCATTCACGCGATTGCCTTGTGCGCGTCGACCTGAGCGATGGGCGATGAACGTCACGCTGACCATGCCGTACTGGCCGACTCCGGTTGACGCAATGAGCATGCTGAAAGTAGCCGACAGAGTGTGTCGAACCGGCCTTTGCCGCCACGCCCGAATGCTGGGGCGCATCGCGGCTTTCACGTTGATTCAATGGCTCGTCGCCGATCAGGCGCTGGCGCAAAACACGCCGACCTTCACTGGCCCCGACGTGCAGCGGCGCGCGAACCAGGTGCTGGCGCTGTTGTCGTTCACCGTTACGCCGGACCTGTCGGCCAGCACGCTCGGTATCCGTAACAGTGGGTCGGGGAATCCTTCGCTTAACATGACCCAGTTCGGCGGCGGATTCACGTTGAACCCGAATTTCCCGCTTTATCTGGAAGGCGCATTGGGTGCATCGCGTTACGATCCCACATTCGTAGTTTCTGACGGGCAGCAGCAGCGCGCGCTGCCTACGCGCTGGACGAACGTGGCGGCCACCGGCGGCATCGGCTGGGACTTTCCGCTCAACGAGAAGAAGGACCTGGTGATCCGTCCGATCTTCAATTTTTCCTTGGGTCAGGTGTTGAGCGACGCGAGCGCTGCGCAGTTTCTGCTCAACCACAAGACCGACAAGAATATCGACTTCATTCAGAACGGCTCACTCAGCGCATACGGTCTGGGCGGCTCGCTGATGATCGGCTGGTATCCGCGCCAGGAACCGTACGAGTTCGATCTGGAGTTGCGTTACACGGACATTTATCTGCAGAGCTTCGGTTCCTCCAGCGCGGTGCGTGGCTCGGCCAACGCGGAATCGACCAACCTGTACGCGCGCTGGCGTGCGCCGACCGGACTGCTGGTTCTGCATCGGCCTTTGCGTTACGTGCTCGAACTGTCCCATTCGACTTACCTCGGCAGTCAGGCCAATATTCTCGGCTTCAATCAGTTGACCTCGGTCGGTGCGGGCCTCGAAATCGATACCGGCGCGGTGACCAAACTGTTCTCGCGGCTGCGCATGGTCGCGCGATACGCGTTCGGCAAGGACGTCACCGGCGTGTCGCTCGGTCTCGCGCTCAGCTTTTGATCGCGCGCTCAATCGAGCACGATGGAGACGAGCGCAAACGCGCCGAGTGCCGCCACGGCGATCGCCACCCAGAATGCAAGATTCCATTGCGCGACGAGTCCCTCGCGGCGTAGTGCGCTCACGCGCCGCGCGTGCTGAACGACGGCGGCCAGCAGCGCCACGGTGCCGATCACGACCATGGCGGTGCCCACTTCGCGCGGCGACCAGGTTCCGCCAAAACGGCCGACGATCGGCCCGCCGTTCTGGTTCGCCAAGTACTCGAAAAACTTCGCCAGCGTGAAGCCGAAACTGATCATCGAGAGCGACGTGCGCAGCCACGCCATCAAGGTGCGTTCGAAGGCGAGGAACGTGCGCTCGACCGCCAGCGAAGTGCGGGCGCGCGTTTGCAGCGTGCCTTCGTCTGGCTTCAGGGGCGTCGATGGATCGGTGCTGGGAATGTGCGCATCGTCGCGCTCGCGAGAGGACGTCATGGCGGTTTCGTCATGGTGCAGTGGGCGCGAGCGACGACCGACTGCGCTGCCATTTCACGTAAGGAATCACGAGCAACGTACACAGGAGCAGATAGAGCGCGAGCGTCGAGACGAACTGTTCGCCGGGATAATTGGCAGTCGAAATAGCCAGCGCGATGGCTGGATGACGCGAAGCCGTAGACAGCGCCAGCACCGAAGCATGTTCCTGCGACGGTCCGCCGAGGCAGTGACCGACCGCCAGTCCCACGACGACGAAAGCCGCGATAGCCAGCACGGTCCAGAGGCTCGTGGACGACACGATCGCGCGCCAGGTGCTCGCAAGCAGGACCAGCGCGCCCGCGAGCAGGAGCACGGCGGCAAAGCGGCGCAGCGGGCTGACGAGTCGCGGGCTGACACGCGGCATCAGCCGGGCGACGAACAGGCCGAGCGCAAGCGGAGCGATGATCATCTTCAGGACGATATTCGTGATGGCGAGCGGGCCGATGCCGTGCGGCATCGCAAACAGCCAGTCGAAATACATGACCGAGAGCGGCACGCTGGCGATCGACACGAGCGCGAGCACGACGAGCATGCCGAGCCCGTAAGGTGCGACGCCGCCGGCTTTCTTCTGCTTCTTGGGCAACATGGGCGGCACCGGCGAAATGGCGAGTGCCGTGAGTACGACGGCGGCCGGCTGCGGGAGATTCAGGAAATACGTACAGACGCCGACGAGCACCGGCATGATGACCAACATGGCGAGCAGGGAGCGCAGCAGCAGGCCGGGACGCTGGAAGATGTAGAACAGGTCGTCACGGGTCGCTTGCAGACCATAGGTGAAAACCGTTCCCGCAATCGCGATCTGGAGCGCGAGCAGAATCAGAGCCTTGGCGTCCATGGTTTATCCGGGTGTGATGACGGGAACGGCTGCGGACGCCGCCTTGGGCCCGCTTCTTCAAAGCGGGCCCAAGGCCGTAGACGTCCTGGCATTTAACGCTCGACTTCAGCCCTCAACGATGACCGCCGCCGGCCGCGTCCGTCATTTTCTCGATCACCTGATCCACGCCGAAGCTGGCCGCTTTCTGTCGCGGCGGGAATTCCTTGAAGGTCGTCAGGAATTCGGCCACACCCGCCTGCGCCGGTACGAGGATGAAAGTGTGATCGAGCAGCCAGTCGTAGTAAGTGTTGGAAGTAATGTCGGCTCGCTCGTAAGGGTCCGTGCGCAGGTTGAAGATTTTCGGCACGCGTAGCGTGACGAGCGGCTCGGCCCAGATTTGCAACGTGCCTGGTGTGCGCTGCTCCATGAACACGACTTTCCAGTTGTCGTAACGCAGGCAGGCGAGATCGCCATCGTCGGTGAAATAGAAGAAGCCCTTGCGCTCCGGTTTCTTCGCCTTGCCGGTGAAATAGGGCATCAGACTGAAGCCGTCCAGATGCACCTTGAAGGTCTTGCCGTTAGCCTTGAAGCCCTTCGTGAGTTTGTCCTTGACGTCGGGGTCGCCGGCGGCATCCACGATAGTGGGCAGCCAGTCGAGATGGCTGACGATCTCGTTGCATACCGACCCCGGCTCGATCACGCCCGGCCAGCGCACCAGACACGGCACGCGGTAAGCGCCTTCCCAGTTCGAATTCTTCTCGTTGCGGAACGGCGTCATGCCGGCATCGGGCCACGAGTTCATGTGCGGACCGTTGTCGGTGCTGTACATGACCATCGTGTCGTCCTTGATGCCGAGTTCGTCGAGCAACGCGAGCATCTCGCCGATGTGCTTGTCGTGCTCGATCATGCAGTCGTGATATTCCGATTGCCAGCGCCCCGCCTGTCCGCGAATGCGGTCCTCGATATGCGTGCGGAAATGCATGTGCGAGGTGTTGAACCACACGAAGAACGGCTTGTCCTCCTTGTGCGCCTTGTGGATGAATTCCTTGGCGGCCGCCAGAAACTCGGTGTCCACGGTTTTCATGCGCTCGCGTGTCAGCGCGCCGGTGTTGTCGATCTTCTGTCCGCCCTTGCCGTCGGCCCAGCAGTGCAGCACGCCGCGCGGGCCGTATTTCTTGCGAAAGTCGGGAAACTCCGCGGGGTCCGGATAGTCCGGCAATTCCGGTTCTTCCTCGGCATTCAGGTGATAGAGATTGCCGAAGAATTCGTCGAAGCCGTGCATGGTTGGAAGATGTTCGTCGCGGTCGCCGAAGTGATTCTTGCCGAACTGGCCGGTGCTGTAGCCGAGTTCCTTGAGCAACTCCGGGATATTCGGATCTTCGGCCGCCATGCCGAGCGGCGCGCCCGGCAAGCCGACCTTGGTCAGACCCGTGCGCAATCCGCATTGTCCCGTGATGAACGACGCGCGACCGGCCGTGCAGCTTTGCTCGCCGTAGTAGTCCGTGAACACCATGCCGTCTTCACCGATGCTGTCGATATTGGGCGTGCGATAGCCCATGAGCCCTTTGGTGAAGATGCTGAGATTGGATTGACCGATGTCGTCGCCCCAAAGAATCAGGAAGTTGGGTTTCTTCTTGCCCGCCATGGAAAACTCCTTTGCGTTGAGCCACCGTCATCGGTAGCGGAACTCCTGCGGCGCCGTCGTCGACGGTCAGCGAGAGGTCGTCGTTGCTGCCAGACTCAATTCGTGGCGGCCTCGTCACGCAGCACGCAGCGAAACCCGACGTGACAGGTGGACGTGTCGAGCGGCTGGGCCATGCGGGCCGCGGGCCGGTAGCGCCGGCAGTAGTTCGGCGCGCACAGGAAGGAACCGCCTTTCATCACCTTGCGTGCCGTGGGAAGTTGCGGCGTGCGCGGATCGGCGCTCGCCTCGCGCGATCCGCCGCGCGGGTTATCGAGCGTGCAGCACGCCTTCACGATCTTGCCGTGGTCTTGATACCAGTCGCCCGTGAGTTCCCACACGTTGCCGGCCATGTCGTAGAGCCCGTAGCCGTTCGGCGCGAACGAGCCGACCGGCGCCGTCCATTCGAAGCCGTCCGTCAGCTGGTTGTCCCACGGAAATTCGCCTTGCCAGGTGTTGGCCATATGCTGGCCGCCGGGAGTGAATTCGGCGCCCCACACGAACTCGGCGTCCTCGAGGCCGCCGCGCGCGGCAAATTCCCATTCGGCTTCGGTCGGCAGGCTCTTGCCTGCCCAGCGCGCGTACGCTTCAGCGTCTTCGAAGGTGACGTGGACCACCGGATGGTCGTCGAGCCCGTCGATCGAACTGGCGGGGCCGCGCGGATGGCGCCAGTCGGCGCCGCGCACATAAGTCCACCAGTTGTAATGGTTGCGCAGGTCCACGCGGGCGGCCGGCTTCACGAACACGACCGACGACGGCGCCAGCATGTCGGGCAGCGCGCCCGGATAGTCTTCCGGATTGGCCGGGCGCTCGGCTGTCGTGGCATGGCCGGTCGCGTCGACGAAACGCCTGAATTCGGCGTTCGTCACGGTATGCCGGTCCATCCAGAAGCCGCCGACGCGCACCTTGTGCGCAGGCGCTTCCTCGGGATAGTGGTGATTCGAACCCATCAGAAAGGTGCCGGCGGGAATGCGGACCATGCCGGCCGGTGCGTTCGAAGAGGCGGTGTCACCGGCGTCGTGGGTTGCTTCGCATGCGGGATGGGCCATGTTCAAGTCGGAACCTCGGCTGGATGCGGCAGAGCGGGACAGCCAGAGCGCGCCGGGTAGGCGGGCGTGAGTGCGCGATCGGCGCAAGCCTGGCAACGTAACGCACTTCAGTATCGGAGGGGCGGCGCGGCTTGGCTATCCGGGAAAAGGGCAACGGGCGTTGCCCGTTAGGGCAATGTCATGAGACGGACATGGTTTCTTGCAGACGCCCAACGTCGTGCGGCAACGACAGCGCTTAGCGAAACGCGTAGGCCACGCCTGCGCCGAACGTCAGCTGGTTTCTCGTCCCGCGCTGGACGACGATCGGGCTGTCGGCCGCCGGGCCGTTCAGCCGCTGGTAATAGACGAGCGCGCCCGCGTACCAGCTTTTGTCGATCTGATAGATGCAGGCGAGCCAGCTGGTGACCTGTTCGACGCCCGACGACGGGCTGTATGCCGGCAAGCCGCTGCGCGAAGCGTCGTCGGCGGTCACGCCGAAATAGGTGGTGTTGAAGCCGCCGCTGGCCCACGTCGCGCCGAGTCCCACGCCCGTGAAGAACCGGTGAGAGAGCGGCAGCCACGCGCTGCCGTTCAGGGAGACGCGTGAGCCTGTAAAGACCGCGCCGGCGTTCGTGGTCACCGTCAGTTCGCCACGCAGACGGTAAGGGATGGACCCGCCATGGAGGTACTCGTAGCCGATGAAGCCGCCGCCTTCGACAGTAGTCGGCACGGTGTGGATCTGCGAAACGACGGGGTCGTCCACGTCGTGACGGCCCAGACGCAGCGAGACTGCCGGTCCCCATTGAAAGCCGGTGCCCGTGCCGAGATTGAACTGCGCGTAGGGTCCGTACCATTCGAGCAGATGGCCGGAACCCGTGGTGTAGCGCAATCCGGGCAGCGCGCCGATGATCCGCTCGTTGCCGCCGGCATATTGCGTCGTCGTCCCGACGCCGGCGCCGACGAAGTTCGGCAGCGAATCCGGCAGATCGACCGGCCCGGCCGTCGCGCGATGAGTCGCGAGAGCGGTCAGCGCAAAGAAAAGGGCGTAGTGAACGAAGCGCTTGCTGCGTTGATTCATGAACCCTCTTGCCGGCTGGTACACCTGTTTTTTATAGATGAGCGCGCGGCGCGAACCTCACACCAGCGTCTTGAGCACGTGCGCGACGATATCCTGCAAAGGCAACTGCATGGCCGCGACCACCAGCATGGGCAGTGCCGCGGGCGCCGCGATGGCGATCAAGCCGAGTTTGCCGACCGGCACCGTCCGCATGCTTCGGACAGCCTGGAAAACGGTCTGCACGTCGGCCACGGGTCCCAGTTCGGGCGCGTCGAGAATGTCCGGATTGCCGACGTCTTCCTTCAGAATCCAGCGGCGATGCACGAGCCGTCCATGATGGCCGACCAGGCTGCCATAGACGAACAGCGCCTCGCGCTTGACCTTGCCGAGCGTCGGTATCAGCGGCGTGAAAGGGATGAGAAAGATCACTGTCACCAATAGCGCCGTGGCGATCAATTCGCCCTTGATGTCGGCGACATTCACGCTGTGAAACATCACTTCGTGCGCAAAGGACGAGGCGGCGACCGTGGAGAGCGCGAAGGCCACCGGGCTGAAAATCAGCGCAAGACGCTCGACGAATCCCACACCCGCGACGCGGTCCGGATGGACGGGCGCAAAGGCCAGCGGAAAGCGCGACAGCTTGTAGAACAGCACCAGGACGATGCACGCGCGCCACAACCACGCGAGCAGCAGCGCGGAGAACAGCGGACGGACCACCAGAATGAACCACCAGCCGCCGAACGTGATCGTGCCGGCCGTGTCGCCGGGCATATTGGGCCACTCCATGTCTTCCATCTGATGCACGAATGCGCCCGCCGTGGTCCACGCCAGCACGCCGCCGCCGATCAGTACCCACGGCAAGGTGTGATTCTTCAGGCGCGCCACGCTCGCGAGGAGTGCCCGGAAGCGCGGCATCGTGTCGTCGGACACCAGCCCCGATTCGACGAAATAGCGCAGTAGGGGCGGCACCATTTTCTGCGCCACGCCTTCCGCGATGACGAACATGGGGATCGCGATCAGGCAGCGCGTGTGCACGCCGAAGTGCGCGAGCAGCGAGTCGCCGCGGCGGAAATCCGAGGCGCGGCCGGTAGCCATGGCCCAGACGACGATCGGCAGCCAGCAGATCGCCGCGAAGACGAGTGCGCGACGCAGGACGCCCAGTCCGCCGCGTGGAATCAGACCGAGGCGGCGTTGCAGACGGAAACCGAGGTCGTCGCGCACCAGCGGCAGATCGATCCCGGACGGGTCGGCTGCTGCATCGGCCGCATCGGCAGCATCGGCGCGCGGTTCTTCGTCGGCGGACATGGACGATGGCTCCTCGTCGGTGGACCCGCGTTGCGCGCGATGCGTCTCTGTCGGCTATCAACCGGGAGTGCGCGCAACGAGGGCGCGTCCGGCCGCGCGCGGCTGGCGCGGGCCGGACATCGCGGTCGACGGAATCAGATCTTGAGCCGCGACACCTTGGTGCCCGCCAGCGACACGTCGGCCATCAGGCCGGCGTTGGTCAGCACGAACACTTCGACGGGCGCGGTGGCCGTGGTGGTGTCGATCGCGCCGTTGGCGCCGACCTTCACCAGCGCGACCGAGGCGTCGCCGCCGGCCGACCAGCCGTCCGAATTGCGGAAGCTGTCGAGCGCGTCCTGCGTCATGAAGAGAAAAATAATGGCTTTCGACTGCGCGCCGGCCTGCAAACCGAACGAACCGGAAACGGTGCTGTAGTAGCCCGCCGTGCTGCCGCCGACCTTGAGCGAGCCTTCACCATACTGACCGCCGACGATGAACCCAACCTGCAGCACCGACGGAAACACCAGCACCCCGCGCGCTTTCGACACCAGCTCGCGCGAGCCGTTGACGCTCGAATAGAGCTTCGACATGGTGCCGTCGACGCTGGCGTCGATCGACTGGCGCTTGGACATGTCGGTCGCGGCCGAGTCGTGCGATCCGGACGACGTCGTGCAACCGGCTAAGGCCAGCGCACCGGCGCCCATCGGTACTGCGACCAGCGAAAGAAATTTGCGACGTTGCATCAGGCTTCTCCGGTGAGGTTTCTGGGTGACGGACGCGCCAGGTGAGAGCGGCGAGCTTGGTTGAATGCGTAGTGTGGATTCTTCTCGATGGTTGGCGGCGACGATATAGGGATTTGGGGCAATTGGGGGCTTATCTGGTGATGGTTGATTGCACTGAGCGTGCAGTTCGTTTTCGTTTGCCCTAACAGGTATCCCGGCGGCCTTGGGGAGCGGTCGGGGTTATGGTGGCTTTAACTTCTTCAACGAAGCGCGGGACATGGCGCAAGAAGGCTGAATTTCGGCAGGATGGATGGGTGCGAGATGGATTGCAATGGGATCGCGGGAGTTGTGTGTGGCGTTGCGGTTCTTTAGAACACGTTCGCCGAGTGTTCTCCGATGCCGACGGTTTCTAGCCGTGGACGTTCGCTTACGACGCTCTATGCGAATGGGGCTTTCGGCCACGACGGGACGTAGGCTATTTCCCGGAAGCGGCCTACCTGTCGAGTGCCCCAGGCGTGCTCAAGGGCGCTCTATCTCGACGAGCTTGACCATCCATCGTTCGACATCGCCAAACGAAATCCGATGTGCGACATGCTGTTCATCGGATCCGTGCCACGACGGGCGCTCGTGCGATAGCTGCTGCAGTAGACGTCGCTGCACAGGAATGAGCCGCCCCGTGTCACCCGCTTGGGTGCATCGACCGGCACGCCGGGCTCGGCAGGATCGTAGCTGTCGGACGGCCCCTGCGGGTCGGTGACAGTATGTTCCAGCGACGCCTCTCGCGCGAAATAGTCGGCGCGATACCGGTCTGACGTCCATTGCCAGACGTTGCCGGCCATGTCGTACAAGCCATAGCCGTTCGGCGGATACTGTCCGACAGGGCTGGTGCCAATCGGGATTTTGGAGTCCACGACCGGAAATTCGCGAGGCTGGTTATCCCAGATGTTCGCCATTTGCCGGCCACCGGGGTTCTTCACGTCACCCCATGCATAGTCTTTCTGCTCGAGGCCGCCGCGGGCGGCATACTCCCATTCGGCTTCCGTAGGAAGGCGCTTGCCAATCCACTTCGCGTAGGCTTGAGCGTCGGCATACGAAACCTGCACGACCGGATAATTGTCTTTTCCGTCGATGGTGCTCTGCGGCCCGCCAGGATGCTTCCAGTTCGCGCCCGGCACGTAGCGCCACCACTGCGAATAGTCATTCAGCGAGACTGGCTGCTCCGTGCCGACAAACACCATGGCGCCCGGCACGAGCGCGTCGTCGGCGGGTTTCGGCGTTCCCGGCGGCAGCTGAACTTTGAGGTCTTCCCAGCGTGGCTTCTGCTCGGCTGTCGTCACATAGCCGGTGGCCGCGACAAAGCGACGGAACT
The DNA here is from genome assembly GCF_050436585.1 of Paraburkholderia sp. GAS199. Classification (NCBI taxonomy): domain Bacteria; kingdom Pseudomonadati; phylum Pseudomonadota; class Betaproteobacteria; order Burkholderiales; family Burkholderiaceae; genus Paraburkholderia; species Paraburkholderia sp. GAS199. Next base: position 381,002 of record NZ_JBNDMM010000001.1, on the reverse strand, counting down.
CCGCATTGGTCACATCATGGCGGTCGATCCAGAAGCCGCTTAGATGTACCTTGTGCGCGGGCCGCTCGTTGGGCAACGACATGCGGCTATCGTTGCCCATCAGAAAGTCAGCGGCGGGAATCCACACCATATCTCTGGGCCCGTTGACACCGTCGCCGAGAGAGAGCGGCGCGGGTGATGCTGCGTGTCGACTGTAAGCCGCAACACCGCCCGCGGTTGCTGCAATCATCGCCGCTGCAATCGCGGCAATCAGTGCTTTCCTTTCCATCGCCGATCCTCAACCGTGCCGCGCCGCGATGCGTCGGTAGGCGCTCACGTTCTTCAAGCTAGTCCGCAAGATAGGCCGCCTGGGCGGCCTCATTCCTGGCTTTGTTCACCTCTCCCTGCATGTTTTGGGGAACTGGCGGAAGATCGATGGTGATCTTTTCGAGCTTGCCGGTGAAGGCAAACGGCATCTTGTCCATGTAATCCATCAGGACCGGTGTGCCCGTGTCTTCGCCGACGTCCATCGTTTCATCGAACGAGAAGCGATTGCGCACGGTCTGATGAATATGGCCTTCGGCTACCTTCTTGCCGTTGACGTATAAAGTTCCGGTGCCGCCTTTGCCGACGCCGCCGCCGTCATAGGCGAACTCGAAGCGGATTTCGGCCTTGCCTGAAGGCAGTTTTTCGCTCGACTTGATCGTGGTGAACTCTTCCTTCATCCAGTTGTAGACGAACTGGGGCACGCCGTCGACGACACGCAGCGCCCAACCGGAGAAGAGACCGCCTTGCGTGATCAATATACCGTTGGCGTTGCCGTCGGTCTCGACGTTGGCGGTGATGGTGTACGAGCGGTTTTTCATGTCCGGCGCGCTGCCCTCGGGAAGCCGCACCATCCCGGGATAAAACGTAATCTTGTTGACGCCTTGCAAGGCGCCGGCGGGCCGTCCTGTCAGCGCGGTGCTGAAACGTTCGACAGCGCGGTCATCGAGCGGCAGAACGTTGTACTTTTTCGCCTCCGTCATGAATGCGGCCTGAAGCTCTTTCAGCTTTTGCGGGTTTTGCGCCGACAGATCGTCGTGTTCGGTGAAGTCGCTTCTGAGGTCGTATAACTCCCACGTGTCCTGGTCGAAGGACACGCCGCTGCGCTCATCGGACCACGGCTTGATACCGTGCGTCGTGGCGGCAAGCCAGCCATCCTTGTAAATGGCACGCGCGCCGCCCATTTCGAAGTACTGCACATGACGTCGACTCGGCGCGTTGGCATTGGCCTGATCGAACGTGTACATCATGCTGATACCCGACATGGGTATCTGTGTGACGCCATTCACGATCTTCGGCTGCGGGATATGGGCGGCTTCGAGAATGGTGGGGACGATGTCGCTGACATAGTGGAATTGCGTCCGGATGTCGCCGCCGTCCTTGATATCTTTTGGCCAGTAAATCACCAGTCCGTTGCGCGTCCCGCCGAAGTGCGACGCCTGACGCTTGGCATATTTGAAAGGCGAGTTAGTGGCAAGCGCCCAACCTACCGGGAAGTGATTGTAGGTCGTGGGGCCGCCGATTTCGTCGAGGTGTTTGATTGCATAAGGCACGGAGTCCGGGCGATAGCTGTTCAGATCCGCCGCGATTTCGTTCAGGGTTCCGGTAAAGCCGCCTTCCGCGCTGGCGCCGTTGTCACCAACGGCGTAGATGACGAGCGTGTTGTCGGCGATACCCAGATCGTCCACCGCGGACAGCATGCGCCCGATCTCCTCATCGGCGTAGGCCAGATAGGCCGCATAGACTTCCATCATGCGGGCGTAGACCTTCTTCTGGTCGGGACTCAGCTTGTCCCATTCGCCCACTTCGCCCGGAATCGGATTGTATTTCGAGTTGGCCGGGATGATGCCCGCCTGCTTCATGCGATTGAACGTCTCTTCGCTGACCTTGTTCCAACCCTGATCGAATTGTCCTTTGAATTTGGCGATCCATTCCTCGGGCGCATGATGCGGCGCGTGAGTCGCGCCCGGCGCGAAGTAGACGAAGAAGGGCTTGTTGGGTGCAATCGACTTCTGGTTACGAATCCATGTGATCGCGTGGTCCGTCAGATCGGTCATCAAATGATAATTCTTGACGCCCGCCGGCTTCTCGACCGGTTTGGTGTTTTCGATGAGCGCGGGCGACCACTGGTTGGTGTCGCCGCCATTGAATCCGTAGAAATATTCGAAGCCCATTCCCGTTGGCCACTGGCTGAATGGACCCGTCATGCTTGTTTCGGAATCGGGCGTGTTGTGGTTCTTGCCGAACCAGGCGGTGTTGTAGCCGTTGTCCTTCAGAATTTCGCCGATCGTGACCGAGGTGTCCGGCAGGATTGCGTCGTAACCGGGGAAGCCCGTCGACATTTCGGCCACCACGCCAAAACCTTCTTCATGGTGGTTATGGCCGGTAAGGAGAGCCGCTCGGGTAGGCGAGCAGAGCGACGTGGTATTCCACTGGGTGTAGCGCAAACCGCCTTTCGCAAGGCGGTCGAGCGTAGGCGTAGGTATCGGGCCGCCGAAAGTCGAACTCGCGCCGAACCCTACGTCGTCGAGCAGAATGAGAATGACATTGGGCGCTCCGGCCGGGGCGGCGCGATTCCGGGGAAATGCAGCGGTCGAATCCTTGTAGGTTTCGCCGATCTTCCCTTTGAAGTCGCCGGGACGCCTGTCTGGCAGGATCACGCCGGGTGTGGTCGACGGCTTCTGCTGCGCTTCCACGGCGGGAGCGGCGAGGAGCGCCAGTAATGCCGCTGTGTGCATCCACTTCAGGATTGCTCGATCCATTTCCCCGTCCTCGAGAGTGTCAACCGTAAGAGCGGCCCAGCACTGCAAGCGGTCGATCCGATGAGTTTTCAACGTGAAAAGTTTTGCGAAAAAAATCGCGGCGCGCTATAGGTGGAAAGGGCAAAAACGATTCCCTTTGGGGCAAGCTCGCGTGAGCGGCGGAGTGGCTTTCGGCTGCTGCGACGAGTCATTGAGTGGCCGTCTACCCGTCAGCCGCCGCCGGGCTTGCTCGGGGTGAATTTGCGCCGAGGGTCGAGTACGCTGCTTTTCGTAATAAGTGCTGGCGGCGCGATTTTCAGGCCGTGCCGCAATAAGCCGGCGAGCCGCGATTCGTCACTTTGAAAGGTTCAACTCTTCGCATATCGACACGCGGCATTCGCATGACTGAGACGTTGCGACATCATCCCGCACGTGCCACCTCGACGCCTTCGCCAAACTCCTCCAGCAAAAAATTGATGAAGGCGCGGGCCGCTGCCCGGGTCGCGCGTCCGAGGGGAAAGTAGGCATGCACCTTGGTGCTGAGCATCGACCAGTCCGCGAGGATCTGCACAAGCGATCCTTCCTCGAGTTCGCGGCGGCAGGCCCAGTAACCTATCGATGTAATACCGAGGCCGGCCTTCGCACCGGCAACTGCGCCCTCGTTGTCGCTGAACGATATGTTGGGTTCTAGCGGAATCGTGGTGGTGACCCCTTTGTGCGTGAACATCCAGGCGGTACTGACCGTGGCCGCAGGTCCATAGACGATCCGGTGACCGACGAGCGCGTCTGGTGACATGGGGGTGCCGCATCGGGCGAGATAGTCGGGGGAGGCGACGATCAGCCGTGCGTAGCTGGTGAGCAGGCGCGCCGTCGCATTGGAGTCCGGCAGGGTACCGATGCGGATGGCGACATCGACGGCATCACGTACAAGGTCCTGGCGACGATCGTCGAGCAGAATCTCGATCCGTAGCAACGGATGGCGTTCAGCAAAGCGGGGAAGCCGCGGAATGATCTCGCGTACGCCGGCGGTCGTCGGCATCCCGACGCGCAGCGTTCCGCGAAGTTCGTCCTGTCGGACGCTCTGTCCGGCATCGTCGAGTTGGTCGAGCACGGCCTCGACACGAATCAGATAGTCGGCGCCTGCCTCCGTCGGAATCACGGCGCGCGTTGTCCGCGCCAATAGCAGCGTACCCAGCTCGGCTTCGATGTCGGCGACAGCGCGCGAGGCCTGCGATTGTGAGATTGAAAGCTCCCGCGCGGCGGCGGAAAAGCTTTGCAGCCGGGCAACCCGGCAGAAGATCCGCAATGCGTTCATGTCCATGGTCTTCCCCTAAGCGGCTTGGCTTCGATCTATGCAAATCGAGGATGGATCATAACCTCGTTTCATGGCTAGTGCAGGCGAAAGCCGCCCTCTATATTGACTCCATAGCAGCAACAAACCGTCAATTCCGGCAGGCCGTCAGCTTCCAGCTCTGCCCGTCGGAGCACAGAGGATTGAACCATGAACAGCATCAATCACGATACAGCGCCGACTCAATTCGTCGAAGCCAACGGCATCCGTTTCGCTTACCGCCGGTTCGGCAAGCAGGGCGGCGTGCCGCTGGTCTTCAATCAGCATTTCACGGGCACCCTGGACCACTGGGATCCGGCCGTGACCGACGGTCTCGCAAAGGATCGCGAAGTGATCCTTTTCAACAATGCCGGCGTCTCCAGCTCGTCCGGCGACACTCCGACGAGCTTCCAGGAGATGGGTGCCAATGCCATCGCTTTCATTCGCGCGCTGGGTCTGACCCAGGTCGACGTGCTTGGCATTTCGATCGGAGGCTTCGTGGCGCAGGAGATCGCGCTGCAGGGCGGCGATCTCGTCCGCAAGATCATCCTCGTCGGCACGGGGCATCGCTCGGAGGACATGTCGGAAAGCCGCTCGGCGGCAATCTTCGCCGGCAGCTACGACCCGCCCGAACATCTGTGGCTGTCTGTTCACTTCGCGCCGTCGGAAGCCAGCCAGAAGGCCGGCCTCGCCTTCCTCGAACGCAAGCTGCGCCGCCAGGATCGCGATCCGCAAGTGAGCGCGCAGACCATCGCCGCTCAGGGCGAGGCAATCGGCAAGTGGCATGCGCCGAACGATCACGCGCTGGAGTATCTGAAATCGATCCGGCAGCCCGTGCTGGTCGTCCAGGGCAGCAACGACGTCATCATTCCGACGAAGCATTCGTTCACGCTCCAGCAGCATCTGCCGAACGCGCAACTGATCGTTTATCCGGACTCCAATCACGGATCGATCTATCAGTATCCGGATACGTTCGTCGCCAATGCGACGACCTTCCTCGACGCCTGAAACGAGCCGCTGGCCCCTCAATCGGGCCAGCGGCCTCCGACGCGACGGAGCGACAGATGGCTAAACCTCGGCAACTCCACCTCGGTGCTTTCATGCGCCCGGCGGCCATCCACACGGGTGCGTGGCGTTATCCGGGCGCCGATCCGCAGGCGAACTTCAGCCTCGATCAGATGCGCCGTTCGATCCGGCGACTGGAAGAGGCGAAGTTCGACGCTTTTTTCATGGCGGATCATCTGGCGTTGTTGAACATGCCAACCGCAGCGCTCATGAGAAGCCACACGGTGACGTCGTTCGAACCGCTCACGCTGCTCTCGGCGTTGTCGGCGGTGACCGAGCGCATCGGGTTGGTCGCAACCGCCTCGACAACCTTCGACGCCCCTTACCACGTTGCGAGGCGATTCGCGTCGCTGGACCACATCAGCGGTGGTCGGGCCGGGTGGAACGTCGTGACGACGGCGAACCCGGATGCGGCGCTGAACTTCGGCTATGAATCGCAGATGCACCATGACGATCGATACGAGCTTGCACGCGAGTTCGTCGATGTCGTCACCGGTCTCTGGGACAGCTTCGCCGACGATGCTTTCGTCAGAGACACCGAAAGCGGGGTGTTCGTCGATCCCGCACGAATCCACGCAATCGATCACACAGGTCTCTCACTGAAAGTGCGCGGCCCGCTCAACATCGCGCGGCCGCCGCAGGGTTGGCCCGTAATCGTTCAGGCGGGTGCTTCACCGGCGGGCCGTCATCTCGCGGCACAAACCGCCGAGGTCATTTTCGGCGCGCCGCCGACGATAGAGGCCGCACGCAGCTTCAACGCCGATATCCGTTCGCGCATGGCTGCGTTCGGTCGCGCGCCCGACACGCTGCGATACCTGCCTGGCGCTTTCGTGGTCGTCGCCGACAGCATGGACGAGGCGGTCGAGCGCCGCGCGATGCTCGACAGTCTCATCCACTATGACAGCGGCATCGGCTCCCTGAATGCGATGCTTGGATTCGACGTCTCCAGGCACGATCCCGATGGACCATTGCCGGACATTCCGGAGACTGAAAGCGGTCGCTCGCAGCGCGAGCGCATGGTCAATCTCGCCCGGGAGAAAGGCCTGACGATCCGGGAGCTTGCGCGAGCGGCCGGCAGCTATTCGGGCTTCGCTTTCGTCGGTACTGCGACATCCATCGCCGACGAAATGCAGGAGTGGCTGGAGACTCAGGCTTCTGATGGCTTCAATTGCATGTTCCCCTGGATTCCAGGCGGTCTCGACGAAGTGGTCGACAAGCTTGTCCCCGAGCTTCAGCGGCGCGGATTGTTCAGGCGCGAATACGAAGGCCGCACCTTGCGCGAGCATCTCGGGCTTTCGCGGCCTCCCAACCGTTTCTTTTCGAACGAGCCCATCGCGACCGTCTGATTTCATTCTTCGATAACGCAACGCGAATTCCCGCACGACGAAGTTTTCAACTTGCAGTTCCAACGTGACGGAAACCAATCGGGCGATCTACATGCCCGCTACACATCTTTTACTTAATGGACAGAATCATGGCAAACACACTTCAAGGAAAAATCGCTCTTGTGACCGGTGGCTCACGCGGTATCGGTGCCGCAACCGCCATCCAGCTCGCGGCAGAAGGGGCCACTGTAGCGCTCAGTTATTCCGCCAGTGATGCCGCGGCCAAAGAGGTCGTCGCTGCGATCGAAGCATCGGGTGGGAAGGCTATTGCGCTGAAGGCGGACCAGGCGGACGCAGCAGCGGTCAAAGCATTGATTGCGGAAGTCGTCGAGCGATTGGGCGGGATCGATATTCTTGTCAATAACGCTGCCGTTTTCGTCACGGGGACGGTAGCCGAGACCACGGATACCTCGGGCTTCGAAAGACAACAAAAGATCAATTACGAAGCCGTGGTCACCGCGATTCGGGAAGCCTCGCGGGTAATGGAGAGCGGCGGCCGGATCATTTCGATTTCGTCGGCCCTCGCCTGGCGATCGACCTGGCCCGGTCTCGCTGACTACAGCGCAACGAAGCGCGCCATTGAAGGCTATAGCAAAGGCGTCGCGCGGGATCTCGGCCCGAAGGGCATTACCGTCAATGTCATCGGCACGGGTTCAACCAATACGGAGATGAATCCCGACGACAGCCCGTTTGCCGAGGCACAGGCAGCCGCCACTGCGCTCGGACGCTTCGGTCGGCCAGAAGAGATCGCTTCGGTGGTCGCCTTCGTGGCGAGTCCTGCGGCGAGCTTCATTACCGGCGCGATTATTCCCGTTGACGGTGGTTATAGCGCGTGACGCGATACGAGCCACGCGCTGCGAATTCGCAGTGTCGTGGTTCGAATGACTGGCATCTTTTTAACTGGTTATTTGAGGTATTGGAAAATGAATGATTCGCCCGTAGTACTTGTGACAGGAGCGCTTGCCGGAATCGGTCGCGCCACAGCGATTGCCTTCGCTAAAGAGAAAGCTCGGCTGGTCCTTTCGGGCCGTCGATTCGACGAAGGCAGGAAACTCGCAGAGGAACTCCGTTTGTTTGGTGCCGAAGTGGAGTTCGTGCAGGCGGACGTGCGCTTCGAGGACCAGATGCAAGCGTTGGTCGACAGCGTCATTGCCCGTTTTGGTCGCCTGGATATTGCAGTGAACAGTGCCGGTTACGAAGGCGAGCCGGCACCGATCGTCGAACAGCACATCGATCAATACGCTGCCGTGTTCGATACGAATGTTCTTGGCACGTGGCTGGCGCTCAAGCATGAGATCCGCGTCATGACAGCCCAGGGCGGCGGGAGCATCGTCAATGTATCGTCGACGATGGGTATTCGCGGCGCGGCGAAGAACGCGCTTTATGTTGCCAGCAAGCACGCCGTCGAAGGTCTCACGAAATCCGCTGCGCTCGAGGCGGCCGCGTTCAATATTCGCGTCAACGCGGTCGCGCCTGGGCCCATCCAGACAGAAATGCTCGACCGCCTGACGGGTTCGGAATCGGTCAAGGCGGCGATGCTCGCCACCGTGCCTCTGAAGCGTGCGGGAACGCCGGAAGAGATTGCGGACGCGATTGTTTTCGTGGCGTCGGGGAAGGCGAGTTTTATGACGGGAGAAGTGCTGCGGGTGAATGGAGGACGGACTGCTGCTTGAGAGTTGTGTGTAGGCGGTGCGTGGTGGCATGACGTTGTTCGCTCGTCTGCAGGCGGAAAATGCAAGGTCGATTCAGGGGCGCAAATGCGGTGCCCCTGATCAGTCGCCGTTGTTAACGCGCTTCGACGGCGGAGCTGCTTAATGCGTTGCGAACACCGAACGCTCAGCAGGCAGCGCCGGCCTGAACGACAAAGAACGAGCGACGCAGCACGAAGCCGAGTCTTTTATACAGTGCGATAGCGTCCACGTTGTCGCTGTCCACATGCAGAAAAGGCGTCGCCCCGCGCAATGCAATTTGCCTGCTGAGGGTTCGCACGAGACGTGCGGCCAGCCCTTTGCCGCGCCATGCATCATCCACGCAAACGGAGCTGATCTCGATGTAGCCATCGAATTGCATGCGCTCACCAGCCATGGCGACCAGGTTGTCGCCATCGCGCATGCCGATGTAGTTGCCCGTTTCGTGGGTCCGCGTTCCGAATGGTCCGGGTTTCGCGCGCTGTGCCAGCGCAAGCATATCGACGGCGTCTTTGCCACCGAGCCGCAACATGTCCGGGTCGTCGCTGTCCTTTTCGGGAACCTGCGTTGCCACCATTTGATGGATGACACCCAGGGTTTTCGTGTTTGGGATGCCCAACTTACTGGCATCGCTATCGCACAGCAGGCCGACAATCTCATTCTTATGCAACAGGCTGCCCAGCGCCTCGAAAGCTGCGGCTGTTTCGGACGCCACTGCCGCGAAGGGCGCGACATCAGGCGCATAGCGTCGTGCGAATTCGTCACCGGTTCCAAGATGCGCATGGGTCGATGTCAGCGCTGCCCAGATCGGGCGATCGAGGTTCGTCCATTCGCGAGAACTCATACCTGCTTGCCCCAATAGAAGCGTTGTTCGTCCCGGCCTGCAAAATCGGGATCGACGTAGATATGCAGCTGCGAAATCAGATCGCCTCGAAACCGGAACACGTTGCAGAAACGCCCGTCTGTGGAACCATGTACCGGCCAGCGCGTGCCGTCTTTCATCTCGCCGCTTTCCCAACCTTCCGCCACGACGACATCGCCGGCCACGATATAGGTGTATTCGTCGGGGTAGTGCTGCAGGCCCGCTAGTTGCGCCTGCAGGCCTTGCACGAATTGGGCAACCGCTTGCTTGCCGGAGCGCAGTCCGAATTTGGGGAAGTAGAGTTCGATGTCGTCCGTGAACATCTCGATGATGGTCGCGTCGCCTGCGTCACCTTTGCGAAAGTACTCCTTGACGCGTGCGACCCGTTGATTCGTTTCAATGCCTGAGTTCATTGTGTGCACTCCATGCTGTTGCGGGCAAGCAGATGCGTGACGCTCACGCTGCGCCCGGATAGTCGATATACCCGCCCGCGTCGCCCTGGTACCAGGTATCCCGGTTCGACGGAGCGAGCGGTAGCCCATCTTTGATGCGGCGCGCAAAGTCCGGATTTCCGATGAATGCTTGACCGAACGAAACGAGATCTGCGCCGCCGGATGCGATGACGGCGTTGCCCGATGCCTCGTCGAAACCCAGGTTCGCGATCAACGTGCCGTCGAAGCGGCTGCGGTAATAGGCCACCGTGTTCTGCAAAACGTCCACGGGCGTGCCGGTCAGATCACCCGCGGCATTTACGACCTGAAGATGCGAAAGTGCGAGTTCGTCGAGCCGGGCCACGAGATAGTCAAAGGTCGAGACGGTCTCGGCAGTCGGTCCAAAGCCACCCATCCGCACCGTGGGCGCGATCTTGATGCCGACGCGTCCTGCGCCCCAGACTGCGATCAGCGCATCGAGAATCTCGAGCACGATGCGCGCCCGGTTTTCGGCGCTGCCGCCATAGGCGTCGGTTCTCACGTTTGACGCGCTGTTGAGAAACTCAGGCAAGAGATAGGTGGTCGCTGCGTGCAGTTCGACACCATCGAAGCCCGCCGCCAACGCGTTGCGTGCGGCTTGCGCGTAGTCATCGATGGTCTGGCGGATCTCGGCGACGGTCATCGCGCGTGGCGTGACGGTGTCCTTGAAGCCATCCTGTGTGAACGATCGCTGTTGCGGATTGATCGCTGATGGCGCAAGTGGTAATTCGCCATTGAAGAAGTCGGGGTGCGATACCGCGCCTGAATGGGCAAGCTGGGCGTAGATCCGGCCGCCTTCGGCGTGCACCGCGTCGGTTACGGCGCGCCAACCCGCTACCTGCTCGTCGCTAAACAGGCCCGGCACGTTGATGAAACCCACGGCGCGACGGCTGATCCAGATGCCCTCGCTCATGATCAGGCCAGCCGAGGCTCGTTGGCGATAGTACTCGACGTGTAGATCGGTCGGCGTCAGGCCGCGGTTTCTGGCGCGGCCACGCGTCATCGACGCCATGACGATGCGGTTCGGCAGTTCGATTGTTCCGAGTCGGTATGGCGACAGCAAAGGCTGTGTGGTCGAGATGTTCATTTCAATAGGCTCCTGTCAAAAGCGCGGCGCCGTCAGTTGGCACAAGACCACGCAGCCCTCGCTGATTTCCATTTGCCGCATGTTTGCGGTGACAGGCTTATAGTTGCATTATTCGTTTTATCGCAGTAGTCATACGCTTCGACTAGGATTTATTCGCCCATCAAATGAATGATCGTTTTTCCGCGTTGGAAGTATTCGTGCGGGTTGCCCGCGCCGGCAGCTTTTCGGCCGTTGCGCGCGAAACCGGATATTCACAGCCGAGCGTGTCGCGGATCATCCACGAGCTGGAGACGCGGGTGGGCGTTTCACTGCTGACGCGTACCACCCGTGCGGTGACTTTGACTGAAGCGGGCACCGAATACCTTGCACGCGCCGAGGCGATCCTCGCGGACCTCGACGAAGCAGACCATGCCGCGCGCGGGACGGGAGAACTGCGCGGTCTGCTGCGCGTGGGCATGTCGTCGTCGATGGCGACCCGCACGGTATTGCCTCGCCTCGCGCTGTTCACTGCTCCGCATCCCGGGTTACGCGTTCAGTTCGTGTTGACCGACGAGCGACAGGATCTGGTGACTGAATCCATCGACGTGGCGGTTCGGGTCGGCCCGCTCGCCGACTCGACCGGTGCGGTGGCGAAGAAGATCGGTGTCATGCAGCGCGTGCTGGCGGCTTCGCCGGCGTATCTGAAGCGCGCAGGCACGCCGCGCAAGCCTGCCGACCTAGAATCGCACGCGCTGATCGTCGGCCTTGCGGCGCGGGCGCAGGACGCGTGGACATTCGAGAAGAGCGGTCGCACCCTATCGATCCGCGTCGAAGGCCAACTGTTGGTCAATGGCAACGATGCCGTGATCGCATCGGCCGTCGCCGGGCTCGGAATTGCCTCGTCGGGCCATCTTGGATTTCGTGGCGAGCTTGACAGCGGCACGCTGGTCCAGGTGCTGCCCCAATGGAAAATGGGTTCTGCGGACATCAACGTGATCCTTCCGGGTGGCCGTGCTGCGAAACCATCCGCGAGAGCGTTTGCGCAGTTTATGGCGACGGCGTTCGAGGACGTGCTGAAGAACGCGCGATGAGGCCGTTGCCCAGAGTCAGGCGAAGGCGCCGCTGTCAGGTTTGCATTAAACGCGCTACGTGCATGGCTTGGCGGCGCGGTGTCGGCCACGAATGGTCAAGCGGCCGCAGCCTTCACATCGCCGACAATGGTTATATTTGTCCGGTCGATTAGCCGACAAGGTTTGCAAGGGAAGATACGCAACATGTCAAGAACGAATCGCCTGTTTGAACTGATCAACGTGCTGCGCGCGCGCAAGACGCCCGTCACGGCTCAACACCTGGCGAGCGAACTGGGTGTCTCGCAACGGAGCGTGTACCGTGACATCGAAACGCTGCGTTCGCTCGGAGCCCCTCTCGACGGACAGGCGGGTATTGGCTTCTGTTTGCGAAAAGGGTTCTTTCTTCCGGAATTCGCCTTCTCGTCGGACGAACTGGACGCGGTGATCCTTGGATTGGACTGGGTGCGGCAGCGGGCCGATCCTGCCCTGGCGCAAAGCAGCGAGAGCGCTCTGGCGAAAATACTTTCTGCACGAAACAACGATTCATCGAAGAGCGACGAACCTACCGCCGTCTTAACGGCGGCATCGGCGTCCGAGCGGATAGACCCATCGCACGTCGCGCTGTTGCGACAAGCCATTCGTCGGCAACGCAAGGTCTCGATACGCTATAAGGACACCCACGGCTCGCTCTCAGATCGGACCATCTGGCCGATCGCTATCGTCTATTTCGACGATGTGCGCATTCTGGCGGCCTGGTGTGAGCAGAGAGCGGCGTTCCGGCACTTTCGCGTCGATCGTTTGCACGTCACAACGGTTTCCGAGGAATGCTACCCGGGACGACGTCAGTCGCTGTTGATGCAGTGGCGGCGTCAGGATCGTGACTGGCGTTCGATGCTGACAGTTTCTGACACCTCACCGCGCTAGCATTTGACGGATGCACTCATTCAGGGGTGCCCTGTCAAAAGGAGAGGTAAATGGTTTCGTTGTCACCTGCCGCAATCGACGCGTTCCTGAGCGAGAACGATGATTCGCCCGTTGTCATGCTGAATCTTCTGCGGTTCGAGCCCACTTCCGGCCGGGAGAAATACCTGGATTACCTGCGAATGGCTACGCCAATCCTGGCTCGATTTGGTGCAAAGATCGTATTCGGAGGCGATGGTCTGGCGGCACTTACCGCGCAGCCAGAACAAAAGTGGGATGCCGTTGTTCTGGTTCAGTATCCGCGCCGATCCGCGTTCAAAAATATGATTGAGGATCCCGAATACCAGGTTGCGTTTAAAGTTGGCGTAGCAGCAATTGCCGATATCGTGCTCCAACCTCTGAAACGTATCGACAGTCTGATGTAACGCATTCGTTCCGTTGGACTGCGCTTCGCAACCCGCCACCGACGATCAAACTGGACAAGCTACCCTCGATTCACTGCCCAGCGACCAAGCCGATCCGACATGTCCTTACGCACGAACCGAGCTTCCTCGATCAGCGTCCCCTCCGACGCAGCGCCATCGGAGAACAAAGCGACGTCCGCGCCGGCTCCTCAGCGCAGAAACAGCGCGCCCGCCGTTCTGGAAGGTTTGCCAAGCCGGAACTCACAGCCGGCTGCGGAATCACAAGCCCCCGTTGGCCATCTCGATCAGGATCGTCTTAACGCCTTTAACGAAAAGTTTGCGCAGACTGTTTTGCCACAGCGACAACAGGCGACGGCCGGTTCGCAACTGCATCATTCGGGCGATAAAAGCCGGCCCGTTACGCTTGGCAACGTCATGGGTCATGAGCTCGATACGAATCACAGGCCGACGCGGATCGTTCAGAACGACGAGGCCGGCGGGATCTGGAAGAAACCGGGATCGCAGAATGGCATGACTGGCAAATTCAATTTTGCTGCGGACGAGAAAAAAAACGTATTTGTCGGCAAGGAAGGACAAGGCGTTCGACATCCGCATCTGGCGAATTCACTGGATGGGCGTCCGACGTATGCCGGCGAAGTTGTTCTTCAGAATGGCCGGGTAGAGGCATGGAACAATAATTCCGGTCACTTCCGGCCGCCGGCGAATCTGTCGCATCAAGCGCCATTTCCCGCCGATCGGTTCTCGCCTCAACACATACGAAACCGAATCCAGAGTGAGACGGGCAACAGGTCGATGAACTGGTCGGTTGCGGACCAGGCAGTCGCCCAGCAGCGTGTGGCTAATGGTAAAACTCATCTCGACCCCGGCAAATACGCAGACAACAAACTGACGAAAAAGCTAAATCTGTCGCCGGGGCCGTTCAAGGAGACGGATGAGTCTGAGTCTGAATCTGAATAACTGTCGTGACAGTCGGCCGCCTGTTTTTTTGCGCAAACTCAGCGAGGCACTGCCTTCGCGTCTGCGTCAGTCAGGGTATTCAGAAACGCTACCACGTCGCGAATATCGGAGTCTGACCAGACCGGTTTGCCGCCCAGGTGATTCGTCATCGGCTCGGTTTTGACATCCACGTTGCTGCGCAGATTCTTCGGCAGATCGTCGAACTTCACGACCTGGCCGTGAGCGTCTTTCGAATACCACTTCTTCGGATTCGTGTCGCGCTCGACGTAGAAACGCATCGAGTCTTCCAGCGTATGGAACACGCCATTGTGGAAGAACGCGGCTCGCGTGGCGACGTTTCGAAGCGTGGGCGTGCGGAACATGCCACAGAACCATTTCTGCTTCGTCTGATCCTCGCGCAGCGGTCCACACAAACCCATGTCGAAGAAGTTCGGATCGCGGTTGGCCGGAATATGCATGTTGCGCGGCACTCCCAAGGTCTGGAAGTTGTAGTCCGTCAAGACGGGATGCGCGCCGTGAGCGCCTTTGTTGATCAGGTGACAGCTTGCGCAGTTGCCTTTGTCCGGGTCGCTGAACAGTGTCAGTCCGTGCGCTTCCTGCGGCGTCAACTTGTCTTTGCCGTCGAGTACGCGGTCGAACTTGCTCGAGTACGGCGCAAACGACGGATCATTGAACTGGAATGCCTGCAAGGCCTTTCCAAGATCTGCCAGCGCTTCAGCGGGTTGCGAGAAAACGTTCTGGCCGAATGCATCGCGGAACTGCTGTGCGTAGGTGCTTTTGCTCAGTTTCTTCGCCACATCGTTTGCATCGGTGTTCGCCATTTCATCCGGATTGAGCAGGGGAAACGCAGCCTGCTGCGCAGGGGCGTTATAGCGGCCATCCCAGGTGTATCCGCCAATAGGCTGATTGTCGCCGTCCTCCAGACGCTCTTTCAGGCTATTTGCCTGCGTGAACGTCCAATAGGGCACAGCACGCAGATAACGCAGTGACGGTACCGAGCGCAGTCCGGCGCGATCCATGTTAGGACCACCCAGCTGGACAGACAAACCATTCGGCGGTCCATAGGCATTCGCGGGGCTGTGACACGAGGCGCATGACTGCTTGCCGGACGCCGACAGCGACGGATCGAAGAACGCTGCCTTGCCGATGGCGACCAGATCGGACGCCGCTATTTTGACCGGGGCTGCCTGAGCAGCTGGCGCATCTTTGCCGCATGCAGACAGAAGAGAAACGCAGAGGGCCGTCGCGAGAACAGCCCCTGAAAAAAATTGGCGCATAGCTGACTAAATGAGAATGCCCGGTTCGAACATCGAACCGGGCAAACGACGACGGAGTGACGGTGAAACCGTCAGGGATTAGCGGTTATCGATGTTGGCCGACGTGAAGATCGGTTTGAGCGATGCATCGTCGGCATAGCCGAGATATGAGCCAATGCCGAAGTTGTCTTCCAGCGAATGCAGCAGCGCGTAGTGGTTGTAGCCCGTGGTATCCACGTGACCGCCCTTGATGAACGGCGACAGCAACAGCGTACCAACCTGATCGCCGCCGACTGCAAGGTAGTTCAGCGCAATCGACACGCTCTGCACCGAAGCGGGCAGCGTCGCCGGGTTGATCCCCAGCAGGCTCGCCTGAGCCACCGGCAGCGTGGACATCGTGACCTGTTCCGGGCGCGTCACGTTCGGTCCCGTTTGCTGGTTGCAGCCAGGGCACTGGTTGCCCTGTTCCGGCTCCAGCACGGAGAGCGTCCTGCCGTCGCCACTGAGTTGCGTCGACGGCGTAAGGCCGGTCACCACGCCTTCATCGGTGGTGATGATGATAAGACCATCCTGCTTGTAAGCGGGCGACGCCTGGATCAACGGAATGGTCTTCTTCAGAAACGCGTCGATCGAAGTCAAACCGCCGGGCTGACCGTTGGCGCAGCCCTTGCCGGCAGCACCCGTACCGTCGCCGTCGTGGCCGTCGTTACACAGGTTCGGCGTGATGAAGGAGAAGTTCGGCGTCGTGGCGATCGACTGAAGATCCGTTGCCAGGTTGTCTTGCAGATTGACGACGCGCGCGTCGCAGTTTGCCAGATCGTCGATGGTCGAATGGAAGTACGGGAACGGATTGTGACGCGTGGCGTATTCGTCGCCCGCCACGTCGCCCGAAGCCGAAGGCGCCTGCGCGGCCTGCGTGCCGTCGACCGCCTTCGTCGGATCGGTGCCCGCAAGCTGCGCGGTACGGCGCGGGAACGAACAGGTCTTCGTGCCGTCACGGTTCAGGTTGTTACCCATGTCCTCGTTATAGCTGCGCCACGTGAGCTTGGCCTGCTCCATCTGGTTGCCCAGATGTTGCACGCGAGCCGGGAACACGCAGCCACCGCCCTTGTGACCGTTGACGTCCGTGCCCGCCTTGAGAACTTTGGGATTCGACGAGTCGTTTCCGTTGTCGACGATGTCGGACCACACCTGGAAACAGTCCGTCTCCGTGTCGTGCGTCGACGGCTGACCGGACACCATCGAAATATAGTTGTCCAGCGACACGTGGCCGGTGCCGAAGTAGTTGGCGAGGAACGTGCCCTGCGGCATCAGCGATTTAAGATACGGGTCCTGAGTCGAATCAGATGCCGTCGTGCCATACGTCGATTCCGCGCTCTTGTTCTCGAGCACGATAACCCACACGTGTTTGATTGCCTTGTTCGAGGCGACGGTTGCGATGTATTGGTCGCTGGCGGCTTTCACCACGGTGTTGCCGTTGGTGTTGAAGTCGCCCAGCAAAGCGTCCGGCGTCGTGCCGATCTTGCTCGCCAGTTGCGTCTGAGCATCCGACTGCGACAGACCGCTGTCGATCAGTTGCGAGAGCTGGGTGGTGATTGCGCTGATGGAGGCGACACCGCGCGGCGAACGGAACGTCGCCGTGTTGTTGAACGTCGTCCCCATGTTCTTGCCGGATACGTCGTTCTCCGTGGCGCCATTCAGGTCGGCAACGAGATACTTCCACGAGCCGTTGCTCGTATCGGTAATCGAGAACTTGCCCTGGGCATCCGAGCGCGCGACCGGCTCGCC
The DNA here is from genome assembly GCF_050436585.1 of Paraburkholderia sp. GAS199. Taxonomy (NCBI): domain Bacteria; kingdom Pseudomonadati; phylum Pseudomonadota; class Betaproteobacteria; order Burkholderiales; family Burkholderiaceae; genus Paraburkholderia; species Paraburkholderia sp. GAS199. The sequence continues at coordinate 363,954 of NZ_JBNDMM010000001.1, read as the reverse complement.
CTGGTCGCATTTGCCGTTGTTGTTCACATCCAGGCAAACTGCCGCGCCCTGGATATAGCTGCCGAGCACCTGACCCGTTACCTGCGGTCCGTTCGAGCCATTGATGCTGCTTCCGCAAGCAGACAACCCTGCCATTACGCCGATGCTTGCCAGCATCGTGAGCGTACCCCTGCGCAACCCTGCGTTTTTCACAACCTCTCCTCGTTATAAGCCGGATATGCCCGGCGATTTTCAACTCGCGGGAAGTTTATGTAAGTTGTGTTACGCGGCCGTTAAGGATTCGTAGGTCGCGCTGCGATCAACTGCGTGAGGGTGTGATATCCAGTCCGCATATGTGTGTGCGGTTTATTGTGCCAAAAAACTAGACAGTTTATCTTGCAAGTTAAACTGTCTTAATCTAAGCTTGGAACATGACCCGCTCCCGTGAATCCACTCCGCCGCTTGAATCCGTCGTCTCCGAACTGACACTGGCTGTCGGGCAGCTGTTGCGTCGGCTGCGCAGCGCCAGTCCCGGCGATCTCAACCTGTCGCAGTCCAGCGTGCTCGCGCGGCTCGAACGCGACGGTCCGATGACTACCGCCGATCTCGCGCGCGCCGAATCGATCAAGCCGCAGTCGATGAAGACCATCCTCGCGGGTCTCGAAGAAGAGGCATGCGTCGAACGGGAACCGCATCCCACGGACGGCCGCCAGATCCTGTTTTCCATCACGCGCAAGGGGCTGGCCGAACGCAAGCGCCGTACTGCGGCCAAGCGGGAATGGTTGCTGGCGCAACTCGAACAGTTCGACGCGCAAGAGGTCGCGACACTTTCTGCGGCCATTCCACTTATTAAGCGTCTCGGCGATTCCACGCCTCCCTAGCATTTCCTGAAAGGACAAACCATGAACTTCGTTGCGATCTTTTTCGCAGGTGCCTTCATGTGCAATGCAATGCCGCATCTCACCGCAGGTCTGCGCGGCGAGCTGTTTCCTTCTCCATTTTCGACGCCGCGTGGCAAGGGGCCGTCGTCGCCGCTGGTCAATTTCTTGTGGGGCATGCTGAACGCGCTGATCGGTCTGGCATTGCTGATTCACCATCCGTTCGTGCCCGGCGTGAACGTCGATAGCGCGGCGCTGCTCGTCGGCGTGCTGGTGATGGGTGTTTTCTCATCGCTTCATTTTGGTCGTGTGCGTCGCGAAGGACTGTTTTGAACGCGACGTCCCACGACCGGCTCGATCCGCTGGTCTGGAAAATCACCGCTATCGCTGCCATCGGTTCGTTGCTCGCGCAACTCGATGCGACTGTCGTCAACGTGTCGCTGGCAAGCCTGGCGCAAGATCTCCATACCACGCTGCCGGGCATTCAGTGGGTGACGAGCGGCTATCTGCTCGCGTTGACGCTGGTGCTGCCGCTCAACGGCTGGTTGATCGACCGGATTGGCGGCAAGTCGCTTTATTTGTGGTGTTTCTCGTCGTTCACGCTCAGTTCGCTCCTGTGCGGCTGTGCGTGGTCGGCCAATTCGCTGATCGCGTTCCGCCTGTTGCAGGGCGCAAGCGGTGGTTTGCTCGCACCAATGGCGCAGTTGATGATGAAACGCGCGGCGGGCAACCAGTTCACGCGAGTGGCCGGCTACGCGACCGTGCCGATATTGCTCGGGCCGCTGCTCGGCCCCGTGATCGCCGGCGCGATTCTTCGATATGCGTCGTGGCGCTGGCTGTTTCTCGTCAACGTGCCGGTCGGCGTGCTTGCCCTGGTGTTATCGGTGTGGTTCCTGCCCGATGATCGTGAGGTCCGTCAGCCGCGCGAACTGGACTGGCTAGGTCTGTCGCTGCTGTCGCCCGGGCTCGGTTTGATATTGTTCGGCGCAGAGCGACTCAACCAGCACACGGGCATCGCGACGATGGTCGCGGGCGCTGTGTTGCTCGTCATTTTTCTGCGGGTCGAGGCACGCAAGGCGGGACGGGCGCTGATCGATCTTGGCCAGTTTCGCGAGCGCACGTTTTCGGTGGCTGCGATTGCGCAGTTTCTGTCCAACGGCGTGATGTTCGCGGGACAGATGTTGATCCCGCTCTTTCTCATCCAGGCGTGCGGGCGTTCTCCGTCTGCGGTGGGCTGGCTGCTTGCGCCGCTCGGTCTGGGGATGATGCTCGCGTTTCCGGCACTCGGATTTTTGACGGCACGGTTCGGCGGCCGCGCGGTCGCGACGGGTGGCGCGCTGTTGGCGCTTGTTGCGACGCTGATGCTGGCGTGGCTGGCGTCACGGCCGCTGCAGGTCGCGATGCTCGTTCCGACGCTGTTCGCGCGCGGCGCGGGGATCGGCGCGATGGCGCTGCCGGCGGTGTCGGCGGCGTACGCGTCGGTCGAGCCGCGCAATTTGCCTATGGCGACCGTGACGCTCAATATCGTGCAGCGGCTTGGCGGACCGACTGTGACGACGCTATGTGCGCTGGTGTTGGCGGAATTGCTCGATGTGCGGCTGACGGTTGCGGGGTTGAATGCGTGGGCGGCGACGTTTTTGTTGCTTGCGATGCTGCATGCGGTGATGGTGGCGACGGTAGTTTGGTTGCCGGGGCGTGGGGGGAGGGGGGTGTGACACTGCAGGTTGTTTTCTGGCGTCGGGTTTGCTCATTGATCAGCGGCTCTGTCGGCGCTTTTGCGGTGGTCAGGTCATCCTGACCCTCGACGCTTCAACGGTCGCTTTGCGATTGGATCGATGTCTGCGCGGTATCGGTTGCGGTCCGCTGTCGTCTGACCGGGGCCGTCAGGAACTGTCGTCCACGATCACAAGATAGCACGTCGATTAACGAGCGCCATTCCGCCATTCGACGGAAAGAACACGAGCACAGTCGCGTGTGAGCCCCACGCTTCGCCTGCACACGTCAGCACGTTTTTCGCGTGATCTGCTCCGGCGAGATCTGTGTCACCCTTGCACGAATGCGCAACAGTGACACAGACTGTCTTAGTCATCAGCCACTGCGCCGAATCCGTGAGCGATTCCGATCGGCATGATCGAACTCGCCGGAACCCACGATCAGTTATTCGCAAACGTGATCTTGAAGATCCGCGCCCCGAACCCTCGCGTACCGGCATAAAGGTTGCCGCCGCTGTCGGTGGCTAGCGACGTAATGAAGTCCGTCGTGTTCGTAAACTTGTACGAAACAACGCTGCCGTCGCCGGCGATACGGTCGATCACCTGAATGCCGGATGTGTAGATGTTTCCCGCCTTGTCGACGGCAATCGTGCCGGTCTTTTGCAACTGGCTGGCGATCGTGGTGACCGTGCCGTCCGGTGCGATTTTTCGAACCGTATCGACACTTCTGACATACAGATTGTCGTTGCTATCGATTGCAAGGTCGGGCAGCGCATAGAGCGTGAATGTGGCAGCAGTGCCGACGCCATCCTGATTGCCGGCCGTACCGCTGCCAGCAAAAGCCGTCCAGGTGTTGCTGCCGACGTTGAACTTGACGATACGGTTGTTCACCACATCTGCCAGAAAGAGCGCGCCGTGGCTGTCCATCACAAGACCACCGGTGCCGACCGAAGAATTCGCTGAACTTTCCCAGTTCGCAAACAATTGCTGGTAGGCGCCTGCCGCCGAGTACTCTTGCAGCGACGTGACAAATGTGGGCGGAGAGGCTGAAATCGCCTGTGCATAGCCCGACCCATAAATGTTGCCGGCCGGATCGATGGCGACGCCGTCCCAATTGCCCTGAGTCGTCAATGTGGTGACCGCGCCTGCCTGCGTGACCTTTCGAAGTCTGCCTTGATCGGACAGGATGATATTGCCGGTCGAGTCCGTTGCGAGATGGCCACCGCCCCAGAGAACGGCGGCTGCGCCCGTCCCGTCGGCGGGACTCAAATTTGTGGTCGACGAACCGGCGATGGCGATAACCGACAACGCGGACGTCGACAGACCACTGCCGGACGCCTGCCCGGTTGTGACAACATCGACCGCCGGACCTGTCGCACTAGCCGGTACGTTGACGAATGCGCCTGCCTGAGTAATGACGGTATCTGACGACCCACTGATCGTTACTATCGTTCCGTTTGGCGCAGTAACGGTGGTCCCGGCAGGCACGTTCACGGAAGTGTCTGCCTTCATGGTCAGGCTGGAGCCTGCTGCCAGAGTAACCGGCGACGTTGCCGATGTGGCCGAACTCGAGTTGCTGGATCCGCCTCCGCAAGCACTCAAAAATATACCGCACCACACTACGAAAATTGCGCGTACATAAAACCGCATGTGTTGTTCCTCTTTTCTGATAATTCTGGAATCGGCGTCGGTCGCGACAGTCGATGGTTATTTAACGCGCGGGGCGCGAGTTTAATAATGTGGAGAGCGCCGCCATTCTGAATAACTGCCGCATCTACAGCAAGTCACGAATTATTACGTGATGTGAAAATCCTTTCGGTGACCTTTCCGTTCGGTAGAACCACATTTATACGTGTGGATGGGATACGTAGCTTGCGTCGTTCTTCAGCACGTTTGAGGTCGAGAATTGCTTATTGGCAAATGATTGCGCAACGTCGGAAGAACGAGCGTGATTGAGAACCGTTGCGACAATCGACAGGTCTGGGCGGATAGCCGATCGGGGAGTGATAAGCCGGCCGAACGAGGCGCGTGTCAGGCGGGGAAGAGATATTGCAAGCGACTCCGCGAGAGACAGCTTCGAATCGAAGGAGCGACATCAACCATCGAGCCGTTGCCTCAAACGCGAGCCCGCAAAATCGAGAAATGCTCGCAATTTGAGCGGTACCTGTCGTTGCCCCGGATAGATCAGACTGACGGGCGCTCGCGGCAATTCAAACTCATCGAGTAACGTCACCAGCGACCCAGCCTTCAGCTGCTGGTCGATCTGATACGACAGCACGCGCGCGATGCCAGCGCCTTGCTCTGCGGCCACGACAGCGCCGTCGATCGAGTTCACCATGAGCCGCCATGTCACCGCGACGCTTTGCAGCACACCACGATTGCTAAATTCCCAGGTCGTGCCCGCCGTCAAACCTTCGTAGCCTACACAGTCATGCGAGGCGAGATCGGCGGGTGTGGTTGGTGTGATCCGGTCTGCCAGATAGCCGGGACTCGCGCAAAGCACCTGCCGAATTTCTCCGACCCGAAGGGCAATCATGCTGCTATCGGGGAGTTCTCCCGTTCGCAGCGCCACGTCGACGTGCTCGTCGAGCAAACTCACGTTTCGGTCGGTCAACTGGACCCGTACACGAATGTCCGGATAGGCGCGCAGAAATTCCGCAATGACTGGCAGACCGTGAATGCGGCCCATCACCTGCGGCATGCCGATCACCAGTTCGCCTTGGGGAGCGAGATATTCGCCCGCGGCCTTGCGCTCGACCTCGGCGACTTCTTCCATGATTCGCCGGCATGAAGCGACATACGACTGGCCGGCGTCGGTCAGCACGAGCCGACGGTTGCCGCGCAGAAGCAGCCGGATCTTCAGATGTTCTTCGAGTTCCGACACGCGGCGGCTGACGGTCGCCAGCGGGATGCCGAGCTGGCGGCTAGCGGCGGAAAGACTGCCGTGATCGACTGCGGCCAGCAGGATGGTCATCGCTTCGAAGCGGTCCAAAGCCTTTCTCCCATGGAAGGATGCCTCTCAAATTTACCGTCTATTCGACAAATCCGGAAGGGAATAAATTCTGTCGCGTGGCTGGCGCGACTGCCGGCGAACTGAGCGAAAGGCCTACCTGGGCTCAAGTTCAGACCTTTCCTGTCGAGGCACCCTATGGATTTCGAAACTCTCACCGTTCATCGCGAAGGCGCGGTGCTGTTCGCCAGCATCGACGCACCCCCGATGAATCTCCTCGGTCCCGAGCTGGTCCGGGATCTCGTTTCATTCATTTCTGAGGCTGAGGCCGACAACACGGTCCGCGTGATCGTGTTCAGGAGCGCCGATCCGGACTTCTTCATTCCGCACGTCGATGTAGGCCGCATCAAGGCGTATCGCGACGAAGCGGCGAAATTGACGGGTGAAGCTTCCATCGCGGTTCTGTTCCGCTATCTCAGCGAGAGCCGGCTTGTCAGCATCGCGCAGGTCGAGGGACGGGTGCGGGGCGCGGGCAGCGAATTCATCCTCGCATGCGACATGTGCTTTGCCGCGCGGGAGACGGCGATCTTCGCGCAGATGGAGCCGGCGTTCGGCGTGGTTCCCGGCGGCGGTGGCGCCCAGCACCTCGTGCGGCTTATGGGCCGCGCGCGGGCGCTCGAAGTCATGTTGAGCGCCGACGACTACCCCGCGGATCTGGCGGAACGCTACGGCTGGATCAACCGGGCGCTCCCTGCCGACGCGCTCGCCGAGTTCGTCAACTCACTTGCGCATCGGATCGGCCGGTTTCCCGGTGCGGGCCAGGTCGCGGTCAAACGCCGCGTCAATTCGATTGCGCTCGCACCGATCGAGGACTTTCGCCGCGACTCGGATCTGTTTGGCGAAGGCGTTCGCGAGCCTGCTGTACAGAAACGCATCCAGGCCGCGATAACGGCCGGCTTTCAGACCCGCGACGCGGAAATCGATCTCGCCCGGCTGTTGGGCGAACTCATTAACGACTGAACAAGGAGGACATCATGAGCTTTACCAAAGAAGAAATTCGCTTCCCCGTGGAAGGCGGGGTTGAACTTGCCGCATGGCTGTTCGTTCCTGAGCAGCGGGGCGCGCCGCTTCCCGCCATCACGATGGCGCACGGCTACGGTGGCACGCGTTATCACGGCATAGAACCGTTGGCCGAAACCTTCGCGAAAGCGGGATTTGTCGTGCTGCTGCACGACCATCGCGGATTCGGCGATAGCGGCGGCGAGCCGCGTCAGGACATCAACCCGTGGCAGCAGATTACCGACTGGCGTCGCGCGATCTCGTGGCTTGAGGACCGGCCCGAAGTGGATGAATCACGCATTGGGCTCTGGGGAACAAGCTTCGCAGGCGGTCATGCGATCGTGCTGGGTGCGACCGAGCGACGACTCAAGGCTATCGTGTCGCAAGTGCCGACAATCGACGGTCATGCGGCGGGGCTTCGTCGCGTCACGCCCGACGCCGTCGCGGAACTGGAGGCGCGTTTCGCCGCCGACGATCGCGCCCAGCTTCGCGGTGAACCGCCAGCCATGCAGCAGATCGTGAGCGAGGACGCGAGCCGTCCTTCTACCTACAGCGCGGCCGATGTCGTGAGCTTTTATCTGCAACCGGTGCCCAGCGGTGTTTGGGAAAATCGCGTGACGCTGCGTTCCACTCGATGGGCTCGGATGTATTCGCCGGGCGAGTACATCGAACGGGTATCGCCGACGCCACTGCTCATGGTGGTGGCCGAGCACGATCACACGGCGGCCACGGACCTCGCGCTCAAGGCCTATGAACGCGCGTTGGAGCCGAAGCGACTGGTGATGATCAAGGGCGGCCATTTCGACCCGTACCTTGCCGAGTTCGAAACCGCATCGCGCGCCGCGCTCGACTGGTTCAAATCGCATCTTTGACCGGGAGTGGCTTAAGTTCTGGCCGTTCGAGCGATGGTGGCGTCGGTTCGCGTTTGTACGTACCCGTCAATTCTGGTTGCGTCGCACGGCGACGTAATAAATAGAGTTCGCACAACCAGATGGGTATACAGTGGGCAGGCTGTCCTCACGAGGGGACCGACGTCTTAGAGGTAGTGATGCGATCAGATATCAGCAAAGCTTTTCCGTCCGTAGCAAATGAGCCTGCTTACAAGCAAAATCGCCTGGCAAAAATTATTATCCTTAGACCTCACGACGTTGGGGCGCCAGAACGGGGGCGCATCAGCTACTCACGCGTCGTTTCTATCACACATAAGTCGCGATATTTAACTCCCCCAAAAAAAAGGATGATTGTGGCGCTCCATTTTCCCAATCCGAGTCGAAGCTACCACGCCGCGCGGCATTGCGTGTGTTTCTGGGGATACGACGGCTCTCGGGAAATCACATTCGAGGTCGGACGCAAGACGCTCAACGACCTGAAACCCACGCTTGGATCTGACGAGGGCTCGTGTCTCGCGGCATTTGACGAATTTCGCGAGAAGCTGTTTGAGACTGCGAAAAAGCGATACATCCGCGGTCCGCAGAATAGGTATTCGATCTGATCCAGGCCACATACCGGTCTGGTGATCCCTGCAATGAGTCGTCGCGGGGCGCCGACGTCTGCGTATTGCCACGCGGGCATGCGGATCAAGGTTGCCTTTCACGAAGCGGGCAACTATCTACCGAGGTTCTCAGGTTCACGGCGAATTGACTCCAGGGCGACAGTAACCCTGAGGTATTCGGCTCACGAGAGAACCGCATGCGACTGGGCAACGACCGCTTCATCCAACGCTGGGCTTGTCCCCTCGCTGCAGAAATCTTTGGACAGGCCGGAATCGACGTGCTGTCTGGACACGCCGATTGAGCATTGTTATTTGCTCAAATCTGTTGGAGTCCTCTCCGGAGTGAGTTGCACCAGAATCTCGATGCATAATCCAACGGCTCGGGAGCATCAGTCGTAACACCGGAGGTGCGCCAATATCCACAAAAACCGCCCTTCTAAAATGCCGCGCCTTCGCTCAGTCATTGAGGCGAGGAGACGCATTGCAGTGCCTTCGACGTATCGAATAGTCCTGACGCTAATCGGGCCGCAGCGTAATGGGCGGCACGACGGTCTCGATCCGGCCAGTTTTCACGTCGTACACGAGGCCGGTCACGTTGAAGCCACCTGGAAGATTCGGATTGGATCTGAGCGCCTGCACGTCGATCGCGACTGCCTTGTACGGATCGGTGATCGCGAGATCATCGAGTTTGTCATCCGCGACACCCATATACTTCGAGAGCAGTTTTGGCGCGTGATGATAGCAACCGTTGATTCCGCAATCGGTATGCTGAAGAACTATCAGATTCCAGCCGTCACCAACCGGCTGTCCGGCCGCTCTCGAAACGGTTCCGAGAAGTGCCATCGTTTCGAGCAACGCCGGATTCACACGGCCTCCAACGTTGCGGATCACTGCAGCTTCGCCTGGCGCCAGCTTCAGCACATCCATTGGGTCGACTCGAGGGTCGACGCAGCCGATGATCATCGTTTTGCGCGACGGCATCATTTTCAGATCTGCGGAGAAACCACTTTGTGTGAATTCGGCATTGCGACTGGCAAGCGTTTCGAGAAAGTCCATGACGGCCTCTATTGTTTGACGTGAGAAAGTGGGTTAAGCGCGCTGCGGCAAGCGTGTAGACATCGCGGCTTGCAGCCCCTTCGGATCGGCCACGAACGCTTCGTGAACGGCACGCGTCTGCTTGCCGGCAACGATTTCGTCGTTTCTGCCGTTCTGGATTGCATCGAGTGCGTCAGCGACGACTTCTTGTGGCGTCATGCGCGGCTCAGGCAGCTTTGCCCCCATGTTCGTCTCCGTCTGGACTGCGAGCACGCCCACCACCTGCGTGCCTTGCGCACCTAGTTCGGCGCGCAGGCTGCGGGTGAGTGAGAGGCTCGCCGCCTTGGAAGCCGAGTAGGTTGCAGCCATCGGCAAGCTGACTAGCGCGAGCATCGACAGCATGTTGATCAATGCGCCGCCGCCGCCTTTGGCCAATACCGGCGCAAAAGCCCGGGTCAGCGATAGAGTGCCGAAGTAATTGACTTCCATCTCACGACGGGCGTCGTCCGTGTTCGCTGCAGCGATCGCACCTTGAAAGGCGGCGTAGCCCGCGTTGTTGACCAGCAGCGTGACGTCCGCTGCAATCTTCGCTGCGGCGGCAACCTGGTCAGGATCGGTGACGTCGAGCGGCAACGCAACGAGCCGGCCGTCGCCTTCCTTGAGGAGGTCTTTCAGCGAAGTGGTGTCCCGTGCCGCGACGTAAATCTTCGCCACGCCACGGTTCAGCAGTTCAGCGACGAATTCCCGCCCGATGCCACGATTGGCACCAGTAACAAGTGCGACAGAGTTGGAGATTTCCACGATGATGTCCTTATGAAATTGATAAAAGAGAGGGATCGGATCGGGTTCCCTGGAGAGTCGCCGGATCCAGCGCATGTCATTAGCCGTTGAGCTTGTCGGCGTGAAGGAGAGCGAATTCACCGACCGTCATTGAACGTCTCCCGGTCAGTTTTTCGATATTGTTGTCCGCGCCGGACATACGCCCATTCTGATAGTCCGCCATTGCGCCGCGCAGATGCTGGACGATGTACGGCGGCACACCCATGGCGGTGATCGAGTCGCAATACTCGTCGATCGGCAAATCCTGAAAAGCGATCTTGCGTCCAAGTGCCTCGGATAACTCGGCGGCCATCTGCTCATGGTCCATCTCGACCGGACCTGAGAGCGGAATTGTCGTGCCGATATGCGCCTCCGGACTTTTCAACAGCGCAGCGATGGCCCGGCCCTGATCGTCTGCTGAAATCGGCGAGTGGCGTCCCTTGCCGACAGGCATACGCAGAACGCCTTGCTGCAGATACGGCAATTGCCATGGATAGAGCAGCCACTCGAGGAAATAGGTGGGGCGAAGATGAATGACGGGAAGGCCGGACCAGTTGAGAATTTCTTCGGCAAGGTAGGTGTCGCGGCAGGAGTCGCTGCTGGATTCGCGGTTCGCCGAGCGCTGCGACAGGTTGATGACCGTCTTGACGCCGGTTTCCTTCGCGGCCTGCGCGAAGTTCACTGTCACGTTGATCAGTCCCGGTTGCACGGGCCACACGAGGTACGCGGCATCCACGCCCTTCATGGCGTCGCGGATGGTGTTGATCTCGAGCAGGTCGCCAACCACGACCTCGGCACCTAGCGCCTCCAGTGCAGCTGACCGGTCATCTTTTTTATGCACCATCGCCCGTACATCGAGACCCAGCGCGATCGACTCGCGAACCGCTGCGCGACCTGTGTCACCGGTAGAGCCAGTAATCAGAACTTTCTTTAACATGATTAATATTCCTTAGTAAATTGACTTGAACGATTTCAAATATTCATCTACGCGCTGAGAGCGCTATGTGTTGCAGTGACCAAGCTCGAATGCCGTTTCGTTTCGCAATCGGCGGTTCGTTTCTGTTGTTGTCACTATCGTGTATTGCGAGTCCGTCCGGTAGTCGTTGTTTCAGGCTATGACCTATGTGCAAACGGCATGGATCGGTCTGCGTCGACTGGAAGGCGGACTTCCGCTTCCAGTCAGGCGGCCCCCGATTAGTGCCGTGATGCCGCCAGCGGATACTCGATGACGAAACTGGACAGATTCGCCTTGATGAACTGCTCGACCGTCGTCAACGGCTGGCCGATAATCTCGGTTCCGGTGCTGTCGGTGCCGGCCAGCAAACCTTCTTGCTGGTCGATCGTGACAGCTTCGAAATGTCGCCGCATTGCATCGGCATCCTGTAGACCGAACAGATCGAGGAAAGTGGATACGGTCACATGCTCATAAGGGAGGTGCTTGCCGAGCACGCGACTCACTTCTGCAGCGAGTTCCTCGTGGCTGTACTCAACGGGGCCGTGCAACGCCAGTGCCTTTCCGACATGAGGGGCCGGATTGCTTACGACACCCGCGATGATGCGTGCGATGTCACTGCCGGCAATGGGTGCAAACCGGCTCTCCTTGTTGTAGGGCATGACGTAGCGCCCATAGCGGATCTGGGGCGCGATATAAAGCAGCCACTCGGCAAAGAACGTGACGCGTAGGTGCACCGACGGCACGCCGGACCAGTTGAAAATCTGCTCGGACAGCCAGTGGTTCTGCGTGGCCTTGCTGCGCGCAGCCGCACGTGACTGCTTATGCGACATGTTGACAATCAACTCAAGTTCCTGCTCTTTTGCAGCCTGAGCGAAGATCACGGCCGCTTCGACCAGACCTTCAGCAAGAGGAAAACAGAAATAAGCGCGCTGAACGCCGGTCATGGCAAGACGGATGTCGCGCAAGCTCATCATGTCGCCGAACACAACCTCGGCGCCCAGGTCACGCAACTTTTGCGCGCGATGATCGTCTTTGCGCACCAGTGCGCGTACGTCAAAACCCTTTTCAAGCAGACGTTCCACGGTCGGCCGACCCGTGTCGCCAGAGGCGCCGGTCACTAGGACTGTTGTGGTCATAATCATTCTCCAGATATAAAGCCGCGGCTCGTTCGTCGCGCCAGGCTTCAGTTGCAGGGCTGTCGAGGCATCGGAGCCAATGCCCTTGCATGGCTCCGATCACGGCCCGGAAGTTGAAGCCAGGCCACGGTGCTAATGTCGCGGTTTCGCTAGCCGCTGGGTAGTCATCGAATTCAGCTAAGATTTATGCTGGACGAGCATTGATGGGTGACGGCGGCATTGCGGCTTATCGGGCTTGCCGTCCGCTACAGGAGGAGGGGGCTTGAAAGACGTCCTGGCGTTCAGGCTTTACACCCGCGTTGCCCGGCTGGGCAGTTTTTCGGCGGCCGCTCGAGAATGTGGACTGGCGCAATCGCAAGTCTCGCGGATGGTTGCGGAGCTCGAAGCATCTCTCGGCGCCCGTTTGCTCACGCGCACGACGCGCGCGGTGGTGCCTACCGAAGCCGGTCTGGAGTTTCTTGGGCGCATGGAGCCGATCCTCGCGGCGATTGACGACGCGGAGAACAGTGTCCGCGAAACAGGAGAGCTGCGCGGCGTCTTGCGTCTCGCCATGCCTTCAACCATGGCCATGCGTGTCGTTATGCCACGACTTTCGGCTTTTACGGAACAACATCCCTTGCTCCGACTGGAGATCATGCTTGACGACCGATGGCAGGATATGATTCGTGAAGCGGTCGATGTCGGCATCCGGGTGGGCAGTCTGCCGGACTCCGCGGGCACGGCGAGACTGATCGGCAGGATGCATCGCGTCGTCGTGGCGTCGCCGGTTTATCTCGAGCGATACGGCATGCCGGCCATACCGGAGGACATCGCGACGCATCGCGTCGTCGGCGGCCCGGCTGGTGCGCAGCCGTCTTCGTGGCAATTCGAGCGCAATGGCGAAACGACTTCGGTTGACGTACAGCCTCATGTGTCGACCAACGATACGGCGGGCGCGCTTTCAGCGGCCGTCGCCGGTCTTGGCATTGTCTCGACAACTTCCTGGGCGTGCCGATCCGAGGTCGACCAGGGGACGCTCGTACACTTGCTGCCCGAATGGAAGATGGCTGAGTTGCCCGTGCATGCCTATTTCCCGATGGGGCGCACGACTCGTATGGCGGGTCGCGCGTTTGTCGATTTCATCGCGGCTGAACTGAGGAAAGAGCCCTTTGATGATTTTTTGCCGTGATGCACCCGAGCGGATTTCTGATGGTGAACCGATAGGAAACCAAAGTTCGTCTTCGCTCGGTCACTGCTGGGGATCGAGTGTTGCAGGTTGGATAGGGTCGTTGTCAGTTAGACTCGAATCATGCAGGCATATCTGTGACTCATCCTATCGACGCTCCGCTGCGCTGCAACGGCCCTGGCGCTCTGTTGAGGCCTGCGCCTCGAAACGATGAAAGGTGTCGCGCGGGTTTGGTTCCTTGTCGGATCAATGCGTCCAGCCTCTAAAATCGATCCCTGCCATTGCGTTTGGGGAGTTGATGAAACGCTATATGGATCAGCCACTGGTCGTTGAGGGAAGTCAAAAAATGAAGTTCGTTATGCGTTTCTTTACGCTCGTCCATGGATTGATGGCTGTTCTATTCACCTGCGCGGCGCTGATGTTGATCGGCATTGCTGCTCGCATTGGGTCGATTGCAGTTACGAGCCAATGGGACTCGGCAAGCGCGCTATCGGTCATCGAAGCTTTGGGCGTGCTGGCCGGTGCCGTTGTCGCCTTGCAGATAGCAGAGACCGTCGTAGAGGAAGAAGTCATCAGGGAGGCTGACGTAAGCGCCCCGACGCGGGTGCGGCGCTTTATTTCGCGATTCCTGGTGGTTGTCGTCGTAGCGCTTGCCATTGAGGGGCTCGTCGCGACGTTCAAAGCGCTTCATCAGGATCCATCTCAGCTTCGGTACGCGGCCTTGCTGATTGCTGCAACAGCGTTGCTTCTTGCCTCCTGGGGGCTATTTGTCCATCTGAACCGGTCTGCGGAAGAACTGGAACCCGAAGCCATGGCGGAAGCAAAGCGAGAAGACAAGAACGTATGATGTTTCATTTGCAACACCTCCGCTGCTCACGCAGATTTTAGGTGTTGCCTCGACCGGTTGAATCCGCCCCAGAACCCGGTCATTTCTCAGTCGATCGAAGAATCGCAACTCGCGTCAGCGCTAAACCTGCCCGATCATGGTCGGCTACTCGATTGTCTTCAGTACTTGTGCCGGATCTCCTCGCATCCCTTTGCTCTTTTTGGCACTTGCAGTGTTGCTCTGATAGATCAGCACCAGCGCCAGCGCAAGAAGTGCCATTGCAGCGTAGCGACGGGTCCCCAGTTCGATCATTGTATTGCCGAGCCATCCAAAATTATCGATCAGCAGGCTCATCAGAAGCTGCCCGCTTATGACGGCAACCGTTGCTGCCGCGGTGCCCACTCGCGGCATTGCAAACACAATAACGAGCATATAAATCACGCCAAAAAATGCTCCTGTGATCTGCCAGCGCGGTGCGGTAAACAGCGTAAGTGCATGGTGCCCTTCTGTGAAGAACGAGATCACGAACGTGATCAGCGCGCCGAGGGTAAATGTCAGCCAGGCGCTTTCGAGTACTCCTACGGTACTTCCAAGCCGGCCATTGATGGCCGACTGCGCACACAAAACAGCGCCACTCAACACCACCAGAATCAGCATTGCAACAAACATTTTTCTGCCCCTTCAATGTATCAGCCAAAGCGCAGCGAGTATCGCTAGCAGCGCTCCGATTCGGTAACGATCCACTTTTCTGCGGACACTGCCCAGCCAGCCTTGATGATCAATGATCAGGCTTGCTGCGACCTGTCCAAACAGGATGCCGATCATCGTCATGCCGACGCCGATGTGCGGCGTAGCGAGGGTTAGCGCCAGCACATAGATCGGCCCCAATACTCCGCCGGTCAGCATCCATCGCGGTTGGGAAAACAACGCGCCGAGCCTGGCGCGATTGAACACAAGCCCAAAGGTCAGCAAAAGCGAACCCACTCCAAAAATACCGAGTGTTGCCCAGCCTTGTCCCACTTCCTGCCCCAATGGGCCGAGGAGTCCCGCCTCGACGGACAACCCCATACCGGCAAGCATGACCAGCGGTATCAATAACAAATTCATCATCTGCTCCCAAAGAAATGCATGGTAAGTCGATGCTTTTTTCGAAACAATCCAGCAAAATTCGAAAACACTAATGCTTTTTGGGCAACTCCATGCAAATCAAGACATTGCGTCTTTTCGTGCACGTGGCGGCTACGGGTAGCTTCAGCGAGACCGCCAGGCACTTCGGCGTCCCCGGTTCGTCCGTATCGAGGCACATCGCTGCGCTCGAGGAGGATATCGGTCAACGGCTCCTGTTCCGGCACACGCGCGCGGTCCGCCTTACGGAGGCCGGAGAGCGCTACTTTTTGCAGGTCAGGGAGGCATTGGAACTACTGGACGCGGCCACCGAAACAGCTGCCGACAAGGACGCAACGCCGCGGGGGCTAGTGCGCGTCAACGCGCCTGTTGCGCTAGGTCGGCGGCACATTGCGCCGTTGATCGCGGAATTCCAGCAACAGTACCGCGAGCTAGCCGTGGAACTCATGCTGACGGACGCTTTTGTTGATCCGGTACAGGAGGGAGCTGATGTGACGGTACGAATTGGCAAGCTTGTCGATTCGAGCCTCGTTGCGCGAACACTCGGACCCCAGCGTTATCTGCTTTGCGCAAGTCCGAAATATCTGAAAAGGAACGCTGCGCCGTTAGACCCGGACGAACTGAAAACGCACAATTGCCTCATCTACAAAGGGCATCTCGGCGTTCAGCGCTGGTATTTTTCTCGTCCCCACGAGCTGAACTACCAGCCTTTCGAAATAAGTGGCGACCTTCGCAGCAACAATGCCGAAGTTCTGGTGGCCGCAGCGCTGGCTGGTCAGGGCGTCGTGCTGTTCCCGAGCTGGCTATACGACGCTGACGCCTTGAAGGCGAAAAAGCTCGTTCGCCTGTTGCCTGACTGGCTGGCCTCGGTCGAACCTGAACCGTCGGAGATAAATCTGGTGTTTCCTGAAAGCCGTCTACGCTCTCGAAAAGTGAAATTGCTGTCCGACTTCCTGCTCGAACGAATCGGGATGCCGCCGTATTGGGATTTCTGATCCTCGTCGCCGAACTACCTGAATGGCCGATAGCCAATAATGTGCAGTCGTTCAGTATGTGTTGTGTTGGAGGACAGCAATGGATCGAACAGAGCCAAAAAGGCTCGAAGACCCGAACACCTCCAATTCCCGCGTCCTCCAATGCCCCACTAAACGCCCGCCCCCAACCCACCTAAACCGAACGCCGAATCGCCTCGTCCAGCAACTCCAACCCAAGATCGATCTCACTTTCAAGCACAGTCAACGGCGGCGCGATCCGGAACACACCGCCCATGCCCGGCAACTGCACGATGTTCATGCTGAGCCCGAGGTTCATGCACTCACGGGTAATCTTTGCGCCGAGTTCATCCGCGGGCTCCTTCGTCTGGCGGTCCTTGACGATCTCCATACCCAGCAGCAATCCTCGACCGCGAATGTCGCCGATGCACCCGAAGCGTTCCATCAGATCCAGCAGACCTCGTCTGAGCCGGTCGCCCATGACGTTCGCACGTTCGACCAGTCCGTCGCGCTGAACCACGTCCAGCACCCGCAGACCGACCGCGGCGGGCAGCGGATCGGACACGTGCGTCGTGTAGAACAGGTAGCCCAGTTCATGAGCCCGTTCCTCGATCTGGGCGGAGGTCACGACGGCGGCGAGCGGCAGGCCGGCCCCGAGTGTCTTCGACAACGTGAGAATGTCGGGCGTGACGCCGTCGCGTTGGCACGCGAACATCGTGCCCGTACGTCCCACGCCGGTCTGCGCTTCGTCGAGGATCAGGAGCATGCCGCGCTCTTCGCACTTACGCTTGAGCGCCGCCATATAGCCTGGCGGAAGTTCGATGATGCCACCGGAACTCAGAATCGGCTCTGCGATGAATGCTGCGAGATTGCCGCTGGACTGGCGATCGATGAGGTCGAATGCGTAGTCGAGTTCCGCCAGGTAGTCGTACGCGCCATTGCCCCCGAAGCGCGGCCGGTACGTGAACGGGGCAGGGATCGCGAACGAGCCGACGGCCGCAGGCCCCACGCCCTTGCGTCCGGCGCTGTAGGTCGCCGACGCTGCCGCCCCGGTCATGCCATGCCAGGACTGGGCAAAACCGACGATTTCATATTTGCCGGTGACCAGTTTCGCCATCCGGATGGCGGCCTCATTCGACTCCGCGCCGGTGCTGAGCAACAGCGCCCGGTCGAGCCCGTCAGGCGTGATGTCAGCGAGACGCGTTGCCAGGTCGACCACCGGTCGCGAGAGCATTCCGCTGAACAGATGGTCCAGCTTGCCGGCGTATTCGTTGATCACCGACACGATTTCAGGGTGGCTATGTCCGAGCACCGCGCTCATCTGCCCCGACGTGAAATCGAGGATGGCCCGGCCGTCCGCATCGTAGACGAAGCTGCCTTGCGCGCGCTCGATGATCATCGGCGCGAACGTGCCGCCATAACGGATGAGGTGTTGTCTGGCGTTGTGCCAGAACGTTGCGTCGTTGTTTCGGGACACGGTGCATCTCCTGGCAAATAGCGGGAAGTGCTTGCAGTCTAGACGGCGCTCTGGTTTTATAGAATCGAATACTTCTGATGTGAGATAGAAGTGGGGCTAATACCTTGGGGCTGAAAGCTTGAGTCTTTCACTTGAAATCGATCTGTTGCGTTCATTCGCCGTCATTGCCGAAGTGCGGGCGTTGAGTCGCGCGGCCGGCCGGATCGGCCGAACCCAGTCCGCGGTGAGTCAGCAGATGAAGCGGCTCGAAGAAATAGTCGATCAGCCGCTGTTTCAGCGCACCGGTCGCGGCGTGGTGCTGACGGAGCCCGGCGAGCGCCTGCTGATCCACGCTCAACGCATTCTGCGACTGCATGACGAAGCGATGGCTGATCTAAGCGGGAAGGGGCTGTCCGGGAGCGTGCGCTTCGGCTGTCCCGACGATTACGCGGCCGTCTTCCTCCCGCCGCTGCTTCGGCAGTTCTCGAGGCAGCACCCGCACGCGATCGTGGAAGTCGTTTGCGGCCCCACGCCACGGTTGCTCGAACAACTGAAGAAGCGTGCGGTGGACCTCGCTATGATCTCGCTGCCCGAAAGCGATGCGAACGCCGATGTCATCCGGCGTGAGCAGTTGGTCTGGATCGGCTATCCGGGGCTGGATTCCGCTCATTTCGATCCACTGCCGCTGGCACTCTCCGATCCGGATACGCTCGACCACATCGCCGCTTGCGAAGCGCTGCAGCGCGCCGGCAGGGCATACCGCATCGCCTGTGCGAGCAGCAGTCTTGCGGGCCTCACTGCGCTGGTTCGTGCAGGGCAAGCTTTTGCCGTCATGACAGAGACCGCCGTCCCGCCGGATCTCTGCGTACTCAATGCCGATCCGGGTCTTCCGCCGTTGCCCACTGTCGGGATTTCGCTGAAGTTCTTGAGGGAGCGTCCGTCGTTGTTGACGGCGGCATTTGCGGAGCACATCAGGTTGACGCTTCCTCTGTTGTGATTAAGTGACGCTCGACGCAGCATGAGCATGGCGGCTCCGAGCGCGACGTCGAAATCATTATTCACCACCTGGCAAGAGTCATGAAACAGCGCGTACGGATAAAGCTACTTCAAAGGCGACGAGCTCAGCGGCGTGCGGGCCGCAAACTCGCAACCGCAACGAAAGAGTTCGCCGAAGACGGTCATCGAGCGCGGCTTGCCGCGATCTACTCTCAGCACAAGGAGTTGTTCGATCGACTGGCAGACGCGTGATACCTGAACGTTGTGTCTGAGCATGGTTCCACCAAATCCATGCCTCGACGGAGGAGGCCGCGCATCCATGAGAGAGAGTTGGATGGCGACTATGGCATGAATGGACTGGATGGATCGCGGACGCAAGTGTCCGCTTTGGTTTCCGCGGCGGTCTCTTCGAGATCATCTATAGAACTCGGCGCCAACCTACCATCACGCTTCGCTTCGCACATCTCCTCCCACCACGCACGCTCCCACGCCCCACGCCTGCCCATAACCCTCCATCTGCACATAAGCCGACAACAATGAATTGCTTTGTCTGTGCCAATCGCGCGCGGTTGTGAACCTATACTGGCTACACCAAGTCCGTAAGCGAGTCTGCGGACCACCCGATAAAGGAACCGTGATGAAGCTCATTCAGATTATCGTCGCAGCATCGATTCTCGTGCCGGCCGTTTCGTCATTCGCGCAGTCGACGCCGCCAGCGGTCGATGCGGACGTGCGGGCTCAACTGGCTCTGGAAAAACCGACGTATCAGTCCTTCGATTCCAACGCTAAACAGAACGCAACGTCCAATACCGTCAGACGAAATGGCGGGCAATCCCGACAGATTGCCGGGGTGAATGTTGGACGTTACTCGATGTCAGTCGTCGGTCCCGCTTTTTGAAGCGGTCCTCGATGATTGAACGGTCGTGTCCTACGCGACCAGACGCATGAATCGCGCGTCAAATCCTCACCGAACGATCCGCGCTAGCCGGACGCCATGTCCACGCCACGAGCACCGCGCCGAGTGCCGCGACGAGCAGCGCGGAATAAGCACAAAGGTAGCTGCCGGGCGTGAGATCGACCAGCATACCGATCATCACCGGCGCGATCGCCGCCGCTAATTGGCCGCCGAAATTGATGATGCCTGCAGCCGTGCCCACCGACGTGTCCTGCATATGCTTGAGCGGAATCGCGAAGACGGTGCCGTATATGACCGTGTAACCGACCAGGCATAACGTCCACATGACCAGCAACGATGTCAGCGAATGCGCCAACGCCATCGCGGCCAGAAAAACGAACGCTGTCACGCCGCCTATCAACATGAATTGACGCTCGCGTCCTTGTCCCGCTTTATCGAGCAGCCAGCCCACACCGTTCAGACACGCAAAGGCGATGAGATAGGGGATCGACGAGGCGAGGCCCGCGTGCAGGATGTCGATATGGCGCGTGCGGATGAGGAACGCGGGCATCCACGATATGAGTGCGACGTAGACAATGTTGCTGAAGAAAAAGATCAACATGGTCTTGCGCAGCATCGGCGAAGCAAATAGCTTGCGAAAACCCGGTTGGCCTGCATGACGCGCGCGCCGCTTCGCAGGTTTGATGGCGAACCACAACACCACCGCCACGATGATCCCGACAACACCGAACGCGTGATATGCGTAGCGCCATCCGTGGTTATGGATAAGCGCTGCGATTGCGCTCGACCCCACTGCGCTGCCCAAAAACGACGCGCCGATCACGAGCGACTTGGCCCGCGCACGGTCCTTGTGCAAAAACGCTTCTGCGATAGTGATCGTGCTGGCAGGCACGAATCCTCCTTCCCCGATGCCGAACAGCACACGGATCGCGAAGAGCGCGGCAAAGGTCGAGGCAAAGCCGGTCAGTCCGGTGAAGACCGACCAGCACGCCACGGAAAAGACCAGCACCAGCCGCGAGCCGAAGCGGTCGCCAAGCCATCCGGCGGCGAGTTGCATCAGCGAATAACTGACGTAGAAGGCACTCAAGACGAGGCCGGCAGAGCGTGCGTCGAGGTTGAAGTCTTGCGTAATCGGCACGATCGATATGCTCATCGCCATGCGGTCGGCGTTGGCGAGTATCCATGAAGCGAGCAGAACGATCAGCAGAAAGGTTTTTCGTGCCGCCGAGTACGGAGTGGACCGGTGCTCGCTTGCGTCGGGATGCGAATTTGCAGCACCGACGGCAGCTGTCTCAGTTGTGGAGGACATACGGGCTCTCGCTGATTGGAGGATGAGAAACAGTTCAGTGCGCGCGACGGATCACCTGGCCGGCGTGCACGTCGCGCGGCTCGCCGTCGTGGTATGCAAGGCGGCCGTTGACGAATACGGCGTCGATGCCGGCGCACGCGAGCGTGGGATGCGTGAAGGTTGCCCGATCGGCAACGCGATGCTCGTCGAACACGACGAGGTCGGCATAGTGACCCGGAGCAATCTCGCCCCGCTGGCGCAACCCGAAGCGTCGCGCACTCAGGCCGGTCATCTTGTGGACGGCGGTTTCGAGCGAGAACAGTTGTCGCTCGCGCGCGTAGTGCCCGAGCACGCGGGGGAACGTGCCCCACAGGCGCGGATGCGGCTGGATATCGTGTGCCAGGCCATCCGAGCCGACCATGCTCATCGGGTGAGCAAGGATGCGGCTTACGTCTTCCTCGCTCATGGCGAAATACACGGCGCCTGCCGGTGCGAGACGGTGCGCCAGAACTTCAGGCGACACGTCGCGTTCTTCGGCGAGGCGGAACAATGAGTGTCCCGCCGCAGACGGATCGGCTTTGGACCATGTGACGAGCACCTCGTCGGACTGTTTGACGCGAGCCGGCAGAAGCATGGTCGACGATGCGTTGTACGGGTAGCAGTCGAAGCACACCGACTGCCGGCGCGCTGCGTCTTCGAACATGGCGAGCGTCGCCGCGGAGCGACCGTGGTTGCTCCGCCCGACGAGCTTGTGATGCGAGACGATCGTGTCGATTGCCAATTCGCGGCCAATTTGCAGTGCTTCACGCAACGCGTCGTCGATAGCGTCGGCTTCGTCGCGCAGATGCATGGTCACGATCCCGCGTGCCGCGCTCAACGGCCGGCCCACGTCGATCACTTCCTGCGTGCTTGCCGCACGCGCCAGCGGGTAATAAAGTCCGGTAGACAGACCGAGCGCGCCGGCGGCGAGTGCGTCGTCGAGGTCGCGTGCCATGCGGGCGGTTTCCTCGGATGTCGCCGGCCGCTCCAGGTCGGCCACGTGACGCACGCGCAGGGTCGAATGGCCGACAAGACAAGCCGCGTTGAGTGCGGGCCGCGAGGCTTCGAGCGCGTCGAGATAATCGGCAAAGCGGGCGAAGCGCCACGCATCGTCGCCAAGCAGATCGAGCGGCGAGGGCGGCCGCGCCGTCACCAGCGGTGCGAGGCTGATGCCGCAATTTCCCGTGATGACCGTCGTTACGCCCTGCGACAGCTTCGGATGCGGTCCCTCCACTCGGTCGAGCAACAAGCGGTCGTCATGCGTATGGACGTCGATGAAGCCGGGCGCCACGATGCGTGCGTCTGCGTTGAAACGCTCGTGCGCCGGCAAACCGCGCAGATCGCCGAGCATGACGATGCGGCCATCTTCTACGCCGATATCGCCGGGGCGACGTGGCGCGCCGGTGCCGTCGATCAGCGTCCCGTTTTCGATAATGAGGTCTATCACTGTTCATGGTTCCGATGTCAGATGGGAACCATGATTGGCCGGCAATAAACCGCGGGCAAACCATTTATCCTGCGGTGAGCGTGAGAATTTCTCATGGAGAGACCGTCCAATCCGGCATAATTGGCCGTTCGACGCGCAAAAGTATGATTTTTCGTATTGCGTGGACGATGCCGTCAACGTGTTGGAAAGGATGCGCCTCATGTTTCATGCCCCGTCCACTCAGTCCTTGTTGTGCTTCGAGTCGAGCGCTCGCCTGCGCTCTTTCACGGCGGCCGCGCAGGAACTGCATCTCACGCAAGGTGCGGTGAGTCGGCAGATCAAGATGCTCGAAGAGCGTCTGGGTGTTGCACTGTTCGTGCGCCGTCGCGATGCGATGACCTTGACCGACGCCGGCCGGGAGTACATCGCGGAGATTGAGCCCTTGCTCAAGCGGCTCGAACGCGCGACGGTCAACGTCATGGCGCTCAAGGGACGCGGCGGCGCGTTGTCGCTCTCGGTGGGATCGTCGATCGGAAACTATTGGCTGATTCCATACCTGCCGGCATTCACGCGCGAGCACGGTGAGATCACGCTCAATCTGCGCACGCGAGTCGGCGCAGTGGACTTCGCATCCACGAGCGTGGATGCGTCGCTCGAATTCGGCGATGGCAAGCGGCCGGGGCTGCACAGCGATTTCATCCTGCCGTTGCGCCTGTTGCCGTATGCCGCTCCTTCGTGGGTGAAACGGCACGGATCACGCATCGGGAAAAAAACG
Organism: Paraburkholderia sp. GAS199; assembly: GCF_050436585.1. NCBI lineage: Bacteria > Pseudomonadati > Pseudomonadota > Betaproteobacteria > Burkholderiales > Burkholderiaceae > Paraburkholderia > Paraburkholderia sp. GAS199. The sequence goes on along the minus strand of NZ_JBNDMM010000001.1, from coordinate 340,935 downwards.
CCCCGCGCGGACCTGATCCAGCATTTGACCTTGCCAGACGCCTGGGACGGCTGGTTCGAGCGCGAACGAATCGCGGGCGACGCAGGCAACGAAGGCCCGCGCTACGAGATCATGTCGATGGCGTTGAATGCGGCGGCAGCTGGCCTGGGCGTCACGTTGCTGCCCGCGTATATGGCAGACGACCAGGTCGCGGCGGGACGGCTGGTGGCGCTCTCGGACCATGCCTGGGATTATCCCAAGGGCTATTACCTCGTGTATCCCGAAGCGTCGATCGGGATGGGATCGTTGCAGACGTTCAAAAAATGGATTCTCTCTTTGGGAGAGAAAGAGCGCGCCGCGCTGGCCGTGAGGCAAGGCGCGCGAGTGGGGCGCTGAATTAATGCAAGACCGGTCGTCGTGCTTTATCCGCGGGCTGTCTGCGTCACGCGCGCGGACGGCGCACCCCTGTCGTCACTTTGCGAATGCGCATGCTCGAGGTCACTTTCACATGACGCCGCGTGAAGTAGAGATTTCGCCAGCCAGCAAGACACACTCACTCAGATATGGACACCTTCATCCGCCTGAATGAGGCCATTCAAGTTTGAAATAGACGCGATCAGCTTATCGGCGGACATCGGATGACCAAGCAGATAACCCTGCAGCGAGTCGCAACCGAGCCCGGTCAGAAACGCCTGTTGCGCTTCCGTTTCAACACCTTCGGCCACGATTTTCAGATTGAGCGTCTGTCCGAGCGCCACGATGGCAGAGACAATCGCGGCGTCTTCGGTATCACGCGCAAGATCGCGAATAAACCCACGGTCGATTTTCAACTCGCTGGCCGGCAATCGCTTGAGGTAGAGAAGGCTCGAATATCCCGTGCCGAAGTCGTCGATTGAAATCTGCACGCCCATGTCGCGGAGCTGCTGCAGGATTCGAAGACTCGCGTCGGCATCGCGCATGGCGGTGGACTCGGTCACTTCGAGCGTCAGATAACGCGGCTCGAGCGCATGGCGTTGTAAAGCGTTGCTCACGGTTTTAAGCAGATTGACGTGCGCAAATTGAAGCGCCGAGAGGTTGACCGACACGGTCCAGCCATGCCGGCCCGCTTTGTGCCACTCGCTCATTTGCCGGCAAGCTTCATCCAGCACCCATTCACCAATCGGCACGATCAGCCCGGTCTTCTCAGACAGGGGGATGAACTGGTCCGGGCCAACCATTCCGCGCGTCGGATGGGCCCAGCGTATGAGCGCCTCGACGCCGATCACAGGGCCGCTGGGTGCGGTGAACTTGGGCTGATACTGCAGAACCAGTTCTTTTCGTTCGAGGGCGAGGCGAAGCTCTTGCGCCAACTGCAATTGCTCATGAACGTTCGCATTCATCGACGTTTCGAAGAAGCAATACGTGTTACGCCCAGACGCTTTTGCGTGGTACATCGCAGCATCGGCGTTGGCGAGCAGATCCTCCCTGTTCTGGCCGTCGCCCGGATACATCGCGATGCCTATGCTGGTCGAGATGTGGAGAAGGCGGTCATTGATCCTGAACGGCTCCTCAACGGCCGACCGAAGTTTGTTCGAGAGATTGGCCGCATCCGTCGGCTCGGTTATCTTCACCAGAAGCACGAACTCGTCTCCGCCGACTCGCGCGACCGTGTCCTGATCCCTGACATTCGATCTGATGCGGTCCGCTACCTCGACGAGCAACTGGTCGCCAATGTGGTGTCCATAGGCATCGTTGACGGTCTTGAAGCCGTCAAGGTCCAGATACATTAAAGCGAAGCGGCCGCCTTCGCGGTTCTCGCCCGCAATCGCGCGATTGAGTCGATCCTCCAGCAGGAGACGATTCGGCAGTTTGGTGAGCGTGTCGTGCAGCGCGAGATAGGTCAGTTCCTGATTCGCCTCGGCAAGCGAGATTGCGAGGGTGGCGGTGCGGGCTTCCATGCGGAGATCCAGCACGGAAACAATCAGCGCGATGCCCAGCACCGCAAGCGCGATGATGACGATCACCAACGCGAGCCATCCGGTGTCGACGCCGGTACGCGCTGCGCCGCACACACTGCCAAGCGGAAACTGCGCCGCGGCCATGCCGGTGTAGTGCATCCCGACAATCGCAATGCCCATGACGACGGCCGCCGCGGCTCGCAACTGCCGCACTCGCGGCGCGAGGCGGCGCAGGTTGAATGCAATCCACAAGGCCGCGCCCGAGGCGGCAATGGCAATGACGACGGACAAAGCGAACAGCAACGGGTTGTACTGGATGCCCGGAGCCATGCGCATTGCGGCCATGCCGGTGTAGTGCATTGCCGCAACGCCGACGCCCATCAGTATCGATCCGCAAGCGAGGCGCGACCAGGGCAATTCCTTGCGGGTCGCGAGCCATAAGGCGAATCCGGAAGAGGCGATCGCAATCAACAGCGAGAGCGCCGTGACGACCGGATCGTAACCCAGGGTGATCGGCAGGCTGAACGCCAGCATGCCGATGAAGTGCATCGACCAGATGCCTGTGCCCATCGCACATGCGCCGCCCACTAGCCACCAGCGCGCGGCCCGTCCTGTGGCGCTGGACACACGGCCTGCCATGTCGAGTGCCGTGTAGGAAGCCAGAATCGCGACAAACAGCGAGAACAGGACAAGAAGGCTGTTATAGCTGCCCTCAAACATGCGATACCCCCAATATGGTCATTTTCTTAGCACGAGTGCCTGTAGATTGCCCGGCCTCGTTTGCGTCAATGTTCGCTTGGTAAGGTACTTCGGGTCAACGATAGATTCATCACAGACGCTTATCCGCAATGTGTGAAACGCGTCGGCCCACCTACAACTGGAATGTGCCGACCACGGCGTTCAGACGCGCCGCCTGGCTTCTCAGGCTTTCCGTTGCGGCGGCGCTCTGCTCGACCAGCGCGGCGTTCTGCTGTGTCACGGCCTCGAGTTGCATGACTGCCGCGCTAATCTGCGTGATGCCAGTCGTCTGCTCGCCGCTGCTGTGCGAGATGGTGCCGATCAGTTCACTAACAAGTCGCGCCTGGCGGACGACATTCTCGATCCGGTCGCCGGCTTCGTCGACGATTTCCACACCCAAACCGACCCGGCCGGTGCTATCGCCGATCAATCCTTTGATCTCTCTGGCAGCGCTGGCTGAACGTTGCGCGAGCGAGCGCACTTCGGTCGCGACAACTGCGAACCCGCGGCCTTGTTCCCCCGCGCGCGCCGCCTCTACGGCCGCATTCAACGCGAGAATGTTGGTCTGGAACGCGATACTGTCGACCACGCTGCTGATATCGGAGATGCGCTCCGACGATTGCGAAATCTCCTGCATGGTCGCGACCACCCGGCCCACCGCTTCGCCACCTGCAAAGGCTGCTGCCGACGCGGCACTGGACAGGTCAGCGACTTCTCCGGCAGTGCGTGCGGTGTCCTTGACGGAACCAGTCAAACGCTCCATTGAAACGGATGTGGTCTGCAGGCTCGACGCCTGTTCTTCAGTACGCTGACTGAGATAGAGATTGCCGAGCGCAATCTCGGATGCCGCATTTTCAATCGAGGCCGCGGCAGCGCTCACTTCGCGCATGCCGGTTTGCATCTTCTGCAATGCTGCCTTCAGCAGATGCGCCGTCGGCGCACTGACCTGCACGTCAGCGACATCGAGACAGATGTGGCCGTCGTGGTCGATGGCGCGCACTATCTTCAACAGATCGGCCGCTTCCGTCGCTCCCCGGCGCAGACATACCGCGAGATAGATCTCGATGCCGGTCTGTCCTGCAACGTACCCGGCGTGGAGCATCATCTTCCACAGATCCGGCGTGGCGGTGCAGTAGACCGCAAAGTTGAATGCTTGCAGTCGGTCGAACAGGAAGTGATGAAGCACGAACAGCGTGGCGGCGAGCACGAGCACTCGCCAGTCCTGATAGACGAGCAGAAGGCCGAGCAGCACGAACACGCCAAAGTGGAATTCGACCGTTCCGCGCGACAACTGGATATGCAACGCAACCAGCACGACATTGCACACCGTCAGCAGCACACGCGTGAGGAGGCTGCCGCGCGCCAAAGCAAACGCAACCGCGCCTGCCGCTAACACCGGGACACTAACAATAAATGCGAGCAGCGGCTCGCCGTAATAGCTCCCGATCGATATCGCCAGAATGGCCGACATGCACAATGCGGCGAGCAGAACGAGGTCACCGGTACGGGCGATCGCGGACAGCTCCGTGGTCCTCGAATTCGGTGTCGATAATCGTTCGAGCATTTCAAAATCCTCCCGGCAGACAGCACGCATGCGCTCCTTGCGCGCAGATGCTATGGGCGTTGCGACAAATTCTGGATCAGGCAGAAAAATAGTTGGTTCGACAGAATCGGGCCCGTCAGACCGGTCGAGGATCGCTCGCGAAAATGAAGGGACGGATTCCATCGCTGTCCGTTACTCGCTCGCGTCTTCTACATTCAAACAATGTATCGGTTATTTAAAACATTTCTTTAATCTTTTTGCATCAAAACGTCCTGGTGGATTCCCGATCACGCGGCGCAAAACATTACGTCTGACGAATTAACAGGTTGGTTCACCGTGAGAGGTGAAACGCGAATCTGGACGCAACCAGAGCACCACTATTCCAACCGCCCCCTCCCGGCAGGAATAGAAGCTATTCCTTACACGAGGCTACCGGGCGATAGCCCCGGAGCGGACGATACGCCTCAACCAGTGCACGAAACATTGGCTCCGATGCAGCTGTCCCTTCCGGCTGTTCAGCCGGCGGACCGCTTCGAAACCTATCTGTTGAGGAAAACATGACTCAGGCTCTGAAAGGCAAACTCGCGCTCGTGACGGGCGCTTCGCGTGGAATCGGTGCGGCGATCGCGGCGCGTCTGGCGCGGGACGGCGCATCGGTGATCGTTCACTACGCGTCGAATCAGGCGCGGGCCGATGCAGTCGTCAAGGAGATCCGCGATGCGGGCGGGGAGGCTTGGGCTGTCGGCGCAAATCTGTCGCAACCGGAAGGCGTGAAGAGTTTGATTGCGTCGATTGGCGGCGCGTTCGACGGGCGCTTCGAAGGACGGCTCGACATCCTCGTCAACAACGCAGGCACGGTGGAGTACGGACTCTTTCTGGATTCGTCGGAGGCGTCATACGACACACACTTCAACCTGAATGTGCGCGCACCGATCGAACTGGCAAAGGACGCGGCCGCGCGAATGGTAGCGGCCGGCTGGGGGCGCATTATCAACGTGGGCTCGGCCTTCGGCGAAGCCGCGCCACTGCCTGGCGTGACGCTCTACATCGCATCGAAGTTCGCGCTGCGAGGTTTCACTCGCGGGCTGTCGCGGGAGCTCGGCAAATATGGCGTGACCGTGAACGCCGTCCAGCCCGGCCCGATCGATACAGAACTTGCTCCGCAACCCGGCACGGACGACTACGCGACGATGACAAAGCTGGCAAGCGTGGGCCGTTTCGGCAAGCCGGCGGAAATCGCCGCGGCTGTCGCTTATCTCGCGAGTCCCGAAGCAGGTTACACGACCGGCGAAAGCCTGACGGTCGATGGTGGATGGATTGCTTGAGAAAACCGACGCACGTCTCCGCTGACATGCGGGTCGCGGATGTGCGTGAGTCCGGAGCGCGTGCGGGCGCGAGCGCATTCGCACGCGTTTCGGCGAGAGCAATTCATCTTCGACAACGCCTGAGCCACGGAAATGGATGAGGACACCAGATTGCTCGCTTTGAGCGTGATAGCGCACCGCTCGCGACTGGCTATCTTCCGGCTGCTCGCTACCGCGGGGCCGCGCGGATTGCCCGCGGGCGAGATTTCTGCGCAGTTAGGGATCGTGCCGTCCAGCCTGTCTTTCCATCTCAAGGACATGTCGCGTGCGAACCTGGTGTCCAGCAGGCGCGAAGGGACCTTCATCTTTTATTCGGCGGGGCTGGATGCCCTGCACGGAGTCATCGACCTTCTGACCGAAAACTGCCTCGCTGACTTCGCGCGGCATCCTTCGTCACGGTCCTCGTCATCATCGTCCACATGACTTCGACAGTGCGTCGCGAAACAGGGTGACCAACCGGTTGTCCTCGCGCGCGCGCGTGAGGATCACGAGCCTCGTTCGCAGATCGAGGTCTTTGACGGGAATGAACCGCACGTCGCGCCGGTTATTCTTCGACGTCGAGCGGCCCACGAGCGTCGCGCCGAGTCCCGCGCCCACCAGTGCCAGCGCCGTGTGAATTTCAATCGCTTCATGCGCCAGGTGCGGATCGCCGCCTGCCAGTTTCAACGCCGTCAGCATTTGTTGCCCGAACGGGCTGCGCGGGTCTTTCGGATAGTGGATGAATGGAAGCCGGGAGAATTCGGCCGCCGTGACCGACCGCTGCCTGGCCAGCGGATCGTCCAGCGGCACTGCGGCGACGAGCGGTTCGTCGAGCACCACAGTGTGGTCGAGATCCGGGCTGGGCTCGATTGGGCCGATGAAGCGAGCAACGCCAACATCGATCCGGCCCTGACGCAAACGCTCCGGTTGATACTCGGAGAGCGTTTCGACCAGATCGAGGTGCACGTCACGACAGCTTTGTCGAAAGCGGCGCACGGCGGCGGGCAGCACCGAAAACGACACCGAGCGCACGAAGCCGATTCCGAGCCAGCCGCGCTGACCGGAGGCGATGCCGCGCGCCTCTTCGTCGAGCCGGCCGGCGTGAGAGAGCAGTTCCTTCGCGCGCGGATAAAAGTATTTGCCGAGCGACGTCAGTTCCATCGGACGGCGTGATCGGTCGAACAACTCGCCGCCGAGGTGAGTCTCGAGTTGCGCGAGCTGCATGCTGATGGCCGTCGGCGCGACATGGAGCGAGTCGGCTGCGCTCGTCGCGCTGCCAGCCTCGACCACGGCGCAAAAATAGCGAACTTGTCGTAGATTCATTTTTTTTGAGCTTAAGCTCAGAAAACGATGTTTGATAGCGGTGAAACTTTACTTAAAAATAAGGCTGCCATCAAACTTCAAATAGACATGAGCCATCACGAGACATCCCCCAACCTGATCGCGGCACTGCGCGAGCTGGGCAGCGCCACGGTCTACGAAGCGCAGGGCGCGCACGGCGCGCTTGACAGCGGCATCAAGCCCATTCATCCGTCCATGTGCGTTGCCGGCCCGGCTGTCACTGTCGATACGCGGCCTGGCGACAACCTCATGCTGCATTACGCGATGCTGAAGGTGCGGCCGGGCGACGTGCTCGTGGTCGACGCCAAGGGCTTTCTCGAAGCCGGCCCATGGGGTGACGTCTTCACCGAACTCGCGCTGCAAAAAGGCCTTGCGGGACTGGTCATCAACGGCGCTGTGCGCGATGCACGCACCATCATCGAGCTTGGGTTTCCGGTGTTCAGTCGCGGCCTGAGCATCAAGGGCACGGGCAAAAACCAGCCCGGAAAAATCAATGTGCCGATATGTATCGGCGACGTCGCGATTCAACCGGGCGATATCGTCGTCGGTGACATCGACGGTGTCGTTGTCGTGCCGCAGAACGATGTCGAGCGCGTCGTGCGGGTCAGCCGAGCGCGCGAAGACAAGGAGCGCGCGTTCCGCGAGCAGATTCGCCAGGGCGCGAGCACGGTCGAACTGCTGGGATTGCAGGAGACCTTGCGCCGGCTCGGTCTCGAATAAAGGCGCTCGCCATCGAAGCAGCCTACAAGAAACACATAAAACCGCCCGTATGGAGTGAGACAACATGAAAGAGCAGACCGGCATGCCCACATCGGGCGCCATGGTGGCGTCGCTGCAGCCCACGCGCTATCGCTGGGTCGTCGCCAGCCTTTTCTTCGTGATCTACGCGGTCGCGGCCGCGGATCGAGCGAACCTTGGCATCGCCTTGCCGTTTCTGCGCAAGGAATTCGCCATGACCAATGCGGAAGCCGGCGCGCTCGTGAGCGTCTTCCTCATTGCTTATGCGCTCGCGCAATTGCCGTCCGCGTGGCTCGTATCGCGTTTCGGCGTGCGTCGCACGCTGCCCATTTCGATGATCCTCACCTCGCTCGCCACCGCGTTGACGGGCGTCGTGGGATCATTGTTCGCGCTCAAGCTGTGCCGGTTCGCCCTCGGCTTCGCGGAAGGTCCGCTGCCGCTCGGGATTGCCGCAACCATCAATCGCTGGTTTCCAGCCAAAGAGAAAGGCACGGCGTCCGGGCTGTTCCTGTCTGCGGTGAAGTTCGGCCCGGTGATCACGCCGATCATCGGCGCGGCGATCATCTCGCTATGGGGCTGGCAGGAAATCTTCATCGTGTTCGCGGTGCCCGGCATTGCGTTGTCGATCGTCTGGTACTGGATGGTCGCCGATCGCCCGTCCGATAGCCGCGGGGTCAACGAAGCCGAACGCGAACTGATCGATGCGGAGAGTCCCCGTGCGGCATCGGCCATGCGCATCGAACGTACTCGCGCGATGCCGCTTCTGGACCGCCTGACGCGCGTGCGCAGCGAGAAGCCGCTGGAGACGACGCGCGCTGTCATGACGTCGTGGAATATCTACGGTTGTGCGCTCGGCTACTGCTGCCAGCTCGGCATTTCGAGCGTGCTGCTCGCGTGGATTCCGACGTATCTGCTCAACGTGAAGCACTTCAGCGTAGCGGGGATGGGGCTGGTCGCCGCCGCGCCGTGGGTGGGCGCGGTGTTCGGCAATATTCTCGGCGGGTTGCTGTCCGACCGCGCGCTCGGTAAGCGGCGCAAGCCCGGCATGATGTTCTCCGCCATCGCGACCGCCGTGATGATGGTGGCGCTCATCGAGTCGCCCGCTTCGCCCTTCGTGTACGGCGTGCTGATCTTCCTGACGGGCGTCACGCTGAGCGTCGGGTTTTCGGCGTACATGGTCTATCCGACGTCGTTCGTCTCGAAGGAAAAGTTTCCGCTGGCGAACGCGATCGTCAATATGGGCGGACAGTTGGGCGGCGCGGCCACGCCGTTCATCGCGGGACTGCTGCTCGACCATCTCGGATGGAGCTACGTGTTCGGCTTCATGTCGGCGATCTCCGCGCTTACGTTCGTCATTTTGCTGACGATCTCGGAGCCGCTGGACGTCGAGCCTCGGGGTCGTTGAGGCGGACGTTTTATCTCTAGCTTCCTGGATCGAGCAGATTGGAGGAGAAGTCGCAGGATTGCGCGGCCAGCCTGGCTACGGCTGCGCTTAGCGAATGGGATTGATCTGCTCGATGCATTGCGACGTATCGCACCGGCGGCAGTGGTGGACGCGTTGGCACCACGACCAGCGCGCGGCGTTCGAGCATGCGCGCAAGACATGCTTTGGGCAAATAGCTGACACCGAGCCCCGAGAGTGTCAGCCCGATCTGCGCAATGAGGCTGTTGCTCGCCAGCACTTTTTGCAGGGCCACACCCTGTTGCTCCAGAAACCGGCTATACACGTAGCCCGTGCCGGACAACCCACCCTGCAAGATCAGCGGGAATTGCGCGATTTCAGCGAGCGGAATGGCACGCTTGCCTGGTGCGAGACGGGCGGAGCACATCCAGACGTTCTCGACCTGACCGACGACGGTCGTGGTGAAAGCCTCGGCCTCGTGCGTCTGAGGCACGATGATGATGTCCACCGTCGCCGCCGCCAGCCGTTCGCGCAACGTTGCGTTCAGGTCGACTTCGGCTTCGACCTTGACTTTCGGATACTCCGCCTGAATCGCCGCGATTAAACGAGGCAGCCACGTCAGCGCCGTCAACTCCGTGACGCCGATGCGAATTTGCCGCACCAACGATTCCTTCGCGCTCATTCGTTCCACGATCTGGTCGCGTCGATCGAGTAACTCCTTTGCGTGCTCGAAGAATTCCGTGCCTTTTTCCGTGAGGCGCGCGCTGCGGTTTGCACGGTCGAATACTGCAACGTCGAATGCGCGCTCCAACTCCTGCACGCGCTTGGAAACGGCCGATTGCGTGGTGTTCAGACGCGCCGCGGCGGCTTCGAACGAGCCAAGCTGAACGATCCAGTACAAGGCTTCCATCTGTTTGAATGTCAGCATGAATGTCGCGCTTTCATCACTTAAAGCGATAGTTTCTCATAGAAAAAAATCGCTTTTTTAGTTCTTATTGGCTGGGTACTTTTGTCATAACGAGTTCCGGCAGAGGCTCGACACGGCGTACCTCGACGGCCGCCGCTCACACACATCAACCGGTAAGTCTCTGGAGAGCGCATGGAATCAGTCATGGAAACACCTCAAACCGGGCACGCGGAGCGCAAGCCGCGCATCGGGCTTGCCTGGCAGATCCTGATCGGCCTCGTGGTCGGCATCGGCGTGGGTTTGGTGCTCAACCGCTTTCCCGAGCTTCGTGCATCGGCCATCGAGGGCTTCCTGCAGCCGGCCGGCGACATTTTCATCCGCCTCATCAAGATGGTCGTAGTGCCGATCGTTTTCACGAGCATGGTGATGGGTATCGCGGGCGTGGGCGACGGGCGCTCGCTCGGGCGCATCGGGTTCAAGACGCTGGTGTACTTCGAAGTCGTCACGACGATCGCCATCGTGCTGGGTCTCGTGCTCGGAAATGTGCTGCATCCGGGTCTTGGCACCGATCTCTCCCAGCTCGGCCATACGGACATCTCGCGCTATCAACAAACTTCACAGCAGACGCAAGGGCACCACGGCTTCATGGCGCTGCTGCTGGGCATCATTCCCGACAACATCATCATGGCGATGGGGCGCGGCGACCTGCTGCCAGTCATCTTCTTCTCGGTGCTGTTCGGTCTTGGCCTGCAATCCGTGCCTGCGGAATATCGCCAGCCGGTGCTCGCGACCTTCAAAGGTATCGGCGACGCGATGTTCAAGGTCACCGGCATGGTCATGCGGTATGCCCCGTTCGGCGTGTGCGCGTTGATCGCGGTCACCGTTGCGAGCTTTGGATTCGGCTCGCTGCTACCGCTCATCAAGCTCGTTGCCGTGACGTATCTTGCGATCGTCCTTTTTGCCGTCGGCGTGCTCGGCGTCACGGCGCGGCTTTTCGGCTTCAACATCTTCACCTTGCTCCGCGTCATCAAGGACGAGTTGATCATCGCGTTCTCGACGTGCAGTTCGGCGACGGTACTGCCGCAACTCATGAAGAAAATGGAGGACTTCGGCGTGCCCAGGAGCATCACGACTTTCGTCGTGCCGACAGGCTATACCTTCAATCTCGATGGCGCTTCGATCTATCTCGGCATCGGCACTTTGTTCGTGGCGCAGCTTTATGGCGTGCATCTCGGCCTGCAAGAGCAGATCGTGCTCGTGTTGACCATGGTCGTCACATCCAAAGGCGCTGCAGGCGTTCCCGGCTTCATGTTCGTCATTCTGCTGACGACGCTCGCTAGCGCCGGATTGCCGCTGGAAGGACTCGCGTTCATCGCAGGTGTGGACCGGATCATGGACATGGGTCGGACCGCGCTGAACGTGGTCGGCAATGCGTTGGCGCCGCTCGTCATTGCCAGATGGGAAGGAACGTACGACGCCGAGAAGGGTAGGGCCTATCTTGCATCGCTGGATGCCTGAGCGTCGGTCGAAATGGAAATGGAAATCATGGAACGAGGAACCGATGAGATGAGTCGTCAACAGGAACAGTTGTTTTCCGCATCGCTCATGCAGAGCATCAAGAGTCGCTTTCACTACGTCGATCATGATGTAGACGGCCGCGCGCGTCTTTTTTTCGATAACGCTGGTGGCTCGTTCCGCCTGAAGTCCGCGCTCGATGCGTTCGCCGGCATCGATGCGCTGCCGGATTGCCCCGAACGCATCCACGAACGTGCTCTGTTCCTGCAAGACATCCAGACACGCGGCGAGGCTGACATTCGTCACATTCTCAACGCGCAAGCCGGCAGCGTGTATCTGTCGCTGACGGCATCGGCCGCAATGTTCGAAATGGTGCGCGCGGTCATGGAGAACGTGCCGGGCAGCAACGCCGTGACAACGATTCTCGAACATCCATCGTCTTTCGATGCGATGAAGCTTTACTGCGAGCGTACGGGTCGTGAGTTGCGTGTCGCGCCAAGCAACGCGGAAACGGGTGGCGTCGACGTCGATGCGATCATCTCGCTGATCGATGACGATACGGCGCTCCTCAGCGTGATGTACGCATCGAACATTTCGGGCGCGAAGCTCGACATCGCGAGCATCGCCAAACGCGCGCGCGAGCGGCGGCCGGACTTGTTCATCATCGTCGATGCGGTTCAGCATGCGCCGCACGCGGTCATCGACCTGCAGAAGACACCGGTCGACGGCATCAATTTCGCACCGTACAAATTTTTCGGTTGCCGGGGCGCGGGTGTGACATGGCTGTCCGAGCGGCTCGCGGAACTGCCGCATCATCGACTCGATGCCAAGGCGAAGGGCGCCTGGGAACTCGGTAGTCCCGCGCCGGCGCAGTTCGCCGTGGTGAGTGCAATCGTGGACTACGTCGCGTGGATCGGCTCGCAAACGAGCGATGCGCAGGACCGGCGGGAACTGTTCATCCGTGGGATGAAACGTATCGAAGAACACGAGCGCGCGCTTCTGGCTCTGTTGCTCGACGGTGCAGACGGACAACGTGGTCTACGAGCCATCGACGGCGTCCGCGTCTTCTGGGATCACGACGATCTCACGCGTCGCGACCTGATCGTGGGCATCGGGTTCGACGACCTTGATCCGACTGCGGCGGTGCGCGCTTATGAACAACGTGGCGTGATCGTCTACGAGCGGATTGCATCCAGTCTGTATTCGGGGCGCATGCTGAAGTCGTTCAATCTCGACGGAGCGGTGCGCATCTCGCCCTTGCACTGTCATGACCAGGGCGACATGCTCCGATTTCTCGCCGTCACGGAGGAAATCGCGACGGAAGCGCGCCGGGGCGAGTAAGCCGCGTGAGAATACGAGTGCATTCAAGCTTGTGACCGCTGTAACCGTGCTAGCGGTCAGAGAGTTTGTTCCAGGCGGAACGGCGACCGTGGCTCAAATTCGCCGGGCATCCGCCGGGCACTCCAGCACCTGGCAGGATCGGTGATGTGGGGTCGCTCAAAGCCTATGAGCGCGCGTTGGAGCCGAAGCGACTGGTGATGATCAAGGGCGGCCATTTCGATCCGTATCTTGCGGAGTTCGAAACCGCATCGCGCGCGGCGCTCGACTGGTTCAAGGCGAATCTTTCACATGCAGTGTTGACCATAACGCTCGCCCCTGCACGCACAAAACGTGGCCCCAAAGGGCCACGTCCCATCCCACCCAACCTACTTCAACATCTCCGGCTCCGACCGAACCCCCGTCGTCCCTTGCGCCTCAAGACTATCGATCGCCCGACGCACACCCGCTCCATACGCCGGGTCCGCCTTCCCGCAATGTTCGATGTGCAAATCTTTGACCGCTTTCGACACGCCATGCATGGCACGCGCCGTGTTCTCGAACAGAACCTGCTGCTGCGCCGCCGACATAAGCCGGAACAGATCGCCCGGCTGTGAGAAGTAATCGTCGTCGACGCGATGATTCCAATGGTCGGCCGCACCTTCGATGGAGAGAGGCGGTTCGCTGAAGTCAGGCTGATCCAGCCACGCGCCCTTCGTGTTCGGGTTATACGGCGCTGTGCCGCCGTGATTTCCGTCGACCCGCAAGACGCCGTCGCGGTGGTAACTGTTGTAGTGGCTGGCGCCGCGTGGTGCGTTCACCGGAATCTGGTGATGGTTGACCGTGAGGCGGTAACGCTGTGCGTCACCGTAGGAAAAGAGCCTGCCTTGCAGCATCTTGTCCGGTGAGAAGCTGATGCCGGGCACGACGTTCGCCGGATTGAAGGCCGCCTGTTCGACATCGGCAAACCAGTTCTCCGCGTTGCGATTCAGTTCGAAGAACCCCACTTCGATAAGCGGATAGTCCTTTTTCGACCAGACCTTGGTGAGATCGAACGGGTTCACTTTATACGTCGACGCTTCCTTCTCGGGCATGATCTGAACGTACAAAGTCCAGCGCGGAAATTCTTTGCGCTCAATGGCCTCGTACAAGTCGCGATGATGACTTTCGCGGTCGGAGCCGACCAGTTCCACGGCTTCCGCGTCGCTCATGTTCTCGATGCCCTGCTGCGTGTGCATATGAAACTTCACCCAGAAGCGTTCGCCGGCTGCACTGATGAAGCTGAACGTGTGGCTGCCGAATCCGTGCATGTTTCTGAACGTGCGAGGAATGCCGCGTTCGCTCATCACGACGGTGACCTGGTGAAGTGCCTCGGGCAGTTGGGTCCAGAAATCCCAGTTGCTTTCCGCGCTGCGCAGTCCCGTTCTCGGATCGCGCTTGATCGCGTGGTTCAGGTCTGGGAATTTCAGCGGATCGCGTAGAAAAAATACGGGCGTGTTATTGCCGACCAGATCCCAGTTGCCTTCTTCGGTATAGAACTTGAGTGCGAATCCGCGGATATCCCGCTCGGCGTCGGCGGCGCCTCGCTCGCCAGCGACCGTCGAGAATCGCGCAAACATCTCGGTCTTCTTGCCGATTGCCGAGAAAATTTTCGCTCGGGTGTAAGCGGTGATGTCATGCGTCACCGTGAACGTGCCGAATGCTCCGGACCCCTTGGCGTGCATACGGCGCTCGGGAATGACTTCGCGGTCGAAGTGGGCGAGTTTCTCGAGAAACCATACGTCCTGAAGCAGCGCGGGTCCACGCGGCCCGGCCGTTTGCGTGTTCTGGTTGTCGGGAACGGGAGCCCCGAACGCCGTCGTCAATTTGCTCATGGCATTCTCCGTGGGATATCGGAAGGGAGTTGAGTGCGGATTACCAACCAACGTACTGAACGGAAGCCGGCGCCTCATTGGCCATTTCATTGACCGCCGATGCGCCGACTCGCCAGGACCTGCTTTACGACGTGACGCTTATCTGGCTGCGGCGAGAATCGCGTCGCTTACCTTCGTTGCGTGAGAGAGCATCACGAGATGGCTGGAGTCGACCAACGCTTTCTGCGATTTCGCTCTGTCGGCCATTCTATGCTGTAACGACGGTTGGATGGCGCCATCTTGCTCAGCCACCACATACCAGGATGGTTTCGTTTTCCATGCGGGCGCGGAAACGACGTCGCCTAGCGCCTGCGCCGAGGTGGGTCCCTGTGTGACGAAGGCCACCAGCCGTTCATCTTCCGTCAGGTCCTGGCCGAAGCTCTCATCGATGCCCTTTCGCGTGAGCTTGAGGAAGCCTTGCGAATCGGGACGAACTTCCGCGCCGAGCGGCGCCGGGTCCGCGCTGGCACCGAGCGCGCCGGCCGATTCGCCCTCGTCCGGTGCAAACGCCGCGACATATACCAGGCTTTGCACCTTGCTGTCATTACCCGTCGCCGTCACGACAACGCCGCCGTAGGAGTGGCCGACCAGCACCACCGGTCCGTCGATCAGCGCGAGTGCGCGCTTGACTGTAGCGGCATCGTCCTCCAGCGAGGTCAACGGCATTTGCACGGCGACGGTGGATACTCCGCCAGCCTGCAGAAACGGAATGACTTTGGACCAGCATGCAGCATTTGCCCATGCTCCATGGACGAGTACGGCCGTTACGGATTGACTCATGGTTGCTTCCTTAAGGAGACTGTCTGAACTGCAATTGAGAGAAAAACGCGGCGTTGAAGCGGGACTACGATGATGTAACGGGCGTTGCTGCAATCATGAATGCCATGCCGACCGACGAATCACGCTACAGAAGTTGCCAGCATGAAAATGAGGCTCCTTGTCTGCAATCACATCGGCTTTGACGTTGCCGAACGTGGTGTCCGGTTTATGCTTGATGCCGTCGTAAAAGGCCTGAATGATGTCTTCCTTGAACTGATCGCCACGCGGATGAGCGTCGACAATGGCGTCACGCGTGGCGTTGTCGTAGTGATCGTATTTCAGCCCGAGCACGTCCATCTCGACGCCCGCAGTGACCAACGCGATAACCGGGTCCATGTGTTGTGGAATTCCCGGCGTAGTGTGCAGAGCGATGGCGGCCCAGACAGTGTCGATATCGTTCTGCGAGATACCGTGTCCTTTGAGAAAGTCTCGCGCCGCGTTTGCCCCATCTACCTCGAAACGTTCGTCGTCGCTGCTGTATTGCTTCATCAGACCGAAGTCGTGAAACATGCAGCCGCAGTAGAGCAGTTCGGGGTCGAACTTCAGGCCACGCTCTTTTCCGGCCAATGCGCCGAAATAAAAGACCCGGCTGGAATGATGAAACAGCAGCGGCGTGACCTGTTCACGCACCAGTTCGGTGACTTCCCTGGCGAGTGCGCTATCTGGAACCTTGATGCCATTGATATCCATTGTTTCTTCTCCGCAAAATAAAAGAAATCTGAGGCATTGAACGACGGGTGATGCAGGCACGCCAACGCCGGTTGCAATTCATTGCACGTGCGTACTTCGCTTGGTTTGTGGTTCAGATTACGTTCGGATGACGGCGGCGCGGAGTTCGTGTCCGGCTCGATTGCGGTGGTATGTGCACAGCGGGTAATGCGGGTGCTGGCTGAGTTGAATTCGTATCGTGTTCGGAGTGTAGCGGAGCGCGGACGCCGCGCCATGGCTGTGCCGCCTGACTACATTCTTTCTTCTCTTTGAAGAAAGTCGAGGGCGGGGCGCGCGGGAATCCGACGTCGTCGACCGTGCACTGAGCACGATAAGAGCAGCGCCAGGAGATGGACGGTATATTCCGTTATCGGGATGATTCTTCTGGCGAGGGCGCTGAGAATCGGTGGATCTCCGCACCTCGTTGAAAGGAGTGCAAGCGCATGAACGGTACCGCGATGAACAGAGCCCCCATGCTTATTTCCACCGACCGTGTGCCGCCGGGCGCGAGATTGGCCTTCTGGCAAACCAGGGTAGCGAATCTTTTAACTCACCTGGAGTGTTCATGCGCGATCGACGAAGGCTTTTCCGGCTTGATTACCGCGCATCTATCGAGTCCGGTCAACCTGATTGAAATCGTGGCTGAGTCGCATACGATAGCCCGGGTCAAGCCGAAAATCTCACAGATTGGGGAAGAGCAGGTATTCGTCTGCATACAGATGGCGGGAGAGGCGATCGTCGAGCAGGACAACCGGCGCAATGTGCTGCGTCCTGGCGACATCACTTTGCTCGATACGTCGAAGACATTCCGCGCTGAATTTCCCGAGGCGAAATCTCAACTGGTTCTGCAGATTCCGCGAACGCTCGTGCGTAAGCAGATCGGTCCGATCGAAAATCATACGGCGACCGTCGTCAAGGCTGACAATCCGCTGGGCGTCATGACGAAGAATTTCGCCAGTTCGCTGGCGCAGAATTTCGAGAGCTTTAGCGCAGATATCGCGCAACGGCTGACCGAGCAGGCGATAGACATGGCGCTGATGGCATTCATGGCGCCACGCGGCGACAAGTCGTCTGGCACGACGGGCAATACAGTCACCAGGACGATGCTCGCCTATCGCGGACGAGCATTTATCGAAACGAATCTGCGGGACCATTCATTGGCGCCCGCGGATGTTGCCGAGCATCTGGGAATCTCGAAGCGCTACCTGAGTTCGGTTTTCGCCAGCGATGGTCAGTCGGTCGAACGGTATATCTGGGAGCGGAGACTGGCCAGGTGCGCGCGCGATCTCGAAGACCGCGGGCAGGTCAATCGCGCCATCGGGGATATCGCGTCCTCGTGGGGCTTCAATAACCTCACGCATTTCAGTCAGTCATTCAAAGCGGCTTTCGGCAAAACGCCGCGAGAGTTTCGAAAGGGCGCTTAAAGGCGCTTTTCCTTTTCGCGTCGGGATTGCGCGTTTTCAACGCGCGGCGGGCCGTGGGCGAGTGGGCGTGGTCCAGTTCAGCTTGCAGCTTCCGTCTCGACGGACTCTTCACTAATTACTTTCGGACGTAGGGCACATGGCGCGCCCTTGGCGCATCAACGCTCGTCATAAATCTAAAACGCAACTAACCGTCCGCGTCGACCGGCGTCCGCGTTCTTACAGAGAAGCCCAAGCTTGCAATGACCGGGGTCGTCCCTGGTCGTAGAACGATCAATGCGCGCCTGTCTGCTCCGGCCGAAAAACCCACCACGAGCGCTCTACTGCTGCCTGCCCATTCCCACCATCACCTGGTACTCCCGAAAATCCTCACCATTCGCGCTTGTCGCTCGCCGCGTTCTCACACCTGCTCCGATCTCAACCCCACCAATTCATCCATCAGCAACTGCGCGCCAGGTGAGCGCGGCGCACCTCTGCGCGTCACCAGTTCATAAGGCTCGCTAGTTGAAGCCAGCGTAAGCGGAAGAATTCGCGTCATCTGATGATGCGAAAAGAACTGCGCCACATCGATCGATACGAGCGCGATGAAAGACGGATTGTTCTGTAGCAGCATGAGCGTCGCCAATGTGGATGTCGTTTCCAGCAAATGCAGCGGAAAGCGGATACCGGCGTCGCGAAACTCGCGCTCGAGTAGCAAGCGCATCGGCATATTCGCGCGGTACACCACCCAGCGATACTCCGCGAGATTCGTCAGCGTGACCCGCTTTGCGTGACCGAGCGGATGGTCGACATTCGCAATGACAGCGAGCGTTTCGTCCTGAAGCTTGATGCTGTCATAGAGTTGCGGCGTTTGGCTGATCGTCGTGCGGCAGATCGCCAGGTCAAGTCGTCCGGCTTCGATCTGACTCAGCAGCGTAGCACTGGTGTCTTCGACAATCTCGACGGACATCTCCGGATGCCGCTCGACCAGCGCGGAAATCGCCTCCGTGAGCAGCGGCACCGCGCCCATGATCGCGCCGACCGCCACGCGCCCGCCGTGGCCACGCAAGATGCCGACGATCTCCTGACGCAGATGCGCGACGTCGGTATGAATCAGTCTCGCGTAACGGATCACGCAATGGCCGACTTCGTTCGGCTCCAGCCCCCGGTTCGTGCGGTTGAACAGCGCCGTGCCGAACGTGGTTTCAATTTCCTGCAATGCCTTGCTTGCGCCCGGCTGGGTCAGTCCGACCTGCTGGGCGGCTTTCAGCAACGATCCGTGGTCGCCCAACGCAATCAATAGACGCATCTGCTTGAGATGGAGCCGGGACACGATGGAGTTCAGCGATGGGGTCATCTGGGTTGAGTAAAAGTTATATCAGTATCAAATGTTCTCAGTTACCGGCTGGCGCGCGGCTCCCTATACTGGGTTCAAACAGAGCGACTGACCAAGGATTCAGACAAAAGAAGCCGACGGCTTTCCGGTTCTGGATACGGCTCTCGCAAGCGGCCCCACTATAACTGAAGCTCATTTCCATGTCTCTGATCAACTACATCACGCAAATCCAGTTCGAGTCCGGCGCGGTGCGTCTGCTGAAGCAGGAATGCGAACGCACGGGTATCCGGCGTCCGCTGATCGTGACCGACAAGGGCATCGTGGCCGCGGGTATCGTCGATACCGTGCTGAATGCGCTGGAAGGCAGCCTGCCGGTGACGGTCTACGACGGCACGCCGCCAAACCCCAACGAACAGGCCGTGCGCGAAGCGGTTGCCGCCTTTCACGCGGGCAGTTGCGACGGCATCGTCGCCGTGGGCGGCGGCTCGTCCATCGATCTCGCGAAGGGCGTCGCGGTGTGTGCGACGCATGAGGGTCCGCTGAAAAGTTTCGCGCTGATCGAAGGCGGCGCGGCGCGCATCACGGCAAAGACGGCGCCTGTCATCGCGATTCCGACGACAGCCGGTACCGGCAGCGAAGTGGGTCGCGGCGCGATCCTGATTCTTGAGGACGGTCGCAAGGTCGGCGTGATTTCGCCCTTCGTCGTGCCGAAGACGGCGATCTGCGATCCGGACCTGACGCTCGGCTTACCGTCCACGCTCACGGCGGCCACTGGCATGGACGCCATCGCCCATTGCATGGAAACCTTCATGGCGCCGGCCTTCAATCCGCCTGCCGACGGCATCGCGCTCGACGGTTTGTGGCGCGCTTGGCGGCACATCGAACGCGCAACGCGCGACCCCGGCGACCGCGTCGCACGGATGAACATGATGAGTGCCTCGATGCAGGGCGCGCTCGCGTTCCAGAAGGGTCTTGGCTGCGTGCACAGCCTGAGTCATTCGCTCGGCGGCGTCAATCCGCGTTTGCATCACGGCACGCTCAACGCGATTTTTCTGCCGGCAGTGATCGAATTCAACGCGCAGTCGCCTTCGATGGTGGAAGAAAACAAGCTGGAGCGGCTCGCTAAGGCGATGGGCGTGGGCAGTGCTTCAGAAGTGGCGTCGTCGCTGAAGGCGATGACTCGCCGTCTTGGACTGCCCACCGGCCTCGGCGAACTGGGCGTGACCCGCGAGATGTTCCCCGAGATCGTCAAGGGTGCACTCAAGGACCATAGCCACAAAACGAATCCCCGCGTGGCCTCCGAAGAAGACTATCTCGCGATGCTGGAGGCCTCGCTGTAACGAAGCAGCAAGACGACCCCACCATGCCGCGCAGACGGCAACACAAAAATCAAACGGAGACATTCCCATGCAGGCAAGTAAAAATCTGCGGCGTATTCAGCGCATATCGATCTTTTTCCTGACACTGGCAGGTTGTATCAACTATCTCGACCGTAGCGCACTGTCGGTCGCGAACAGCATGATTCGCGGCGAGATGGGACTCACGGCGTCGCAGATGGGCCTGCTGCTGTCGGCGTTTTCTCTGGCTTACGCTTTCAGTCAGTTGCCGATCGGCGTTCTGCTCGACCGTTTCGGCGCACGCCTGATGCTGGGCGCCAGCATGTTCGCGTGGTCGGTCGCGCAGTTGTGCGCGGGTTTCGTGGGCAATCTCCAGCAGTTCTTCATGGCGCGGGTGTGTCTCGGCATTGGCGAGGCGCCGCAGTTTCCCGCCGGCGCGAAGGTGATCGGCGAATGGTTTGCCGTACGGGATCGCGGCACGCCGACGGGTATTTTCGTGGCGTCGAGCACGATCGGCCCGGCGCTGGCGCCGCCCATTCTCACCGGACTCATGCTGGCGCTCGGGTGGCGCACGATGTTCGTCGTGACCGGTGTGCTCGGCATGCTGGTCGCGCTCGGCTGGTACGTCAGCTATCGCAATCGCAACGAAGTGCAATTGACGCGCGACGAAGAAGCCTATCTGAACCATGAGGAAACGGCGAAGGCGAGCGCCAAACCGTTGAGTGCGGTGCAGTGGCGGAATCTGTTCGGGCAGACAACCACATGGGGCATGCTGTTCGGCTTCATGGGCGTGATCTATATGGTGTGGCTGTATCTGACCTGGCTGCCCGCCTATCTCGAACACGAGCGTGGCATGAGCGTGGCGCGCGCGGGCTGGGTGGTGTCGATTCCTTATTTCGTTGGCACGATCGGCATGCTGAGCAGCGGCTATGTCGCGGACAAACTCTTTCGCCGGGGCATGGCGCCGATCACGAGCCGCAAATGGCCGATCACGGTCGGGCTGATCGGCGCGGCGCTGTTCACGGTGCCCGCTGCGCTCACGCCGTCCGCGTGGCTCGCCATCGTCTATATCTCGCTGGCGATGTTCTTCATCAATCTCGCATCTGGCGGCGCGTGGTCGCTGGTCAGCATCGCCGCGCCGAGGCAGGTGGTTGCGTCGCTCGGCAGCATTCAGAACTTCGGCGGCTTCCTCGCGGGGTCGGCGGCGCCGGTCATTACCGGCGTCGTGGTGGACCGCACGCATTCGTTCGTGAATGCGCTGATCGTCAGCGCGGTCATTGCGGTGCTATCCGCGTTTGCCTATCTGTTCATGGTGCGTCGCCCGATCGTCGTGGACGAAGCGTCGCACGACTCGCCCGCCGCGCCTTTCCCGGCTGCTCAACACGCCGAATGAGCGACGCGTTCGAAGCGTTTTCATCCACGGCCAGTATTCAGGACTGACATGCCGATCATCACCTGTGTCGAAGATTTGCGCCTTCTCGCGAAGAAGCGCGTACCGAAAGCGTTCTACGATTATGTCGATAGCGGATCGTATTCGGAGTCCACCTATCGCGAGAACAGCGCTGCATTTCAGTCTCTCAAGCTGCAGCAACGCGTAGCGATCAATGTCGACCATCGCAGCACGGCCAGCACGCTGATTGGGCAGACCGTCACGATGCCCGTCGCGATTGCGCCGACCGGACTCGCGGGCATGCAATGGGCCAACGGCGAAATACTCGGTGCGCGCGCGGCGGAGCGCTTCGGCGTGCCGTTCACGTTGTCCACGGTCAGCATCTGTTCGATCGAAGACATTGCGCGCCACACGACCGCGCCGTTCTGGTTCCAGCTCTATGTGATGCGCGACCGCGGCTTCAACACGTCGCTCATCGAGCGCGCCAAAGCGGCCGGCTGTTCCGCACTCGTCGTGACATTGGATTTGCAGATCAACGGGCAGCGGCACAAAGACATCAAGAACGGCATGACGGTGCCGCCGCGACTGACTCCGGCCAACCTTCTCGACTTCGCTTCAAAACCCGGCTGGATGTGGCGCGCCATGTCCGGCGCGAGGACCTTCGGCAATCTTGCTGGGCATATCAAGGGCGGCGATGGCGTGATCGCGATCAGCAAATGGGTTGCGTCCCAGTTCGACCCTACGCTGAGCTGGGACGACATTGCGAAGATCAAGCAGCAATGGGGCGGCAAGCTGATCCTCAAAGGCATTCTGAGTGCCGAGGACGCGCGCATCGCGGCATCGCTCGGCGTGGACGCGATCGTCGTGAGCAATCACGGCGGCCGCCAGCTGGATGGCGCGCCGTCGACGGTCGACGCCTTGCCCGCCATCGTCGATGCAGTGGGGGACAAGGTCGAGGTCTGGGTGGACGGCGGCATCCGCAGCGGGCAGGACGTCATGAAGGCGCTGGCGCTCGGCGCGAAAGGCACGATGGTCGGGCGCGCCTTCATGTACGCGCTCGGCGCGATGGGCGAAGCAGGCGTCGCACGCATGCTGCAGATCTTGCAAAGCGAACTCGACGTCAGCATGGCGTTGTCCGGTGTGTCGAGGATTTCGCAGATCGGCCGCCATAACCTTTTTCAACGCGGATCGAACACGCCGGTTACGCGCATGGCGCACACCTCGTTCGAAGCCGCTATTCCCGCTTAAAAACCGTTGGAGAGTAGAGCAATGAATCTGGACATACAGGATCGCTGGGCGCTCGTTTGCGCGGCCAGCAAGGGACTCGGCAAAGGCTGCGCAACGGCGCTGGTGCGCGAGGGTGTCAACGTCGTGATTACGGCACGCGGACGTGAAGCGCTGGACGCAACCGCGAGCGAACTGCAGCAGATCAATCCGCGCGTGAAGGTGCTGGCCGTCGCGGGCGACATCACGACCCGCGAAGGACGCGAACAGGCGCTGTTGGCCGCGCCGCGCATCGATATCCTAGTGAACAATGCCGGCGGTCCGCCGCCGGGCGATTTCCGTTCGTGGTCGCGCGACGACTGGATCGCCGCTCTCGACGCGAACATGCTCACCGCCATCGAACTCATCAAGGCAACCGTGGACGGCATGTCGGAGCGGCGCTTCGGGCGCATCGTGAACATCACGTCCGGCGCGGTCAAGGCGCCCATCGACGTGCTGGGTCTCTCGAACGGCGCGCGCTCCGGTCTCACCGGTTTCATTGCCGGCATTGCGCGTCAAAAGCGTATTGCCGAGCGCAACGTGACCATCAACAACATCTTGCCGGGACTGTTCGAGACGGACCGACTGCGTCAATCGACGGACGCCGCGGCCAAAGCCCAGGGCAAGAGTTTCGACGAAGCACTGGAGGCCAAACGTGCGGCGATCCCCGCAGGCCGCTTCGGAACCGCGGAAGAGTTCGGCGCGCTGTGCGCATTCGTTTGCAGCGCGCATGCAGGCTATCTGACCGGGCAAAACCTGCTGCTGGATGGCGGCGCGTTTCCGGGCACGATGTAACGGCAAATCAATGAAAGGTGACGCAATGGATATCGCTGGCAACCTGCTGATCGGCGCCTCGAAGGTGCAGGGCAGGAACGGAACAACCTATGCGCTCGACGCCGCGACCGGCGAGCAGATGCAACCGGCGTTCGGCGGCGCGAGCGCGCAGGACCTCGACACGGCGTGCGCGCTGGCATGGGCCGCATTCGACCGCTACCGCGAAACGAGTCCGGAATCGCGCGCGCAATTCCTGGAAGCCATCGCCGGCAATATCCTCGATCTCGGCGATGCATTGATCGAGCGATGCGTGCGTGAATCGGGATTGCCGCGCGGTCGTATCGAAGGCGAACGCGCCCGCACTGTCGGCCAGTTGCGGATGTTCGCCGATGTCGTGCGCGATGGCGACTTCGTCGGCGCGCGGATCGATCCCGCGCAGCCGGATCGGAAGCCGCTGCCGCGCGTCGATCTGCGGTTGCGGTACGTGGCGCTTGGACCGGTCGCCGTCTTTGGCGCGAGCAATTTTCCGCTGGCGTTTTCGGTGGCCGGTGGCGACACGGCGTCCGCGCTTGCGGCGGGTTGTCCGGTGATCGTGAAGGCGCATTCCGCGCATCCGGGCACGTCGGAACTCGTCGGCATGGCCGTCCAGAAAGCCGTCAAAGAATGCGGCATGCCCGAAGGAACATTTTCGCTTCTGTTCGGCAGTGGCCGTGAAATCGGCCAGGGCCTCGTGCGAGATTCACGTATCAAGGCGGTGGGCTTCACCGGTTCCCGAGGCGCGGGCACGGACCTGATGAGCGTGGCCGCTGCACGGAAGGAGCCGATTCCCGTCTACGCCGAGATGAGCAGCATCAATCCGGTATTGCTGTTCCCGCACGCGCTGAAGACGCGCGGCGCGGCCATTGCGCGGGCGTTCGCGCAATCCCTCACGCTCGGAGCCGGGCAGTTCTGCACGAACCCCGGCCTGATACTCGCCGTGGACGATCCGTCGCTCGACGACTTCGTTCGCACGGCGGCAGCGGCGCTCAGCGACATCCCCGCTGCGACAATGCTCACCCCCAACATTCAGCGGACGTTCGAATCCGCCGTCGGCACCTTTGCCGCGCAGCCGGACGTGAACCTGGATGGCCGGGGCGCAGCCGTTACGGCGCCGAATCAGGGGCAGGCCGCGATCTTCTCGACAACCGACGCCGTGTTCCGCGACAACCCCGTTTTGCAGGAAGAGATTTTCGGTTCGTCGTCGCTGGTGGTGCGATGCAAGGATCTCGACTCGATGCGCGAACTGGTCGAGCAACTCGAAGGGCAACTGACGTCGGCCCTGCATATCGACGATGAAGATCACGAAGCGGTCCGTCCGTTTCTGCCCGCGCTCGAACGCCGTACAGGCCGCATTCTGGTGAACGGTTTCGGCACCGGTGTCGAGGTCGGTCATGCGATGGTGCACGGCGGCCCGTATCCGTCCACGGCAGACGGCCGTTCAACCTCGGTGGGCAGCCTCGCCATCGAACGGTTCCTGCGGCCCGTCAGCTATCAGGACATGCCGGACGCGCTATTGCCCGCGGCATTGAAGTCGGAAAACCCGTTGAAACTGAACCGGCGAGTCGACGGCAAGATGCAGGCCGCTGAACGCTAACGCCTTTCATCCATAACGATCAGGAGACAAGCATGTGCGTCAGGAAACCGGCGGATACGCCCAACGTCAAGCATCTGCTCGAAGGCCTGCCGACCAATTGGGGCAAATGGGGTGCCGAAGATGAAGTCGGCGCCTTGAATTATCTCCAGTCGGAGCAGGTGTTGCGCGGCATTCAATCCGTGCGCAAGGGCAAGACCTTCACCCTGCAGGTTGAAATCGGCCATGAGAAAGGCGAACCGCTGTTTCCCGGACGCCGCCCGTCGATGCGCATGAACGTGCTGGACAAAGGCCACTATCTGGCCGGCAAGGCGCACTTCGACGGCAACGTCGAATATGCCGACGACGTGATCTTCATGCACGTTCAGGGTTCGACGCAATGCGACGCGCTCGGCCATGTCTGGTACGACGACAAGCTGTGGAACGGATACGACGCGATGAGCACGATCGGCGGCCTGTCGCGCGCCAGCATTCTGCCGATCGCGCATCGCGGGATCGTCGGACGCGCGGTATTGATCGACATGGCCCGTCATCGCGGCAAGCGGGTGCTCGATAAAGGCGAAACCTTCGACCATCGCGACCTGCTGGATGCCGCGCGCGCACAGGGCGTGACCATCGAGCCGCGCGATATTCTGGTCATCCGAACCGGCCTGATCGGCTCGTTTTATGAACGCGACTCGAACGAGTTCTATGAAGACTTTATCGAGCCAGGATTGACCTTCAGCCGCGAACTGGTCAACTGGTTTCACGAAATGGAGATTCCCTGCCTCGTCACCGACACTATGGGCAACGAGGTGACCGTCGATCCGGTCTCGGGCGTCATGATCCCGCTTCATAACGCACTGATGCGCAACCTCGGCATCGTGTTCACGGAGGTCGTGGTACTGGACGACCTGGCGGCGGATTGCGAGCAGGACGGTCAGTGGACCTTCTTCTACGCGGCGGCGCCGCTGAAGATCGTCGGCGGCACGGGCGCGCCGGTGAATCCGGTGGTCATCAAATAATGGGGTCGAAGGGACCCGACGCAGAACATCGTGTGGGTGACGCCTGAAGGCGGCGGGCCGAACTATCCGAATATGTGAGTGAGCAGCGAGCAGCGTGATGGGCCGTCATGACCGAGGCTAGTCAGCGGCTCTCTTCACCCGCTTGCGCATCGCGCCGCAGTGATTCACGAGATTTTCTTGCGTGAGGACATAGCGTTTCAGCAGCGTGTCGATGTCGTAGAAATAGATGCTCGCAATGAAGCCGTAAAGGCCCGCGTCTGCGCTGGTTGCTTCTGCGCCGAAAATGAATGGGCCGTTGCCGAGCAGGCGTGAGACGGCGCGCAGATCGGCCAGCCCGCGTGAATAAGCAGCTTCTGGCTCGTAGCGGCCGATACCCTGATAGTGATAGCGCTCGAAATTGTAGCGGCGCGCTTTTTCGAGTGCGTCCGCAGTCAGTTGCGGATGTTGCGCGAGGAGTGCGTCGCGGAAGATGGGCCAAAAACGATCGTCGCGCCAGCGTGAATACGACATGACCCAATACAGGTCGTCCAGCGTGCGTCGTAACAGCAAGTCGGTCGATTGCTGGTCGGCGTCGAGCGCATCGTCCAGCGTCAATTGATAGCGCTGTTTCAGATGCGCGATGATCGCGTCGCTGTCGCCGATAATTTTGCCGTCGTCGTCGAGATACGGGAGTTGCCCGCGTGGCGCCGCGCTGGTGTCGAGTACATGCCGATGCTCGAACGAAAGCCCGTTCATAGTCAGAAACGCGAACACCTTCAGGCCATAAGGATTGTTGTCTTCGAGGCCGAAAAGTTGCGGGTAGGAGTAGAGCGTGATCATGTCGCCTCCAGGTGCCGAAGTTTTTGCGTCTCAGGGCAGTCGACGCTCAAGTGTACCGCTACATTTGTATATATAACTTTTAGTAAGCGGCTGCTATTCTGGTTAATTGCACGCTGCCCGTTCCGCGGACGGCGAATTTCCTGATCGAGCGGCGTCATGAGATCGTCAGGCCTCACGGTGCGCAGGTTCAGTTCGGCGGCTCAGGAGCGCGCGTTCCGGCTGGACTACGCGCGGCGGTTCTCCGCGCAGCGCAAACTCGCCATCACGATCTTCACCGGTTTGTGGATTGTCTTTTCCATCCGCGACTTCAGCCGCTTAGCGGTACTCGATCCCGCCCATTTGCACCACAACGAACTGATCATCCTTAGAGTGGTGGGCGCCATGGGGATGTTGATTCCCGTGCTGTTGTGGACACCTCGCGCGCTGGATGAACGTTGGGCCGTCGGACTACTCAGTGTCTGGACGATCAGTTGCTGGTTCACCGCGCTGCGAATGCTGCAGTTCTATCCGGGCGACCTTGGCTGGCGGGAAGTGTATCCGGTGCTCATGTTTTCCCTGTTCTTGATATTCATGGCATTTCGGCTTCGGGTGATGACAGCGGCATGGTTGATTGGAATATGCATCGTCAGCTATCTGATCATGCTCTATTTCAAACCCGTTGGCGGGAGCGTCGCATTACGCGTGGAATCGGTGGCTGCGCACGCCACCATGTTGCCGATGATGGCCATTGTCGGCGTGCTGCTCAGTGTGCCGCTGGAACGGGCCGCCAGACGCGAATTCATCTACCGTCGCACGTTGCGCGCGGCCAAGGCGCGTGTCGAAGCTGCGGCGCGTTCGGTCAACGAGCAGAATAAACGCATGCAGGAACTCGTTCGGGAGAAAGAGCGATTCTTCTCGTCGGCGTATCACGACATTCAACAGCCTCTTGCCGCCATCGGTCTTTTCATTCGAAGCGCGCGCACGGGCATCCGGAACGGAAACGCCGTGGACCGTGACCTCGACATCGTCGAGGAGACCGCGTCGGACATTCTCGACATGTTCAAGGATATCCAGGATTACAGCGAGTTGGGCTCATACGTGCCTCACATCGTCCCCGTCGATGTCCACGCGTTGTTGACCGAAGTCTACGAACAATACCGCGAGATGGCCCGGCTGCGAGGCATCGAGCTAAGAATCGCGGAGCGGCGAGGGCGCGCGCCGTCGCTCGAAACAGACCGGTCGCTCTTCAAGCGCTCCGTGTCGAATCTCGTGTCGAACGCGATCAAGAATACGTCGTCGGGTGGCGTTGTGCTTGGCTGGGTGCAACTGAAGGAGCGACTGCGTGTCGACGTGTGGGACACCGGTCTCGGCATTGCGCCCGCTCATCGCGAAGCAATCTTCTCCGAGTACTATCAGATCAACAATCCAGAGCGCGACCGGTCGAAAGGGCTCGGGCTCGGGTTGTCGATCGTGAATCGCGCGATCCAGATTTTGCCTGGACACAGCA
The DNA here is from genome assembly GCF_050436585.1 of Paraburkholderia sp. GAS199. Classification (NCBI taxonomy): domain Bacteria; kingdom Pseudomonadati; phylum Pseudomonadota; class Betaproteobacteria; order Burkholderiales; family Burkholderiaceae; genus Paraburkholderia; species Paraburkholderia sp. GAS199. The sequence goes on along the minus strand of NZ_JBNDMM010000001.1, from coordinate 312,296 downwards.
TGAGTTTTGCGTCCGTGGAAGGGCGCGGGTCGCGCTTTTCCCTTTACGCGACGGTTTCGTCTTTGCCTCCGGCCGCGCGCGCACGAGCTCCCTACGCAGATGTCTATGTGCCCGATCTCACTGGCACGTTCATGCTGCTCTGCGACGACGAGCCGACTGTTCTCGAAGGTCTGCGGCGTCTTTTTTCGAGCGCGGGCGCGCTCGTGTATGCCGCCGAGTCGATGGCCGGATTCGAAGCCGTTCTTTCCGATGACAGCCGGATTCCCGACCTCATCGTCGCGGATATCCGGTTACGCGAGGGCGCCACCGGCAAGGATGTTGCCGATCGGATCAGACGCCATTTCGCGTGGGCCGGCGTCATTCCCGTCGCCTTTATCACGGGCGAGTTGCTGTCCGATCACATCCTTCGTGATTTCCCCGAACCGTTCATTCTGTTGCGCAAATCCTCCCCTCCCGAGAACCTGCTCGCTGAAATCAGCCGGTATGTCGCCGCTCAACAAAAGACTTCGATTTCTCGAATGATCAGTGACTGACGGTGTAGCGGCGCAGGAAACGTTGTGGACGTGGGCTCTTGGCGCTGCGTTGTCAAACCGGCACGCTTTTCTCCGGGGCCTCGCGTTTCTACCGTCGAGGCTTCGCACTGGCGCCGCGTTATTCTGTTCAGCATGATTCGTCTAATGATGGGCGAAAACCGCCAGGTTTCAGGCCGAATCATCTGTCTTTAGTCCCTGCTGTGTACTATCTCAGCTGAACACATCAGACAATCACTACGATTCTGCCATCCGCCGATGTGTGATCGCAGCGCACCTCGAAAGCAGTGCAGGGAGGCGATGGAATGCGCGTACTGATCGTCGATGACCATGAACTGTTCAGGGCGGGACTGGCGCTTCTGCTGGAAGAGCTTTTCCCCCGGATCGAGTTGCTGCACGCGAGCACCTTGTTGCAGGGACTGAATCATGCACTTTGCGAATTGCTGAATATCGTTTTTCTCGATCTCGACCTGCCCGACGGCAACGGTTGCAATGCGCTCGCCGCCTTGAAGGAATCGCGCCCGTCATTGCCGGTTATCGTGATCTCGGCCGATGAGAGAGTAGAAACGATCGGTCGATGCATTCAGCTGCGCGCCATGGGATACGTGCCCAAATCGTCCCCGCCCGAAGCGTTGCGAGCAGCGATAAGCGCGGTGCTTGCCGGGGGCGTGTTTCTTCCTGCGGCCAGCATCGCCGACCTCAGCCGTGAATTGCAGAGCGACACGATTTCCGCCAACGGACTCGCCGATAGACAGTCGGCGTTTCATTCGGAATTGATCAGCGCGTCCGAATTGGGACTGACGCCGAGAGAGTTCGAAACGCTGGCGTGGCTGGCGCGAGGACTGCCGTCGAAGGCCATCGCGCTGAAAATGGGACTTGAGGATATTACGGTGCGCAAATACGTGAGTCATCTGCTCGCGCACTTCAATCTGCGACGCCGTACCGAACTCATTGTCATGCTGGCCAACAGAGGGCTCAAGCTCGGCGTTCCGCCGGTTACCGACCCCGCGCATGACCGGAATCTGCCGGTCGTCGGGCGACAGTCAACCGATTGATATCGGTCCAGTTCTTCAGCGCCTTCCCGCATGTCACGGCCATTGGCCGATGACGATGCCTACATCTTTCGCCGATTATTTTTGTCCGCAGGCTACGCATGTGCATTGCGACGACATCTCCCGTGGCCAAGAATAATGACGCAAACAACGCCAAGGGTGCATGAAGCCAATCGGCCGAATGCTTGTTTGAAACCGGGCTTTCCCAGCAATGGAAACTCCGACGAGCGAAAGGAACCAACATGAAATCACCACTTGTAGTCGCATCAGCTGTTGTTCTGTTTGTGGCGGCCGGCGTCGCGCATTCGCAGGATGCACCGCAACCCGCTCAAGCGGCCCCGCAGGACAACGCATCAACGCAGGCGTCCGGTCCCGATACGGGAATGGAATCCTACGGCGGTACACCCGACACGCGAGTACAAAGCGGCGCAAAAAATGCCAGACCGTGCCGGATCGACCCGCAGTGCAACGTGTTTTTCGGAGGAAGTTGACGGAGCCAGGATCATATCCGAGCCATGAATTCGAGCATATAAATGAAGTCACTTCTTTGCGGCGAGAGCGGGGTCGCCAACGTAACTTGTTGATGACGAGAAGGTGAAGAAATGAAAGTGCAAGTTTCGACTCTAGCTGTTGCCGCGTTTCTGCTGACCGCAGCCGGTGCTGCCAACTCGCAGGATATGCAGCCGTCAGACGGCACTGGCCAGTTAGCTGGGCAGCAGTCAGTCAATTCATCTGAGGGAGTCATGCCGATGGACGGCGACAGTATGGGGGACGTGGCAGCTAAACCTGGTGGAAGGAATGGCTACGGAAAAACACGAGATGGTCAGCCGTGTGTCGTGGGGTTGTCGTGTGATATTTATCAGGGTAGTTGAATTGGTTTTGCGGCGTGGGCGATTATCGAAGATGAGGGATTGAACGTGGACGCAACGCGGTTCTTGTCGTTTCAGTCATAAAATACGGGTGTACCGATACTTTCTGCGATGTACCAACGACAAGTGACCATGCAAGCTAAGCTCAGAGTTGCCAGACCCGTCAGTGACATTCAACGCTCGGAAAAGATGTATTGTGCGGCCCTCGATTTAACCGTACTCGCACGATTTGAGAATCATCAGGGCTTCGACGGAGTGATGCTCGGACGGTCAGGGATGGACTATCACTTCGAATTTACCCGGAGTCGCGAACACCCGGTAGTGCCATCGCCGACCCTTGAAGATTTGCTGGTGTTCTACGTTCCGGAACGAAATGAATGGGAATCGGCATGCAGCCGACTCGCGAACAACGGCTTCGTCCGCATCGCGTCGTTCAATCCGTATTGGGACCTGGCGGGTCGAACGTTCGCGGACCACGACGGATATCGAGTCGTTATACAGAACGCGGAGTGGTCCTTGTAAGTTAAACGCACAGCGGCCACTTCGTTCGAACAAGCCGCATCGCCAGCAATCGCAAATCCACTACGGACGTTGCACTAACCTCAATTTGTGTGTCACTATCAACGCCATGGACCTTCGTAACGTCACGATTCAATACCACCACCACGGTCGTCATCCGGCGCGCCGTGGTTCGTTACGTCCATAGCAGGAGATCTGGGATCACAATTCCCGCTCCATGCAGAAACGACCAAGGCGCCGAAAGGCGCTTTTTTTATTTCTATTTCCCGAGAGGATGCTCATGACCATGATTCGCGGAACACGTTTCATCGTTGGCAATGAAGCGGCACAAATTCGTGCTCTGGAAACTTAATTTCGGAGTTACCTTCATTAATGCCGGAGCGGAGGAGGCCATCGTTCCAGCCCTGTGGTCGCAGGATACATTCGTGCAGAAAGCCGGCGGCAGCGAGATTATCGGCCAGATGTGGGCCTTTCCCGATAAGAAGGGACGGCCTTGCTGCCTTATTCCCGAGGCGACTGCGCTATTCCAGGAGCGATGCAGTGAATTGCTGGGCCGCCAGCGCGAGCGAATGTTGTTCTATATCGCTCGCTGTTACCGCTACGAACGACCGCAAGCCGGCCGCTATCGTGAATTCTCCCAATTGGGATTCGAGTATCTATGCCCCGACCCGGAATGGGCAGCCAAACGCAGCCAGGAGATCGCAATCGGCTTTTTCGACTCACTCGGCCTTCGCTACGAATTCGACGCTTCGGCCCGCAGAGGACTTAGCTACTATCTGAACGGGCGTGGCTTCGAAATGCGCTGTACGGAATTGGGAGCGCAAAGCCAGGTGGCGGGCGGCGGTGCGTATAAAGAGGGTGCCGGCTTTGGCATTGGCGCTGAACGGCTGATGTTGGCGATGGCCGCGCAAGGTCTTGTGTAGCCGAGCGGGCTATTACCTGATTTGCCGCCTACGTCACCGCGTACACGCACGCATCGCCTCGACGATCGCATCCTGATCCGCCGGACTCTGGAACGATGCCTTCAGCAAGGTCGACTCGTCGTCCATCTTCGTCCGGAAACACGTCTGATCGATGTCAGGGTGCGTCGTCGCGGCATGCAGGCCGGCGATCATCAGCAGGGTCATCAGCAAGCCGGTCAACGTCAACGCGGCGACCCACCGCTGGGCTTCCACATCGCCCTGGGACAGGTGGGCATTTTCATGACTCTTCGTGCCTTTCTCGATACCAATCATTTTCATCTCCATAAGCCAATAGCCGTAATCCTGGTTCCAGACATAGAATATGAAAAGTTGAATATCCTGAAAGCAACGTTCAGTTTTTTCTAATCTGGTGGCACGCATGAGAGAGATCAGTCTGGACCGCCTGCGTACGCTGGTGACCATCGTCGATCATCGTTCCTTCGCGGAGGCCGCGCGGCTGCTGCATTTGGCGCCGCCAACGGTCAGCCTGCACATCCAGGAACTGGAGGAGCGCGTCGGTGCGCCATTGCTGTCGCGCAAGCGCGGACACGTTCAACCCACGGCAATCGGCGAGACGCTGCTGGCCAGGTCACGGCAACTTCTTGCGGACGCCGCACAGGTGCTGGATGACGTTCGCCGGCAGGTCGAAGGACTCGAAGGGCGTGTGCGACTCGGCGCGTCCACCGGCGCAATCGCAAACCTGCTGCCGCAAGCCCTCGAAGCGCTCGGTCAGCAATATCCCGCTATCGACGTTCAGGTGACGGTGCTGACATCTCAGGGCACGCTCAGCGGCCTTGCCGAAGGCACGCTGGACATCGGGCTGGTCGCGTTACCGCAGCCTGCAATAGCGGGCCTGGTGATCAAGCCATGGCGGCGAGATCCGGTCATGGCCTTCATGCCTGCCCAATGGAAATGCCCGGCCCGCGTAACGCCAGCCTGGCTGGCGAATAAGCCACTCGTACTCAACGACCCGGCTACGCGGCTTTCGCAATTGACGGCCGAGTGGTTCGCGGCGAGTGGCCAGCATCCGGTGCCGCGCATCCAGCTGAATTACAACGACGCGATCCGAAGTCTGGTCGCGGCGGGTTACGGCGCAGCGTTGTTGCCTCATGAAGCCGCTACGCCATCGCACGATCCGCGTATCGTCATGCGGCCGTTGCGGCCCGCATTGTGGCGTCGGCTCGGCATCGCGCATCGAACGGGACGCATCGAAAATGCAACGCAACACGCGCTCGATATCTTGTGGAGTCTGCGGGTCGTTTAGCCGATGGGCGGTTGTTATGCAGCCAGATGGTTGGACGGCGTACACGAAGTTGGAGCCGCACTCGAACTATTTACGCCGACCTACGTTCATCGTCCCGGCTTTGCGCGTCGCTGCTCCGTCAGCGCTTCCACCAACGCGCGTACGCGCCCCGCGCGCACTCGCGAGCCTGGCAACACCAGGTTGACCGCGAGCGGCGCGGGCCGGCACTTCGGCAGCAGTTCCACGAGCGAACCTTCCGCGAGATACGGCTGCGCGAAGAACTGGGGCATCTGTGCGATGCCGATGCCGAGCACGGCCGCTTCGGCGAGCGCTTCGCCATGGCTGATGCGAAACGGTGTGTCCGGCGTAAGCGTCACGGTCTTGCCTTTTTCGATAAATTCGAGCGGTCTGTCGCGGCCATGAGTCGGCAGACGGAACACGATGATCGTGTGATGCACGAGGTCGCGAATGGCGCGGATGGGATCGTGGCCGGCGAGATACGTCGGGCTCGCGCACAGCACGAGCGGCTGTTCGTCGATCTGGTGGGCAATCAGCGACGAATCTTCGAGTTGACCGAAACGGACCACGGCGTCGAGCCCTTCGTCGAGCACGCTGACACGGCTATCGGAGAGCCGTAGATCGAATTCGAGTGCCGGGTGACGCTCGCGCAGTCGCGCCAGCACGGGCAGCACGATGCGCACGCCATAACCGATTGGCGCGCCGATTCGCAGCATACCCGCGGGCTCGTCCGACGCGCCGACCGATGTCAGATCGAGCGCGTCGATTTGCGCGAGCAGCAACTCGCACTTCGCATAGAGTGCGCGGCCCTCTTCGGTGAGCGTCACCGAGCGCGTGGTGCGATGAAAGAGGCGCGCGTTCAAGTCTTTCTCGAGACGCGCGACGCTTTTAGCCATCGACGATGGCGCGAGCCCGAGTTCTCGCGCGGCCTGCGCGAAGCTGCCATGTCGCGCGACGGCCGAGAAATTGACAAACTGGCTGAGGTTTTTCATCGATAGATTCGCGACATCGGGTCATTAGAGTCGTGGCATGGCGGCGACCCCGCGAGAGTCGACGCGCCGATATAGTTGGATCAAGGCGATGCAATCGCGAACCGGGCAGGCGTGGCCTGATCCCAATCTTTCGGAGAAAACAATGGCCGCACCTCACATGAACATCTTAACCGGAACCATCGGGTACGACTTCGGCGGTTCCTATACGCGCATTCTGGTGTCTGGCGCTCAAACGGGCGACGCATACTGCGTGCTTGAAATGGCTTCGCCCGCTGGCCGCGCAACGCCGATGCATCATCACGACCACGAAGAAGAAACGCTGATCATGCTCGAAGGCGAGTTGCAGACCGTCGGCGACGACGCATCGCAAACGCTGCGTGTGGGTGAATCCGCTACGTTCGGACGCGGCACGCGACATAAGTTGATCAACAGCGGCACGCAAACCGCACGCTATCTGGTGATCTGCGCGCCGGCCGGCTTCGACCGCTTCGTGCAGGCTTGCGCGGAGCCGCGAGAAGCGCTCGCCGAAACGCAGGAACCCGACGACGCTTTCAAGGCTCGCATGCGTGCTGCCGCGGAGCGCTTTGGCATTACGCTGCACGCGCCTGCGCCGGTATCTGTGTAAATGGGCTTGCCGTTTAACGAAGCACGGCATCATTAGCCGAGACTTGTCGACGCTTTGCGGAGGCGGCTCGCGACGTTGAACGCGTCAGGCAATGCCAGATATCGCAGCAGCAGATCTGGCAGCAAATTATCGGTGAGTGGAAAATACAGGGCAGCAATCGCGCTGCGCAAGGTGGTGTCGTACGGAGCAAATGGTTTGGTTGTTCGACGAAGATCAAACCTTGCAATCAGCTCAACGACAAATCTACTATGGCCTTAAGCCACATGTTTGCATTTCCCTTACCGATAGTTTGCAATGAACGGATCCGATCTTTCGGCGCTCTCCCCGTTCGCTCGCGTGGCAGAGGAACAGAGCTTCAGTGCCGCCGCGTAGGCACTAGGCATTTCCAATTCCGCCGCCAGCTATACGATTCGACGGCTGGAGCAGCAACTCGGCGCCAAACTCTTTAATCGCACCACGCGAAGCGTGAGCCTCACCGAGGCCGGCAGCGCGTTCCTGACAAGAATTCAGCCCTTGATGGAGCAGCTCGACCTCGCGTTCAACGAAGTGGGCCGCGAATCGAGTGGAACCATGGGCACGCTTCGGCTGAACATGCTGCGTTCGGCCATCTCGCTGGTTATCACACCGATTCTGAAAGATTTCCTGCGAGCCTATCCCGACATAAAGCTCGATGTGATATCCGAGAACAGCCTCGTCGATATCGCGAGCCGGGGCTACGACGCGGGTATCCGTTACGACAACGTGATGGCCCAGGACATGGTCGCGGTGCCGATCGTCACCGACATGCGATTCTGCATCGTGGCTTCACCCGATTATCTTCGTGACAGAACCGTTCCAACCCATCCGCGCGATCTTCTCAAGCATGAGTGCATCAACTATCGGAGCGCCAGCACCAAGGCGGTGTATCGGTGGGAGTTCGAGAAGGGCGACGAGAAGTTCAGCATGGCCGTTACGGGAAGAGTCGCTACCAACGACAACGATCTTCTTCTGCAAGCGGCCCTGGATGGCCTCGGGTTTGGCTATCTGCAATACCGTTTGGTTGAACCGCATCTGGATGCTGGCCGTCTCGTGAATGTGCTGGACGGCTGGACTCCGGGCGGCACGCTTTATCTCTACTACTACAACCCCGGCCGAATTCCCCGCAAACTGCGCGTTTTCATCGACTTCGTGCGAGAACGTTTGAAGTAAGGCGATCGTGCATTGTGCAATTTCTTTGCATAGGGCATTTGCATTGCGCACCTTTTTCGTCAAAGGGTGAATTTCTATACTGCGTCGTCGCGATGCCGAACTCAGATCCAAATGCGGCATCGAACGTTCAGTTGGCCGACGAGAGGACTGTTCCGCGCGTGCGAAAACAGAACCGGCCGCTGATATCAGGAACAACGGCTGCTAGCGGGCCATCCACTGGCGCTCACGGAGCAGTAGTCACTTTGTAAGGGATATACCATGTCATCATCCAACACTCCCGTCTGGTTTATCACCGGCTGTTCGACCGGCCTCGGCCGTGCGCTTGCCACCCTGATTGTGGAACGAGGCTGGCGTGCTGTCGTCACCGCGCGCGATGTTTCGAGCGTCGCCGATATTGTCAGCGGCGCGGAAGACCGCGCCGTGGCGCTCGCACTCGACGTCACGAAGCAGGCCGAGATCGACGCTGCGGTGGCGACGGCACGCGAGAAGTTCGGCCGAATCGACGTGCTGGTGAATAATGCCGGCTACGGATATCAGAGCACCGCCGAGGAAGGCACGGAAGCCGAGATCCGCGCGCAATTCGACGCGAACGTTTTCGGGCTCTTTGCCATGACGCGTGCCGTGCTGCCGATCATGCGCGAGCAACGTAGCGGCAACATCATCAATATCAGCTCGGTGGCGGGTCTGATCGGCTTTCCGGGGTCGGGCTACTATGCGGCGTCCAAACACGCAGTGGAAGGTTGGTCCGACTCGTTGCGCGCCGAACTGGAGCCGCTCGGCATTGGCGTTACGTGCGTGGAACCGGGGCCGTTCCGCACGGATTGGGCGGGCCGCTCGCTGCGTCAAACGTTGACTCAGATCGACGATTACGCCGAGACGGCAGGCAAGCGGCACAGCGGGACGAAGCAGACGAGCGGCACGCAGCCGGGCGACCCCGTGCGTGCCGGCGAGGCGATGATCGCCATCGCACGCAACGCGGAAGCGCCGCGTCATCTCGTACTCGGCGCGTGGGGCTTCAATGCCGTGGTCGATTATCTGAAGAAGCTCACGACGGATATCAAAGGCCAGCGCGAGTTGAGCCTGTCGGCGGATTTCAGCGACAAGTAAACGCGCCACATTGCCCGCCGGGTCGCCGACCGTGATCCGGCGGCATTCGCGTGATTGGATTTGCGTGCGAGCGTCAGTCTTCCTGGCGTTTTTTGTCGGCCACTTCATTCAATTGAGCCTTCATGGCGCGCTGCGCAAGCGGCGACAACGCAAGAAGTTCGCGGACGAGATCGTCCGTGAACTTCTCCAACTCGGAATCGACGACGAAGTCTGTCGCAATTCCCCAGTCGTAGGCTTCTGTGCCGTGAATGAAGCGGCTACGCATGATGATGTCTTTCGCGCGGCCAACGCCGACCATTTCCTGCAAACGCGCCGAGCCGCTTTGGCTCAGAAGCTGTCCCATTTCCTGCATACGTAGCGCGTAAAGCGTGGTCTCGGTCGCGACCCGGAAATCGCAGGCCAACGAAAGTTCGAACCCTGCGTCGAAGCAGTAGCCGCGGTTCAATGCGATCACCGGTTTGCCGCAGCGCGCCGGCGCGCTCATGTCTCTCGCAAGAGTCGGCATGGCGTCGATTGCGCTTTGCGGCAATCGTTCGTTGAGGCTACCCGCCGAAAAATGGTCACCGACGCCGCGCACGACGATCACACGAACCAGCGGCTCGCTGTCGAGCATGTCGAAAACCGCTAACAGATGCTCGCGTTGATCCATGGAAATAAGATTGAACGACGGACGGTCCAACACAATGTCTGCACGGAACATCCCTTTTCTGTATTCAACGCGAAAACCATCGAAACCATTTGCGATCGTCAGATCGTCAGCCATCAGCGCTCCTCGCAATCACGCATTGTCCTTTCGATGCCTGAATTGTGGAAACGGATAGCGCATCCGGACAGAACGCTGCGCTCGATTTGCAGGAAAGCACGCAAATCTTGCAGAAATGATCGTGGGGAGGTTTGCCGCGAGGAATGAAAAGCTTACTGTCGATGCACGATGACCCGGATACGGCCGTCGACGATCTCAACGACGTGTTGATTTAACTGGGCGCTGGCGGGATTGATTCCGCGACCGTTGCGGGCGCAGAACTCCCATCGATGGATAGGGCAGACTATCACGCCGTTCGCGAATTCGCCGTCGCTCAGTCGGCCGCCGCCGTGTGGACAGCGGTTTTCATAGGCATGAACGGTGCCGTCGAGATTGACGATCAGCACCGAACCGCGGCTGGTGTCGACGCCGATCATCTCGCCGATCCATAGATCGTCTGCATCCATGACGTCGACTGCGAAAGTGGGCTCAAAGCCACTATCCGGTTCGACTGGCGCAGATGAGGGCGCGGTACGTTTGTCTGCTTTTTTTGCCGATGGCATTACGATTTCGACTCCGTCGCCTCCATGACATTGAGTGTCGGCCGTCCGCGAAACTGGTTGGCATAGTGGCTCGGCGCCTCGCCGAAATAGCTGGTGAAGGCTTTGACGAAGTGCGACGTGCTCGCATAGCCAGTGCGGGTGGCGGCCTCGTTGATACCCAAACCCTCGCGAATGATCAGCACGCGCGCGCGTTCCAGCCTGAGCTGCTTCAGGAATTGATACGGCGAGACGCCGATCGCATCCTTGAACGAATGCGCGAGCGTGGACGTGCTCGCACCCACCGCCCGAGCAATTTCGTCGATCGTGATCGGCTTACTGTACTCGGCCTGCATGTATCGAATCGCGGCAAAGACCTTGCGCGAGCCTTTTCCATGAAGTGCCGACGTCACCAGACGCGATGCCTGATCGTGGCGCAGAAGACGGAAAACGATTTCTCGCAGAAAGAGCGGCCCGAGCAGACGGCGCTCGCTGTCGTCGTCCAGCGTTTTCAGAAAGCGCGTAACGGCATCGCGCAGATCGCCGTCGAGTTTCGATACATACGGGTCGTCGGACTGATCTTCTCCCTCGGCGGGTTGCTGCGCTTCGAGCGCGGGCAGGTTTTCCATCAGTACTTCCGCCACTGCGGCTGCCGGAATTTGCAGGATCATCGAAAGAAATGGCCGTGACGGCGACCCCTCGAGTATTTCGGTCTGCATTCGCGTCGCGCTGTTCACCACGACGTAGCTATCCGGATCGAAGAAGTATTTCCGGCCATTGATGGTGACGCGCATTCGACCTTGCACGACGATGCACAGCGCGAGCGACGCCGTCTGGTCCCATAGCGGCGCGACCGGACTTTCGAACCGGTAGAAGGTGAGACCGCTCCAGTGGCACGTATTGGCGCCTTGCGTTTCCGCAAACTCGTCGAGCAACGTCACCAGCGGATCGTTCGCCAGCGGCGGCAAATTAGATGGGGCGATCGAACCGGGCGTGCTGGACGATATGCCACTGGTGCCGTTCGACTCCACGGAAATACCTGCCGCGTCGAGAGAACGCGCGATCGCATCACGCGCCGCTTCGAGCGTGCTTAGCTCTTCCTGACCTAAAGACGATGCGCTCGCGAGCAACGTGGCCAATCCGCCCGCAGCGTCTTCGGCACGAGGACGCCACTTTTTCACCCAACGCACGAAACTGCTGGCATTGTCGGGCGATCGTTCGATCGCGAAGCGAGCGAGCGCACAACTCCAGCGGCTTGCGCGTATCGAGTCTTTGGCGAGATTGGTCAGGAGCAGCCAGGTCAGATCATCGCGGTTTTCGCGGGCCACTTTCGCGAGCTGGGTCAAAAGAATTTCGTCGAGAGCGGGGCGCAGCACGAGATTGACGGCCGTCAGGCACTCGGCCCAATCGTAGGCAATCAAGGCTGTTTCGACGGCTTTTCTGGCGGGCTGCCATCCGAGGTCCGCTTCCCATATGCGCCGGGCGCTGTCCAGAATGTGCACGTCGGGCCGCGCGCGCTGCAACTGACGGGTGCGGTAGGCGACGAGAGAGCCGCGTCGCAACAGGTCTGCAGCGGAAAAAGCCGCACAATTGGTGATGTAAGAAGATGGCGCAATGGTGCCAAGATAGGCCTGCGTCATCTGCAAACCATGAATGGGATAGCGCGTCGGTATCAGAACATGCGCGAGAGTATCGAGCCACGTGGCGGAAATATTGGCGTCGTGCGCGCTGTGTTCGTATTGATCGAGCACGCCCTTTAGTACATTTTCCTGCTCGTCCTGAACGGTGACGTACTTGCGGTAAGTCATCTCGTCGGGGTCGCGAAACTCGTTCCATTCCGGAACCTGTACGGGCGATTTATCGCGGTACGTGAGATACCACATGTTCGCCGGCGTGGTGGGATTCAGCTCGAACGCAGCCGCACGATGCTTGCGGACCGTGTAGTTGAGATCATGCGTCACGATCTCGTACTCGCTCGGCACGTGGCGAATCGCGCCTAGCGCGCTCCACGTGCGCAGTGGTTTGACCTTCGCACGCGCGGAATCTTCGTCCATCCGACAGTCCTCCACAGGATCAGCGTTTGTATTGCCAGACAAACTCATCCGAAGTCGTGGTGATGCGACCGGCGAAAGAGGCGAGAATCTGTTCGAGTTCCCGCATTTCGTAAAAGCGCCCGACGTGCCGTTCAATCGACGCCCGGGTGACGCGAAGACACCACTCGGCCTGCACTCTCACGTAAGCGCCCCGGTCGATGAGTTCGATGTGACGGTCCGGATTGTCTTCGATGATCGCGCGCACCACGGCGTCGACTTCGTCGACCATGCGCAGAACCGGTCCGACCAGATTGGCGGAAACAGGCATGGCTCGTTCCTTACTCCGCGTAACGGACAGTGAGGCAGTGCAGCGGCCGAATACCCGCGCTACCCACCGTCTCGCCCATAGGCAAGGCTGCGCCGTTGAAATAGACGACCATCGGCGCGTCGCGCCGCGCCACTCTGATTCCCACCACGTGCTCGGCAATTTTGTCCGCCACCTGGGCGATCGTATCGGTGTCGAGCACGAACACGAGTTGCGTGACGATGTCGCCGATGAAGTGCGCGTTGATGGGAAGCGGCGTCTGTTGTGCCGTGCGGTTCACGCTCATGTCAGGCTCGCTTCATCTGGCTGTCGCTGGGATATGAATAGGCCCATGCATAATTCTTCGCGTCCCGTCCCATGACTTCGGGTGTCAGCCCCATGTAATCGAGTACGCCTTCGAGCGTTTGCGGCTGGACTTGTCCTTCCAGAAGCCGCTCGATCACCGTTTTCTGATGAATGGTGTCCTTGTCTTCCCACCAGATCTGTCGGCAGGGCCGCGAGCAGAAATGATAGGTATAGCCATCGTGTTCGAGTGGATAACTGCGCACGGGATAGCGGCTGTTATTCGGTGCGCCGGCCGTACCGATGGGAAGATGGCAACAGTTGCAGAGCCACGGCAGCGTTTTAGGTAAGGTCTGTTCTTCCTGTCCGCTGTTGATATTCGAAATGATCGTGTCCCAACCTGGACCAAATTCTTTTTCCCAGTGCGGATACTTCTCGCGCAGCCAGTCGCGCTCGTCCGTGCTGACGCCGCCTTGCGGTTTCCACCAGACAGTCGGACGCCAGAACCAGATGCCCATTTGCAGCGAGTGGTGCCATATGTCGAGCCCGTCGATGAATTCTTGCCAGAACCACGGCTGCTTCAGGCCGAAATCCTTCAGCGTCCGCAAATACTGATTGACCACCCATTCTTCCATGAACTCCTTATAGGACATCTTGCGGTGTTCGAGCGGCGTGTAATAGTCCATGCCGATGCCGCTGATCACGGCAAAAAGCCGCGCGCTGATCCAGAAGGTTTTATCGATCAGCCATTGCGCGCGCTTTGGATCGTGCCGCATCAGGATTTCCATAGTCGGATGACCCTGCTGCGCATGCCGCGCCTCGTCGGTCTGAATCGACGAAATCATGTTGGCGAAATTGATGTCGGTCGAGCTGAGCGCGTCGGCTGCGAGTCCGATGAATTGAACATTGGTGAATGCCGTTTCAAAAGTGAACGGCAGCTGGATGGCGATATCGACGGCGCAGGGATTGGCCATCATGCCGTCGAACGCCGCGCGCCCGGCCACGGCAACCCATTCGTCCGTGTGATACGCCTTGAGTGCCCAATCGTATTGCTCGTCCTTGCTGATGAATTCGTGAGCGAACAGCAGATTCAACTGCGTATGGCGGATTTCGTCGAGAGAACCGAATAGCGCCATTTGCCGCCAGGCAGGCGATAGACCAAACCGGGCCATGCGCAATTCGGCAAGCACGGCGAGATATTCGATCAACGAGACCGCGCCGTAGTGCAGCTTCGAAACGGATTTCCAGCCTTCGTCGAGATTGTCGAAAATGGACGAGCGGCGCATTGCAGATTTCACCGCATACGCCGAGGCGTCTTTTTCACGCTGTGTGGCCACATACTCGGGATACGTGACCTTGTAAGGCTCGTCCCATTGTTTCCAGGCGTCGATTGGCACCTTGCCGGTGCCCGACAACCACTCGGGAAATACGGCGTCCTGGTCGACGTAAGAAAGCGTCCATTCGACGTCACGATAAAGGTCGTACCAGTCTTCACGTGCGAGCGAAGCCATCCTTACCTCCTGCGCTACGTTCGTCTACGGACACTCAATCACACTCGAGCCGTCCGAGTTGCCGATACCAGTTCGCCGTGTCCCAATACGCGACGATGTCGTCGATCAGGCCTTCGCGATTCACATGAAACAGAAAGAGATGATCGAGCCGGTAGTGTTTGCCGCTATCGGCGATCGTCCCGAATGCTTTGGCTTGCGTGCCCGAGATTGCGACTTCGACGGCTACGTTGCCTGCGTCGTCGGTGCCGATCCAGTTCAGTTCGTTGCTCAAGTCCGGGAATGCATCGATCAACGACGACCACCACGTTTTGCCGATTCCACGCACCTTGCCGTTTCCACGAACGACGCGCTGCTTTCGCATCACTTCCGCGGGCACATAGCGGAAATTCGCGTTATCGGTGCACACGTCGCCCATCGCTTCGACATCGTGTCGCTGGTACGCGTCGAAGAAATACAGCACTGCGCGATGCGCGCGCTCTGCGTGCGTGACTGCGCGCCGTTTCGACGAATCCGGCATGACTGTCTCCCTGTCTGAAGCCGGCGCGATCACATCGTAATCGTCACCTGATCGAGGCGCCGCACCGCGAGCCGCCGGTAAAGCTGGTTCTGGCACCAGAAGAGCTTGACTCCCTCGATGCGGTCGGCGCGTGTGCGCAGCAGCCACGCTTCTTCGAGGTCGATGTGCTTTTCCTGATTGATCACGCCGAGAAAGCCGCCGGCCTGTGTGCCGTCGAAGGTTGTCTCTGCGACGACGACATCGTCGCCCGTTGCAAATATCCGCCGCGTGGTGAGACTGAGATCGGGGAAAGCCGACATCCAGCCTTCGAAGAATTTGCGTCCCTCGGCATGGATGGCGCCTTCGATCTCGAGCGGCAAAATATGAATGGAGCAGTGTGGAGAGCACACCATTAGTGCTCCGTTTACATCATGCCGGGCAAGGCCGGTAAGAAAAGTATTGGCCAGATCGAGGGCGGAGTTCATGCCGCATTTCCCTGCAAGACGCCCAGCTTTCGCAGCACGGCCTGAGCGCAGGCTTCATCCGACATCTGGTTCTGCGCAGTCAACAGATGACGATCGACCACGACATGCGACACCCATGCCGGTGCTTCGTCATAAACGACGCCACGATTTTTCAATTCGCTTTCCAGAAACCAGCCGGGCCGTTTGAGCCCGGCGATGGCCTGGTCCTCTTCCTCGTTGCTAAATGCGGCGACGCGGTAACCGTCGAAAACCCAACCCCCATCCGGACCATCGCCGACCGATAGCAGTGCTGCCGGCCCATGACAGAGGAGTGCGATCAGGTGCCGTCGCGAATGCGCCAAACGAAGCACGCGTTCGACGTCGCGGTTATCGGCGAGATCGACCATGGCGCCATGACCTCCGGGAATGAACACTGCGTCGAACGAAAGAATCTCGTCGTCGGAGAGACTTGCCAACTCATAGGGACTGTTCAGCGCGCGGTCGTGCGTCAGCGCGTGCTCGCAGACACGCGCTATCTCTTCGCTTTCACGCTTGACTTTGTCCGCTAGAAGCTGAGCTTGCGCGGGTGGCACGAGCGCGCTGACTTTCGGCCGCGCGGCCAGTGCCTCGAGAAATCCGATATCGTGTTTCCAGCTTTCTTTTGCTGCCGCTTCCACATTGGCCCGCGCCAGCCCGTGTTCGACATCGGCGTAGGTCAATGCCTCGTAAATGCGCCGCGAGACGATCAGATCGAGTTCCGTGTAGTGATGCAACGTGAAGCGGATTCCTTCGGCGTCGTCCGCAAAGCTTCGCACGATCGCGGCAAGAAAATCCCTGTCGGCGTCCGGATAATGAAAGCGCGGCTCCAGGCTGAAAGGGTCTGCGATGCCGGGTCGGCCGTCCACTGTGCAGATTCGCACTTCGACCCCAGCAGCGCGAAAGAGTCGAAGCGGCGTATAGACTTCATCGGACCAATAACCCGTCGCAAGGGTGCCGCCGCCCTCGAGTTGTATTTCCCGTGCACTGGAAACAATCATCAAGATGCGCCGCATGGCTCCTCTCCTCTGCAAGTATTTATAGGCGCTGAGGTCGCATTAGGCAATTGATTGCTGAAAGCCCATTCCTGCAAATTCGACGGATTGGACTGCGCATTTTGCGGTTTTGTTTTGTCTGATTTAACGCGGACGTTGGTGTTGGAGGCCGTGCATTACTCTGCGAAGCGTGCCCTGCGTGTTTCTCGTGCTGCCGACATTGCACCATGTCGGCAGCGAACGAAACTCAAACCCACTGCGCTTTTACCACGCAGTCGATTAACCTGCGCTTCTGCCAACCGACACCCAGTCAGCGCCGATTCCCTCGACAATTTCCGCCGGATCAAATCGATACGCCATCAACGCCGCTAGGCCGCGGCGTCCGTCGATCGACGCCGGCGCGCTCGTGAAGCCGTGTTTTGCAATCAGTGCAGCTTCGATCGCATCGGCGGCAGCCTTGCCGGTTTCGATCGCGCCCATGGTCCGTCCAACGTTGTGCGCGAGGCCTGCCGCCTGCGTGGCAGCAACACCGAGGGCATGACGCGCGCGCGTAGTGTCGAGCCGATAGAGGCGCGATGCGGCGAGTACGGCACCCAGTACGCCGACTGCCGATGCGACGTTCCAGCGTGCCCGGAACTCGGCACTGTCCACGGCGGCAAGCACGCGCGCCGCTGCTTCGATGCCGATGGCCGCGGCCTGCTGCTGATCGTCGGCGGATGCGCCGATTGCGTCGCCGATCACGACGACGCTTGCGAGTACGGGCACGTCGAATGTCGCATTGACCTTGGCCAGCGTTGCGCCCAGTGTCCATGCGCGCACACGCAGGTCGTTCCCGCCGCCGCCTTGAGATTGAAGTAGTGCGGCAAGTTGCGAAGCATTGGCGGTCGCATCGCGTTCAGATGCGCGTGCGTCAGACAGGCGTGCGTGCGCGGCTTCGAGAGCCGCCTTCGATGAGGCCGCGAGCGGGCCATATGCAAACCCGACGAGTGCGTCCGAGACGGCCGAATGTTGAGCGGTTTCATGCATGATTCAATTCCTCTTGCGGTGCGCAGAGCGCGAACAACGTGTCGAGTGAAGCGGTGCGGTCGAGCGTCTCGACGATAGCCGCGAGTTGGGCCGCTCTGCCTTCGCCGAGAATCGGATCGATCAGCAGGCGCACTTTGCCCATCAGTTCGTCGTCGGTGAGCGGGCGGGCAAGGCTGCCGCGAGCGTGCTCGACATGATGTTCGAGCGTCGCGCCGCTCTTGAGCTTTACGGTGATGAACACCTCGTCGCGATTGACGGACGAGTCCGGCAGCAGAGTCGTGAGTGCGCGAATCTCGCGGACGTCGTCCTGCACGACGCGAGCGTCTTCGTATTGCGCGAGGCCTACGCGCTTGTCACATAGCGCGGCCGCTACGCCGTGAATTGCGCTGAAGCGTGCCTGCAAGCCGTCCTTCGGTTGCGGATTGCCCATCAATTCCGGCACCAGTGGATGGCAACGCAGTGAGATGGTCTCGACGTCGCCGATGTCGTCGATGCGCGGCGCGATTGCGAGCCCTGCGTCGATCGCCGGATGCGCGACGATCCCGCACGGATAGGGCTTATATGTGTTGAAGAGCAACTCCCAGCGCTCACCCATCGCGCCGTTCATCTGGTCGAAGTCGACGCGCGTCGACATCGAATGCGAGTAGCCGCCTGTCGATTCGAAGATATCCGATGCTGCCTCCTGACCCGCCTGCGCGAGACGCGCGGCCGCGATGCCGTTCGAGGCCGCCTTGCCAGGATGATAGGGCTTCGTCATCGTACCGAACGCTTCCCGCTGTCCGACGAACATCGATGCTGCGATCGCGACCGCGTGCGAGAGTTGCGTTTCGTCCAGTCCGAGTAGCAGCGCAGCTGTCGTCGCGCAACCGATTACGCCGCATGTCCCTGTGATGTGCCAGCCACGGTCGTAGTGTTCCGGCGAGATCGACACACCGACTCGCAACTGTGCTTCGCAGCCGAGTGCGAATGCGGTCAGCGCCTCGCGGCCCGAAGGCTTTGCCTCAGGAGCGAGCGCTGTCATGACGGCGAGAATCGATGCCGCCGGATGGATCACGGTCGCGAGATGGGTATCGTCGAAGTCGTCCAGATGGCCGGCAAAGCCCGTGGCGAGCGCGGAGAAATGGACGTCGACACGTTCGCTTCGGCCCAGCACGGGCGCACGCTGGGCGACCCCAAGCTCCTGCGCGGCAGAGAGAATTGCATCGACGCCCGGATGACGTGAAGCGCCAATCGACGTACCGATCACGTTGATGAGCGAACGCCGCGCTTCTCGGGCGACACTGTCAGGCAGGGGACGCTGCGCCAGGGCGTACAAGCCGTGCGCGAATGCGGCGGCAATAGAATTCATTGAGACAACTCCTCGAGTCGAACGCCGTTGGTGCGCGGGCCGAGCACGCCCACCATCACGACAATGACCAACATCGCTGATGAAATCAGCACGAACACGGCAGGCACGCCCGAATGCTTGAGCAATGCCGCCACCCAGAAACCCACGAAGATCGAACTCAGGCGGCTCCAGCTGAATACGAATCCAACTGCTCGCGCGCGAATGCGCGTCGGGTACAACTCCGCCTGATACGTGTGAAAGATGCCGATCAGCCAGTTGTTCGCGATCGTGACGGCCGCCCCGCACAACAGAATCGGCAGGGGATCGCGCGCCATTCCGAACAGTACTCCCGCCACCGCCACGACGATCGCGCAACCCACCAGTTGCCACTTTCGCTGTGCGCGCTCGGCAAAGCACATTGCGCCGACGGCTCCAAGCGGAGTCGTAAAGGCGATCACCATCGTGTAGAGCAGCGAATGCGTGAGCGTGATGCCCTTCGTGAACAGCAATACCGGTACCCACGCGCCGAAGCCGTACACACCGAAGGTCTGGAAAAAGTTGAAGCAGGAGAGCATCACCGTGCGCGGCAGGTAGCGGCCTTTCCACATCTCGATCCACGAACCGGTGCCTTCGGCTTCGTTTGCGTGGGACGTCGCAATGGCCGGCGCCAGCAGCGGTTTTCCCGTCTCGGAGACCACGCGGCGTTCGATGTCGTCAACGATTGCACGCGCTTCGGCATGTCGGCCTTTGCTTTCGAGCCAGCGCGGTGATTCCGGAAGGCCGCGTCGCATGAACCAGATCAGGACGGCGCCCGCCGAACCGATGATCATGACCCAGCGCCATCCTTCCAGGCCGAGCACGGTGTGCGGGACGAGCAGATAAGACAGCACGGCGACGGTCGGCACTGAGGTGAGGATGACCAGAATGCTGAATGCCGAATAACGGCCGCGCGCGTGACTCGGTGTCAACTCGGAAATATAGGTGTCGACAGTAATCAGCTGCACGCCGATGCCGAGACCGGCAACGAAACGCCATGCGTCCATGCCGACTGGGGAGACCTGGAAAGCCGCGGCGAACGTCGCGACCGAGTAGATCAACATGGCAGCGGTGAACACCGCGCGGCGGCCGAGCCTGTCCGTGAAGCCGCCCAGCGCGACCGTGCCGACGAACATGCCCGCGAAAAATGATCCGAGAAAGCTGGCAAAGCCGTTGATGTCGAACATGCTCTCCGTGGTGGCTCGATAGAGTCCGCTATGGATCAGGCCGAGCGAAATGTAGGCGGCCATGAACATCTCATAGAACTCGAACCAGCCGCCGATGGCGATTCGCGCGACCAGGCCGCGAAAATATCGGGTCGGCGGCAGCCGATCGAGCCGGGCGGACACAGTCGCCTCGGCTACGCCCGCCAATGCGACCTCTTTCTCCAGATACATGACAGTCTCCTGAAAACGCACATTTTTGGTTTAGTGTCGACACTTGGCGTAGGATAGGTGATGCGGAGCGGGATAATCAAGGTGTATCGTACTAAGTGTATACACTTAAGTGGCTAAATTTCGCGCGTCCCTGCCACGACGGGCATGCGCGTTAAAATGCGCGTGCAATGGGAGCGCCTTGGCGACAGAGGAAAGAAAATGAAGGAAAGTGACGACGCGCTGGTAGATGTCGACGACATTCCGGAGATGAATAGCGAGAGTCCGCGCGTTGGGGAAATCGTGGACTGGGTGGCGCGAGGCATCATCGAAGGCCGGTTACAGCCCGGCGACGACCTCAATTCGGTCGAGCTTGCGCGACGCTTCAAAGTGAGCCGCACGCCGGTGCGCGAAGCGTTGTTCGTGCTACACCGTGAGCGCATGGTCGACTGGTCGCCGCGGCGCCGGCCGCGTGTTGCGGCGTTGAGTTTGAAAGACGTGCGCGAGATTTATCATCTGCGGGCGCTGCTCTACGCGCAGGTATCACTGGCGATCGTCGAGCATGCGACCGATGAAGATATTGCGTCGCTATGGCAGGCGCACAGTGCGCTGGCGCAGGCCGCTGCGCAGGGCGATGTCGATGCCTATTTCTGGGCCAACGTCGCGTTCCGCGACACAGAACTTTGCGTGAGCCGCAACGCGATCTTCAAGGAAGTGTTCGACTCCATGCGTATGCGGACCAATCGCATGCGCCACCTGAGCACGTCGCTACCGGGTCGCATGCAGCGATCGTGCACGGATCACCAGCGCTTGTGCGAAGCCTACGCCGAACGCGACGGAACGCTCGCCGCAGCGCTCAACCGTTCCATTGTGATGGGCGCGCTGAAATCCATCGAAGACATATGGGTGGCGTGATAACGCTAAACGGTGAACAACGCGCGCAATGACGCGACGTCGTGAACCTCGTCCAGATGATTGATACGCTCGATGAGCCGTTCGGTTTTCTGCTTGCCGAGCACCGGCGTCATGAGGTCTCGCGCCTTCTCATTGACGCCCTCGACTGACAGCGGATTTTCTTTTGTACCTGGCGGGAACCGTGTGGTGTGCGTCAGCGTGCGGCCGTCTGTCGTGGTCACGTCCACGCGCGCGCCACGCGGCGCGGCTGGGTCATTCAGCGCCGGATCGGCGATCACTTTTACTTTCTGCGCCAGTGCGACCATCTTCGGGTCGCGCATCAACGCGACGTCGTGACTGTCCGCGAAGGACACCGCGCCCTTCACCAGCGCGACCGCCACCATGTGTGCACAGTTCACGTCGGGCATGGCGCTGTCGCCGACAATGCCGATGGCGTCTGTCGGCACATGAACTTCGATACTGCGCACGGTATCGGTCGTCAGACTGTTTTCCTTGCGCAACGTGAGGAATGCGTCGAGCGGCGACTGGATCGGATAGCCGACCGAATAGGTTTTGATCGCCGTGTCGGTGACGTAGAAGCGACTCCCGAGACCGTCGAGCATGGCTTCGGGGTTGGGCTGTGTCGAGAGCGCAATGAAAAGATTGTGCGTTCCGTCGAGCACGTCATTCACGCCGGTCATGCCGGACTGCACCATCGTGACGGCCTGCACACCGTTACGCGCACCCATGCCCGCAAAGTCGAAAGCCTTTTCGATGTGGTCCCTGTCTTTCACCCAACTCCACAGGCCGGACTCCTGCTGCGCAGCGTAGGAAATGGCAAAGCGCGTGTTGCGCGCATCGAGTTGCGCGAGCGATGCCGCCGCGCCGACTGCACCGAAAGTCGACGCGGTGCCTTCCGCGCTGCGATGCGACGCGCGCACGAGGTCCGGGCCGAGCGCCATCAGCAGACGGCAAGCCATGTCGTAGCCGAGCGCGACGGCTCGCATCATCGCTTCACCACTGCACTTGTTGGATTCAGCCATCGCAAGCGCTGCGGGCACCACCGAACTGCCGGGATGTGCCTTCGTGACGGGCTCGAAATCGTCGGTCTCGTCGGAGTGGGCGCACATTGCATTGGCGAGCGCGGCGTTCACGCAAGTGGTGTGCAGATTCGATCCAACCACCGATGCCTGGGGCGTGCCGCCAAGACTGCGTACGTAGCGCGTCGCGAGTTCGCCTGGGCGCATGCGAGAACCCGACACCATCGCCCCGAACGTATCGAGAATGTGGTTCTTGCAAGCGATCGCTACGTCGTCAGGCAGCGGCGTGCCGCGCGAGGCCACCATGTACGCAGCAAGGCGCGCGGTGATGTCGGACGAGGTGTTGGGTGAGGAAGGGTTCTGCGCGAACGCGCGCGGAAGGGGTTGAGCCGCCATCGCGGTCAGAGCGGCAGCAGCCTTGATTACATGCCGGCGGCGTGTGCTGATACGGTCTCGCAAGATGTCTCCGTTATCCCGATGTAAAGTCGCGCACCACGATCATCTGGCGACACTTTGTCATTGATAAGTCGGAAAATCAACCGTCGATCGTATTTCTCATCATTAAATGTCGACATTTGGCGGATCAGTTTCTATATTTCTCTCGTGCTCGCATGCTGCGATTGCAAAAACCAGGGTGCTTCGCGCAGGTGCGTTTCGAGGAAGCGCTTGAGCAATTTGATGCGCTGCGGCGTGTGAGGGAGATAGGGCGCAATCCAGCGGATATCGGCGTCGACACGCGCGTAATCAGGAAGGACGCGGACCAGCATGCCGTTGCTGAGGTAGGTGTGAACGTCCCAGTAGGGACGCAAGGCGATGCCATATCCATGCAGTGCCCAGTCGCGAAGCACCTCGCCGTTGTTGCTACGCAATACGCCGCTCACGCGGACATCGACCGGCACATCGCCTTCATGGATTTGCGCATCGTGCGTGGCATCGGCTTGACCCGACACGCGGCTCAGGCGCCAGAGTGCAGCGGGCGTATCGCGGTCGTCGAGCAACAGGCACGCATGCTGACGGAGATCGGAAGGATCGACAGGCGAACCCGCGCGGTCGAGATACGCGCGAGAAGCCACGAGTACACGATGATTCCTCGCCAACGTCGTGACGATGAGATGCGTCGGCGCGGAGGACCATAGCCAGATCGCACAGTCGTAGCCCTCGGCTTGCAGGTCGGGCAAGCGATTGACCAGATCCAGTTCGATGCTGACCTGGGGATAGCTTTGCGTGAATTGCGCGATGAGCGGCGCGAGCCACATGCGCCCGAATCCTACGTTGCAGGCGATACGGATGTTGCCTTGCGGCGTGCCGCTCAGGTCGGTCAGCCGCGATTCGAGATCTTCGAATTCGTGGATCAGACGCGCGGCAAGTTCGCAATACAACTCGCCTTCGGGCGTGACCACGACGGAGCGTGTCGAGCGGCTGAAGAGCCGCACGGAAAGCTGGCTTTCGATATTGGCAAGCCGCTTGGTAACGGCCGCGGTACTGATTTCGAGGCGCCGTGCCGCGCCGGTGAGTGTGCCGCATTCCTTGACGGCGAGAACCAGCACGAGGTCTGCTCGATCTAGCATTATTAACCACAGGTTGAAAAAGATGTGAGCGGAGAACGGATTGTGCGGGCTCTATAACGCCGTAAAAATGAGTCCGGTGAGCTGACTCTAAATAAACACATCGACGGAGACAACCATGGGACGCGAATTTCCGCAGAGAGATTCGTCGCAGTCCGTGTCGTGGTCGGCTGGTGCAGCGACGGCAACATCGGCCAGCGAGCTTCACGAGGCGGGCGCACGCAGTGCCGTCATCACGCCACGCACACCGGGTCAACCCTATGACATCCACGCGCGCATCGACAGGTTGCCGCGCTCGAAGCATCTGCTGAAGATCGTAAGCCGCATTGCGGCCGGCGGCTGGTTCGAATTCTTCGAACTGTACATGCCTGGTTTCATCTCTCTCGGTCTGGTACGCGCCGGCATCTACACCGTCGAGAACAAAGGGCTATTCGACTATCACAGCTTTGCCAGCTTCCTGGCTGCGTTTTTCTTCGGCATGTTCGTCAGTACTGCGGTGTTTGGCTTCGTGCTGGACCGACTCGGCCGCCGGCGCGTCTTCGTCTATTCGATGATCGTCTACTCGATCGCACAACTGTGTATCGCGCTACTCGCCGATCCGTTGTGGATCGATCTTGCGCGTTTCATCGCCGGGCTCGCGGTCGGCATGCAACTGATCAACAACGACTGCTACGTGACCGAGTTGACGCCGCGTGCGAGCAGAGGGCGCTACATGGCGATGACGTACATCTTCGTGCTCTCGGCTATTCCTGTGTCCGCGCTGCTGGCCGCCATTCTGGTGCCGCACGATCCACTCGGCTTCGCCGGCTGGCGATGGGTGGTCGCGATCGGTGCGGTGAGCGGCGTGCTGGTGTTCTTCATTCAGCGCGGTCTGCCGGAATCTCCGCGCTGGCTGGAAGCGCATGGTCGGGAAGCGGAAGCCGATGTGATCGTCGCGCAAATCGAGCAGGCCGTGGAAGAAGAACATGGCAAGCGTTTGCCGCCAGTCGATCCGGCCGAGCGCGGCAAGGTCATCCTCGCGGAACACGGACGCTGGCAGGAGATGTTCGACCGCTTCTATTTGCGTCGCACGTTGCTCATGTCGGTGTTCCAGTTCTCGCAGACGATCGCGGTATTCGGCTTTACTTCATTCGTGCCGCTGCTGCTGATCAAGCACGGTTTTTCGGTGGTGCGTTCGCTGGATTACACGCTGTTGATCGTATTGATGGCGCCGGTTGGGGCGGCTGTGGGCAGCTTCTTCTCCGAGCGCGTCGAACGGAAGTGGCAACTGGTGTTCTGTGCGCTGCTGATCGGAACGGCGGGCAGCATCTTTGCCACGGCTTCGGGTGTGATGGTCGTGGTCGGGGCAGGGGCGTGCATGGCGCTCGGCAATAACTGGCTGATCACGATCTTCCATCCCTATGCAGCCGAACTGTTTCCAACCCGGATTCGTGCGCAGGCGATCGGCTTCACGTTCTGCTGGAGCCGTGTCAGTTCGATGTTCGTCGGTTACTGGGTTGGGGATCTGATGGCCGCTTATGGGCAGTCGGGCGTCTTCGTGATGATCGGTCTTGCCATGGCCGCAATCATTCTCGGCGTCAGTCTCTTTGGACCGAAAACAAATGGCATCAGCCTGGAGACCCTGTCTCCCTGAGGCTCTTCTTTTTTATCTCTATTCACACGCAAAGTATGGAGTCACGGCAATGAAGATTGGCATTCTGAAGGGCGACGACATCGGGCTCGAAGTGGTTCCGGTCGCAGTCGAAGTGATGCGAGCCGCAGCGCACGTATCGAATCTGCAGGTCGAATGGCACGATCTGCCGATCGGTCGGCCGGCCTACGACAAACTCGGCACGACCTTGCCCGACGATACGCTTCCGCGTCTGGAAAAACTGGACGGCTGGATTCTCGGCCCGATCGGTCATATGGCGTATCCGAAGGTGCCCGAAGCGGTGAACCCGCACCCGATCCTGCGCAAGAATTTCGATCTGTTTGCCAATATCCGGCCAGCGCTCAGCTACGAAGGCATTCCGTCTGTTCACCAGAATGTCGATCTGGTCATCGTGCGGGAAAACAATGAAGGCATGCAGCCGGACCGGAACGTCGTGGCCGGTTCGGGCGAATTTCGGCCGACTCACGATGTGACCATTTCGGTCCGTGTGATCACCCGGGCGGGTTCGAGCAAAGTGATCCGCGAGGCTTTCGAACTGGCCCGTTCGCGACGCAAGCGTTTGACCGTGGTCCACAAAAACACCGTGTTCAAACTTGGCTGCGGCATGTTCGTCGAGGAAGCCTACAAGCTCGCCGCCGAATATCCCGACGTCCAGATGGAAGAGGCGATCGTCGACACGTTCGCGATGCGCCTCGTGATGACGCCGCAGAAATACGACGTGGTGGTGACGACCAACATGTTCGGCGACATTCTCAGCGACGAAGCGGCGGGACTGGTGGGCGGACTCGGACTCGCGCCGGGTTTGAGCGCAGGGCCGAAGCATGCGATGGCGCAAGCCACGCACGGTTCAGCACCGGATATCGCCGGGCGCAATATTGCCAATCCCTACGCGATGATCATGTCCGGGCAGATGTTGTTTGAGTGGCTGGGTCGTCGGCATAACGCCGAGGCGGCGCTTTCCGCCGCCGCCAGAATCAACGCGGCCATGAAAAAGATCATGCACGAGAAGCATGCGCTGACGCCCGATCTGGGCGGGACGTCGTCGACGACCGAAATGGGCGCAGCCGTTGTCGAGGCAATTCGAACCGCGTCCTGAGTGTTAGTGACCGTATGACTGCGGCGCGCGCATTTGCGGAATTAAGCGCGTCGATTTTGGAACGCCGCCGACAGGGCGGCGTTTTTTTTTCCTCCAACGGGACGTTCAAACGGCAAGCTCCGCCTTGATCGTGCTCGACGAAAGGCGGAGCTGAAGCACTGTATCCGCTGAGGTGATTTCAATTCTCGAAATAGGTCAAGCCCATCGCGCGCTTGACCTCGGACAGCGTTTCTCCCGCCACTTCCCGCGCGCGCATCGTGCCGCGACGCAAGATGGCCAGTACTTCAGCCCGGTCGGCCGCTAACTCGAGGCGGCGCGTGCGAATGGGTTCGATACGCGACTGGAGTCGCTCGTTCAGCACGCGTTTGACCACGCTATCGCCCAGTCCGCCTCGACGGTAGTGCGCCTTGAGTTCGTCCACCTTCGACACGTCCGGCTCGAACGCGTCCAGAAACGCGAACACGACGTTGCCTTCAACCTGCCCAGGGTCGCTGACCCGCAGGTGGTTCGGATCGGTGTACATGTTGTTGACCGCCTGCGTTATCTCGTCCGGCGTGGCGCCCAGCGCGACGGCGTTCCCGAGGGACTTGCTCATCTTGGCCTTGCCGTCGATGCCGGGCAATCGCGTGACCTGAGACAGCACGGCTTCACACTCGACCAGAACAGCTCGGTCGACCACGTTGTTGAATCGACGCACGAGTTCGTTGGTTTGCTCGATCATCGGTAGCTGGTCATCACCTACTGGAACATGCGTCGCCTTGAACGCCGTGATATCGGCGGCCTGACTGACTGGATAAGTCAGAAAGCCCGCGGGAATGTCGCGCTCGAATTTGCGCAGGCGAATTTCCTCCTTGATCGTGGGATTACGCTCGAGGCGTGCGACCGTGACAAGGTTGAGCAGGTACTGCGATAACTCCGCCAACTCCGGCACTTGCGACTGGATGAAGATGGTCGACTTCGCCGGGTCAATACCCACTGCAAGATAGTCGAGCGCCACTTCGATGACATTCTCCGTGACCTTCTGATGCCGGCCGACGTTGTCCGTCAACGCCTGTGTGTCCGCGAGAAGCAGAAACTGCTGTGACTCGTGCTGAAGTTGGACGCGGGCGCGCAGGGAGCCAATGTAGTGGCCAAGATGAAGCGGACCGGTGGTCCGGTCGCCGGTCAGGATAGTGGGTCGGTTCGCGTGTGTCATAGCTGGAGTCTCTTATTTTTGACACCACCAGCCATTAGCGCGCAGAAACGAAAATGCCGCCAGGACTGGCGGCATCGGGTTTCCGATAAACGTGGGAAAACAGGCCGCCGGGCTTAGGCGTGCCACCAACGATGCAACTGCAGCGAGGTCGTTTTCGTGTTCATGAGTTTGAGTATAGCGCAGCGGTGGAGTGTGCGGTCAAGGTGGGGTAGGACCGGGAAGCGGCCGTTCTACTCGACAAACGTGCGCTGCGTCCTTCTCGCCCGTGGCACGTTGCACTCCATTTTCACTTCACCGAATCCACCAACACCGTCACGAACATGCAATGTAACTCCTATATGGTCGCGAATTCTTACCAAACTTTCAACTTCTTACCGTACCGTGAAAATCAGACTTCTAATTTCTGCGATTCTCGCAGCCGGTCTTACTGCATGTGGCGGGGGCGACATCAGCAGCAATAGCGACAGCGCTGCCGGTGGTAATAATAACGTTGCACCTACGGTCGATAGCAAAGTGCCGACGCTGGCATTTGCCGACCCGCAAAGCTCGTTCGATCTCAATGGCTACACGCAGACGGCGATGTTTCCCCTGCAGTTCGCCACGTCCGGCGCCAATCTGCTGAATGCCGAAGCGTCCGGTGTGACCTATAACAAGGACACCGATTCGCTGTTCGTCGTTGGCGACGGCGCGACCGCGGTCGTGCAGGTTGCGAAAAGCGACGGTCATGTGATCGATTCCATGACGCTCAATGCCGGCGACTTCGAAGACACCGAAGGCATCACCTATGTGGGTGGTGGCAAGTTCGTGCTGGTGGAAGAGCGCCTTCGCCAGATCGATCTGTTCACGTACGTTGCCGGCGGAACACTGCGCAGAGCCGACGTGCAGTCCGTCAAACTGGGTACGACAGTTGGAAACGTCGGTATTGAAGGTGTGACGTTCGACACCAAATCCGGCGGCTACATTGCGGTGCGCCAGTCGCAGCCCACCAGCATTTTCCAGATGGCGGTCAATTTTGCAGGCGGATCGGCGACAGCGCCGGACGGCACGCCCATCCTGCCATCGACGGACAATCCGCCGGTGCTGTTCGATGCGGCCAAAACGGGCCTTTCCGCATTCAACGACGTTTTCTCGCTGTCGAATATCGCACCGAGCAACGCACCGGATTACGGCAGCGTCATCATTATCGGCGCGCCGGATGGCAAGATCGTCAAGATGGATCGCGCGGGCAACCTGCTCGGCACCTTGTACATGAGCGCGACGGCCCAGAACGAGGGTGTGACGATGGGCTCGGACGGTACGATCTACGCCGTCGGTGAACAGGCCGCGGGACCGAGCCTGCCGGGCCTGACCATCTTCAAGCCCACCACCGGTGCGAATAGCGTCGGCATGGGCAGCAATCTGTACCTCACGTTCGATCAAGCGGTGAAGGCCGGTGCGGGCAATATCGTTCTTACCAACGGTGCCGACGATACGCGGACGATTTCCGTGAGCGACGCGTCGCAAGTCACGTTCAGCGGTAACGTGCTAAAGATTCATCCGAAGTTCTACATGGTGGCCGGCACCACGTATCACGTCACCTATCCGGTGGGCGCCATCAAAACGGCAACGGGCAACGATGTTGCGGCAGTGTCCGACGCTTCGACGTTCTCGTTCAAAGCGGTTGGTACTGTCGACCACACCGCGCCGAATCTGACCAGCACTGCACCGGTGAATGGCGCGACGGGCATCGTCGGCAATCACATGACGTTGTCGTTCGATGAAGTCGTGCAGGCGGGCTCGGGTAGCATCGTGTTCAGCAACGGCTCCGATACACGCAGCGTGGCCATCGACGATACGACCCAGGTCAAGTTCAACGGCGGTCGGGTGAGCATCACCCTGGCGACACCGTTACAGGACAACTCCCGCTACACCGTGAAATTGGCCAGCGGCGTTATCACCGACCTGTATGGCAACGCCTATGCGGGCACGTCGACGAGCTTCACCACGGCGGCAGCAGGTGCACCGGCGCCGACGGTGCTGATCTCCGAAGTGAACTCGAACGCGGACGGCGGCCAGGATTTCTTCGAGATCTATAACTACGGCGGCACGGCAATCGATCTGACCGGCTGGAAGTGGGGCGACAGTCACGCCGACGTCAACGACGCCAACAATAGCGCGGCATTCGTGGCCGGTACGACGCTCGCGCCGGGCGAACATCTGGTCGTGGTCCCGGGAGTGCCGGGAACGGACGAGAATACATTCCGCACAACGTGGGGCCTCGCCGGCACCGTTCCGGTCGTTGCAATGCTGAACGTCAACAACGACGCAACGAATCTGATCGGCCTGGGTAAGGGCGATGCCGTGATCGTCTACGACGCAAACGGTAACGTTGCGGCCGCAATGAACTACGGCACACCGATCAGTGCGACGCAGGGCGACGGCACGACGAAGGTGGTTCCTACGGCCACCGGTGCAGACGCCAGCCTCGTTGCCGCTGGAAATCACGCCGGCGCGGTCTTTGTGGGCGGCAATGCGAAGGTTTCCGCCGTATGGGATACCGTTTCGACGGCAACGCCGAACTACGTCAAGGCAGTGGTTGGCGTAAACGGTGGCATTGCCGAACCGCTCAAGCCTGCTTCAATCGGTTCGCCTGGGCAGTAATGCCCGGCCGCTCGGCGGCGCGAGTTTGACGATGAGCCGCCCGATTACGTCGGGCGGCTTTTTTGTTTTTGTGGGGCGCGTGTCGGGCCAATCCTTCGCGCCAAAAAGAAGTCATACGTCACTCAGCGTTCTGCGCAGCGTGTCGCAGAACCATTGCTGGGCGCCCGAATCTTCTGCGTGGGGATACCAGTAAAGGTTCACCTCGAAGGGCTGGATCTGGAACGGGAGCGGCAGGACTTTCATGCGGCCATCGCTAGCGAATGCGTGTGCGACTCGAGTCGGTATGGCAAGAACAAGGTCGGTCGTGGCAATCGAAGAGAACAGACTGGTGAAGTGCGGCACTCGAAGGACGATCTTTCGCTTCAGTCCCATCTCGCTCAGCGCATCTTCGACAAGATGGTGGCCCGTGAATGGAGCCACCACGACATGGTTTGCGGCGACGAATTCTTCGAGCGACAAGGTGTCGCCGATGACTGGATGCGATGCGCTCAGCAGGCAGGAGTAACTCTCGCTGAATAGCGTCGATTTTCTCGTGTCGCCGCCAACCGTCTGCAGATTCCCCACGACGGCATCCACGTACCCGGTCTGTAGCCACTCGGCGACGAGATGGCTGTCGATTTGAACGATCTCGAGTCCGACCGAAGGGGCAATGGCCTGAAACTCGCGAATCAGGAACGGCAGAAAATAAAGTTCACCGAGGTCGGAGAGCGCCAGCCTGAAAGTGCGTTCCGACTTCGTCGGGTCGAACTGCCGCGTCGCCGATATGGCTGACTCGATGCTACTCACCGCCTGCCTGAACGAACTGAACAGTTGCGTCGCGTTGAACGTTGGAACCATCCCGTCGCGCGTGCGGGTGAAAAGCGGGTCCTGGAGCAGGTCGCGTAGTCGGGTCAGCGAGTAGCTTACCGATGGCTGAGTAATGTTCAGACGCTTCGCCGCGCCGCTCACGCTCTGCGTTTCGTAGATGGCGACGAACGTTCGTATGAGGTTCAGATCGATGCTCATGGACACTACCTATATAGATGGTGTCTATTATAAGAACATAAAAGCGATGATTGGTCTTATTCCGCGGGCGCTCATACCATTTGATCCATCGAACGGAAATGACGCTATGAAGACCATTCACCAAGCCTGCTACGAGATTCTGCGCCATCAGGGCCTGACGACTTTCTTCGGAAACCCGGGTTCGAACGAACTCCCGTTTCTTAAAGACTTTCCCGACGACTTCAACTACATCCTTGGCCTGCACGAAGGTGCAGTGGTCGGTATGGCGGACGGCTACGCCCAGGCAACCGGGCGTCCTGCCTTCGTGAATCTGCACTCGGCAGCGGGCACGGGTAACGCCATGGGAGCACTCGCCAATGCGTGGAACTCGCACACGCCGCTCGTCGTAACGGCGGGTCAACAGGTCCGCGCGATGGTCGGCGTCGAAGCGCTGCTGGCGAATGTTGATGCCGCTTCGCTGCCGAAGCCGCTGGTCAAGTGGAGTTCGGAGCCGTCCTGCGCGCAGGAGGTGCCGTTGGCGCTGAGCCGCGCGATTCACACCGCAGGCACGGGGGCGAAGGGCCCGGTCTATCTGTCGGTTCCATATGACGACTGGAAACAGGAAGCCGCGTCGGGTGTCGAATATCTCGCCAGCCGTCGGGTTGAAATGGCCGGTGTTCCTGCGCCGGCAAGGCTCCAGGAACTCGCGCGCGAACTGGAGCAGGCGAAGAATCCGGCGATGATCGTCGGACCGGACGTCGACGCCAGCCATGCCAATGGCTTCGCCGTGGCGCTCGCGGAAAAGCTCGCCATGCCGGTCTGGATGGCGCCCTCGGCTCCACGCTGTTCTTTCCCGACGACCCATCCCTCGTTCCGGGGTCTTCTGCCTGCGGGTATTGCCAGCATCAGCCGACTGCTCGAAGGTCATGATCTGGTGCTCGTGGTGGGCGCGCCCGTGTTCCGCTATCACCAGTACGAACCTGGCGAATTCTTGCCCCAAGGCACGCGGCTCATGGCCATCACCTGCGACATCAACGAGGCAACGCGCGCGCCGATGGGCGACGCCATCATCGCGGAAATCGCGCCGACCCTCGAAGCGCTGAATAACGTGGTCTCCAGGACGTCGCGTCCCATGCCGGCCGCCGTGCGCCGGCCGCAACCGGCACCTGTCGAAGCGGGACGTCTGGCGCCGGAGCGGGTGTTCGACATTCTCGACGAGATGGCGCCGCGTGACGCGATCTACGTGAACGAGTCGACGTCGACCACGAACATCCTGTGGCAGCGTCTGCGCATGACAGAACAGGGTAGCTACTATTTCGCCGCCGCCGGCGGTCTCGGATTCGCCCTGCCGGCAGCGGTCGGTATCCAGCTGGCCAGGCCCGAGCGGCGCGTGATTGGTGTGATTGGCGACGGCTCCGCGAACTACGGCATTCAGGCACTCTGGACGGCCGCCCAATACAACATACCGACCATCTTCATCATCATGAAGAATGGCACGTACGGTGCGTTGCGCTGGTTCGCCGGCGTCCTGCAGGCCGAGAACGTGCCGGGTCTCGATGTTCCCGGCCTGGACTTCTGCGCGCTTGCACGAGGCTATGGCGTCGAAGCCCTGCACGCCGATTCGGCTGACTCGCTCACCTCTGCCTTGCGACACGCACTTGCCGGAAACAGGCCCGTGCTGATCGAAGTCGAGACTCGGGCTTAAGGCGCAGAGATATCGAGTCATGAAAAAGCTCGTCAATGTCGCGGATTTTCGCGCAAGCGCCAAGGCCCGTCTTCCCCGCATGGTCTTCGATTATCTCGAAGGCGGAGCAGAGGACGAACTGGGGCTTCGTCATAACCAGGATGCTTTCCGCAAAATCAAGTTCGCGCCGCGCCGTCTTGTCGATGTCAGCGTGCGCAATATGCAAGTCGACATTCTCGGCAAGGCGGCGAGCGCGCCACTCGTCATTGCACCTACCGGTCTGAACGGCATTTTCTGGCCTGATGGCGATATCGCCCTCGCGCGCGCCGCGGGCAATTTCGGCATCCCTTTTGCGTTGTCCACGGCATCCAACGCTTCGATCGAAGAGGTGGCAAACGCGGCGACGGGCGAAATCTGGTTCCAGCTGTATGTGGTTCATCGCCGACTAGCGGAGTTGCTGGTCAGACGCGCACTCGCAGCGGGTTACACGACGCTCATCCTCACTACCGATGTTGGTGTGAACGGCAAGCGCGAACGTGACCTGAGAAACGGCTTCGGCATGCCGATGCGCTATTCCGTGAAAACGATTCTCGACGGTGTATTGCATCCGCGCTGGTCGCTGGATCTCGTCACACATGGGATGCCGCAACTGGCGAACTTCGCCAGTCAGGACGTGCAGGACACAGAACTGCAGGCCGCGCTGATGAGCCGTCAGATGGATGCGAGTTTTGCATGGAACGACCTGAAATGGCTTCGTGACCTGTGGCCGCACAAGTTGTTGATCAAGGGCATCAGCCGGGTCGACGATGCGCGCCGCTGCATCGAGTTGGGCGCAGACGGTGTGATTCTCTCGAATCACGGCGGTAGACAACTGGACAGCGCCATTGCGCCCGTCGAAGTACTGCAGGAAACCGCGAGAAGTATTGCCGCGCCTGTTTTCATCGACAGCGGCATTCGCCGCGGTTCCGATGTCGTCAAGGCTATAGCATTAGGCGCAAGCGCGGTGCTCCTTGGGCGCGCAACGCTATATGGCCTGGCCTCATCCGGCGAGGCCGGCGTCAATGAAGTGCTCTCGCTCCTCAGGAGCGAAATCGACACGACGCTCGCGCAGGTGGGTTGCCCGTCGGCCAGCCAGTTGAATCCCGATTTTTTGTGGAAGCGTGGTGACAGCTTCGCCACTGAACCGCACACCGTTGACCCCGTCTCCGCGTAAAAGGTCGCCGCCATGGAAGAAATTCAGATCACCGGTTTGCGCGCACGCGCTGTCAACGTGCCGCTTCAATATCCTGTCAAAACGGCCGTTGGCGTTGTCGCTACGTCGCCGCTGGTGCTGATCGATCTGCTCACGAACGCGAACGTCACCGGCCACGCATACGTGTTCACCTACACGCCGCTGGCGCTGAAGCCGACGCTACGGATGGTCGAAGAACTCGAAGCGCTGGTCAAAGGTATGCCGCTGTCTCCTCATGCTATCGACCGCGCTCTCGACGCACGCTTCCGTCTGATCGGTAACACGGGTGTGGTTCGTATGGCGACTGCCGGCATCGACATGGCCGCATGGGACGCGAAGGCCAAGGCTCATCGACTGCCGCTCGTCGAGTTGCTGGGCGGAAAGGCGCGACCGCTCGCTGCGTACGACAGTCACAGCATGGACGACGTGGAGTTGGGCACCCGACGCGCGCGCGACGCAGTGGAAGCCGGCTTCAAGGCTGTCAAAACCAAAATCGGTTACACGACGCTCGACCACGATCTGAAGGTTGTGCGCGCCTTGAAGCAGGTGACCGGTGAATCGACGGAACTGATGGTCGACTACAACCAGGGTCTGTCGGTTCCGGAGGCGAAGCGTCGGGGCCGTGCACTGGAATCTGAAGGTATTTCTTGGATTGAAGAGCCGACGCTACAGCACGATTACGCCGGTCACGCGTCGATCCGCAAGGCGCTGAAGATTCCGGTCCAGACGGGCGAAAACTGGTTTGGTCCTGACGAGATGCAGAAAGCCGTCGATAGCGGCGCATGCGATTTCTGCATGCCGGACCTCATGAAAATCGGCGGCGTGACGGGGTGGATGAAGGCGAGCGCTATCGCCGAGCAAAACGGCTTGCCGATGTCCAGCCATATTTTTCAAGAGTTCAGCGCACACGTTCTTGCAGTGAGCCCCACCGCGCATCTGCTCGAGCGAATGGACCTTGCCGGCCCCATCCTCGAACCGGTTCTGCAATTCAGGGAGGGCCGTGCTCACTTCGGCAACGAAGCGGGCGCGGGTATCCGATGGAATGAAGACCGAGTAAGCCGCTACCTGATTTGAAGCGGGTATCGAACACATAACAGCCAAAACGAAGGTCAATACATTAGCTTTACTAATCAAAAGCCGAGCAGAGCTTTGATGATTTTACATTGGAGACAAAAAATGGACGTTAACGCCCCCGCTGGTGACGCACTTTTCAATACTCGCCTCAATTCCATGCATCTCATGGTGATGTTCTGGTGCTCCATGTTGATGCTTTTCGACGGGTACGACCTGGTGATCTACGGGTCGATCCTTCCGCAGCTCATGCACGACTGGGAACTGTCGCCCGTTACCGCAGGCTTTATCGGCAGCAGTGCGCTATTCGGGATGATGGTCGGTGCCTTGACGCTGGGCAGCTCTTCCGACCGGTTCGGCCGACGACGCATCATTCTGCTTTGCCTCGTCGTGTTCGGCATCGCGGCGTTGGGCAATGCGTTCTGTACGAACACGACGGAATTTGCCTTGTGCAGATTTCTGACCGGCATAGGCCTTGGCGGCATGGTTCCAAACATCGTCGCCCTGATGACCGAAATAGCGCCGCGCAGCAAGCGTAACGTCATGGTGACCATCATGCTCAGCTTCTTTTCGGTAGGCGGCGTTATCGCGGCGCTGCTGGGCAAAGCGATCACGCCGGAATTCGGCTGGCGCGCGAACTTCCTGATTGCCGGCATCCCGCTGCTGTGCTTTCCGGTGTTCTACAAATGGCTGCCGGAATCCATCAGCTTTCTGATTGCCCAGAAGCGATTCCGCGAGGCCGAGCCTATCCTGCGTCGCTATGCACCGGATTTCAAAGGCACCGCCGCCAGCCTCGCAGCAGTCAGTGAAGATGGCGTGAAGGCTCGCATGCGCACCGTCGAGTTGTTCGCGAATGGGCGCGCATTCGATACGTTTCTGCTCTGGATCGCGTTCGGCATGTGCATGCTGATGGTCTACGGACTGAATACCTGGTTGCCCAAGCTGATGGCCGCAAACGGATATCCGCTCGGTTCGAGTCTGACGTTCCTGATTACGCTGAACGTCGGCGCTGTCGCCGGCGGTTTGTTCAGCGGCTGGCTTGCAGACCGTCATGGTGGCAAACCGACGCTGATCCTGTTCTTCGCGATTGCTGCGGTTTCGATTGCGTTGCTGGGATACAGACAGTCTCCGGTCGTGTTGAATATCCTGCTGATTGCAGCCGGAGCAACCACCATCGGGACGCTGTGCATCGTGCACGCGTTCGCTGCGCAACTCTATCCGGCCGCTATCCGCTCGACGGGTGTAGGTTGGGCGGCGGCCGCAGGGCGGTTTGGCGCGGTCGCGGGACCTGCGCTCGGTGGTTATCTCCTGAGCCAGAAATTCCCCATCAACTTCAGTTTTCTGGTTTTCGCGGTGCCGGGGGTGGTGGCTGCTATCGCGGTAGTACTGATTTCAAATCGCCGCACCAGCGTCGCGAACCCGATGGCTACGCTGGCTCCGCACGCCGAGTGAGCGTTCGAATAAAGTCTACACATGCATCACGGAGAAAGAACATGAGCAATATCGGTCATTCAGAAGTATGGAACGGGAACATCTTTTCAGATGGATGGAAGAAGGCGACGGGTGGAACGCAGACCGTGGTCGAACCGGCAACGGGGGAGAACATCGGGGTGATCGGTGTCGGTTCGCCTGAGGACATCGACCACGCTGTCATCTCTGCGACGAAGGCCCAGCAAACTTGGGCGGCAACGCCATTCGATCAACGTGCGGCCATTCTGCGGGAAGCCGCCCGGCTCTTGAAAGAGCGCGCGCCGGAGATCAACGATTGGAACATCCGTGAGTGCGGCTCGACGCGGCCAAAGGCTGAGTGGGAATTGCACGCCACGTACGAACAACTGCAGATGGCGGCCGCGCTGCCGATGCAGCCGGATGGCGCGCTTTACCCTTCCGCGATGCCGGGCCGTATGAATATCTGTCGTCACGTGCCCATTGGTGTGGTCGGCGTCATCGCGCCATGGAATTTCCCGATTCTTCTGGGGATGCGGTCTGTTGCGCCTGCGCTTGCGCTCGGCAACGCCGTCATTCTCAAGCCGGATCCGCAGAGCGGCGTAGCAGGCGGTCTGCTGCTCGCCAAGGTGTTCGAAGACGCGGGTCTCCCGGTCGGCGTTCTGCACGTTATTCCGGGCGGACCGGCAGCAGGGGACGCGCTCGTTCGTCACCCGAAGGTCGGCATGATCTCGTTCACGGGCTCCACGGCCGTCGGCCGTTCGATCGGCGAAATCTGCGGACGCATGCTGAAGAAGGTCGCGCTCGAACTCGGCGGCAACAATGCGATCGTCGTGCTCGACGATGCGGACATCGAAGCGGCCACTTCCAGCGGTGCGTGGGGCTCGTTTCTTCATCAAGGCCAGATCTGCATGCAGACAGGGCGCCACCTCGTGCATCGCTCTATCGCCGAAAAGTACGCACAGCGACTGGCCGAGCGAGCCCGCCAGCTCGCGGTTGGCAATCCCGCTCTGGAGCAGGTCCATCTGGGACCGTTGATCAACCAGAAGCAACGCGACCGTATCGACGACATCGTGCAAACGAGCGTCAGCGCAGGCGCGACTATTCTGACTGGCGGACGTTATCGCGGTCTCTTTTACGAACCGACGGTTCTCACTGGCGTGATGCCCGGCATGGCTGCATATGACCAGGAGATTTTCGGCCCCGTAGCACCGATCACTGTCTTCGATAGCGACGAAGAGGCGGTGGAACTCGTGAACGTCTCAGAGTACGGGCTTGCTGCCGCCGTCCACACGCAATCCATGTCGCGCGGTCTGGCCATCTCGTCGAGAATTCGCGCCGGCATGGTGCATGTCAACGATCAGACGGTGAACAACGAGTTTCACGTGCCATTCGGCGGAATGGGTGCGTCGGGGAACGGCGGACGTTTTGGCGGACCGGCAAACGTGCACGAGTTTACTCAAACGCAATGGGTCAGTTTGATGGATAAGCCGATTCAGTATCCGTTCTGAGGTGCGCGAGCAAGAAGGAAGACCGTCGAGCTCTTAACGCAAATATCGCTTAGCTGCGGTTCAAAATCCGGCGCTATGCCGGGGGACTCGTCGGTCGCTAGTGGCCAAGGAAAACGAGCATCAAACGATAAACACGAGGCTATTCATCCTTGTGCCACTGCCATCCACCCCCCAGATTTTTCACGAGGCCGACACTGCCTTGCGTCAGCAATGACTGGCTGTCCTGAAACGCCTGTTCGGCTTGCAACAAGGTGAGTTGCTGCGTCAAAACACTTTGTTCGCTCGCCGTGCCCGCTTTCAATTGAGCCTGTTCGCTGGTGAACAACTGCTGGTTCCGATGCAGGACGTTGTCGTAGGCCTGGGTTTGCTGCTGCAGATGATTGACGGACGACAGACTGTCTTCGACGCTCTGAAAAGCGGTCAGCACCGTACCGCGATAAGTCGCCACGTCCTCGTCGTAAGTTGCGCGCGCTTCGCGTACCGCCGCGCTGCGCGCGCCGCCGTCGAAAATCGTTGCGGCGAGATCGGGGCCGAGCGTCCAGACACGGCTGGGCATCGACAGCAGGTGCGCGAAGGCGTTGTGTTCGAAGCCGCCCTGTGCCGACAGATCGAGTATCGGAAAAAAGGCCGCTTCCGCCGCGCCTATCTTCGCATTGGCAGCGGCGGCAGTGCGCTCCGCGCTGACCACGTCGTAGCGGCGCTCAAGCAGTTGCGACGGTAACGCGAGCGGCACTTGAGGATTGGCGAAGGTGTAAGCGTGTACGACCGGGATGGAGAATCCGGAAGGCGGTACGCCCGTGAGCACCGCTAAGGCGTGTTCATATTGTTCGCGGGAGGTCTCGGTACTCTGCAATTCGGCGATAGCGAGTTCGAGAGTGTCCTGGGCTTCGAGCACATCGTCGTTCGACGCAGTGCCCTGACGATACGCCGTTTGCGTGATGTCCAGAATACGCTGGTCGAT
Source organism: Paraburkholderia sp. GAS199 (assembly GCF_050436585.1). Classification (NCBI taxonomy): domain Bacteria; kingdom Pseudomonadati; phylum Pseudomonadota; class Betaproteobacteria; order Burkholderiales; family Burkholderiaceae; genus Paraburkholderia; species Paraburkholderia sp. GAS199. Next base: position 273,037 of record NZ_JBNDMM010000001.1, on the reverse strand, counting down.
AGTTTGTTGCTGCCTGAGCGAGTCGGTGTCCAGATCGGCCTGACGCAGCGCGAAGTAGTCCGTGGCAACGCTTGTGGCGATCGAAAGACGCACACCGGCAAGCTGGGCGTCGCTGGCTTCGGCGCTTGCTCTGGCCGATTCGATCTCGCGCCGTACTTCGCCCCACAAATCCGGCTCCCAGCTTGCAGCGGCTGTCACGCTGACAGACTGGCGCACGCCGGCCACGTTGCCCGTCGTGCTGCTCACGCCCGAGTTAGCGGCGCCCGTGCCGGTGCCGCTACGACTGCCGGAGAGGCCCGCAGTCACGACAGGAAAGAGGCTTGCGCGATTGGCATCCACCGTGGCCTGCGCGAGCCGATACGCCGCCTCTGCCGTGACGATCGACTGATTGGCCTTGAGCGATTGCTCCACCAGTTGCGAGAGTGCGTCGTCCTGGTAGATGCGCCACCATGTACTCGATATCGCCGCCTGAGGATCGACCTGCGCGCGCTGCCAGTCGACGCCTTCCTTGAAAGTCGCCGGAACGGCAATCACCGGTTTCTTGTAGTCCGGTCCCACGGCACATCCGGCCACGCACAGCGCCGTCAATGTCGCTGCGGCGAGTCCGCGCCATGTCGGAAAAGGCGATCGAGCCAGGCTCCCATGTGATAAGGAGTCGGCAAGCTCCAACGGTCTTGTCTTCATTGCTGCACTTCCCTTTTGCGATGCCTGAGATGCTGGTAGGCGCGGTCGAGCCATAGATAGATGACCGGTGTCGTATAAAGCGTGAGCATCTGACTGAAGACGAGACCACCGATGATCGAGATACCGAGCGGCTTGCGGAATTCCGATCCGTAGCCCGATCCGAACACGAGCGGCAAGGCGCCGAGAATGGCCGCGGTGGTCGTCATCATGATCGGCCGGAAACGGATCAGGCAGGCGCGCGTGATCGCTTCTTCAGGCGAGCGGTTGAACTGCCGCTCTTCGGTGATGGCGAAATCGATCATCATGATCGCGTTTTTCTTGACGATGCCGATCAGCAGAATCACACCGACCAGCGCGATGATCGATAACTGCGTGTCGGTCACGAGTAGCGCAATCAATGCGCCAACTCCAGCGGAGGGCAGCGTGGAAAGAATGGTCAGCGGGTGCATGAGGTTTTCGTACAGCATGCCGAGCACGATGTACACCGTCAGCAACGCAGCAACGATCAGAATCGGTTCGCTTTTTACCGATTGCTGGAACACCTGGGCCGTTCCGGCGAAGTTGCCAACGATGCTGGCCGGCATGCGCAATTGGGCGACCGCGTCTTGAACCTGCTGGGTGGCTTCTCCAATCGAGGCACCCGGCGCGAGATTGAACGATGCCGTGACAGCCGGGAAAGTGCCCTGATGGTTGATCGAAATCGCGGTCTTGCCGATTGAAAAATGGGCGATGGCCGAGAGCGGGACCAAGGCACTGCCGGTGGACAGCACGGCGGTCGAGGGCGTCGCGGGACTGCTTCCCGGGTTCGCACTTACGGCCGCGCTTGCCGCTGACGCCGTGGCCGCGGTGGCACTGGCTGAGGTCGCCGCGCTTGCCGTGGTCGACGAGCCGCTGCCGGTCGAACCGCTGCTCGACGTGCTGGGCGCGCCGGCGGGGACATAAATGCCGCTCAATGCCGCAGGATCGGTCCAGTACTCGGGGGCCAGTTCCATCACGACGTGATACTGATTCGTGGACCGATAGATGGTGGACACCTGACGCTGCCCGAATGCGTCATAAAGACCCTGATCGATCGAATCGAAATTCACACCCAGACGCCCCGCCGTATCGCGGTTGACATCGACCGTGGCCTGCATGCTGTTGTCCTGCTGATCGGTATTGAGATCCTGCAGGATCGGCAGCTTGCGTAACTCGGCCACCACTTTCGGAACCCATTTGTCCAGATCGGTCTGCTCGTCTGCGGTGAGGGTGAACTGATATTGCGCGCCGCTCTGTCGTCCGCCGACGGTAATGTCCTGTGCCGATTGCAAATAAAGACGCGCACCGGGAATGTCGCCGAGAGTACGGCGCAATTGCGTGATGACTTCGTCGGCGGTTGCCTTGCGCTCGCCCAATGGCTTCAGTGTCACGAACATCATGGCGCTGTTCACGGCGTTGGAGCCTCCGACGAAGCCACCCACTGCGGCGACATTGGGATTTTTGAGGATCAGTTGATTGATCTTCTGGAATTTCTGCTGCATGGCGTGATACGAAATGCTCTGCGATGCCTGAACCTGACCGGTCAGTCGGCCCGTATCTTCCTGAGGAAAGAACCCTTTGGGAATGACGATGTAGAGCAATACGTTCAGTGCAAGCACGAGAATCGTGACGATGCCCATCAGAACCGGATGCCGGATCACCCAGCCCAATGTGCGATGGTAGAAGCGGTGAAAACGCGAATCCGGGTAGGCGTCTGCGTCTTCTTCTCCGTGTGCGTCGGGATCGGTGCGCAAGGCGATGCTGGAGAGCATCGGTGTGACTGTCAGCGAGATCACCATCGACATGAGAATCGCCACCGACAACGACACCGAAAACTCGCGAAACAGCCGCCCGACGATACCACCCATCAGCAGCAGCGGAATGAACACCGCGATGAGCGAGACGCTGATCGTCAACACGGTAAAGCCCACTTCGCGTGCGCCTGCGAGCGCTGCTTCCATGGGCGGCTCGCCACGCTCCATGTGACGCATGATGTTTTCGACTACCACGATGGCGTCGTCTACGACGAAGCCCGTTGAAATGGTGAGCGCCATCAGCGACAGATTGTTCAGGCTGAAGCCGAGAAAATACATGACACCGAAGGTGCCGAGCAGCGAGAGCGGAACGACGATGGCCGGCACGAGCGTGGTGCGCCAGTTGCGGAAAAACGCGAACGTAACGGCCGTGACGAGCAACACGGAAATCGCCAGCGTGATTTCCACATCGAGGAGCGACGCGCGGATCGTCGTGGTGCGATCCATGAGAATGTTGAGACGGATAGTGGGCAGAATGGACGCTTCGAGAAAGGGCAATGCCGCTTTCACGTTGTCGACTGTGTCGATAACGTTCGCGCCCGGCTCCTTGAACACGATCAACAGCACGGCAGGCTTGCCGTTCGAGAGGCCGTAGTTTTCGAGGTTTTCCACGTCCTGTCGTACATAACCGAGATCGGAAATATGTACGACATCATTGCCGTTTTGCTTGACGATCAGCGGGGCGTAGTCCGGCGAGTTGTACAGCATGTCGTTCGCGCCGATGTTGTACTTCACGGGACCGACCGAGGCCGTGCCTTTCGGCAAGTCCACATTGGCGTTCGCAATGGTCGTGCGCACCTGTTCGAGACTGATGCCGTAGTGATTCAGCCGGTTGGGATTCAACTCGACCCGAACCGCGGGCAATGCTCCGCCGCCGACCGTCACATCGCCTACGCCCGGTGTCTGCAACAGCTTCTGCTGGAGCACCGTGGAAGCCGCATCGTAAAGCTGGCCGCGCGTGGCCGTGTCGGAAGTGAGACTGATGATCAGAATCGGTGCGTCAGCAGGGTTGGCCTTGCGATAGGTCGGATTCCCGTCGAGATTCGCCGGCAAGTTGGTGCGCGCCGCGCTAATGGCGGCCTGCACGTCACGTGCGGCGCCGTCGATATTGCGGTTCAGATCGAACTGCATGGTGATGCGCGTGGCGCCGAGCGAGCTGACCGAGGTCATTTGCGTGATGCCGGAAATCTGTCCGAACTGCCGCTCCAGCGGCGTGGCCACCGAAGTCGCCACCGTATTAGGATCGGCACCGGGCAGCGTGGCGCGCACGTTGATGGTCGGAAAATCGACTTCGGGCAGGGGCGCAACGGGCAGCAACTTGAAAGCCAGTCCGCCGAACAGCGCAATGCCGATCGCGAACAGCGTGGTCGCGACGGGACGTCGGATAAACGGGCCGGAGAGATTCATCGCCCGTTACTCCGCAGCGGCAGGTTTGCGCTTGCTGAAACGCTCCTCTACCCGATGCATGGCCAGATACATGACCGGCGTGGAGAACAGGGTCAGCAACTGGCTAATCACCAAACCGCCGATGATGGCGATGCCGAGCGGGTGCCGCAACTCCGAGCCCATGCCGGTTCCGAATGCGAGGGGCAGGGCGCCGAACAGCGACGCCATCGTGGTCATCAGAATCGGTCGGAATCGCAATTCGGCGGCGCGCCGGATGGCCTCTACGGCCGGCAGGTTTTCATTGCGCTCCAGTTCAAGCGCGAAGTCGATCATCATGATGGCGTTCTTCATCACGATGCCAATCAGCAGCACGATGCCGATCAGGCCGATGATGTCGAACTGCGTCCCGGTGATGACCAGTGCAAGCAATGCGCCGAGTGCGGCCGAGGGCAAGGTCGAGAGAATCGTGACCGGGTGAATGAAGCTCTCGTACAGCACGCCGAGCATCAGATACACGACGATAATCGCCGCGCCCACCAGAAACGCTTCGTTGGACAGGGACGACTGAAATGTTGCGGCCGTGCCTTCGAGCGAGGCTTGCACCGTAATCGGCAGGTGAATCTGTTTCTCTATGTCATCGAGTCGCGAGACGGCGTCGCCCAACGTATAACCAGGCTGAAGATTGAACGAGACGTCGGCATACGGAAACTGCCCCTGCCGGTTGATCGTGACGGGCGCATGCGTGATGCTCATGGTGGCCATGCTCGCGAGCGGCGCCACGCCGCCGGAAGCAGTGTCGACATACAGGCCGGACAGAAGATCGGACAGATTGCCGGACGTCTTGTCGGCGGCCAGAACGACGTGATACTGATTGAGTTGGGTGTAGATGGTCGACACCTGGCGCTGACCGAACGCGTCGTACAGAACATCGTCGATCGCCTGGGGCGTAATGCCGAGACGGGAGGCGGTCGAACGGTCGAAGTTCAATTGCACCTGATTCCCCTGCTGAAGCGCCTGGCTTTGCACATCGGCGAACGCGGGGTCGTGTTGCAGGGCGTCGATCAGCTTGCCGGTCCATTCGGCGAGCAGGGCCGGGTCGGTGGCTTGCAGACCGACACGATAGCTGGTGGTCGAGATCGTGTCGTCGAGCGTGAGATCCTGTACAGGATGCAGGAACAGATGCATGCCCGCGAGGCTGCCCGTGGCGTTCGACAGGCGCCGGATCACTGCCGCGCTGCTGTCGCGATCGCCCTTGTCTTTGAGGTTGATCAGCACCGTACCCTGGTTGAGCGTTGGGCTCGTCTGGTTGATCCCAACGAACGAAGATAGACTCGCCACCGCTGGATCTTTCAGCAGTTGGCCAACCAGTTGCTGCTGCTTTTGCGCCATGTACGAGAAGGAGATCGTGGGCGCGGCTTGCGATATTCCCTCGATCAAGCCGGTATCCTGCTCGGGGAAAAAGCCCTTCGGCATCAGGATCAGAATGACGAACGTCAGCGCAGCTGTGAGCGCCACGGAAATCAATGTCAGTCCGCGGTGTTCGAGAACCCAGCCAAGCCCCTGCACGTAGCGCCGGTTCACGCGATCGAAGAAATCGGAGCGGTGTTCCTCCTCGTGTTCCTTGAACATGCGCGAACACATCATCGGCGTAAGCGTGAGGGAAACGAGCGCTGAAATGACGATGGCAATCGCGAGAGTCAGCGCGAACTCGCGGAACAGGCGCCCGACCACGTCACCCATGAAGAGCAGTGGGATCATCACGGCGATCAGCGAAACCGACAGGGAAATGATCGTGAAGCCGATCTGCTTCGAGCCTTTGAGCGCCGCTTCGAAAGGTTTGTCGCCGGCTTCGATATAACGTGTGATGTTTTCGATCATGACGATCGCGTCGTCCACCACGAAGCCCGTGGCGATGGTCAGCGACATCAACGTCAGGTTGTTCAGCGAAAAGTCGAGGCCATAAGCCACCGCCAGCGTGCCGATCAACGAAAGGGGCACGGTCACGGCGGGAATGATCGTCGCGGCCACCTTGCGCAGAAAGATGAAGATGACCATGACCACCAGCGCCACGGCAACCAGAAGCTCGTATTCGACATCGGTGACCGAGGCGCGGATGGTCTGGGTGCGATCGGTCAGCACGGCGACTTTCAAGGTGGCGGGCAGGCTCGCTTGCAACTGCGGCAGGAGCTTCTGCACACGGTCTACCACGTCGATCACGTTGGCACCGGGCTGCCGCTGAATGTTCAGTACGATAGACGGCGTGGTGTTCGTCCAGGCGGCCTGATGAATGTCTTCGGCGGCATCGACTGATTTTGCAATCTGTGCGAGCCGGATCGGTGCGCCGTTTTTATAGGCGAGAATCACATTCGGGTAGTCGTCGGCGGACTGCAACTGGTCGTTGGCGCCGATCGAATACGCCTGATATTTGCCGTCGAGATTGCCTTTCGCCTGATTGACGTTGGCATTGGCAATGGTCGTGCGCACGTCGTCGAGCGAAAGGCCGAGCGAATTGAGCGCGCCGGAATTGGCTTCGATGCGAACGGCCGGACGCTGGCCGCCGCTGATGGTGACGAGCCCGACACCGGTAATCTGGGAGATTTTCTGCGCAAGCCGTGTGTCCGCGAGATCCTCGATTTTCGTGAGCGGCAGTACATCCGAAGTCAGCGACAGCGTGACAACCGGCGCGTCGGCCGGATTGACCTTGCTGTAGACCGGCGGATAGGGAAGGTTGGTGGGCAGGTAGCTCGCCGACGCATTGATAGCGGCCTGCACTTCCTGTTCGGCCACATCGAGCGAGAGCGACAGGTCGAACTGAAGCGTGATGACGGACACGCCGTTCGAACTCGTCGAGTTCATCGTTTTGAGACCCGCCATTTCGCCGAGCTGAACTTCGAGTGGCGCGGTGATCGAAGAACTCACGACGTCAGGGCTGGCGCCCGGATATTGCGTGTAGACCTGGATCGTCGGATAGTCGACTTCCGGCAGTGCCGAGACGGGCAGCAGGTGATAGCCGAGCAGGCCGGCGAGCAGCACGGCGACCATCAGCAACGAGGTCGCGATGGGCCGCTCGATGAAAGGGCGCGAAATATTCATCGGGGGCGTCCGGTCAATTGGACGCAGTGGTGGCCGAGGCTCCCGACGCCGCCGAGGCCGGGGCGCTCGCAGCAGCAGTCGAAGCACCGGCCGGCGCCGAAGCAACGACCCGTATCACCGAGCCATTGTCCAGTTTGTCCGCGCCATCGGTGACGACCTGCTCGCCGGCCTTGACGCCGCCGTCGAGAATCGCCGTGTCATCACCGCTGACCGGGCCGGCCTTCACATTGCGCAGCGCGACTTTGTTGCCGGCCGTGACGACGAATACGAAATCGCCTTGCGTACCGTGCTGGATCGCGGCCGTGGGAATCACCGGGATTTGCGTCAGCGTATCCGCCTGCATGCGGGCGTTCACGAACTGATTTGGAAAGAGCGCGGAGCCCGACTGCGGAAATTCGGCCTTCACCTTGATCGTGCCGGTGGACGTATCGACCTGGTTATCGACGGCCAGCAGCGTGCCTTGCGCAAGCAGCGTTTTCTTGTCGCGGTCGTAAGCGAGAACAGCCACCGTGCCACGCGACATCGCCTTGTGAATCTGGCCGAGATAATCTTCGGGTACGGCGTACACCACGGTCGCGGGTTGCAGCTGCGTGATCACTGCCACGCCCGTCGTGCTGGTCGTCGTCACGTAATTGCCCGGATCGACGAGACGCAAACCCACCACGCCGTCCACCGGGGACGTAATCGTGCAGTAGCCGACCTGTACCTGCAGGTTCTGCACGCTACCGCTATCCGCCGTCACCGTGCCCTGATCTTCGTTGACGGTTGCCAGTTGCGTATCCAGTGTCTGCTGCGTGATCGAGCCCACCTTGATCAGCTGGCGATAACGTTGCAGGTCGAGTTGCGCGTTGACGAGCGCTGCTTTGTCATGCGCCAGCGTGCCTTGTGCCTGGACCAGCTGAGCCTGCAATGCGCGCGAATCGATGTGCGCAATGACCTGGCCGCGGTGGACGAACTGCCCTTCCTTGAAGTCCACCGAATCGAGAATGCCGTTCACCTGACTGATGACCGTTACCGTGCGGGTCGGCGTCACCGTGCCGAGCGAATCGATATAGACGGGGACATTGGACAGCTTCGTCGCCACCGTGGAGACCGGCGTGCCGCGTGGTGCGGCGGCAGGTTTCCGGCTGGCGTGGTGGATGACAAAAAACCAGACGCCGGCCACGATCAGCAGCGCGATCACGATGAGCGCGGTCCAATTCAGATGCTTCCTTGTCATGCAGGCCTCGTCGGGGAGAGCGGAAAAAGTGCCGCCATCGGGAGAGAGGCTGCCCACTCCTTTCTGCAACGACTATGCCAGTCGATGGTGTCCGCTGGAGCGGACTCGCGGCGGATAGCGTCGGGGAAGGTGTCGTGATTTGCGACAATGGCCGTCACAAATCACGACAGAAGCGCGCCGCGAAGTGTGCGCTGCCGGGCGCTTTAGACGAATCGCGCCGATGACGCTGAACCTGGCATACCATTCGCATCAGCGTGCTACTCGTATCCTTTCCTGATCTTTCTGGAACCCCATGCTTCGATCGTTGCGCGGCCGTCTTGTCCTGCTGCTCCTGTTGCTGGTCGTTGCCGCAGCAGCGACTGCCATGCTGATGATCGGCTTGTTCCATCAGTCGGCGGCGGCACGTGTCGGTCAGGCGGCCGCAGAAAATAGCCGGGCTTGCGAAGCCATCGTGACGGCGTACCGGCAATACGCGAGCGGCGGCGACAGGTCGCAACTGGCTGGCGACGACACGGACGTACGCAAGCGGCTCGTCACGCTGGTGCAGTCGGCGCTACAGAACCGGCCGGGCGTGCAGGGAGGGATTTGGCAGCGTGACGTCGGCTCGGTGGCTTTCGCTTTTCCAACCTACGACGGCCCGGCAGCGCGTCTCGAGCCGCCGGGCGGAGAACTGCCGCGCATTCGGGATATCAATGTCAGCGCGTTGAATGCGGAGCGGCCTGCCAGCGGCCGGTACGATGCGCGGTCGCAAACATTGCTGATCGCGGCCTGCCCGCTGCCCGGCCCGATTCCGCATTTAACCGCGTGGACCATGACGTGGACGTTTATGTTTGCCGGTCGCAGCTATCTGCAACTGATGGCCGGGCAAGCGGTGCTGCTCGTCACGGTGCTGCTCGCCGCGGCGCTGTTGATCCATCTGACCATGACATGGTCGAGGCATGTATCGCAGATCGAGTCGGCGCTCAATGCCTATGATGTAGCCGATCTGCCGGTCTTGCCGCCCACTCGCGAGCGCGAACTCGATCGTATCGTGCTGGCACTCAACGACGCCGGCCGGCGTCTGTCGGCGGCGCGTCAGCGTGGCGACGAACTGGCGCGCCAGATGGCGACGGCCGAGCGGCTGGCGGCGATCGGCCGCGTGGCGGCGGGCGTGGCACATGAAATCCGCAATCCGATCGCGGCAATGCGTCTGAAAGCGGAAAGTGCGGTAGCCGGTGGACCCGAGCGGCAGCCACAGGCGCTGCAGGTCATTCTCGGCGAGATCGAAAGGCTGGATACGCTGGTGCGGCGCTTACTGAGCATTACGGAACACGACACGCCCAAGCGTGAGCAGGTCGAGGTGCGCTCGTTCTTGCAGGCCTGCGTGGCGCAGCACGTCGAGCGCGCTGCGGCGCGCGGAGTGACACTCGCCTGTGCCGCCGACGCGCAACTGGCCCGATTCGACCCGGATCAATTAAAAAGGGCGCTCGACAACCTGATTCTGAACGCGCTCAACGCGGCGCCCGCCGATAGCCGGATCGAGGTGGTCGCGATCGGTCGTCCGGAGGCGCTGGTTCTGTCGGTGCGCGATCAGGGTGCGGGGCCGCCTCACGATATTGCCGATCATCTGTTTGAACCGTTTGTCACCGGGCGCCCGGACGGCACGGGATTGGGATTGTCGATCGTACGTGAAGTGGCAGAAGCGCACGGTGGCGCTGTGCGTTATGTGATAACAGAGAAGGGCACCAGTTTTGAAATTACCTTGCCATGGCTAACATCCTGATCGTCGACGACGACGCCACCATGCGTGAAGCGCTCGCCGAGGTGGTGGGTGACCTCGGTCATACCGCGCGTATGGCTGCGGACGGCGCGCTTGCGCTGGAATTGCTCGAACGCGAGCACATCAACGCGGTTTTCCTCGACCTGCGCATGCCCGGCATGGATGGACTGGAGGTTCTGCGGCGCCTGCGCGAACGCGGCCACGCTCCGGCCGTGACCGTGCTGACCGCGCATGCCACCGCGTCGAACACCATCGAGGCCATGCGTCTCGGTGCTTTCGACCACCTGACAAAACCCATCGGTCGCAACGACCTGGCGCAGGTGCTGCAGCGCATGCTTGCGGGTGTCGTCGAGTCTCGCAAACGGATCGTCGAGCCGCCGTCAGAGTCGTTGATCGGGTCGAGCGAGGCGATGCGTTCAGTGCAAAAGACGATTGGCGTACTCGCCGACAGCGACGCCAATGTGCTGATCACGGGTGAGACCGGCACGGGCAAGGAGGTCGTTGCGCGAGCGATTCACGAGCATGGACACAGAAAGCGCGGTCCGTTCGTGGCTGTGAATTGCGCCGCGATTCCCATGGATCTGCTCGAAAGCGAACTGTTCGGTCACGCGCGCGGCGCATTCACCGGCGCGAGCGCGGACCGCGAAGGCGCATTCCGGCAAGCCGAAGGCGGATCGTTATTTCTCGACGAAATCGGCGACATGGACCTTGCCATGCAGGGAAAAATACTGCGTGCCTTGCAGGAGCGTGTTGTGACGCCGGTTGGCGGCAAGCCGACTGCGGTCGACGTGCGCGTGATTGCGGCAACTCACCGGGATCTGATTCGCGCCGTGGCAGACGGGACGTTCCGCGAAGACCTGTTCTATCGCCTGCATGTCATACCGATTCATCTGCCGCCGCTCTCGGAGCGGATTGCGGATATCGTCCCGCTCGCGGAATATTTTCTGACGTGTGCGAAAGCGGGCAAGCGTCTGTCGACAGAGGCGGCGGCTTATCTGATTCGATATCGCTGGCCGGGCAACGTTCGCGAACTCAAGAACGCAATGGACCGTGTGGCGGTGATGGTGCGCGGCGAGTACATCGACGCGGCTGATTTTTCTTTCCTCAAGACTTCACCGTCGACGCACGCCGCAGCCTCATTCGATTGGCCGGAAGAGGACCTGCCCTCGGCCATCGCGCGACTGGAGGAAATGCTGATTCGCCGGGCGCTCAGGTCGAGCGGCAACAATCGGGCGGACGCCGCTCGACGGCTCAACGTGAACCGTCAGTTGCTTTACGCGAAATTGCGGCGCTATGGGATTGCGTCGGGGGAAGAGGAATAGAGTGGGCGACTCTGCAGGGGAGAGGTTTTAGTTTAGGTTGAAGCGCGGCGCGTTGCAGTTATTCGCCTTGTGGCGCACGCGAACGTTGGCGTCAAGGAACGGCGAACGGGCCTTGACGAACTACACGGGCCGGTCGGCATTCTGACAATTTCCCTGTCGCCAACTCCCGCAACAAAGTAGCCACCGCAATTCGGAGGAGAGCAATTCGACGCCCGTGAAAGCGAGCCAGCTCAATTAGTCGGCTCGCAAAAAGACACTCTGTTGCGCAACGAATCACCCGCTAAAGCCGGATCCTGGCCAGCTGGCAAGGTGACCGAAACTGACTTATGCTCCACGGTGCTCTTCGGCTTCAATTCTGGCCAATGCGTCTCTTTCCATGTCGCGATCCAGTCGAGTTTGCCGACGCTCGCGCCCGGCACAAAGCGCAACCTCAAAGAGCCGTCGAAATCTTCGCTGCAGTGTGGGGAGTGACGGTAGTCGTTCTCGGAAAAACACGCACGAATCGACTTGTTGCAACTGAATGGCAACTTCTCGACACGCGTGGCCCCGGCGTGACCACCGTTTGGTGCTAATTCCACGAAGTCGGCATTTTCCCAGCCGCCTCCGCCGCCCGAATAGCTCTCCGACCAACCGGCCAGCACCGCGACCGCATATCGATCGCTTCCGAGCGGGTACAGGGCCGGATAAAGAGCCAGTGGTGGTGCCTCGCCATCGCCAGTTTCACGGTCTTTCGGCTGGTAGTCCGAAAAGTCCCATTTCTGCAGGATTTTCCAGGCAGTGCCAGACACAAGACTCATCTTTAGTAGCGTTGGGCCTGGCAGGATCGCGTAGTAGTTGCTCGACGTGTCACCTTTGAGCCGATATAGCGTCGGCATCTTGCCTGCATCGTCTTGCGGGCCTGACGCGCTGCACGAGGTCGCGGCTAGTTGGCAAACTTTTTGTGCCCAGCCATGATCGGGCAAGCTGCTCTTCGTGACTTCGATGAAGGGCACTGCATGGGCTTCGGTCGCAGACTCTGTGGCGCCGACGGAGGCGACCGATAGCAACGCGGCTGCAATTGCAAGTGTGTTGAAAATAGCTGATCGCAAGCCGGTGCTCAATTGACGGTTTCCTTCATGGACGTGCTCTTGATTAAGTGAGCGGAAAGCCGGATTGTCGTCGATTCCCACTGAACTGTCGAACGAGCGCTTCCGGAAATGAGCGGACGATTAACGCGAAAGCCGGTTGTGAACAATTCCTGCCTGCTGTTGAAAAACCTCGTTCGTCAGCCACCCTCGGGGAAGCCGCCTTCAGCGTCTATTTCAAGTGGCGAAGATGAGCTGTCGAGCGAGGGCTCCTCAGTCAGTAAGGCGACGGCTGATTGCGAATCACGACGAGGCTGACAATTTTGCCCTCGCGGACGCTGAAATAGTTCGACAGAATAAGCTCGCCGGACGGAAGTCTGGATTTATCGAAATCCCCGTCATACGTGGCTCTAACGATGATATCCCCGTAGTGATTGGCAATTTCGCGTACGTCGAGAGTCACCTTGTCCCCGACAATTTCCTTTTCTACCCACCGTTTAATTGCGTCGACGCCCCGAATCTCGCGGTGGTTGTCGTTGACATAGGCATCCGGTGAAAACGTCGCGACGGTCGCCTCGGTGTCGAACGCATTGATGGCTTCGATGTGGTCGGCAACGACGCCGCTTAGCAGGTTTGTCATGTCGAGTTGCTCCTGTTGATCATGGGCTTCTGGCCCGGAGCGACTATCCTGGAGGGTCCGGTGACGTGAGAGTCAATACCTTCTTGTGGGTTGACTCTCCCCCTACGGGAGAGTGCACAATGGGCGCATGCAACTCTCCCTCGGAATCGGCGATTTCGCGCGCGCTACGCATTTGAGCGTTAAGACGCTGCGCCACTATCATGAGACGGGCGTGCTCGTGCCGGTCGAAGTCGATGCGCAGACCGGCTACCGGCGATACGGACCTGACCAGATCGCCACCGCTCAAGTGATACGCCGTTTTCGGGCGCTCGATATGCCGCTGGAGGACATTCGCGCGGTATTGGGTGCGCAAGACATCGAGGCCCGTAGCGAACTCATCTCGGCACATCTCGAACGCCTCGAAAGCGAGCTCGCGCGTACCCAGAGTGCAGTCGCTTCCCTGCGAGGTTTGCTGCAGCCTGCTGCGCGAATGTCCGCGAGCATCGAACAGCGTACCGTCGACGCTGCCATGGCGGCTTCGATCACCCAGATTGTCGATATCAAGGACGCACTGCTTTGGTTTCAAGGTGCTATTGCAGAGCTTTATGCCACGCTTGCTGCACAGCAGGTGCCGGTTACAGGGTCAGCAGGAGGCATTTACTCGAACGCTTTGTTCCTGGATGCACGCGGCGAAGCCACCATCTTCGTGCCGTGTGCCGCACTGGTGCGCTCGATGGGGCGCGTACAGCCGCTTGTGGTGCCTCAAGTCGAATTGGCCACCATCATCCATGCGGGGGCGCATACCGACATCGACCTCGCTTACGGTGCATTGGCTTCGTACGTGACGCAACATGCGCTGGCAATCGATGCGCCAATCCGCGAGTACTATCTCGTGGGAGCACGCGAGACGGCTGACGCGACGCTCTGGCGGACCGAAATCGGATGGCCCATTTTTCAGACGGTTGTGTAGCGCAAAGGCGATCAGGCGGTGTCGTTTGCCGGCGAGTCGGCCAATGCGAGACATATCACGAGCGCCCACGTTCAGCGAATATCGGTTGTGTGGCGACCGCCCGGTTGCTGCATAGCTGTCGCCGGGCGCCAAAGCCTCGATTCACGTTTTCCAGTCAGCAGTTACGCGGGCCGCTGGTCGAAATCCTGACGTGCCTTCTCGATAGCATCAAGGTTCTTGGCAGCCCAGACCCAGACTCCGCAGAACGCTGCGCCCAATGTGATTCCAAGGTCTGTGAGTTTGTATTCGACTTTCGGCGGTACGACCGGATAGACCGTGCGTATCACCAGACCATCACGCTCCATTGCGCGCAAAGTCTGGGTGAGCATTTTTTGACTGATGCCCTCAACCAGTTTGCCAAGAAAGCTGAAACGCAACGGCGACTTCTCGGCGAGTACGTCGAGGATCAACATCGTCCATTTGTCGGCGACGCGACCGATTAGATCTCTGACCAATGAAGCGATTCGAGGGTCGAGATCGATGGGCGGCGTCAGGCTTGCGTAGTATTGCGCGGCAGCAATCTGTTCCTTCGTGAACGCGGGGACGTTGCCCATCTTTACACTCTCTTTTTGGTAAGTATAAAACTTTCAGGTGCCTTCTTCCTTTCGGAGAGTATGCCAGTCAAACTGCTCCCACGCTTAACAGGACAGGGGAGTGGCATGATGAAGATGACCGGAAGAACCGTGCTGATTACGGGCGGCACAAGTGGGATTGGCATGGAGCTGGCGCGACAGCTCATCTCTCGGGGTAATACTGTGATAGTCACTGGTCGCGACATCGTCAGGCTGAACGCGGCACGGCAAGCTGTTGCCGGACTTCATGTGTTTCAAAGCGACGTGAGCGATCCGACGAGTATCGAATCGCTGTACAAGCTCGTATCGAGCCAGTTTCCCGCATTGAATACGCTGGTGAACAACGCGGGAACGATGCGCAATGTCAAACTGGATCGGCAGCGTCGATTGAGTGACCTGACCGCTGAAGTAGACGGAAATCTGAAGGGGCCCATGTGGATGGTTCAGACTTTTGTGCCGTTGCTCTTAAGGCAGAAAAACAGTTTGATTGTGAATGTGTCGTCGGGTCTGGCGTTCATTCCTTTTCCCGCGGCTCCGATATATAGCGCATCGAAGGCCGCGCTTCATGCTTACACGCAGTGTCTGAGAGCGCAATTGGCCGGCACCGGTGTTTCGGTCGTCGAGCTGGCTCCGCCAGGAATCGAAACCCCATTATTTCGAGGCGAATTTGCCGAGGAAATGAAAGGGGAAAAGGGCATGAATGTCAGCGTGCTGGTAAAGCGTGCTATTGCAGGAATTGAAGCCGGGAAAGCGGAGATACGCCCAGGCTTGAGCAACATATTGAAAATCGCCAGCCGCGTTGCGCCGCACTTCATGTTCCGGCAGATGGTCAAACTCGGCCACCCGAAACCGGCGAAGGCCTGAAACGAATCATTCAGCAGTCGAGGTTGATCGCTTCCGTATGGCGCTCGGATGGTAGGGCTTATAGATTTGCGCTGCGGAAAGGTGTCGTTGCCGCTCAATGGTCGGTTTCCAGCGAGTGGACTTCCGGCGGCACTGCATCGACACAGCTATGAACGGTCATAATGTGGGCCGCGGTGAATGACCGCGTCAACCTTGTAACGGGTAAGACACATGACAGACCGCGAATTGATCATCCCGTCGGAGATGCAACGTATCGTCGAGCGCGCCGGCTACGTACCGGCAGTGAAGGTAGGTGCCACGGTTTTCTGCGCTGGGCAGGTCGGACGTACCGTTGACCTCGAAGTGATCGCCGATCCCGAGGCACAATTCCTAGCGTGCTGGGAAAATCTGCGCCTGGTTCTGGAAGCGGCCGGGTGCACTTTTGACGACGTTGTCGATATGACGACATACCACGTGCAGATGAGCGCTCACATGCCCGTATTTCGCGAGGTGAAGAATCGGGTTTTTCCACGCGGCACGTGTGCGTGGACGTCGATAGGTGTGTCCGAACTCGCACACCCAGGCTTGCTGGTCGAGATCAAGTGCGTAGCAGTGAAGCGAGACGCGGCGACGTCGGGACCGCCCGTTAGCGGCCGATAATCTGCCGCTAGCGGAAAGCCGAAAGACGCGCTCAACGGGTCGAGAGTACGCGCGACAGACTGGCCGCTTTCAGCGATAAATATTAAAGAATTGACTGATGCATCCCGACCTTGAAGGGTCGTTTCTGGTATCGCAGTAGACGACGCGCGCGAAATGGCTGAGCAAACGGAGGTCTGATAGGGAATGGCGGGCGAGCGGTCGATTGCCGGCCACGTGCGGCCACTCATCTATGATCTCGTACTGACAGTGGGGAATCGCTTTAATCTGTTGTAGCGGTCATCAGGCGATCCGCTCGACGGAACCAACCGCGCTCGCTTTATATTTAGAAAAAATTCGCCAAACCGATCGGGTTCCAGTAAGAAAACAGACGACATGAAGAGACGATCCCTTCTAAAGGGTGTTGCAGGGACGCATTCTGAATCGTCTGGCAGACCTCGCCGATCAAGGGCACCTCCGATCCACGCTGACTCAACGGCTGTCACCGATAAACGCGGCCAATCTGAAACGCGCGCATGCCATGGTCGAGAGCGCATCGATGCGAGGCAAGGTCGTCCTGGAAGGATGGAACTGAAACGCTGGAACACGAGCCGATGCCAACGCGCGGCGCACCGCCCAACAACGCGCCGTCGCCCTCAATCCTCACCCGTTAGATCCACCGGCAGCAACGAGCGCCGGCGCCTTTGCCGCGCTCGCGAGTTCCTCGCTTGACCAGCCCCCTCCAAGCGCCTTGATGAGTTGCACGTTCGCACTCAGTAGGCGCGTCTGAATATCGAGCACGCCCCGCTGCGCATCGAGTGCCGCCGTCTGCGCCTGCACGACATCGAGGTAGCCGACCGCGCCCTGGCGATAGCGATTCAACGCGAGATCGAGCGAATGCTGCGCTGAATCGACCGCTTCGCGTTGCTGATCGAGCGCGGTGCTGAGATCCTGCAACAGCGAAAGGTTGTCTTCGATCTGCTGGAACGCCGACAACACGACTCCGCGATAACGCGCGCCGGCCTCATCGGTCGCGGCTTTCGCCGCATCGAGTTGCGCCCGACGCAAGCCGCCATCGAACACGTATTGAACCAGCTGGGGTCCGATTGCCCAGAAGATGTTGGGCGCGCTGACCAACCCGGCGTAGACCGAACTTTGCACACCACCTTGCAGGCTCAAGGTGATCGACGGGAAATAGGCCGCGCGCGCCACGCCGATTTTTGCATTCGCCTCAGCCACGCGCCGCTCGGCCGCGGCGATGTCGGGGCGCCGTTGCAACAACGTGGACGGCAGGTCGACGGGAATCACCGGCAGCGCGATCGCGCCGGTCGTCTGCGGCAGGCTGAATTCGGAGGCGGATGCGCCGGTCAGTTCCGCGATGGCGTGCTCGATCAACGCGCGTTGCGCGAGATTCTGCGACAACTGTGATTTCGCCGAAGACAACTGCGTTTTTGCGCGCGATACGTCGAGACCCGATACGATTCCGCCGCCATGCAGCGTCTGGGTGAGTTCGAGCGCGCGTGCGTATGCCTTGACCGTGTCGGTCAGGAGCTGCGTTTGTTGATCGAGCCCGCGCAGGCGCATGAAACTGTCGGCGAGTTGAACCTGCAAGCTCAGTTGCACGGACGCCAGATCGGCCTGGGTTGCCTGGGCTTCGTCCTTGCCTGCCGCTACGGAATCGCGCACCCGTCCCCAGAGATCGAGGTCGTAGTCGATTTCGCCGCCGAGCGTGGCCGAGTTGTAATAGTCGGGGCCACCGGCTCGCAACGGACGCGTATCCGACTGGCGGTCGCGCTGCGGAACCGCGCTCGCGGTGATCTTTGGATACAGTCCGGCCGACACTTGATCGACGAATGCCTTGGCTTGCCGGTAATGCGCGTAGGCGGCCTCGAGGTCCGTATTGTTCGCGAGCAGCCGCTGTTCGAGGTCGTCGAGTTGCGGGTCGTTATAGATTTTCCACCAGCCTGTGCGGCTCAACCGGTCCGCCGGTTGCGCGCTGACCCACGGACCGATCGCGCGGTATTGCGCGGCAATCGGCGTAGGCGGCACATGGTAGTCCGGTGCGAGCGAACACGCCGCGAGCGTGCTGATCCCGGCGAGAAGCGGCGCGAGTCTGAGCACAGCCGGCCTAGCCATTTGTGCTCCCCTTGGCGGGCGCGCTGGCGGCGCGCGCCGCCGTGGCAACCTGCACATGGTCGCCATCGGCCAGACCATCGGGCGGCGTGTCGATCACGCGATCGGTTGCCGTCAGTCCCGAACCGATTTCGACCGCATCGCCGAAGTCGCGGTTGATCGTCACGGTCTTGAAGACGACCTGGCTATTCGCGCCGAGGGTGGCGACCCGCAGGCCGCGAGCGTCGAACACCAGCGCGCTGGCAGGCACCCGCACGGCATTCGCCTGAACCGGCAGCTTGAATTGCAGGCTCGCGAATCCGCCAGGCAAGAGCTTGCCGTCCGAGTTATCGACCAATAGCTGCACGAGCGTCGTGCCCGACGCCACGTTCACCGAATCCGCCGACGCGACCACGCGAGCGGTGAAATGCTGCCCCGGATATTCCGGCACGGTCAGAGTCGCCGTCCCGCCATTGCGCACATCCGGTGCGTAGGCCTGCGGCACCTGCACGTACACGCGAAGACGCTTCACGTCGGAGACCACGAAGAGTTCCTGTCCGACGCCCCCGCTACCTGCATTGATGAGCGCGCCCACGTCCGTGTCGCGAGCGGTCACGACGCCATCGAACGGCGCCACGATACGCTCGAAGCTTTTCGTGGCAACCAGACGATCGACGTTAGCCTGCGCGGCCGCCACAGCCGCTTTCTTCGCGGTGTAGTCGCCCGTGCGTTCGTCGACTTCCTGCTGCGCGACCGAATCGGTGCCGAGCAACGCCTGCCAGCGCTTCGCAGTCGTGCCCGCGAGCGCCGCGTTGGCCTGAGCGCTCGCGAGGTCCGCGCGCGCCTGCACCAGTTGCTGATCGAGTTCGGGCGATTCGATTACCGCCAGCAATTGCCCGGACTTCACCGGCGTGCCGATCTCGGCGCTCCACGACTTCAGGTAGCCGCTGACACGCGCAAAAATCGGCGCGCGTGAGTAAGCTTCGAGATGCGAGGGCAGATCGAGTGTCGGTCCGTTTGCGGCGCTGACGGGACGGATCACGGTGACGGTCGGCACGACCTGCGCGTTGGTCCACGACTTCAGGTTGCGCGCGTCGACGACGCGTAGCGTGACACCCGCGGCAACCACGATGATGGCGATGACAAGGCCCGTCACGCCGATGGTGACGAGTCGGCGCCGCGGCGGCTGGTTGCCGGCGATCGGTTCAGACGACATGAGCGGGATCTCCCGTAGCGGGTGTCGGGGCAATTGCGCGGCCAGGGCGCGAGTGAATGATGCAGAAAATGACCGGCACCAGAAGCAGCGACGCGGTCGTAGCGAAGATCAGGCCGCCGATCACGGCGCGGCCAAGCGGTGCGTTCTGCTCGCCGCCTTCGCCCAGCGCAAGTGCCATGGGCGCCATGCCGATGATCATCGACAGCGCGGTCATCAGCACGGGGCGAAAGCGGGTGAAGCCGGCTTCGAGCGCGGCCTTGAACGGGTCGCCGTGTTCGGCAAGCCGTTCGCGGCAGAAGCTCACCACCAGAATCGAATTCGCGGTCGCCACGCCCATGCACATGATCGCGCCCGTCAAGGCGGGAACCGAAAGCGTGGTGTGGGTGGCAAACAGCATCCAGACGATGCCGGCAAGGGCGGCCGGCAGCGCCATCACGATCACGAACGGATCGGCCCACGACTGGAAGTTGACGACCACGACCAGATAGATCAGCACGACCGCGCCGAGCAGGCCGAACAGCATGCCGGCAAACGCGCTGTTCATGGTCTGGACCTGGCCGAGCAACGCCACCGTGGAGCCCTTCGGCAGCGTGCCCGCGTTCGCCTGCACCACGCGCTGGATGTCGGCCGCGACGGCGCCGAGGTCGCGATCCTGCGTCGTCGCGAAGATCTCGACCATCGGCTGGATGTTGTACTGGCTGACCACCGCGTTGGTGTTGGTCCGTTCGACGGTTGCGAGGCCGCCGAGGATCTGCCCGGTATTCTGCAGACTCGACGTGATCGGCAGATTTTGCAGCGACGCGAGTGAATCGAGACTGTATTGTGGCGTCTGCATCACGATCGGATACGACACGCCATTCGCGTTGTTCAGCCAGAACGTCGGCGCGACCTGACTCGAACCGGCAAGGTTCACCACCAGACTGTTCGTCACGTCCCGCTCGTTGATGCCGAGCAGTTGCGCGCGCGTGCGATCCACGTCGACATTGAAGGTCGGCGAATTTTGCGCCTGCTGGATGCGTGCGTCGACGACACCGGGAATCTGGCGAATTTCACGCAGTAAGCGGTTTGCGTAGATGAAATTGCCCGGCAGATTGTTGCCTCGCACCTGCAGGTCGACGGGGGCAGGCGAGCCGAAGTTCAGAATCTGGCTGATGATGTCCGCGGGCGGAAACGAAAACGTGACGCCGGGGAACAGTCGCGGCAACTTCTCCCGCATCTGCCGCACGTAATCTTCAGTGGGATGATGGTCTTCGTTCAGCGCAATCTGGATGTCGCCGTCCTGCGAGCCGATGGTGCCGGTGTTGTTATACGCAAGGTTGATACCGCTCACCGGCAGACCGATGTTATCCACCATCGTGCCAAGTTCGTTGGGTGGAATGATCTGGCGAATCGAGTTCTCCACGTCCGAAAAAATCTGCGCAGTTTTCTCGACGCGTACACCGACCGGTGCGCGAACGTGAAGCAGAATCTGCCCGGCATCCACGGCAGGAAAAAAGTTGCGGCCGAGCAGCGGCACCAGCGCGAACGAGAGCAGCACGAAAACGAGGAAGCAGGTCACGAAGGGCGCGCGATGATTCAACGCG
Source organism: Paraburkholderia sp. GAS199 (assembly GCF_050436585.1). NCBI lineage: Bacteria > Pseudomonadati > Pseudomonadota > Betaproteobacteria > Burkholderiales > Burkholderiaceae > Paraburkholderia > Paraburkholderia sp. GAS199. The sequence goes on along the minus strand of NZ_JBNDMM010000001.1, from coordinate 252,088 downwards.
ACTTCGAGAATGCCGTGATAGCCCGTGCGGACTTTTTCAAAGCGCCGTTCGAAGCCTTGCTGGAAGCGTCCGAGTGGCCCGGGGCGTTTCTTTTCGTGCTCCGGCTCGTCCAGGTTATGAGGGTGGAGCAGATACTTCGCCATCGTCGGCACGAGTGTGCGGGACAGGATGAACGACGAGATCATCGCGAAGATCACGGCCTCGGCCATCGGCACGAACAGAAAGCGCGCCACGCCTTCGAGGAAAAACATCGGCACGAACACGATACAGATACACAGCAGCGCCACGAAGGCTGGCGTGACGATCTGCGCACCGCCGTCGAGAATGGCCTCTTCGACCTGCTTTCCCTGCTCCAGATGCCAGTTGATGTTCTCGATCGTGACGGTCGCATCGTCGACGAGAATCCCCACCGCGAGCGCGAGACCGCCGAGCGTCATGATGTTGAGTGTCTCGCCGAGCGCGGACAGCGTCGCAATCGAGCCGAGAATAGCCAGCGGGATCGAGGTCGCGATGATGACGGTCGAGCGCCAGCTTCCGAGAAACAGCAGGATCATCAGGCTGGTCAGCGCGGCCGCGATCACGCCTTCGCGCGCGACGCCGCTGATTGCCGCGCGCACGAAAAGCGACTGGTCGCCAATCGGCGAGATTTGCAGTGCGTCGGGTAATGAAGGCTTCGCGTCGATGACGTGCTGCTTGATGCCCGAGATGATGCCGAGCGTCGACACCGAACCGTTCTTGAGCACCGACATCAGCACCGAGCGTTTGCCATCCACGTGCACGATATTCGTTTGCGGCGGGCTCCCGTCGCGCACGTTGGCGACATCGTGGATATACACGGTGGTGCCGTTCACGGCCTTGATCGGCAGATCGCCGAGCGCTTTGAGCGCGGACGGCGCGTTGTTCAGTTGCAGCGTGTATTCGTGATCGCCGATCTTTTCCGTGCCGATCGGCGTGAGCAGATTCTGGCTGGCCAGCGCGTTTGCCACATCCTGCGCCGACAGTCCGCGCGCCTGCATCGCGGCCGGATTGACGTCGATCTGCACCTGCCGCGATTTACCGCCGAACGGGTAGGGAATCGAGGCGCCGGCCACGGTGACGAGTGCCGGGCGCAACTGGTTCAAGCCGAGGTCGCCGAGATTCTGCTCCGACAAGCCCTTGCCGGACAACGCGAGCTGGATGATCGGCACGGTCGACGCGTTGTAGTTCAGGATCAGCGGCGGCGTGGTGCCCGGCGGCAATTGCCGCAACTGCGTTTGCGCGACCGCCGTGACCTGGGCGTTCGCGTTACTGATGTTCACACCAGGCTGGAAAAAGATCTTGATGATCCCGAAGCCGTTCACCGATTCGGCCTCGATGTGCTGGATGTCGTTGACGGTCGTGGTCAGCGAGCGCTCGAACGGCGAGGTGATCCGTCCCACCATTTGATCGGGAGGCAGGCCGGTGTATTGCCACACCACGCTGATCACGGGGATGCGGATGTCGGGGAAGATGTCGGTCGGCGTCTTGAGCGCAGAAAGCGGCCCAATGATCAGAATAAGGATCGCCAGAACGACGAACGTGTAGGGGCGCCGGAGGGCAATGCGGACTAGCGCGAGCATGGATATTCCACGGCACGGATTTGAACGGACGGGCGGCCTGGCATACCGTCGCGCGCGAGCTGGCATGACAGCGCGATGGCTTGTCGCGAAGACTGGGGAAGTCGCCGGCCGATATCGTTGCCGTCGTCGCCGGATGCGTGTTGCCGAATGACACGGGACATGATCATTGTTCCAAAGACTGCTGACAGGAAGGCGCGGTTCGCAGAGGAAGCGGCCCGTGCAACGCCTCTAAGTCCAAAACAAAACGACGACCCGGGCAAAGCTGTGGTCGACGTTTAAATTTCCAAATGCCTTACATTATTTCCAGGCAAGCGCAATGCGAGACTTAACGACTTGCATCCCGCGCGATAGCAGCGCTCGCGGCAAACCGGGAATGTACACAACCGCAAAAAAATTTGCATTCTCTGCGCGCAGAGTTGCTCACGTCACACAGCCGAATTTGCTAATCGGGCGGACACGTGGATGACCTGCGCGTACTTCGCGAATACCCCGCGATAACCCTTATCCGACGCCGCTTTCTTTGGATGGCCGCCGTCGCCGATATAACTCGGAAGACGTTGGAAAACGCCTCGCCGAGTCGTATCTATTGTTGTATTACCATAATTTACGGGTGCAGTACGGACAACGTCTATTACTCGTGTTTTGCGCAATGGCGGAATCGGATTACCTTCAATAAAAAAGGTAGTCTGAAGATTTGTTGGGAAAGTTTTTATTGCAGCGAATTTGAACGGGTAACTCGAGTTGGTATCGGTTACGGCGCGCGACCCATGGAGTGGTCAGTGGGATCGCTAATGCGGGAAACGCATTTGAAATGATCTGGGCCTTGAAAAGCGGCCAGCGGGGGAGGGGAGATCAGCTGCGATTCACCTGCGTATCGGAATCGATATTAACGGGCGGCAACGGACGAGGCCTCCGCATCGAGTCGGTCGCGACAAAGGTCAGTGTGGCTTCGGTCACCTTGACGACGTCCGCCGTCATGCCCATGCGCTGCGCGAAGACTTCCACGTTGACGGTGACCGACGTGCGCCCCTCGTGAACAATATCCGCGTAAAAGCTCAGCAGGTCGCCGATAAAAACCGGTTGCTTGAACAAAAACGAATTGACTGCGATGGTGACGACGCGGCCGTTCGCGCGGCGGCTGGCGGGAATCGATCCGGCAATATCGACGTGCGACATGATCCAGCCGCCGAAGACATCGCCGTGCACATTGGCGCTCGACGGTTGCGGCACCACACGCAATACGGGCATCGCGTTGGCGGGAAGACGTTCTGAGGATGAGGAAGCGGACATGGCGGTCTCGTGTTGAAAGTGAGCCGGACAGGGTACGACAGTGTCCGGCCCGATGGAAATCGACTCAGCGGTTCACGCGCGTCAGCCAGTGCGCGTAGCGTTCCGATTTTCCTGCTACCGCGGCAAAGAACGTTTCCTGTAGCGACGCCGTAATCGGCCCACGCTCGCCTTTGCCGATCACGCGATCGTCCAGCTCGCGAATGGGCGTGACCTCGGCCGCCGTGCCAGTGAAAAAGGCTTCGTCGGCGCAGTACATTTCGTCGCGTGTAATGCGCTTTTCGACGACCCGAAGGCCCTGGTCTCGCGCGATTTCAATGACCGACGCGCGGGTAATGCCGTCGAGACACGATGCAAGGTCTGGCGTGTACAACACCCCATCGCGTACGATAAAAACATTTTCCCCCGCGCCCTCCGACACGTAGCCTTCCGTGTCGAGCAGCAACGCCTCGTCGTATCCGTGACGCGTGACTTCGCGATTGGCCAGAATCGAGTTGATGTAGTAGCCGCTTGCCTTGGCGCGCACCAGCGACACATTCACGTGATGGCGCGATAGCGACGATGTCTTGACACGAATGCCGCGCGAGAGTCCCTCGTCGCCGAGATAGCTGCCCCACGGCCAGGCAGCGATGCCGACGTGGACTGTGTTGTCGCGCGCACCCAGTCCCATCTGCTCGCTGCCGAGCCAGACGAGAGGGCGCAGATAGCATGCATTCAGCTGATTGCGACGCACCACTTCCAACTGCGCTTCTCTGATGGTGTCCGCGCTGAACGGTATGGTCATTTCGAAAATCTTTGCGGAATTGAAGAGTCTTTTCGTGTGATCGCCGAGGCGAAAGATTGCCGGACCCGTCGTGGTCTCGTATGCCCTGACGCCTTCGAATACGGCCATGCCGTAGTGAAGCGAATGTGTCAGAAAGTGGAGTTGCGCATCGCGCCACTGCACCAACTCACCGTCCAGCCAGATCACGCCGTCACGATCATGCATTGTCGATTTCATAACGCTTTTTCGATAAGTTCAGAAGATGAAAAGAGTGACGTGTCCGCTGCTTCGTTGCGGTATTCCGTCAGCCAGCGTTCGCGCCTCGCCGACGCAGCGAGCAGGTTGCGCTCCTTGACATGACCAAAGCCGCGAATTTCGTCGGGCAAGTTGGCGAGTTTCATCGCGGCATCGAATCGGGCCGTGTCGAGCGTTGCGCAGAATTCGTCGATCAACTCGAAGTACTGCGCGATCAACTCACGCTCGCTGCGGCGTTCTTCCGTCTTGCCGAACAGGTCGAATGCCGTGCCGCGCAGAAACCTGAATTTTTCGAGCACGCGAAACATGGTGAGGGTCCATTGTCCGAATCGCTGCTTTTTCAGGTGGCCATGTTCGTCACGTTTGGCGAGTAATGGCGGTGCGAGATGGAATGCCAGCGTGTAATCGCGACCCGGCTCGCCTTCGAACTGCGCGCGCAGTTTGTCCATGTAGGCGGGGTCCGCGTAAAGACGGGCCACTTCGTACTCGTCTTTATAGGTCATCAGTTTCGCCAGATTGCGCGCCACCGCCGTTGTGAGACGCGGCTTTGCCGCGCCCATCACGGCCGTTTCCTTCTCACGCAACCGGTCGATCGCGTCGATGTAGCGAGCCGCATAACGACGGTTCTGGTACTGACTTAACCGCTCGACGTTGCGTTCGATCAGCCGGTCCAGCGACTCCGGCATCTGCACGACAATGGCCTGCTGTTTGGTGGAGGATGGCGTAAAAGCATCGGCGGCGGCTTCGCCGTACTGCGCGATATAGCGGCCCCATTCGAACGCTAGGCGATTCTTTTCGACGGCCACGCCGTTCAGTTCGATGGCGCGATCGAGGCTGTCGTAGCCGAGCGGCAGCCAGCCGCGTTGCCAGGCAAAGCCGAGCAATAGCGGATTGGCGTAGAGCGTGTCGCCCAACAGGTCGAGCGCGAGACGATTGGCGTCGATGAAGTCGCAGTCGTCACCGATGCTTGCGCGCAAATCCTCTTGCGTTTGATCGGCGGGAAAAGTCCATTGGGGGTCCCGCACGAACTGGGCGGTCGGCGTGGCGCCGCTATTGATTGCCGCTTTAGTGATGTCGCGTTGTGTGCGCGCTAGCACTTCGGCCGAAGCGGAAACGATCGCATCGCAGCCGAGAATCAGACGTGCTTCGCCGGCCGCAATTCGTGTGGCGTGTAATTGGTCGGGCGTCGCGGCGATCTGCACATGACTGAGCACGGCGCCGCCTTTCTGTGCGAGCCCGGCCATATCGAGCACGGTGACACCTTTGTTTTCGAGGTGAGCCGCCATGCCCAGCAGCCCGCCAATCGTGACGACGCCGGTTCCGCCGACACCGGTCACGAGCACGCCGTAAGGCTTCGCGAGCGAGGCAATTTCAGGCCGGGGCAGTCCCGCGAAATCCGGCAATGCCGCCGAGGAGCTGGGTTTAGCGGGCTTTTTCAGCTGCGCGCCTTCCGCCGTGACGAAACTCGGGCAAAAGCCCTTCACGCATGAAAAATCTTTATTGCACGACGACTGGTTGATCTTGCGCTTGGTGCCGAGTGGCGTTTGCAGCGGCTCGACCGACAGACAGTTCGACTGCACCGAGCAGTCGCCACAACCTTCGCATACGGCGTCGTTGATGAAAGCGCGTTTCGCTGGATCGGGATAGGTGCCGCGTTTGCGGCGCCGACGCTTTTCGGTCGCGCATGTCTGGTCGTAGATCAGGATCGATGTGCCTGCCGTCTCGCGCAATTCGCGCTGCAAGCGGTCGAGTTCGTCGCGGTGATACACCTTCACGCCGTCGGGAAGGCGAATGCTCGCGTCGTATTTCTCCGGCTCGTCGGTGACGATCAGCACGTGTTTCGCGCCTTCCGCGATCACCTGAAACGCGATCTGCGGAACGGTGAGTACACCGTCCACGGGCTGGCCGCCGGTCATCGCGACCGCGTCGTTGTACAGCACCTTGTAGGTCACGTTCGCCCCGGCCGCAATCGACGCGCGAATCGCGAGCAAACCTGAGTGGAAATAGGTGCCGTCGCCCAGATTGACGAACACGTGCCGCTCATTCGTGAAGTGCATCTGACCGGTCCACGCTACACCTTCACCGCCCATCTGGCTGAAGGTCTCGGTATTGCGGTCCATCCACATCGACATGTAGTGGCAGCCAATGCCGGCCAGAGCGCGCGAACCTTCGGGCACTCGCGTCGAAGTGTTGTGCGGACAGCCCGAACAGAACCACGGTTGCCGCTCCGTCACGGAACGCGGCGTGGCCGCCTCGCGCTCCTTGGCTTCGATCACGGCAACCCGTGCTTCGATTCGCGCTCGCAGATCGGCGGGCAGATCGGCATTGGCGAGGCGCCGGGCGATCGCTTTCGCGATCAGAGCGGGCGACAGTTCGTAGTGCGCCGGCAGCAGCGTCTGTCCGCGCGGGACGGACCATTCGCCGCCTTCGTCGTCGCGCTGATCGAATTTGCCGAAGACCTTGGGCCGCACATCGTCGCGCCAGTTGTACAGTTCTTCCTTGAGGGCATATTCGAGAATCTGGCGTTTTTCTTCCACCACCAGAATTTCGTCGAGCCCGGTCGCGAAGTCGCGGGCATTTTGCGCGTCGAGTGGCCATACGCAACCCACTTTCAACACGCGGATGCCGATGCGTGCGCAGGTTTCATCGTCGAGCGAGAGGTCGGCGAGCGCCTGCCGGACGTCGAGGTAAGCCTTGCCCGCCGTCATGATGCCGAGACGCGGGTTGGGGCTGTCGATCACCACGCGGTTCAGTTTGTTCGCGCGGACGTAGGCGAGCGCCGCATACCACTTGTGGTTCAGGAGACGCGCCTCCTGCGCGAGCGGCGGATCGGGCCAGCGGATATTCAGACCGCCTTCGGGCATGTCGAAGTCTTCGGGCAGCACGATCTGCAAACGGTCCGGATCGATGTCGACCGAGGCGCTCGATTCGACCACGTCCGTGACGCATTTCATCGCCACCCACAAGCCCGCGTAGCGGCTCATGGCCCAGCCATGCAGACCGTAGTCGAGATATTCCTGCACGCTGGCCGGATACAGCACCGGAATGCCGCTCGCCACGAACATGTGCTCCGACTGATGCGCGACCGACGACGACTTGGCTGCATGATCGTCGCCTGCCAGCACCAGCACGCCGCCATTCGGATCGGTGCCGGCGGCATTCGCGTGCTTGAAGACATCGCCGGTGCGATCGACGCCCGGCCCTTTGCCGTACCACATGCCGAATACACCATCGACCCTCGCGCCCGGCCACAGATTGAGCTGCTGCGTGCCCCATACGGCCGTCGCCGCAAGATCCTCGTTCACTCCGGGCTGGAACACGACGTCGTGTTCCTTCAGATGCTTCTTCGCCTTCCACAGACCCTGATCGAGCGCGCCGAGCGGCGAACCGCGATAGCCGGACACGTAGCCCGCCGTGTTGATGCCGTTGCGGCGGTCGCGCGCCTTCTGCAGCATCGGCAATCGCACCAGCGCCTGGGTGCCGCTCATATAGACGCGGCCTTTTTCAAGGGTGTATTTGTCGTCGAGCGATATGTCGGCAAGCGCGTCTCTTAGCGGGGGCGATAGCGGGGCGTTCATGGGGCAGTCTCCGGCGGCTTTATTGGAAGCGGAGTATAGGAAGCGGAATTTCCAACGTAAAATCACGAATACCGAATCCTGCTATTCGAAAAACACATGTCTAAAGACGTTACCCTGCGGCAGATGCGTTACTTCGTGGCGGCAGCCCAGAGTGGTCAGTTTTCGATGGCAGCGACGGCTGAGCATGTGTCGCAATCGGCGATTACCAACGCGGTGCTCGCCCTGGAGGAAACCCTGGGTACGCGGCTCTTCGAGCGCCTGCCACAAGGCGTCAAGTTGACCCCGGAAGGGAACGATTTCCTGAACCACGCGAGGCACATACTCGATTCGGTGCGCGACGCCGTTTATAAGGCGCCGTTCCGTGCGCACGATCTGCGCGGCACCGTGCGCATTGCGGCTTCATACACGGTGCTGGGCTATTTTCTGCCCGAGTTGATGGCGCGCTTTCGCGCAACCTACCCCGACGTGGCGATCGATCTGCACGACCTGGACCGTGAGGCGATCGAAGAGGCCGTGCAGGCGGGAAGTGTCGATCTCGGCATCGTGCTGCTGTCGAATGTGGAGAATGTCAGGCGTTTTGCGCATCATGTGTTGATCCGCTCGCGTCGGCAGCTATGGACTTCGCCTACTCATCCGCTCGCGCAACTCAATGCGCCTTCGCTCGCTGATATCGCGAGTTACCCGTACATCATGATTACCGTGGACGAAGGCGAGCAGTCCACGCTGCGTTACTGGAAGCAGAACGACGTCGAGCCGAACATCGCGTTTCGCACGAGTTCGATGGAAGCGCTGCGTGGACTGGTCGCGCATGGTTTCGGCGTGACGATTCTGTCCGACATGGTGTTTCGGCCGTGGTCGCTCGAAGGAAAGCGGATCGACGCGCGACCGATTCTCAACGCGATTCCGCAAATGGATGCGGGGATGTTATGGCGTAAGGGCGCGACGCTCGATACGCCGGCAGTGGCGTTTCAGCAGTTCCTCATTCATGCATGCGGGAGTTGAAAGCGGGACGCGAGGTTGATGATCGTGATTCACATGCTATTTGTTTTTCGCATATCCCGGAGATGCGTTTTCATCTATACGAAGGGAGGTTTGCCGTGCCTCGATCCCGCGCCGACATGGGTTGGAGCCCGAACGCACTATAATCGGCGCGATGCATCGATTCATTGAGAATCGGTCGATGACCTTTTGCCTTCCGTCATGCCTAAACAGAGAGCTACCCAAGCCGCTCAACCTGCGTTGCGCAGCCGAAAATCCCCACAGGGCTCGCCCACCGTGCAGGACGTCGCGCGCCTCGCGAAGGTGTCGGTCGGCTCGGTCTCGCGGGTACTCAACGGCCGCGAAAACGTGGCGCCGGCCATTCAGGAGGCGGTCCGCGCCGCGGTGGCGGAGTTGAATTTCGTGCCGAACGTGGTGGCGCGCAGCATGCGCAAGGGCAGTTCCAGTGCGATCGGCTGTCTGATTTCCGACATCACCCAGCATACCGCCGCACAAATGGTGAGTGCGGCCGAAGAGCGGCTGCGGGCAAGCGGCTTTGAGATTCTGATCGCCAATTCCCACTACGATCTCGAGCGCGAGCGCGCCATTCTGTCGAGCCTCAAGCAGCGCCGCATCGACGGATTCATCGGCGCGATTTCCGACGACGAGACGCCCTCCTATTTCAACTTCCTGCACACCCTGAACATGCCTGTCGTGCTATGGGAGCGCGACGCACAGGGTGAATTCAATTCAGTGCTGACCGACCACGCCGACGGCTGCCGTCAGTCCGTACGCTATCTCGCGTCGCTCGGTCATCGCGCCATTGCACTCGTGGCCGGCCACGAAAACACCTGGGTGGGCCGCGAGATGGTGCGCGGCTATCAGGCCGCATGCGAGGCAGCCGGCATCGCGCCCGACCCGGCGCTCGTGCTGCGTACCAGCGCGTTCAACAAGGACGTTTGCCGCGCTCTCCTCACTGGTCCGGCACGGCCGAGCGCCATCATCGCGACGCTGAGCGACGTGGCCATCGTGCTTGAAGTCGTGCGGGAGGCTGGTTTGTCGATTCCAGGCGACCTGTCGGTCGTTTCCATCGGCGAGCACGAGTATTCGGGCATCGCGTCGCCGGCTTTGACCGTGGTGACGCAAAATCCGCGCGATGTCGGCCGTGAAGCGGCGGACATGATGTTGCAACTGATCAACGGATCCGCACCGTCCGGTATCCGCCGCTCGAAACATCCCATGCGGATGATCGTGCGCGAGTCGTGTGGCGCACCCCCGAGTCTTGCACGGCGCAAAAAGCGCTAACCCGTTTCTGTCCCAGGGTTTATCCGGCCACGAAGTGGCTTGACAGCGGATTTTTCGCTGCGGACATTGCGTACATCGTGTAAATGAATCGATTCACCAAAACTCGAGGTGCGCTGTGAGTGACAGGGAAAACGGGTTACAGTCGGGGCTGGACAATCGCGAGGAGGGCGGTCGCACAGGCCGTCGACGGTTTATGAAAACGGCGGGCGTGCTGGCCGGTGCGATGGCGACCGGACTCGGTCTCGATGGCTGCGGAGACGGCGGAATCAGCGCCGCGTCGGCGCAGAGCGTGGGCGCGCCGCTTCCGGCGATCGTGCCGGCGCAGACTGCGCTCGTCGTCATGCATTATCAGACTGACATACTGGGACTGTTTCCAACGGTTGCGCCCACGCTGCTCGCCAACACGCGCAACTTGTGCGATGCCGCGCGCGCCAAAGGCGTCAGCGTCTATTTCGCCAAGATCCAGTTCAGTCCGGGCTATCCGGAAGTCAGCCCATTGAACAAGAACGGCCAGGGACTCAAACAACTCGGTCTTTTCATCGACGACAAAATTGCCCCGGAGTTAGGGCAACTGGCCAGCGAACCGCTCATCATCGGGCATCGCGTGAGCGTGTTCTTCGGCACCGATCTGTCGGCGCGACTTTCCGCCCAGGGTATCGACACCTTGATCATGGTGGGCATCGCGTCGACGGGTGTGGTGTTGTCGTCGGTCGCCTATGCGAGTGACGCGGACTTCCGCTTATACACGGTGAAGGATTGCTGTTACGACCCGGATCAGGTCGTGCACGATCATCTTTTCTCCACGGCATTCGATTCGCGCACTACGGTGCTGTCGCTCGCCGACGCTTCTTTGCTGCTCGCTTAGGCCCACAGCAAAACGGCCTGGACACGTCAGCCAGGGTTTCCGATATTTTTGAAAAGTTGACTCGCCGCCCCAACCTCACTATTGTTTGTGAATCGATTCACCGAATGTGACGAATCCAGCGGCACTGAAAAAACAGAGGATTTCATGACTTTCAGCAGCAGGCGACGACAAGTGCTTCGTGCGGGCGCCGCGGGCATCGCGGGGCTTTCCCTGCCGTTCGTGTTCGAAGGCCGCGTTTTCGCGGCCCAGGCAGGCGTGCTGTCGGTCGCGATTCCGAGCAATCCGCAAACGCTCGACCCGATCAACCAGCCGAATCACGACGTGATGGCGATCAACCAGTTGATCTTCGAGAACCTGGTCGGCATCGACGCGCGTGGTCAACGTGTGCCGCAACTGGCGCGTGCATGGACCATTTCGTCCGACAAACTGACGTACACCTTCGATCTGCAACGCGGTGTGAGTTTTCAGAACGGTCAGCCGTTCACCTCCGCCGATGTGAAATACAGCTTCGATTACGTGCTGAATCCTGCGAACAAGGCATTCCGCCGGCCGTTCTGGACGGTTATCGAGTCGGTCGCGGCGCCGGACCCGCACACCGCCGTGATTCGCCTCAAGCGTCCTTACCGTCCGTTGCTCGACTACATGTCGAAGTACACGGGTATTTTTCCGGTAGGCAGTCGTGAACAGCATCCGGCCGACTACTTCAAGCAGACGCCGATCGGCGTCGGTACCGGGCCGGCAATTTTTGTGCAGTCGAAGGCCAACGATTTCGTCGAACTGAAACGCAATCCGGCGTATTGGGGCAAGGGCGAGCCGCATTGGGACAAGATCGTGTTCCGCATCATTCCCGAAGAGTCGTCGCGGCTTGCCTCGCTCATGTCGGACCAGACGCAGATCATCAGCGCGCCGCCGGCTCAGACCTTCGCGCAGATCCGTACGTCGGCAGGTCTCGCGGGCGACAGCCGTCCTTCGCCAACCAGCCCGCTGATGATGTGCCTGAACAACCGCAAGGCGCCGTTCGACGATCCCGCGTTTCGCCGCGCCGTATCGCTCGTGCTGGACCGCACCAAGGTGTGTCGCGATCTTTGCTACGGCGCCGTGAAAGCGAGCAGCATGCCGTTTGCGCCGGACTCGCCATGGTACGACGCGAGCGCTGCTTCGAGCCTCGCGTTCAATCTGGACCAGGCGCGGGTAGCGTTGAAAAGCTCGAAGTACGCGAGCGGTGCGTCGTTCGATCTGCTGTATGTGCAGCCAGCCTATCTGATCGACACGTCGTCGACGGCACTTTTTATTCAGGCGCAACTGGCGTCGCTGGGCGTGCGCGTCAATCTGCGTCCGCTCGATTTTGGCCAGATGATCTCGCAGGTGCTGGTCGGCAATCACGCCGCTGCATTGACGGGTTTCATCGCGCCGCCGGAGCCGACGTATCTGCTCAACGCGCTGTTCAGACCCAGTGAAAGTCTCTGGAAGGCGAGCGGTTACGAGAGCAGCGAACTGCTGAAGCTGATCGACGACAGCTACCTGATCGACGACCCGGCTGCGCTCAAACCCGTCCTTGGCAAGATTCAGCAGGTGCTGGCGCGCGACTGTCCTGCCGTCTGGATCGGTGCGCTGGAAGTGCAGAACCTGTGGCGCAGCAACGTCAAGGATTTCCAGGTGAACACCGGCTTTTCACTGAAGCTCGACAACGTTTCCCTCGCGAAGGCATGAGGTCGCTATGAAAGGCGTTTCGAGACTGTTTTCTTCCGTACTCGTGCTGCTGGTGGTGAGCGCGCTATTGTTCGCGATGTGCCGCGCGACACCTGTTTCGCCCGCGCGCCTGACGTTGGGCAGCGACGCGAGCACTGAACAGGTTGCCGCGTTCAATCATCAGTACGGGCTCGACCGGCCGGTCGTCGCGCAGTACGGCCGGTGGCTGAACGGTGCGCTCGCGCTCGACTTCGGCAAGTCGTACGCAACCGGCAATCCGATCGGCCCGCAAATCGCCGACACGCTGCCTAATACGGTCGAACTCGTCACGCTATCTTTCGTGTTGACAGTCGTGGTGTCGATCGTGCTCGGCACCGTGGCGGCATTAAATGAGAACAGCGGCACGGACCATCTGTTGCGAGCGGTGGCAATCGTTGGGTTATCGGTGCCGTCTTTCTGGCTCGGACTGCTGTTGATCCGCTATGTCGCGTTGAAGACCGGCTGGTTTCCGGTGGGCGGCCTGACGCCCTGGTCGGACGGCATGGCCTCGCATCTCCTGGCGCTCGTGTTGCCCGTGCTGACGATGTCCGTGTACTACATCTCCGTGTTGAGCCGTCTGGTGCGGGCGAACATGGTGGACGCACTTTCGCAGGACTACGTGCGCACCGCCAGAGCGCTCGGTTTGTCGCCGTCGCGAATTCGTCTGTATGCATTGAAAAACGCGTTGCCGTCGCTGGTCAGCACAGCCGCGATGAGCTACGGCTACATGTTCGGCTGGGCCTTGATCGTGGAGCAGATCTTCAACCTGCCGGGCGTTTCGCGTGCGTTGCTCACGGCAATCTTCCAGCGCGACTATCCGACGGTGCAGGCCATCGTGCTCGTGATCACGACGATCTTCATCGCGTCGAACACGTGCGCCGATGTGCTGCATGCTTATCTCGACCCGAAGGCGAACAGAACATGATGGCTGATTCATCCTTATCGAACGTACGGCGCAAACCGCATGCGCTCGGCACATGGCTCGCGTCGGCCGCTCGCCTGCTGCGCGCGCTGATGCGCGAACCGGCCGGTGCAATCGGTCTGGTGACAATCGTATTGCTGATCGTGGTCGCGGTGAGCGCGCCGTGGTTGCCCTTGCAAGATCCGCTGCAACTCCATATCGAACATCGTCTGGAAGCGCCGGGCGCGGCATTCTGGTTCGGCACCGATCAGGTCGGCCGCGACATTCTCAGCCGCACGATCTGGGGCGCTCGCGCGTCGCTCTCCATCGGGCTGTGCGCGGTGGCAATCGGTCTCATGCTCGGCACCGGCATCGGCCTCGTGGCGGGCTACAAGGCCGGCTCGTGGCTCGACGAGACTTTGATGAAACTGATGGAAGTGCTCGCCTCGATTCCGTTGCTGATCTGGGCGATCGCACTGGTTGGCATTACCGGCACCGACACGCTGCATCTCGGCATCTTGACGATTTCGAACGAAACCAAACTCGTGCTGCTGATCGGTGTGTTGTACGCGCCGGGTCTCGCGCGGCTCACGCACAGTCTCGCGAAGGCCGAGTCGCAGGCGGAGTATGTGGCGGCGCGCGTGCTGCAAGGAGCGGGCGGTGTGCGCATCATGCTGTCCGACGTGTTGCCCAATATCGTCTCGCCTGTGCTGATCCAGGCGACGTTGCTGCTCGGCGTGACGATCATCGTGGAAGCGTCGCTCAGTTTCATCGGGCTCGGCGTGCAACCGCCGACACCGAGCTGGGGGGCGATGCTTTCGGACGCCCGCGCACTGGTCTTTACCGACAACTGGTGGGTATCGGCATTCCCAGGCGCGGCCGTGTTCGTCAGCGTGCTGGCCTTCAATCTGTTCGGCGACTCGATGCGCACGATTCTCGATCCGCGGCGACGCAATGCACGTGCGGCCAATGTGCCGGGAGCGTCGCTATGAACCAGCCGCTGCTATCGATTGAAAATCTGCGCGTCAGCTTCGGTTCCGGCAAGACGCAGACCGAAGTTCTGCATGGGCTCGATCTGCAAGTGGGACGCGGCGATGCGGTCGGTCTCGTCGGCGAATCGGGTTCCGGTAAGAGTGTGGCCTCGCTGGCGGTGCTCGGTTTGCTCGGCAACGCGGGGCGTATCAGCGGCGGGCGAATCGTGCTCGACGGCGAAGACCTGGGCCGTGCGTCGGAGGCGCGCATGCGGGCATTGCGTGGCCGCCGCATCTCCATGATCTTTCAGGACCCGGCGACGGCGCTCAACCCCGCTTTCACGATTGGCGCGCAACTCGCCGACGTGATCCGCGCTCACCGTCCGCTGCGTGGCAGCGCGATACGCGACGAAGTGCATGCGGTACTCGCGCGCGTCGGCTTCAAAGATCCGCGCATCACCGCGCGGGCGTATCCGCATGAATTGAGCGGCGGCATGAAGCAACGCGCGATGATCGCCGCCGCGATTGTCTGCGAGCCGGCGCTGTTGCTGGCCGACGAACCCACCACCGCGCTCGACGTAACCGTGCAGGCGCAAATCGTCGAGTTACTGCGAAAACTCGTGAGTGAGATGGATCTCGGCCTCGTTTTCATCACGCACAATCTCGATTTGGTGGCGGAGCTGTGTTCACGCGCCGTCGTGCTCAAGCAGGGTGACGTGGTCGAAGCCGGACCGGTGGAGGACATCTTTCTGCGGCCCGCACACGATTACACCCGGCATCTGATCGCAAGCATTCCGCGTTTGCCGGTTACACGCGAGGCAAGCCGCCGTCAACCTGAGGAACCGCGCCATGCTCTCTAATCTGCCGAATGCTGCTCTCGCTGCGCAGCCGATCTTCGCGCTCGACGAGGTCGGTAAATCGTATGCGCTGGCGCGGTCCCCGCTGGAGCGGATGTTCAACCGGCGCCGCTTTCATGCCGTATCGGGCGTGACGCTGGAAGTGGTGAAAGGCGACTCGCTTGCCATCGTCGGCGAGAGCGGCAGCGGTAAATCGACCGTCGCGCGCATGATGGTCGGCCTCACGGAGCCGACGACAGGTTCCATCCATTTCAGGGGCGACGCCTTGAACACGATGACGCGTACGCAGAACGCGGCGTTTCGTCAGCGCGTGCAGATGGTGTTTCAAAGCACCACGAATTCGCTCAATCCACGCAAGACGATTGCCACGACGCTGACCGAAGCCATCGGCCACGACGGCGTGCCAGTGCGTGAATTGCTCGACATGGTGCGGCTGTCGGCATTCGTGCTGGCGCGCTATCCGCATCAGCTTTCGGGCGGTCAGCGTCAACGCGTGGGTATCGCGCGGGCACTCGCTCGCCGTCCGGAACTGGTCGTTGCCGATGAACCGACGTCTGCACTCGACGTGTCGATCCAGGCGGAGATTATCCGGCTGCTGCGCGAGCTTCACCAGAGCGCGGGCGTCTCGCTGGTCGTGATCAGCCACGATCTGGCGCTGGTCGGTGAGTTGTGCCAGCGCGTGGTGGTGATGCGGGAAGGGCGTGTCGTAGAAGCGGGTGCCGTGGATCAGGTGCTGTTCGAGCCGCGCGAGCAATACACGATGGAGTTGCTGGCGGCCATACCGAAGGGCATCGGTCGGCATTCCGCCGGGGTGGGTCCGGAGTAGGTGTCAAAGCACTGACTCCGGCAGGCGCTTTAAGTCGTAGTGAAGAAGATCCGGGTCAAGCAGTGAGCCGACCCACCTCGGGATATTTTTTTAAAACCGTGGTGAATCGATTCATTTGCTATCATCAATCGATCGCTAGCCGACCGGGGTGTCGCGATTCCATGTTTGGAGAAGAGCGGTGAAGGAAAAGTTATTCATCATGGCGGCTCTCATGGGCGGAAGCGGTCTCGTTCATGCGCAGAGTTCGGTCACGTTGTACGGGATCATCAACGAGGCGATCACCTGGTCGTCGAATCAGGGCGGTCACAGTGCCGTGCAGTTGACCGGCAACGGCGAGTACGGCAGCCGCTGGGGGCTCAGAGGTGCTGAGGACCTGGGCGGTGGCACCCGGGCGATCTTCACGCTGGAGAACGGCTTTAGTCCGGTGAACGGTTCGCTCGGTCAGAACAACCGTATGTTCGGACGCCAGGCGTTCGTGGGTTTCGCGAATGCGGACTACGGCACGCTGACGTTCGGCCGCCAGTACGACGCGATTGTCGGCACGTTGCAGACGATGACGTCCAACGGGGCGTGGGGCGGCGTGATGTTCTCCCACCCATACGACAACGACAACACCGACGACTATCTGCGCGTCAATAATTCCATCAAGTACGTCTCGCCGAATCTGAAGGGCTTCACCGGCACGGCCATGTACGCCTTCAGCAATGCGCCAGGCGCCTTCGCGAACAACCGTATGTGGTCGGTCGGCGGCATCTATTCACAGGGCGCCTTTTCGATTGCGGCGGCATATTCGCTCTACGACGAGCCGGGCGTGAATACCACGGCGAACGTCAACACCAACGGCGCCATCACCTGTTGCGATGCCCCGATCACGTCCAAACGCGAACAGATTGCGGGCATCGGTGCGTCGTATGTCATCGGACCGGCCAAGCTGAGCCTGATGTACAGCAACGCGATCTACAACAACGTCGGCACCACGCTCACGAGCGGCATCAACTATCGCTTCAACAACTACGAAGCGAACGCGCGTTTCACGCTCGACCCGACACTGTTCTTCGGCATGGCCTACACCTACACCAGTGACGACATCACCGGTGGTCCGGGTGGGCCTACGCAGGTGCACTGGCATCAGGTCAATCTGCTGGTCGACAAGTTCCTGTCCAAGCGCACCTCCATCTATACGGAAGTGATCTATTTGCGCGCGGCAGGCGGCGGTTTTCCACGGCCTACGGGCGGCCCGTTGCCGGCGACCTCGAACGGCATGCTGGCCTCGCAGGTCCAGACCATGCTGCCTTCTTCCGGACAGAACCAGACGGTGGTCAGCGTCGGACTCGTGCACAAGTTCTAGCAGCACTGCATTGACCGGCGCAAACCGGCAACGCGTTTGTGCCGCATCGACTAACAAGCAAGGTGTGTAATGACTGAAAGACTTTACCGAGCCGGTGTCGATATCGGTGGAACGTTCACCGATATCGTCGTGATCGGCGATGACGGCGTGATTCATACGAGGAAGGTTTCGTCCACGCCGCAGGACTATGGCATTGCGATCGTCGCGGGCCTGCAGGCATTGCTGGATTCGCTCGACGCGCAACCGCGCCAGATTACCGAGCTGGTCCACGCCACCACGGTTGCCACGAATACGGTGCTTGAAGGCAAAGGTGCGCGCACCGCGCTGATCACCACACGTGGTTTTCGCGACGTCGTCGAGATCGGCCGTTTGCGCGTGCCGATGCTCTACAACCTTGCGTATCAGAAGCCCGAGCCGTTGGCGAAACGCCGGCATCGTTATGAAGTCGACGAACGTCTGCTCGCCGACGGTTCGGTCGACACGCCGCTCGACGACGTACAGGTGCTGGATATCGCGCGACGTATTGCCGGCGAAAAAATTGAAGCCGTCGCGATCAGTCTGATTCATGCGTACGCGAATCCGCAACACGAGATCCGCATTCGCGAATTGCTGCGTGGCGTGCTCGGCGACACTGTCTATCTCACCTGTTCGCACGAAATCCTTCCAGAAATCCGCGAATACGAACGCACCAGCACGACCGTGGTGAATGCGTATCTCGGGCCGGTGGTGGTGAGTTATCTGCATTCACTCATCGACAAGCTGCGGAGTATCGGCATGACTGGGCCCGTGCAGATCATGCATTCGAACGGCGGCGTGATGAGCGCGGCCATGGTGATGCAAAAGCCCGCTACGATCATCGAGTCCGGGCCGGCGGCCGGGGTGATCGCGGGCGCTTCGGTGGCGGCCGCATCGGGATACGCCGATTGCATTACGGTCGACATGGGCGGGACCACCGCGAAGGCGGCGATTATCGAGAAGGGCGAGCCGGCGCGCACGACCGAATACGAGGTGGGCGCAGGCATCAATGTCAGCAGCAAGCTCGTCAAGGGCGGCGGCCATGCGGTCAAGCTGCCGTTCATCGACGTCTCGGAGATCGGCGCGGGCGGCGGAAGCCTGGTACGTATCGACGCGGGCGGCCTCGTCAAGGTCGGCCCGGATTCGGCGGGCTCGGTGCCCGGCCCCGTGTGCTACGACGCGGGCGGCACGATTCCGACGCTCACCGATGCTGTGCTGACGCTCGGCTACCTGAACCCCGAGTTTCTTGCCGGCGGTGAATTGCGCATCAATCAGAGCAAGTCGCTCGACGCCATGCGCACGCAGATCGCCGACCCTACGCACACGGATCTGTACGAAGCCGCGTATGGCGTTTTCTCGATCGCAGCCTCGACTATGACGCGTGCGGTGAAAGCCGTGTCGACGTATCGCGGACGCGATCCGCGCGAATTCGCTCTGTTCGCTTTCGGCGGCAATGGTCCGGTGATCGTCCATGCCATCGCCGAATTGCTCGACATGAAGACCGTTATCGTGCCGCCGAGCCCCGGTGTGTTCAGCGCACTCGGTCTGCTGTTCTCGTCGACACAACACGAGTTCATGCAAACAATGTTCTGCCGCCTCGATCATTCCGCAGAACTGGAGTTGGGCAACGCGCTCGAAGATCTGGTCGCGCGGGCCACGGCGGACATGACGGCCGAAGGCAATGCGTTCGACGATATCGCCGTAACGTGCGCGCTGGATTTACGTTACACGGGGCAGGCCTACGAATTGACCGTGCCGATCGAATGGCGCGCTGGTGAGCCGCTCGACATCGCGCCGATCGCCGCCGCGTTTCATGCGGAGCACGAGCGCACTTACGGCCATGCGTCCGCGGACGAAGTAATCGAGCTCGTCAATCTGCGCGCGGTGGGGTCGCTGCGCTCGCAGAAAGACCGCGCCTACGACGCGCAACGCGCCGGCGGAAGCCGGACAGATTCACTGCGCGCGCACGCGCCGGCGCGGCGCCGGGCGTATTTTGGCAAGACCCACGGTTTCATGGACACACCCGTGATCTCGCGTGCCGATCTGCGCGCCGCGCCGATGAACGGCCCGCTGATTGTCGAAGAATACGACTCGACCTGTGTCGTGCCGCCGAATGCCGGTGCGCGTCTCGATGCCTACGAAAACATCGTCATCACGTTTCTGGAGCAATCCGTATGACTACCCAGCAAACCGCTTCGGCCGGCACGGATGCCATCACGCTTGAAATCGTCAAGAACGCGCTCGGGTCGATTGCCGACGAAATGGCGCTCGTCGTGCTGCGCACCGCGTATTCGCCGATCGTGCGTGATTCGATGGACTTCTCCACTGCGGTGTTCGATCGCGCCGGCCGCGTGATCGCGCAAGGTCTGACCTTGCCGATTCACCTCGGCGCATTTCCCGCCGCGATGGAGACCGTGGTGCGTCGCTTCGGCACAGCCGGCAAACCCGGCGACATCTACATCATGAACGATCCATACACGTCGGGCGGCATGCATCTGCCGGACGTGTATCTGATTCAACCGGTGTTTTACGGCTCGCGTATCGAAGGCTATGTTGCGACCATTGTCCATCACGCCGATATCGGCGGCATGGCGCCGGGCAGCATGGCGATCGGCGCCACGGAAATCTATCAGGAAGGCTTGCGAATTCCATTGATGAAGTTGAGCGATGCCGGCACGGTCAACGACGCGCTCGTCACGCTGCTGGAAACGAACTCGCGTATGCCGGGTCAGTTGCGCGGCGATCTGCGCGCACAGGTGGCTTCGTGCAAGGCCGGTGAGCGCGGCCTCGTGCAATTGCTCGACAAATACGGCGCGGACGGTTTCGGACGGCTGGTCGAGGCATTGCACGACTACGCCGAACGCCTGACGCGCCAGGCCATCGGGACGATGCCGGACGGCGAATACCGTTACGAAGATTTCATCGATGGCCTCGGTGACACGCCCGTGCCGATCGCGTTTCGCGTCACGGTGACGGTGGCCGGCGACACGATCCGCATCGACTGGACCGGCACCGATGCACAGGTGCAGGGTGCCATCAACGGCCCGTTCGCGACCACGCAATCGGTTGCGTATGCGGCGGTGCGCTGCGCGATCGGCGTCGATGTGCCGAACTGCGAAGGGTTTTCGCGACCCGTGCAGGTCTACGCGGAAAGCGGCTCGATTGTGAATCCGGTGGAACCGGCTGCCTGCGCCGCGCGCGGGATCATCGCTTACCGCATGTTCGACGTGCTGCAGGGCGCGTTCGCGCAGATCGTGCCGGACACGATCCCGGCGCTCGGCGAAGGCGGCCCTTCGGTGGTGTCGATCTCCGGGCGGCACCCGGATGACGAGCGCGGTGCGCGTGGCGGCAACTGGCTGATTACCGACGGCGTGCTCGGCAGCTGGGGCGGCGGTCGCAACGACGGCTGCGAAGGCATTGCGAATCCGCTCGGCAATCTGTCGAACCAGCCGGTCGAACTGATCGAGGCTCGTCTGCCGCTCAAAATCACCGAGTACGGCTTCGTCACCGACTCGGGTGGCGCCGGCCGGCATCGGGGCGGCCTCGCCATGCGTCGCGCCTATGAATTGCGCAGTGACGACGCCTTGCTCGGCCTGCGCTCGGACCGCCGCGTGCATCGGCCGTCGGGTTCGCATGGCGGCTTGAGCGGCTCGCCGTCGCTCAATCTGCTGACCCGTGACGGCCACAGCACCTTATTGCCGACCATGCCGAGCACCGTAACGCCGCTTCGCAAGGGCGATCGCTTCTGCCATCTCGCGGCGGGCGGCGCGGGTCATGGCGATCCATTGACACGTGCGCCGCAGGTCGTGCGTGAAGACGTGCTGGACGAGCGCATCACGGAACAGATGGCGCGCGAAGTGTATGGCGTCGTGTTCGACGGTGCGACGCACGAGGTCGACGAGCAGCGCACCGCCGAGATGCGAACGCGCCTTCAGACGTTGTCCGGCCAGGAACACGTCGCGAGGCAGGAGGCGCTGTTCCTGCAGTCGATCGGTGCCGATGCCGCGGTTATCGGCGAACTCTGACCACCATGGAGTGATACCCATGTGCGCTTCAATCCTCGATCCAGTTTGCGACGCGCAACGTGTGCGCCTGTTGCGTCCCAGTTGGGCCGAGCTCGACGATGGCGCCATTGCGGCAAATCTGGCGGTTGCGCGTGAACGGGTGGGGCCGGCCACGAAAATCTACTTTGTCTGTAAGGGCGACGGATTCGGCTTCGGTGCCGCGAAGGTTGCGCGGCTGGCGGCGCAGGCGGGCGTCGATGGCTTTTGCGTGGGGAGTCCGGAAGAGGGCGTCGCGATTCGCCGTGCCGGGATCGACCGCGACATCCTGCTGTTTGCCGCGACATTGCCCGAGGATGCGGCGCAGGTTGCCGCGTTGGGACTGACGGTGACGATCCAGAGTCGGGAAAGCCTGCATGCTTTCATCGACGCAGGCGTCGCGGTCGATGCGTTCCTGGAGATCGATCCGGGCTTCGGACGCTTCGGCTTCCTGCCTTCGCAATGGCAAGGTGCGTTTGACGTGCTGCGCAATCAGAAAACAGTACGGCTCAAAGGCGTGTACACGCACCTCAGCTCACCGGAGAACGACGATGTAACACGCCGGCAGGCTGGCGTGTTCGACGCGGCGCTTGCCGATGCGCGTGCCGCGGGCTTCAACGACTTGATAACGATGCTGGCAAGCTCGCGGGTCATGCTCGCGCATCCCCATCTGGCGTATCACGCGGTCGATCCAGGGCGTCTGCTCTACGGTGCGCTGGACGCGGACTGGATGGCCCGCGCGCCGCTGCGTCCTCTGTTGCGGGCCGTGCGCGGGCGCATCATTCATGTGCAGGAGCATCGAGCCGGGTCCACGCTCGGGATTGGCTATGCAGAGCCGATCCAGCTCGAACACGATGTGCGTATCGGCGTCGTGCCGATCGGTTTCTGGGACGGGTTGAATCATGTGCCGCCGCTGGGTCGCGTGCTGGTGCACGGGCAAAGCGCTCCTTTACTTGGACGCCGCTCTTTCCAGCATACCGTGATCGATATCACCGAGATCGGGCAGGCGAGGACGGGGAGTGTGGTCACGCTGCTGGGGCAGGACGGCGACCAGTCGATCACGATCGACGAGATGGCGCAGACGCTGCGGCTACCGGTCATGGAGTTGATTCCGCGACTGGCGAGGGGGTTGCCGCATGTTAGTGCAGGGGTGAAGGATTGATTTGGCCGTACTTGGCTGATGTTGATTGGGATGGGGCGGTGTTGGGAGCGATGCCTCAATCACGCAGCTTGCCCCTCAACTCGCCACTCTCCCGCCATGGCGCGACCAATCTCCTGCTGATCGCATTCTTCTATCGGCCTGTGATAGACAATTTCGCCGTCGCTCATCACGGCGACGTGGTCGGCGAGTTCCATGATTTCATCGAGATCCTCAGACAGCAAAAGCACTGCTGCACCGCGATTGCGCTGTTCGACGATGCGCGCGCGAATCTCGGCGGCCGACGCAAAGTCGAGGCCGAAGCAGGGATTCGCGACGATCAATAACCGAACGTCGCCCGACAATTCGCGCGCGAGAATCGCGCGCTGTACGTTGCCGCCAGACAGATTCGCAATCGGCTCATCGAGCGACACGGTTTTCACGCGATAGCTGGCGACGAGCGCTCGTGCATACCGGCGGATTTTTGCGGGCGAAAGCCAACCCGTACGCGAACTGACGCCGGTGCGATCGAACGCCCGAAACGCAATGTTCTCGGCAACGGACATGTGGCCGACCGCCGCATTTCGCAACGGCTCTTCGGGCAAGCCGAACACGCGGCAGGCCGCCATTTGCGTGCGACGTGGCTGAAACGGTTGCCCGTCGACCGACACGGCGCCGCTGGTGATCGCGCGTTGTCCAGAGAGCGCCTCGACGAGTTCCGCCTGACCGTTCCCCGAGACACCGGCAATGCCGAGGATCTCGCCGCCGCGCACACGCAGGCTAAGATCGCGGACCGCCGGTTGACCGCTGGTGTCGTCTGCGCACAAGCCCTCCACATTCAGCACGACATGGTCTTGACCAGTCCGCCGCTGGGTGCGCGATGCAGCCTCACGCACGGTCGCGTCGCCAATCATCATCCGGCTCATCGCTTCGACACTCAACTCGCCGATTTCGCCCGCACCCGCCAGCTTGCCGCGTCTGAGCACGCTGACGTCATCGGCATAGGCGAGTACTTCGCGGAATTTATGGCTGATCATGATGACGGTGAGGCCGGTTTCTCGCGTCAGCTTTCTGAGCAGCGTGAGTATTTCGTCGGCCTCGGCGGGAGTCAGCGCGGAGGTCGGTTCATCGAGAATCAGCAGGCGTCGACGGAGATACAACTGCCGCGTAATTTCGAGCTTCTGCTTTTCGCCCGCCGAGAGCGCCTCGACCTGTCGGTCCAGTTGAAGACGAAACGGCATCCGGTCGAGAAAAGCCGAGAGTGCGGCCTTTTCCGCGCGCCAGTCGATCAGCGCGGGCACATCCGCGCGCGCCATGACGAGGTTCTCGGCAACCGTCAACGAAGGCACCAGCGTGAAGTGCTGATAAACCATGCCGATGCCGAGCCGATGAGCGTCGCGGATGTTCGTAATCGCAACCTCGCGGTTGTCGATCGCGATCTGACCGCTCGTCGGTGCGATCTCGCCCATGATGCATTTGACGAGCGTCGACTTGCCCGCACCGTTCTCTCCGAGCAGCGCGTGGATCGAACCCGGCTTCACCCTGATCGATACGTCGTCCAGTGCGAGATGAGTGCCGAAGCGCTTCGACATACCGACGATTTCAAGTGCAAGTCCGGTCATTGGCTGGCTCATGTTGCTTCGCTCCATGCAGTATTCGATACTTCAACGGCGTGCGATCGACAACTCGCCCGGCGCGCCTTTAAGGTTGCGTTGCGGCGACGACGACACGATCAGCAGGATCAGCGTCAACACGTATGGCGCTGCATTGAAAAAGTAATAACCTTGCGTGATGCCCGCACTCTGCAATGCCGGACCGATCGCGCCGGCCGCACCGAAAATGAGCGCGGCGCTCACGCAGGCCATCGGACGCCAGCGCGCGAAGATCACGAGCGCGACCGCCATCATTCCCTGTCCTGACGAAAGACCTTCGGTCCAGCTGCCCGGATACGAAAGCGAGAGGAATGCGCCGCCGATTCCTGCCATGAATCCGCCGATAGTCGTTGCGACGAGCCGCACCATATCGGCGGAATAGCCCGCGGCTCGGGTGGCGGCCGACGAGTCGCCCGTCATGCGAACAACCAGGCCCCAGCGCGTACGTTTGAGAGCCCAGGTCAGTCCGAGAGCGAGCGCGATACCGGCGAAGAACAGCGGATTGATCTGCAACGCGACCCGCACCTGTGGCAGCGACGACCAGTCGCCCAGCGCGAGCGACGGCAGATGAGGTGCGTCGGGCTGGATATACGGCTTCCCGAGAAAGAAGGCAAGACCGGTGCCGAACAGCATCATCGCGATACCGATCGCTATGTCGTTGACGCGCGGCAGCCGGCAGATATAGCCGTGCATCGCGCCGAAGAGCGCGCCCGCAATGCCTGCACCGAGGGTTCCGAGCCACGGCGAGTGCGTGTGGAAGCTGATTGCGTAGGCGGCCATCGCACCGAACACGAGCGTGCCCTCAAGGCCCAGGTTGATGCGCCCGGACTTCTCGGTCAGACACTCCCCGAGGCTCACGAACAGGAAGGGCGTGGACACGCGAATCGCGCCCGCGAACATCGCGAGCGGGATACTCCAGGCGCCGATGTCGGTCGTGGTCATGGTGGGCTCCGTTGCGTGATCGATGAATAGATGAGCGGCACATCAGGCCGTACGCGAGCTTCGTGGCGCGCGAAACAGCGCAAAGCGCCCGTACAGCGTTTCGCTGACCAGCAGCACGAGAAAAAGCGTTGCCTGCAACAGGAGGACCGTTGCGTCGGGGAGATCCATGCGTCGCTGGATCAGGCCGCCGGCTGCCGCGAGACCGCCCGCCAGAAACGCGACCGGTACGATGGCCAGCGGGTTGTGTCGCGATAAAAACGACACGAGGATGCCGCTGAATCCATAGCCCGCCACCAGCGACGCGTTTGCCCGTCCCTGCACGGCGGCGACTTCGAAATAACCGGCGAGTCCGGCGCAGGCGCCCGCAATCGCAGTGGCCGTGACGATCAGCCGGCCGACGGCGAGTCCTTGCGCCTTCGCTGCGCGCACGTTGCCACCGGTCATCCGCGCGGCGAACCCGAAAGTCGTGCGGCGCATCAACAGCCACGCGAGCAACGCAGCAACGAAGCCAACCACGAGGCCCCAGTGAATCGAGCTTGTGCCGATGTTGCCGACCGTGTTCGCGTCGCCGATGGGCAGCGTCGACGATTTGTTCGGGCTTGCCGGATCTCGCAGCGGACCGTCGACAAAAAAGTTCATCGTGGCAATGGCGAGATACGACATCAGAAGGCTGGAGATCGTTTCGTTCACGCCCCGGTAATGCTTCAACGCGCCGACCAGCCCGATCCACACTGCGCCGGCGACGACCGCCGCCGCGAGCATCGCGGCGCTCCCGAGGCCATACGGATTCGCGCCGTGAAAGGGCAGCGCCGCGCACGCGGCGGCGAAACCGCCCAGCACGAGCGCGCCTTCGCCACCTATCACGACGAGGCCGAGTTGCGCGGGAATCGCGACGACCAGCGCCGTGAAGATCAGCGGCGCCGCGCGCACCGCTGCGTTTTGCAGCGAGAACCACGTGCCGAATCCGCCGCGCCATAACAACGCGAAAAAGGTGGCCGGCGACTTGTCGAGCGCGAGCAGGAAGAGTGCGAACAGCGCCGCTGTGACGATGATCGCCAGCGCGGTGATCGTCATCGTTTCGGCAATCGCGCGCGCGCGTGTGCCCCATTCACCCGCTTCGGACGACTCGGCGGGTGCCAGCTGGACCGGCGGTAAAGTCGATTGAGTCACGTTGCTCGCCATGAGATGCTCCCGAAAACAGCGCGAATGACCTGATCAGCTGATCGAGCCGATCACGCCTTCCACCAGGAAATTGGTCTTGTCCAGAATCGGGTCGTAGTTGCCGGTGGCTTTGTCGAGCACGAGCTTCCCTGTATTGCTTTTGACCGGTCCCGCGTACATCGGCTTGCCCGACTTCAGGTCCGCGATGGCGGTCAGCGCAGCCTGGCGTGCAGCCGGGCTGGCACCCGCGCCGAACGGCGTGCTCGCCACCAGATCGCGGTCGTAGCCGCCGTACATCGTGTTGGGCAATTTGCGACCGGCGGCGATATCCGCCGTGAAGCTCCTGTAGGCCGTCGACCATTTGGCTTCCGCGCCGGTGATGAAGCCCTTGGGGGCGAGCGACGCCTGCGACACGTTATGGCCGCAGGTTTTTGCGCCGTGCTGTTCCGCCGTTTCGATCACCACCTTCGGGCTGTCGACGTGACACGCGATCACATCGCATCCGCCTGCGACGAGCGCATTGGTGGCCTCCGCTTCGCGCACCGGCAACGACCAGTCGCCAGTGAAGATCAGTTTGACCGTCGCATTGGGATTGACCTTGCGCACGCCGAGCGTGAAAGCATTGATGTTGCGCAGAACGATGCCAATCGGCTTCGCGGCCACATAGCCGATCTTGTTCGTTCGGGTGGACAGCCCCGCGGCCACGCCATTGACGTAATGCGCCTGATCCAGATAACCGAAGTAGCCGCCGAGGTTGTCCGGATGCTTGCCGGGCGTCCGGAGCGTGGTCGGGTGGCGAAACTGTACGTTGGGATTCGCTTTCGCCAGTTCGATCATGTACGGGTCGAAATAGCCGAACGAAGTACCGAAGATCAGCGACGCGTCGTCGAGCTGGATCATCGACTCCATCGTCTTCCTGACGGCGATGGTTTCGGGCACGTTCTCCTCTTCATCGACGGTGACGCCCGCAACGCTGCGCAGCGACTGTGCGGCCAGTGCGTGCGACTGATTCCACCCGAAGTCGTCGCGCGGACCCACGTAGACCATGCCTACGGTGACCTTTTCCTTCGCCGCGGCGGCGAGCGGGCGCAATCCTGTCGCCAGACCGAGACCGGCGGCGCCGGTGAGGGCGAGGAAGCCGCGTCGATTGATGTGTGCCATTGAATGCTCCGGTAGGGTTCAGGTGCAGGTTGACGTTCGTTTTTTTCGGAAAGCGCAGCCCCCGGAGAACCGGCGTGAGTCATCCTCCGGTGGCCGGTTGCTTTCATCTGGAGCAGGTATTGCAGTGAGCCGGTCCAGCCGTCAGGCAACCGGCGGCTCGGCTTTAGCCAGTTCCGGCGCGTTTTTTGGGCGTGGGCCGCGTTTTCCGCTCGAGCGCGATCGGCTGCGGCTCGGGCGAAGAGAATGCGCGCGAGTACTGGTCGAGGATGTCGAGAATGTCGTGCGCAGCGGCCTCGGGTTCCGGCGCGAGCGCGCGCTCCGCCACTGCATGCATGTGCGTGGTCATGAGCCGTTGCGCAAGCGGAACGTCACGCGCGCGCAGTGCCGCGATCAGCTCGAAATGTTCGTGGATACCGCATTCCTGCGAATGCTCACGACCGTAGACCGCGAGGATCAGCGAACAACGCGAGACCACTTCGGAGACGTATCGCTCCAGCAGCGGATTGCCGGACATCTGTGCAAGCTGAAGATGGAATTCACTGGCGAGGCGGCTGGATAGCTTGCTGTTGGCCGATTTCGCCGCCTCTTCCTCCTGGCGTACATGGCCTTCGAGGGTCGCGCCGTACGAAGGCTGCCAGCGCTCGATGACCAGGCGCACGACTTCTTCCTCCAGGCAACGGCGAACTTCGAAGACCGCTTTTGCTTCCTCGCGGCTCGGACGCGCGACCGTTGCCGTGCGCTTGTTGCCGATATCGATCAGACCTTCGCTCGCTAGCCGCGCGAGTGCAGCGCGAATCAGCGTGCGGCTGACCTTGAAATGCGTGGCGAGGGCGTCTTCGGGCAGCTTCGTGCCCGGCACGAGCGCGTGCTCCACGATGGCCTGCCTGAGCGACAGATATGCAGCGTCGGATCGTTTGATCGTGGTCATGGTGGATTTGCCTGGCGTAAAGCGGAAGTGTCGATGTTGACGATGATAATGCAACAGGTATGCCAGAAATAAAATTCAAGAATACAAAATTCGTGAAGCCGAGGCCTTATATGGGCGATCTGGTCGCGTCCGTTAGATCGACAGTGATGTATGGCGTCTGAGAAGTTGTCCGGCACGCACACATTTGGCGCGAAGCATGATCCAGAAATGGGAAATCACGCCCGGTTTTGGTATTCGTAGATTTATTTTTTTGTATACGTGATTTGGCTGTATTGTCCACAACGTGAAAACCGTGGAGCTTCGAAATGAATCAGCAGATCGTCACTCTCGTTCTGAACCAGCAACAACTCGAACTGATAGACCGCGCGGTCGCAGCGGGTGAGGCCGCTGACCGCGTCGCGCTGGTCACGCGAGCCGTTCGCGAAAGCGCGGGTGAGCACGCGGTCGTTCCGAATGCGTCACTACGAGCAACGCTGAAGGGCGCGGGAACGAGCGACGCCTTCACGGCCGAGATGATCGCGCGGGCACCTGCCGAGCGTGAACTGCTCGACACGTTGATCCTGCAAGCCGGCACGGGAAAGGCAATCGAAATTCGCGCGGGTCAGGTTCTGAGAATCGAGCAGATAGAAGGTGCGCAATGCGTCGACTTCAACTGCTTCAATTTGCACGACTACCGGGAATTCATGCATACAGGGCGCACTCGCACGCTGCATGGCATCAATCCCACAACCGGCGATTTTCTGTGGTCGGCGCCGCCGCGTGAGCGGGCAATGATGTACATCAGCCGCGACACCGTGAATTGCAATGACGTGATGTTTCCGCGCTGTAGCGCGAACCTGTACGAGTCTGTCTACGGCTATCACACGCATACCAACTGCCACGATATTCAGGCAGAAGCACAGCGCGAATACGGTTTGACTCCGGATGACGTGCACGACTCGTTCAATCTGTTCATGAACACCGGTGTTCGCGATGGAAAGCCCTTCGTCGATCGCCAGAGTTCGCGACCTGGCGATCATGTCGAACTGCTGGCGTTGATGGATGTGCTTGCGGTACCGAACGTCTGCGGCGCCGATGTCATACGAACGAGTAACTACTCGATCAAGCCGGTCAAATTGCAGGTATTCACGGCCGCTGCTGCGGAATTGCGCGACGTGCCCGCATTGCGACGTATGAAAACGCAGCGCAGCCCCGCCGATTTCAAGGTGTCGACAATACGTGCCGAACGCAGTCTTGCTCGCGACCCATCCTATCAGCCGCAATTCTTCAATACGCCGTTGACGTTCGTCGAACTGGACGTTCCGCTCGGCGATGGAGATTTCGAACTATTCCGCCGTAACCACCGCGCCGACCTGTATCAGGACGACGGCGCGTCGTTGCGCGATGTCGTGTTCAGCTGGTGGGAAGCACGCTTTATCTAACGGGGCGGGGCGCAGCGGCCCCGGAGAAACATGGATATCGACTTTTCGACATTGACCGCGTATCAACGCTACAAGCTGATGGCAAGCCTGATCGTGCCGCGGCCCATCGCGCTGGTCACGACGGTTGGCACCAACGGTGTCGTGAACGCGGCGCCGTTCAGCATGTTTGCGATGCTTGGAGAAGATCCGCCCATTCTGATGATCAGCATCAACCGGCTCGCGGACGGCGAGTTAAAGGACACGTCGGTCAATATCAATCAGACCGGCGAGTTTGTCGTGCACATTTGCGACGAAGCGATGGCCGTCAAGATGCATCGCTGCGGCGAACGTTTTTCCGCCGATGTGAGCGAACTGGAAATGGTCGGACTGACGCCCGAACCGTCGCAGGCCGTTAAGCCGCCGCGCATTGCCGAGGCGCCGGTTGCATTCGAGTGTTGTCTGCACGAAAAACTCGAGACGCCGAGCCGCGAAATATTCATCGGCCGGATTGTGTCGCTGCACGCGCGTGCGGGACTGATCGATACCGACGCGTGGCGTGTGCGATTGCAGGATTTTTTTCCTGTCGCGCGTTTCGGTGCGAGTTTCTATATCGATACGCGTAACCGCTTCTCGCTCGACGGCAGCGGGGTTCAGGCACCCCATGCATCGACCAACATAGACGAGATGTGACACGGCTAGCGCAACACGACCGTGCAACCCACACGCGCCTTTCCGAAGAATCGCAAAAGTTGCGCACTTCCCTCAACGCTCACTCGCCGTCCGGCTTATACCGCGTCACTTCACAGCCCGTTCACGCAGCTGAATCAGTATCACGTCGTCGAGGAAGTCGATCCGTCGTTTCAGTTGACGACCGACGCACTCGCGCACCTTTATGTAAGATCACCTTCGACGAACGAACTGGTCCCGCTCAGCACGCTTGCGAGAGTGGAGAACAATGTCTCGCCGATTTCGGTGAATCATCAAGGGCTCTTTCCGGCCGTGACCATTTCGTTCAACCTCGCGCCGGGACAGTCGCTCGGTAATGCGGTAACGGCGATTCATCAGGCAGAACTCGCAGCGGGAAAGCCCGATAGCCTGACGGGTTCGTTTCAGGGCACGGCGCAGGCATTTCAGGCTTCGCTCGCAAGCGAGCCGTATCTGATCGCCGCTGCGCTGGTGGTCGTGTACCTGATTCTCGGCATTCTCTACGAGAGTGCGATTCATCCACTGACGATCATCTCCACCTTGCCGTCGGCGGGAGTCGGCGCGCTGTTGGCATTGATGTTGAGCGGCCAGGATCTGTCGATTATGGGAATGATCGGCATCATTCTGCTGATCGGCATTGTGAAGAAGAACGCGATCATGATGATCGACTTCGCACTCGTCGCGGAACGCGAGCAGGGCTTGAGCCCTCGCGAAGCGATTCGTCAGGCTTGCGTGTTACGTTTCCGGCCCATCATGATGACCACGCTGGCCGCGCTGTTCGGCGCGTTACCTTTGGCGTTAGGGCATGGCGCGGGCGCGGAATTGCGCGTGCCGCTTGGCATTGCAATTGTCGGTGGACTGATTCTGTCGCAGATGCTGACGCTGTTCACCACGCCTGTCGTGCATCTTTGGTTTGACCGGCTGGCGCATTGGCTGGATAAGTCTCGTGCGAGCAGCACGGTTGTGGAGCGTGAGCCTGCCGCGTGAAAGCTGGAGCTTCGGGGAATGTTCGCGGCATCGTGGCCGACATTAATCGACCATGGTGCCGGCGCCGATCTTGTGCGATCAACGCATGAACAGCCCGCCATTCACATCCCAACATGCTCCATTGGCGAAATAGGCATCCACCGACGCGAGCAGCACGGCGACGTCGGCAACGTACGACGGCGAACCCAACTGGCCTACGGGTATGTTCTCGATCACCGCCTTGAGCTTTTCCGGAGGCACGCTTTCATGCACGATCGGCAGATCCATCGGACCCGGCGATATCGCGTTGACGGTGACGCCGCGCGCGGCGAGATCACGCGCAAAAACCTTGGTCAGGGTAATGGCGCCGCCCTTGGCCGCGGCGTAGTGTGCGCCGGTCGCGGAGCCGCCGTTCTGTCCCGCGAGCGAGGCGATATTGACGATGCGCCCCGCGCCGCGATCGGCGAAAAACTGGCCGAACACCTGGCATCCGAACAGGACGCTGCGCAGGTTGATGTCGATAACCTGGTCGAACTGTTCGGCGGTGATTTCCATCACCGGCACGACTTTAGATGCGCCCGCATTGTTCACCAGTACATCGACTCCGCCCCAGCGTTGGATCAGTTCATCCCGGGCCTGCTCGAAATCGGCTTTCGAGGTAACGTCCAGACGTAACGCGCAAGCCGTATCGCCATCGGCGCTGAGCGACTTCGCGAGTGCGCTCGCGTCGTCGAAAGCGATATCTGCCAGCGCGACGCGATAACCCGCTTCGTGAAAGCGACGTGCGACGACGGCGCCGAGTCCGCGTGCCGCGCCGGTCACTATGACGCCCCGTTTCGACATATCTTCGAAGTCTCCGTGAGTGAACTCAACGCCCGAGCGCTGTTTCGATGTGTGCGGCGACCGCGCACACGGTTTCGTCCGCGCCTTTGCGTCCGATAATCTGCAAGCCTGCTTTCAACGCCGACCCTTCGACAGGAATCGGCAGGCTCAACGCGGGATGCCCGCTCAGATTGAAGGGCCGGATCAGCGACGACATCGCGATGACCGGTGTGCCCGCGCGCGCCGCTTCGATCGTGATCGGCAGTGAGGGAAGCGTCGGCATCACCAGCACGTCGGCGTGTGTGAGGGCTTCGTCGACCAGCGCGGAGAAGCGGGCGCGCACCTGCTCGGCTGCGTCGAGTTGGGCGGCGGTGGTCTTGGCGGCTGCACGCAGACGCGCGTCCAGATCCGCGCCGAGCTTGCCCGTTTCCACGAGGTGGCCGAACGCGTGCGACGTCTCCACGTTGATGACTGCGAGGCCCGCTTCGAACGCGTCGCGCATGGCATCGAGCGTGATGTGGGTGGCGTCGTAATTTGCGCGGGCCACGGCGGCTTCGACGGCAGCGCGAATCGGTCCGTCCGCGTCCACCTGCACGATGGCGACGCGCATCGCCGACGCGTCGCGGGTCGCCGCATCGGCATCGAAGCCGGGATCGATCGCGGCCATCGTCGCAACGAGCATGCGCATATCGCGGGCGAAAGGGCCGACGCAATCGAGCGTCGTCTGTGCAGGCGCGACGCCTGCGCGCGACACGCGCCCGAACGTCGGCTTCAGTCCGATCACGCCGCAGCACGCAGCCGGGCCGCGTACCGAGCCGCCGGTGTCGGTACCAAGCGCGGCGTCGACCAGACCCAGCCCGACAGCCGACGCCGAACCGCTCGACGAACCGCCCGGAATGCGTGTCGGGTCCTGTGGATTGAGTGGCGTGCCGGTGAAATCGTTAATGCCGGTCATCCCGAACGCGAGTTCGTGCATGTTGGCCTTTCCGTGTATCTGCCAGCCCGCATCCAGCAGACGCTGCACGACCTCGGCATGCTGCGTCGATGGCGGCGCGTCGGCCAGCGCGCGGCTGGCGGCCGTCGTCGGATATCCGGCGACGTCGATGCTGTCCTTGATCGTGATGGTGGGACCGTTTGCGTTGTCGCTTGCGCGCAAGACGAACTCGCGGATGAATGCGCTCATGCTGCCGTTTCCTTGCGTGGATTGACCTGCCAGGGCGCGTCGAAAAGACGCTCGGTGCGGAAGTGTTGAATCAGCCAGGCAGCGCCCTGCGCAGTTTGCTGCGTGCACACGAAGTCGACCTCCAGCCGCGCCGAGATCAGTTCGGCCCGGCCGTCGATATAACCCGACGCCTGCAACATGATCCAGCGGCCTTTCGCACTCGCGCCCTGCACGGCGATATGTTCCGCAGTCAGAAAGTGCACGTTGGTGGCGAAGTGCGGCGTGGGTGGCAGATAGCGTTGCAGCATGTCCAGAATCGGGCCATGGCCTTGCAGACGCCCAAATTTCGCGGTGTATTGAGGACCGATGCCTTCCCAGATTGCGTCTTCGGCAAAAAGGGCGGCGAGCGATTCGCCGGGCAGCGCGCGCATCGGGACATCGCACAGCGCCATATAACGCGAAATCGTCTTGCGGACCGCGTTTTCAGCTTCGAGCGCGGCGACGCGATCTTGCAGGGCCTGCAGGGCCTGCAGGGCCTGCAGCGCTTGCAGTGCGTCAAGCGCCGGCGCGGTAGCGTCGCTCATCAGGAAGCCTTTTTGTCGAGCGGCGGCACGGTCAGCGCGCGCCCCACGCGTGCCTCGATCTTGCCGTAGCGCCACAGGTTGTATTCGCCGACCGGCGTCGTGCGATACAGATTGCAAACGGCGGAGGCTGTGTCGAAGTCGGCGACATCGGCCATGATGTAAAACGTCCAGGGCGCGCCGTCGGACTGACCGACGACGAGCCGGTCGTCATCCATTACGCCGAGCACGCGAACATTGTCCATGGCTTCGATTTCCGCCAGCATCTTGCCGTAGGCCTGCCAGACCTCGCCAATCTGCTCGCGCGGCAAGTCGAAGAAATTTTGCGTGACGCCGCAGCAGAACAGCACGCGCAGCGGCAAGGATCGATTGTCTGTCATACGATTGAGGGCTCTTGAAAGTTAAGTGCCATGTTGCATCGAAAGGCGCGGTTTCGTCCAGCGTACGCTGGGATTAGCGCCCGAGCGCGCGTGCGGTCTTGCCTCCGATACCGAAATCGGTGTTCGGAATATCCTTGATCATCACCCGTGTCGCCTGCAAAGGTGTGTCGAGTACATCTGCCGCCGTTTCGCAAAGCGCCGCGATCAGCGCTTCTTTCTGCGCGTCCGTGCGACCGGCGATCAGGATGGCGACGATGACCGGCAGCATGGGCGCGGCGCCTTGCGCGGCACTCTTTCCGCCGATCCCGAAGTTCGCGCCGGGTAGCTCGCTCAGCAGAATGCGCACGCTTTCCGCGGGCGCGCCGATCGATGAAACGGTGGCCTGCGTCAGTCGTTCAATCAATCTCGCCTTGCGGGCTTCGTCGTGGCCTTGCGGCAGGTAGGCTTCGAGTGTCGGCATGAGTAACGTGAAATAGCGTGGGCGCTTAGAGCAGGAAGCCGATCGCGCTGAGCGCTTCGGTCGAATCGAGCAGACGGATAACCTTCTCGACGATCTTCGGCTCGCCGTCGGCAAAACTCAGCTTATGCGTCAGATCGGCTGCAAAGAGCGTTGCCACGCCGCGCTTGTAGGCAACGATAACCTGTGCCGATTTGACTTCGACAACCTCGCCAAAGCCGTTCGACACCGTGAAGCGCGATACCGTACGAACGGTGCGCGCGGCGTCGGCGGCCGACGCGGAGAAGCCCGAGGTCATGCGCTGCACGCGCTTTTTACGCATCTCATGATCGTCGTAGGCGTAGTTCAGCGTGGCCTCGTAATCGGTGGTCTGCGGGTCGATCGGCACCACGTAGTGGCCCGACGGGTCCCACAAATCCAGCCATGCGGTGTAGTCGCGGCGGTCGAGCATTTCGGCTTCGCGCCAGATGAATTCGATTGCGCGGGCGAAGGTTGCTTGGGAGAAGTCCAGGTTGCGGTCGTTCATCATGCCTGCTCCATCATAATGCGCCACTGCCTGTACGCTTCACGCATGCCGGTTTCGTCAGTGGAGTGTGCGGTCTTTTCGCCGTTATCGGCCGTCGTTTCGCGGTTCAGGCCGCGGTTGACCAGAATCGGCACGTCAGGGCCGGCATGCGAGCCACGCTGCACGCGTTCCCAGGCTTCGGCGTCGTCGGGGCTGCCAAAACCGAACGGACCCTGAAAGTGCTCGTGCATGCGCAGACGTTCGCGATTGGCTTCTTCGGGGCCGCCATCCATGGCGAGCGCGATATGACGGATCTCGGTTTCTTCCGCGGAAATCGGGCGCAGCACGCGGAAAAATGCCATCGACAACGCGAGATTCGGAAACAGGTTCAGATTGAAGCCGACGCCCATCAGCGAGCGCACGATGCGGCGCACTTCTTCGGGCGAATGTTTTTCCGCGAGTTTTTTGCTCAGTAAATCGAAGCGCTCGGGCAACGGCGCGCCGTCGTCCTTGTCGAGATCGACCACTTCCGGCATCAGCACGGCAAGACTGTGGCCATTGCCGAGCGAGCGGCAGAACGCTTCGTCGCTCGTCATGAAGCTGGTGATCACCTTCGCCGTTTCGTCATCCACCGACTTCAGCCACGATTTGTGCACGACGGGGAAGTGATACAGGTCCGTGGTGTTTTCGAGCTGGATCTTCCAGTTGCCCTTGAACTTGAACTTGTGCTCGCCGTTCGTGCGGACCGGATAGCCCGCGCCCTGTTTCATGAACAGATCGATCCAGGTTTTCGCGCCGCCCAAAAAGTCTTCGAGCGGTTCGATCGACTCGTTGAAGCTGGCGAAAATCAGGCCGTTGTAGATGCCCACGCGCAACTTGCGCAGCGGTAGATCGCCTTTCTCGCAAACGCCTTCATAGCCGTCGCCATAAGGCAGTGCGCGTAGTGTGCCGTCGAGTGCATACGACCAGCTGTGATACGGACACGTGAAGCCTTTGGCATTGCCCTTATGCTCTTCGCACACCGTCGCGCCGCGATGGCGGCAGCGGTTTTGCAGCACGTTCACTGCGCCGGTCTTGTCGCGTACGACGATGACCGGCTGGCGGCCGATTGTCGTGGTGATGAAATCGCCCGGATTGCGCAGCTCGCTTTCGTGGGCAACCCAGATCCACGTCTTGTAGAAGACGCGTTCGAGTTCCACTTCGAAGATCTGCGGATCGTAATACAACGAGGGCGCAATGCGATCGGACTCGGCACGCTTGTACAGCGAGCTCGCGTCGATGGTCTGATAGGGAGTGTCGCTCATCGAGTTCTCTTGAGTGGGGGCGATCGGCTGCGAAAGCAGCGGTATTAAAGGTGTACGGCTAGTCTCGACGTATCCCACACATCGGTCAAATCCATCTAAAATGGGCCACACAATAAACCCCACTGATAAGAGTGTCCCGATGACCACGATCGATCACATCGACCTGAATCTGTTGCGGGTTTTCCAGGCCATTGTCGAAGAACGCAGCCTCACCAAAGCAGGTCAGCGGCTGGCGCTTTCGCAGCCGGCGGTGAGCTACGCGTTGGGACGTCTGCGTACGCTGTTCGACGATCAACTGTTCCTGCGCACGCGTTTAGGCATGCAACCCACGCCGGTGGCGCTGGAATTGTCGAGTATCGTGGGACGTGCGCTCGATACGGTGCGCGAAGCGCTGCGATACGCGGAATCGTTCGACCCGGCCGTCAGTACGCGCACGTTTCGTCTGTCGCTTTCCGACGCAGGCGAGATGGCGTATCTGCCCGCCATCTGCCAGGTGCTGCACGCGCAGGCACCGCGAGTTCGGCTGAGTGTGCGGCCAGTCTCGGGGCAGGAGATAGAAGACGCGTTGCGGTCGAGCCGGCTCGACTTCGCGATAGGTAATCACCCGCAATTGCTGGCCAGCACGCGCCACCAGCTGCTGTTCGAAGAAGACTACGTGTGTATGACCCGTCGTCGGGAAGGTCTGCCGACGAGTGGCAAGCTGAGTCTGGAGCATTTTCTGGCGGGCTCGCACATTCAGGTGCAGTCGCTCGAACACAGTCATCGTGCGCTCGACGACGCCCTGCGTGCTCAGGGCGTCGGCCGCAACACTGCACTGGAAATCCCGCATTTCGTCGCGCTACCGGCGATTCTCACGGTGACCGACCTGTATGCGACCTTGCCGCGCCGACTCGCGCGCATTCTCAACCAGGCGGACGCGTTCCAGATCTACGACTTGCCGGTGAAGCTGCCGGTGGCGTCGGTCACGATGCATTGGCACGAGCACTTCCACGACGACGACGGCATCGTATGGATGCGCAATCTGCTCGCGGATATCGTGAGCCGGTTCGATCAACCGGCCTGAGGCCTGATCTGGTTTAGCGCGTGAGAAGCGCGCTGCGTGCTTCTCAAAGATCGAGTACCAACACGGGCGACTTCGAACGCGACACGCAGCAGCAGATCACGTCATTGGCCGCGCGTTCGGCTTTGCTCAGGCAATGATCCCGATGATCGGGTTCGCCGCTGACCACATCGATCATGCAGGTTCCACATACGCCTTCGCCGCACGACGTGTCGATCTGCACGCCCACGGCCGCAAGGGCATCGACAATGCTCTGGTGGCTTTCAATCTTCACGCGTCGGCCCGATTGCGAGAGTTC
This sequence comes from Paraburkholderia sp. GAS199, assembly GCF_050436585.1. Taxonomy (NCBI): domain Bacteria; kingdom Pseudomonadati; phylum Pseudomonadota; class Betaproteobacteria; order Burkholderiales; family Burkholderiaceae; genus Paraburkholderia; species Paraburkholderia sp. GAS199. The sequence goes on along the minus strand of NZ_JBNDMM010000001.1, from coordinate 214,151 downwards.
CACTTCGAACGTGTCGAGCGTTTCATTGCTCGCACTGTCCTGTGCGACGTCGGCTCCGAAGCGTTCGAGATGGACCGATTCTTCCGGCACGTATCGCGACGCAACCGTGGTCACCCGAGCCATGAACTGAGGCGGTCCACAGGTATAAACCTGAGCGCCGGCTTGCACGCCTTCCATGCACGCAGTCAATTCATCGTCAAGTCCTTCGCGTACAACGCCGATATGCAGACGGACATGCGCGGCAAAGGGGGGCAACGTCAACAAATCGATGAATGCCGCATGCTCCTTGCTGCGAACGAAATAGTGCAGCGTGAACGGCGCGCCTTGCGCGACGAGATGGTGGGCCATCGACAACAGCGGCGTGATACCGATGCCCGCTCCGATCAGAATCGTTTCGCTTGCGTGCTGCACTAGGCGGAACAAATTGCGCGGCGCGCTGACGGTCAGTTCCGTGCCGACTTTCACGTCTTCATGAAGCGAGCGCGAACCGCCGCGCGATGTCAGTTCTTTCTTCACGGCGAAAAGCCGCGCCTCGCAGTGACGCGGGTCGCTGCATAGCGAGTACTGGCGTGTCGTGCCGGCCGGCGTCGTCACGTCGATGTGCGCGCCGGCTTCATATGCGTCGAACGGCTGCCCGTCGATGCGGGAAATTTTATAGGAGCGGATATCCAACGCTTCGTCGTGCACCGCGTCGACCCGGACCTTGAAAGATGTGGCGTTCATATAGGCGATTCAATCAACATTTCTATGGACCGAAGCATCGGCGTGGGTCGCCTGCCTCAGGTAACCAACATACAAAGCTGGCCGGTATAAGGCAAATCCATAGAAATTCGGAAGTTAAATCAGTGCGGCAAATGCGAGGGCGAGGGCGGCGTATGGCCACGCGCAGCGGCGCGAGTCGCTCGCGATTGAACGTCAGTTACACCTCGGGTTGCTGGAACATCTCGCAGATCGCATCGCGCAACCAGGCGATACCCGGATCGGCTGTGAATTGCGTGTGCGAATGCAACTGGATTTCGATCGGAGGAAGCGCGAACGGCAAAGGCAGGATGCGGAACGAGTGGTTGCGATTGAAACGTTCGGCGATGCTTCTCGGGAAAATCACGGCCAGATCGGTATGTGCAACGATTTCCGGCGCGACGACGAAATGCGGCAAACGCAGCACGATGTCCCGTTTGAAATTCAACTCTTCGAGCCATTGCTGCACCATCCGGTGCCCGGTTGCATTCGTGCTGGCGTAGATATAGCGAAGCGAGGCGAGGTCTTCCCGCGCCGGCTTGCGTTTGCGCAGCGGATGGCCCGCACGCACCACGCAGACGTGCTCGTCGACGAAGAGTCGTTCGCTGACGCAGCCCGCGTCGAGGCCCGGCACGTAGCCCAATGCAAGATCGACCTCGCCCGCGCGCATGGCCGCACTCACCGATTCGACGGGTACGTTGGCAACATCGATCCGTACGCCGGGCGCGGTTTGGTCCAGCATGGCAAGCAGCGGAGGGAGGAAATAGAACTCCGACATGTCCGACATCGAGACGCGGAAAACCCGCTGCGCCGTAGCGGGATCGAAACTCGCCAATTGCTGGACCGCGAGATTGATGATCGAAAAAGCTTGCGTGAGCGGCGGATAGAGCCGGTGCGCTGCGTCGGTCGGCACCATGCCGCCTGGCGTGCGGACAAAAAGAGGATCGTCGAACAACGTTCGCAATCGACGCAGAGCGTGGCTGACGGCGGGTTGCGTCAGGCCGAGCCGGTCGCCCGCGGCGGTCAGACTGCGCAAATCCCAGATTGCGAGGAAGACTCGCAGCAGGTTGAGATCGGGGACTCCGTGTCGCAGATTAGTCATGCGGGCTGTCGAAATGGGTGTCGTCGGGCCGGGAAGCGGAAGGCCGACGCCTTGCCGGAGGCGGCGTCGGCACGCTGACGTGAGACCGCGAATGTCTGCGGTGCCTTCAAATCTTAACCGACATGCCCCGCGAAAACTAATGCGCGCGCCACACGTGGCGACTCGTCAAAGCGCTTCCAGTCGCCGCCGTTCGTACACCCGCAAGTGCAGCGCCACCAGATCGAGAATAGAAGGGGCGCTTCTCATCGTCGGGTTCGCACGCTCTCCAACTGCCTCCGCGTCTCTCAAGCGGATCATCTCTCCGATCAGATGATCGGCCTCGACGCGTGCGCCGCGTTGGAGATCTTTCATCATCGACGCGGTGACACCCGAGGTCTTGTCGGTCACGGCCGACCGGATGCGCACCGACGCTTCCTCGCTCAGCGGATAGCCTGCGCGCGCCGCAATGGCTGCGCATTCATCGAAAAGCGCGTCGGCGAATGCGAGGCCTCCCGACGAAACGATCGTCCCGATCGACCCGCGCATCAAGGTCGTCATGCCCGCGGCGACTGCTATCTGGACCCACTTTTCCCACATGCGTTGAATGATCTGGCCGGTGGCAACGGCTTCGCAGCGCGCGCCCTCAAAAGCGGCCTTCAAACGGGACACACGAGCCGACATGCTTCCGTCGAGTTCTCCGAAGACCAGTTGGTGAGAGTCGTTCAGATGCCGGATGTGGCCGGTCTCGTCGAGCGCTGCGGAAATCAGACAGAAGCCGCCCAGCACGTTGGCAGGCGCGAATCGTTGCTGCATGCGGGAGAGATGCGCCATGCCGTTCAGCAGCGGCACGATTGCCGTTGCCTCGCCGACGGCGGGTGCGAATGCGTCCATCGTGTCCTCCAGGTCGTACGCCTTGCACCCGACGAGGATCACATCGTAGTGCTCCGGCGAGCTTTCCAGCGAAGCACGGGTTACGACATGTGGCGCGCGAATGCGCGTGTCGCCGAACGGACTGTGAACGATGAGCCCGGAATCGGCAATCTGCTTCGCGCGACCGGGACGAAGCAGGAACGAGACCTGAGCGCCATTGTCGGCGAGACGCGCACCGAAATAGCCACCCAGTGCACCCGCACCGATAACAAGAATCCGTATGGACATCAGGGAAGCGACCCTTGGTGGAGCTTGCAACCAACGTTATGGAGAAACGGCAGCGCGTCGGATGAAAAGGCGAGCGCAAAGCTGCCGTACAGACGCGTCGAGCTTAGCGCCTGCCCGTCAAGGCCGCCAATTCGCGCCATTAATGTCCGGCATGAATGAGTTTTATGGAGGCGCGTGCCGCTCAGTCAGATAAGCACGGTTTATTTGCCATGTGGCTTTTGGTTGATTTGCCTAAGAAAAGATGTGCGCCGAGACTTGGCATCGCGTCACGTTACGTCTCGTCGTTCCCAATGCAGCGTATCGGCCCGAACCGGAAAGCAGGGAAGTGTTGCGCGCTTCGAATCCGGCCCGGCTATGCAGGATAAAAAAAGCCAACCACGAACCCACGAAAATTTGCCCATGACGACGAACTACAAAGCGGTTTCGCACCAGAATATTTTCGCTGTACTGTGTACTTCGATGCTCTCTTGCGGCGCCGCGCATGCGGCCAACAATGTGACGCTGTTCGGCATCATCGACGATGGTCTGACGTATTCGAGCAATGTAGGCGGAAAGAGCGCATGGCAGATGCAAAGCGGTATCGCCCAGCAAAGTCGTTGGGGCGTGTTGGGCCGTGAAGATCTGGGCGGCGGCACGGCCGCCATTTTTCGCCTTGAAAACGGCTTCAATGTGAATCAGGGGACCTTGGGCAACGGATCGCGGATGTTCGGCCGCGCGGCCTATGTCGGCCTCAGCAACGATCGTTACGGCACGCTCACGCTCGGCCGCCAGAATGAGTTCATGGCCGACTATGTCGGCGCCTACGGTGCTACCGGAAACTGGGGGATTCTGCTTCCGCACGCCGGCGACCTGGACAATACGGGCATCGATTACCGCGTCAATAGCGCGGTTCGCTATGTCACGCCGTCTTTCTCGGGCGTATCGCTCGGCGCGCTATACAGTTTCGGTGGGACGCCGGGTGAGATGGGACGCAACGCGCTGGAGTCTTTTGGCGTCAACTATGTCAGCGGGCCGCTGAGCATCGCGGCGGCCTACACGGCAATCGATCACCCGGCCACTGCGGTCAACGAGGGCGTCTGGACGGCCAGCAATCCGGTCGACGGCAACTACGGTATTGCCGCTGGCCACTACCGCTCGACCGGCGTCTCCGTTCAATACGTACTGGGGAAAGCGAGGCTTGCCGCGGTGTACACCAACACGCGCTTCTCATCGCTCGATCCGACGCTTGGCGCGCACATCGACGGGGCAGTCACGTTCAATATTGGCGAACTGATTGCCGCCTATAACATTACCCCCGCGCTGCAGGTAGGCGGAGCCTACAGCTACACCGCGGGCAAGGTCTCGGCGAACGGAACCACGCCGCGTTATCACATTGCAGGTGGGGTGATCGACTATTTCCTTTCGAAACGTACCGACGTCTATTTTCAGACGACGTGGATGCGTGCAGCCGGGGATGCCACCGTTGCCGGATTGGCGCCGGTGATCGCCGCATCGAGTGGAAAAAGCCAGTTGGTCGCGCGCCTCGGACTGCGCACCAAATTCTGATGGTGGCACGCGTGGTTTGCCTCACCAGCCGATAGAAGGTTGGTCGTAGTCGTCGACATGCCGTTTCTCTGAAAAGAAGGTGACTCGTATGATCAATATGGATAGCAAAACCGGCAGTCTGCCTGCCGTCTATTCAGGTAAATTCAATTACGTCGTCCTGCTGTGTTTTCTCGTCATCGTGTGTGAAGGGTATGACGCGGCAATCATGGGTTCGATCGTACCGGCGCTGATGCGCTATGCGCCCTGGAATCTGAATGCCGCAGAGATCGGTGCGATGAGCAGTGTGGCGCTGCTCGGCACGCTCGTCGGGTGCTATGTCGTCAGCGTCATTAGCGACTTGCTGGGTCGGCGTCCATTACTGCTGGCATGCGTGACCATGTTTTCCATTTCGATGGCGCTCTCGGCCATTGCACCCACCCCTTTTCTTTTCACGCTTGCGCGTGGAATAGGGGGTATCGGCCTCGGCGGTGTGATTTCGGCCAGCGCGGCGTTGACAGTCGAGTTCTCCTCGCCGGACCGGAAGAACTTCAATTTTGCACTGATGTACTCGGGTTACTTTGTCGGTGCGTTGCTGTCGGCACTCGTCGCGCTGCTGTTCATGCAGGAATACACCTGGCGAGTCGTCGTGGCCGTCGGTGCGTTGCCCTTGCTGTACGTTCCGGTGTTGTGGAAATACATGCCCGAGTCGCCGCTGTATCTCGTCTCGCGCGACCGCGCCGCCGAAGCGAGAGTCATCGCCGCATCGCATGGACTGGTGCTCGAGAATCTGCTTGCCCACAGTGAAGCCGCGGCAGGCGGCGGCAAATTGTCGATCGCCAAGGTGTTCGGAGAAATATTCTCGCAGAGGAATTTTCTCGCGACGGTAGCGTTCTGGGTCGCGCAAGTCGCAGCCGTACTCAACCTGTACGGAATCGGCACGTGGTTGCCGCAGATCATGCGGCAAATGGGCTTCAATCTGGGATCGAGCCTCGCTTTCCTCGCGACTTTCATGACGGGATCGGCCATCGGCGGCATCATGATCGGCCGGTATGCCGATCGTCTCGGACCGCGCAAGTCCGTCCTGCTGACATATTTGATCGGTGCGGTTTGCCTGATCTCGTTGTCGTTCAAGTTCTCCATCTTTTACACCTACTGTCTGATTGCCGTGGCGGGACTCGGAACGGGCGGCGTGGCGATGGTGCAACTCGGATTGATCTCGAACTACTACGCTCCGCATGTTCGCTCGAGCGCAATCGGTTGGGCCGTGGGTATTGGTCGCGTCGGCGCGATGGCTGGGCCGCTGGTCGGAGGCTTCATTCTTCGCGAAGGCATCGACGTCAGGTGGAATTTCTATATCTTTGCGGCGGCGGCCGTATGTGCTGGCGTAGTGGTCGCGCTGGTTCCTAAAAGCGCCGAAGAAGTCGCCGCTGGAGACAAGCCGGCCCGCCTTTCTCATTGAGACACCTCTTTTCAAAGCGGCGACTCGATCCATAGCACAGCCGGCATCCATGTTTTGCCACCGGCAAAGCGGATGCCGGCGCATGTTGACTTCTTCTGGTTAGGGGTTTGTGTGAGATTCATCCTTCATCTGGAAGCGTCGGCTCATGCCGACGAACCCGCAACTACGCGAACTGGAACGACTGACCAGTCCGCTGCCATTCACGCGTGGCTGAGGAGCTGCAAGGCGAGCCGCAAGGCCTCATTGGATGGACTGACCAAGGCCATCGTCCACACGCCTGTCGTCGACAATGTCAGCGATCCCTATAGTGCCCATGAGCGTCCACCCGACAGGGTATTGCAGCTCTACTTCAGCGAACTCGATTTACTGGAGAAGAGTTGCGATCGCGACGGCGCAGTGGCCGGGCTTCTGGCAGAAATAAGCCGGATCTCGAAGATTCGCTATACGTGGACCCAGCAAACGATGGCGGCGCGCAGTTTCAGTGTGCCGGAAATCAACCCGCGTCTCGCCGATGAATCGTCGGGACCGCATTGCACGTTTCTCGTCGCCTATCCGGGACCGGCGGAGAATCTGCATGGATGGCTACGCCATTACATCGATCATCACGCGCCGATCATGGTCACGTTTCCGAACATTCGTGAAGCCGAGATATTCACGCGAGTCGATAGCCCGAATACATTGGATGTCGAGCGCGTCGATCTGATGCAACGAAATAAGGTCGTGTTCGACAGTCCGTCTGCGCTCAACGACGCGCTGGCATCCAACGTACGGCACGAAATGAGGGAAGACGGGCTGCGGTTTCCACCGTTTTCGGGTGGGAGCACGCATTACGCGATGGAAAGCGTGGCGCGGCTCTATTGAATCGATAATGCAAAAAAACCCGATCGACGTCTCGATACGTCGATCGGGTTGAATGCGTGTGTTACTGACGGTAGCTGGTGTCCTGACGATCGAGGCGGCGAATGAGTGCGTCGAGCACCTGGTCTCCACCGCGGAATCGCGGATCGTACTGAAGCGCGTCGCGAGTGGAACGTTCGCTGATGGTAGAAGGGACGGGCAGGATGTTGCCTCGCATCGAATGCGTCGCCACCTGTATCTCGCATGCGCGATTGAGCGTCCAGATGAGTACGAACGCGTGACCGAGCGTCACGCCGTGCGAGAGCAGTCCGTGATTGCGAAGGATCAGCAGGTTCTTGTTGCGCAACGACGTGACGAGGCGGTCTTTCTCGTCGTCATGAACCGTCGTTCCTTCGAAGGTGTGATAGGCAATCTTGTCGTGCAACTGGGACGAATAGATGTTGTGATCGACGAGGCCTTCTTCCATACACGCGACCGCGACGCTTTCCGTGGTATGGATATGCATCACACAGTGCGCATCCGGCACGTGCTCGTGCAGCGCGCTATGGATGGTCAGGCCCGCCGGATTGACCGGATAATCACTGTCGCTCAGGATATTGCCCTTCAGGTCGATCTTCACCAGATTCGATGCCGTCACCTCGTCATACGCCAGACCGAACGGGTTGATCAACAGCTGGTCGCGCTCGCCCGGCACGCGCAACGTGATGTGATTGAAGATCAGCTCGTGCCAGCCGATCATGTAGAAAACGCGATACGTCGCCGCCAGTTTCAGACGAGCCTCCCATTCGGCTGCACTGCAATTGCGTAAGTGGCTTGGGGGTTGGGATGTTCGGTGGTCTTCCATCGATTTACCTCGTTGCGTGAAGAGAGTTCGGGCGAACCCATGCGTGCGGCGGTTATCGTCCCACTTTCGCAATGGGTTCTGGAGCAGTCAGTGTAGTTTTGCTGGCGTGGCCGATCAAATCGACCAGATATCAGTGGATGTATAAACCGGATCTATAGCGCTATCTGGAGAAGAGGGCGCAGCTTCATCAGGCCTGCTGCGTCACAGCAGCAGGGAGCCGATGAAATTGACGAGCGAAGTAGACGAGACTGTCGCGCGTTTCATGCAAGTCGATGTGATGGATGCGCACGAACATGACGGAGTGCGTGCCGACGGTCTTGATGTCGTCCACTGTTCCCTCCAGGCGCACGATCGCATCGGAAAGCACGGGAACCGGCAGCACGCCCGGCTGCCAGGCCGTGTGTTCGAAGCGCTCTGCCATCGAGCAGCCCGTCATGCCTGCGAATGTCTTCGCGGTCTCCTGCGATGTCGCGCCCAGCACGTTGATACACACATTGCCGTTCTGGCGCAGCACGTCATGCACGAAACTCGTCTGATTGATGCACACGAGCATCGTCGGCGGCGAGTCGGTGACGGAACAGACGGCGCTTGCAGTGATGCCGCAGCGCCCGCCGTCGCCATCCGTGGTGATGACATTGACAGCCGCCGCGAGACGGGACATGGCATCGCGAAACCGTTGCTGGGTTGCGATCGCGGTTGTAGTGGTGATCATGTCGGGCAGAACCTGTCTCTGGTTTGGGTTGGGTTCGCCAACTCAGGGGTACGGCGCGAACGCGGGCGGCATGCCGACGAAGAGCGCACCCGCTGCGTCATAGACACCTTCGCCAAGAAAAGCGTGCTGCGTAACGACCATCGAATCGCGGACGAGCCGCTGAAGACGGTTCTCGCGGTAGATCGCACCGATGCCTGCCATCTGATAGGCCTGCATGACGACTTCCGCGCCCGTCTGAGCAGCGTGCGTAGCCGACAGGCGCAGCAGGCTCGCTTGCGCCGGCAGGACCGGATCGCCCGCGATCAGGGTTTGCCACGCCTGCTCGGCGGTATCAAAGAAGAAAGCGCGTGCGCTGCGCAGATTTGCTTCGGCTTTGGCGAGACCCGAGCGGTAATAGGCGCGATCTGCGAGACGCGGCGCGCCGGTGGTCGTTTTCGTCACGCCGGAGAGGCTGGCGAGGAGATCCAGCGCGGCGCGCGCGAGCCCGAGGTTGCAGACGCCGTGCACTTGCGCCTGGTAGGCGATGGCCGGGTAGCGGTAGAGCGGTTCGTCGATCAGCGCAGCGCCGCCGCGCACAAAGGTCCACTCGCTTCCGACCAGTTTGTCTTTCAAACGCAGATCGTGACTGCCGGTGCCCTGCATGCCGACCACGTTCCAGTTATCGACGATCTCTACTTCATTCGCCGGAAATACCGCGGTAAAAGGCTTGCCCGCATCGGGTTCGTTCTGCGCGGTCGGCGGCACGCCTCCGATACCGACGCCGATCCAGTCCGCGCCTTTGCAGCCGCTCGCGAAACGCCATTGACCGCTTACGCTGAAGCCGCTTTCAGTGCGCTCCGCTTTTTGCGGCGGATAAAGTCCGCCCGCGAAGACCTGATCGGGACCGTTCGCGTAAATGATCGCCTGTGTTTCGATCGGCAGCGCGGCAAGATACGTATTGGCCGAACCGAATGCGGCGACCCACGCGGTCGATCCGTCCGCGACCGCGAGACGTTCGAGCATTTCAAGGAAGCGGGGTGGGGGAAGCGCGTCGCCACCGAAACGTCGGGGCGTGCTTGCGCGAAAAATGCCGGCGCGCTTCATCGTGGCGATCATGTCGCGCGGCACATGCGACAGGGCGTCGAATTCGTCGCGGCGCCGCTCGACTTCGTCGATGAGGGTGTCGAGCGTGATCGCCCCTTGCTGCGGGTATGCGGTTTCCTGAGACGCCGGCGAATGAAAGGAGGAACTACGGATACCAGCAAATTCCAGATCGTTTAGCGGCTTGTCCATGGCATCGGTCGGTGGTGAGGTATGCAATGGAACGTAAATTAGAGGCCGCGCTAATCACCGTCAAATGAAGGTCAAAAATGGAGAACATGAATGGGATTCATGTTGATTGGTCGAGCGGCGCGAGGTGGATTTTGTGGTGTTCGAAAACAACGCTCGATCAATTACGGGCCATCACAGTCGCTCTGAAATTTTTCTCGACACATCCAACATCTGATCCAGATATCGTTCGACGACCTTCTCAGTCGTCAGCGCCGAAGCAAACCACGTGAGTCCAATCGAAGCGGCAACGAATTCTTTCGCCATCACCGGTACGGCAAGTGTGCCGGACACGGGTCGGACCGTAGAGTCGCGCAACGCGTACCCACGCGCGCGAGTTTGATCCAGCATCGCTTGAACGCCTGACTGATCCTGAGCAAGCCGGTCTTCGGGATGATGACTTTGGCGCACAACTTCCAGCAGCATCTCCTGCTCTTCGGGCGAGCAGAAGGCAAGATACGCACGCCCCAATGCACGCGAGACGAGGCTCAAACGCATGTTGATCGACGAATGGAGCAGCGAGAGAGGTGAATACGGAATGGTGCTGTAACGCACGACCAGCGCGTCGACGTCGAGCATGCCGACGGCGATCGGCCATTTGATTTCTTCCGTGAGTTTGCGCACGAGCGGCGCAGCAATTTCGACGACGCGTGGAACGTGGTGATAGCCCGAATTCAATGCGTTGACGCCGTCGAGCAAACGGTATTCGCCGGGTCTCGCTCCTCGCGCAGCGAGGCCCAGTTCTTCGAAGGTTCGCAGCAGCCGGACTAGCGTAGGCTTGGGTAGCGAAGTCGACTGATGCAGGCTGTCGAGCGTGGAAACAGGCATCTGATTCAGTGCCCGCAGCAGCGTGATTGCCCGTTCGACTGCCCGGATCGAAGTGTCGCGTTCCGCCATCGTATTGCCTTGCTCGTGTGGTCGGGCGCGTATCGGTGAATCTGACGCCTGCCCGGCGAGAAACGCGAATTATCGCAGGTTTTCGCGTGTGCGCCGAAGGGGCAGTCAGACCATCAAAGTCAGCGCGCCCTTGCGGAGGAGCGACTGGTCTGAGCCGATTACGAACCATGTAGCGCCCATCTGTTCGAATTCGCAACATTCGTTCGGTTCGCCGAGAGCGACGCCCGCCGTCTTGCCGGCGCGACGGGCAATGTCTAGCACCTCGACGGTGGCTTGCATCACTTCGGGCGCACGCGCGCTGGTGAGTCCGAACGACAATGCCAGATCGGCCCGTCCAACGAACAGCCCTGATACGCCGTCCACGTTGGCGATTTCAGCGGCGGCCGCGCAGCCCGCGCGACTCTCGATCTGACACATGACGACAGTGCCGTTCCCCGCAGCGACTGCCTTCTCCATACCCATTGCGCCGTAGCCGGCAAAGCGGGGCGAACTGGAGAAACCTCGCTCGCCGTCGATGAAGCGGGTACGCGCAACCAGTGCGCGCGCCTGCTCGGCGGAATCGACGTGCGGCACCAGCAGGCCGGACGCGCCGAGGTCGAGCGCGGACTGGATAGTCGCGGCTTTCATGTCGGGAATCCGCACGAACAGCGGCAGATTCACGGAACGGGCGGCGATCACCATGATGTCGAGCGTGGTGCGATCGAACGGCGCGTGTTCGGCGTCGATCACGGCGAAATGCAGCCCTGCACCGCCGAGAATTTCGATGATCTGCGGTGCGCCGGTTTTGACGAAGGTGCCGATCTGGCGCGCGGAAGTGTCGTGCATGGTGGTAGCCGTGGATGAATGCAAAATGAAAGCGCCGTATCAGAACGAGGAGGGGTCGACCGGCTGGCGAGCTGCGCCGATCTGCATGACGAGTGCGGTGCAGCCGAGCAGCAGCAGACATAGTGCTGGCAGCAGCATCGCGTAGGCGGGATGCCCGAGCGTTTTACCGATCCACGGCATGGCGTTTTGCGCGAGAAAGCCGCCGAAGTTACCGATGCTACTGATCGCGGCGAGACTTGCGGCGGCGCGCCGTCCACTGAAATATCGGGAAGGTAGAGACCAGAAGCACGGTAGCAGCAGCGAGGTGCAGGGCGTACCGACGACGAGCGCGACATAGCGCAACGTGGCATCGGTGACGAGCAGACTGACCACGAAGGCGACGCAACCGGTCACGCCGATCGTCGCTGCCGCCACGCGCACGTGACGCTCTTTCGTCAGCATGCGCGGCACGATCAGCAGCAGCGCGGCGGTCAGCGCCCACGGGAACATCGTCAGCAGTCCGTTGAGCGAACTGGACACGCCGAAACCCTTGATGACCGTCGGCAGCCAGTAGATCAACCCGTAGAGCGACGTGAGTAGCAGCGTGTAGCCAAGCGAAAACACCTGCACCTTACGATCGCAGAGCACACTCCACACGCTTCCTTCATGATTGGCCGCCGGTGCTTCGTCGGCAACCATACGCGCGAGCCGGTTGCGCTCATGCGGGTCGAGAAACGACGCTGTGTCGATACTGCGCGGCAGGCAGTACAGCACGACCGGCGCGAGCATCAACGCCAGCACGCCGGTGACAATGAACACCCACTGCCAGCCCGCGTGATGCCAGAAGCCGTCGAGCGACAGCAGCATGCCGCCGAATGCCGAGCCGAGCATGTTGCCGAGCGCGCTGCCGAGCGTCAGCAGCGCGAGCGCGCGCACCTGGTAGCGGCGCGGAAACCAGACGCTGAGGTAGTAGACGATGCCTGGATACAGACCTGCTTCGGCGGCGCCGACGAGAAAGCGCAATGCCGCGAATGCCGAGCCCGAGGAAATGTAGGCAATCAGCAAGGTTGCGATGCCCCAACTCAGAACGATGCGGAAAATCCATTTCGGTGCTCCGAAACGATGAACGCCGAGCGCGCTGGGAATTTCGAAGATCAGATAGCCGATAAAAAATAACGACGACGCGAGCCCGTAAGCCGTCTCGGTCAGGCCGATCTGATGCACCATCTGCAGCTTCGCGAAGCTGACGTTCATCTTGTCGATGACCGACACCAGGTACGTCACCAGAATCAGCGGCATGATGTGCCACCATACGCGCCGGATCAGGCGTTCGTCGTGCGTGACTTCGGGATTGGCCGTTTGGGTCACGGAAATTTCCATCTCTCCTCCAACGTAGCGGACCGATTGAACGCGGCGCAAAAGCACGCGGCGTGGGCTCGGCTTCATGTCATTGTGGCCGTCCCTGAACGAGGTCGGGTCCATGGCGGCCAATACTACGTCCCACGTCCCGCATGTCAAAGGGGCTTTCGTGAAGATTTCGCGTGGCGGAATCCATGACATGCGGGCTTTGCTTACAGGGCCAGGTAACACCCCATGCTTTCCGCTGTGCGGAAAGTTGCTGCAGCGAGCTTGGCTCGCCGGGGATGACGTGGAACCATGCGAGGCGTCGAACGTTGCACCGCCAGAAACCTGCGCCGGGCGGCTTCGGAGAACCGTTATAAACGCGAACGAACGCGAACGGGCTACAACACTGTGAGGAGACCCCACATGAAGAAATCGTTGTCATTGATCGCCGCGTGCGGCATTGCCTGTTCAGCGCATGCGCAAAGCAGCGTGACGCTTTACGGCATCGTCGACGCCGGCTTTCGCTATAACAGCAACGCGGGAGGCAAGTCCCAGTTCGCGATTGCGGGCGGCAACGAGAGCGCGTCACGTTTTGGGGTGCTGGGCAAGGAGGATCTCGGCGGCGGCTACCAGGCGGTCTTCACGCTCGAAAACGGCTTCACCACCACGACCGGCGCGCTGCAAGGCGGCCTGATGTTCGGCCGGCAGGCTTTCGTTGGACTCGGCACACCTTACGGTACGGTAACGCTGGGCCGCCAGTACCTCACTCTGTCGAGTTATCTGGGGCCGTTCTCCTCGGGCACTGACTGGGCGGCGCGCGGCGCGGGCTGGGGCTACCATCCCGCAGGTCTCGACGACGTCGACGGCACCGAGCGTGCGAACAACGCCATCAAATACGTCAGTCCGCGCTATCGCGGCGTGCAGGTGGGTGCCACGTATAGCCTCGGCGGCATCGCGGGCAACACGACGCAGAACGAGATGATTTCCGCCGGCGTCGATTACGACGGTGGGCCGTTCAAGATAGCGGCAGCCTATCTGTATGTGAAGAACCCCAACTTCTCGCTCTTCGGCAACAACGCGACCAGCAGCGCGACCGGCAATAACTTCGCGAGTCCGGTATTCAGCGGCTATGCGACAGCGGCGTCGCAGCAGGTCGTCGGCGCAGGCGCATCGTATGCGTTCGGTGCATTCACGGTCGGCGGAATCTATACGAACACGAAGTTCTTCGATATCGGCGCGCTTGCCGTGACTGGGGCGAAACCGCCGCCGGCCGAAGCCGGCAAAACTGCAACATTCAACACGGGTGAAGCGAATCTGAAATATCGTGTGACAACGTCGCTTCAGCTGGGACTGGCTTATACCTACACGCGGGCGAGTTCTTATAACGGAGAGAGCGGCGCGAGTTACCAGCAATGGAATGTCGGTGCCGACTACTCGCTGTCAAAACGCACGGATCTTTATTTCGTCGTGTTGCGTGAGACGGCCGGCGGTTTCGATTCGACAGGTCACCGCGCGGTCGCCGCGCTGACTTTCGCCACGCCGTCCTCGAGTGATACGCAAACCGGTCTCACTTTCGGCATCCGCCATCTTTTCTAGGCGCTTCGCAGCACGCCGTCGGCCGAGCTTGATAGCGGCGCCGACGGTCCGATGCGGCATCTGCCTTCGCACCATTCGACCTCATTGGAGACGACATGCCTTCTTTGCAAAACAATCCGAACGCCTCGGGTGATCAGCGAATCAAACTGTTCGACTCGCATGCCCATCTGGTCGCCGACGATCAGACGCGTTATCCGCGCAATCCCATGAAGCGCTCGCCGAATGCGCCACCGCGTCTGCCCGGCGTGATCGGCCTTCCGGGCGGCAAGCATGGTGTCAATCCGATCAACGAGGTGCCGGACGTCGCGCGCATGCTGCCGTGGATGGACGATGAGCGCGTCGAGGGCGCGGTGGCGGTGCAAAAGCGCATGGTTTACCGGTTTGATAACAGCTATATCCTCGATTCATCGGATGCGTATCCCGACGTGTTTTCCGCCGTCGTCATTCTCGATGCGGAAGACGAAGGCACGCCTGCGCTGGTGCGCTCGTACATCGAGAATCATGGTCTTGCGGGTGTACGCCTGTTCGGTGGCCGTGAAGCCGATGGCACGATGCCGTGGATGAATTCGCCGCGCGCCTTGCAAACGTGGGCCGTGGCCGACGAATTCGGCATCGTGATGGATCTCGAAGTGCTCGCAATCGGCGGTGGCGGTCCGTCGGTGCCGGCCATTATCGAACTGGCGCGACGCTATCCGAACCTGCGCGTCGTGCTCGATCACATGCTCGAACCGGAAGTGGAAGACGACAATTACGGCTTCGACGAACGCTTCGAGCCGCTCGCCGCGGAGCCGAATATCTTCTACAAGTTCACGTCGATCAATCTCGACATCTACCGGGAAACCAATACGCCCGCGGATCAGGCGCTGCGTAGCGCAGTCGATATGTTCGGCGCCGACCGGATCATGTGGGGTTCCGACATCGGCACGTCGTCGGGTACGTACAAGGATATGGTTCAGCGCATGCTCGACGCCACGAGCCTGCTCAACGACGCGGAGCGTCACGCCGTGCTGTACGAAACCGGCAAGCGCGTGTTTCTGAAAGGTGGCACGCGTGGCTGACCAGGCTCATGCGTACTTCGGGGTTTGCAATAGGAGAGGGCCATGTTTATAGATCTTGCGGCCACGCCGGACTTCAAGCGTACGTTGTTCAATGCGATTGTCGCGCCGCGCCCGATTGGCTGGATCAGCACCATGAACGGCAAGGGGCAGGTGAACCTCGCGCCATTCTCACACTTCAATCTCGTTTCGACGGCACCGCCGGTGGTGATTTTTTCCTGCAATGCGCCGGCTGACCGACACGAGAAGGACACGATCGCCAACGTGCGCGAAACCGGGGAATTCGTCACCAATCTCGTGACCTGGGATTTGCGCGAGCCGATGAATCTCAGCTCGATGAACGCGCCCTACGGCACCGACGAGTTCGAACTGGCCGGCCTCGAAAAAGCGCCGAGTTCGATCGTAAAACCGCCGCGCGTGGCGGCTTCACCTGCCAGCATGGAATGCCGCCTGTTGAGAATTGTCGAGATCGAGCCGACTGGTCCGGGCGAAACGTTCAGCCATGTGGTTTTCGGCCGCATTGTCGGCGTGCATCTGGATGACCGTTTCGTCGATGCGGAAGGCCGTTTCGACACTGCCGGCACGGAGCCGCTCACACGCATGGACGGGAACCGTTACGCGACTGTAGGCCGCATGGATGTACTGGGCCGGCCGAGTCCGCGGCGCGACTAACTTCGACAACATTGAGGGAAACATGATGACCAGTACCACCGATACTGCCGTGCGCGACACCGCCGTCTACGATCTCACGCCTGGCGCCGTGGCGCGTGGGCAGAATTTTTTTGTGCAGTGGCTCGAAGGCGAGGGTAAGACGTTCGACGCGCATAGCGCGCGAGAAATGCTTTTGCTGCTTCCCGAGCACGGTGCCGAGGTGCGCGTGGGAAATGGTGTGGCGCAAACCGTGTCAGGCCGCAGCGTGTGCGTGCTGCCGGCGGGCGACGTCACCGTGCGACCGGAAGCGGGTGGTCGTGCGGTGTTGATCGCGTCCTCGCGTGATGATCTGGCGCCGGGCGTCGCGTGCAACGAAAATGACTATGCGTCGCCCGATGCGCGCATTGTCGGCAGTGAGGCCGGCTATCGACGCACACACGGGAATGGCGAGTTGCAGGTGATTGCCATCGACGATATCCGTCCGCCTGCGGACAAGCCGCGCTTAAAGATGCTGCAGACCGACACGCTCAGCATCAATTGGGTGGAGTATCAGGATGCGCGCGATCGTTCAAAACTCAGCCCGCACAGTCACACGGATTTCGAGCAAGGATCGCTTGCTATCGAAGGGCATTTTGTACACCACCTGCGTGTGCAATGGGGCGCGGACGCGAACCAGTGGCGCGACGACCAGCATCTGGAAGCGGGTCCTGCATCGATGATTACGGTGCCGGTTCAGTTGATCCACACCACCGAAGGTGTGGGTGAGGGCCGTCATTTGTTGATCGATGTTTTCTCGCCGCCGCGCAAGGACTTCATCGATAAGGGTTGGGTTTCCAACTCGGCCGATTACACCCGCGCCTGATCGTCAGCGAGCTCCGGCATGTTCGCCATAGAGACCGGCTTGTGCGGCGCGCAGCCGCGCGAGCGCAAACACCATCTGCATGAGTGGCGCGGCGAATTCGAGTTGTTTCGCACATTCGAGCGGCGCGCCGAGAATGGCATCGAGTTCGACGTGGCGACCGGCTTCGAGATCCTGCAGCATCGAGGTCTTGATCGCGCCAAGGCGGCGCGTTCGCTCCATACGTTGTGCGATGTCGATATCGAGCGAAAGACCGGCACACCGGCCGAGCGCGAGGCACTCCTTCATCAGGTTGGCGAACAGCGCATGCGTTCCGGAATCGTCGATCAGGCGATCCGTGCTCGCCTGGGTGATCAGACTCAACGGATTGGCGCAGGCATTGCCCAGCAGCTTGATCCACAGATCGCGGCGAATGTCTTCGCTTGCGGAAGTCGGCAGGCCGGCGGCGCTCAGCAACTGCGCCCAGCCATTCGCGCGTGCGCTCACGCCACCGCAGGGTTCTCCGATCACGATGTTGCCGCCGCTGTGGTGATGCACGACGCCGGGCGCGGGCGAACTGCACGACGCCATGACGCTGCCACCCAGCACATGCTCGAGAGCGAACGCGCGCTCGATGTCGCCGTCAGGATCGACGCTGGCGAGGCGCAAACCCTCGAGAGGCTGGCCGGGCGCGAGAAAATACCACCACGGCAAGCCGTTTCCAACCGGCAGCACAATCGTGTCCGGGCCGATCAGCGGCGTGAGCGACGCGGCAATGCCGGGCAACGTGTGCGATTTCAGCGCGATTACGACCAGATCCTGATGGCCCATGTCGGCGCTGTGCGCGTAGGCCTCGACTGGCACAACGCGTTCGGCTTCGTTCGGACAGGTGTAGCGCAACCCGGAAGCGTCGAGCGCGTGCAGCGTTGCGCCTCGAGCGAGTATCGAGACACGGTGCCCAGCGAGTGCAAGTCGCGCAGCGAAATGACCGCTAATTGCGCCCGCGCCAACAATTCCGATATGTCGCGCCTGAGTGGATATTTGATTCATGGTGGCTTCGGTTCCGATCGACAGATCGACTTATTGTCGCCGTGTCGCTCGACTCGTCCGGAATTTTTTGCGCGCTTTCCTCCTGGCGAAATCTTTCTCCCGTATGCATCATGCGGACGGTTTTCGGCCGCGCTCCATCTAAAGGATTGAAGAGATGTCCATCGACAGTTCGACTCTCAAGCGCGTCACCGCGCAACTCTATGAACGTTCGCTCAAAGCGATTCCCAACGACACGCGCGCTTTCCTGCAACGCGCGTCGCGCAGCGAGACGAACGAAACCGGCAAGGCCACGCTGACGATCATGCTCGAAAGCGCCGACGGTGCGCGGCGTGACGGTACGCTGGTGTGCAGCGATGTCGGCATTCCAACCTACAGCATCAAGATCGGCACGCGCGTGCAATTCGATGGACCGGTGCGCGCCGCAATCCGGGAAGGCTTCGCGGAACTCGCAGCGAACATTTCGCCGCCTATCCTCAAGATGGTTACGAATCCGCTGACGCACGAGCGCAGTTATGCGGGCAAGGACATGCCGATCGTCAGCTTCGACATGATCGACGACGCCGATTACGTCGATATTGTCTGCGCGCCGAAAGCAATGGGCACAGGCCGCTGGGAGGCCGTTGAGGCGTTCGTCTATCCGACCCACGAACAGATCGAGCGCTTTGTGCTGGACACGATGCTGCGCGCGGGCTCGCAGCCTTGCCTGCCGCTCGTGATCGGCGTAGGCATTGGTGGGACGTTCGACTATGCGGCGCGTCTCGCGAAAGAGCAGATGCTGCGGCCGTTCGGCCAGACCAATCCCGAGCCTGTTCTTGCGAGCATGGAGCGCCGCCTGCTCGATGCGGTCAACGCGATGGGATTCGGGCCGATGGGCACAGGTGGCGACACGACCGCGATGGCCGTCCACATCGACTACGCAGCGAGCCACGGATTCGTTCCGGTCGCCGTCTGCTTCAACTGCTGGATCAACCGGCGCAC
This sequence comes from Paraburkholderia sp. GAS199, assembly GCF_050436585.1. Classification (NCBI taxonomy): domain Bacteria; kingdom Pseudomonadati; phylum Pseudomonadota; class Betaproteobacteria; order Burkholderiales; family Burkholderiaceae; genus Paraburkholderia; species Paraburkholderia sp. GAS199. The sequence continues at coordinate 195,256 of NZ_JBNDMM010000001.1, read as the reverse complement.
AGCGGCGCGTATTCACGGCGACGGTCGCGTCGAATTCATGGAAGGCTGATGATGAGCAAAATACACGATCTGCGTTTGCCGCTCACGCGTGAAAGCGTGCTCGATCTCAAACTTGGCGACATGGTCCGGTTGTCGGGCGAGATCACGGTGACCATTGGACTGCCGACGCATCGCCGGATGGCGGAGGCGATTACGAACGGAACGCCGTTACCGGTCGATCTACGTGACGGCGCGTTTTTTCACTTGAGCACGTATGTCGACGAGACGGCAGCCGGGCCAGTGCCGCTTTATCTGAATCCGAGCACCAGCACGCGCTATAACCCCTGGATGCCGACGCTGATACGCGGTTTGGGCGTGCGACTCGTGGGCGGGAAGGGCGGTCTCGACGAAGCGAGTGTCGCCGCTTTACGCGAATGCGGCGGTGTCTATCTGTCGTTTCTTGGTGGCGGCGCGAACTTACTGTCGCGCTCGTTGCGACGGGTCGTGGCGATGAACTGGCCTGAATATATTTCGCAATTCCGGCTGCTCACTCTGGAGGTCGAACAACTCGGACCGGCAACGGTCGCAATCGATGCGCATGGCAACAGTCTTTACACGCAGTTGCACGAACGAGCCACGGAGCGCATGCCGGACATCATTCGGGCGCTTGGCAATGGTTAGCAGGGAGGGGCTTTGTTTTATTTCTACGGGCGGCGCTCGCGTTGATGTCGTTGTAGCTGATTCGCTTTCTATTCAAAAGCAACTGCTCAAAACAGAAGCTGGGGCCTGTTCCTTGCCGAGCGCGCCGCGTGGCATTACCTACTCGGGCGCGAGTACGCGCAAGCGGAAGTGCAGGCATACCGGGTGGCTCGTTGATGCGAGCTGAAAACCCCGGTGTTTGACGACGTGCGAAACGTCAAGTGATCGGGCAGACCAACGACGCATAGGCAAGTGTACCGGTCGCGCCGTAGCCGGCGCGCTGGTGCGCAAAGCTGCGCTGTCAAAAAACCGAAGTACGAACTGCACTCTGGAAGCCCTCGCTGTCGCGTCGAGGCAGGTGAGGGGCGCGTGCTGCCGGTCGCAACGCGGCATCGTTGAAGTTGTGTATGCCAATTGCATGAGGCGGCATTCAGGCATGAACGGTCGGTCGACGCCGACGCCTATTTTGCGGACAATTTCCGTGTCCGTCTCTTGATGAGCGAGTAGTGATATAAAGGAAAGCTGATGGGACAAAAATTGGCCGATGACGAACTGGAACTGTACCGACGAGTGGACGAAGTTCTTTTCTACGTTTAGCGTCGCAAACAGCCCGGCGACACGCGACGAATTTTATGCGTATCTGCCCATCGCTTTTTCAATGATGCAGGTTGAGGGAGCGAGTGCGTCGACAATTGCGGCATACCTTGACAGCATCACGAGCGAGCGAATCGGTCTGGATGCGAATCCTGAACATTTCAACCGCGTCGCCCAATCGCTGCTCGACTGGAAAACTGAAGTCCGTGCAATTTTTGCACGGCCGAAATGAGCCTGCGGACCAACCCAATCCCTCAGCGGCGATGACGCTGAGCTTCCACAGACGGCCAAAAGAGTCATTCGACGCGATGACATGAATCGCTGACAATGCTCGATTTGCCTTTACCAAGGGAGGTCCCAAGAGGATCGACGAAACGGGTCTGTACGCGACGAATAAAAACGTTTTGTGCTGGTTCGCTACAGCGAAAGCCCTTGCGCTGATCGTCCCGGTCGCTTTCCGATTGTCAATATCGCCTCGCCCGGTAGTGCGAGAGGACGTTGCATCGAGCACCGCAGTATGTGTGCTTTGTCGACCCTTTCGTTCAAAAGGGCTTCAAGAGCAGAGGCGGCGCCGGTCTTGCCACTTACCGCGATGGCTTCTTCGGATCGCTTCTGCGCGCCCTTATTAATCTAACTGGACCGGCGTTTCCTTTCTCGACGATATTCGTTATCGACGTCGTTTCTACTGAGCCGATCCTGGCGACGAGTTACCGGTTATATCCGGCGACGGCCGAGTCGCAACAGACCAAATCGGCTATGAAAGCTTACGGCGTGCGCGGCTTGAATTGCCGCAAAAGTGCTCGGTACGCATTACCGGGCGAATAAGCCATAAGTAAAAGTTTCATGCAATTTGAAATGCCCGGTGCATATTTAACCTTTCTCGATGGCCATTTAAAAATTTTTAAATATCCAATAATGGTTTATTCGTTTTATTCTTGTAGAATCGCGCGGGTTAAATAGTAACGGACAAAAAGAGGCGTTATGGGGGCGCAGGACGTTATCGCGGCCATTACAGGTCGTCTTGCACAGGATGACCGGCTGTTGAAACTGGATACGCCGCTTGGCAGCGATGTACTCGTGCCGCAACGAGTGGTCGGCAAATCGCGTATCGGGCGGCACTTCGAGTTCACGCTGGACGTCGTTTCGACGTCGTCGAACATCGAACTCAAGAAACTGATCGCGCAGCCTGTTACTCTCTGGATCCAGCAGTCCGATAAGTCCTATTTGCCGCATAACGGCTTTGTCCATACCGCACGCCGGCTCGGTTCAGATAGCGTGCTCACTAGCTATCAGATCGGCTTTGCGTCGTGGATGCATTTCCTCAAATTCAGGCGCGATCAGCGGATCTGGCAGGACGTGAGCATCGAGGAAATCGTCAGCGATGTATTCAATGCCCATCCTCAGGCTCAAGGGCGCTTCCAGTTTGCGCTGTCAGGGCAGTTGCCTGCGCGTTCGTATTGCCGGCAAGACGAGTACGACTGGAACTTCGTGCATCGATTGCTGGAGTCGGAAGGTCTTTATGGTTTCTGGCAACAGGCCGAGGATGGCAAAGCGCACACGCTGGTGATCACGGACAATCTGTCGTCGTTCAACCCCACGTCGCCGCAAACGGTGAGCTTCTACCGCGCTGGAACGAACAGCGAAACGGATGCGCTCACGCAATGGTCGGGCACGCGCACGTTGCAAAGCGCGCTGCTGACGACGCGTACGTTTGACTATAAAAGTCCCTCCGGTCCTTATAACCCGAAGGGCACCAGCACGCCGACGATGCCCATGCAGGGCGCGTTGCCGGCGCAGGCCGAGGTCTACGAATATACCGGTGCTTACACCTACGGCGAGCAGGATCGCGGCGATCAGCTTTCGCGTATCCGCATGGAAGAGTGGGAGTCACAAGCGAAGCGCTTTCATGGCGTTGGCGGTGTGCGCGGTATCGATGTCGGACAGCGCTTCACATTGAGCGGACATCCCGATCATGATCGCGATGCGGCCGATCAGCGGGAATTCGCTGTAATCGAAACCGTCTGGACGATCGAGAACAACCTGCCTGTCAGTAATGATGCGCCGGTCTTTTCACATAGTCTTCAGCAGACTGTCGCGAGTCTGCGTTCTGCATCGAACGCGTTGACCAGCGATGGATCAGAAGGCTTCTATCGCGTCGATATCGAGGCACAGCGAACGACAATACCTTATCGCAGTCCATTCGAGCACGCGAAGCCGGATGTGCAGCTTGAATCGGCGATAGTCGTCGGCCCGCAGAACGAAGAGGTCTATACCGACGAACTGAATCGCATCAAGGTGCGCTTCGTCTGGGACCGGCTCAATGGTGGCGATGAGCGCGCGTCGTGCTGGTTGCGAGTCGCGCAGTCGGATTCGGGCGGCGGTTATGGCGGCGTCCATCTGCCGCGTGCGGGAGAAGAAGTACTCGTTGATTACGTCGATGGCGATTGCGACCGGCCGATTGTAGTTGCACGTGTCTATAACGGCGCGACCAAGCCACAGTGGCATTCGAATGGTTTGCTGTCTGGCTACCGATCCAAAGAGTTCGCAGGCAGTGGCTACAACCAGCTTGTGATGGACGATGCGACCGGGCAGAACCGTCTTCAGCTCTACAGCAGCGGCGCGAATTCATATCTGCATATGGGTTATTTGATTGCACAGAATGGGAATGAAAGAGGCAGCTATCTCGGCAGTGGGTTCGATTTGAAGTCGGATGCATTTGGCGCGATCCGGGCAGGCCAGGGCCTTTACGTCAGCACGTACGCGAAGAGCGCAGCAAGTCAGCAACTCGACGTAAGCGAAGCACACACGCAGATCACCAACGCACAGAGCGTAATGGATGCACTCTCGCAAGCAAGCGAGACCCATCAGGCCGAAGCGTTCACTGACGGCCGGAACGCCCTGAAGGATTTCGCAAAGGCAACGTTATCGAGCGCACCGGGCGCGAGGGCGAGCGGCGGCAACACGGCTTGTGGCGGCACGGGTAGCGCGAATGCGTTCAGCGAGCCCGTCATGCTGATGGCGAGCTCTTCGAGTATCGCGCTGTCGACGCAGCAATCAACGCATATCGCAGCCAACGAGCAGATCAATCTGGTCAGCGGCCAAAGTGTTCATGTGGCAACGGGCAAGTCCCTGAGTGCGAGCTTCGCGCAAAAGCTCAGTCTCTTCGTGCAAAACGCAGGCATGAAGCTGTTCGTGGGCAGAGGCAAGGTCGAGATTCAGGCGCACGACGACAACATCGAAGTGACTGCGCAAAAGTCCGTCAAACTCATCTCGGCGACACAGGCCATCGAAGGCATGGCGAAACAGGAAATCCTGCTGACCTCGGGTGGCGCATACATCCGGCTGAAAGATGGCAACATCGAGATTCACGCGCCGGGCGCAATCGATGTGAAGGGCTCTCAGCACGGTTTCAATGGGCCCGTTCGGCTTGATGAGAAGTTCCCCACGTGGACCAACAGCGAGCCGAAAAGGTTCGTGGACTTTTCGGGGTGACAACGATGGGGCAGCCCCGTAAAAACGAACTGAATAAAGGATAGCTAGTGGCGCAGCAACAGGACAAGCCGTCGCAAGTCGAGAACTGGGCATATCCGTTTCCTTTGAAGAATCCTGGTGCGCAGCCCGCTCCCGAAGACTATCTGAGCGCGCTCGGTGCATCGGAAGATGGTTTCTATCCACTCGGTGCGAACGGCCTTTGGCACGGTGGAATCCATTTCGGAAAAGGCACAGCTGGCAAGTTCGATCAGGACGCCGGCGTCAAGTGTATTGCAGATGGTGAAGTCGTCGCGTTTCGCGTCAATTCGAAGATGCAGGAACTCGCATATCCGGAAAGTCTCAAGGCTGGATACTCGAGCGGTTTCACGCTTGTGCGGCATCGGCTTGTATTGCCAAAGCCACCCGCGCCATCCACCCCACCCGCACAGCCAGCGGCGAATACGCCAAACGCTGCGCCGGCGCAGAACGCGAGCACACCTGCCGAAGACGTTCTGACGTTTTTCAGCCTTTATATGCACACGCTGTCGCTCGATGGTTACGGAACGTCGAAGGCGCTGCCCGCCTACTACGGCGCGACCGACATTTACACGGTGGGCAACAAGGCAAACGATCCTCGCAAGAACGCGGCCGGTTCCGAGGATCACAGCCAGCCTGGCCTGCGCGTGCGAGCGTCGCATACGGCCGGTAGCGCAGTGATAGGTTGGCTGGCGCGCGATACGAAGATCAAGGTCGGCCAGAAGCACGGCTCATGGGGCAAGATCGCGAGTTTTGTGTCGGGTACGGTTCAGTCGTATCAGGAGGGCGCCGCCTTGCCAGCGGATGCCGCAACAGGATGGGTCTTTTTGGGCGAACTGGACAAGCAAAGCCAGCCGTCTGCAGTGGATCAGATCCACGTCCTGCCGAAGCCTCACGCGATCGCCGCAGGCGAGACGATTGCGCTTGTCGGCGAGTATCAGCGGCTCGTGGAAGCGCGGGCGCATCACACCTTGCCACCCAAACAAGGTGAACGACCACTGCTCCACGTCGAGGTTTATACGGGCGACGATATCAACGCCTTCATTTCGCGCAGCCGCGCACGGGCGCAGCAACTCGATCCGAAAACCCGCAATCTCCTGCTGATTTCGAAAGGCGCAAAGCTGGTGCAACCGTCTGCGCCCAGTTCATCGATCCCGCATTCAGCAACTGTCAAGGACGCGCCGGGCTCGCCAGCAAGCGGTCCTTGGCGGAAGGTCCTGCAGGTAACCGCAAACGGACAGCCGATCAATAATCAGGCGCTCTGGATTGCACGTTCTGATACGCAAGGCAATCAGGATCGCCCGGCGTGGAGCCAGTTTCCCTTGACCCTCCAGGCGGCGGGCGGCGCGGCGGCAGCCTGGACGCGTGTGGTGAGTACCGCATCGGCGCAACGTTGCGTCGAAGCTGACAACAAGGCGTGGTACGCAGTGAGCATCGCCGACGAGAACAATGCCGAAGTCAACGGTTGGGTCTGCGATCACGGGCATCCTCTCGTTGAGCTGAAAAGTCCCTGGGATTGGCCGGGGTTCGATGTCCTGACTCTGCAGACGTCGGTTTCCGATATGTTTGCACGCGCGCTCTATATCGCAGACAGCGGCACGCCGGACGAGATCGCGCAATTCGAGGGCTCATTCGCGAATGCGCGCTCCGACGAAACCATTCGCAAGCTTGAAGACGCGATCGACGCTCAGGGGCAACGCGATGGAAGGATCACTGCGCACGAATTGCAGATGGCGCTCGGCAAACCCTGGCTCGCGGATCGGATCGATCATCTGATCGTGCGATACGAAAGTGAATGGGGCGGGGAGATGAGCAAGTGGGATGCGCTCGATTCGCATATGCATGCAGGGCTGCCTGTGTGGCAGGCGGAGAAGACGCGAATTGATGTGCTGCGATTTTGGAGTGGGATCAGCGGTGTGACTGGATGGCCAACGAGCGCGAACGTTTATCACGTGCATCCTCTTGGTCTTGTGGGGAATTTCTTTAATCCCGACGCTTGTGCTTGCGGCTGCTGCATGTCCGTCACCGGAACACGATACAAGGCAGATGCCCACACCTATTGGTACGGCCCGCAGCATACAGGTACGATTTCGTTAGGTGCGTGCGCTGCGTTGGCTACGATGCGTGCTAGTGGGAAATTAAGCGAGACCGAGGACAAGATTCTCCGTGCGATGTCTCAGAATGAAGGCAAAGTGGATACGGTCCAGGCGATCGACAAAGCAATTATCAGCGCGGGGGCGATGCAGAAGACTATCCGTGGCGCGCAGAGTCGGGGCGAGTTAGCCACTCAGATCGCTGCTTTTCGCGACGCGTATCCTGCCGAGTATGAACAGTATTTTTCCGGTTGCGGCTGGACCGTCACCGGTTCAGGTAGCGATGCTTCGCTCGGTTATTCGCATTCGACATTTACGAATGGCAGCCGGATCGTTGGCGACGATCTCTACACCGCGCTGCGGCGCGATTGTTCGCTTGCAACTTTCGGCAAACCAGTAAAGTGCCCACCTGTTGCGTCGATGGCGCATGCTGTATCGTCGCCGCAGTATCAGGAACTGCAGGTCAAGGACTTCATCGATCGTCTCAATCACGCGATTGGCAAGAGTCTTAGTGGCTATTCCTATCAGATCAAGGACTATCTTCAATCGCCGCTTGGCCGCGCAACCGTCCTGGATCAGGACGTGAATGCGCCGGGTGCGACGGCAAACAGCATGAAAGCCTCGCTGGATCGATTTTTCCAAAACAATCCGCATGTGTCTCGCAATCCCAATGAGTGGGGGGCGAACAGGCCTGCTTACGAAACCAGCATTTTGCACGACTATGGCCCATCACGCTTCATGGCACAGGTCAACGGACAGTCAGTCGCACCGGGGCGATATGATCATCTGGTTAATGCGCTGGGAATGCCAAACTGAAAAACGCGACTTCTGAATTCATGAAAGCTAATACTCCACCGTATCGAACCCGCTCTCCTCGCATACAGGCTGTACGTATCGGCGCGGCCATTGCTGCGATTTTGGTGCTAACCGGCGGTACAGTCGAATTGGCTGTCGCCGCTGCTCCGCCGTCCACACTCCGTTTCGGATTGCCGGGCGGAGGCTCAATTCTGTATGGCAAGGCCACGAACCCTCAAGCCCCGTTATCCCAGCGTGCATGGCAGGAGGCCATATTCCATTTCCCGAACGGCGCAACATTCAGCGTATTGCCAAAAGCTGGCGAATCGATCTCGCCCAGTCTGGTAATGGAGCCTCCGAATGACAGCAATATCTCGCCATCCGGCCAATATATCGTTATTGGACGAATCGAGTCGGGATCAGTTTCGTCGAAGCCCGGGCAAGCCGAGTCCGATGCGAGCCGGGAATACTGTTCCACCATCGAGATTCGCACGGGGTGCATTACAGCTGATCAAGCTGGTGAGATATGCGGAGCGGGCTGGCAGACGGGCCAATCCGCTCAGTGGGGAACCGACGACCAGACGAACCTGATGTTGAAGGACGACCGTCCATCGGCCAGCAGACTGATGCGGTTTATCGGCGCTGGCCAACCACCGAGGTCACTCATTAGCAACGATTCGGGCGCCGACAATCTCCTGCGTTGCGACCCACCGTCAGCGGTCAATCGGGGAGCGTACCAGGGGATTGCGGCCGCGTTGCATGCCGCAGGTGCGCAAAACGATGCGCGACTGATTGACGACGCGTTTGCAAAGGCGGGTATTGGCACAACCGGTAAATCGGTTTTGTCCACCGAAGCAACGGGTCATCTCATGGCAACCATATCGGTGCAAAGAGCGACACTTTATAACGCCCCGGATGATGCCAGCGCGGGACGCGCCTATCTGGTCAAAAACGATAGAGTATCGGTATTGAAGCAGTCGCCGTCCGGTTGGGCCTATGTGGACTACGGCAACGCTTCTGGCAAGCATCTGCTTCGTTGGATCAAATCCGATCAACTGACGATCGAGCCGTAATGTGCTCCGTAATCTGAGCGAGATATACGACACGACTCGTATTGTTAGCGTCCGAATTACAGACATTCAGGCAAACATGTTGCACACCGATTCGGCCCGATACGGGATCAAAAACGCTATTCAAGCGTCCGCCGATTGGGTGTCCGCTGTCGAGCAATCTCATTGTCCGTTTCGGGTCGAAATTGCCCATTCACTGAAGCCAACAGCGGTCGTTCACCCTTGCCTTTGTTGACAGGTATGCAACGAGCCGCCGTCGTTTACGTGTAGATAAATAGTCGCCATCAATGGTCGATCACGGGCAAAGTTCAAGACGGTGAGGAGGGCGGCGGACCGGGCAGGGATGCGGTCAATCAACATAAGCGCTCGGAAGCAATCGCCGCCAGCATGACACCGTCGCCATTGTCCGCGCAGTTCGCGAATCCTCCTCGGGTTTTTCGAGGCAGCTGCTCGGGGTGGCTGCGGCGCTTGCACAGCACCTCGCAGCATCGTGTCAACGACCCTTTGAGATTATTGACCGATATCATCGACGGAACGCGTGCCGGATGGAGGTTGAGAGTGGTGAGCGTAGCGAAGGGTTTGAGGCGTGGCTGAACGCGTTGGGGTGGACTTGTGACAGTGGCTCTTACTCCATTCGAAGTGGCAGCTCTTCGGTCACAGTCCCAAGAATGATGTTTGTAGTTCTGTCAAATCCCGATGAGCCGCAGCGCATTCATCGCGCGGCGTCTGTCCGGAACCGATCGAAAAAGCCGCGCCTGGTGTCGGTGCGCTGAATTTTCGTCGACGAATCGATATAAATGTCCACGCGACTATACGGCGACTTGATGTTCACGCCGTCCCGGCTCGCGAAAGGCAGGCTGACTTCGGTCCATGAGTCGGATGCGGGAAACATGGGCATAAAGAATTTCTCCGTCTGACCCGGCGCCAGTTCACCGCGCGTAATTGCGTCGTTCTCGTTGAGGAGAAATGCGACCGGCTTTTGTGCATCCGCGGAGTAATGCAGCACGATTGCGGGGCGCGAAAAGAACCACGCGACCAACGCAAGAATGCATTGCAGACCAATCCATTTGAGTAATCGTACGGGCATTTTTTCGGTGATGCGCAGTGGTGCGTAGTTAATCACGTTAGGCCGGGTGAGAGCACTGATGTGGCCGCTTGGCGGCGTCGCTGCCCGCGCCCCACGGCATGGGAACGGCGGATATTTTGCGGAGCAAGAGATCGGTCGTCAATGCGTCCGGTTTGGCGGCTGCGTAAAGGTCGATGCCGAGTTGGATTGAAATATGATCGGGCACGTCGTCGGCGCTGCTCGGCCACGAGCCGTTTTGAGGGTGATTCTGTTTGGACGGAATCGGTGCGCCAGTGCCAATGCTGCGCAGCCGTGCATGTCGTTCAGCGTCGAGACAAGCGGACAGCTGGCGGAGGTTTTGTCGCCATGCAACACCTTACACTGTCCGCTCGGCAGCGTCGAGTTGTTCGCGCCCGCCACGACGTGGCAGCGTTTCGCGCACGACATCGTGGCACCGTCGAACGAGACATGCTGCCCGTGACTGCTGAAGGTGGGATCGCCCTGAGTGACAGTTGCGCCGCACGCTGCCTTGTCACCTTCGCGTATCCATCCGCGCACTTTCATAGCGAAGTTATTTGCCAGGGCAGGTATAAAAGAACATTTCTACGCCGCGCAGCGACAATGGGCGCTCGTCTTTCACAAACGAAAGCGAGAACCCCTGGAGCCGTTGCGACATTGCGCATGCGCCGCGCGGCAACTGATAGTTGACCTGCTGCACGCATTCGTTCTTCGGAAATTTTTTCGACGTGGTCAGATTGTCGACCGATGGCGTACCGCCGCGCAATTGCCCTTTCATATAAGTAAAGTCGGGTTTCTCAAATGCGAAGTTCGAAAACAGCTCCTTGTGATCGATCATCGTGCGCACGAGCCAGTCCACTTTTTCGCCAGCCGGCTTATGGTTTTTCTCGAGATCGACGCCGGCTTGCACGTTCGTGAGCAATTCAAATTTGCTTTTGTCCGCGTACTTTTTGAATGCATCGGCATCGGGAAAGTGCGCGAAAAAAATCTCCTGCACGCTTTGCAGGTCGGCAGATGTGAAGCAGATATTCTGCGGTACGGCGAACGCGGAATGGCTTGCGCAAACGAGGGCGAGCGCGAAAGCTGCGGCGATCGGCCTGATTGCTGATTTAGCGTGTTCCATGACCTTTGGGATCTTTGATGTGATGTAGTTTATTGAGTTCTGCGGCGTTCGCATCCGGTAGTTGCACGCCCTTTTTTATCTCTTCCTGCGCGTAGGGCAGATAGGTGAGAGGAACATGGAACCCGTGTATGGACACTTGGTGAAATCGGTAAAATCGATCGTGCCGCCGAAGGTTTCGTGTCCGCCCTGGTTGCCACCGAGTACCACGAGTCTCTTCTTCGAATCGTACCGTAGACAAACATCATGTGGCCAGGATTTCCGAGCAAGGCGATGCAACCGTATACCGCTTCCTTAATCTCCAGAAAGCTCGGGTCGTCGACAAATTTGCGCGCGCGATGCCGGTCTTCGGCCCTGGCCACCATCTTGCGGCGATCCTGCAGCATCACCCAGTTAACGAACGCAGCGCAATATGCGTTCTTGCTGCCGCTCAGCGTTTTTATCCAGTTTTTTCATCGACGAGATCGTGCTATTTCGTGATTTCGGTCTGCGTGATATGCATTGTCATCGGCGCTAACTACTTCAAGTCGCAGGGCGTCGACACCTCAATTGCCAATGACCCTAACTACCCATTTACGGGCGGTATCCGCTGAATCCAGATCGCTGTCAAATCGCGAAGCAATCGGTGCAGATGCATCTACGGCTTGGAGGCTTTGACGTGGCATTCAAAATCTGCTTCATCCAATCGGGCTTCTGACGTGCCCAGTGACGGGATTCATGCCAGGCACAGTGATCTCGCAGATCGATAGTTCGCATGGGTATTGACTGTGTTGGGCGACCGCTCTGGAGAAAGCCGAAGGTCCCTTCAGGGGCGATCACGGTCCGCTGCGTTGGGCGGTAGTCGGCCAGTCAGACTGGTCGTCCATGCAACCAGGCGGATGCCTGATGGGCTGCTTTCCGTCAACGCCTGGTCGTTCGTCGGATCAGGATCCCGGGTAGGCAAATTTTTCAGTAATTTCTGTCTTGACAGAAATTACTGAAGTCGATAGATTTGCCACATGAAACTTACACCTGTCGCTGAACGATTTATCCTGCATTGGGGCGAAATGGGCTCGCGGTGGGGCGTTAATCGCACCGTTGCCCAGATCCACGCTTTGCTCTATCTGCTCGGACGTCCGGTCGCCGCCGAGGAAATCGCCGACACACTGGGCGTCGCGCGTTCGAACGTAAGCACCAGCCTGAAGGAATTACAGGCGTGGCGTCTTGCAAAAGTCGTTCACGTGATGGGCGACAGGCGCGACCACTTTGAAACATCAACCGACATCTGGGAATTGTTCAAGTTGATCGTCGAAGGGCGGCGTCAGCGCGAAATCGATCCAACGCTGACCATGCTGCGCGACAGCCTCATGGACCCTGGACTGGCGAAAGAAAGCAAGGAAGTGGAGCAACGACTGTCTGACACGCTGGCGTTTCTGGAAACGCTAACGACCTGGTCCGACGAGATGTTGCGTCTGAAGCCCGATACGTTGATGAAGACATTGGGGGTGGGCGCGAAGATCAGCCGGGCAGTCAGGCGGAAGTCGAACTGATATTCAATGTGCGGGCCGATGGTCCGCTTTTTTTGGCCATCATATTTCTGTTTATACAGAAATAACAGTAAAGGAGAAAGAAATGAAGGCGATTCTGCTGATGGTTTTTCAGTTCGCGGGGCCCGTGCTGGTCGGGCTTTCGATAACGCACTATCTGCGCGCGGTGACAGTCCGGTTGCTGACCGACGTGTGCGGAACCCCCGACCGCGCGGAATTCTGGGCACGGATTGCGGCGGTACTGATGGTGTGCATGCCACTTGCGCTCGTACTGGTTGTCGCGACCAGCCCGATGAGATGCGTGACCAGTGATGTCGTGTGCGAAGACGTCGTCGTTCGGCAAACCTTCCTTGCCACGCTGCTGGGCTCGCTGTTCTCCGTCGCGTCGGTAGCGCTGGTAATCGGGCGATATCTCCCTCGCGCCAGAACTTCTGGCGAAGTGCAACCGGCCGTGGAGGCGACGTGAACGTTCTTATCTGCGGAGCGCATGGGTTCATCGGTGCCGCACTGTGTGAGCGGCTCGAAAAGAGTGGACATACGGTGATAAGAGGCGTGCGGCATGCCGTCGAAAAAAATGAATTAGAGGTCGACTACACCCGCGACCGCGAAGCGATGCAATGGGACGCTTTGCTGCAAGGCGTCGATGCCGTGATTAACGCCGTGGGCATACTCATAGAAAATCGCCTGCAGACCTTCGACGAGGTCCACTCGAAAGCACCGATTGCTCTGTTCGATGCCTGCAGTCGACTGCGTATTCGGCGCGTCATCCAGGTCTCCGCGCTTGGGGCGCAATGCGGCGCGACGCCATACTTTAAAAGCAAGCGTGCCGCGGACGACTATCTGCAATCGCTCCCTGTCAGTTCGTGGATCGTGAGGCCCGCGCTGGTTTATGGATCGTCGGGGGCGTCGGCTGCATTCTTTCGCATGCTCGCAAGTCTGCCGGTTCATCCGCTGCCTGCGGGTGGCCATCAACGGCTTCGTCCGGTTCACGTGGACGATCTGACGGAAGCGGTCGAGCGCCTGCTCGAGGCGGACGCCGGCGACCAGCGTGTGGTTGATGTGGTCGGCGGCGAAGAGGTCGAATACCGCGAAATGCTGGCGATCTATCGACGGTCGCTAGGTCTTGGCCGATTCTGCCAGATGTCGATTCCCGCCTGGTTGATTGGCGTCGGTGCCGCGTTGCTCGATCGCATACCGGGATCGATGCTGACCCGCGACACGTGGCGCATGCTGCAAGCAGGCAGCACTGCCGACGCTTCCGCGACGGCAACCTTACTCAAACGGCCACCACGAAGCCTTCGCACGTTTATCGATAGAGATGCAGCAGACTTGCTTCATCGAGCGCTCAGTTCCTGGCGATGCATCCTGCTAAGGAGCGTGCTCGCATTCGTATGGATCTGGACGGCAGTGTCGAGCGTCTTTCTCTACCCTCGTGACGAGAGCCTCGCGTTGCTTGCGCGCGCCTATCTGCACGGGACCAATGCGATCGTGGCGTTCTGGCTGGCAGCGGCGATCGATTTTGTCTTTGGTGCGCTGACGATGATCAAGCCGGGACGTTTGCTCTGGCTGTCACAAACGGCATTGATCGTCACTTACTCGCTGATTATCGCTGTCACGATGCCCGAAATTCTGTGGCATCCGTTCGGCCCCGTTCTAAAAAACCTGCCCATTCTCGCCATTTTGCTGATTCTGTTCAGCGAGGATACGTCGCGATGAACCTCTACCTTGCGATCAAGACGCTTCACATTCTGTCTTCGGTGCTACTCGTTGGGACAGGCTTTGGGTCCGCGTTCTACCTTTATTTCGCGCACCGCACCCGGTCGATTGCCGTTATCGCCCCGGTGACCAGACTGGTCGTACGCGCGGACTGGTGGTTCACCACGCCGGCCGGACTGTTTCAACCACTGTCCGGCTTCTGGCTGGCGCATGCCGCAGGATGGGCATGGAAGAGTCCGTGGATTGTTGCGGCGGTCGTCCTTTATGGTGTCGCTGGAATGTGCTGGTTACCCGTGGTGTGGCTGCAGATCGAGCTGACCAGGATGGCGCGCGTAGCGTCTGAAAGCCACCTGACTGAATTGCCCGAGCGCTACTGGCGATTCGCAAAATTGTGGGAGGGACTGGGCTACCCGGCTTTCCTGGCAATGGTGATGATCTATTTTCTGATGGTATTTAAACCTGCTTGACTTTCTGCTTACATCTGCGCTCAAGCCGCGCTTCAAACGGCGGCCACACACCCGTCCGCTGTCACCTGAATGCCTGCGATTACCATGAAAGCCGTCATTGGAGTTCGAAATGTATGGCTGACGGCAATGGGTCGGAACCGGTCAACCGTGTCGCCACAAGACACCTCGCCGAGAAACGAGATCTGCCACGAAGCGCCGAGCTTGCAACGGCTTCGAGCGCTGCTCCCTAAATCATCGCTAACCGCCGTCGGCCGCTGGATTTACTCCACGGAGTACCGTTCACTGGCCGGCTCGTATTCTGCAGCCTGCGCAGGTCGCCCTTATCTATATCCGCCTTGACGACCTAAGAAACATTCCGAGCTGGTTGACTCTCGAAGAGTCTCTGCTTCGTCTGAGGACTTTCTATTTCCCACGGACGGGAAATAAGTTGTGGATGCCACGCCTGATTTGCCGTCACTCGCTTTCGGTCCCTGTCCAAAAACCTTCGTTTGCTGCAGCAAGGACAGTGGTCCACGACCAGCGGCATTCCCTGCACCGCGCGCCGCCAGCAAAAAACCAAATATAAGTGTTTACCCTCCACCCATTGCCAACAACCTATCGATATACCGATAATATTCTCATGGATGTGAAAACAGCAGTACGCGTCTTCGACGTGATCAACCTCTTTGCCGAAGTCCGGCAGCCGATGATCTACAGCGAAATTGCGCGCCGAACCGAGATCCCGCTATCGAGCTGCCACGCGCTGTTGCAGACGATGGTGGCCAAAGGCTATCTGTACGCGCCGGGCGTGAAGGCCGGCTATTACCCGACGCAGCGGCTGCTGCATGTTGCGCGTGACATCTGTAGCGAAGACCCGTTGATCCTGACGTTCCAGCCGCTACTCACCGCGCTGCGGGACGCCACCAACGAAACGGCCGCCCTCGCCACGCTGGCAGGCAACCGCGTGGTGTACCTCGATGTCATGGAATCGCGGCAGAAGATTCGCTATAGCGACGAGCCGGGCGGGTTCATGTACGTGCATGCAAGCGCGGCAGGTAAGGCGCTCGCGGGAGCGCTCGCAACGGACGGGCGCCGCAAGCTGCTCGATGCCTGCGAACCGTTTCCCGCGCTAACTGACGGCTCGATCGTCGAGCGCAAGGCGCTGGAGCGCGAGATTGAACAGGGCGTGACGAATGGCTGGCATCGCTCGACGGGCGAAAACGTGGAAGACGTCGCCGGCCTCGCGCGCGGCTTCCTGATCCACGGCGAAGCGTTCGCGCTCGTCATCGGCGCGCCGAAAGCGCGGCTGCTGAGGAATGAACAGAACGCAGTGAAGGCTTTGCTCGATGTGTACGGACAGATCCCGCAGGTACTGTTGACCTGAGGGGCGACAAACCGGGCGAAAGCGCGGCTTGATAAAAGGAAAGTAGCAATGCGTTGGAAGAACAGGCCGCAGGGGTCCAACTGGGGCGATTTCGGGGCGAATGACCAGCTTGGCCGGCCGAATCTGATTGGTCCCGAGCAAGTACTGCGCGGCGCGCGCGAGATTCAGGCGGGACTGAGTTTTTCATTGTCGCTGCCACTCGATTATCCAGGTGACAACAAGCTGAATGTCCGTCGTCATCCGCCCGTTTTGCGGCCGACGTTTCGTGACGGACTGCCATATGTGAACTTCCCATTCGCGCGTCACGAAGCGGGCGCCACCGATGTCGTCAGTGATGACCAGGTACTGTTGTCGCTGCAGTACTCGACACAATGGGATTCGCTTGCGCACGTGGGCGCGCGTTTCGATGCGGATGGTGACGGCGTTGCGGAGAGCGTGTACTACAACGGCTACCGCGCGAATCAGGACATCGTTGGGCCCATGGAGTATCGGCAGGATGACGGTTTTGCGCCGCATGCATGCGGCGGCGAGCACAGTCATGCAGACGTGCTCGGCATCGAGAATCTCGCTGTCAAAGGCATGCAGGGCCGGGGCGTACTGGTCGACTTTGCCGCGCATTTCGGCCGCGAATTCCGCAACCTTGGTTACGACGACCTGATGCATGTCATGGAGAAAGATGGCATCGAGATCGAGCGCGGCGACATGCTCGTGTTGCGCACAGGCTTTTCCGAACTGCTGCTCGAAATGAATCGTCAACCTGATGAAGCCGTGCTGAATAGCCAGTGCGGCGCGCTGGATGGACGCGATGAACGGCTGTTGCAATGGATTAGCGACTCGGGCATCGCGGCGCTCGCTGCCGATAACTACGCGGTCGAACGATTCCCTGCGCTCGCGCCCGCCACGCCGGGCGAGCATCCGCTGATGCCCTTGCATCACCACTGCCTCTTCAAACTCGGTTTGCCGCTCGGCGAACTCTGGTATCTGCGCGATCTCGCGTCATGGCTGCGAGAGCACAAGCGCTCACGCTTCATGCTGACGGCGCCGCCGTTGCGCCTGCCGGGTGCGATGGGTTCGCCCGTCACGCCTGTCGCCACCGTCTGATTTTCATTGCACAACGAACACAAGAAATGGCCAAGGAACGAGTTCTTATTACGGGTGGCGCGGCCGGTATTGGCGCGGCATGTGCGGCACGTTGCGCAGCGGACGGGTACGAGCCCGTGGTGATCGACCGCGTGGGCGACGGCATCATCGCGGATTTGTCGGACATCGACGCAACGGCCCACGCGCTGGAGCGCGCGCTGCAAGATGGACCGATCACGCGCCTGATCAACAACGTTGGCGTAGTCGTGCCGGCCGATGCGGAAAAGCAGACGCTCGACGAACTCGAGCGCGCATGGGCGCTCAACGTGCGCTGCGCGCAGCAGTGCATGCAGGCATTGCTGCCGGGTATGAAGCAGGCGGGCTTTGGCCGCATCGTCAATATGTCGTCGCGTGCGGCGCTCGGCAAGGAATTGCGTACCGCGTATTCGGCGACCAAAGCCGCACTGATCGGCATGACGCGCGTGTGGGCGCTCGAACTGGGCGCTTTCGGCGTGACCGCCAATGCAATCGGTCCGGGCCCGATTAGAACCGAGCTGTTTGACCGCGCGAATCCGCCCGATGCGCCGCGCACCCAAGCCATCATCGATGCGGTGCCCGTCAAGCGCGTCGGCACGCCTGACGACGTCGCGCACGCCGCTTCCTATCTGCTCGATGTGCGCAGCGGCTTCGTCACGGGGCAAGTGTTGTACGTGTGCGGCGGTATGACGGTCGGCGTCGCGGGAGTGTGAGATGAGCGCAAATGTCGTTCAGCGAACGGCGCGGCGCGCGGGCATCGTCGGTGGCGGCAGTATCGGCGTGGCGTTCGCTGTCACGTTCGCGCGGGCCGGCTGGCAGGTGCGCGTCTTCGATCCCGCGCCGGAAAGGCGCGAGGCCGTGCTTCAGGAAGTGCGCGCGCGACTCGACGAACTGACACGCTTCGGCTTGCTCGATGAAACGGCAAACGACGTAGTGGCACGCGTCGCCGTGGTGGACAGCATCGCAGCCGCGGCCGCCGATGCCGATCTCGTCGAAGAGTGCGCGCCTGAACGTGTGGAGATCAAGCGCGAACTGTTTGCCGAGATGGATCGCGCGGCGCCGCCGAAAGCCGTGCTGGCCAGCGCCTCGTCGTTTCTGGCGACATCGAAATTCGTCGATGAAACGCTGCCGGGGCACGCACGTTGCCTCGTCGCGCATCCGGGCAATCCGCCTTATCTGATTCCTGTGATCGAGATCGTGCCGGCGCCGTTCACTTCGAATGAAGCGGTTCAACGCGCGATGTCGCTGTTTAGCGAAGCAGGGCTCAAACCCGTGCTGGTCGGCAAGGAAGTCGAAGGCTTCATCTTCAACCGGCTGCAGGGTGCCGTATTGCGCGAAGCCTATTGCCTCGTGCGTGATGGCGTCGCCTCCGTCGATGACATCGATACGGTGATGCGCGAGGGACTCGGCATGCGCTGGTCAGTCATCGGGCCGTTCGAGACAGTCGACCTGAATACGCGCGGCGGCATCGCTTCGCACGCGCAGAAAATGGGTCCGTCATACGCGCGCATGGGTGCCGAACGTGGCCAGGATGATCCGTGGACGAGCGAGCTCGTGGGTCATGTCGAAGCGCAGCGCCGTGCAGCATTGCCGCTCGACGAGTGGGACACGCGCGTCGCCTGGCGCGACCGCGCATTGATGAACCTGGCACGCTACCGCCGCGAAAGCGGACGTGCCGCCAACGACGATTGAAACCCTGATCCAAACCTCTGCGTTGCAACGCGCACGCATGCAATAACTACTACGACGACCAACGAGACATTTCATGCAGAAAGTCACCGCCTTCTTTACCGAGCTGATGCGCCGGTATTTGCCCGATCCTTTTGTATTCGCCATCGGCCTCACGCTATTGACGATGGTGCTCGCCGTCACCGTTCAAGGCCAGGCGATCACAGCGCTCACGACAAGCTGGGGCAAAGGCTTCTGGGCGCTGCTCGCCTTCACGACGCAGATGGCCGTGATCCTGGCGATGGGCTATGTGCTCGCCACCGCGCCGCTGACGGAACGTTTTCTCGACCGACTCGTCGCGCGCGTGAACGACCCGCGCATGGCGATCATTGTCGCGACGCTGGTCGGCGGGATCGGCAGCTATCTGAACTGGGGCTTCGGTCTCGTGATCGGCGGCATCGTGGCGCGCAAGCTCGCGCTACGCGTGAAAGGCGTCCACTATCCGCTGATCATTGCATCAGCGTATAGCGGTTTTACGATGTATGGGCTCGGCTTGTCGTCCAGTATTCCTGTTCTGATTTCGACAAAGGGGCACCCGCTCGAAGCGCAGATGGGCGTGATTCCGTTGTCGGAGACGATCTTCTCGCCTGTGATGCTGCTGACGAGTCTCGTCGTCATCATCACGTTGCCGCTACTCAACGCATGGCTGCATCCGAAGCCGGGTCAGCCCTTCAAGGAGATCGACCGTAGCTTCGAAACTGCGCCGGCCACGAGCGCGCCTGCTGTCGACGTGGAAGAGGGCAATACGCTCGCGAACCGCCTGAATAACAGCCGCCTGCTGAGCTATCTGATCGGCCTCATCGGCGTGGGCTATGTGGTGCTGTACTTCATGGGCGGCGGGTCGATGGACCTGAACCTGATCAACTTCATCATCCTGTTCCTCGGCATCATCATGCTGGGCACGCCGATTCGTTACGTCGAAAAGCTGAACGAAGGGATTCGCACGATCAGCGGCATCATCCTGCAGTACCCGTTCTACGCGGGCATCATGGCCATCATGGCTTCGTCGGGATTGGTGAAGACGCTTTCGGCCTTCTTCGTGAAGGTTGCGACGCCGGCAACACTGCCGTTCTGGGGGCTCATCAGTTCGTTCGTAATCAACTTCTTCGCGCCGTCGGGCGGCGGTCACTGGGTTATCCAGGGTCCGTTCATGGTGGAAGCTGCCAAGTCGATCGGCGCGTCGGTTGCGCACACATCGCAGGCCGTGATGCTCGGCAACGCCTGGAACGACCTCGTGCAACCCTTCTGGATCCTGCCGGCGCTTGCGCTGTCGAAGCTGAAGCTGAAGGACATCATGGGCTACACGGTCATCATGATGTTCTGGATCGGCATTGTGTACACCGTGGCGATTCTGGCCTGGGGTTAAGGTCAATCTGACGGGACGTGGTGAAATCCGGCACGTCCCGTCAATATTTAATTTGGAGAAGAAGGATGCTATTTCTGGCGCATATGCAGGTACAGATTCCGCCTGATGCCGACAAGGACATGATCGAGCGGGTCAAAGCAGAGGAGAAGGCTTATTCACAGAACCTTCAACGCGAAGGCAAATGGCGTCACCTGTGGCGCGTCGCCGGCGAATATGCGAACTATAGCGTGTTCGATGTCGCGTCAAATGACGAACTGCATACGTTGATCAGTTCGTTGCCGCTGTTTCCGTTTATGAAGATCACTGTGACGCCGCTTGCGCAGCATCCGTCTGCGATTGTTCCGAACTAAGCTAACTCATGCCTTTTATCATCGAAACTTTCGACAAGCCGGATTCCGCGCAACTGCGGCTCGATAAGCGGCCTGAGCATCTCGTGTTTCTGGAACAGCAAAAGCGTCTGCTGCTGGCGTGCGGCGCCAAGTTGACTGATGACGGCGAGAGCGCAGGTGGAGGCGTGTATGTCGTCGATGTGGAAACGCGAGAAGAAGCCGAGCGCTTCATAGCGCAAGATCCTTTTGCGCTTGCAGGACTTTTCGAGCGGCTGAATATTCAGCGATGGCGAAAGGCCTATGTCGACGGCGTCTGCTACCTGTGACGTCGAGTCGTGATCTGGCAACGCCAAGATTGAACTCGCTTGCACTTCTGTGAACAAGCCTGGCGCCATCGTGGGCACTAACATCACGATGGCGCGTCTCAACTTACTTCGAGGCCAAGGCAGTCTCTCCGCCCAACAGTTTCTCGATCTTCCACTCACCGTCTACGACCTTGAAAATCGTGAAAGCCGGATTGCGCAGATTGCCTTGTTCGTCAAACGCAATCGTGCCGGTCACACCCTGACGGCTGATCGCGTGCACTGCCTTCGTCAGCGTTGCCGGATCGGTTGACTGGGTCTTTTCGACGGCTTCGATGAACGTGGCGGTAGCGTCGTAGGCGAACGGCGCGTGCAACTCGACCGGATGGTGATAACGGGCACGATACGCCGCATCGAACTGCTTGCCACCGGGCATTTCCTCGAGCGGCCTGCCGGGTTCAAGTGCGATGACGCCGTTGGCGCCAGCGCCCGCCAGTTGCACGAACGTATGGCTCGTACCGCCCGCGCCGAGCAGTGTCGCCTTGATGTTCAACTGCTTCATGCGACGCGCAACCTGCGCTTCTTCCGTGTCGAGCCCGCCGAAGAACAGCACGTCGACGTGTTTGGCTTTCAGCGTGGTCAACACGCCGCTGAAATCAACGGTTTTGTCGTCTACATACTCGTGATCGACGATGGTGCCGCCATTCGCCTCGACGCCCTTGATGAACTGCGTGGCGAGACCCGATCCAAACGCCGTGCGGTCATCGATCACACCGATGTTTTTGCCTTTGAGCGTCTTCACCGCATAAGCGCCGGTGATCGCGCCGCTCAGATCGTCATGGCCCATGATGCGAAACGACGTGTCATATCCCTGCAGCGTGTACTGATGGCCGGTGGAGGCCGGCGCGATCTCTGGAACATGCGCCGCGTTGTAGACGCGCGAAGCAGGGATGCTGCAACCGGTATTCCAGTGACCCACCACGCCCACCACGTGTTGATCGACCAGTTGCTGTGCAACCGTCACAGCGGTGCGCGGATCAGAAGCGTCGTCGACGGAGGCCAATGCAAACTTGACCGGTTTGCCGTTCAGCGTGGGATGTTTCGCGTTGGCGTCGTCGATCGCGAGTTGCGCGCCGTTTTCCAGGTCCTTGCCGATTCGCGCGGACGGGCCGGTCAATGGTCCGGCGAACCCGATCAGGATCGTGCTCGTGTCGTTCGCAACGGGCGACGACCCTTGAGCGTGAGCCGCATGGGATGCGAGCAGCGGCAGGGCGGCTGAAAGTGCAAGCTGCAGCACTTTGAAGGACGGCTTGGCGGGCTTGGAGGTGTGGTGTGACATATCTTGTATAGGCAGACAGAACTTGGGTTGGATGAAAGGCGCCTGCGATGTTGCTGCGCTCTAGCGTGCGGGCGTGACGTGGCGAATCGCGTCCAGCGTCGCGGCGGTGGTCGCCACCGCGCCAAATACGCCGCTCTTCTTGATCAGCAAGCGCAACGCAGCTTCGTGGACGTCCTCGGTTCCGGCTGCGGTGGCATCGGAAACGGTCAATGTGTCGTAGCCACGATCGAGCGCTTCACGTACCGTGGTGTGGATGCAGCAGTCGGTAGTGAGGCCGGCGAAGATCAGATCCCGAATGCCGTTCTCACGAAGGAAGCCGTCGAGATTTGTCGTTGAAAACGCGCCGTACGACGGTTTGTCGAAGACGGCTTCGTTCGCGAGGGGCGCGACTTCGGGAATGATCTCCCAGCACGGTTCGCCCTTGATCAGATAGCGTCCGTTCGGACCGCTATCGCCCACGGCAACGCCGCGGCCGTCTGCTCCTCGCCAGAGGCGATGAGGCTGCACATCGGACAAATCCGCCGAGAACGTTTCGCGCGTATGGCAGACCGTGATGCCGCTCGCGCGGCACGCTTCGAGCAACGCCTGAATCTTTGGAATAGGTTTGCGCAAGGCGGTCAGGTCGAAACCGAAGCCAGCCATGTAGCCGCCTTCCGCGCAAAAGTCGCCTTGCACGTCGATCACAATAAGGGCCGTCGTGGCAGCCGATATTGCGCGGTTCAGCGGAAATGCGTAAGGCGCTGCGCCGACGCGGTCTGCAGGTGTGGAAGTCATATCGAGGCAGGTCCGTGGGCGCCATACGAACGACGCCGTGATTAATAGAGTGTGTGCGCTGTCCGGGCGCGGGCTAAACGTCGGCGCAACAGATGCCGGCGGCTTCGGCTACGGCGTGAAGCAACACGTCGGCGCCCGCGGTCGCCCATTCCGGCGTGATGGCTTCGGCCTCGTTGTGGCTCAGGCCACCCACGCAAGGAATGAAGATCATCCCCGATGGCGCTACGCGCGCTATGTAACACGCGTCGTGTCCAGCGCCTGAGACAATGTCCTGATGCGGTAGGCCGAGAGTGCGTGCGGCTTGTCGGACGGCGTTGACGCATTCAGGCGCAAACGGCACCGGGGCATAGTCAAAAATCTGCGTGATTTCGACCTCGAGATTCTGCGCGAACGAAATCCGCTGTACTGCATCACGCATGCTTGCGTCCATCGCATCGAGCACGGCGCTTTCAGGGTGACGAAACTCGATCGTAAAAAAGCATTCGCCCGGCACGGTGTTGCGCGAATTCGGACGCGCTTCGATCATTCCCACGGTGGCACGGCCATGCGGCGAGTGCTGCAGACCGAGTTGATCGACGAAATCGATGACTCGCGCCGCACCGACCAGTGCGTCGCGCCGCAATTCCATTGGCGTCGTGCCGGCATGTGCGTCGGTGCCGCGAAAGGTCAATTCGTACCAGCGTTGTCCCTGGCCCGCCGTTACCACACCAATCGTCTTGCCCGCGCGCTCCAGCACCGCACCCTGTTCAATATGCAATTCGAAAAACGCGTGAACAGGAAATCCGCTGGCCGGCTCGCTTCCGGCATAGCCGATCGCCTGAAGCGCCTCACCGATGGTCGTGCCCGTCGCGTCCTTTCGCGACAACGCGAAGTCGAGCGAGAAAGCGCCCGCGAACACGCCTGAGGCAACCATCGCCGGCGCGAAGCGCGAGCCTTCTTCGTTGGTCCAGATGACGACGTCGACAGGTCGTTCCGTTTCGACTCCAGCGTCGTTCAGAGCCCGAACCACTTCAAGGCCGCCAAGAACGCCGTATATGCCATCGTACTTACCGCCAGTGGGCTGCGAATCGGCGTGTGAACCCGTGACAACGGGCGCCGCATCGGGTTGTCGGCCCGCGCGTCGCGCAAAAATGTTGCCCATCTGGTCGACGCGGATCGAGCAACCCGCGTCATTTGCCCACGTGACAAACAGGTCGCGCGATTCCCGGTCCAGTTCGCTTAGCGCGAGGCGGCAGACACCGCCTTTGGGCGTCGCACCGATCTGCGCCATGCGTTCGAGTGACGCCCAGAGACGTGCGCCATTGACGCGAGGCAGCCGTGTAGAGTCGAAGCGGGCAAGCACGTCATTCATCGCTATGCTCCGCCGAACGCGGCGAACTCTCGCCGGCGTCATTCATCCGATAGCGGAAATCACAACGCGGGCCGCCCTGCATCAGCGTGGTTGTACGCGTCAGTTCGATGCGAGAGTCGTAGCCCTCGATGAAAAGCGCGTCACGCGCGCAACTCAGGAGATGTCCAATCTCACCGAGTCCCATCTCGTGATACATCTCCGCGTAGCGGCAGCGGTGTACGTCGTAATCGTAATGTGCGGCGTCTTCACGCTGCACCGAAACATTTAACGCATCGTCCTTTTCCCACAACACCTGCAATGCGACGAACGATGCGATGCTCGTGCCGTTTTTCTCCTGCGCGGCGAACGTTGCTCCAGCGGCCACTGCGGCACCCCGCACGGCTTCGCCGATCACGGCCTGTGCTTTTTCCGTGCCGAGATCGCGTTTGAGGATCTGATAGATGGGTTTGATGATTTCGGCTTCGATACGACGGCGAGCCAGAATGCCGAGACGATCGTCGTCTGCGTGGGGCGCGGCGATCGGAGTGCTGTTTGTGGTTGTCATAAAACGTCCGGCGTGGGGTGCTTGATATGTGAGAAATATTAAGTTATCGCCGAGGTGACGCAAAATGAAAAATAATTACATAGACAGATGAATTCAGAATTAGGCCTGAAGAGCAGGGATTATTGTGCCTTATGAGGGGCGGTGTCATATCTGCCATATCTCGCTTATAATTCAATACATGAAAAATATCGAACAATTGAGCGATGATCCGCCGCTGCGTGCTGTGCGTGCCTTTGAAGCGTTCGCGCGCCTTGGATCGGTCACGCAGGCGAGTGCGGAACTCGACATCACACCTTCCGCGGTCAGCCACCAGTTGCAACTACTCGAAAGCTTCGTGCAAACGCCGCTTACTCGTAGGCAAGGTCGCATGCTCGTGCTAACCGACGAAGGTCGGGACTATTACCGTTCGATAAGTGCTGCGTTTTCGGTTTTGCGTAGTGCGACAGGCATAGTGCGGAGCCGCACGGCGCTACGACAGGTGACGATCAGCCTGATTCCGCTCTTCGGCATTGGCTGGTTCATACCGAAGCTCAGCGCGTTTCTCGCCGACAACGAAGATGTGGACGTCAACGTGCTGTACGCGCATCACCGCAACTATCACAGCGACGCATCGGATATTTCAATTCGCTTCGGCGCGGGCGAGTGGGCCGGTTATACGAGCACGAGGTTGCTGTCGGGGCAGGTCGTGCCGGTGTGCAGTCGCGTGTTCCTGAAGCAGCGCGGGCCGATCAGAAATGCGGCCGATATCGCCGCGCTGCCGCTTCTGCATGACGAAGATCGTGCAACATGGGTCGCATGGCTGCGTCAGCAGGGCGTGCCGAACGTGCACCACGCGATCGGACCGCTTTTCGAGGATGGTCAGTTGACGCTGAACGCAACGCAGGCTGGGCTCGGCATTGCGCTGTTGCGCGCGCCGCTGATTGAACGCGAGCTTGCGTCGGGAGAACTGGTTCGTCTCTCCGACGCGGCGCTGGACGATGGTCGCGATTACTATCTATGCACGCGCACCGACACTGACTTGCCTGCTGGGGCGCGACGCCTCGCGCAATGGATTCAGAGCGAGATGAATCGCTGATTACAGCTCAGCGAAGCAACATGCCAGAGAATGGAGAATGTCGAAACGCAGCGCATCCGATCCATCAGCGTGTATGACCACGGCGCCCTCTGCAAGCGTTCGGTTTCGTGATGTGGAAATGGTCCGCGTGCATATAGCCATGCTTGCCAGTTGGGCGTTTTGCTGGGTACGCACGCGATTGCCGTCCTTGGCAGTTGCTATTCGGTGAGCGAAGTCATTCCGTCACTGAGCGTCGGTCACGCTGCGGCAGACAGGGAGTTTGCAGCGAACCTGATTTTTATGATTTGGGATCGCTGCCGTTATGGGTGTCCCGGACGGTGTACGCACTGGCTAAAACATGCCAGTCACTCGCCGGACCTGATTGGCCACACGGCCTTCTGCGCTGCGTTGAACTGCGGATCGTATTCCACATCCACCTTCACTTTCTTTTTGATTGCGTGACCATCATAAAGAATGTCGGCAACCCGCTGTTCCTGACCGACCAGTCCCGAGTCGAACTTGACGAACGCGCCGCTGCGCACGTGATATTCGAACGCCGCACGCTCGTCGGAGACTTTCAGCGTGTCTTTGAGTATGCCCACCACCGTGTCGCGGTTCGCGTCATGCCACGCCCAGTAGCCTGACATCCGTGAGAAAAAGTCCTGTAGTGCGGCGACCTTGGCCGGATCTTTCAGCACGTTCGAAGTCGTGGTCCACACGTTCAACGCGGGGATTCCCGTGTCGCGATCGGTCAGCAGCACGCGGCCCGCGCCGGATTTGATAGTGGTAAGAATCGGTCCCATGCCTCCCGAGACCACATCGACCTCGCCTGCATTAAAGCCGGCCGCCGCCGTGGCCGCATCGGCGAACTTGATCGGCTCGATGTCCTTCTCGGTCAGGCCGGCTTTGACCAGTGCCGCGAGATACTGCGAATGGGCGTAGCCGCCGTAGTTGTAGCCGACCTTGTGCCCCTTTATGTCCTTCGGAGCGTTGATGTTCGCCGAGGTTCGCACGGCGGTGACGGCGGCTGGATAGTCTTTAGAATACGCATTGCGCCAGGCCGCGACGATACGCAGCGGTACTGAATCCTTCGTCCATTCCGTACGAGCGTTGGCCTGTTCGATGGTGAGCGAAGTGTCGCCCATATGACCGAGGTCGATCCGGTTTGCGTACAGCGCGGAGAGATTCGCCGCGGGTCCCGTCAGCAACACCCACTCGATCTGGTAAGGCGCCGAATTGACGACCCCGGATTGACGGATCAGCGCGGGAAAAGCGGGGTCCTGATAAGCGATGACGAGTTTGGTGCCCTTCAGATCAGGTTGCGCTTGTGCGCGAATGGGGCTGGAAAGCGTGAGCGTGGTTGCGGCAATCAGCATTGCAATGCCGGAGAATACATTTTTTATTCGGGACATATTTCGGATGGAATGGAGAGAGAGTGAGAAAGAGATCAGGTCATGCTGAGCGAAAAACTGGACAGGAGTTCTCGCTTGAGCAGGTTGAACTCGGGGGAAGTCACGTCGCGCTCACGCGGCAGATCCACACGCATCTCGTGATGGATTCGCCCTTGCGAAAGAATCACGATGCGATCGGCGAGAAGCAACGCTTCTTCGAGGTCGTGCGTGACGATCACCAGACCGAACCGGTAGCGCGACCAAAGTTTCGACACGAGGGTTTGCATGCTGCGGCGAGTGAAGGCGTCGAGCGCGCTGAACGGTTCGTCGAGCAGCATGAGTTCCGGGCTGCGCTGCAACGCCCGCGCAATCGCCACACGCTGCGCCTGGCCGCCTGAGAGACTGACGGGCCAACTGGTCAGCTTGTCCTCAAGTCCTACATCGCGCAGCGCTGCTTCTGCGCGCGTTCGGGCGTCGGGGCGATGAGCGTCGTCGAGCAACACGTTTTTCCAGACCCGCAAGGCCTGGATCAGCCGTGGCTCCTGAAAAACGACCGACGTACTGGCGATGATGTCCGTCGTGCCGCTCGAGGCGGTCTCGAGCCCGGCGAGCAGCCGCAACAGCGTGGTCTTGCCGGTTCCGGACGGACCGACTAGCGCAACGCATTCTCCGCGGCGAACGGTGAAGTCCACGTTATCGAGCACGGTGTTCTCGCCATAGCGTTTGCGAACGCCGGACAGGCGCGCGACCACACGCGCTTCGTCGTCGTGCAAGTGGTAAGCGGGCTCAGACATGCGTGCCTCTCCAGACGAGAATCTTGCGTTCGAGAAGGCGCAGCAAAGCGTCCACCAGAATGCCGAGCGCCGCGTAAACCAGGATGCCCGCGATGATGATGTCCGTGCGCTGAAACTGGTTCGCGTTGTTCAGGATGTAGCCAATACCTGCACTCGCATTGATCTGCTCGGCGGCCACTAGCGCAAGCAGCGAGATCGCTGCCGAATAGCGTACGCCGACAAGAATGCCCGGCATCGCCGTCGGCAGGATGATCAGGCGTATCTGATGACGTCGCGTCAGCCGGAACGTGCGGCCCAACTCAAGCAACTTGGGATCGATGCCGCGAATGGCGTGATAGGTGCCGAGATACATCGGTGACAGCGCCGCCCCTCCGATCAGTGCGATCTTGGACACTTCGCCAATGCCGAACCACACGACGAAGATCGGCACGAGTGCGATAAACGGTATGGTTCGAAGCATCTGCAGCACCGTATCGAATCCCCGTTCCGCGTTTTTGCTGAGGCCCGCAGCGGTGCCGAGCATGAGACCCGCACCGCCGCCGATGAGCAGCCCGAGCGCCGCGCGTGCGAGCGATATTTTGAGGGCGTCCTGCAGGTCACCCGACTGCCAGAGTTCGCGATAGGCGGCCACCACGGAGGAGGGCGGCGGCAGCACGAAATCGGTCGCGAGACCGAGCGATGAAGCCAGTTGCCAGCAGGCGAGCAATAGCAATGGGACGATGGCGCGCAGCGCAGGTTCACGCATCGCGGGGAACCAGGTCGATCCGCTGAGCGGACGGGCGACGGGCGCTTCTCTTAAGGTCGATTCTCTTGTGGACATAAGTCTTCTATCGCTCCATCAGGCGGAACTCATGAGAGAGGCCGACTCGTCCGCATAGCGGCTTTGCGGACGAGGAAGGCCATAGTGTTCGCGCAGGGTCGTGCCTTCGTAATCGCGTCGGAAAATGCCTTTGCGCTGCAACAGCGGAACGCCGTGGTCCACGAAATCGGCCAGCCCGGCGGGAAACGTGTCAGCGTTAAGGTTGAAGCCGTCGGCGGCGCGTTGTACGAACCAGCGTTCGATGTCGTCTGCAATGGTCTCGGGGGTGCCGACGATCATGCGATGTGCACCCGGATTGCGATCGAGCAGTTCGCGCACAGTCAGGTTCTCGCTTTGCGCCAGCAACACCGTTGAACGGATGAAGCCGTGTGAGACGTCGGTGCGTTGGCTCTTTTCGATACGCGCGTAAGGCAGCGGTGCATCGAGTTCGAGGTCCGTCGACGCGAGGCCTAATGCACCAGCGAATTTTGCGAGTTCGGCACTGCGGTCCAATAGTGCGTCGAGTTCCGCTTTGTGACGGCGCGCTTCTTCGAGTGTGCCGCCGATCACCGGGTAGAGGCCGGGCAGAATCAATAGATGGTCGGGTTGACGGCCGTGTTCCACCGCGATCGCCTTGATCTCCCGATAAAACGCCTGGGCGCTTCCGAAAGTGGTCTGTGCGGTAAAGACAGCGTCCGCGTGGCGTGCGGCCAGCGCGACGCCGGCAGGCGATCCGCCCGCCTGCACGAGAACCGGCCGACCTTGCGGGCTGCGCGGCACGTTCAGCGGTCCGTGCACCTGGAAGTACGGACCTTCGTGCGCGATTGCATGTACGCGCGCCGAGTCGGCATACTGGCCGCTCGCCTGGTCGGCCACCAGCGCGCCGTCTTCCCAGCTATCCCAAAGCTTTTGCACCACCTCGACAAACTCGCCGGCGCGCGCATAGCGCGCTTCCTTGTCGAGCGGTGCTGGCATGCTGAAGTTGGCTGCGGCGTTCGCATCGTATGTAGTCACCGCATTCCACGCGGCGCGTCCTCCGCTCAGATGGTCCAGAGACGCGAACCGTCGTGCGAGGTTGTACGGGTCGTTAAACGTGGTCGAGGCGGTGCCGATCAGTCCGATAGAGCGCGTAACGCCTGCAAGCGCGGTGAGCAGGACGGTCGGTTCGAGCGACTGCCACGTACCTGTCGCATGACCACGCAAGGCCGCCATGTCGGACAGAAACACGGCGTCGAGCTTGCCGCGCTCGGCGGTCTGGGCGATCGAGGTGAAATGCGCGAGGTCGGTGATCGCGCGTGGATTACCGGCCTTGCGCCAGGCGGCCGGATGACGGCCGAGGCCTGAAATATTGGTATTCAGATGCAGCGTGCGGCGTGGACTCATGATCGTGTTCCGATGCAAAACAGCGTTCAGGGGAGGGCCAATGCAGGGCTTGGAAGTGAGACCCAGCGAGCGGTGCTCTGCTTCGAATTCCTCATCTCCGTCAACGGCGCGGACTCAGTTCGACGGCAACTGTGCCTTCAGAAAAATGCGGCGCGCGGCAAGGGCGCGCCATTGACCGCGTGGTCGCCAATTGCGCGTGCCTTGTAGACGACCGGGTTGTGCGAGGAAATCGTGCGGATATTGCGCCAGTGACGGTCGAAACGTGCGCTCTCTCGCGCAGCGGACGCTCCGCCGGCATTGAACAGAGACGTGGCCGCGCGCAACGCGAGGTCGTCGATCGCGACTTTGGATTTCGCCGCCTGCAACGCTGCCTCGACATACAAGGCTTCGTCGGGCGCGCCCGCGAGCGATGAGTCGAACGCGCTGCCGAGCGTGACGGCACCCCGCAGCACCGCCGACTCGGCGATGTAGGCCGCGCTCTGCAATTCGCCGATCACCTGTTGAAGCAGCGGATCGTCGGCGGGACGCGGAGCGCTCGCGTGGTAGTAGTTGCGCTCGCGGCTGCCGAGCAGACCGCTCGCGTCCGCCGCGATACGGCGCACGATGCCCGCGATGATCGTCGTGAGCCAGAGCTGCGCGAACGTCGCCTGATGCGGAATACGCACGTCTTCGTCGAGCGGCAGCACGTCGCGCGGGTCCACATCGACATCGGTGAATACGGTGGTGCCGCTCGCGGTATTGCGCTGGCCGATGCCGTCCCAGTCGTCCTGCACGTCCACGCCTGGCTGCCGGGTGCCCACGCGGGCCGCGATGAAACGCCCGTCGGCCGCTTTCGCATTGACGATGATGTGGTCGAAATACAGATTGCCCGTGCTGTAATACTTCTTGCCGGTCAGGCGATAACCGCTGCCGTGTGGCACGAGCCGTGTGTTGCCGTCGCCATCGCCGACATGTTGCGTGCCGATCTCGCTCGCGCCTAGACCGAACAGCTCGCCCGCGAGAACCCGGTCGAGCCAGCGCTGATATTGAGGAAGATGCGCAGCGCGGCGCGCCTTCTCGACGAACGCGAAATGGTTGCGCAGAATGTGCGGGATGTTCGAGTCGGCCGCGGCGAGATCGAGCACGAGTTCATAGACCTGCGGAAGCGTCGCTCCCGCGCCGCCTTGTGAAGCGGGCAGGCGGAACAGGCCGAGACCCGCCGCACGAATCCGCTCGATGGCATCGCGCGTGCCGGCCGTATCACGCTCCCGGGTTTCCTCGGTTGCTTCAATATGACCGATCAAGGCGCGCAGTGCGTCGCTGCCGGGCAATACGCTTGTGAGCGCTGACGGACGAGAGAGGGGATCGGATAGGGAATTCATTGTTAGCAGGTTCCTGTGTCGTAACTGGGGCGCTCGTTCTGAAAACGATTACGCGTTCTGCACACTGGCAAGCGACGAATACGCGCCTACCGGTGTCGTGCTGAAGCCCTTCAGATTGGCCGCGTGGATCGAGTAGAGATGCAGTTCGAGCAGGTTGATCGACGGGATCTGCTGCTGCGCGATCAATTGCATCGCGTCGATGAACGGCTTGCGTTTGACCGGATCGGCCTCGCTAACCAGCCCCTCAATGGCACGGTCCATTTCCGGTGTCGAGTAGCCGCTTGCATTGCTCGACGTGGAGCCGGGCTTGATCTGCTTGCTCCAGTAGCGGCGCGTCACGCCGAGTTGCGGATCGGCGAATGCGGAATACCAGTTCGTGATGGTGTCGAAGTCGTAGTCGGCGTACGCGCGGCGGTTGAAAGTCGGCACATCGGTCGCGATCAACTGCAACTCCACGCCAATGCGGCGCAACTGCGCCTGGATGAACTGCGACGTCAACGTGTACTGGTTTCCGAACGGCAGCGGCAGGTTGTTGATGCGCAGACGAACGCCGTCGCTGCCGCGTTTCAATCCCGCTTCGTCGAGCAGCGCTTCGGCCTTCGCCGGATCGAATTTGTACTGCGGCAGGTCGGGCTTGAAGAACTGCTTCTGGTAGCTCGGAATCGGACCTTGCGCTGGTTTGGCGAGTCCATACCAGACAATGCGGGCCAGTGCGTCGCGGTCGATTGCATGAGCGAACGCCTGGCGCACCCGCACATCCTGGAAGCGTTTCTGACGCAGGTTGAAGTCGAAGAAGCAAATCGGCGCGATGCCGTCGAAGGCACGGCCCGACACCACAAAACGCGGGTCTTTCTGCAAACGCACGAGATCGGGCAGTGAAACTGCGTCAGTGGGGGCGTAGCGCAAATCGCCCGATTGCAATGCGGTGAGGCGCGCGCCTGCATCCGGAATAATGCGGAAGATGATGCGTTCGAAATGCGGCTGGTTTGTCTTGTCCCAGTAGTCTGGATTGCGTTCGAGCGAGACGTAATTGCCGCGCGCCCATTCGACGAACTTATACGGCCCGTTGCCGATGGGTTTCGCGTTCAGCGGGTTGGTGAGCGGCGGACTGCCCGCGTACAGGTGTTTGGGCAGGATCTGCGTCTCGTAGCCGCCGAGCGCCGCCCACATGGCCGGAACCGGCGACGAGAAGCGGAAGATCGCAGTGTGCGCGTCAGGCGTGTCCACGGCGTCGAGCGTGGCGAAGGTGGCGCCGCCGCGCGGATGGAACCGTTTGGTCACTTCCATCAACGAGTACTGCACGTCGGCGGAGGTGAAGGGCTGGCCGTCGTGCCACTTCACGTCGTTGCGCAAATGGAAGATCACGGTCTTGCGGTCGGACGATTCGTCCCATGCGCGCGCAAGTTGCGGGACGGGCTTCAGCGCGTCGTCGTACGTGATGAGGCCGTCGAACAGGTTCACCGAAACGAGCACCGCCGGATTGGAAATGTTCAGTCCGGCAACCCAGCCCGACGGTTCCGGCACGACACTCGCCTGCAGGGCCTCGTCATCGCGCGTACCCGGCGTAGTTGCGGCGAAGCTGAGGCCGGGCACGAGCGGCGCGGCAGCGGCGGCGGTGGCCATCTGGAAGAACTGGCGGCGGGTGATCAATTCGGTTGCTCCTCGATGCGTTCAATGGAATGGGTATGACTGGGCCTGACCCGGTCGCTAAAGTCGAGCGCAACTGTGCGGGCGGGCACGCCTTCGCGATAGAGATGGCAGGCCACCGTATGGCCGGCGGATAAGGTCACGGCGGCGGGATCGGTTGCGGCGCACTCGGGCATAGCGTGTGGGCAGCGCGTGCGGAAGCGGCAGCCCCGTGGCAGGTCGTAAGGGCTTGGCAGCTCGGCTACGGTCGTGCTCGCCGTCGTGATGCTTCGCGTGGCGCGCGACGGAATCGAATCGAGCAGTAGCCGTGTGTACGGATGCGCAGCGTGACGCCAGAGTTCGCCGCGCGGCAACACTTCGACAATGCGTCCGAGGTACATCACTGCAATGCGGTCTGCGAGATAGCCGACGGCCGCCAGATCGTGGCTGATGAACAGATAGGCCATACCGCGCTGGCGCTGGAGATCGCCGAGCAGGTTGAGCACCTGCGCCTGCAATGACACGTCGAGTGCGGACACCGGTTCGTCGCAGATGAGGATGTCCGGGTCGATGGATAGCGCACGCGCAATATTGGCGCGCTGACGCTGTCCACCGGATAGCTCGTGTGGCAGACGGTCCGCAAGCTGCGGGGCGAGTCCGACCTGTTCGAGCAGCGCGTCGATGCGCTCACGGCGCTCGGCGCGATTGCCCATCTGGTGCAGTTCAAGCGGCAGCGAAAGTGTTTTGCGTACCGACTTGCGCGGGTCGAGCGCCGACAGCGGGTCCTGAAACACCATCTGCATGCGTTTGCGCCAGGGCAGCAAACGCCGGCCTTCCAGCGGAACGATGTCCGTGCCGTCGAGCCGCACAGCACCGCTGTCGGCATCGACAAGACGCACCAGTGCGCGGCCTAGCGAACTTTTTCCACAGCCCGACTCGCCGACCAGCCCAACCGTTTCGCCGCGCGCCACGTCGAGCGACACATGATCTACGGCGGTCAGCGTGCCGCGCCGGGTCGGATAGCGTACGCAGAGAGCGTCGACATCAAGCAGCATGGGTCAGCCTCGCTTCGATCAATTCGGGATCCTGGGTGCGTGAGCAGGCTACGCCGGCTGTCGTCTCGCCTGGCAATGCATCAGTCTGGAGTGCGCGCCAGTCGGGGACGGTGGCGCGGCAGCGGGCATCGGCGAACGCGCAGCGCGGCGCGAACGCACAGCCGCTTTGCAACAGGCCCGGCGCGGGCACGGCCCCTGGAATTTCCGAAAGCCGCTCGCGCACACCGCTCGCGAATTCGCCGTGCGGCGGGCGGGCACGCAGGAGTCGTTGGGTATAGGGATGCAGTGGCGCGTCGAACATGGCGTCCACGCTACGTTCTTCGATCTTGCGGCCCGCATACATGACAGCGACGCGATGCGCCAGTTGACCGACGATGCCGAGATCGTGCGTGATGAGCAACATCGCCATGCCGGTCTGTCGCTGTAGCGAAGCAAGCAATGCCAGAATCTGCGCCTGAATGGTGACGTCGAGCGCAGTGGTGGGTTCGTCGGCGATCAGCAGGCGAGGCTCGCCCGCGAGCGCCATTGCGATCAGAACGCGCTGGCGCATGCCGCCCGATAGCCGGTGGGCGAAATCGTCCACACGGCGGCCTGGTTCGGGTATGCCGACCAGTCGCAACAGTTCGAGTGTCTCGTTGCGTGCCGCGCGTCCGCGCAGACCGCGGTGCAGCGACAACGCCTCTTCGATCTGTCGGCCAATCGGACGCACCGGATTGAGCGCGGACAGCGGATCCTGAAAGATCATGCCGATACCGCCGCCGCGCACGTTACGCCAGCCTCGCTCGTCGAGCGTCGAGAGATCGGCGCCGTCGAACAGCAGGCGTTGGCTCGTGACAGTTGCGCCGCCTCCAGCGAGCAAACCCATCAGCGCGAGTGCGGTAGTGGATTTGCCGCAACCGGATTCGCCCACCAGTGCGAGCGTTTCGCCCGCGGCGATCTCGAACGAGAGCCCGTTGACGGCGAGCGCCGGACCGCTACGGGTGGCGAACTCGACGTTCAGTGCGTCTGCACGCAGAAGCGGGGTGGCGTTCATAGCGTCCCTCGCTGGGCACGGCGGCGCGGATTGGCCAGATCGTTCAGCCCGTTGCCGAGAAGGTTCAGCGCGAGCACGGTCAGGAGCACGGCGCCGCCGGGAATCGCGGTCATGTACCACGCAGTCTGCAAGGCTTCGCGGCCCGAGCCGATCATGCTGCCCCAGGTGATCACGTTCGGGTCGCCCAGTCCGAGAAAGGACAGGACCGCTTCGGTCAGGATCGCGTTGCCTGCCAGAATGGAGATCATCACAATGGCGGGCGTCATCACGTTAGGCAGCACGTGCGTGACGACAATGCGCGGGCGGCTCATGCCGATCACGCGCGCTGCCTGCACGTATTCGGCGCGGCTCACGCGCAAGGCTTCGGCGCGGACGAGGCGCGCGACCTGCGGCCAGCTTGTCAGCGCGACGCTCAGGATGATGGTCGCCACGCTCGGCCGAACCACGACCACCATGACGATCGTGAACAGCAGCGCGGGCATGGTCTGGAAGAATTCGGTGACGCGCATCAGGATTTCGTCGACGAAGCCGCCGTAGAAGCCCGCGACCGCGCCGACCAGCGCGCCCGCCAACGCGGCAAGCAGTCCGGCGGCGATGCCGATTTCCAGTGAGACGCGTGCGCCCCACGCAATGCCGCTCGTGATGTCGCGTCCCATCATGTCGGTGCCGAGTGGAAAACCCGCGTCCGTACCGGGCCAGACAAACGGCGAGCCCACCATGTCCATCGGGTCGTAGGCGGTAATGTGGCGTGCTCCCAGCGCGATCACGGCGATGGCCAACAGCATCAGCGCACCGGCGGCAAGACTCGGCGCTTCACGCACGATGCGCAGCACAGTCAGAACCGGACGCAGCGGGCGCGAAGGAGAGAGTGGAACCGGGCGGCTCATCGCTGCACCTCGATACGCGGGTCGAACCAGCCATAAGCGAGATCGGCGATCAGATTGACAGCCAGCACCAGCAGCGAGCTGACGAACAGAATGCCGAGCAGCAGATTCAGGTCACGTGACGACACCGCGTCGAGTGCCAGTTGACCCAGCCCCGGCCAGCTAAAGACAGTTTCGATGGCGACCGACCCGCTGAACAGCGTGCCGAATTGCAGCGCGGTCATCGTGACGATGGGCAGCAGCGCGTTAGGTACCACGTGCGACACCACCGTGCGAAAGCGCGACACGCCTTTGGCGCGAGCGGTGCGCACGAAATCCAGTCCGACGATTTCCAGCACGGAGGCTCGCATCAGCCGGGCGTAGATCGCGAGGTAGTAGGCGGCGAGGCAAAACACGGGCATGACCATATGCGATGCGACGTCGCGTACGTAGGCCCAGCCGTGTGCGTCCACGCCGAGTGTCGTCATGCCGCCGGAGGGCAGCCAGTGCAGATGTGCCGAGAACAACACCATCAGCATGAGGCCGAGCCAGAACAGGGGCGTGGCGAAGCCCAGCGTCGCCAGAACCGATACCACGATATCGACGGCACGCCAGCGCGAGACGGCGGCGAGCGTGCCCGCCGCGCAGCCGATCAGTAGCGCGAGGACGAGCGCGCTCACGAGCAGCAGCGCGGTTGCGGGCAGCCGGTCCGAAATCAGACGCAGGACAGATTCGTTGTATCGGAACGACCAGCCCAGATCGAGGTGTGCGAGGCGTTTCAGATAGGCGACGAACTGCAGCGCGAGCGGCTGGTCGGTGCCGAACTGACGGCGAAGCTCCGCCATGAACTCGGGCGTCGCGGCGCCGGCTTCACCGGCGATGACGTCAGCGAGATCGCCGGGCGCGAGCCGCAGCCAGAAGAAGTTCGTAATGGCGATCACGACGACCAGCGGCAATGCCTGACATACGCGCCGCAGCGGATAGGGCCAGGGGCGTCGCCGTCTGGAGGGAGGCCGGGGCAGCGTGCTCATGTCGCACCTGCCGCGCCGAGCGTAACGTCGTCGAGCGAAGCATAGACGCCGATCGGCGTCGTGTTGACGTTCTGCAGTCGCTTTGCGTAGATGCGGAAAAACTTGAGTTCGCCGAGATTGATCGACGGGACGTCGCGCTGCGCGATCACCTGAAGCTGATGAATCGCCTGCGTGCGCCGTTGCGGGTCCTGTTCGCTCTGGATCGCCTCGATCACCGTGTCCATTTCCGGCGACGCGTAACCTGAACCGTTGCTCCACGCTGCGCCCGCAATGATGTTCTTCGACCAGTAGCGGCGAATCACACCGATCTGCGGGTCGGCGAACGCCGCGTAGAAGGCGCTCATCGTGTCGAAGTCGTGGTCGGTGAAGACTTTGCGCAGATACGTCGGCAGGTCGTAATTGACGAGCGTGACTTCGACGCCAATGCGCTTGAGCTGCTGCTGGATGAACATGCCCGCGCGCTGGTAATCCTCACCGTAGGTGTGATTCAGGTGGTTAAAACGCAGACGTACGCCGCTCGCGTCGCGATGCAAACCTGCCTCGTCGAGCAGCGCTTCGGCGCGGGCGGGGTCGTACGGATACTGTGGAGTATCCGGCGTGTAGAAGTTCTTCTGGTAACTTGGAACAGGACCTGTTGCAGGCGTTGCGAAGCCGTAAAAGACGGCTTGGGCCAGTTGCTTCGTATTGATAGCATGCGCAATCGCACGGCGAACCCGCACGTCCTGAAAGCGTTTCTGGCGCAGGTTGAAGTCCATGAAAAACATGGGTGCGTTAGAGCGCCAGCCTTTGGAATCGACCGTGAGATTCGGATTCTGTTCCAGCCGCCGCGCTTCGATGAGCGAGACCGGTGTGAGCGGTGCGTATTGCACCGTCCCACTTTGCAACGCGACGCTGCGAGCGCTTGCATCGGGGATGATCCGGAAGATCAGCTCGTCGACGTGCGGCTTGCCCTTGTCCCAGTAGTCCGGATTTTTGACGAGCCGGATATAGTTGCCGCGACTCCATTCCTTGAAGACGAAGGCGCCCGTGCCGACCGGTTTCGCGTTGTACGGATTGGTGAGCGGATCGGTGCCTGCGTATAGATGCTTCGGGAAAATGAACGCGGAAGACGTATCCAGATAGGCCCAGATCACCGGCGACGGTTGTGCGAGCCGGAACACGGCGGTATGCGCGTCGGGGGTATCGACGGCGACGATCTGCGCGAACGTGGGCCGCGCGATCGGATGGACTTTCTTCGACACTTCCATGATCGAGTACTGCACGTCCGCCGAGGTGAATGGCGTGCCGTCGTGCCATTTGACGTCGTCGCGCAGCTTGAACGTAATGGAGCGCCGATCGGCCGACTCGGTCCACGAGCGTGCAAGTTGCGGCACGGGACGGAAATTTTCGTCGTACGTGATCAGCCCATCGAACAGATTGCTGGAGACTACGTTGGTCGGATTGGCGGGCGTCGATCCCGCAGCGAGACCGGCCGGCTCGGGCAGCGTGTTGGCGACAAGCACGGAAGCGCCATTGACCGTTTGCGCACCGGCGGGTAACGAAGCGAGCAGGCTTGCGCCCGCCAATGCACTGCTTTTGACGAGAAATTCTCTGCGAGTCGGCATAGTTCGATGAGTATGTTATTGACGATCAGAAGCGGCGCGATGGAATCCGCAAGGACATGTCGCACACTGAACGGATCAGAAAGCCGAACGGCCTTTAGAGCCGCAAGCCCGCCTCGCGCATCAGCGGCAGGATGTGCGTCCCGAAATCTGCGAGGTCCTGTTCGAAGTCGAAAAACGTGAGCTGCACGCCGCCGCAACCTGCATCGCGCAACCGCAGCATGTCGTCGACAATGCGGTGCGGACTGCCGACCAGATGCAGGTTGCCGCCCACGGCGCGTTCGCCGGCACGGCGTTCGTGCTTGCTCCATGCGTGAGCGTCGCTCGAACCGGTTTTCGGGTTCATGCGCGCGTTGAAATTCGCGGCTGCTTCAGTGTCTTCGGAGGCGCGAATGCGTTCGTAACGGGCCAAAGCGTCGTCGTCGCTCGCGGCACTCACGATGGTCGGGTTGATGATGGGCCGCACCTCGCGTCCGGCGGCAGCCGCTGCGAGCCGCAGACCCTCGGTGAATTTGGGCAACGCGGCGAGCGTAGGTTCGAGTTGCACGCCGACCGGACTCGGAATGAACACGAAATCCGAATATCGCGCGCCGAACTCGAAGCCCGCTTTGGAGCCGGTTGCGTTGATCAGAATCGGCCTTCCATGCAACGGCCGCGGCGACACGTAGGCGTCGTTGAGCGTCCAGTGCTTGCCTTCGATCGTCACGTTCGAATCGGTCCGCCATAGCTGATCGAGAATTTCGACGAACTCGGCGGCGCGCGCGTAGCGCGAATCGTGTTCTTCGCGCGTCTGGCCGAACATGCGTGCTTCGTCGGCGATGTGGCCCGTGACGAGATTCACGCCCCAACGGCCACCGGAAATGTGATCGAGCGTCGCGCCGATTTTCGCCAGATGCAACGGATGCCACGGGCCATACAGCACGTGAATGGTCGAAATCAGCAGGATGCGTTGCGTGATCGCGGAGAGCGCGGCGGTCGTGATGAAACTGTCGAGCGACACTTCACGGAAATTGGTCTTCCCGCCATAGCCGCCTTTGGGCATCCACTGTGCAAGGCCGAACACGAGATCGAAGCCGAGTGCCTCGGCTTGCAAGGTTAAGCGCGCGTTGTAGTCGAAGCGCCAGTCGGTCGAGCGGGGTAACGTCGAGATCGACCAGCCGCCGTTCTGAATCGGCAGGAATAGACCGAGATTGAATGGTTGCAGCCGGACGCGTTCGAGCGGGCTGAGCGTGGTGTCGTCGGCGAGAGAGGCGGTGTAGGCGTGGGTCATGAGATGTTTTGCGCAGCGCGTGGATCAGTAGGTGAAGCCGAGCGGCGGCGCATCGCCGCGCAGCAGATGCGCGCCGATCGCTTTGCTGCGGTAGACGATTGGGTCGTGCAGGCTGATCGTGCGGGCGTTGCGCCAATGGCGGTCGAAGTTGTGGCGCTTCAGTGCAGTCGATGTGCCGCCCACGTCGAATAGTTTTTGCGCGACATGTAACGCAGCCTGCTCGGTGGCGAGTTGTGCCTGCGCGGTTCTGACTGCGGTGTCGACCAGTATGGTTTCGAGTGCGTCGGGCGGCAGATCGTCGTACTGCGCGTGCGAGGCACGCGTGAGCGCATCGGCTGCGTGACCGAGGACGAGTTCCGCAGCGAGCGCCGAGGTGGCCAGTTCACCGACGAGCGCCTGAACGTACGGGTCGAGCGTGACGTGTTCGACCTGGGTCGTGCGCGAAGGCCGGGCGCCGTCACGAGCCCAGTCGCGAGCGTCGTCCAGCGCGGCGTACGCGATGCCCGACTTGAGCGCGGCAAACAGGATCTGCGCGCCCGAACTCGTGTAGTGACGGCGACCTGTCCAGTAGCCCACGACGACGATCTCTTCGGCCTTGACCTCGACGTTGTCGAAGATCGTCGTTCCGCTGCCCGTTACACGCTGTCCCACGCCGTCCCAGTCGTCCACGCGCGTAATGCCGTCGCGATCCGTCGGCAGGATCGCGTAGACGATGCGGTTGTGCGGATCGAGGACGGTCGCGAATACGAGATCGGCGAATAGCGTCGGCGTGCTGTAGAACTTGCGGCCGCTCAGGCGGTAGTCGCTCCCGTCCGCAGTGAGCTGGATGGTGATCTCGCTGGAGCGCGCACTGCCACGCTCGGTCGAGGCGTTGCCGATCAGCGCGCCTTGCGCCACGCGCCGCCAGACGCGCTGCTTGAGCGCGTCGTCGCCCATCAGACGCATGCGCTCCTGATAGACATAGTGCGGAACCAGCAACTGCGCGACGCTCGAATCGCCACGCGCGAGTTCGGCAATCACCCGCACCACATCGCCGTAGTCGATTTCGTTGCCACCGAGGCTCGATGGCGTGCGCAGGCCGAGCAGGTCGTACTCGCGCAGAAGCGCGAGGGCGTCGTACGGAAGGATGCGTTCAGCGTCGCGCGCGGCGGCCTTCTCGCGCAACGTGCGAGCCAATGTTCGCGCGCGACGAAGCGCGTCGTGCGCCCGGCTGGAGGTCGATGCGGGCGGCTCGGCGGCGTTCACGGCGGAAAAATGTCGTTGTGTCATGGACTAGATAGCCGGAGCGCGACGGGCAGCCGACGGGCGGGCCGCGCGGCGTGTCCGTGGCTCATAGGAGATGCATTAGATGGAAAGAAACCTTCCT
Organism: Paraburkholderia sp. GAS199; assembly: GCF_050436585.1. NCBI lineage: Bacteria > Pseudomonadati > Pseudomonadota > Betaproteobacteria > Burkholderiales > Burkholderiaceae > Paraburkholderia > Paraburkholderia sp. GAS199. Next base: position 153,767 of record NZ_JBNDMM010000001.1, on the reverse strand, counting down.
GCCCGTGGAAAAAAGATTCCACATATCGGATAATTTCTGCATTGTGGTGAGAAACAATCTCTTATCCAACCATGCGTTTTTCATAAGCAAAGCGGTGAGGGCGATATCCGGAAACGCAAGCGCAGATTGACTGCGCAGAGCGAAGCCCGCCGCATGAGCAAATAAAGCGAGAGAAACAATGAAAGTTCTGGTCAGAGAGGAGGCGACGGAAGGCGCGGGCGCAGGCGGGCGCAACACCGAGTCCGGCTCGCTAGCGCGCGGATTGCAGGTGCTTGGCGTGCTTCACGAATCCATGCATGCGTTGTCGCACTCGGAAGTGGCCGAAGCGGCCAATCTGCCGGCCAGCACGACGCATCGGCTGTTGCAGGCGCTCGTCGAACACCGGCAGGTCGAACGCACGCGCGGTGGGCGGTATCGACCGTCGGCGCGCAGTTTGCTGCCGCTCGTCATGGATCACCCGCTCAATTCGCTGCGCCGGGACGTGACGGGTCTCTTACGTGGGCTATGCGATCGGCACGGTCCGTCCACCAGCCTCATTCTGTTCTTTGGTACAGAGCGTGCGATGCTCGAATCCGCGCCGGGCCGCTACAGCGTGATGCCGTACTACGATACCCATCTGAGCGCGCCTTATCACACCACTGTCTCAGGCAAACTACTGCTCGCTCATCTCGATCCGGACGAGCAGAAGACGCTGATAGCCGGGAAACCGCTGCTTGCGCGGACACCGCACTCCATTACTGACGTGGCACGTCTGCAGGACGAATTGAACACCGTGCAATCAGAAGGCTTCGCGACGAATCTTCATGAAAACGTGACCGGTATATGCGCGTGCGGTACGGTGCTGAAATCGTCGAACGCGAGGGCGATTGGTGCGATCGTGATGTCAGGCCCCAGCGAATACTTTTCGTCAGAGACGATCCCGGTGATGAGGCGCGAGTTGCGCGAAACATCGGCTCTGCTCACGCATACGTCTCTTGCGCTGCGCGCGGTCGCGCGGTTTTTGGAGTGAGGTCGACTGGGAGGCGCGTCGTATGACTGGATTGGCCGGGTGTGTTGAGAGTGCCCGGTGGTGTCGCGCAGCCGCTCTGGCCGGAGGCACAATTGATCTTGCTACGTGTACCGGTCTGATTTTCTCGAGGCATATTGAAAGATGGTCTGGGGTTCGCGTACGTCCATTGTCGATACGAGCAGTGAATGATTGTCGAGCAAGCATTCAGCCGAAAACTGACGAAGCTAATCTTGATTGAGATCGTGTCGCGGGCTACGTGCGAGCGCAATCGATCCCTGATACCCGCCGTCAACTAACGACGGGTATCAGGTTTAGAATCGGTGCGTCATCCCGACAAGAGCCGCGAGTTGGTGATTGTTGCCCGAGTAATTGCTGCCATTGAGATCGGCAACAGCTTGCTTGCCCGTCGAGTCGACGCCCGAAGCGGTTTCATAGAAGCCGATCGCGTAGAACGATGTGCGTTTGGACAGCGAGTAAATCGCGCCCAGATTGAACTGGTTATACTTCGCGCTTCCGACGTTGTCTGCCCCGCTGTTGCGGGTATAGATATAGGCGCCCGCAAGCTGCAAAGCAGGATTGACCTGATACTTCAAATTGATTTCGCCGGAATTGAACGTAGCGGTGCCGCCTGCATATTTGGGCGAAGCAATCGCGCCGACCGCGTTGACGGAGCCCAGATTCTGGAACTGCGTGTTCGAGTAGAGCAAGCCGACGATTGCCGGGCCAAGCGTATAGGAGCCACCAGCAACAATGATCTGTTGCGAACCCGCCGACGCATAACCGCCGTAGATCCTGTTGTTGATGTTGTTGTTCGCACCGGTAACCGAAGAAGTCGGCGTCGACGAATTTCCCTGATTACCGTAGGTCGCGTAATACGGATCCTTGACGAACGTATAGCCGGCGCCGAGGCTAACCGGACCGTTCGAATACGATAGCGCCGCATCCACCACCGAGTTGCGCGAGAAGTCTCCAGCCTGGCCGCCAAAGCTGTACAGCACACCTGCCTGCAGGCCGCGGTACTTCGGACTGACGTATTTGAGCGAATTCTGGACGCGATTCGAGGTGTCGACGTTATCGACATCGCTTGCTCGCGTGCCATAGCCGAGACCCGAAGCTGCCCAGTCCGCGCCGGATGCGTAGATGGAAGTCAGATCGTTACTGGCGGAGTACTGGCGCCCAGCGGTCAACGTACCCCAGTTCGTGCTGCTGACGCCGACGAACGCCTTACGGCCGAATAGAAGACCACCTTGGCTCAATGCACCGGTGCCGGTAGTAAAGCCGCTTTCGATGTTGAATATGGCCGACAGACCACCACCCAGGTCTTCCGTTCCCTTGAGTCCCCAGCGGGATGATGTTCCTTGCGAAAATGCATACAGGTGCGAGCCTTTCACGTTGTTGTTAAAGAGCAATCCCGTATCGACGATGCCATACAGCGTTACGCTGCTTTGGGCGTGGGCAACGCCACCGATCGCGTTCAGCGCAAGGAAGGCTACCGAGGTCTTTGTCAATTTCATCTGTGTTTTCTTTGTAGGTGTGCGAATTTATCGCGCAGTAGCGAGCGACACTTTATGTTCCCGAGTGATCAGGAGTTGTCGTGCGTATGAACTGGACAGGAAAATCTGGCCGGATCATCGAAACAACGTCGATATTTTTGCCGAGTGCCGGAAAAAAATCGTCCAACGATTCTTCATGTTCTTATATGAATACGCGCTGTCGCAATGACGACGCTTCTCAAACTCCAGACTCCAAACCCCAACTCACGACGTGCGGATCGCGCAATCCGAGTAATGGCAATGCGACCTCGGACGGAAGTATCGTGGTACTTCGACGCGTCGAAGGCCGCGTGAGCACTTTGGCCGGCTGACGCGCAAACATTGCGGACCGGCGCCCCTGGAAGTGACAGCCAGCCCGTGCTTCTACTTTGACCGCCTGATGCGGGCGGCGATGGAGAGTGTTTAAAAATCGAGCCCTGGGCCGCCAGCGCCGGGACCGCCCGGCTGACCTGCGGCCGGCGTATCCTTCGGTGCTTCGTGAACGGTGGCGTCGGTGGTTAGAAGCAGCCCTGCAACCGACGCCGCGTTCTGGAGTGCGGTGCGGGTGACCTTGGTCGGATCGAGCACGCCCGACTCGACCAGATCGCCGTATTCGCCGGTCTGTGCGTTGTAGCCGAAATTGCCCGCGCCTTCCGCGACCTTTGCAACGACCACGCTTGCTTCTTCGCCGGCATTCGTGACGATCTGGCGCAACGGCTCCTCGAGCGCGCGCAGCACGATCTTGACACCGGCGTCCTGGTCGGCGTTCGCGCCCCTGAGGCCGCTGATTGACTGCTTCACGCGGATCAGCACAACTCCGCCGCCAGGCACGATGCCTTCTTCGACGGCTGCGCGCGTGGCATGCAATGCGTCGTCGACACGGTCTTTCTTTTCCTTGACCTCGATTTCGGTTGCGCCGCCTACCTTGATGACCGCCACGCCGCCGGCCAGCTTGGCCACGCGTTCCTGCAGCTTCTCCCGGTCGTAGTCGGAAGTCGCTTCCTCGATCTGCACGCGGATCTGCTTGACGCGCGCTTCGATGTTCTTGCTGTCACCCGCACCGTCGATCACGGTGGTGTTTTCCTTGCCGACTTCGATGCGCTTGGCCTGGCCCAATTCGGCAAGCGTCGCTTTATCGAGCGACAGGCCGGTTTCTTCGGCGATGACCTGACCGCCGGTCAGGATCGCGATATCTTCCAGTAGCGCCTTGCGACGATCGCCGAAGCCGGGCGCCTTCACCGCCACTGTCTTCAGAATGCCGCGAATGTTGTTCACGACCAGCGTGGCTAGCGCTTCGCCTTCCACGTCTTCTGCGATGATGAGCAGTGGGCGGCCGGCTTTGGCGACCTGTTCGAGGACCGGCAGCAGATCGCGAATGTTCGACACTTTCTTGTCATGCAACAGCACAAACGGGTTATCGAGTACCGCAACCTGCTTGTCCTGATCGTTGATGAAATACGGCGACAGGTAGCCACGGTCGAATTGCAGACCTTCCACTACGTCGAGCTCGTCGTCAAGCGACTTGCCGTCTTCGACAGTGATAACGCCTTCCTTGCCGACGCGGTCGATCGCTTCCGCGATACGCTGACCGATCGACTCTTCGCCGTTGGCCGAAATCGTTGCGACCTGGGCGATTTCCTTGCTGGTGGTGGTCGGTCTGCTGATCTTCTTCAGCTCTCCAATTGCGGCGATCACCGCCTTGTCGATGCCGCGTTTCAGATCCAGCGGGTTGAGGCCTGCCGCCACGTATTTCTGGCCTTCGCGCACGATGGCTTGGGCAAGCACGGTCGCCGTGGTGGTGCCGTCGCCCGCGGCATCGCTGGTGCGTGACGCGACTTCTTTGACGAGCTGCGCCCCGATGTTTTGCACGCGATCCGGCAATTCGATTTCCTTCGCAACCGACACACCGTCCTTGGTAACGATCGGCGCGCCGAAGCTGCGTTCGAGCACCACGTTGCGGCCTTTCGGGCCCAGTGTGACCTTGACCGCGTTGGCGAGGATGTTGACGCCTTCGACTAGCTTCGAGCGGGCGACGTCGCTGAAAATGATTTCTTTTGATGCCATGGTTAGACGCTCCGTTCGTTATTGAGTGACGACTGCGACGACATCTTCTTCGCGCAACACGAGCAACTCATTGCCGTCGACTTTGACCGACTGCCCGGCGTATTTGCCGAACAACACGCGTTCACCGACTTTCAGATCGGGTTCGATGCGCTTGCCGTCGCTATCGCGTTTGCCTGGCCCGATGGCGATCACTTCGCCCTGATCGGGTTTCTCTGCGGCGCTTTCCGGAATGACGATGCCCGAGACGGTTTTGGTTTCCTGGTCGAGACGTTTGACGATCAGGCGGTCATGCAGGGGACGTAGGCTCATGGTTCCATTTCCACGGTTAATTTCTGGCACTCGTCGTTGGTGAGTGCTGACCGGGATCGAGTATAGGAATGCGCCGACCGTTGCTCCAATAACGGATTCATCGATTCTTATCCGCAATTCGCATTTCACAATCACGCATATTCATAGCTCGATTTGCTGGTTTTGTGCGGAGAGCCGCGTCCCTATACTGACCCGTCCCTTCGGCATGTCCGTGCGAAGCGCTGCATCGATTAGCCAACGCAATTAGCCGGGTCGAGCCCGATCCGAGCGCTTATACGAGGAATCAAGGCATGCAGGTCTCAGAGAGCACCAAGGCGCGCGCGACGCTCGACGCAATACTCGCCGGGTTGCCGGCACTTGCGCAGGCGATTGGCGAAGACGCCGCGCAGCGTGAGTTGCGGCGCGAGTTGCCATTCGACGGTTTCCGCGCATTTCGCGAATCCGGTCTGGGTGTGCTTCGTTTTCCCGTGGAGTGGGGCGGCCTGGGCGGATCGCTGGAGGACCTTTTTCAAGTGATCGCCACGCTGGCTGCGCATGAATCGAATGTCGCGCACGCATTGCGGATTCACTTCGACCAGACCGAGCAATTGCTGCTGTCGCCGCAGTCCGCATTCAACGACACACAGATCGAGCGCATCCGGCAAGGAGCGATCTTCGGGGGAGCCTCGACAGAACTGGGCACGGCAAGGCCTGGAGAAATCGTGACGAAGCTCGTTCGCGACGGCGAACATTTTCGTGTAACGGGCAAAAAGTATTATTCGACTGGGACCGCATTTGCGGACTATGCACGCATTAACGTGCAGGACGAAAGCGACCAGAAAGTGTCGATCGTGATTCCGGTCTCGCGTGAAGGCTTGCAGGTCGTCGACGACTGGGACGGCATGGGGCAGCGCATGACGGCGAGCGGCAGTCTCGTGCTCGATAACGTGCAGGTGCTTTCCGATGAGGTTGCGACTCGCGGCTACACGACGCTCGCTGGCCGGCATGGCAGCGCAGTGCGCCAGTTGCATCTGGTGACCGTGGCGGCAGGTATCGTGCGCAACATCGTCGCTGATGCTCGCCGCTACGTGACGCAATTTGGCCGTCCGGTGCTGCATAGCCCGGCACCCTCCGCGCGGGAGGACGGCTTCGTGCAGCAGGTGGTGGGCGATCTGGCAGCGCACAGCCTGTCGATCGACGCGCTAGTCGCGACCAACGCGCGCACGCTCGACCGCTCGGCGAATGCGATCCACAGCGGATCCGCGAACGCTGAAGAACTGGTACTGGAAAGCGCGCTGGCCACCGCAAAAACGCAACTCGTGGTTAGCAAGCTGGCGCTATATGCGGGCGAGCGTCTATTCGAAATTGGCGGCGCATCGGCAACCGGTCGCGCACACAATTTCGATCGCCATTGGCGCAATCTGCGCACCATCTTCAGCCACAACCCCTTGCTTCACAAAGCGCGCGTGATAGGCGACTACGAACTGAATGGCGTGACGACACACCTGACTGAAGGACGCGTGTTCTAACGCGCTGCCATTTCTTCACCTCCTGTTTCGAGTATTGCAACCATGAGCCGAGACTTGCTGTTACTGCTGGAGCCGGGCTTCGCCGATCCGGACCATCCGGGTGAACGATTTATCTGCCCGGACAGTGCGCCCATTGAAGGCTTGCTCGCGAGCGATCCAGCGCGCAACGCGCGACTCGACATTTGCCGGTTGCCGTTCCCGCGTCCGCGCACCGCAGTGATCGAAGCGCTGGGTGCCGGGCACCAGAATCTGCCGGTGCTGATTCTGGGCGACGCGCAGCCTGCGCCGGCCGACGCGCAGACGCTCGGCGTCAAACGCTTCGTGACGGACACGCGCCGCATCCTCGATCTGCTCGCACAACGACACGGGTTCCCCAAAGTTCATTGACGCCTCGCGATGCGATCACGGCATGCTCGCCGATCACTTAGCGGACCAAGGCGATCTCGCTTCGCTCCAACACTTCATTCGGCCGCAACGGCCACCAATATCGGCACAAGGATCTGGATTACATGGCACGGTTGAATCGACGCGAATTTCTTATTTCATCGGGCGCAGCGCTCGCGGCGGCCGGCATGCCGGCGCTGGCGCTCGCCCAAGGCGAGGCTGGCGCACCGAAGCGGGGCGGCACGCTGAACATGTTGATCAATCCGGAGCCTCCAGTGCTCGTGTCGATCTTTCAGACTACCGGGCCCGCGCTCGTTGCGAGTAGCAAGGTGCTGGAAGGTTTGCTGGCTTATGACTTCGATCTGCGTCCGAAACCTCAATTGGCCACGGAATGGTCCGTCAGCCCGGACGGTCTGAAGTACACCTTCACGCTGCGGCAGAATGTGAAATGGCACGATGGGCAACCTTTCACTTCGGCGGACGTCGCTTTCTCGATCGATCTGCTCAAATCGGTTCATCCGCGTGGCCGCAGCACTTTCGCGAACGTGACGAGCGTGGCGACGCCCGATGCGCGCACCGCGGTGATCGAACTGTCGAAGCCGGCGCCGTATCTGTTGAAAGCGCTCTCTGCCGGCGAATCGCCGATCGTGCCCAAACATCTGTATGCGCAGGGCGACCCGTTGTCCAATCCCCACAACAATGCGCCGATCGGCACTGGGCCGTTCCGTTTCAAATCCTGGACGCGTGGTGCCAACATCGTTTATGAGCGCAACCCGGACTATTGGGACGCGGGCAAACCGTACATCGACGGCCTCGTGTTCAAGGTGATTCCCGATGCTGCCGCGCGGTCGGCGGCGTTCGAAACTGGCGCGCTCGATCTGGGCGGCGAAAATCCCGTTCCGCTGACGGACCTGCCGCGCCTCACGCAATTGCCGCAACTGGCGGTCGAAACCCGCGGCTATCGCTTTCTGGAGCCGCTCGCCGAGATCGACTTCAACCTCGATCATCCGATCCTCAAAGATCTGCATGTGCGCCAGGCCATCGCGCATGCGATCAATCCGCAGGTTGTGCAACGCACGGTGGCCTACGGCTATGCGGATCTGTCGCCCACGCCGATCACGCCGGGTTCGCCATATCACGACGCTAAACTGACGCCGTACCCGTTCGATGTCGGCAACGCTGAGAAACTGCTCGACGCGGCAGGCTATCCGCGCAAGGAAGGGGGTGTGCGCTTCCGTTTGACGCACGACTTCCTGCCGTATGGCGACATGTACCGCCGCCAGGCCGATTACGTCAAATCCGCATTGGGGCGGGTTGGCATCGACGTTACGGTGCGTTCGCAGGATCTGCCTGCATTTTTGAAGCGCGTGTACGCGGATCGTCAGTTCGACTTCACGAGTATCGGCGTGAATACGTTGTTCGATCCGAGCGTGGGCGTTCAGCGTCTCTACTGGTCGAAGAATATCCGCCCCGGCGTGCCGTTTTCGAATGCACCGCATTACAGCAATCCCGAGGTCGACCGTCTGCTCGAAAGCGCCGCGGTCGAGACCGACGAGAGCAAACGCGTCGCGCTATATCAGCAGTTCCAGCAGATCGTTTACCGCGATCTGCCGATTCTCAACCTGGTCGCGCCGCGCATGGTCACGCTGGCGAACCGGCGGGTTCGCAATCACACGGTGTCCGCGCAAGGCCTCGAAGGCAATCTCGCGGATGTCTATCTGAGCGCATGACAGGAGCCGCACGATGAGTCGAGGTGTGCGTTTTGGTGCGATTCTGCGGCGGACCGCGTGGCAAGCGTTGCCGACGGTGATCGGCATCGTGGTCCTGAATTTCTTTCTACTGAAGCTGATGCCGGGCGACGCCGCCGACGTGCTCGCCGGCGAGTCGGGTTCGGCGACCGTGGAAACCATGCAGGTGCTGCGTGCGAAGTTTGGGCTAGACCAACCGGTGCTACACCAATTGTGGTCGTATCTGACGCATCTGTCGCACTTCAGCCTCGGCTATTCGCCGCGCTACGACATGCCGGTGATGCAGTTGATCATGTCACGCCTGCCCAATACGTTGCTGCTGATGGGCGTGGCGTTGTCGTTCGCGATCGTGACCGGTGTGGTGCTCGGCGCGGTGATGGCGCATTGGGCCGGCAAGTGGCCGGACCGTGTGCTTTCCGTGCTGGCTCTGCTGTTCTATTCGACACCGGGCTTCTGGATCGGATTGCTGGCCATCGTGCTGTTCTCGGTGCATCTGGGTTGGCTGCCGAGCGGCGGCAATCTCACGCTCGGCGTGCAACTGCACGGCTTCGCCTATTTTGCCGATGCGCTCCGCCACGTGCTGCTGCCGGCTGCCACGCTGGCCACCTTCTTCGTCGCCATCTACGCGCGGCTCACGCGGGCGGCGATGCTGGAGGTGCAGCGCCAGGACTTCGTGCGCACCGCGCAGGCCAAGGGTCTGCACCCGTGGCGTGTCACGGTGCGTCATGTGCTACGCAATGCGCTGATGCCGCTCACGACCATCGTCGGGATTCATTTCGGCACCTTGCTGGGAGGCGCCGCCGTGACCGAGACGGTATTCAGCTGGCCCGGTCTCGGACGGCTCGCACTCGACGCCGTGATGGCGCGCGATTTCAGCGTACTGCTCGGCGTACTGCTGTTGTCGTCGCTGCTCGTCATCATCGCCAATGTGCTGGTCGATCTGCTGCAGGCATGGCTCGACCCCCGTGTCGCGTGAGGAAATCCGCGCTTTTTTCCAAAAGGATGACATGCCCTCCGACTCTTCCAATCTGATTTCCTCGCCGCCCGAGCCGACAGCGTCGCCATGGCGGCGCCAACTGGCCGGCACGCTGTTCGGCTTGCGTCGTGGCAACCCGTCCGTCCATCGCGGGGCCGCCGGGCGCGGCGTCTGGCGCGCGCTTCTGCGCAATCCGTCGGCGCTGGCCGGTCTCGTGTTGCTCGCGGCGTTCATCGCGCTCGCGCTGAGCGCGGGGCATCTGTTTCCCGGCGATCCGCTCGACATGGTGGCAGCGCCATTCGAATGGCCGGGTACGGATGTGCAATACCGGCTCGGCACCGACTCGCTCGGACGCGACGTCGCCGCAGGTATTGCGCACGGCACTCGCGTGTCGCTTCTGATCGGCGCGGTGTCGGCCGGGATCGGGCTCGTGATCGGCACGCTGGTTGGTGCCACGGGCGGTTTCTTCGGCGGCGTGATCGACGATGTGCTGGTCCGTATCACTGAACTCTTTCAGACCGTGCCGTCGTTCCTGCTGGTCATCGTAATCGTCGCGATTGGCCGGCCGAGTGTGACGGTTATCGCGCTCGCCATCGGGATCGCGTCATGGCCGACAGTCGCGCGGATCGTGCGGGCGGAATTCCGTTCGCTGCGCCAGGCGGACTTCGTGCTCGCCGCGCGCAGCCAGGGATTCAGCAACGCACGAATCATTTTCGGCGAGATTTTGCCGAACGCGTTGCCGCCGGTGATCGTCACCGCGTCGGTGATGGTGGCAAGCGCGATTCTGATCGAGTCGTCGCTGTCGTTTCTCGGCATGGGCGATCCGAACGTGGTCAGCTGGGGCGGGATGATCGGCGCCGGCCGGGATTCGCTGCGCACCGCCTGGTATCTGACTGCTATTCCCGGCGCGGCGATCGTGCTCGCGGTGCTGGCGCTGAACCTGCTGGGCGACGGTCTGAACGATGCGCTCAATCCGCGACTGCGCGAACGGGCTTGATCCTGTCTGGCTGAATGGCAGGTGCTTCGCGCGCCTGCCGCGCGGCCGGCAACGTATTCGAGGATGAACAGTGGCAAACCTGCTTGAAGTACGCGACCTGCGCGTGAGTTTCGGCGCGCACCAGGCCGTTCGTGGCCTGAATTTCGATATCGCGCAAGGCGAGACGCTGGCGCTGGTCGGTGAGTCGGGTTGCGGTAAATCGGCGACGGCGCTTTCGCTGATGCGGCTCGTGCCCAATCCGGGACGGGTGACGGGCAGCCTGCGTTTCGACGGTCGCGAGTTGCTCGATGTGCCGCCGAGCGAGATTCGCGACATTCGCGGCCGGCAGATCTCGATGATCTTCCAGGAGCCGATGACGTCGCTCAACCCCGTGCTCTCGATCGGTGCGCAAATCGTCGAGACATTGCGTCAGCACGAACGCCTCTCGAGGGCGGCTGCATTCAAGCGCGCGGTAGAGTTGCTCGATCTCGTGCAGATCCCCGAGCCGCAACGGCGCGTGTTCGATTATCCGCATGAGCTTTCCGGGGGCCAGCGTCAACGGGTGATAATCGCGATGGCGGTGGCCTGCCGCCCCCGCCTGCTGATCGCCGACGAGCCGACCACTGCGCTCGACGTTACGATTCAGGCGCATATTCTGGAACTGCTCGACGGCCTGCGGCGCGAGTTGTCGATGTCGCTGCTGCTGATCACGCACGATCTTGGGAGCGTCGCGCAACACGCGGACCGCGTCGCGGTGATGCTGGCGGGCGAGAAGGTCGAAGAGGCGCCGGTCGCGCGGCTTTTCACGCAAGCACAACATCCCTATACGCGAGGTTTGCTTGGAGCGTCGCTCAATCTCGCGGACGACCTGCACTATCGCGGCTGGAAACTGCCCGAAATCCGTCACGGTATCGACGACGACGGCAAACCGGGCTTCGCCGTCGTGCCGCGTTCGGTGCGCACCGGGCAGTTCGTCGCGGATAAAGACGAGGACGCGGATCCCGCCGGCCGTGAAGCTGCACCTGAAGATGCGCCGTTGCTGGAGCTGCGTGACGTGCGGATCGACTACCCGCAAAGGCACGGCAAAACTACGCTGCGCGCCGTGGACGGCGTATCGCTGAAGATCGCGCGCGGTGAGACCGTTGGGCTCGTCGGCGAATCCGGTTGCGGGAAATCCACGCTCTCTAAGGCGATCATGCGGCTCGTGCCTGTCGCAAGCGGCAGCATCCGTCTGCGTGGCACCGATCTCGTGCCGTTGAGCGAGCGCGACTTGCGGCCGCTGCGCCGTCACGTGCAGATGGTGTTTCAGGATCCGTATGCCTCGCTCAATCCACGCCGCACGATCGCGGAGATTCTCGATACCGTGCTGGTCGTGAACGGTATCGGCAACGCCCAGCAGCGCCACACTCGAATCGTTACCATGCTCGATCGCGTTGGCTTGCCCAACTCGGCGCTCGGGCGCTATCCGCATGAGTTCTCGGGCGGCCAGCGGCAACGCATCGGGATTGCCCGGGCGCTGGTGCTCGAACCGGATCTGCTGATCTGCGACGAACCGGTGTCCGCGCTCGATGTGTCTATTCAGGCGCAGATTCTTAATCTGTTGGTGGATCTGAAACGCGATCTCGGGCTCGCGTATCTGTTCATCTCGCACGATCTTTCAGTGGTGCGCTATATCGCCGACCGCGTGCATGTGATGCAGGCAGGGCGCATTGTCGAGAGCGGGCACCATCGGGACATCTGGCGCTCGCCGCAGCATCCGTACACCCGCACGCTGCTCGAAGCGATTCCGGGTCGGACGTTCGACGCTCAGGCAGCCTAGCTCGCGAATCGCGCCCTCATGGCGAGGGCGCTGACGCCCTCGCAGTGCTTCAATTCCTCACTCCGGACTGAAGTACGCTGGCAAGCGAAAGCCGGCGTAGAAACGATTGCCTCGAATCGCGCGCTGGAAATCTGCAGACTGATATGCCTGGACGATATCCTGCGTCGCGCGGGCGTTGCGGTTCGTGGCCTTCACGACGACCTGGTTGATATACGGCGGTGTCATCTCTTCGAGCGCGAGCGCGTCGGTCAGCTTATGACCGCTGAAGATGGCGAAATTGCCCTGAATCGCGGCGTAATCGACGTCTTCGAGCGCGCGGGGCGCCTGTGCCGATTCGAGCGGGACGATCTTGATGCCGGCGGGATTCGCGATGACGTCCTGCTCGGTAACATCGACGGGATTGGGGTTCGGTTTGATCCTGATCCAGCCGATTCGCTGCAGTATCTTCAATGCGCGTTCCAGATTGACCGGGTCGTTCGGCACCGCGACCCGGCTACCGGGTTTGACCTCCGCGAGCGTATGGTGCCTGCTCGAATAGAGTCCCATCGGTGGTGTGGGAACCTGCACCACGCCGACCAGATCGGTGCCGTTGCGGTCGTTATAGGACTTCAGATAGACCTCGTGCTGCATCACGTCGGCGATAATCTCGCCGCGGTAGACGGCCTGATTCGCTTCGAGGCCGGTGCTGAACTCAACGTATCTGATTGCGTAGCCTTTCTTGCGCAGTTGCGGCTCGACACCCGCCTTGAATTCGTCGGCATAGGGGCCGGGCACGAAACCGACGCGCAGTTCCTGCGCCGGGCCGCCGTTGTCAGCGGCATAGGTGGTCAAGGCGGAGAAGCCGGCAAGCGTGATGGCCAGCAGGCAAGCGGCTGTGATGTGCCGTCGGGCAGAAGAGGGTGCGGCAATAGGTCGGGGCATGATGACTAGCGTGTAGGAATGAGGGATTAAATGGCTAACACGGGGCGCCGGCTTCATAAACGGGTGGTACGTGAAAACCACCATGTGCGTCTGCTCATGCTCCCCCCTGCTGGAACGGCACTTGCCCATCTTCGGCTGCGCCGTGTCGCGGGATTCGCCCGAAGAACGGATGCCCTGGATCGTTGAAGCCCGGCGTGGACGGATGCCCGCTCGCCACCAGCGAATCGACGAACGCTTCGTCTTCGGCCGTCAGGCAGTAACGCAGCGCCGGCAGATAATCGAGCCACTGTGCTTCGGTCCGCGGTCCGCCGATGGTCGATGTGATGTACCGGCTATTGAGCACCCACGCGAGTGCGAACTGCCCGGCGGACAGCCCCTTTGCTTCGGCATGCTCGTGCACGCGGCGCGCGAGTTCAAGCGATTCCGCGCGCCACTCGGTCTGTTGCAGACGGCGGTCGCTGCGGCCTGCGCGCGTGTCGGCGGCAGGTGTCGAGCCGGGTTCGTATTTACCCGTTAAAACACCGCGTGCGAGCGGACTATAGGAAATCACGCCAAGCCCGTAACGGTGGGCGGCCGTCAGTTGCTCCGCCTCGGCCTGGCGATTGGCGATGTTGTAGAGCGGCTGGCTCGCCACCGGCGCGTCGAGTCCAAGCGCCTGCGCGGTGTGGCTGAACTCGGCGATTTTCCACGCGCGATGATTCGACAGACCGTAATAACGCAGCTTGCCCGCCCGAATCAGATCGTTCAGCGCCCGCACGGTTTCCTCAACCGGCGTCGTGTGGTCTTCGCGGTGAATATAGAGCAGGTCGATGTAGTCGGTGTTAAGGCGTTTCAGGCTGGCGTCGACGGCCCGCATGATATGTTTGCGCGATGCGCCTCGCGCATTGATGTCGGCGTCCTGCAACGGATTGGCGAACTTGGTCGCGAGCACCCAGCGCTCGCGCTGCGCGGCGATGCTGCGGCCGACCACGCGCTCCGACTCGCCTTTGGCATAGACGTCCGCCGTATCGATCGAATTCACGCCATGTTCCTGCGCCTGATCGATGATACGTGCGGCGCTCGTTTCGTCGGTGGGGCCGCCGAACATCATCGTGCCCAGCGTCAGCGTCGATATCCTGATGCCGCTGCGGCCGAGTTGTCTGTATTCCATGTGTACGGATTCCGTGAGAGAGTGAATCGGGAAAGTGTTAGCGTTGCAGCCAGACGTCGGCGAAGCTGGCCGACACGCCGTCCGGCGAGGTCGTATGGTTGTGTACCGCGCGCGAGTAGACCGTCAGGTATTGCGGCGAGACCAGATTGATGTCTGGCAGATCGCGTTCGAGAATGCGCTGAATCTGCGAGAACAACTGCTTGCGCTTCGCTTCGTCGGTTTCTTCTGCCACCCGCGAGAACAACTGGTCGATCTCTGGATTGCTGTAATGCGAGCCGTTGGTGAAAGGCACGCCACGCCGGAAGTTGTTGGTCGTATAGAGACGTGCCACGCCTACTACCGGATCGAACAGATTGCTCATGCCATTGATCGAAAAATCGAAATCGCGGTCCGTGTAGATGCGCTTCAGATAAGCGGGCAGATCCTGAGTGCGCACTGTGACGGCAATGCCCACTCGGGCTAGTGCCGATTTGACATAGGCGGCGGTGCGCGCGGGCAGGTCGCCGATCGGCAAGGGATCGACGGTGAGGGCGAAACGCGTACCATCGGCTTTGCGCGGATAGCCGGCTTCGTCGAGCAGCGCGTTGGCGTGCTCCACGTCGAACGGATACGGCGTGGGTGCCGGGTCGTAATAAGGGCTCGAGGGAATAATCGGACTGGCGAGCGGCGTCGCGTAGCCGTAATAGATCACCTTCCGGATCACCTCGCGATCGAGCGACGACGCGATCGCCTGGCGCACTTTCGGATTCTTCAACAGGGGATTGTCGAGATTGAATTCAATGCGCGCCACGCCCGCCTGGAATTCATAGCCGCGAGTATCGACGCCGAGTTTCGGGTTGGCCTTGAGGCGCGCGAGATCGGACAGAGGCACTGGCGAGTCGCCGCTCAGATCGGCGGAACCATCTTCGAAGGCGACGGTGCGGGCCGCCGGATCGTTGATTACCTTGACAACGATGCGATCAAGCCTGGGTTTGCCTGTGTCCCAGTAGCCGTCGTTGCGCGCGTATTCGACATAACTGCCGCGCACCCATTTGACGAAGCGGAACGGGCCGGTGCCGATCGGCGCATTGTTGGCAGGATTCGTCAGCACGTCGGTGCCTTCGTAGATATGCTTCGGCACGATCGGCGTTTCCGACGACGAAAACGCCTTGATCAGATAGGGGGCCGGTTTAGACAGCGTAATCACCACCGTAAAAGGGTCCGGCGCTGTCACGCTGGTGACGTTGGCAAAGGTGGTTTTGGCGCGTGGGTGGACCTGTCTGAGCGTCTGTATCGAATACGTGACGTCGGCGGACGTGAAGGGCTTGCCGTCATGCCATTTCACCCCACGGCGCAGATGGAACACGTATTTCCTGCTGTCATCGCTCACTTCCCACGAGGAGGCGAGCGAAGCTTTCGGCTGAAACTTGAAGTCGTATTCCAGCAGGCCTTCCACTACTTTCGGGCTGACCTTAAGCACGTTGGTCGCCGTGGTGGCAAGATCGACCAGCGCGGTAGGCTCGGGGGTGACAATGAAAGTGAGTGTGCCGCCGCGGGTCTGCGCATGCGACTGCTCAGCAGTCAGGGCGACGATCAGAGCGACAGCCAATCCGATTGCGCCTTTGAACAGACGTGCGCCGCCGCGGCCTCGCGGCGCCTGCGTGGTGACATATGACATCGTATGGTGGCGTGAGGGACGAAAGAAGATATGTACCTGGATCAATCGGTGAACGCTTCCGGTGGAAGCGCGCGTGCGTACTGGGTTGATTTCGATTCGAGCAAGCGCGTGTAGTCAGAACCTGAGCCCTGCGTCGCGCAGCAACGGCACAACGCGTTCACCAAAGAAATCGAGGTCCGGCTGAAAATCGAAGAAACTCAACTGCACACCGTCGACACCTGCCGCATGCAGGCGCACGATGTAATCGGCGATTTGCTGCGGCGAGCCGACGATCGAAACGTTGCCGCCCACCGCGCGGGCGGCCGCCTGATTCCGTTGCTCGGCGTTGCCGCGCCACGCGTGGGCATCGCTGTCGAAACGATGGAAACTACCCTCGTCGCCGTGCGCCACGATCGCATCGCGATAAGCAAATGCTTCAGCTTCAGTCTCGCGGCAAATCACCATGGGATTGATCAACGTGCGAATCTTGCGACCATACTTCGCTGCGGTAGCCTTCACGCGCGTCGTATGCGCCGGTAGCGCCGCTAACGCGCCCTCGATCTCGGAGCCGGCCGGACTTGTGATGAACACCACGTCCGAGTAACGCGCGGCGAAATCGATTCCCGCATCCGAACCGGTGGCATTCACCAGCATCGGCCGACCATATTTCGGCTTTGGCGACACGAACGCCTTGTCGAGCTTCCAGGTGGACCGTGCTGGCGCGTAGCTGAAATTATCGGGTTGCGCCCAAAGCTGCTGCACGGCGTCGAGAAACTCCGCGGCAAGCTCATAGCGACGATCATGTTCGATACGTTGCCAGCCGAACATTTCATGTTCGATCGCACGATGGCCGGTGACCACATTAATGCCCCACCGTCCTTTCGAAATGTGATCGAGCGTCGCGCTGAACTTCGCAAAGTGCAGCGGATGCCACGGTCCATAGAGCACGTGGCTGGTGGCGACCAGAATGATGCGTTCGGTGCGGGCCGTCATTGCGGCAAGCGACATGAACGAGTCGAGTGCTTCACCGTTGAACACGCCACCGTAACCGCCTTTCGGCAGCCATTGCGACAGAGCGAAGACGAGATCGAAGCCCAACGCCTCGGCTTTTTGCACCAGCGCCAGGTTGTAGTCGAAGTTCCAGTCGGTGGTACGGGGCAGCGTCGATGCGCTCCAGCCGCCGGCCTGAATCGGCAGAAATAGCCCTAGCAGCAGCGGTTGTTCGAGGGCGCGCGAAACGGGACTATCGGCGAAAGTGGTTGGCGAGCGGATGGAAACGAAGGGCGTGACGGCCCCCGTTTTTTCAGCGGATGCCGTCGAAGCCTTGGGTGGCGCGGCGAGAATGGATTGAATCACTGTGATGGTCCGTGCCGTTTGGCGTGAGAAGAGCGCGTTCGATCGCGCAGTTACCCGTTTCGCGCTGTTGACGGGACGAGATTCGCGGCACGACGCCAACGCTCGCGTGAATGCAGTAGATCACGCAAGGTTGGGAATGCAAAACAACGAATTCTGCTTTTCAATTGAGGTGAACGCTGCTGCATAGCCGTGCTGCTATAGCGGAGATATCGTATCGCTCGATGCGATCGGAGCGATTCGTGGGTCGTATTACGCGGTCGACGCCCTATGCACGATACTCAATCTGATCAGGAATCCTTAGACCGTCATTGATGATCCGCGCATGTGGGCGCGACCGCGTAAACGTTCGAAAGCCATCAAAACCAAGGTGCAAAGCTAATTACTTTTGCTTGCTTTTCGTTCCTTTCCAGTCAACTTAATATCCGTCCTTCCAATAACAAAGAGGATATGTATGAGCCTGCACAACGGGATACGAAAAACCTTAAACGCCGCAGGGCTCGTCTTCGCATTGATTGGCGTCTATACGGCGCCCACCCTGGCGGCGCCCAATCATGGCGGAACGCTGACCTGGCTCGTCACGCCCGAACCCGCGTCGATCGTTCCCTTGACCACCACGGCTGGCGGTAACGCGGAAATCGGTCCCAAGGTGGTCGAGGGTTTGCTGACCTACGACAAGGACCTGAATCCTCAGCCGCTGCTGGCTACCGCATGGTCGGTCAGCAAGGACGGACTTCAATATCGCTTCACGGTGCGTCGCGGCGTAAGGTGGCACGATGGCAAACCGTTGACTTCCGCCGACGTTGCCTTTTCGATTCTGACGCTCAAGCAGGTACATCCGCGTGGCCGAAGCACGTTCGCCAACGTGGTCGATGTCAAGACGCCGGACCATTACACCGCGATCATCGAATTGTCGAAGCCGGCGCCGTTCCTGCTGACTGCGCTGTCCGGTTCGGAGTCGCCGATCATCCCCAGGCACCTGTACGAAGGGACGGACATCGCAACGAATCCGTACAACAGCGCGCCGGTCGGCACGGGGCCGTTTATGTTCAAGTCGTTTGTGCACGGTAGCTACATTCTTCTCGAGCGCAATCCGGACTACTGGGACAAGCCGAAACCATACGTCGACAAGATCATCGTGCGCTTTCTCCCGGACGGCGCGGCGCGCGCTGCCGCGCTCGAATCGGGTGCTGCCAATCTCGGCGATCAGGCGATCCCGTTATCTGACGTCAAACGCTTCACGACGCTCCCCGGCTTCACGGTGGATACGACCAATTGGCCGTATGTCAGCAACCATCAGCAGTTGATCTTCAATCTGGATACCCCCGTTCTGAAAGACAAGGCAGTGCGTAAAGCGATCTCGCAAGCGGTGGACGTCAATGCGCTGAATAGGGTTGTCTGGTATGGCTATGGTCAGGTTTCCGCTGCGGCGATCGGCTTGGCCAACACGCGTTACCACGATGCGGATATTCACTACTTTCCGTATGACATCGCGCAAGCCAATGCCGCGCTCGATGCGGCGGGCCTCAAGCGTGGCGCGGACGGAAAGCGCTTCAAACTGCGTTTGCTCTTCAATCCCTTTCAGGACCCGCGTGCTGCCGATTTCGTGCGTCAATCGCTAGCGCGGATTGGAATCGACGGTGAGATCGAAAGCTATGATTTCGCCACCTATGTGAAGAAGGCTTACACCGATCGCGCTTTCGACATCACGCTCGAAGCACTCTCCAATGTATTCGACCCGACGGTGGGTGTGCAGCGTGTATTCTGGTCGAAGAACTTCAAGATCGGACTACCGTTTTCCAATGCGGCGCACTACTCGAATCCAGAAGTCGACCGTTTGCTCGAGGCCGCGTCGGTGGAGACCGACGAAGGCAAGCGCCGCCAGTTATTCATCCAGTTCCAGCAGATCGTTCACGACGATATTCCGTCGATCGAGTTCGGGGCAAATCCGAGCATCACGGTCGTGTCGAAGAAGGTGAAGGACTATGCACCGACCGGGGAGGGGTCGCGGGGGAATTTTGCTGATTTGTACATTCAGCCGTAATCAGGTGATGGAGCGGATGCGATCTCGTGATTCTTCGGGCGCACGGCGTTCCAGCGGCCGGGCACGGGCAATATCGCCGGTGTGGCGGGGTGGGGCGCTGTTATCGTGTGGATTCAGCGCCCTGCCAGTTTCTTGAAACCTCACGCAGTCGCTGCCGTTTCCCGTCTTTCGAGGTGCCGGCTTACGGGTCGCCGCAACCCGAAGTGCTCACGCAATGTGCGGCCTTGATACTCGGTCCGGAAGATGCCGCGCTGTTGCAGCAGGGGCACCACGCCGTCGGTGAAATCCTGCAAGCCGCCGGGCAGCACATCGGGCATCAGGTTGAAACCATCGGCGGCGCCGCGTTTGAACCAGTGTTCGATATCGTCGGCTATCTGCTCCGGTGTACCGACGATCACCCGGTGCCCGCCGCCACCTGCCAGCGCGCGGATCAACTGGCGCACCGTGAAGCCGTTCGAGCGCGCTTGTGCCAGCGTGGCATGGAAGAACGTATGGTTGCCGTTGCCGCCACCGGGCAGCGAAAGATCGTCAGGCAGACGCTCGTCGAGTTTCAATCGATCGACCCTCACGCCCAGGATACCCGCAAGCCGGGTGAGGCTGTAACTCCATGGGATCAGGTCCACCAGTTCATCGCGTCGGCGTAGTGCTTGCGCCTCGGTCGCGCCGATGATGGTGGTCAGGCCCGGCAGCACGCGGATCGCATCGTCGCCGCGACCATAGGCCGCTGCGCGCGATTTCAATTCTCGTGCGTAAGAGGCGGCTTCCTCGAACGACTGCGACGCGGAGAACACGGCTTCCGCGTGACGGGAGGCGAGCTCGCGCCCATCTGCCGAGCCGCCTGCCTGAATCAGCACAGGATGACCCTGAGCACTGCGGGGCAGATTGAACGGGCCGTCCACATTGAAGTATTTGCCGCGATGGTCGATGCGATGCACTTTCGCGGCATCGACGAACCGCCCGCCTGGCTTGTCGCCGATGAACGCGTCGTCTTCCCAGCTATCCCACAGGGCCTTCACGACCTCGGTGAATTCAGCGGCGCGTTCGTAGCGCTCGGTGTGATCGGGTACCGCATCACGTCCGAAGTTGCGCGCTGAACCGAGATCGGCAGTCGTCACGATGTTCCAGCCTGCGCGCCCGGCACTCAGATGATCGAGCGTGGCGAAGCGCCGTGCGATGTTATACGGCTCGTTATAACTCGTCGACGCCGTGCCGATCACGCCGATATGCGTGGTCGCCGCCGCAATGCCGGCGAGCAGCACGGTCGGCTCAAGCGCCGTGATCGGCCGGAAGTCGATCTGATCGGCGATCGACGCGTTATCGGCGAGAAACACGGCGTCGAATTTGGCCGCCTCGGCGATTCGCGCGACGCGGATGTAGTGGTCCGGATCGATGAAAGCTTGCGGATCCGCGTCGCTGGTACGCCAGGCGGAAGGCACGAAGCCCGAGTGGAGGATGTTGACATTCAGGTGAAGCTGGCGCGGCGGATTGGTTCTCATGGGTCGGATCGAATGCGGAAGGGGCCAGCAACGAAGGAGCAAAGCCATCTGGCCGATTCGACAATTGTCGAGTGGCCCTGCATTCGAGACCACCAACGATTTCTGGCATCGATATGCCGGCAATGACTAAGGTTTGCCGGAACGCATGAGCATCGTAAGACCGCATGGCGCTCAAGCGTTGACTGTGATTTGCGATGTGCTGTTCAGGCAGCACGACGCGTGACGCTCGTGCACAACGAGTTGTTCTGATCAACGCTTCACACAATCGTTTCACACGTTCGGCCATTGACCCCGCGCTTTATCAGAAGGGCTTCTTAGCTCTTGAGAATTGCTTGGTTCGTGCTGTTCACACCCGTTGTTAAAGTCCACGGCTCACGCTAAACGCATGCGCCGCTGACCTCGCGGGCCGTTAAAACAACAGGAAACCACCGTTATGAAGCTCAGAGTGCTTGGCGCAGTGATCGGCGCCAGTCTGCTTGTCATGTCCGCCGCCGCGCACGCGGATCGACTCGACGACATCAAGAAAGCAGGTGTATTGCGCGTGGCTGCATTTGACAGCAATCCGCCGTTCGGGTTTGTCGATCCGAAGAGCAATCGGATTATCGGGCTCGATGTCGATTACGCTCAGGCGGTTGCGACGCGCCTCGGTGTCAAGCTTGAGATCCAGCCGACCAACCCGGCCAACCGCATCGCTTTCCTGAAGTCGGGCAAGGTGGATCTGGTGTTCGCCAACTTCACGATTACGGACGATCGTAAAAAGGAAGTGGATTTCAGCACCCCGTATTTTGCGTCGGGCACGCAATTCATCGCGAAGAAAGGCACGCTTACTTCGCCGCAGCAGTTGAACGGTTTGCGGATCGGCGCCGACAAGGGCACGACCAATGAGCAGCAGGTGCGCGCGCAATTCCCGAGCGCCACGATCATCGCGTACGACGACACGCCGTTCGCCTTTGCCGCGCTTCGCACGGGCAATGTGCAGGCGATCACGCAGGACGGACCGAAGCTCGTCGCGTTGCTGGCAAAAGTGCCGGACAAGGCGAACTACGAGATCCCGCCGTTCACGATCTCCAA
This sequence comes from Paraburkholderia sp. GAS199, assembly GCF_050436585.1. NCBI lineage: Bacteria > Pseudomonadati > Pseudomonadota > Betaproteobacteria > Burkholderiales > Burkholderiaceae > Paraburkholderia > Paraburkholderia sp. GAS199. Next base: position 131,771 of record NZ_JBNDMM010000001.1, on the reverse strand, counting down.
CGACTACGAAGGCGTCGGCGTCCCGAAAGGCGAGACGCGCCTGCTGAACGTCGTCAACGATACGTTGAAGGATCTCGAAGCCAAGGGCACGGCTGGCACGATCTACGATACCTGGTTCGGTCCGAAGAGTGCCGCGCCGCTGCCGCGTCTGTTCAAGATCGGCGATCCCCAGAAGAGCTGACGCCGTTTGCTTCACAGCCACTTCCGCATGGCCCGGTCACCGTGTGAGACGTGTGACCGGGCCTTCTTGTTGAGACAGGACCACGTTTCATTCGAATGCATTTTTTGAATTTCTGGCTTGACCCGCTCTACCTCGGCTGGCTCGCCCATGGCTTTCTCATCACACTGATCCTGTCGGCGTGCGTGAGTCTCTCCTCGACGCTGTTTGGATTCGGGCTGGCGATGGCCCAGATCGCGCAATCCCGGCCCATTACCGCGGCGGCGAAGGTCTACGTACTTGTGTTTCGCAATTCTCCGCTGCTGGTGCAATTGCTGTTCTGGTACTTCGGCGCGGCGACGCTGCTGCCTCACACGTGGATGGCATGGCTCAACGCGCCGCATGTGCTGAGCGCCGGGCCATTCGCGCTGCGGTGGCCGAGCTTTGAACTGTTCGCCGGCTGGCTCGGCTTGTCCTGTTATAGCACCGCATTTATCGCGGAGGAGTTTCGCGCCGGCATCCGCGGCGTGGGCACCGCGCAATATCAGGCGGGAGCTGCGTTGGGCATGACGCGCTTTGCGACCTTGCGGCACGTCGTTCTACCACAAGCGGTGCGCATCGCCACACCGCCGCTCGCGGGGCAATACATGAATATCGTGAAGAACTCGTCGCTGACAATGGCAATTGGCGTGGCCGAGTTATCTTATATGTCACGCCAGGTCGACACAGAAAGCTTCCGGACCTTTCAGGCGTTCGGCACGGCTACCGTGTTGTATATCGGAACCATCGCGCTGATCGAAATGGCGTTGGTCATCTGGCAACACACCGGCGTAAGAGCGTGGCAGCGAGGGCGAGCATGACCGCGCTCGAGTGGCTCCCGACGCTTCGCTATCTGCTGCTCGGTGCGTTTCCGAACGGGCCGCTGGGCGGCGCTGCGCTCACGGTCGTTCTCTCGGTCGCCTCGGCGCTGCTGTCGGCCGGGGTGGGTTTGGCGGTCGGCGTGGCGCTCTCGCTGACACGCGGCGGCGCGCATCTGCTGCTGGTTGGAGTCGTCGCGTTTTTTCGGGCAATTCCAGTGCTGATGCTGATCTTCTGGACCTTCTTCCTGATGCCGATCCTGCTGCATATCGACGTGCCGGGGCTGGTCGCGGTGGTGTGCGCGCTGTCGCTGATCGGCGGCGCGTATCTGTCGCATGCCGTGCATGCGGGCATTGTGTCGGTCGGCACCGGCCAGCAGCAGGCAGCGCAGTCGCTGGGGCTCACGCGCTGGCAGGCGTTGCGTCACGTGGTGCTGCCACAGGCGGTGCGCATCATGATGCCGTCGTTCGTCAATCAGTGGGTGTCACTGGTCAAGGACACTTCGCTCGCGTATATCGTCGGCGTGCCGGAATTCACCTTTCTCGCCAATCAGGTCAATAGCCGCCTGATGATCTACCCCGCGCAGATTTTTGTGTTCGTCGGGATCATCTATTTGCTGCTGTGTTCTGCGCTGCAATGGATCGCGCATAGCCTTCTGCTGCGTGCGCCATCTGCGCCAACGGGCGCACGGCCGGAGGAGAGGCCGGTGACGCCGCTGCCGGTTGGCGGGGTCAGCGAGTGAGGCATTTGAACAGAAGCAGGCCAGCACGCCGTGGTCGAAAATCGAAACAGGTTATAAGCAGGCTTATCACGATAGAGCCATTTCGGCGCTAAACTTTGTCCTGCGAGTACCGGTTCAAAGTATTGCGCCCGCAAGAATGACAATCTTATCTTCGAAATTAGCGGTGCTTGAATAGAGCTAAGCCCGGTCCCGCCGTAGTCTCATTGAGACCAACATCCGGTCGGCTGGATGTACAGTCACGGTAATTTCGAATGCTTCGTTCGCATGGTCGAGATAGCGGCGAATGATTTTCAATCCCGCCGAGCCTTCTTCGGCATTTAGCCGACTCGCCAGTTCGGCGTCTAGCGGCACCGCCTGAATTGTCTGCGCAACTTCCGCAATGCGCTTCCCAAACTTTGACTCAATGAGTGAACTGATAAGTTCCGTCGGGGCTTCCTTCAGCAGCTTCGGAACATCCGCATAGGCTGGGTCCACATACGCGTCAGTCCAGCCAATCGGAAGCGCGGCACCCTTTCGGCGGAGCCGCAAAATCTGAATGCGTACCCACCGACTCCCCGGCGCGCAACCAAGCTCTCGCGCCAACAAGCGGTCAATGACGACCTCATCAACGCTCTTAATTAGTCGCTCCTGGTCTTCGGCAAGCTGAACCAACCCGTCGAGCGAGGCCATCGACTGGCTGTATCCACCTGATGGCGTGGTCGACTCCACTCGTGTCCCGACACGCTTTCGTCGCGACACCAACCCCATCGCCTGTAACTCCTGGAGTGCAAGTCGGATAGTTGGGCGACTGGTCCCGTACTGGTCGCATAACTCCAATTCCGTCGGTAGGAGGGAGCCGATCGAATACCGCCCCGAAGCGATTGCCACAGCCAGGTCGTGTGCAACTTGCGAGTAGAGGGGGCTTGCCATTAGCGCGACCGATAGAAAGATGAAATGGTATCAGACCTCCCGTCCAGTAAGGCGGCAGCGGGCCTGTCACAGCGAAGCGCCAGGGCAAGAGTGTTCACAAGTGACTCCTTGGTTAGGGTTATCACCTATATGGTATTTCTCTACGAAGGTCGATAGCAATATGTAATTACATATTGCTCGTGACTGCGATTGTCGTACAACAGCCACCAGTCAACTTGAACGGACCTCGCCTATGTTTTCAAACTTTTCTATCAAGACACGAGTCTCACTGGCGTTCGGTGTACTTGTTGTCCTTTTGCTGGTTGTGGCGGGGTTCGGGCAATACGGAACGAAAGCTGGCAAGGACGCGTTGCACGACACCTATGCGGTGCAGCTTTCGTCTGCAGTCGCAATTGGTGACACCAAGTACAACCTCGCGATTGCTCGCGTGTCGATGGACCGGGCCCTGCTTCATCCGCAGTCCCCGGACGTTGCCGCCTTGATTCCGAAAGCTCGCGACTATGTCGAGACGGCACGTAAGGCATACGCCCGTTACCTTGCGCTGCCAAAGACCGGGGACGAGCAGCGACTTGCGGAAGCAATGACTAGAGCCTTCGACGCTCTTGTGACGGGTGGCATAGAGCCAACCCTTCAGGCGCTGCAGGCCGGAGACGCGACAACTGCTGACCGTATAACGATGACGGTCATGCCCAATTTGTCGCTTGCGTTGACGAAAAGCACGGCTGATTTGAACGCATATCTGATGGGTCACGGAGCGAACGAATATGCGCAGTTTCAGTCGACACTTAACGCAGTGAGCATTTCGTCAGGCGTGTTGTTCTTTTTGGCTGTCGGTATCTCGTTGGCATGCGCAGTCGGTCTGCATAGGGCAATTTCGCGCCCGCTCGCAAGCGCATTGAATGCATGTGCGTCTATGGCGCAAGGCAATCTATCGAAGCGAATTGAGGTACATGGTCGCGATGAGATGAGTGAACTGATGCGGGGACTCAGCGCGATGCAGGATGGCTTGAAGGATACCGTGTCGACCGTCCGGACAAGTAGCGAGTCAATGGCGACAGCAACTCACCAGATTGCCTCTGGAAATGCTGACCTGTCACGTCGTACCGAATCCCAGGCCGCTGCCTTGCAGGAAACGGCCGCCAGCATGGAAGAGTTGACTGCCACGGTCCGACAAAACAACGAGAGCGCCAACAACGCCAGCCATCTCGCCAGTCAGGCAGCACAGGTCGCGCAAACTGGCGGCACCATGATGGAAAGGGTTGTTGAAACCATGTCGGGCATCAGCGAGCAGTCGGAGAAAATTGCCTCCATCATCGGAACCATTGAAGGCATTGCATTCCAGACTAACATTCTCGCGCTTAACGCGGCCGTCGAAGCTGCACGCGCTGGTGAGCAAGGTCGAGGATTCGCGGTCGTCGCCACTGAAGTGCGGACACTCGCTCAACGTTCAGCGACAGCAGCCAAAGAAATAAAGACACTTATCGACAGTGCAGCAACGAGCGTCACCGAAGGCACCGGTCTGGTCAATTCGGCCGGCACGACGATGAGCGAAATCGTCACCTCGATTCAGAAGGTGAACGACATCATGACCGAGGTAGCGGCGGCATCGAAAGAGCAAAGCGATGGCATCGAACAGGTCAACCGTGCGGTGTCGCAGATGGATGAAGTCACGCAACAAAACGCTGCACTCGTTGAGCAAACGACCGCAGCAGCTGTGTCGCTGGCTGAGCAGGCGCAGGTACTGCGCGCGGCTGCTGTTCGTTTCCAGACCTGACGAACACGCCAGTCCCTTTCAATCGTGGCGACGTAGCTGCAGGGCGTAAGTGAACCGGTCAGCGGGAAAGACGCTGACCGTCGCTTCAAACACAATGTTGTTCTCGTCAACGTAATGTCGGGTGATTTCGAGAGCATGCCCGTCAACCTCCGCGCCAAGCTGCACCGCAATCCGGGCGGGCACACCAACCGCCCTGATTTCCTGCCGCACTTCCCGCACGACACGCCCGAACCTCTGTTCGACCATTTCGCAAATTAGCCCCGAGCTCTTGCGGAGCTCCCGCCTGATGCCCGCCCCAATCAGTGGCTCTAGATAGACATCCGTCCAGCAGATGGGCTTGTCCGGCTTCGCGGGGTCAACGCGCAGCATTTCGGTACGCAGCCAGCGCGACCCGGTCGTTACACCCAGTTGCGCCGCCAGCGACGGACTAGCCGAAACCTCAGCAACGGACTGCACGTGGCGTTCAGTCACGACCGCGAACTGAATCAAATCTTCGACGCTGGACAGCGACTGCTCGAATGCAACGCGAGGCTTCGTTGCTTCAACCCGAATGCCCGCGCGCTTGCGGCGGGAAATGAGCCCCAATTCCTGCACGCGCTCCAATGCGGACCGCACGGTTGCACGGCTGACCCCATATTGCGCAGAAAGGTCAACCTCGCTCGGTAATGAAGAGCCGATTGCAAAAGTGCCATCGCCGATAGCCTGGATAAGTTGTTCCGCGAGCTCGGCGTACCGGGGTTTCATCTAAATCTGTCCTTTTTTCGTTTCAAGGCCGTGAAGGCGCGCTAATGCTAGCTCGCAGAGGGCTCATTGCCAAGCACCCACCACCTCAAAGCCCCGATAGTCAGGTCTTACCAAGGTAAACCCGAAATTGACGGGTTCCAAATGCGTCAATATAGTCCGTACATATTCTAAAAGTACGGACATATTAAGCAACTCTCAGTGGTCAGATAGTTGCTGCACTCAGGAGACTCGCATGGCAATTCACAGCGAAACGGCAACCCATCACGATACGGATGCAAGTCCGGACAGCCTGCGACGAAAAACGCCGTTGTACGCCCGGCTCGGCGTGCAGATCGTGGTCGGTATCGTCGCTGGCATCGCGCTGGGGTTCATTGCGCCGAAGCTCGCAGTGGACATGAAGGTGCTTGGAGACATCTTCCTGCGCCTGATAAAGATGATTGTCGCGCCACTTGTGTTTCTGAATGTCGTCCTGGGTATCGCGGCCGCCGGCGACCTGAAAAATGTCGGCCGGATTGGGCTACGCGCGCTCATCTATTTTGAAGTCGTGTCGACCATCGCGCTTGCCATCAGCATGGTGGTTGCCAACCTGTCAGGCGTTGGGACGGGCATGCATCTCACGCAGAGTCCGAAGGCAGCCGCTGCTGCCCATGCTCAATACGGAAAGGCCGGCGCAACTTCGGTCGAGCACTTTCTGCTCACGCTCTTCCCCGACAACTTTGTGGGCGCTTTCGCCAATGGCTCACTGCTGCAGGTATTAGTGATTTCAATTGGCTTTGGGGCTGCCGTTCTGATGCTGAAGAAGGAACAACGCGAAAGCGTTGAAGGCGCGCTCACACGCATGTCCGACTGCTTCTTCAAGTTCGTCGACGTCATCATGAAGTTTGCGCCGCTAGGCGCATTTGGTTCGATTGCCTTCGCCATTGGCAGCAGCGGGATGAACGCTGTGATTTCTCTCGGCTATCTGCTCATTGTGATGTATCTCGCACTCGCATTCTTCGTCGTAGTCGTCCTGGGCATCGTGTTGCGGCTCTATGGCTTCAACGTGTTCCGGTTCCTGCGCTACTTCAAAGACGAAATCTTCCTGCTGTTTGCTACGGCGTCGTCAGAAAGTGCGCTTCCGCGGTTGTTCGAAAAGCTTGAGCGGCTCGGATGCTCGCGCCAGGCGACAGGACTCGTTCTCCCGACCGGCTACGCCTTCAATCTGGACGGCACGGCGGTCTACATGTCCCTTTGCGTGCTATTCCTTGCTAATGCTTATGGGGTGCCGCTCGACTTCCACCAGCAACTCGGCCTGCTCGTGCTGATGCTAATAACGTCGAAGGGCGCGGCGACTGTCTCGGGCGGGACGTTTATCGTCTTTGCGGCCACCGTGACCGCGTCAGGCCTCCTGCCCATCGAAGGCTTGCCTATTCTCTTCGGCATCAACCGTTTCACGTCGCAGGCAGTTTGCATCTGCAACGCAATGGGCAACAGCGTGGCAACGCTTGTCATTGCGAAATCCACCGGTGAGTTCAACGAGAGCGCGGCACGCAACGAGTACCAACGCGTGTTCGGCGCTGCTCCCGGCAAAGTCATCTGATTTCAAAAATGTTGAAGGGATAGCTATGCGCATCACCGCCATCAGGGAAATCGCGGTCCCGCTTGAAGGAAACGTCGCGAACGCTCTCGTGAGCTTCGCCGAACACGACGTGTCGCTCGTCGCCATCGAGACCGACGTTTTACGCAACGGCAAGCCAGTCATTGGTTACGCATTCGATTCCATCGGCCGATATGCCCAGAGCGGCATCCTGCGCGACCGGTTGATTCCGCGTCTCAAATCCGCAGCCCCCGACAGCCTGCTCGATGCCTCAGGGGCACTGTTCGACCCGGAAAAAGTCCTTAGGACTATTCTGCGCAACGAAAAACCTGGTGGTCACGGCGACCGTGCCGCAGCCGCAGGCGCGCTCGAACTCGCTGTATGGGACCTGAATGCGAAGTTGAAGGATGAGCCTGCGCACGTCACCATCTCCCGTCACTTCGGTCGCCAGGGCAAGCGGAACGGTGTGAACGTTTACGCGGCGGGCGGCTACTACTACCCGGAAGAGAGCACGCAGCGTCTTGTCGACGAGTTCAAAGCCTATCGTGAACTGGGTTTTGATGCCTTCAAGATGAAAATCGGAGGAGCGGACCTGGACAAGGACCTTGCGCGCATCGAAGCCGCGCTGACTATCGCCGGAAAGGGCCAACGGCTTGCGGTCGACGCCAACGGTCGCTTCGACCTCGGTACCGCGCTAGCCTATGCGGAAGCCATTACCCCTTATGACCTGCGCTGGTATGAAGAGATTGGCGACCCGCTTGATTTCGACTTGAACCGTCAGGTTGCAGAAGCTTATAGCGGCCGGATTGCGACAGGGGAGAACCTGTTCTCGGTGCCCGACGTGAAGAATCTCACCCTTTTCGGCGGCATGCGGCCCGGCAAAGACATATTCCAGATGGATGCGGGTCTTGCCTACGGGTTGACCGAATACTCCCGGATGATTGACCTCATTGAGAGTCACGGGTTCGACCGTGCGCAGGCTTATCCGCACGGCGGCCATCTAATCAATCTCCACATCGCGGTCGGCCTCGAACTGGGAGGGTGCGAAGCTTACCCGGGGGTATTCCAGCCATTTGGGGGATATCCCTCGGGCTGCGGCATCGGCGGCGGTCTAGTGAGGCCGACTGATGCAGCAGGTTTTGGGCTTGAAGAAAAAGACGCTCTGCGCCCGTGGCTTACGTCGCTCGCAGACTGATTAAGGAACCTCAAATGGCAACGACTGTATTCGATTCAGCACTCTTTCGCGATATGTTCGGCACACCCGAAATGCGAGATGTGTTCTCAGACAACGCCTACCTCAGCCGATGCATCGACGCTGAAACGGCGCTCGCGAGGGCGCAGGCCAAGGCAGGCCTGATTCCTGAGCAAGCCGCTCGCGACATCACCGAACGGAGTGACTTTGGCAAGCTTGACCTTGATGTATTACGTCGCGAGACAGAGACGGTCGGCTATCCGATTTTGCCTCTGGTCAAACAGGTAAGCGAAATGTGTGGTGAGTCTGGACGCTATTTGCATTGGGGCGCGACGACTCAGGACATCATGGATACCGCCACAATGCTCCAGTGTGCTCAAGGCGTGGCAATCATCGAAAAACAGTTGGACCAGGTGCGTGAGGCATTACGGGAACTTGCAATCAAGCATGCAGATACGGTTACTGCCGGGCGCACGCATCTACAGCACGCATTGCCAGTCACATTTGGCTTCCGTGCTGCTGTTTGGCTATCGGCGCTGAATCGCCACGCGGAACGTCTCCAGCAAGCGAAAGCGCGAGCGTTGATGGTCGAGTTCGGTGGGGCGGCGGGAACGCTCGCCTCGTTGGGCGACCCGGAACGTGCTCTGGAAACGCGCAAGCTCTTTGCAAATGAGTTGGGCTTAGGTAATCCGGAAATCACCTGGCACGTCGCACGAGACGGGCTGAACGAACTCGTTTCTCTCCTGGCAAGCATCGGCGGCTCGCTCGGAAAAATTGGACTTGACGTTATGATGATGGCGTCGTCTGAATTCGGTGAAGTCGCTGAGCCTTTCGTCCCGGGACGTGGCGCCAGTTCAACGATGCCCCAAAAACGTAACCCGATTTCCAGCGAATTGATATTCGCGGCGGCGAAGATGCTGCGTGAGCGAGCGGCACTGATGCTCGACGCGATGATGCACGACTTCGAAAGAGCGACCGGTCCGTGGCACCTCGAGTGGAGCGCTGTGCCGGAAAGCTTTCTACTAGCTGCGAGCGCGCTCTTTCAGGCTAATTTCATGTTGCGTGGCCTGCATGTCGACAGTGAACGCATGCGGAAAAACCTGGATTTAACAGGCGGACTCATCGTCGCGGAAGCGGTGATGATGGGGCTGGCGCCAGCCATCGGGCGCCAGCATGCTCATGACGTCGTCTACGATGCCTGCCGCACCGCCATCGATACCGGTCGCACTCTATATGACGTTCTGACCGAAAATGAACAGATTCATCACCATCTCGACGACTCGAAATTGCGAGCGCTAACTGACCCCGCGAATTACCTCGGCGCTGCTGCACACATGGCGCGTTCGGTCGCTCATTCTGTTTAGCCAAAAGCGTCGCGTCCGTCGCACGGGGGACGCATCAACATGCCTTAGAGTTTCCAGACATACAGGCTCTAGCTGCAAGACTGCGGATACGGCAGTCCGAGTGCGTTTGCGGTAATGTCCAGGAGGCTTTGCGGGGCGCCCCCTCGGCGCGTTACAGCTGAATGTTTCGACGCTCGTAGATACGTCATCTACGCGCCTTGTGGAGCAATTCGGGTACCTGCGCCGGCGGTGATGAGAAGTCCGTCCGCGTCACGAAGCCAAGCGAGAGCTTTCTCCAGCGTTTCATTCTGCGAACTGGTCACGGGTGTATTTGAGCCGAATGTCGTACGTTCGAAGTCGGAGTATCGTAGTGTGATGGCCTTGCTTCCGATGCGCAATGCAACTCTTTGGAGGGAGACCATGAACTTTCTACATCTCCCTTGGAGGCGGCAATGAACAAAGCAGCAGGTGGCAGCCAAAGTGGCACACGCGGCAGTTCAGGCGGTACATCGAAAGGCTCTTCCAGTGGAGCAAAATCGGGCGGAAGCAGCGGCCGCCCAGCAAATGGTTCTTCGGGCGGCAATTGGCCGAGTACGACGGGAAATCCGTCAGGCGGCGGGAGGGGCAACGCTACACCTCGAGCAAGCCGATGACGCATTGTTTGCCGAGACAGCAGCCATCCCAGCGATATTGATGGTCCATAAGGAAAGGCGTATCGCCAGAGTGCGGACCGGCGACCACGACGACCCTCCTTCGCGTCGTGGCGCCGCGCCGCGGTCAGACCGTGACAAGATACTTCACAGCGTCCATCGCCAGGCTTATTCCAAGCCCGCACAGCATGACTCCCATCACCCATCTCTGAACGAGCATCAGACCAGGCCTGCCCTGGAGAAATCTGGCCATCCCGCTGGACGCAACGGCGACAGAACCGTTCGCCAGAGCGAACGCCGCAATCAATAGCGAGCCGAGTGTGAGGGACTGACCAAACACATCACTTCGTCCGTGGTCAATGAACTGCGGCAGCAGCGAAATGAAGAGCATCGCCAGCTTGGGATTCAGCAGGCTGGTTGTCGCACCCTTAGCAAGCAGCCGAAGCGGTGCCTCCTGCGGCAATTGACGCACTTCGAATGGGGAGCGTCCTCCGGGCCTTACAGCCTGCCATGCAAGATAAAGAAGGTATGCCGCGCCGGCCGCACCAAGAATCGCGCTCGCACCCGGCACTTTGAGTACGAGTGCTGTGATTCCAAACGCCGCGCTGAACATGTAGAAGAGGTATCCGAGCATCACCCCGGCCAATGAGATAAGGCCAGCGCCGCGACCCTGCGCAATCGAACGTGACATCACGTAGACCATATTCGGGCCGGGCGTAATCGCGAGCATCCCACCCACCGCCAGAAACTGGTACATCGACGCTGAACCATGCATTGCAGTCACCTCGAGAAGCTTGAGAACTCGATTTTCCGACTACACGCCTCTGAAGAGAAACGAATTAAACTGCGTCAACTCCTCAGATTTTCTGAATAATATGAAAAAGCTCGATTTGGACGTGCTCGAGATGATCGTGGCAGTGGCGGACTCGGGCTCGTTTGCCAAGGCGGCGCAGACCGTGTTTCGCTCGCCGTCGGCCGTCAGTATGCAAATCCGCACAATCGAGGAATCGCTCGGGAAGCAGCTTTTCGTGCGCGACACTCGCAACGTGGCGGCCACTGCGGAAGGCAAGAGACTGGCGGACTACGGACGTCGCATGCTCGAGATGCGCGATGAAGCGTGGGCCTCGGTCGTTCGGCCCGAAGTCGAAGGACAGGTCACTATCGGAGTCCCCGATGACTATGTGTCCTCGTTGTTGCCTCAGGTGCTGGCCAGGTTTGCGGTCATGCATCCACGTGTGGACATTCGCGTTATCGGATTACCCAGCATCGCCCTCGTGCCTTTGCTGAAGGACAACAGCATAGACCTGGCCTGCCTGACCAAGGTAAAGGGACTGGCTAGCGAATTCATCAGGCACGAGCCAATCATATGGACGGGCACTGAAAAGCGGAAGATTTGGCTCGAGCGTCCGTTACCTATCGCAGTATTCGCGGACGGCAGCACGGCGCGCGACCACGCAGTGCGAGCGCTGAAAAGGGACAATATCAAGTTCCGGATGAACTATGAGAGCCCGAGCTTCCTGGGTCTGCTCGCCATGGTCCAGGCAGGGCTCGCGATAGCGCCTCTCGCGAAATGCAGCATCCCGCCAAATTTCATTCAGCTCACAGAGAGCGATGGCGTACCTGCGATGAATGATATCGAGGTAGTCCTCGCGCGAAGCGCCAAATCCGCTCGGCCCCCTTGCGATTATCTTGCGCAACAGATTCTGGAAGAATGGAAAGTGTGACCGTCAAACTGCGTTGAGATACAACGACGCGGCTGCCCCCGAGGCTAACTGTAGCGACGTACGTGTTGCCTGCCGAGCAGGCGTTTATGTCTGGCTATCAGCAGCGGATGACATGACCGTAAAAAAACTGACCCGCGTCCAAGACTATGCTTAATCCATTGGCGGCCGCTAGAGGGCGCGATAGCTGAGACATAGAGCTATTTGCTCGAGAAGTGCGGCAATCGTGTGCGTCCACTATTCACAAGACGGTGCGCTTTTCAACAGGGAGGTAGAGTGGAGCCGCAAACGCGACGCAACAGTGACCACATGAAGCCTGATGTGCCGTCGAAACCGTAAACGTCCTATCGCGGCTCCATGTTTTCTACGCTTTAGGCCATGGCAGGAAGTCCATCAAGCAGCTTATCGAGGGTAACAGGGTAGTCTCTCACGCGAATGCCAGTGGCGTTATAGACCGCGTTCGCGACAGCGGCCGCAACGCCGCACAATCCCAATTCACCCACGCCTTTGGCCTTCATCGGTGAAGAGATGGGGTCGGTCTCATCAAGAAAAATGACCTCCTGGTGCGGAATGTCAGCGTGCACAGGCACCTCATAGCTCGCGAGGTCGTGATTGGCAAAAAATCCCTTGCGCTTGTCAACAACCAGGTCTTCCATCAAAGCGCCACCGACGCCCATCGTCATGGCGCCAATGACCTGACTTCGCGCCGCTTTCGGATTGAGGATACGTCCTGCCGCACATACGGCAAGCATGCGCCGAACGCGAATCTCACCCGTTGCAGAGTCGACTGCGACTTCGACGAAATGCGTGCCAAATGTCGATTGCTGGTACTTCTTGTCCAGGTCTCCATATTCGATGAAGTCCTCGGCGACGAGCTCTCCATTCGCCGCTGCATCTCCAAGTGAGACGGCGCGGCCATCGGCATGCACGTGTCCGTCCGCAAATATGGCATCTTGGTCCTGCATTCCCAAACGGCTAGCCACCATCTCTCGCAACTTGACGCAAGCTGCGTACAGGCCGGAGGTCGAATTGTTCGCACCCCACTGACCGCCCGAGCCCGCCGACGCGGGAAATGACGAATCACCCAGTCGCACCGTCACGTCGTCAATAGAAACGCCCATCATCTCTGCTGCTGTCTGGGCGAGGATGGTGTAGGTACCCGTGCCGATATCGGTCATATCGGTTTCGACGGTGAGATGACCCGTGCGGTCGAGACGGATACGAGCACCAGACTTCGTGAGCAGGTTGTTCCGGAACGCCGCTGCCATGCCCATGCCGATGAGCCAACGACCTTCGCGAACACTCGCTGGTTGCGCGTTGCGGCGCGTCCAGCCAAAGCGCTCCGAGCCGACCTTCATGCATTGGATAAGCTGTCGCTGCGAGAAAGGACGCTCAGGTTTCTCCGGGTCGACTTGCGTATCGTTTCGAACGCGGAATTCGACGGGGTCCAGCTTGAGCTTTTCGGCCATCTCGTCCATCGCGATTTCGAGTGCCATCAGACCCGGTGCCTCGCCGGGTGCGCGCATCGCATTGCCTTCGGGCAGGTCGAGTAACGCCAGCCGAGTAGCGGTGAGGCGGTTCGCTCCTGCGTACAGAAGCCGCGTCTGATTGACCGCAGTCTCCGGACCTCCACCCATCAGATTGCCCGACCAACCCTCATGCGCAATTGCCGTCAGACGACCGTCCGTTCCGGCGCCAAGCCGGATGCGTTGAATCGTCGCTGGACGATGAGTCGTGTTGTTGAAAATGAGTGGCCGGGTCAATGCCACTTTCACCGGACGGCCAATGGCTTTCGAGCCAAGCGCTGCAAGCACTGCATCGGACCGAACGAAAAGCTTGCCACCAAAGCCGCCGCCCACATACGGTGACATCAGTCGAACTTTGTCCCGACTCACGCCGAGCGTCGCCGCCACATCGCCCGCACCCCAGTTAATCATCTGGTTGGACGTCCAGATGTTGACCGAGTCGCCTCGCCACCAGGCGATAGAAGCATGCGGCTCCATCATTGCATGCGCCTGGTCTGGTGTCGTGTAGGTGGCGTCGAGCTTTACGGGCGCGCTATCGAAGGCTCCTGCGAAGTCTCCAACTGCCGTCTGGGACGGGCCGCCAAAGCCGGTCGGACGCGCTAGTCCAGCGCCGTCCTTTGCCTGTGCAAGGTCGTATGCGCCAGAAGACGGGATGTATTCGACGCGCACCAGGGAAGCGGCCGCCCGAGCTTCTTCGAAACTCTCAGCAACAACGATGGCCACCGCTTGATGGTAATGCTGGATGTCCGGGCCACCGAGCAATTTCGCCGTGTTGAATTTCCCCTTCCCAAGCTTGCCGGCGTTTGCCGCAGTCACGATGGTCAATACCCCTGGCGAAGCGCTCGCTGCCCTAAGGTCCATCGACGCGATGCTTCCCTTCGCGATAGATGAGCCGACGACAAAGCCATACGCCGGCGAAGGAAAGCCTTCATGGTGCTCGTAGGCGTAAGTGGCCGTGCCAGTTGTCTTCAACGGCCCGTCCACGCGGTCGGTCGGATGACCGACAACTTTGAGTTGGTCGATGGGGTTGGTCTTGGCGGGTTCTGAGAATTTCATTTTTATGCCCTCGCTTCCATCAAGACTGCACTCAGCGTTCGCTCGGCGAGCTTCACCTTGAAAGTGTTATCAGGAGTCGGTCGCGCATCGGCGAATGCGTTTGCAACGACAGCGTGCGCCCCCTGCGGAAGTGATGTTTCCGCAGATTCCACGCGCCAGGGCTTTGGTGCCACGCCGCCGAAGGCTACGCGTCCAGTTCCGTCGCGTTGCACGATGGCGGCGACAGACACGAGCGCGAAGGCGTAAGAGGCCCGGTCTCGCACCTTGTGATAAAGGTGAACCCCACCGATGGGCGCCGGCAACGTGACGGAAGTAATCAACTCGTCCGGCTGCAATGCTGTCTCAAGTTGAGGTGTTTCTCCGGGTAGCCGATGGAAGTCGGCGATTGGAATCCGGCGCCTCTGATTCTGCGCATTCACCGTCTCCACAGTGGCGTCCAGCGCTCGCATTGCAACAGCCATGTCGCTTGGATGAGTTGCAATACAAGCGTCACTGGTGCCGACCACACCGAGCGAACGCGAAGCACCACCTATGGCGCTACAGCCGGACCCCGGGTGGCGCTTATTGCATGGCTGATTTGTGTCGTAAAAATACGGACACCGAGTGCGCTGAAGCAAATTTCCAGCGGTCGTCGCTTTGTTGCGGAGCTGTCCCGATGCGCCTGCCAACAGCGCACGCGATAGCACTCCATAATCACGCCGCACTCGCATGTCTGCTGCGAGGTCCGTGTTCCGCACGAGTGCGCCAACACGGAGTCCACCTTCAGGCGTTGCCTCGATTCGGTCAAGATTAAGGCCGTTGACGTCGACGAGATGCTGCGGTGTCTCGATTTGCAATTTCATCAGGTCCAACAGGTTGGTGCCGCCAGCGATGAACTTGGTATCAGGGCGCCGGCTCGCAGCAGCTGCAGCTTCAGCCGGGGTGTTAGCGCGCTCGTAGGTGAAAGGCTTCATGCCACACCTCCGGCAACTTCCGTGATGGCCTCGACGATATTGGAATAGGCACCGCAGCGACAGATGTTGCCGCTCATGCGTTCGCGAAGTTCGTCGACGCTCAGCAGCGGCTTCTCGACGAGGCTCCTGCTCACATGGCTTGGCACGCCGCGTTTCACTTCGTCGAGCATGCCGACCGAGGAGCAGATTTGCCCTGGCGTACAGTACCCGCACTGGTAGCCATCATGTTTGATGAAGGCCGCTTGCAACGGATGCAGGCGGTCGGGTGTGCCAAGGCCCTCAATAGTGGTGACCTTGTCACTTTGATGCATCACTGCGAGCGTGAGGCAGGAATTGATGCGGCGACCATTCACGAGGACCGTACAGGCGCCGCATTGACCGTGGTCACAGCCTTTCTTCGTACCGGTCAAATGAATATGCTCGCGAATCGCGTCTAGCAGCGTGGTACGCGTGTCAAGCTGCAGCGCATGACGTTGTCCATTCACGTCAAGCGTTACACGTACACTTGTTTCGCTTTGCTCGGCGGTGGAAGACGTCGAACCCGCTGCAGCAAGCGCACGGTCAGGTCTCACGCTTACCGCGGCGGCCGCTGCTGCGCCGCTGACGAGGAAGTTTCGCCTTGATAGGGTGGGAGTATTGTCATCCATGCGCTTACTCCTTAATTTCACAATGGGAGGGGGATAGTCGCGTTGACTTCTGGTTATCAACGCATCCGCGACAAGGTCGGTCGGTGAACAAGTTGCAAAGAGCCTGTTTTTTGCGCCTCACCTGCGCGCGAAAATCGTCGTCCTCGACGAACGCTTTTTCAATTTAATGAGGAGGATGCTCGCTGCCGCGTGACAAGTTCTTCAGGCCAAGTGCGGACGCGGCGCTCCCGATTCCCATGAGAGCAATAACCAATCCCATCGGAAAGGGGCTGCCGTTCGCAAGCGCGCCCACGACAGCGGAGCCCGCGATTCCGGTTCCGTACTGAATGGAGCCGATAAGGGCAGAAACTGCGCCCGTTCGGCCAGGGAAGATGCCCATGGCACCGGCAATTGAATTGGCGACGATAAAACCATTCAATGAGACAAAGACAAAGAGCGGGATGACAAGACCGGCGATACCGCCGAAGTCGGTCAACGATGTAAGCGCGACAGCTGCGCCGGACACAGCTGCTGCGACGGCTCCCGCACACATGATGTTGTCGCCTCCCCAGTGTCGAACATACCGTGCGTTCAACTGATTGGTCACCATAATCCCAATGATTCCCGCTGCGAACAGCAGGCCGTACCCCTGTGGCGAAATATGGTGGTAAGTAATAAAGGCAAATGGCGTTCCGGCAATGTAAGCGTAAATGCCGCCGTAGAAAAAGCCACCTGTCCCGGCGTAACCCAACAGTGGCCAGCTTCGGAGCAATTTTCCGTACGCTATGAACGCTTGCTTCAGCGGCTCCTGGTTTCGGCGCGCCGGCGGCAACGTCTCAGGTAAAAGCGTCAGGGCCAACAGAGTGAAAAGCCCAACGCCGACAAGCGTCCAGAAGATGGCGCGCCACGATGCGAGATGCAGGATGACGCCTCCCACACTCGGTCCCACCAGCGGTGCAATGGCCATGACTGTTATCAGCGTGGACATCATCTGCGCTGAACGAATACCTGTGTATAGGTCTCGAACTATGGCACGCGCAAGGACGACGCTGGCGCACGCGCCGACGGCCTGCACGGCCCGCCACACAATCATCGTGTGCGCGTCAGTGGACAATGCGCAACCTGCGGACCCCAACACGAACAGCACGAGGCCCGCAGAAATAGGCAATTTCCGGCCGAATCGGTCGCCGATTGGACCCCACAGCAGCTGGCCAAGACTGAAGCCGACGAGATATCCAGAAATGGTGTATTCGAGCGTTCCCGCGTCGGCACGAAGAGCCTCTGCCATGCCTGGCAGTGCGGGCAGATACACGTCTGTGGAAAACGACGCGAAGGCCATCAGCAAACTGAGAATGGCCAATGTGCGCAGGCTGTGAGTCCTCGCGTCTGCCACAGCCACAGATTGTCCAACCACCTCGACATTGCGAGCGTTCTTCGCGGGTGAATCTGACAGGTTGGTCATGCGATGTGGGCGCGCCGGTGGATTTTGCTAAGTGCTTAAGATAGACCACCATCTTAAATTCAACAATCCGCAACTGATTGCAAAGCCTTTTGAGAAATATTCATGAATGCTTTGCGCCACCATAGCCGACCTCTCTACCTTCATCGCAATTGCGCAGCTCGGAAGTTTCAACGCTGTGGCACGGGCGTTTGGCGTCACACGTTATACGCTCAGTTATGCCATGTGTGCCCTCGAGGCTCTCCACCAGCGTTGTGTCCGTTCGTGGCCGCGTATCACCCAGTTCAGATTCAAAACCAGACTGGACTGCGTCGTCTTTCTGGTATCAGCCACATCGTCGACGCGCGCTAGAGAGCCACCTAAAAAACATCCGGTGCTCGCGACTAACCAGCTAGGACGAGGGTTCATCATGGGCATTTGGAAATGTCGCCGGCCGCCTTCGGGTCGAGAGCACGGCCGTGTGGATTTCGTCTGGTGAGGCTGCAACCTGCAAGAGAGCACGTCCCAGAAGTGGGCGTTGCTAAACTGATTTCAATAACGCGAACTACTGTCAGTTCGCCGCGTGTCGCCGTTAGCAACCGACTGCTAGCTTTGCATTCGAGCGGGGGCGCACCTAAAAGCGCAGGGCGTGGTGCCATGACCAGACGTTTACGGATCGCGGTTGCGTCACGACGCTGTGATGCTGCCGGCGAGCCAGCATCATGTCCGCCATGGCAGTCATTCCGATCCACGCGTTCCCGAAAATCCTCACCATTCGGAATCACGTGATGCGAGACATCTTCACGACCGCCTTCCAAATGCCGCATCAAGCTGCCGTGCACGTTTCACTTCATCACCCTGCAGATAGATCGATGTCGTTGCGATCGACGCATGACGCAGATTGTCACGTACGGTCGTGAGTTCGGCGCCATGGGCGAGGGCGTGTGTCGCGTGTGTATGCCGCATCCAGTGCGGACTCGCGCGCCGGAGCTTTTCCGCCAGTGGCGGGTGATCTCCTTCAATCAGGCCGGCGGCTTGGTGAAAAAACCGCCGCATGACATGCCACAACCTCGCCGACGTGATACCTGAGGTGTCACCGGTCTCGTCGCCAAGGCGCGCCAGCAGCGGCATCTTCGGCTTCCAGTGTGTGGGCGTGACGGGCAGTCCGCGCTGGACCAGCGACTGCTCCAGTGCATGCCGTGCGAGGGGCGGCAGCGCGACCTTGCCCGGGCGACTGCCCTTACCGATCAAACGCAGCCAGTGATCGCCGTTTGCATCGGTCAGGATGTCGCCCAGCGTCGCGTTGACCATTTCGCCGGCACGCAATCCCGTCGCGTAGGCGAAGTCGAGAACAAACCGCAGGCGCTGTGCGGCCGGGACCTCCCAGCCGTACGACCATTCCAGTCCGTCGGCGAGTGAGCGCACGATCTGCCATTCGCCGTCCGTGAATCCGCGGGATGTGTCGAGCGGCGCCACCCGCGTGCGTCCTCGTACCTTGACGCCTGCAAACGGGTTGGCCAGCACGTAGCGCTGCTCGATCAGCCACCGGAACAGCGCCCCAAGGACCGACAACGCGTACGCGGCCGAGCGCGGGGACAGCGCGCGGGCGAATGGGCGCCAGTCGGGCGCGTGCCGCGGCCTGGGTGGCCCGACCCAGCGACTTCGTGGCGTCGGATGGGTCAGGAACGCGCGATACGCGATTGCATCTTCGGTAGTCAGCGACGACAGCGCGCGGCCTCGCTCCACGATCGCCCAGAGGATCAGTCGCTCGGCTTCCTTGCGATAGGCACGCTGGGTCGATGGCGCCTCCTGGAGCGAAAGCCAGGCGTGCACGGCCTGGTAATCGTTATTTGCATCGAGTGTGCAGGCGCCGCGTGGTGCCCTGAATGCTCCATTTTCACCGTCCACGTCCGGCGGCACGCGCAGGCGCTCCCATGGTGCGACCACGCCGTCGCCCGCGACGCCCCGTCCGCGCAAGGCGGACGGTTGGCTCGCGACCAGGGCGCGGGCGCGCTCAGTCAACCCGGGATGGTTGGCAAAAAACGCTTCAATCTCCTTTGCGGTGGCGGCACCCAGCCCTTCGATCGCACGCCACCATTGACGGCGGCGCGGTACCCGAACGGTCAGGTCGGCGAGACTGGCGATACCGTGCGCACGCAGCACCCGCACGGCGCGCGGACGTAACCACTGTGCGATGTCGTCAGCGAGTTGTGGCTCGGGGTCGGCGAGCGCCGGCAGAAGGGTGATCGCGTGAAGCACGGCGACAGCGCGTTCGATTCGTTCGTCCGCGGGATGTCTGAACAGAGCAACGAGGTCGGATCGGTGGCGGCGCGCGGCGAAGGCGGCGAGTTGCCGGCGGATCTGGCCGAGCACGCCACGCGCGCTTGCGTGAGGCGCGCGTAACGCGTGCGGCAGGTAGCGTCCGACCGTCTCGCGTGAGGAGAGCCCCGCATACCAGCCGCGCAGGGCGGCGAGGGCGTCAGCATCGGGCAGCGACGGGGCGGCTGAACGTTCGCCCGCAGAGCTGACAGATCCAGGTGAAGTGTCACGCGTTTTCATAAACGCAAGTTTAAGACAAAAACAATGCTACTGTGATAAGAAGGATTATCTGAATAGATTCGTCTTGCCATCGGCTTTTGAGAGGAAGCTCGTCTGATCTCGCAACCAATGTTTCGTCCAGCGCGCTGATGCGTAGCGAAATCACGGTCAACTCGCGTTTTCAGGCGTAGCTCTTAGTATTAGCGTAATGGTACGTTGTCGCGGTTATGCGTTGGCAGGTCACTCGCAGCAGCAATTAAGAAGAGATCACGGCAAGTGCAGCAAGGCAGCGATCCGCTCCTGTCATTCAATAGTCTGCGGGGCGCGAGCGAGCTCGTCGCGGACGATGACAAGAGCTTTGTCGCGTCTAGCTCATGTAAATGCGTGGCCGCGTCGATAAGACTGACAGACAGGGTCGTCCGGAAGGAATTTGCTGATGGTGACGCCACTGTTGCGCGTAGAAAGAAGCCAGCCGCTGCCGGGCAGGTCCATCCGAGCAAGGTATGGCATCCGGACCCCGGCTGGCTGGAGTTCGAGCCGCAACTACAAGCCGCCATGATCATCGGGAATCAGTCGCCTCCCGTACTGACAGAGCAGCACGTCATGACAGTCGAACTCGCCAGAGTCATGCTCGATTTGCTTCATGCCGTCGATGGTTGGGCCTGGCAAGATCCGACTGGTCCACGGCACCTCTAATCAGTAAGCGCCGAAAAGACGATCAAGCGCAGCCGCAATGCGGCCCTGCTCGGATTTAAGCGTCCCGGTTGCGAGACCCAGATCGCTCGTTTTAATAGCGGCAAGGAACGGTGTTTCCAATACGAACTTCTCGCCGCCGATCTCGATGATCGGAGCCAGATCCTGTGCAACCTTGCCCGACGTGTAATTTCCTGCCACGTGTGTGAGCGGAATTACAACCCGTGACAATAGCTCTCCCAGATGGTCGCTCTGCACGTCAAGCAGGTATGGCGATTTTGCCCTCGACCTGGATGAAGGGTTTTTGTAAAAATCGAAACGGGCCATCAGAACATCCGGTATTCGTCGAGCGGTAGGCCATCGCGCTCGACACGCGCGTTAAGCTCCGCAATGAAATCCGCGTGCTGACCTGACCACGCGCGTGCTTCGGCCTCGCGCACTTCATCGCGCAAGCCACGTTCACTTGCACGAGAGACGTTGACGTCCAACTGTTTCGCTCGGTCGAGCAGGTCGGTCGGCAATGACACATTGGTGGGTTTCCGAGTAGCCCTGCGCGCCTGTGGAGTCCCGGTTCGCTCTTTGGCCTGCCGAATTTGTTCAGAAGTCATGTGCTGTTCCTATGCGCATAAACATGCGCATTGTATCGCATATCCGTGCCCAGCGAGGAGGCGTCCAAAAAGGCTGAGGCCATCCTCCACGATCGGATAACATCAAATATCCAGATTAAGGTGGCCCCAATTTAAAGATGCTTTTTAGCCCTAAGGCTCGCCATTAAATGCAGTTTTGGTACTAGCAGCTATCAAAACTGGAGCGAAGGCCATATTCGGCGATTGATGCCTACAGCGCCGGTCGAGCAGACGGCCGTCGCCGTGACCAGATGCTGCTGGGGTTTCGACGCGAAGATCCAGTCTTACTCACTTAATTGCGGAAATCCCCGAACCATGCAAGGCTCGCAAGGCGGGGAAGATTGAAGGCCCGGATAGTTGTGGCTATCCGACCGTTCGTTTGAGCACTATCGAGGCAGGAGGGGATGAAAGTTACGGCTTTCATCCCCTTAGTTTCGTGTAGTTCGGATGGTCGCCGATTCACCCGGAGCGCCGACCCTGCCTGCGGGGCCCGGCACGGTATGCCTGTTCTTGAGGAAAAGTGCCGGCGTCCGGTCCGCTGGCCGCCTGCGCATAAAGGGTCCTTTCTGCTTTGGAGGCGTCGTAAAGCCAATCGCGTGACGGGCGTCCGTGTAAGGTGAGCCGATACGGGAGGCCTGCTGTGCATGGACGCGCGGTCCGGTTTTCAAACCGGTGTGCAGGGCGCGGCCGGCTATTGCGGACGGGGGAGCCGATCGGGTAGGGTGGCGCAATCAACAACCATCAAAGGGAATAGCCATGAACAAGCAGGAACTGGTCGACGCCGTCGCCGCAAAAACCGGCACAAGCAAGGCGGCCGCCACCGCCGCCGTCGACGCACTGATCGGCACCATCACAGCAACCGTGACGCAGGGCGACACGGTGCAGCTCATCGGGTTCGGGGCGTTTTCGACGGGCGCGCGCGCGGCCCGTACCGGTCGCAATCCTTCGACGGGCGCGGAGATCCAGATCCCGGCCGCGAAGACAGTGAAATTCACCGCTGGTAAAGCCTTCAAGGATGCAGTGAACGCAAAGTGAAATCAGTTTGCGCGCATTGCGACGCGATCCCGCCTGACGCGTACCATCGATTCTGACTCAAGCGCCCAGCAGCATATGCGGTCCCCGGCTGTAGCCGGGATCGACGCTGGATAACGGGGGGCGCCGCCCGACTGACAAATTAGGCCTGTGCGTTACCAGGTCAGGAAATCAAACACCGGGGACTCAGATCAATGAGCAAGGCCATCATCGAAAAGGTGGTTACTGATTTCATTGGCGCCAGGACACCGGGGGTGCTTGCCGTAACGGGATCATGGGGAGTCGGAAAGACGTTCCTTCTCCGGGAAACGATTGCAAAGTATCGCGGGACCGATGGCCTGACGAAGTATGCGTACGCTTCTGCCTTCGGCGTTCAGACGATTTCCGAGATCCGGACGATGCTGCTGGCGAAAACCCGGAAGCTTCCGTTCGAAGACAGTTCATCAAGGGGAGTGAGAGGCTGGGTCGAGGAGAAGGCGGCAAAACGGAACCTCGGGGCAGCCACCAGGGCGTTGAAGGAAAATGATTCCCTAGGGAGGCAAACACCTGGTCGTTGCGCTCGAAGCCGTCGCAGGCTCGCTGCAAGGTGATCCTGGTTTTCAACCATGACCAGCTGGATGAATCTGCGAAGAAGTCGTATGAGCGGCTCGCGGAAAAGGTCGTCGATCAGAAGCTGGACTTCGTGCTTGATGTCGCTGACGCGATCGACATCGGGCTATCGCCTGATACACCCATGCGGGAAATGCTCGTTGCTCCACTCACCGCACTTGGAGTGAGTAACATCCGGGTCATCATGAAGGTTGAGGCCGCGGCTCGCATGGTTGCCCAGGAGATCGCCGCCCGTTCTCAACGCGTGCATCAGCAGGCGGCGACCACCATTGCGGTGTTGGCGTGCTCGCTATATGAGCGGGGCAGGGGTTTTCCGCCGCCGGATGAACTGGTCAGATATAACCGTTTCACGCATCGACTGGCTCGCGACGAGGCCAACAGGCAGAATGCGGAAGCGGCCCAGGAGTGGATAGACAAGCTGGAAGCGTGCAACTATTCGGCAACCGATGATTTTGACAAGGCGGTGCTGTAGGCGATACGCCGGGGCTATGTCGAAGGCACCGACATCATCACGCAAGCGCTTGCCCTCGACGCTGTCATCGACCGCGAACACCTGGAAAGCGTCTTCTCCGATGGCTGGGACCTTTTCCACCAGCGTTTTGATGCCGGCCCGAATGATGTGGCGGCTGCCCTTTCGAGTGCCGTTGCTCAATGTGCAAGCGTCATTTCGCCGTTGAACCTGAACGCTACAGTGAAGCTTTTGCGAGAGCTTGGCTTCGACGATCGCGCGGATGAGGCACTGGAGATATACATACGATCGCGACGCGACCGGCCAGAGATTTTCGACCTGGATCACGCCGGAAGGATGGGCGATATTGACGACCCCAAAACACGAGCGAGGTTCGCTGAAGAGTTTGTCGCGGCGCGGCCGTCGATGACATTGGAACAGGCGGCCGACATGATCATTCGAAACACCGACTGGCATGACGGCATACCGGTTGCGTTTGGCAGCGCTACGGTCGAGCAGCTCGTTGTTCTGTTATTGAGCCATCAGGGCCCATATTTGCGCCACCTTGTTTCAGGTGTTTTCCGGATGCCAGTTCCGGAAGATGAACGCGAGGGCATCAGGCTGAAAATGGTTGCGGCGCTGCGGGTCGTCGGGCGCCGATCAGTTATTGATCGCATGCGGGTTGAGAGACTCGGCGTTTCGATGGATGTCTGAGCGTAGTCCTCATGGTTCGGCCGCCCCGGCTCGTCATCGTCCGTCGGTCGCCGGTTCATGGCAAGGGGCTATGTGCGAACGATGCGTTCACCGCCGGCGAATGCATGCTCGAGTACAAGGGTGAGATTCCAGTCTGGCGGTATGCGCTGCGCCGACAGCAACTTGAGGGTATCACCGGACACACTTCCTTTTTCGGTCTGTCAGGTGGTGGAGTTACTGACGGAAGCCGTGGACGCAATAGTGCACGGTGGCGGACTCATGTTGCATGACCAATTGCGAGGCGATCGACGCCGGCGAACGGACTTTATCTACATGCTCCTGCCGATCGGCGAGGGCGAAGAGATTTTCATCGACTACCTGCTGTGGATCGACGATTCTGACGACCAAGTCCGAGCCGAGTATGCGTCCGCGTGCGGTTCGCCCGCGTGTCGCCGTTCAATGCTGGTGCCCACCAACTGTTGTTGTCAGCGCTGAGAAATACCCTCCCGTAATCAATCGCCGGCAGCTGCCATGCACACTTGGAGAAATCGCGGCCATTTCTTCGCGATCATGATGCTCACGGTTTCAACAATTCAACCCATTTGTTGGGTCGTCCGTCAAAATGATCTCGCAAGCGATCTTCGATATGCTCTGGATTCCACACTGCGGCACATTCAAGTCCTATACATTGGGCTCGCGTAGCGGGAATGTCAGTGCTATCGCGGTATAAGCTGAATGCTTTATCTCTTCGATCGTACTTGAAGAAAGTCGGCTTTGATTTCAAATTGTCATCAAGCGGCTCATTTCCTATGATTTCCCACGTAGGTCTTTTCACCGCCTGATTCATTACCCAGACTCGAAACAGTACGGGAGAACTGAGAATTTCCGACAAACTGACTTCGGTGCGTGTGGATATATCGTAGAAACACATTAAGGGTTCGTCCAGAATTCTACCGTAGGCGAATGAACCGTTTTCCAACGAAATTCGCAATACATCACCGATCTTCCCTCTCCCTCGAACCTTAGCCACCGCTAACTCCCGTTAATCAACATTTCATTATCTATTGCAGCTCGCTTTACTCGAAAGGAATCTCTGCGCCATGTGGCAACATTTGCGTGGAAAGATTTCCGCCGCCGCCTCCACGACCGAATTCGTTAGCGGCTGCTCCCATATATTGACCCATTTTCGGATTGGTAGGGGAAATTCCGTTGATCGCATTTCCGGAGCGGCCGCCCATGGATCTCGCTCCACCGAATTCATCAATATTCTGCTGTTCGCGCCCGCGAATCGCGTCACTGTTGTTTGACGATCGATCTAATTGAGCCGGGCCCCAGCACTCATCCAAGTGATGACCTAAGTCGCGTCGTGCGACGTTTTGTTCGGGAGTGCCATAGCCGCTGGTACGTCCCGAATATATTACACCTGTTTCCAGATTGACCTTGGTGTACGTTTGATATGTCTTTGTTCCTTGCAGACCCATGGGGTCCACCCACTGCAGCGGATTGTAAGCGTATGCATATAGGTTGGTCTGCCCACTGGACCAACCAATCGGGTCCTCACTAATGAACCGGCTTTCGTCCGTCTTGTAATACCTGTTTCGTAAGAAATATAAATCAGATCCGTCATTTTCTCGACCAGTATACTGAGATGGGTTTGAGCTCGTTTCGCCGGTCGCCGTTGTATGACCATATGGTTCGTAGGAGTATGTAGTCTTGAATGACCCCGCGGTATCAACGAGCGCGACGGTGCTACCGGCCGCATCCACGATAAAGTCCCGCGGCCCAACGGAATCCGTGCGTCGATAAGTTTCATCGATCCCCAAGCCATGCAGAATCTCGGCGGTGGCTTGACCGTTTGATAACTCTTGCGACGCATTTAGACCGTCATACACGTAGTCAATCTGTGATCCATTTATCGACTTGCTGGTCCGCCGATTGAACCCATCATAAGTGAACCGCGCTGTAACGGCGCCAGCCAATGTAATAAGTCGGTTCCGCGAATCCCAGCTGTAAGTTACTTGGCCGTCATCGAGTAGATTTCCATTTCCATCATAAGCTTGCAATTTCTGGTTCCACGTCACGAGACGGTTAGCAGCATCATATGTTGCGCTTGAATCGGATGGCGGCTGGTTCCAACTTGACAACGTGCCGCTGGTTTTAGTTCGGTTACCTACGCTGTCGTAGCTGTATAGGAGCGAACCAACCGTTTGGCCTCCGCTTGCGTAGGTGATCTGAAGCAACTGGCTGGCGATATCGTAGGCGTATGTAGCCACGATGCCGCTGGGTAATGTCATTGTTGAACGGCGTCCCGCAGGATCGTATCCGAACGTCACGCGCGCATCAGTCTGTGCAATCGATGTAACTCGATCTGCGTTGTCGTAACCGTAACTGACCGTTGGCTGACCTGAGATTTGAAAGCTCGTTCGACGACTCGCGGCGTCGTAACTGTATGTGACGTTGCCTTGCGCAGTCGTTTCTGATGTAACTCGGTCAAGATCGTCATAACCACGAGCGATGTTCCCACCTTGAGAGTCGCTGATTCCGGTCACCCGACCGCCTGAGGTCAGTCGAAAAAAGTAGAGGCCAACGTTTCGTACAATCGTGAAACGGAGGTATGGATGAATCGAATTCCCAAGGCGGTCTACCCGAGCGAATTTCGTGAGCAGGCGGTCAAGCTGGCGCTGACCGAAGGTGTAGGCGTTTCGGAGGCGGCACGTCGGCTGTCAGTTCCGATGAAGACGTTGGCGAACTGGGTCCGTTCGGCTAAAGCGGGCAAGCTTCGGGAGGTCGGCAAGGAGCAGAAACCACAGACCGAACTGGAAGCCGAGCTGGCCCGCGTGCAGCGAGAACTGGCGGAAGTGAAGATGGAGCGCGATCTCTTAAAAAAATTCGCGACGTACTTTGCGAGGGAGTCGCGGTGAAGTACGGCGTAATTGAACAGATGCGACAGGACTATCCGGTGCCACCGATGTGCCGCTTGCTCGGCGTCTCGGTCAGCGGTTATTACGCATGGCGCAAACGCACGCCCTCCAACCGGGCGCGGCAGGAAGCCCGACTGGAGACGGAGGTGCTCGCGGCCCATCAGCGTACGCGCGAAAGTTTCGGTCCGGAGCGGTTGCAAAGGGATCTCGAACGGCACGGCGTTTGTGTGGGCGTACACCGAATAAAACGGTTGCGCAGAAAGCTCGGCCTGCGGTGCCGGCAGAAGCGTAAGTTCAGGGCCACCACTAATTCAAAGCATGACTTGCCGGTCTCGCCGAACCTGCTGAACCAGAAATTCTCCGTGTCAGCGCCCGATCAGGCCTGGTGTGGCGACATCACGTATATTGCGACTGACGAAGGATGGCTATATCTTGCCGGCCTGAAAGACCTGTACAGCGGCGAAATCGTTGGCTATGCAATGAGCGAACGCATGACGAAAGATCTGGTGATGCAGGCGCTGTTTCGCGCCGTCTCAAGCCGACGTCCGAAGCCCGGCCTGATTCAGCACACCGACCGCGGCTCGCAATATTGCGCACGGGCTTACCAGGAGCTCGTCAGGCAGTTCGACATGCGCGCGTCGATGAGTCGCCGCGGCAATTGCTACGATAACGCGCCGATCGAATCTTTCTGGGGTTCTCTCAAGAGCGAACTGATCTATCATCTGCGCTTCGCTACACGGGAGCAAGCCAAACTCGCCATCAGCGATTACATCGAAATGTTCTATAACCGGCAGCGCACGCAAGCCCGTCTCGGCTACCTGTCGCCTGCCGCATTTACGCAGCGATTTTATCTGGATCGTACTGCGGCTTAACGCGTTGGCCTCCACCGATTCCGACCGACCTCACCCGCTCGGCAGGCGGTCGAGTGCGACGTGCGGTCTCTGCGTTTTCCGGGATTTTCGCCTATCTGCCGACGTGGGGTAATTGACATGTTTAACTCGGATTTCGGAAGCCCTTGTCCAGCAAGGCTTCGAGGCATTCCACGTATGTGCCTCGGCGAATTGACAGCTTTAATATCGCAATTTTGACAACTTTAATGCGTTCTACGGCATTGTCAAACGCTGTCGGAACGACATAAATTCGTCAACTCGCCTTAGTTCGACTTGATTTTGTCAATTCGCGTTCTAAAGTCCGTAACCCGTCCATGAGGTCTTGATCTTATGGAACATTCCCTTCATTCAAGCGCTCCGACAGCTGCGACTCGCCCGCGAGGTGCGCACCGGTTTGGGGCTTTCAGCCCAAAGCTTAGCCGCAGGCTTACGGTTTGCCGACGCACCGTATTGGATGTGGATATCATCGAGACTGATCCATCAGTCGTGGCCTCTAGTGAACGACGAGGGACGGTTTTGATCGGCGAGAATCGTCGTCAAGTCGACTTTTTGGTCCGATATGCCGACAGAGACGAGTTGCTGATCGCGGCAGATCTGCCGGTCGATGGGGACGCCGCTGTTTGTGATACGATCAACACATCGGCATCACCGATACGCTTTATCCCCCGCGCGGAACTAGTCGCCGCGCGCATGTGGATCGATATGCCCGCGCCCACCCGCGCGCTCAGGTGATCTCACTCATCGGCTTACCTGTGTTGTTCTTCCAAGTCGATACGATAACGCTCGCGATCAAGGCAATCACGATCAAGTAGACATGAAAGAACCAAGCCTTGTCGATGGAAGCTAGCCAAGTGCTGATGTACGAAGCGGTGCCGCCGAAAAACGCAACGGCGAGCGAGATGAAGAAACCAAATAGCTTCGTTCGATAACGCGTCGGCACCTGCTCGGAGATGGAGGCAGGCTTTGCGCCCGTGATGAAACCGACCAGAATCAGCCCGATTGTCTGCGCAACGAGCAGCGTCCACGGCGCCGTTG
Organism: Paraburkholderia sp. GAS199; assembly: GCF_050436585.1. Lineage (NCBI taxonomy): Bacteria > Pseudomonadati > Pseudomonadota > Betaproteobacteria > Burkholderiales > Burkholderiaceae > Paraburkholderia > Paraburkholderia sp. GAS199. The sequence continues at coordinate 103,021 of NZ_JBNDMM010000001.1, read as the reverse complement.
AAATGAGACTCCATAGTGGAAAGATCGTGATGGCAATACCCAGCAACGAAATCAATGTAGTGATCTTGCGCCCGATCAGATCAGACAGGCGAGCAATAAATGGGAGCGCGACGAGATAAATTACCTGTGCGTAGCAACTCACGGTGAAGGCCTCATGCGCGTCCATGTGCTTGACGCTGATCGCGTAGATCGCGGCTGAACTGACCCACGTGTAATAGGTCAGCGTCGAGCCTGCTTCGTACATGAACAACTTAAGACCTTCCCTGAGCATTTTTGCGCGGGACCATGTCTGAGCGAGAGGCGTGGGTTCTGCCGCGAGCTCGACGCTCTCCACCATGTTGCGGCGCATCCACATGGCAAACGCAGCGAGCAGGCCGCCAGCGGCAAAAGGAATGCGCCAACCCCAATGTTGCATGTCGTCGGTGCTGAGCGCCTGAGTGAGAAGTGCCATAAAGAAAGTGGCAATCAGGGAGCCCGCTCCGACCGACAGAAACACAGTGCTTGACCAGAGGCCGCGGCGTTTGGGCGGTGCGATTTCGGCGATATACGCATATGACGCGGCGGTCTCGCCACCGTGCGCTGCACCCTGAATGAGACGAGCTGCCAGCAAGGCCGCGGACGCCCAGCCACCAATGACCTCGTAGGACGGAATCAGCGCGATCAGAAAGCTGGCGACCGCCATCAGCAGCATGGTTGTAAGCAGAACCGCGCGTCGCCCGATCCTGTCGGCCATCGCGCCGAAGACGATGCCGCCCAGCGGCCGCGCAAAGAAACCGGCTGCGAAAACCGCTAGCGTATTGAGCAAGGACGACATGCGATCGGTTTTATCGAACAGCGCCGCCGCGATATATACCGACGCAACCGTATAGACAGTCCAGTCGAACCATTCGAGCAGATTGCCTGCGCCCGATGCGAGCAAGGAACGCCGGTACGATATGTGTCGAACTTCCTGAATATTGCCATCAGCGGATGTTGCTCCCTGAACTTGATTCACAGCTCCTCCATCATTTTTGAGTTTTTAGTGGTTTGTGCATGTCATCAGAGATGTGATGCACGATGTGGCTAGCGAAGTTCGTGTGTCATGCTGTCTATCGCTTCCATGGCTGCGACGATATCTTCTGCATTCAGGGTGCGCTCGAAATTACGAATGTGCGGTGCGGTCATGGTGTAGTCGGCGATGCTCTGGCGAATGGCGCGATCATTCGATGTCGCGCCGAGTTCGCTCAACGTTTTGGGCAAGCCGATTCGCTGATAGAACGACAGCAACTCGTGTATGAAGCTCTCGCTTCGTCTTTCAAGCCGCAACTGCACGAGCAGGCCGTAGGCCACAGCAAGACCATGCGCTGCAGTTGCGCAGCCCGGCACACGCGAAAAGCCGCGTGTCATGGAGTGAGCCACCGAGAGCCCGCCGCTTTCGAAGCCCAGCCCGCTCATCAGAATCACGGCCTCGATCAGCCGGTCGAACGCGACAGTAGTGGCGCAGCCTTGCGGTGCAGACGGAAGGCCCGTCAATGCATGTTCAGCGTATTCGCGGATAGTCGCATAGCACGCTTTGGCAAGCACGAAGCCGGAATACGACGGACGCGCGCCGAACAGATTGGCACCATTGGACTTCATACACTGCTCGGCTTCGAAGTATTTCGACAGCGCGTCACCGATTCCGGCAATCAGGAAATGGCGGGGCGCTCTCGCGAGCAAGGTGGTGTCGGCGATGACGAGCACCGCGCTGCGGGGCATGTTGCGCACTTCGGCAAGATGATGATTGTCGTCGTAGATGACGTAATTCTTCGACGTGGGCGAGTCGTTCGACGCGACAGTGGGCACCGCGACGAAAGGACGGTTCGATGAATGCGCTAAAGCCTTGCCTGCGTCTAGCGTCTTGCCCCCGCCTACCGCCACAACGAGTTGAAAATCCGCCGATTGCGCTTCGCGCTTGAGCCTATCGACAGCCTGCGCGGTCAATTCTCCATCGAACTCGATCCACGCCGTGCGAATGTTCTGACCGTGGCACGACGAAACGATCGTGGGTTTGACCAGCTTGCCGACGAACGCGTCACATACGAACAAAACCTGATTCGCGTAGCCGGAGAGATAAAGCCCAAGGCGGTCGAGAAGTGCTTCGCCCTGGATGTAGCGGCCGGGGGATCCGAAAACGATGGGTGACATGTGATGCGCTCCGAAGTAAGCGCGGTGCAGTGCCGCGGCTTTTGGTTATGTCTCGGACAACTGGTTGACGCGCGGGCTAGCCGCTCTAATTCGATCTTCTTCCTGAGGATGCCGTGAACAAATTTGATGCAAAATATATGATGTATGAATTAACAAACGTGAGGCAATCAGGGTTATCCCGTTCATCAAAATCATGTTCATCTTGTAGATGCATCATATATCATTAGGGTCAAGATGTTGTCCTGCTCAACGAACATAAACAACCGAACCGGCAGAGCTACGCTGGAGACGAATCCGAATGGGAGATAACCGATGATTTCAAATGTGACTACGAGTCAGGTGGCGGTGATCACGGGCGGCGGCACCGGAATCGGCCGTGCTGTAGCGGAGTGTCTTGCGCAAACATGCAAGGTGATTGCACTCGGCATCGACGCCGACGCGGACCTCGATGAACGCATCGTGTTTCGTCAAGCTGATGTGACTTCGGTCGACGAAGTCACATCAGCTTTGCACGATTTGTCTGACATCAACTATCTGGTGAATTGCGCGGGCATCATCCTGCACGAGGGCAAGGAGTTCACGCCAGCGGGTTTCCAGCGCGTGATCGACATCAATCTGTGCGGGTCGCAGTTACTGATCGACGTGACCCGTGAACGCATCACCCGGTGCGCGGGCGCCATCGTGAACGTGGCATCCATGTGGAGCTTTTTCGGTTCGAAGAACAATCCCGCGTATGCGGCAAGCAAGGCGGGGATTCTGGGCCTGACGCGTTCCTATGCGGTGGCACTGGCCGAGCACGGCGTGCGGGTCAATGCGATCGCGCCGGGTTGGATCAGAACTCGCCTGTCATCGGGGGCTCTAGATAATCCTGAACGCAGCACTGCGATCATGACGCGCCTGCCGATGAAGCGGTGGGGCGAACCGGAAGACGTAGCACGCGTGGTGGCATTTCTGTGCTCGCCGGCAGCGAGTTATATCACGGGTGTCGTGTTGCCGATCGACGGCGGCTTCGGCATCGCGTGAATCTTAGACGAAGCATGCCGAAGCCGTGATCGTTGAATGATGTGGGCTTCGGCCTGTGACGCGGTGCCCTCAGTAACCGGTTGCTGGCGCGGTTGCAATTTGCGGCCAGATTCGAGGTAACCTCACGCCGTTTGAACAGCGTGCTGCGACATCCAGTCGGTCAGAATGCGCTCACCCCACGCGATATCTTCCTGGATCGCCTTCGCCACCGCTGTGGAGTCTTTCTTCTTCAACCCGCTCAACACTCGATAGTGCGGGTGGTTGCGGTTTGAAATCGCCCGCACCGGCAAGTGCGAATGGAAAACGTGCAGCAACGGCCCCATTCGAACCCACAATCCTTCGACGATATCGAAGAGGGCGGGCATATTCGCTACGGCCATTAACTGGAAGTGAAAATCCCGATTGATGCGGGCGGCGTCGGCAGGACTGACGGACACCGCCGCGATGAACTCGTCGTGCGTGGTGGAGAGCCCTTCGAGTTGATGCTTTGTAATGGCGACTGCGGCACGCTCGGCGGCGGCGCCTTCAAGTAGTCGACGCATCAGCTGAATCTCGGCAACTGTTGCCGCATCCAGTTCAGGCACGGTGATCGACGTCGCCGCAGTCATTTCGAGCGCCTGCTCGCTGACCAGTCGGAAAATGGCTTCACGTACCGGCGTGATGCTGATGCCCAGCGCCTCGGCCATATTGGCGATGCGGATACGATCGCCCGGCGAATATTCGCCATTCATGAGCGCACTTCGGATCTGGTCGTACGTGCGCGACGAAAGATTGCTTTTCTCGAGGCGTAGAAGCGATTTCATAGTGTGTTGAGGGCTAACGTGTTTTCTACATGATATACGATCGCATTGGTCGCGTGTCCGTCAATCCGGTGAAGCCGGGTTGAGCAGAAATTGTTCGAACAGTTCGAGTTGCGGCACGACCATGTGCTCGCCCTCGTGGATGCGCATGCCGCGTCCGGCCGCGGCAACCAGCAGCGGCGTGACGGCGGGTTGCATGATAACGTCCGCGACCACCATGCCACGCTCCAGACGGGATACGTCGCAGGGGAGAGCGTCGCCGGGTTTCAGTCCCAGCGAAGTCGCGTTGATAACGATGTCGTGCCCGCTCGGGTCGGCGCTGCCGGTCTGGACTATCGCATGCGGCACTTCGCCCGTGACGGCCTCTGCAAGCAGGCCGGCTTTCTGCGCGCTTCGATTGGCGATGGTCAGCGTGGCGACATCCTGGCGCGCCAGTGCCAGTGCAATGGCCATTGCGGCGCCGCCCGCGCCCAGAAGTAGCACGCGCTTCCCAGTAAGCACGATGCCCTTGGCCAGCATGCCTGCGACGAATCCCACGCCGTCGTACATACGTCCTGTAAAGGTCCCGTCCGCATTGCGACGCACGGTATTGACAACTTCCAGAAGCGCCGCGTCGCCTTCGAGTGTGTCGCAAAGTTTCGCCGCAGTTTGCTTGTGCGGAATGGTGAGAACGATTCCGGCCAGGTTGTCGACGTAACGCAGACCTTCCCACGCTTGGGCGAGGCGTTCGGGCGACACGGCCCATGGCACCATAACTGCATTGATTTCGCGAGCGCGGCATATGGCGTTGAAAAACGCCGGCGTGCGAACGTGCGACGCTGGCCACGCCATCAACACGATTACGCGAGTATTGCCGTTGATCTGGGCGACGCCGGTCTGTTCCGAATTCAATTGATTGTCTCCTGTCGAAATGCAGCTTAAATTTCACTCTGATATGATATATGATGCATTTAAACTTGACAATCGGTTGATCAGCGACGGCGCAAGATCGGCAGAACAGATGATCTGATCTTCGCGTAATCCCGAGGACAATAATCACGTATGAAGTCTTGCGACGTCTAAATTTTCGATGCATCATATATCTTTGTGATTGACGTGATTGACGTGATTGACGTGATTGACTTGGCCAATTGCGGGAGGAAATGAAATGCGTCCTCACTGCGCGCCAGCAACAGCATTTTCAAAGGAGACTGTATGTCGGAAGCCATACTCGAGCGCGAATTGCCGCTCAAGCAGGAGACGCTAGCGCTATTGCGCGAGAAGGCGCAGTTCGTTCGCCTCGAAACGATCCGCCTCATCGAAATCGCGAAGACCGGCCACTATTCATCGGTCTTTTCGGCGGCGGAAATTTTCGCGGCGCTTTACTACGACGTCATGTCGATCCGTCGCGGCGAGCCGGCCTGGAGCGAGCGCGACCGGTTCACCATGGGCAAAGGGCACGCAGCCGTCGGCTTGTTTCCGATTCTCGCCGACTACGGCTTCATCGACGCTGAAACGCTCGACGGGTATACGCGGCTCGGCAACCCGCTCGGCGACCATCCGGACATGACCAAGGTACCGGGTATCGACTTCAGCTCGGGCTCGATCGGTCACGCACTCTCCAATGGTGCGGGCATGGCTAAGGCGGCGCAGATGGCCGGCAAATCGTTCAACACCTTCACGATGCTGGGCGATGGCGAGATGCAGGAAGGCCAGGTGTGGGAAGCCGCGCTTTTCGCCGCTCATCACAAGCTGAACAACCTGATCGCGATCGTGGATCGCAACGGTTATCAACTCGACGGCAAGGTCGACGACGTGATCGGCATCGAATCGCTGGCCGCTAAATGGCGTGCGTTTGGCTGGGAGACGCACGAGGTCGATGGGCACGATCTCAATGCACTGGTTCCGTTGCTGCGGCGCCTGAAAGCGGACAAAGCTCGCTCGGCACCAGTCTGCGTCATTGCACGCACGCTCAAAGGCAAAGGCGTTTCGTACATGGAAACGGAGCCGGGTTGGCACCTCGGCTATCTCGCACCGGACGACGCACAACGCGCGATCGACGAAATCAAGAGCAAGGTAATCTGAACATGTCCACACCGCAAAACCCCGATTCATGGCAATACCGTGCGCTCAACGCGCGTAATCCCGGTCTCGACTATCTGTCGGACGCGTTGATCGATCTCGCCAACGAGGGCCATCCTGTCGTGGCCGGCTCGGCGGACTTGCAGTATTCGAACGGCCTCAACAAGTTCGCCACGGCGTTTCCGGAACGCTACGTTCAGTTCGGCATTTCCGAGCAGAACATGGTGTCGGCCGCGGCCGGCATGGCAACCACGGGCGTGTTGCCGTTCGTCGCCACGTTCGCCTCGTTTCTCGGGTTACTGTGCTGCGAGCAGATCCGCATGGATGTCGCGTACACGAGGCTGCCCGTGCGTCTGATCGGCCATCACACCGGTATTTCGCTGGGCTTTTACGGCACCTCGCATCACGCCACCGAAGACATCTCGACCATGCGCGCAATTGCCAACCTCACGGTGATTTCGCCTGCCGATGGCGCACAATTGGCCGCTGCCATCAAAGCGTCGGTGAACTGGCCCGATCCGATCTATTTCCGTATCGGACGCGGCCGCGACCCCAAGGTGTACGAGGACGGCGTGCCGTTTGAGATCGGCAAAGCGATCGAGCACATTGAAGGCACGGAGGCGACGATCATCGGTTGCGGCCTGCCGGTGGCGGCCGCACTCGAAGCGGCCCGCAAGCTCAACGCCGAAGGTCGTTCGGTCGGCGTGATCGACATGCCGACCATCAAACCGCTCGATCGCGAGGCGATTCTGGCTGCGGCGCGGCGCTCGAAAATCCTGATTACGGTCGAAGAACACAACGTGATCGGCGGTCTTGGCGCGGCCGTCGCGGAAGCAGTGGCCGACGAAGGCATCGGAGTACGTGTGGTGCGTCACGGGATCTACGACGAGTACAGCCTGATCGCGCCGCCGACTCATCTCTACGCGCACTACCACCTCGACGGCCCCGGCATCGAAAAGATCACGTGCGAAGCGCTTGCGAAAGTCAGTAATTGAAGCCGGGAATGGCTTGAGTCAACAGATAGATCGCGATGGGCGCCATGAGGGTCACGCTTGTTGCGATCTAAAAATACATCATATATCATTGTTTGAAGGCTTTGCCAAAGCCACAAAAACAGATGATGGAGACAACAAGATCATGTACGACTACGTGGTAGTAGGTGGAGGCTCGGCTGGCAGCGCGCTGACCGGGCGCCTGATCGAAGCAGGCGCATCGGTTCTGTTGCTGGAGGCCGGACCACGCGATCGTCATCCTCTGATTCACATTCCGGCGGGCTTCACGCGCCTGCTTTCGACCGATCTGCTCTACCACTATGAAACCGTGCCGCAAACTGGCATGGATTCGCGCCCGCGCATCGTTCCGCAAGGCAGAGCGCTCGGTGGCGGCAGTTCGGTGAATGCGCTGATCTACATTCGCGGCCAGCGCGAGGATTACGACGACTGGGCGCGCGCGGGTTGCAGCGGCTGGTCGTACCGCGACGTGCTGCCGTATTTCAGGCGCGCTGAAGACAACGAACGCTTCAACGACGAATTTCACGGCGTAGGCGGCCCGCTGGGTGTCGAGGATCTGGTGCAGCGCTGCGAACTGTCCACTGCCTTCGTTCGGGCCGGACAACAGGCCGGCATTCGCTACACGCCCGATTTTAACGGCGTGCGTCAAAACGGCGTGGGTTTCAATCAGATCACGACGCGCAGGCAGCGTCGTTGCAGCGCGGCGGTCGCGTATTTGAGGAAGGCAGAAGAGAGCGGGCGGCTCACTATCGTAACGGGCGCGCAGGTCGACCGCATCGTTATCAAGAGTGGTCGTGCGACAGGTGTGGTCTACCGTCACAACGGCCGTACCGTTGAAGAAACGGGCTGCAAGGAAGTGATCGTATCGGGTGGCTCGATCCAGTCGCCACGACTTTTGATGCTCTCGGGAATTGGCCCGTCCGCAGAGCTGGAAAAGCACGGTATTCCGGTTCTCAGCGATCTGCCCGGCGTGGGTGGCAATCTGCAGGATCACGCGGAATTTCCGGCAGTTTCGTATTGCACGGGGCGTTACGGCTATTACGGCCAGGACTCGGTGCTCAATATGGTCAAGAATGGCTTGCAGTACCTGATGTTCCGCACCGGGCCCGTGGCGTCGAACGTGACGGAGGCGTGCGCCTTCATCAATGTCGATGAACCCGACGAGCGGCCCAACGTGCAGATGCATTTCGTGCCGATCGTGTTCCTCGACCTCGACGCGGATACGGTGAAGAAGGCCGGCGCGACGATCAATCCGTGCGTGCTGCGGCCCATGAGCCGTGGCGAAATTCGTCTGAAGAGCGCGGACCCGGCTGCGAGCCTGTCGATCGATCCGCGTTATCTGCAGCATCCCGAAGACTGCCGCATCGCGGTGAAGGGCCTCAAGGCCGCGCGCGAGGTACTGGCGCAGGACGCCTTGCGCCAGTACACCGAAGAAGAGTCGTTGCCGGGGCCTTCGGTGCGCGGCGATGCCGAACTGCTGGAATTCATCCGCCGGCGCGCGAAGACGGTTTATCACCCGGTGGGCACCTGCAAGATGGGCATGGACGACGAAGCGGTGGTCGATCCCGAATTGCGCGTGAGAGGCATCGCGGGGCTTCGCGTGGTTGACGCGTCGATCATGCCGAATCTGATTTCGGGCAATACCAATGCGGCGTCGATCATGATCGGCGAGAAGGCGGCCGACATGGTGCTCGGTCGCCCCCTCATGACCGCGGCCACCATTTGAGCGGTCGGCGCGTGCCCCACCAATCGGGCCGCACTGGTTAGATAACGAACGCCGCTGTATCAACCCAGCCGCCTGAACCCATCACGGCGGATCTTCACGAGCCACCTCTGTCTGGAGACACAGATGTCCGATTCGACACAGTTCTATATCAACGGCAAGTGGGTAACGCCTCGCTCGACGCAGCGTATCGAAGTCGAGCACCCTGGCGACCGCTCCAGCATCGCGACGATCACGGCGGGTTCGGCCGAAGACGTGAACGACGCCGTTGCGGCAGCCAAGGCGGCTTTTCCCGGCTACTCGAAAACGACGCCGATGCAACGCGAAGCATGGCTGTCCGATTTGCTCGAAGTGTACAACCGTCGCTATGAGGAAATCGCCGCGACGATCTCGCTGGAAATGGGCGCGCCAATCGACTTCGCGCGCGAGCAGCAGGCGCGCACCGGGCAAGCCCATCTCGAAGCGGGTCTCGCCGCGCTGCGCCGGTTCCCCTTTGCGCACGACGTGGAGGGCGGCCGCGTTGTGCGCGAGCCGATCGGCGTGTGCGCGCTGATTACGCCATGGAACTGGCCGATCAACCAGATTGCCTGCAAGGTTGTGCCGGCGCTCGCTACCGGTTGTACGATGGTGCTCAAGCCCAGCGAAGTCGCGCCGTTGAGCGCCTTGCTGTGGGCTCGGATGATCGACGAAATCGGTTTGCCACCGGGCGTGTTCAATCTTGTCAACGGCGACGGCGCGACGGCGGGCGCCGCGCTTGCGGCGCATCCCGACATTGACATGGTGTCGTTCACCGGTTCCACGCGAGCGGGCGCGCTGATCGCGTCGAACGGTGCGCAGACCGTCAAGCGCATCACGCAGGAGCTTGGTGGCAAGTCGCCCAACGTGATTCTCGACGGCGCGGATCTGAAGCGTTTCGTTCGCGCGGGCGTGTTGCACTGCATGTCCAATAGCGGCCAGTCGTGCAATGCGCCGACACGCATGCTCGTCTCCGAGCGCGATTACCCGGCCGCTGTCGAGATCGCCCGCGAAGCCGCCGAATCCATCTCGGTCGGTCGTCCCGGCAAGTCGGGCGAGCATATCGGGCCGGTAGTCTCGTCGGTGCAGTACGAGAAGATCCAGTCGATGATCGGCGTGGGCATCGAGGAAGGCGCGCGACTAGTGTGCGGTGGTCAGGGCAAACCGGTTGGTCTGGAAGACGGCTACTACGTCAGGCCGACCGTTTTCGCCGACGTGCGCAACGACATGCGTATCGCTCGCGAGGAGATTTTCGGGCCTGTACTCGCGCTGATTCCGTATCGCGATCGTGCCGACGCCATCCGTCTGGCCAACGACACCCCCTATGGTCTCGCGGCTTACGTTCAGGGCGATGCAGCACAAGCCGAGGCGGTGGCCGCCGAATTGCGCGCCGGCATGGTCCACCTGAACGGCGCGCCGCAGTCTTTCGAGGCCCCGTTCGGCGGCTACAAGCAATCGGGCAATGGCCGTGAGTGGGGTGCCTACGGCTTCGAAGATTTTCTCGAAACGAAAGTAATCAACGGCGCGCACCGGTAGCGCCGGATGGCGGCGACCGAGGTTCGGAGCGCCACCGCATCTCGCGCAGGCAGGGCTCATTTTCGCCACGCCTCGATCGGTCGGCGCTTTCGCAAGCGACCGCGTGTCTTCTTGGTAGTCATAAACCTAACATGTAAAATGTTACATGTTGCATGTTGACAATTTGCGTGACTGAGGCCGGACCGGTCACTCAGGCAGGACAAGGACACTCAGTACTTACGTTGATAACGATAGCGTAACTATCGTTTATCTGGTTTTTGGGGGTCGTTTTTCACGGGTTTTCACTGATGCGGCTTGGTTTTCAATAAAATATCATTATTGAAAATAACGTTATCGTCAGATCGACTACCTGCATGACAGGTCGGCCTGATCGGTATCGGAAGCATGAGTCCTCGCGGACAGTGGCGGTTCGTGCCGCGTTCACTGCCCGTTTCCTCACATCGAACGACGGAGACACGAGATGGCCAGCGCATACGGAGGTCCAGGTAAATACATTCAGCGGGCCGGAGAAATTTCGCGGCTTGCCACTCACCTGGTGCCGCTCGGCCGGCGAGTGCTCGTCGTGATCGACGGCTTCCTGCACGATTCGCTGGCGCCGTCGCTCAGACAGAACCTCGAAGCCGGCGGACTCGTGGCCACCGTCGTGCGTTTCGGCGGCGAATGCTGCGCTGCTGAAATCGAACGTGTTACTGGCCTCGCGCGTCGCGAGCAAAGCGAGATTCTGGTCGGCGTAGGCGGTGGCAAGACGGCCGATACCGTCAAACTGGCGGCGACCGCGGTCGATGCGCGCATCGTCATCGTGCCGACCATTGCCTCGACAGATGCACCCTGCAGCGCCGTCGCCGTGCGTTATTCGGCTGAAGGCGTCTACGAGCAGTCAATGCAGTTGCCGCGCAATCCCGACCTCGTGGTGGTCGACACGGCCATCGTGACGAAAGCACCCGTGCGCTTTCTTGTGGCCGGCATCGGCGACGCGCTCTCCACTTGGTTCGAGGCGCGCTCGAATCTGGAGTCGCGTTCGAACAATTACGTCGGCGGCGGCTTTCCGGCCACGGCTGCGGGTATCGCCATCGCACGAGCCTGTCACGAAGTGCTGATGCGTGACGGCCTTAAGGCGAAGATCGCTGCGGAGAAAGGTTTGTGCACCACCGCCGTCGAGAACGTGATTGAAGCCAACACGCTATTGAGCAGTATCGGCTTCGAGAATTGCGGCTGTTCGGCCGCGCACGGTATCCATGACGGCCTGACAGTGCTGGCCGAAACCCACGGCCTCCTGCACGGAGAGAAAGTCGCTTTCGGCGTGCTCTGTCTGCTGATGCTGGAGAACCGCGAGCAGGAAGAGGTCGAGGCAATGATCCGCTTCTGCCGTTCGGTCGGATTGCCCACTACGCTCGCCGATCTCGGTCTTACGGAGAACCTGCGCGAATCGGCCGAACGTGTGGCGCAAGGCGCGCTCGCAGAAGGCGAGTGCACCTTCGCCACGCCCGTCGTGCTGAGCGTGCCGCTCGTGACCGATGCGATTCTCGCGCTCGACGCTTTTTCCTCGCAACTGGCGGCCTGAATCGGGCCGCGCCGCGGTGAAGACAGAACGAAGTAGTGCAGCAGACACCAATCAAACTATCTGGAGACATGCATGAAAACGCAACCCCGCCTGAATCGCCGCCTGATCTGCGTATCCGTCGCGCTTGGCCTCACCCTCGTCGCTTCGGCGGCCGCTTACGCGAAAGAAGAAATCTATTCGCTGATGCCCAACACCGCCCTCTCCGGCGTGATCGATCCGTATATGGCCGACCGCTCGGACGTCAAGAAAGCATGGCCGAAGAAAGCCGCGGATCCGGCGCATCTGAAAGTGGGCTGGACGGAAATCACGCTGGGCAATCCGTGGTTCGTGGAACTGGCCAAGGGTGTGCGTCAGGTGTCGGCGAAATACGGTTTCGTCACCGACATGCAGGTGGCCGACGGCGACTTGCAGCGCCAGTGTTCGCAGATCGATAACTTCGTCACGCGCAAGATGGATGTGATCGTGGTCGATCCGACCGACACCATCGGCGTGGCGAAATGCATCAACCGCGCCGTAGACGCGGGCATCCCAGTGGTGACGATCGGCACGGTGCCGGATTCGAGCGCGCGCGTGCTGACCACGATCTCGCCGAATCCTTATGAAAACGGCTTCGGCGCGGGCATGTACGTGGCGAAAAGCGCCGGCAAGAATACGCCGATCACCGCTGCGATGATTATCGGCGTGGTGGGCAATTCCACCTCCGAGAGCCGCGTGAACGGCATGGTGTCGGGCATTGTCTATGAGCGCATGAAAGAACTCGGCATCAGTTCGAAGAAAGAAGACGGCATGCTGCGTGGCTTCAAACTATTCGAACAGGTGAAGAAGACTGGGAAGTTCGACGATCCGCAGTTGAAGTTCAAGGTGGTCGGCATGGGCGAAGGCAAGTGGACCGAGCAGGGCGGCCTCGCGGCGGCGGAAGATCTGCTCTCCGCGCACTCGTCAGAAATCAACTACATCCTCGCCGACAACGACTCGATGGGTATGGGCGCCATGCGCGCGGTCAAGGGTATCAACAAGACCGATTCCATCAAGGTTGCCACACCCGCAGACGGACTGCGCGTCGCGCTCGAACAGGTCAAGAAGGGCAACCTGCTGACCACCGGCATGTTCTCGGGTGAGGAAACCGGCGTGGGTGCGATCGAGTTCCTGCATAAGATCTTCTACGAAGGTCAGGACGCGAGCAACCTGCCGATGGGTTCGTACTTCCCGGCCGGAACCATCACGAAGGAAAACGTCGATCAGATGATCGATCCGAACAAGGACAACAAGTTCTACAAGTACACGATCCCGCCGGTCAAGACGATTCCGCAGATCAAGAAAGACTTCGCAGCTAATTGACGTCAGTGGGCGGCGAGGGCGGACCGCGAGTCCGCTTTCGCCACCGCAGGAGTGGAGACGATGAACAATCATCTGGCGATGCGCGGCGTAAGCAAGCGCTTTGGCGGCGTGCAGGCGCTACGCGGTGTCAACCTGGTTGCCGAAGGTGGCCAGGTGCATGCATTGATGGGCGAAAACGGCGCGGGCAAATCGACACTGATGAAAATCCTCTCGGGCGCCTACGTGCCCGACGAGGGTGAGATCACGCTCGGCGGCGAACAACTCGTGATCGATTCGCCGCATGCTGCTCGCGAGCACGGCATCTCGGTGATCTATCAGGAGTTTTCGCTCGCCAAGCATCTCTCGGTCGCAGAGAACATTTATCTGAACGACCTCGGAGAGGGCTCGGCTTACATCAGCTGGCGGCGGTTGAAGGAACGCGCGAGAACGCAGCTCGCCGCGCTGGGATTCGGTGACCTGGACGTCTCGACGCCGGTCTCGGAGTTATCCGTGGCCGAGCAACAGATCGTGGAAATCTGCAAAGCCTTGTCGCGCAAATCACGCGTGCTGGTGTTCGACGAACCCACCGCCGTGCTGACCGATCGCGAGACCAAACGGCTCTTCGATCTGATCGCGCAATTGCGTCGAGACGGCGTCTGCATCATCTATATCTCGCATCGGCTCGAAGAGATTTTTTCGATGTGCGACATGGCCACGGTGCTCAAGGACGGCGGTTATGTCGCGACGGTAAAGATTGCCGATATCGACGAATCGAAGCTCGTGCAGATGATGGTCGGCCGCGATCTGGGCGAGCTGTTTCCCATCCGTCATGCGCAGATCGGCAAGCGCATGCTCGAAGTGCGAAATCTGCGTGTGAAAGAGCGCGTGCGCGACATTTCGTTCGAAGTGCATGCCGGCGAAGTGGTCGGCTTCAGTGGCCTTGTCGGCTCGGGCCGTACGGAGACGATGCGAGCCATCTTCGGCGCGGACAAGCGCGACTCGGGCGACATCCTGCTTGACGGCAAACCGCTTCTGAACCGCTCGCCGCGCCAGGGGGCGCTCTCGGGTATCGGCATGCTGCCGGAGGACCGCAAGCATCAGGGCGTGCTGCTCGATCTGTCGATTCGCGTGAACGCGATGATGACGCCGCGCAACACGTACGCGCGCGGCGGCTGGCTGCTAGGTCCGCGTGGCGAATCGGATGAAACCGGGCGGCTCATCAAGGCGCTGCGCGTCAAGACGCAGGACATGGAAGAACCCGTGTCGAGCCTCTCGGGCGGCAACCAGCAAAAAGTAGCGCTGATGAAATGGGTGTCGTCGGGCTGCCGGGTCTTGATACTCGACGAGCCGACACGTGGTGTCGATATCGGCGCCAAGATCGAGATTTACCAGATCATCAACCAGCTTGCCGAGCAGGGTGTCGCGGTGATCGTCGTATCGTCGGACATGCCGGAGATCATCGGTCTGTGCGACCGCGTGCTGGTCATGAGAATGGGTCAAATTGCGGGTGAAGTGCGAGGCGATGACATCACCGAGCATTCGCTGATTGCTTTGTCGATGGGGGTCAAATAATGGAAACTGCAATGACCGGCGCACCGCGCCGTACGCCGATACTGAAGGGTGTGGTGCGCTACAACGCGATGATCATGCTTGTGATCCTGTTCGTCGTATCGAGCCTGATGTCCAGCGCGTTTCTCAGCTCCGGCAACCTGTTCAACCTGCTGCGCCAGCTCACGCCGATGCTGCTCGTGAGCCTCGGCATGCTGCTCGTTATCAACACCGGCGGCATCGATCTTTCGGTTGGCTCGATCGCCGCTGCCGGCGGTCTGCTGCTGCCCATGATCCTGCCGATGATGCCGACTCAGGGCGCGCTGGGTCTGCTGATCGCGGTGATGGGTGCGATTGCGCTCGGCGCGCTGTTCGGCGCGATGAACGGGGTGCTCGTCACGCTCTTCGGCCTTGCGCCGTTCATCGTGACACTGGCATTAATGACCGTGGCGCGCGGCTTCACGTTCATGATGTCGAACGGTCAGCCGGTTCCGCTGCCCGACGACATGGTAGCGTCCGACATCCTCAATGCCTTCGGCAGCGGCTCGATCGGCGGCATCAACGTGCCGTGGCCGGTATTGCTCGGCGCCGTGCTGATCGGCGTGTTCTATTTCGTGATGACCCGCACCACGTTCGGCCGCATGGTGATCGCCACCGGCAGCAACGAAACGGCCGTGCGCCTCGCGGGCATCTCGGAGAAGAAGTACAAGTTTCTCGTCTACGTGATTTCCGGCGCGATGAGCAGCCTCGCGGGCATCGTCTACACGTCGCGGACCGGCGTGGGCGTGCCAGTGACCGGTATCGGCCTCGAACTGGACGCGATTGCTGCCTGCGTGATCGGCGGCGCTCTCCTTTCCGGTGGCCGGGGCACGGTCATCAATACGGTGATTGGCGTGCTGGTGCTCGGATTGATCGGCAACGTGATGAACCTGCTGAGCGTGCCGGTGTATCCGCAACAGATCATCAAAGGTTCGATCATCATCTTCGCCGTGCTGATGCAGCGGCTTGGCCAGCGCGCATAATGCTCGCGCCTCACGCAAACCGAATCGGGAAACCAGATGAGCTTGAGCAATAATCCGCTCGTAATGATCACCGGCGCGAGCGCGGGTATCGGCGCCACCACGGCGGCGATGTTTTCGAACGCGGGCTATCCGCTGCTGCTGCTGTCGCGCCGCGTGTCTTTGATGGAAGAGCTCGGCTTGCCCGATTGCGTGTGCGTGGCCGCCGACGTGCGGGACCGCGAGGCGGTCGGCGCGGCGATCGGGCAGGCCGAAGCCCGCTTCGGTCCAGTGGACTGTCTGATCAATAACGCCGGTGTCTCGCGGCTTTCGCGGCTCGAAGAGCAGGACCCGGAGCAATGGCGTGACCTGATCGACATCAACTGCGTGGGCGTTCTGAACTGCATGCATGCCGTGATGCCCGCGATGAAAGCACGCCGCCACGGCACCATCATCAATGTTTCGTCGATGGCGGGGCGTAAGGTCTATCCGCATCACGACGTCTACGGCGGCACTAAACACTTCGTTCACGCGATCACCGAAGGCGCGCGTCAGACACTGTCGCAGTTCGACGTGCGTGCCATGACCATCTCGCCGGGTGTGACGAAATCGGATATCGAGCAGACCATCACCAACCCGAACGCGTTCGAGTTCTGGTCGAAGGGTCGCGACGCGATGGACGGCGGACTGGACGCGGACGTTGTCGCGCGAACCATGCTCTATGCCTACGAATTGCCGCAAAGCGTGAATCTGCTGGAAATGAGCATCACGGCGACACGCCAGGAATTCTGACATCTCACTTGAATCAGGTCGTTTCATGACATCCACGAATCAGACGGCAGATGTGCCGCACGTGCTTCGCGCAAGCGAGCTTGCGCAGATGATCGACATTAGCGCGGTGCAGGCATTCCATACCGAGGCCGACGTGCAGGCAGTGGCTCGCAGCGCGCGCGAGGGCGGCTTTATCGCGGCGCATGCGTTGCCGCATTTCATGCCGCTGCTGCGCCGCCTGATTCCGGCGGACGGCCCGACGCGCGTCGGTGGGCCAGTGGGTTTTCCGTCGGGCGGACACGCCAGTGCAACGAAGGTGGTGGAAGCACGCACGCTAGTGTCGGAAGGTGCAGAAGAACTGGACATGATGATCAATGTCGGCCGCCTGAAGTCGGGTCATCTGCAATACGTGACTGACGAGATTCGCGCCGTGGTCGAGGCGATCACGCCGGTTCCGCTCAAGGTGATCCTCGAAATCTCGTATCTGACGGACGACGAAATCCGGCGTGGCTGCGACTGCGTGATCGCGGCGGGAGCGGCCTTCGTCAAGACAGCCACGGGCTGGACGCCACCGGGCACGACCGTCGAACGCGTTGCACTGATTTGCGATGCAGTACGCGGGCGCGTGCAGGTGAAGGCGTCCGGCGGCATCCGCGATCTACAGACGATCGCCGCGATGATCGATCTGGGCGTCTCGCGCTTTGGCATCAATACTCAGGTCGCGCTCGACCTCGTGCAGCAATGCGAAGCATTGCCGCAAGGCGGCTTGCAGATCGCGTCCAGCCGCGCTGATGCATGACACGTGCGCGGCTGAACCAACGTTGGACTTTTTCATTTTCGGATATCGTTCATGTCGAAGTCGGTGATAGCGTGTGATCTGGGCACCGGCAGTGCGAAGGTCGCGTTGTTCGGCGACGACGGCGCATGCATCTGCGAGTGCGTGGTGCCCTATGAGACGTTCTATCCGGGCCCGAAGCTCCACGAGCAACGCGTGTCCGACTGGTGGGGCGCAATCGTGTCGGGCATCCGCAACGTAATCGCGCAGGCGCCGGACGAGGAGATCGCAGCGATCGCGCTGTCGGGCCATAGCCTCGGCTGCGTGCCGCTCGACGCCGAAGGCGGCCTGCTCGCGACGCACGTGCCGATCTGGTCGGACGGCCGGGCCACGCAGGAAGCCGAGTCGTTCTTTCGCGAGTTCGACTACCGCACGTGGTACGCGCGCACCGGCAATGGTTTTCCCGCGCCGCTCTATCCGCTGTTCAAGGCGATGTGGCTGCGCACGCATCGGCCCGAGGTGTTCGCGGCGGCGAAAGTATTCGCCGGCACCAAAGACTACGTCAACTTCCGGCTGACAGGACGGCTCGTGACCGATCCGTCGTATGCGTCGGGATCGGGTGCCTACGATCTGCATCGCGGCGAATACTGCGAAGAGATCCTGCGCGCGGCGGGCTTGCGTCGCGCGCAATGGCCGGAAATCGTGGCTTCCACTGCCATAGTGGGCGAGGTGCTGCCCGACGTGGCGTCCTTGCTCGGCCTGCCGCCCGGCGTGAAGGTGGTCGCGGGGGGCGTCGACAACAGTTGCATGGCGCTGGGCGCGGCAACCTTCCGCGCGGGCGACGCCTATTGTTCGATGGGTTCGTCGAGCTGGCTGACCGTCTCGTCGCAGAAGCCCTTGATCGATCACGACGTCGTGCCGTACGTGTTCCAGCACGTCGTACCGGAAATGTTCATTTCGGCGACTTCAATTTTTTCGTCGGGCACGAGCATCAAGTGGGTGCTCGACACCTTGCTCGCGAACGTGCATTTGCAAGCCGGGCGCGACGGCCGCGATGGCGCAGCGGCGCTGGTCGATCTGGCCGCGACGGCGTCGGGCGGCGCGCATGGGTTGCTGTTCGTGCCGACGCTCGGCGGCGGCACCTCGTTCGAAGGTGGACCGGAAGTGCGCGGGGCCTTCGTGGGTGTCGATCTACAGCACGATGCGGCCGATGTCGCTCGCGCCACGCTTGAAGGTATCGCCATGGCGCTCGCTCAGGCGCTCGACGCATTGCGTGGCCTCACCGACATTCGCCCGCAGATGACGATTGTCGGCGGTGGCGCGAAAAGCGCGCTCCTACGCCAGATTCTCGCCGACTATTTCCGCTGCGCGATTGCCAAGACGTCGGTTGATCAGCAGGCAGCGGCACTCGGCGCGGCAGCGCTCGCCCTCGTCGGCATCGGGCAGTGGGCCGACTTTTCCGCTATCGAGCGTCTGCAAGCGGTGAGTGGGATCACGCAGCCCGATTCCGGCGTTGCGGCGCAATGCGAGGCCGCGAGGGAGGCGTTTCGCGAGGCCAGCGCCCAGCAGCGCGCGCTTGCGCCCCGGCTCGCGAAGCTGCGCGAGTCCCGCTTCGCCACATGCTGATATGCCGACACCTCATTTGCCGTTGAACCCACCAGGCGAATTACCATGACTATCAGGCACAACGCTCAATACGATTTCCACGACACGATCGTCGTTGTCACTGGCGCGGCCACCGGCATTGGACGCGCCGTTGCCGAAGCCTTTGCCGCTGCAGGCGCGACGCTCGCGCTGCTGGACCGTTCACCGTCAGTCACCGATTTCGCCGCCGGGCTCGGCGTGGCGCATCGCGCCTGGGTCGTGGATATTAGCGACGCCGAAGCGGTCGAGGAAAGCGCGGCGGCCGTGCTCGCCACGCTCGGCCGCGCCGATGTCCTCGTCAACAACGCGGGCATCGGACCGCTGGCGCCCGCCGAAGACTTTCCCATCGACACGTGGGACCGCACCATGGCGATCAATCTGCGCGGCGCGTTTCTCGTGGCGCGAGCATTCGCGCCCGATATGCTGGCACGCGGGCGCGGGCGTGTCGTCAACATGGCGTCGCAGGCCGCGGTGCTCGGCATCGAAGGGCATCTAGCCTATTGCACCAGCAAGGCGGGGCTGCTCGGCATGACCAACTGCATGGCCCTCGAATGGGGTCCGCGCGGCATCACGGTCAATGCCATTTCGCCGACTGTGGTCGAGACCGAGTTGGGGCTGAGCGGCTGGGCCGGTGAACGCGGCGACCGAGCGCGCGCCGCGATTCCCACGCGACGCTTTGCGAAGCCCGCTGAAATCGCTGCCGCCGTGATGTACGTGGCCAGTGCGGAAGCAGCCATGGTGAACGGCGCGAATCTGATGATCGACGGCGGCTATTCGATCGTCTGACACGCTGAGTTTCGATTCGCAGATCTAGAAACGCCGTCGCGGCTCACGACAGCCGATCCGCGATGTCATGACATCCGACAAGGAGACACGCATGCAGGACATCATCGATAGTTTTGGGTCACGCCTGTTCGAGTGCAAGCACGTCATCGTTTCCGGCGGTTCGAGCGGTATCGGGCTGGCGATCGCGCGGGGCTTCGCTGCTCTCGGCGCCCAGGTGATCGCAACCGGCACTTCGGCGGCCAAACTCGACTTGGCCAGCAGCGACCCGAGCAATGCAGGCATGCAGTTCGCCACGCTCGACGTGCGCGACCGAACCGCCGTGCAGCGCTTCATGGCGGCACAACCGCGTATCGACGTGCTGGTCAACGGTCAGGGCGTTGCCCGCCCGGACGAGGAATGGAGCGAGGAAACCTTTCTCGACGTGATGGACATCAACCTGTCGAGTGCCTTTCGCCTGACGATGGCAGCCTTGCCGAAGCTCGAATCGACGCGCGGCACGGTGGTGAACATCGCATCGATGCTGAGCTATCTCGCCGACGGCGCGGTGCCTGCGTACACGGCGAGCAAGACCGGCGTAGTCGGACTGACGCGTGCGCTGGCGCACCGCTTCGGCCCCTCCGGCGTTCGCGTGAATGCCGTCGCACCCGGCTATCACCGTACCGAGATGACCCGTCGGTTGTGGGAAGACCCGCAAACCGAGGCGAGCATCGCAGGTCGCTCCGCGCTCAAGCGCTGGGGCACCGCCGACGACCTGATCGGCGCCACGGTGTTTCTGTGTACGCCGGCCGCGACGTTCATTACGGGTGCGGTGCTGCCGGTCGACGGCGGCTATCACACGGGTTGAACGCGGGTTGAGCGCGGGGTGAAAACACATCGTTTTCACCCCGTGCCGGCTGCAATCCCTAGCCGGTTCGAATCGTTATCACAGGAGGAAGGTACGCATGGTCGAGCAGCACCGTGAATCGCCCAGTGGCGCATGGCAATGGAATCCGCAGGACGAACCGCGGCTGACATGGCGCGACGCTCCCATGCCGGAGGCGGGTCCGGATGAGGTTGTCGTCAGGAACCGGGCGGCTGGCCTGAATCCCGTGGACTGGAAGTTCATCGAGTGGGGCCCGGAGATCTGGTCGCCGGGGCAGATTCCGGGCGTGGACGGCGCCGGCGACGTGGTGCGGGTCGGCGCGAACGTGAACAGCGACTGGCTGGGTCAGCGCGTGGCGTATCACCAGTGGCTCGGCCGTGCCGGGAGTTTCGCGAGTCATACGGTCGTGCCGTTGCGCGCCCTGATGCGCGTGCCGCCGGGCATGACGTACGCGCAGGCGGCGGCACTGCCGTGTCCGGCACTCACGGCGTGGCAGGCGCTTCACAAAGTTCCCGCCGACGCCGGTCTGAGCGTGCTGATAACGGGCGCGGGCGGCGCGGTGGGTGCCGTGCTCGTGCAACTGGCCATTGCGCGTGGCTGGGAGGTCTCAGCCATGTGCAACCAACGTCACTGGGATCGGCTGGAGCGTCTAGGCGTGCAGGCGTTCATTGCACCGAACGCCGCTCAGTCGCTCACGCGCGCGCAACGCTTCGATGCCGTATTCGACACCATCAGCGGCGACCACGCGAACTCGCTGGCCGGTTGCGTTGCGGCCAATGGGCATCTGGTGTGCGTGCAGGATCGCGTGACGGCGCCGCCGCTGCCGCCTTTCACGACGTCGATCTCATTGCACGAGGTGGCGCTCAATTCGATGCACGTCGAGGGGACCGACGTGCAGTGGCGCCGCTTGAGCGCGGCGGGCGAGCGCATGATGGACGAGATGCTGCGCGGTGACCTGGAGCCGCTGCCGGTGCAAACCGGCCTGTTGACCGAATTGCCTACGTTGCTCGATGCCTTGCGCGAGCACAAAGGCGCTGGTCGCCCGGTCGCGTTGTGCGGATAAGCGCCCGCCACTAAGCGAAAAACGCGAGCGGTTCAGATCGTCCCGGCGGAACGGATTTCGGCTAGCCGTTTTTTCATATGCAGGACTTCCTGAGTGTGCTGGTCGCCTTTACGCAAGGCGACGCTGGTCGAGAGGATGTCGATAATCACCAGCGCCGCGAGGCGCGACGTGGTCGGCGTATAGACGTCTGTATTTTCCAGCGTCTCGGCGATCACCGTGACATCGGCGTAACGCGTGATCGGACTCTCCGAGCCCGTAATGACGATCACGCGTGCGCCACGTTCATGCGCGGTGCGGACCACTTCGACCAGCGAGCGCGTGGCGCCCGTATTCGAGATCGCCACGACCGCATCGCCCGGCTTGAGCATCGACGCCGCGATGAACTGCTGATGCGAGTCCTGATGCGCCACGCAAGGCACGCTGAATAGCGGGAACTTCTGTTGCGCGTCGAGCGCGACGATGCCCGAGGCGCCGAAGCCGAAGAATTCGATCCGGTTGGCCGAGTCGAGAACGTCGACCGCCCGGCGGATCGCGTCGAAGTCGAGCTTCTTGCGCGCCCAGTCGAGACTCGTGATCGTGTAGTCGAATATCTTGGTGGCGACCGTTTCCGGATCGTCGTTGCCGGTCAGTACGGAGTGTGCCGCCGGTGCGCCGAGTGCGAGACTCTGCACCACCCGGATCTTGAACTCGCGAAAGCCGCTGCAGCCAATCGTCGTGCAAAAGCGCAGCACGGTCGGCTCGCTGACTTCGGCGAGACGCGCGAGTTCGGCGAGGCTGAGCTCGGCGATCGAGGCGAGATTCGCGAGTATGTATTCCGCCACCTGACGGCTGCCGCGCCGCAAAGTAGGGCGGACGCGGTCGATCATTTCCAGGATGTTGTAATCGGCCACTGCATTCCTTCCGTAAAAGCGAAGCCGCCACGGCCGGCGCAGCTCGCATGGACCAGAAGCCAAAGTGTATCGGATGCGCGCGTGCGGGTGAGCGGCAACAGGCGGCGCACGACGCAAGACCGCACAACGCGCACCTGTCGCGCAACGATGTCAGCGTGACAGAACCTTGCCGGGATTGAGCAGGTTCGACGGATCGAGCGCCGCCTTGATGGCGCGCATTGCCGCGAGTTCGGCTGGCGTGCGCGACAACGCCAGCACCTTGAGCTTTTTCAGTCCGATGCCATGTTCTGCCGACACCGAACCGCCCATCTCGCCCGTCACGCCGTAGACGACCGCTTGCACTTCGGGCGCGGTGGTAGGCGGCCAGTCCGGTTCCTGCACGACGATGTGCAGATTGCCATCGCCGAGATGACCGTAGACCAGAATCGTAGCGTTCGGCCAGCGCTCGCGCAAACGCGCTTCGCAGCGCAGCGCAGCCTCGCCTACGTCGGTAATGGAGAAGCTCACGTCGAACGAGACGCGCCCAGGAATCAGACGTGGATACTCGCCGGGCGCGTCGCGAATGGCCCAGAACGCGGCCGCGTCCGCTTCCGACGAGGCGAGCGCGGCGTCGGCGATCACGCCGGTTTCGAGCATCTCGCCGAGAAAGTCTTCGAACGCCTCACTCTGTCGTTCGGGATCGGCGCCGCTGCTTTCGAGCAGCACGTAAAACGCATGGCGGCCTTCGAGCGGTGCTCGCAGTTCAGGAAGGCGCTGCAACACGAAATCGTAGTAGCCAGGCCACATCACTTCGAATGCCGATACGCCCGCGGGCAGACGCGACTGTGCTTCGCGCAGCAACGTGGTGACGCTGTCGTAGTCGGGCACGCCGCACCATGCCGTCGATACGGCTCGCGGTCGTGGCCGCAATCGCAATACCGCGCGCGTGATGACCGCGAGCGTTCCTTCGCTGCCGATCAGCAGATTGCGCAGGTCGTAGCCCGTGTTGTTCTTGATCATCTTGCGCAGACCGCCCACCACGCTGCCGTCGGCCAGCACGGCCTCCAGATCCAGCACCTGCTCGCGCATCATCCCGTACTTGATGACGCGATTGCCGCCCGCGTTGGTGGCGAGATTGCCACCAATCGTGCAACTGCCGCGCGCGCCGAGGTCGAGCGGAAACATGAATCCGGCGGATTCGGCGGCTTCCTGAACGGTCTGCAAAGGCGTACCCGCAAGCACGGTCATGGTCGCGCCAATGGTGTCGATGCTCTCGATCCCGCTCATCCGTTCGAGGCTCATCGCGACTTCGCCGCCCAGCATGCACGCGCCGCCCGCGAGTCCGGTCAGGCCGCCCTGGGTGACGACTGGCTGGGCGTAGCGATGGCAAATCTTCATGGCCGTGACCACGTGGTCGGTGTTGCGCGGACGGATCAGCACGACAGGGTCCGCGCTCGGCGTGCGGCTCCAGTCCGCATGCTTTCTGCCCGAAAATTCGTCGGGCAGGCTGACGATGTCGGCGCCCAGCGCGTCGCGCAGTGCACGTACGACATCGACGCCCGGCTCTGTGGAATGCGCGCAACCGGCGTCGTCGTGCATCTCGTCGTGCATCGTGTGTCTCCGGAATCGATCACCAGGTTTGGCCGGCTTCGTCGGCGACTGCGAAGAGCGCGTTGCGAGCCGTGTGCCAACCCTTGGCGTCTTGTTGGGATCATCTTGCAAACGATAGTAACACTATCATTGATGATGTGTAAATATTGGCTATTCTCGGGATAACCCGAGTAAATAGATGTATTTCTTCAATTAACGTTATTGAAGTTAACGTTTATACTGTCTCCAGACAAACCAGCATTGGAGGAGATTTTCATGAGATGGCCTGAACCACGCTCGTTCAACGTGAATCTGCAAACCGGTTTGATGGACGGCACCGGCACGCGTTATCAGAAGCGCCTCGCAGACCTCGACGGTCTCTACGCCGACGCGGAGAAGTTCAATGCGCTCGCCGCCGGGCACGGCGACGACATCGTCTACGACGTGACGGACCACCGGCCAAGCGACCGGCCCGGCGATCTGATTACGGGCGTCACGCGCATGAGTCCCGGCAAGGTGGGCGCCGAGTACTTCATGACACGCGGCCATATTCACGCGAATATCGACCGGCCGGAGTTGTACTTCGGACTGAAGGGAGATGGGCTGATGTTGATGGAGTCGCCCGACGGCGAGACGCGGATCGTGGAGATTCACGCCAATACCGCTTGCTACGTGCCGCCGCGGTGGATTCACCGCTCGGTGAACGTGGGCACGCAGGACTTCGTCATGCTGTTCTGCTATCCGGCCGACTCGGGGCAGGACTACGCGATCATCGAGCGATCGAACGGCATGCGTTTGCGTATCGTCGACGACGGCCAGGGGGGCTGGCGCAGCGAGGCCAACCCGGCCTATAGCGAGCGTTCGGCAGCGGATGTGGAAGCGCTCATTGCACGCACGA
The DNA here is from genome assembly GCF_050436585.1 of Paraburkholderia sp. GAS199. Classification (NCBI taxonomy): domain Bacteria; kingdom Pseudomonadati; phylum Pseudomonadota; class Betaproteobacteria; order Burkholderiales; family Burkholderiaceae; genus Paraburkholderia; species Paraburkholderia sp. GAS199. The sequence continues at coordinate 78,005 of NZ_JBNDMM010000001.1, read as the reverse complement.
GCCGCACTGAAGGAGTGACGCCATGAGCTATCAGGCCGCGCACCGTCCCACTTTCTATTTCATCGGCGTGACCACTGCACAGAGTTCGATCATGCGCGTGTTCCCCGAGTGGGCCAAACATCTCGGGCTCGGTGACGTCGAGATGAAAGGCATCGACTTCAAGCCGCATTCGGCACCGCAGGCGTACCGCGAAGTCGTCGCGTTTTTGCGTAACGATCCGCTCTCGCTCGGCGCACTGGTGACGACGCACAAGATTGATCTGTATGCGGCCTGCCGCGATCTTTTCGATGAGATCGATCCGCATGCTGCAATGATGGGCGAGACAAGCTGCCTGTCCAAACGCGACGGCAAGTTCGTGTGTCATGCCAAAGATCCCATTACGTCCGGCCTCGCGCTCGACGGCTTTTTGCCGCCGGAGCATTTTTCCCGGACCGGTGCGCCAGTGTTTTCGATGGGCGCGGGCGGCTCGACCATCGCGCTGACCTGGCATCTGATGCAGGCAAGCCGGGGTGCAAACCGGCCTTCGCGCGTAATCGTATCGAACCGCTCGGCGGCGCGGCTCGAAGAAATCGAACGGATTCATCGAGAGATCGATTCGGGCGTGCCTTGCGAATACGTGGTCGCACCGCGCGCAGAGGACAACGACGCCGTGCTGGCGGGTCTGTCGCCCGGCACGCTCGTCATCAATGCCACGGGACTCGGCAAGGACGCGCCGGGCTCTCCGCTCAGCAGCGCAGCCGTGTTTCCGCGTGAGGCCATCGTGTGGGATCTCAACTATCGCGGCGAACTCGTATTCCTCGATCAGGCGCGCGCCCAGGAAAAGCAGCAGCAATTGCAGATCGAAGATGGTTGGACCTATTTCATCTATGGCTGGACGCGGGTGATCGCCGAGGTGTTTCACGTCGAGATTCCCTCGCACGGACACGCATTCGACGAGATCGGCCGGATCGCCGCGCAGGCTGGCAAGCCGGCAGTGGTGCGTTGAAACGCGCGCATCTCATTGGACACACTCGAAAGGCTGATCGATGTATCTGGACAAATTCAGAATGGATGGCAAGCTCGCCGTCGTCACCGGTGCGGCACGCGGCATCGGTCTCGCGGCGGTCGAGGCATTGGCCGAGGCGGGCGCGCGCGTGGTGCTGACCGATATGAACGCGGCGCTGCTCGATCAGACGCTCGACGCTTTGTCGACACGCGGCCTGAACGTGGAAGGCGAACAGCTGGACGTGACCGATCCATCCGCGGCGCAACGCGTGAACGACGCAGTCGTCGCGCGGCATGGTCGCGTGGATGTGCTCGTGAACAATGCAGGGATCGCGATCTCGAATCATCCTGCCGAAACCATGAGCGACGAAGTCTGGAACAAGGTGATCGACGTCAATTTGAACGGCGTGTTCCGGAGCTGCCGCGCGTTCGGCAAAGGCATGCTGGAACGCGGCGGCGGTAGCATCGTGAATGTCGGCTCCATGTCGGGTTTCGTGGTCAACCGGCCGCAGGAGCAGGCGAACTACAACGCTTCGAAGGCGGCCGTGCATCATCTGACGCGTTCGCTCGCTGCCGAATGGGGTGGCCGCGGCGTGCGCGTCAATGCGGTCGCGCCCACCTACATCGACACCGAAATGAACAAGTACGTGTACGAAAACGAAGAGATGCACCGGCACTGGGTTGGCGGCACGCCGATGAACCGGCTCGGACGAGTGGACGAGGTGGCTTCCGTGGTTCTCTTTCTTGCCAGTGACGCGGCGAGCCTCATGACCGGGTCGATCGTGCTCGCGGACGGCGGCTACGTATGCTGGTGAATCGCAGCGCGAACAGTCGCAGCGAGGCCGCCGAAAGCGGCCATGCGCCGGTTCGTGTGTCCGAAGAGCGCTTCGGGACAGATCTTGCGCATCAGTTGGCGAATCCCGCGAACCTGCCGGCGCACGGCGAAGTGCTGCTGTACTGGCTCGGTCAGGCGGGCTTCGTGATCGAATGCGCCGGCTTGCGGATGCTGATCGATCCGTATCTGTCGGACTCGCTGGCGGAAAAATATCGCGGCACCCGCTTTGCGCATGTGCGTCTGATGCCGGCCCCGCTCGAACCGTCCGGCCTCGACCGGCTGGATCTGGTGTTGTGCACGCATCGGCATACCGACCACATGGACCCCGGCACCTTGCAGCCGCTGGCGCAACGATTTTCGCAGTTGCGTTTCGTCGTGCCCGCCGCTTCGATCGACGAAGCCATCAAGCGCTGCGGCGTTGAAGCCGACCGCCTGATTCCCGTCGACGTGGACCAGCGCGTGCAAGTCGCCGACGATTGTTTCGTGATGCCTATCGCCTCCGCGCACGAGACACTCGACGCTGACGAACAGGGCCGGCATCCGTGGCTCGGCTATGTGATCGAAGTGGGAGGCGTGCGTCTCTATCATTCCGGAGACTGCGTGCCTTACGCGCAACTCGCGCAACGGGTGCAGAGGCTTCGACCGGATGTCGCGCTCCTGCCGGTGAATGGTCGCGACGAGGAGCGCAGCTGCAATGGCGTGCCCGGCAACTTCACGCTCGACGAAGCGCTCGCGCTGACGAAGGCGGCGCAAGTGCCCGCGATGATCGCGCATCACTACGGCCTGTTCGACTTCAATACCATCTCGCCGGACGCGATCGACGCGCGTATGCTCGACGAGCGCCGGCAAGGAAGCGCCTGCGCGCTGTTCCGGGCGCAGTTGCAGCGTGCGTGGCGGCTGCGTCGATAGCGCCGCGCAGCGTCACGATATGTCGGCACAACTCCAGGCATTCAATCATGCGAACTACGATGGAGACGTTCTATCTGGCAATCGACGTCGGCACCGGCAGCGTGCGCGCCGCCCTGGTCGATTCGCGCGGCACGATACGCAGCATGGCGGCGCGCGAGCACGAGCAGATCGTGGAGCGCTACGGCTGGTCGGAACAACGACCGGCCGACTGGTGGACCGGCGCCACCCATGCGATCCGCGAAGTGCTAGACAAGCTGCCTGGCGCAGCGGCGAAGATCGCCGCGATCTGCGCATGCGGACAGATGCATGGCTCGGTATTGATCGACGCCGACGGCGAACTCACGCTCAACACAGCGCCCCTCTGGAACGACAAGCGTACGCTGAGCCAGGTCGAGGCCTTCCGCGCGAGCCACGCGTCCAAAGCCTATCTGCCGCGCACCGCGAACCCGGCCACGCCAGCATGGTTCGGCTTTAAATTGCAGTGGCTCAAGCAGCATCGGCCCGACGCATACGAACGTGCCAGCACGCTGTTCATGCCGAAAGACTACGTCAATTTCCGGCTGACCGGCGAGCGAGCCTGCGACTGGACCGATGCCTCCACCAGTTTTCTGATGGACCCGGCGAGCCGCACATGGTCGCAAACCATGCTCGATATGCTCGGGCTCGATCGCCGCAAACTGCCGCGCATCGGCGCGCCGTCCGACGTGCTCGGCGCAGTGACCCGCGCGGCGGCGGCCGCCACAGGCCTACGCGAAGGCACGCCGGTGCTGGTCGGCGGTGGCGACTACCCCGTTTCGGTGCTCGGCTCGGGCGTATGCACTCCGGGGCTTGCCTCCGACATCACCGGCACTTCGTCGATCATCACGGTCATCGCCGACACGCCGATGCTGCATCCCGAAGTGTCGAACGTGGCGACGTGCGAGGGTCTGTGGGGACGCTTCATGCTGCTCGATTCGGGCGGCGATGCGGTACGCTGGGCGCGCCGCGCATTCCACGAAAACGCTTTGTCCTACGAGGCCGTCGCGCAGAAAGCGGCGAGCGCGCCGGTTGGCGCCGAGGGTCTGTTCTTCCTGCCGTATCTTTCCGGTGAACGGCTCGGCGAGCATTCGAACTCGCGCGCGCAGTTCTTCGGGATCGCCGCGAAGCATGGTCTGGCTCATCTGCATCGCGCCGTGCTCGAAGGTGTCGCGTTTGGTGTGCGACGGCATATCTCGCTGCTGCAATCGCCCGGAGTGCGTATAGAGCGGCTGGTGGCCGCGAGCGGCGGCGCAAAAGCGTCGTTGTGGCTCGACATCAAGGCCAGCATGTATCGCACGCCGATTCTCGTGCCGGCGGAAGTGGAGTGCGGCGTGATGGGCTGTGCCATTCTGGCCGCGAGCGCGCACGGGCAGTTCGCTAACCTCGCCGATGCAGTCGGCGCGTTTGCGCGCTTCGAGCGCGAAGTGCAGCCGGACCCTTACGCGAGCGACATCTATGACCTTATGATGCCAATATTCGATCGTCTGTATCTGCATTCGCAGCAGTTCTACGATGACCTCGACCAACTCTCTTCAAGCGATTGATTCATGACTGTGACACGGGGTTTCAAGGCTGTCCTCTGGGACATGGACGGCACACTCGCCGACAGCGAGCCACTGCATCTGCGCACGCTCATCACGGCGTTGGCGCACCACGGCGTCGAAGCGGGCGACGAACTGCATCCGCTGATTTTCGGCAAGACCGGGCGCGAGGTGCATGCGCTGGTGTCGGAACGCTTCGGTATCGAGATCGAATTCGAAGCATGGTCGATGTTCCGGGCTCGCGCCTATCTGGCGGCGGCGCCGTCGATCGCAGCCCGGCCGGGGGCACTCGAAGTCTATCGGGCCGTGCGCGCAGCGGGCGTCGCGCAGGCCGTGGTGTCGAACGCGTCGCGCATGTTGCTCGAAGCGAATCTTGCGGCGCTCGATCTGCAGGAGCCGCAATTAGTGACTGTCAGCGCGAACGACGTACGAATGGGCAAGCCTGATCCCGAACCGTACTTGCGCGCCGCGTGGCTGCTGCGGCTCGAACCGCGCGAGGCCATCGTGGTGGAAGACAGCCCGACCGGAGCGCGCGCGGCCGTCGCGGCCGGTATGCGGGTGTTGGGGTGGCCACTGGACGACGCCGCCGCGAGCGCATTTCCAGACAGCGTACGCATCGTGCACGCGGCATCCGAACTGGCGCATGCGCTGGGCGTCGAGCCGGCGGAGTGGTGCGCGTCGGCCGAGGCCATACAGTCGGCGGCGAACTAGGCCGCGTTAGCGGGCGACATCCACCACGATTTTTCCCGCGCTCGCGCCTTCACGCAAATCCCTCAAGGCTTGCGGGACTTCGTTCAGCGCAATCGCTCTGTCAATCATCGGATCGAGCCTGCCTTGCTCGACCATGCTGAGCAAAGTCTGCAACATCTGCGGGAAATCCCGCTGGGTCGGCAGGTGGCCGCACGCATACGCGCCGCCGAGAGCCACTTCATGGATCGAAGCCGCATAGGTGTAGGGCGGCACGTCTGCGAGATTCGGCATTGGGTCGATACATAGCAACTGCCCGTTATAGCGGATCAGGTCCAGCGACTTTCTTGCGTCACCCGGATTCGCGACCTCGAGCATGACGTCCACGCCGTAGTGGTCGGTCAACTCGTGAATGCGCTCCCGCAGCGCTCTATCGTGGCGGTCGAATACGAAGTCGGCGCCGAGTGTGCGGACCCGGTCGAATAGCGCCGGTCTCGCGAGCGCGATTACGCGGGCGCCCAAAGACTTTGCTATCTGAACGGCGAATCCGCCGACTGCGCCGCCTGCGCCCTGGATCAGCACCGTTTCTCCGACCGTCACGCGCGCTTTGCGCACCAATGCCTGAAATGCAGTCATCGCGGCGCAGGGCAGGGCGGCAGCCGCGCCAAAGTCGACGCTGTCGGGAATTCGGGCCAGCACATGCTCCGGTGCGACGGCGTATTCGGCGAACACGCCGTCGCGGGCGAGATTGCCGTGCCATGCGACCCGATCGCCGACGCGCCAGTGATCCGCATCTTCGCCCACGGCATCGACGACACCCGCGCCGTCCAGTCCGAGAATGCGCGGCGGCGTCATCCACGGCGCGACGCCGCAGGCCAGTTTCCAGTCCACCGGATTCAGCGACGCCGCGTGGATCGTTACTCTCACTTCCTTGCGGCCGGGTTGGGGCACGGTGCGCTCGCGCATATGAACGCCGTCCAGCGCGTTGCTGACGGCCTCGCAAACAATGGCTCTCATACGTGTCGTGTTCGATTGGTTTGAATAACTTGCCCGACCCGAACGCTCGTCACGCGGCATGGGTGATCGGCGCGTTTCGTGCGGGTTCGTCGGACCGGGTATTCGTATCGGGCTGGGCGGTTAAATGAGAGGAAAAATGAGCAGGCAAGGTTTCGCGCATCATCGGCGCAACGCCGCGGTCCGCGACGGCATACGTCGTGGCGACCGTATTGCCGCTAATGATGGTCGGCCACGACGACGTGTCGAACACGCGCAGCCCTTGGATGCCGCGCACGCTTAGATCGCTTTGCAGCACGGCCATGGGGTCGGTGTCCGCACCCATGCGCGCGGTGCCCACCGGATGGTAGACCGTTTTGACGGTGCGTCGGCAGTGCTCCGCGAGTACGGCATCCGAGGCCGAAGAGGGATCGGTCACGGCGGATTCGTCCGGCAAGACGATACGATCCACAATCTCCGCGAGCGGTCCCGCGCGCATGATCTTCGCCGCGCGCCGAAGGCCCGCCACCGATAGCCGCAAGTCGTCCGCGTGATGCAGGTAGTTGGGATACACGATCGGCGAGGCGCGCGGATCGGCAGATTCGAGGCCGACGCGGCCACGGCTTTTTGGGCGCATCACGCAACTGTTCAGCGTGAAGCCATAGGTTGCTTTCGCGGAGGTCACGTCGGGGTCGAGGTACACCGAGGGCACGCAGAACATCTGGATCGACGCGTCGCCGGTTGGATCGTCGGGATTGAAAAACGCCCCGGCTTCGACCGCGTTCGAGGCCACCGGACCATTGCGACAAGCCAGATACTGCAAGCCGTTGCGAATTTGGTTCCAGCCGCGATCCTGCCTGAAATAGCCGTAGCGTCCGTTGCAGAACGCGACCACCGGCACCTCGTGATGGTCTTGCAGATTTTCGCCCACGCCCGGCAGATCGGCCACGACCGGAATATCCAGCCCGGCCAGCGTATTTGCCGCGCCGATGCCCAAGAGCATCAACAACTTTTGCGTCACGAGCGCGCCTGCCGTCAGAACGACCTCGCCCGCGAAAACCGTTTCGCGCTGCGAGCCGCGTTGAATCTCCACGCCTCTGGCGACACCGCGTTCGATCAGAATGCGCGTGACCTGCGTGTCGGTACGAATGGTCAGTCGCGGATCATTCATGACAGGTGCGAGGAACGCGTCCACGGCGCTGCAACGACGCCCCTGATGGGTCGTGGTCTGAAAGAAGCCCGTGCCGGTCTGCGTACCGCTGTTGAAATCGGCGTTAAAGGACAGGCCAATGCCTTGCGCGGCGAGCACGAAAGCGCGTGACACGTCGCTCAGATTCGCACCATCGGAAATTTTCAGCGGACCGTCGATGCCATGCGCCGCATTGTTGAAGGTGGCATTGCCTTCGAGACGCGTGAAGTGCGGCAGCAACCGTGGGTACCGCCAGGCTTCGTCGCCCGTAATGGCTGCCCATTCGTCGTAGTCGCGCGCCTGGCCGCGTATATACACCATGGCGTTGACCGAACTGCCGCCGCCGAGCACCTTGCCTTGCGGTATGTACGGCTGACGTCCGCCGAGGTGAGGATGTTCGGCGCTGCGATGGAAAGTCATGTAATCGCGATCCGACAGTAGCTTGACGAAGCCCGCCGGCATGTGGATGAGCGGGTTGCGATCGCGCGCGCCGGCCTCGATCAACAACACGCGTGCCCGATGGTCGCGCACGAGACGGCCAGCGCACAGGCAGCCCGCCGCACCCGCGCCGATCACGATGAAATCGTACTGGCTCGCTGCACTAGCCATGATTTTGCCTTCGCTGCGATTTTGCCATGTCTCACTCCTGATTTGATTCGGTGCTCTGTCTGCACTGTGCTCCTTGCTTGGCAGGCTTTTTGATGTAGTGTAACATTTCACATGTTAGATGTTGAAGTTAATCAGTATGACCGCCTGGCTACCGGCAGGCTTTTGGAACGAGGAGTTTTCGTATGAGCCGCGTCTTTGCGCCGATACAGCACACGCATCTGAGCGATCAGGTCTACAACGAGGTGCGGGACCGGATCCTCAGCCGCGTCATCAAGATCGATGAGCAGATCAACGTCGAAGAGGTGGCGGCGGAGTTGCAGGTGAGCCGGACGCCCGTCGTGGATGCCATCAAGCGTCTGTCCGCCGATGGTCTCGTGGAGGTGCGAGCGCGTCGCGGCACGTTCGTCAAAGGCATAACCGAGCACGACGCCGTCGAGATTTTCCAGATCCGCGAGGCGCTGGAGTTGTTCGCCGCGCACTTCGTGATCAAGGGTCCGGACAACGCAGCGGTGAGCGCGCAAATGCAGGCGCTGCTCGATGAAATGGGCGGCTTCATGTCCGATAGCGATTTCAGGGACTACGCCGCGTTTTCCATGGCCGACAAGGCGTTTCATTGCGCCATGATCGACGCCTGCAAGAATCAGCGGATGAGAGCGAGCTACGAAAACCTCAGCATTCATCTGCACATCATGCGCAGTTATTTCTTCAAGCCGCTCGATCCGCCAAAACGCGTGCACGCAGATCACGTGGAGATACTCGAAGCGATCGTCGCGAAAGACGTGGCAGCCGCGGAGCGCGGGATCAGAAAGCACCTTTCGTCGATCCGTGAAAAGATGATCGACAACATCCGCGTGAACGGCGGCGTGTTGTAGCGTCGTGCCTAAAGAGACGGCCCGATCCGGACACATCGACCCGATATCACTAAAGGAGACAGACGTGAATCAGGAGCAGTCCTCCATCTCGAGCCTAGCCGTCGGCACCTACACGCGCCGTATGCCTCATGTAGACGGCAAAGGCGAGGGCATCTATCTGCTCGACTTCGATGCCGCAACCGGACGGTTGCGCGAAGTCGCGATACAGAAGGCGTCGAATGCCTCGTATCTCACTCTGTCGGCGGACGGCAGCCGCCTTTACGCTGTCCGGGAAGTCGATCCCGCAGACGGACCAGGCATCGGTGTCTACGAACGCGATGCGTCGTCCGGTTCGCTCCGGTTATTGCACGAAACAGCAACACCGGGCGGCTGGCCGTGCCATGTCTTCGTGGACGCTGCGCGCTCCCTGCTGCTGGCCTCGAACTACATGAGCGGCGAAGTCATCGCATTCAGGCTCGACGCGGACGGCGTGCCCGCAGGCGAACCGGTCGTGCTGAGCCGTGAAGGCACCGGGCCGAACGCGCAGCGCCAGGAAGGACCGCATGCACATTGCGCAGTAGCGAGCCCCGATGGCCGCTACGTCTATCTGGCCGATCTTGGAACAGACGCCATCGTGCGTCATCTGCTGAGCTCGAATGGCGGTAGTGCGCTGCCTTGCGCGAACGCCGACTTGCAGCTGGACGCCGCGCCTGGGGCAGGCCCGCGTCACCTCGCATTCACGCCTTCCGGTGCGTATCTGCTTGCCAACTACGAATTGTCCAACACGGTCCGGCTCTATCGCACTGAAGGGGAGCGTGCGACGCTCGTGAGTGAGGTGTCGAGTCTGCCGGATGATTTCAAGGGCGAAAGCGGCGCCGCAGGCATGCGTCTGCATCCGTCCGGACGGTTCGTTTATGTCGGAAATCGCGGCCACGATTCGATATTTGGCGCACGTATCGACGAAGCAACGGGCACGCTGACGCCGATCGGCGCCTTCGATCTGGACGCCCGTACACCGCGCGACCTTGCCGTGTCGCCGGATGGCGCGTGGCTGCTTGCGGCATCGCAGGACGACGGCTTTATCCGCGTGTTTTCAGTCGATCAGCAAACGGGTGTGCTGACTTCGACAGGCTACGACTATCCGGTTCCTAGCCCCGTGTGTATCGAATTCGTCCGGGAACAGTGAAGCCATGACCGATATTCTTCCACGCAAGATCATGGTGACGGGCGCGGGTGGCAACCTCGGTCATAAAGTCGTTGAGGCGCTCGCACGCACGCAATGGTGCGAGCAGATTACCGGCATCGATCGCAGCAACGACGACACGAAGTTTTCAGACGTGGCGCGCCGCCGTCTGCGCATGATCGCCAGCGATCTGACCCACGCTGATGGCGAGTGGGTCGGAGCGCTCGGCGATGTGCACGCCGTGATCCATTTCGCCGCGTCGAACCCATTGCCGGATTCCACATGGCTGCAAGCCATGGCGTCGTACGATATGACGCTGAATCTGTTGATGGCCTGCACGCGCGCCGGGGTGAGCCGTTTCGTCTACGCCTCGTCGAATCATGCGATGGGCGCGTACAAGGACATGCCGCTCGCGGCGCAGTTAGGCGCGGGACGTTTGACGGCCGAACTCGCGCCTGCGCCCGGCACGAAGTGGCATGACGGCAAGCGCGAATTGCACTCGCTCGCCTACGGTACGTCGAAAGTGATGAGCGAGAAACTCTGCGCCTCGATGGTGGAATTGGCGCAGGGCAGGTTGAGCACGGTGTCGGTGCGGGTCGGTTGGGCGTTGACCGGCGAGAACGACCCGCGCGACATCACACACTCGGGCTCGCCCGCATCGACCTCCGACATGGCAGTGCTCGACGACGATGCGCGCCGTACGCTGCGCTGGTTTCGCAACATGTGGCTCTCCAATCGCGATCTCGGGCAGTTGTTCATCCAGTCGGTGCGAGCGCCGAGTGCTGCGTGGCCTTCGCAGTCGATCATCGTGAACGGAGTGTCGAACAATCGGGAGATGGACTGGGACCTCTCGGGCGCCATCGAGTGTCTGGGCTATCGTCCTGCGGACGACGTCTACGCACATGTCGAGCGGCTTTAACAGGACGATCCGCTGATGACCATCTCCAACATCGAAGACTTGCGGCAACAGGCGCGTCGCAAGTTGCCACGAATGTTCTTCGACTACCTCGATGGCGGCTCGTTTTCCGAGCGCACACTCGCGCGCAACACTGACGACTTCGATCAGTTCACGCTGGAGCAACGCGTGCTGGTCGATCTGTCCTCGCGCAGTCTCGCCACCGATTTTTTCGGCGCGCGCTATTCGATGCCCGCGATGCTCGCGCCTGTTGGATTTGCCGGTTCGTTCTGGCCCGACGGCGAAATTCGAGCGGCGGAAGCGGCGCGTGAGGCCGGCATTCCGATGTGCCTCTCCACCTTTTCTATCAATTCAATCGAGGAAGTGGGTGCGGTCATGCCGCATGGCCTTGCCATGCAACTCTATGTCTTCAAAAATCGCGATCTGGCGTCCGGGATCATCGAGCGTGCGTGGAAGGTCGGCGTCAGGACGCTGTTTCTGACGGCGGACACCAATGTGTCGTCGGTGCGCGAGCGTGACACGCGCAACGGTTTCCGAACGTCCTCATCGCTCAAACTCCGCACGGTGCTAGATGTGCTTTCGCGCCCGGCATGGTGCTGGCGCATGGGCTTGCACGGTCGTTTGCTGCTTGGCAACGTCAAGGATCAAGCGGACATGCCACGCGATCTGATGTCGCAGGCCGCGTATCTGTCCGCGAATGTCGATCCGAGCATGAATTGGTCCGATCTCGCGTGGCTGCGGCGGGAGTGGCCCGGCAAGCTCGTCGTCAAGGGCATCCTGTCGATCGATGACGCGGGCCGCGCGCTCGACGACGGCGTGGACGGCATCTGCGTATCCAATCATGGTGGCCGTCAACTCGACGGCGCGCGCTCGTCGATTTCCGTGTTGCCGGAGATCGCGCGCTTTGTCGCCGGACGCGCCGAAGTGCTGCTGGACAGCGGCGTACGACGCGGCAGTCATATCGTGAAAGCGATCGGCCTCGGTGCGGACGCGGTGCTGCTCGGGCGCGCGTACGCCTATGGCCTGGGCGCATCGGGCCGTAAAGGCGTGAGCCAGGCGATCGAACTCTTACGCAACGAAACAAGCCTCACACTCGCGCTGATGGGGATGTGCTCGATCAGTGAATTGAGAGCTAACCGAGCTTCTGTGCGCGAGCTTGAGGCGGTTCGCAATGAACTTGTTATCGCGAGTCGATCGACGGTTTGATGCAGTATCTTGCAGTGGGATATCACATACGATGTATGCGATCGAATTGTGGTTTCGCTAACCAGACGGAGCAATTCCATCGCAGAACCGCAATATCTTTTCCACTGTGCAGAGCGAAATAATGCAGCGCTTCTTCGCGGAATCGCTAGGTCATCTATCGTCATTCCAATTAATGCGGGGACGGACGAGCGGCACGCATTCCCGAACCAGTAAAAGGCGGGCCAGCGGTTCGATGCTAGTGGCGGCGTGCCTTGCCAGAGAGACGCTAGGAAGTACCTCGCTTGCGATTTTGCGGGCGAGCAACTTCAAGGAGGGGCCGCCGCGAGATTCGACGAGCGTCTTTAGACGATTTAACCCATCGCGGTAAATCCGTTTGTAGTGAATCGAAAGATCGGCTGCGTTACTTGTATTGGCGGGCATAAAGCGGCTGGACCACGTCGCGACGGAGCATGCATCTCGATCGTCGTGAACGGACATCGTGCCTATGTAGCCAGACACGGCGCTTGGGCCTTCGATGAGCGCCTAGCTATATCGCCGGCCGGCCTCGCTAAAGTCAAGCAGTCGCTCGACGATGACCGTGCCAGTCGCTATCGGCGAGCCGGCTGCGGCAGACAACATTTAGCCACACGGGCAGACTACCGAAGCCGGCGAAAATCGACCAGACGCGTGGGGCCGATGCGTTGATGGAAAGAGAAACGCCACTTCGGTCATTCTTTGAATTCTTCTTTCTGAGGCGGAACATCGCATGACAGCATATCGCGGCATATCCTCGGCGGCAGTTCGTTACGCTACTACGTGAAACTCGGGTAACACGTATGCGGCGATCTCTTCCAGCGCTTGCGCGACGGGCCGTTGGTTGCGGCGCAAATGCAGACCGATATGCTGAACCCCAGCCTCACGCATCGCTTGCAGTTCGGCAATCAAGCCATGGCGGCCGGTTGCCAGGCCGAAGCGATGTCGCTGCGCCGGTGCAGTAGGGGCGTCGAGCAGATCGAGATGGATAAAGCTTATATACGGCTTGTCACCAGCCACGCTACGCCAAAACGCACTTCGCTGGACATGGTCCTCGGGTGTGCCCGGGTAAGCGAGCCATCCGTCCAGATGTTGACCGACCCATTCCGGGCTCTGCTGCGCGAGGCCGGCCACCAGCAGCGGCACAGCTTGCTGCTGGGGACGTGGCAGCAACTGCACGCCGGGCGGTAATATCCCATTGCCCCAATTGCGTAGCAAGTCAATCTGCGCACGGAAGGTATGGCCGCGCTCCTCGAAGTCACGGCCGAAGATTGGGTATTCAATTGGGCGGTCGCCGCTTGCGACGCCTAGTAACAGGCGTCCGTCGCTCAGCCGGTCGATGGTGGCGGCCGATTTCATCGTCAGCATCGGCTCGCGTAGAGGCAGGACCACAGCGGCGGTGCCGAGCAAGATGTGGTCTGTGATACCAGCGAGATAGCCCAGATAGCTGAAGGCCTCGAATACCTGCCCAGCGTCGCCGAACTGCGGGTCGTATAACGGTACGTCGCGTATCCAGAGGGCGCGAAAGCCAAGGAGGTCTGCGAGCCGTGCAAGCGTGGCATGGCCGCACATGTTTGGCTCGCCAGGAGACCGACCGGCTTCGCGACGCTGGAGTTCGCCGGTAGGCGACCAGTCGTTGTCGAGCGGCAATTCCAAGCCGATGCTGAAGCCGTCGGCGATGAGTTTCTGCAAAGCGAGTGGCTTGTCGGGATGCGTCACGTTGGGTGTGTTTGTGTCAATTGTGGATGAGGGTGTGATGCCTGACGGATAACCCGCTTTGCTTTTCTCACTACACGGTGCTTAATGGCCGATCGGTGCCGGACCCTCGAATCGCGTCGCGATGCCGCTGCGTTTGTCCAGGACGCCGCTCCAGGTTGTGATCAAGAGCGACACGAGAACTACCAGCGCGCCGATCCATGTGGTGTTCATAATCCCAAGGTGCGTCACGATCAAACCACCCAGCCACGCAGCCGCAGCGATCCCAAGGTTGAACGCTGCGATGTTCAGGCCCGACGCCACGTCGACGGCCTGCGGCGTGAAGCGCTCGGCCTGTTTGACGACATAGACCTGCAAGCCCGGCACGTTGCCGAATGCGACTGCACCCCACAGCAACACGGTCAGCAAAGCCATCCACTTGACGTGCGCAGTGAACGTCAGAGCGAACAATACGACAGCCAGCAAGGCAAAGATAATTTGCAATGCCGCGATCGGCCCTTTCCGGTCGGCAAGCCTGCCGCCCCACAGATTGCCTGCCGCAACCGATACACCGTAGACCAGCATCACCCAGCCCACGGCACTGGCGCTGAAGCCCGAGACCTGTTGCAAGATAGGTGCTAGAAATGTGAACGGTATGAACGAGCCGCCGTAGCCTATCGCGGTCTTTGCGTACACCATGAGAAGCCGTGGTTGTGCGAGCACCATAGCCTGCTCCTTGAGCGAGGCGGGAGCGGTATGGCGGATGTTTCGCGGCACGAAAATCAGGCTGCCGACGAACGCGATCACGCCCAGCGCTGACACAGCGAGAAAGGTTTCGCGCCAGCCGAAATGCTGGCCGATAAAAGTGCCGAGAGGCACGCCGGTGACGAGCGCGACGGTCAGGCCGGTAAACATGATCGCGATCGCGCTGGCTGCCTTCTCTTTTGGCACGAGACTTGTGGCGATGGTAGAACCGATCGAGAAGAAAACACCGTGCGCCAGGCCGGTGAGGACGCGCGCGATGATCAGCGATTCGTAGTTCGGCGCTTTCCATGCGAGCAGGTTGCCAACTGTGAACAGCGCCATCAGGCCTAGCAACAGGGTCTTGCGCGGCAGTCGTCCAGTGAACGCGGTAAGTACTGGGGCGCCGACCGCGACGCCCAGCGCATACAAGCTGACCAGCAGGCCGGCCGAAGGTAGGTCGATCCCAAGATTGGCAGCAACAGTGGGAATGAGGCCGACAATGACAAACTCTGTCGTACCAATAGCGAAGGCGCTGAGGGTCAGCGCGAAAAGGGCAATAGGCATGGAACACTCCGTTTGAGTCCGGAACGGAGTGTGAACTCTCTATATTTGCGGAAAAACCCTGTTTGAAGTACATCATCCTTGATTTCAACGCAAGAATTCGTTAGTTACGCGGGCTTTGGCAGGTGGGCAGCTTGTCGTTTATTCCGGAAACGGAGCGTCGACACGAGCAACTGTCGCAAGGCTCGACTGCGCAATGCTTGCCGTGGTGGACGCTCACGCTGGCGAACGCCCTGCATGCCGCATGAATGCCGTTTTCGAGTCCTAGGGACAATTGAGACGTAGCACCATGAGGCCACCTTAGATAAGGCCCCTAAGACGGCAAACGCCATCGAGCTCTAATCACGAATCTCGCATGCAACGGTCGGTTCGTTCCAGACCACAACGGATCGCGTCGTTCACCTTTGTCATCGCTCGCGAGAATGCACGACGGATTCCGTAGCAGACATGCAGGTAGCCCATCGAAACGCTCGTTGGCGCGATTACTTCGGGCGGACATCAGGCGTAGCAATCTACCTGAACGAGTGCGAACGCATGGCGGTGGGGGGGCTGGTCTCGCATTTTCCGAGAACGTTGCGTAGCGTGCCGATCTGGTCGATTTGGACTTCGCAAATGTCGCCGGCGCCCGGCGGGTTAGAGAGCGTTAGAGGCACGACACTGCACGCTAGGCCAATAATGATGAGATCACCCGGCATCAGCGTCATCACGGCGCTGACTAACGAGACGGCGTCCGCCACGCTGATCGCCGATTCGCTCGTGCCTGTTTCGTGGAGTGTCATTTCGTTCAGCTTGGTGCGAATGCGCAGACCGGCCGCTCCGCATGGAACCTCATCGACTGTGACCAGTGCAGGCCCCATTGCACCGTTCTCATCGAAGCGCCGATCGCCGCTCCAGTGCGAACTTGAAACCTGCTCGCCGTTGAACACCGGGCAGCTGAAAACGGTGTATCCAGCAACGTAAGAAAGCGCGGAATCATGAGAAAGGCAGTTGCCGACGCGGCCCATCACTGCGACAAGTTCGCCGTCATAGCCGAGAAGCGTTGCCTCGCGCGGCTGTCGCAGTGAGGCGTTCTGACCGATCAAGTTGATACGAGAGAGTACCGACACGTGTGCGCATGCCGGCTTCTCGCAGCCTTCCTCGCGCGACCTGTCGGGGTAGCTTGGACGGACCCGAATAATCTTGCCAGGTGCTGTTATCGGGGGCAGCAGGGCGCATGCTGCAAGATCGACAGGCTTCCCGCTTCGAGTCAGGATGTTGGCCGCGTTTGCCAAAGCACCCGCGCCCGCCCGTAGCAACTGATTCAGCTTGCCCGGGAACCCCAGATCAGCCTGATCTAGGCCGTGATAGTGGCCGTCTTCCAACTGAAGGGCGACGCCCGTAGTGTTGCCGCGTCGATAACTGATGAAACGCATCGTAGGTCTCCGGGGCGGCGCATCCGTGAGAAAGGCAACGCTGGAAAGGGGGCATCCGTCGAGCTCGCGACCGCGAAGTTTTCCGGACCGTCCCCCTTGGTGCGCCGTATCCGTCGCCTCTCAAAAGGTGATGCCTGATGCGAAGAGATTACCGCGACATGGGAATTGCGGGTGATGTAATAAAGCCAATGTTTTCGCGGATCCGGCCACAAAAAATCAGCTGGCGGATATCTGAATACAGCCGGATCGGGGGTTCGCATGCGAGCGTAGCCAATCGATCAACGGCGCGGGGTGGCTGGCCAGACACCGATGCTCATCCGTGGGCAGGAGAGCGCGGCTCAAAGGGGACGACGCTCCAAATGTCCGAGGAATTCAGCAGGACGCTATTGCCAATGTCGGCGTCAGGCTGGATCGGCGGCCTATGACCAGCCACCAACTGGCGCGATCAGGGGGCTGAAAGCCGGATTCAGTCCCCCCTTAAGAAACGGCCGCATTGGGCATCGGCGGCAGTGCGAACTGCTGCATTTCGAAGCATTCACATCGAATACGAATCGCGACAAAGCCAGCGATACAAAGTACGGAACCAACAACCGTGACGAGCAGGGCGATCAGCAGGACATTGCTGTTGAGGCTCGCTCGGTGCATTTTCGCCGGCTAGAGAAAAGAGCGCGGACGGCAACGCGTAGTCACGAGCATCGTGTTGATTGCCGTGAGAAGCATACTGCTCCGAGCGAGCTTCCCCGCTGTAGCCCTTCGCTATCGAAAAGAAGAAGAGAACTAGCGCGAACTCTATTTCCTGAAGCATTTTTTATCTCGCTCCATCTCTTCGCCTGAGTGCCTGCGCCGATACGGAGCGGAGCCGAAAACAAACATGAATTCGCTTTTACCTTCTAACGAAGCAGCCCGATCCTTTCGATCTCCCCTTCGCAGACGTCACTCGCCTTCATCCAGAATTGCAGGGTGCGTGCCATGCCGTTACCGGAAGGCGTACCCGTCACGATGAGATCGCCAGGTTCGAGCGTCATCGCGGCACTGATCAAGGCGGCGAGTGTTGCGACATCGAACACCATCTGGATCGTGTTCGCGTCTTGTCCGACTCATTCATTCAGCTACGTCTAAATCCGCAAGCCTTTTGCGCCGAGCGGTAACTCATCAGCTGCGACGAACTCTGGTCCGATCGCATCGGTTGCATCGAAGTTCTTCCGCATTGTCCACTGCGGAGTGCGAAACTGACAGTCGCGCAACCTAGCGTCGCTGAAATACTGTATAGCCGACGCGAGCGCTTGCGGCCCTTCGCGTGGCAGTGAAATAAGATCATCGGTAAAACTAGCCTCTGCATGCGTTAGACCATGGGCGACTCCATCGCCGGTCCTCACGGCAACATCAGCTATGTCAGGGCGAATGAAGCTGATGAGGCGCGTGTCAGGATTTTCTTGTTCCGACTCCGAAGGCGCGGTTACATCCGGTGATCGAAGAAGAAGGTCGGGTGAGCTATCGCTCAAACATTGTTAATTTCTTTGTGATTCCCCGTTGGCACAGAGTGATCCGGAGAAAATAAGACCGTGGCGGCGCAAAACGATTGTCTGTTGCGAGCGCTATGCGGAGTAATGTCGTTGCGGTTTGCGCGTCTCGCCTGAAGGCCATGATTGTGAGCGTGTCACGCACTACCAGGAGCATTGATAATTCAATGGTTCAATGAGTTTGAGAGCACGTCGTTGCTGAAAGCAATAACAAAAATGGTTGGTGTCCGGCTTCTAGGCACGCAGCAGCGCGAGCAGGAGCTGATAAGTTTATTTGCAACCGACGCAGTCGCTGATGCAGCTCTCCGCACTGCTTGTGCCACCAGCGCGACCCGCGCAGGTTGATCAGCTTGTCCCGCAGGGTTATCTGAGGCCGCACTCGCGTCACT
The DNA here is from genome assembly GCF_050436585.1 of Paraburkholderia sp. GAS199. NCBI lineage: Bacteria > Pseudomonadati > Pseudomonadota > Betaproteobacteria > Burkholderiales > Burkholderiaceae > Paraburkholderia > Paraburkholderia sp. GAS199. The sequence continues at coordinate 59,751 of NZ_JBNDMM010000001.1, read as the reverse complement.
CCTGGCTCGCCGTTGCCAATGGGGCAACTCGACTACGAGGTAGTGCGTCTTGGCCGCGATTGTATGGGGGCAAGCGCCAACCGAGTCGTATCCGAATAAACGCTGGCCGCGGTCAAGTTTTCCCCGCGACTCTGCGGAGAAACACCTCCGTACCGCAGGTCGCTTATACCTGAGTACGATGGCATCTCTTATCGGTTTAAGAGCGTTGTCGACAAGGATTAATTCGGGAGATCAAAGCCTGAACAGGGGATTATTTCGACCCACCATTCGTAGAATGGCGCGCGGCAAGGTGTGGCATTAACTTTTCGTTTCCACCTCACCATGATCTAAGGAACGGAAAGTGAAATCCATCAATGCATTAGCATCGATCGTACTTGCAACTACGCTCACCATCGGCGTGACTGACAGCGTTCGTGCGCAAAACATGACCACCACCGCAAGCACGACGCTGGCGGCTGGCCTGCCCGCAATCCTTGAACAAGGCAACGTGCGCTACGTTTCGGGCGGTGTGGGGCACGACGAAGCGAAAGCGATGCGCCGCGCCGCATCCGGCTGGCCGCTGTCGCTAGATTTTTATGGACCAACGCGCGATTATCTTGCCGATGTCCACGTGCGCCTCGAAGACGCAAACGGCATCGAACTGCTGCAAGCGGACTCGCGTGGTCCATACATGCTGTTGCAATTGCAGCCCGGCAGCTACACGGTTTTTGCTCGCTACAAAAACAAGGAACAAAAGCGGACGATCAAGGTTAGCCCGACAGGTCACGTGAATCTCCCGTTCACGTTCGATGTCCAATGACTCTGCGAATGCAATGCGGGGCTGTACTGCACGGATAGCTGCCGCTGCGAAACTTGCAGGGCAAGTTTCGCGGCGGTTCCGATATCAGTGGGGAAATGCTTCGCATGAAGTCATCAGCAATTTCAAAGAAGATTTCCTAATGTTGGTTGCAGTGTCATAACTCGTGGAGTAGCCCCTTGATTCTCAGGTGGAGTAGCCCCTTGATTCTCAGGGCACGCGGCACCTCTTAAAATAAGAGGGAGTCTTGTGACTGGTTTTAAGCCTAGGCAAATTGTGGAAAGCATCGAAATTTTGAGCGAACCGGAGCGCCGGCGGCGGCGCTCGGTGCAGGAAAAAGTCTCCATCGTCCAGGAGACTATGGAACCGGGCGCAACGGTTTCAGCGGTCGCCCGGCGTCACGGGGTGAACCCAAACCAGGTATTTGCGTGGCGCAAGCAATACCAGGACGGCAGCCTGGCGGCGGTGAAAGCTGGGGAAGCGGTGGTGCCGGCTTCGCAACTGGCCGCAGCGATGAAGGAAATCAGAGAATTGCAGCGTCTGCTTGGCAAAAAGACGCAAGAGGCCGAGATACTGAAGGAAGCAGTCGATTACGGCCGCTCAAAAAACTGGATTGCGCGCTCGCCCTTACTGCCCGGGGACGACCAATGAAAATGGTCTGCGATGTTCTCGGCGTGGCGCGCTCTGCTTTGGCAGTCAGGAAAGCCCGTTCCCCGGACTGGCAGGATGGCCGTCGCGCCCGGCATATTGATGACACGGAACTGGTTGCTGCAATCCACGAGCATGTGGCTGTCTTGCCAACGTATGGGTACCGCAGAGTCTGGGCGTTATTGCGACGTAGCCATGAAATGGCTGGCGCGCCGTGCGTGAACGTCAAGCGGGTCTATCGCGTCATGTGCGACCACCAGTTGCTGCTGAGACGTCCGGGTCAACGACGCGACACCCGCCGCCATGATGGACGGATTGCGGTTGACCGAAGCGATGTCCGCTGGTGCTCAGACGGCTTTGAGTTCCGTTGTGACGATGGCTCGCCGTTGCGCGTGACATTTGCGTTGGACTGCCACGACCGGGAGGCCATCAGTTGGGCCGCGACGACCGGCGGCCATAGCGGCGACGTCGTGCGTGATGTGATGCTCGCAGCGGTCGAGCAACGCTTCGGCACGGCGCAGGCAGGCTCAACCATTGAATGGCTGTCGGACAACGGCTCTGCCTATATCGACCATCGCACACGTAGCTTCGCTCGCGAGTTGGGTCTGGAGCCATTGACGACTCCAGTTCGTTCGCCGCAGAGTAATGGCATGGCCGAGTCGTTCGTGAAGACCATCAAGCACGATTACATTGCCTTCATGCATAAGCCTGATGTGCCGACAGCGCTCGCGCATCTGGCCGGCGCCTTCGAGCAATACAACGAGCGTCACCCGCATAAAGCGCTGAAATATCGGTTCCCAAGGGAGTTTCGTCGTACTGCAGCATCAGCAACTTAACGGTGTGCGAGTGTCCGGAGTTACAGGGGCAACTCCAACTCGTCTGTCATCAACACGTCTTGATGCCGCTTGCGGCATGTGGTGTTGCTCGTTATCCACTTAATGTCAGCCAGCTAGAAAAAATCCTCACATTTGGAATTAGGTTGGACCATAACTGATACGACGACCCATTGCCGGCCAGTTGCTGAGGTTGAACAGTGTGCCGAAACAGGCATCGCTGAAAGTGACAGACCGATACACCAGCGCGTAGTTGACGCTATGCGGGATTCGGAGTTGCTGCAGTCGGCAGAGCCAATTTGGGTTTGCCAGAGTACCGTTGCTCAAAAAGTTAATGCCTCCCCGTTGCGAATTTCCCGGCACATAGAACCGAAACATCCAATACGTCATTGCCCGTGGCGTGAGGATCATTAGCGGCCGGGGATACGGATCGGCGGTGTTCTCTTGCTTCTATCAAAAACGATGACGGATACCGAGCCGAAGTGCCAACTGGTTGTTTGCACCCGTGCCGGAAGGTCCAAAGAAGTTCGCGCTAGAGCCGATTTCAGCTTGCACGTTCTGCTCGCCGTTCCGTCCGGACGCGATCTGGTAAATGGCCAGTGCATAAACGTCGGTTCGTTTGCTGAATGAATAGTCGGCGCTGAGGTTTACCTGATTCCAATGGCCTGTGTTGGTGTCGCTCAGATGCATAAAGGTATAACCAACGCCCACGTTGAAGGCGGGTGTAAATGCATACTTGGCACCAGCGTCGTAGGCCGTGAATATGGTCACGGAACCCGTCAGTGTCTCGAACCGCGTGTTGGTGTAAAGCGCCCACAATATTGCCGCGCCGACAGTGTAGCGAGTACCCACGCCGAAAGTGCGTAGGTCTCTTACTGAGCCCGTCGAAACATTGGAAATCGTGGTTGCATACGCTGGTACTGCTTGATTTGGATAGTGAATGTCGGTGTAGGCGGCGCCCACGGCGAATGGGCCGTTGGCGTAATTCACACCGAAGCTGTATGTGCGGGACGATCCAGCGACCGGGGCTGTGGTGGGCCCTGTGGAGGGCGCGCCCGCAAATGCACCGGCCTGATTCGAGAAAGCGTACATCGCACCGAATGTAAATCCCGAGAAATCAGCGCTGCTGAACTTGATCGCATTGTTGATGCGGCTGGACGTCAGTTGATCTACGTCATTGATGTGATACGCGTAGTTGCCTGCAGCGGTCTGGCTACCTGTCGAGTAGCCGGCGCCAAGGTATTTAGTGGAGAATGAGTACTGCCGTCCGAGCGTCAATGACCCTATGCCAGTCTGCGACAACCCTATGAACGCTTGCCGCCCAAATAACGCCCCACCTTGGTTGAGCGTACCGGTACCACTATTGAATCCGCTTTGCAACATGAACAATGCCTTAAGGCCACCTCCCAGATCTTCGGTGCCGCGCAGACCCCAGCGGCTGCCGGATGCCACGCCGTCGTCGTACTTGAGGAGGCTATCGTGGCCGGAGCCCGCGCGCGCGTGATTCACGTAGCTGACGCCTGCATCAATCAGCCCGTAGAGCGAAACGCTGCTCTGCGCTTGTGCGTTGAGTGCAACACCGCTCAGAACAGCGGCTGTAACCAGAGTCTTCTTCATCTCGTATCATTCATGAGTTAGGACCTGTCACGGGAAGTCAATACCGGGAATCTCCTCGATAGGACCCACTTGATCAGATCTCCAAGTGACCTAGTAGCGGCGCCAGCATCGCGTCTCCGTGTCGAACACATTTTCAGAAACGCACGATCGGCGCCTGAAGGTAGAAAACTTCTTTCAATAACTAATAATTATCGATTGAATAATCCAATCGCTATATTCGTTGGTATATTTTGGTCTGTAGGATCCAGTCACAGCGATGCACATTGATCGAGTTCTTGTTCAGGAAATCAAAGTCCTGCGTTGGGCTTCTAATTCGGGGGATCCAATGCGCGTTCGCTATACCGATATCACTTAGCGTCGCGAAGACACCTCTTTGACGCATTAAATAGGCCGTTTCGGGCGCGCCAGTTCGGCCTACCTCCATCGCGCCGGAGTCGGAGTGAAACAGGGCTGGAGGCTTGCCCCCACTGACAGCGAAATCATGCGCTCTTTGCTTCGGAGAGAGGCTAGTTGAAATTTCGCTCATTGCCGCTACGAAAACAAGCTTTGCCAGCAGGCTAGATATTCAAATTGATGCCTGCTTTGCGTCGCGCCTGGGAAGATAAAGATCAGGAAGCAACCGAGCAAAAGATAATCTGAAAACTAGCGTGACAATAGTTGGTCATCTGCGTTCGGATCGGAATTCTAAAGAGTTTAGAAAGACAGCTCGCTGGACAAAACCATTTCGTTGATATCGCTGTGCACACGTTCAACCGGCGTTTTTGCCTCGGAAACGGCAATCGCGTTTGGCAGTATCTGTCACTCCGATACCGCCTTGGCAGCCTGCGCTTTATTCCGTCCGCATTTCATGGGCCTCAATTTCGTCTTCCTAGACTAGGAGCACACGCGGGCATCAAGCGTTTGCGTCGGAGGGAACGTGGAAACGCCCTTCGCACCATGCTCCTGCTGGCATTAGCCTCGCCGGACGCACGCCAGACTGATGTTGCATGTTCGAATACATTGTCCGGCAACGCTTTCGGCCTTGAGATTCGGTGGAATCGGGCCGTCACTGTGACTGGTAAGTGCTTGGACGCTGCCAGGGATAGTCCTGGTTATCGCTCACAATGTTTGCTGTAACTTATCGCGTAGAAAGTGATCGATCGATTAATTAATATTGGAGACAGATCATGACCCCAATGGAACGTGGACGCCGCTGGAACGGGCGAGTGTTCGTTGCCTCAAGCTTGCCGGGCTTCGGCTTGCGGTTGATTATGAACTCGGGAGTGCGAGCATGAGCAAGATGTCTGGAGTCGCATTTCACGAAGTTGGCGCCGGCGGCGAGCGTGCGGAACCGGCAAGCAGTTTTGTGGTGAACGCGCGTCTGGAAGCGCTGATTTTTCGTAGACAAATGTTCTCATGGGGCTTGGCGGCTTTAATGATGCTTGGCTACTTTTTGTTTGTACTTTCCATCGCATATTTCCCCAGTCTGCTTGGTCGCCTGATCACAGGCCTTGCGCCCGCCACGTGGGGTATCCCAATAGGTCTCGGCCTCTTGCTTTTGCCGTTCCTGATTGTCGCGTTGTACGTCTACCGTGCCAACAATGTGTACGACCGCGAGATGGCTGATATGGAAATCGGAGACACAGCGTGAACTACCCTCTTCGAGTTGGGCTCGCTCAGGTGGCGTTGGTGGCATTCTGTGCTACAACGCAGACTGTTTATGCTTCGGAGTCAGGGGTTGCTACGCATCAGGCTATGAACTCTGTGGCGATTTCGATGTTTTTTATCGTCATTGCGGTAACGCTGTCAATTACCCGGTGGGCAGCGAGCAAGACCCGCAGTATTGACGATCACTACGCCGCAGGCGGTCGCATCAGTGGCGCGCAGAACGGGTGGGCAATCGCAGGTGAGTATCTCTCTGCAGGCTCGCTCCTCGGCATTTCCGCAATGGTCTATTCAAGCGGTTTTGACGGACTGATCTATTCAATTGGCTTTCTCGCGAGTTGGCCGATCATCCTCGCCCTTATCGCCGAACCGCTCCGAAACCTTGGTCGTTTTACTCTCGCGGATGTGGTGTCTTACCGCTTGCAGCAACGGCCTATGCGCGTTTTCTGTGCTGTTTGTTCTCTTGCAATCGTACTTCTGTACTTGGTTTCGCAGATGATTGCTGCTGGAAAGCTGATTGAGATACTGTTTGGCGTTTCGTACGCGCCTGCCGTGATTGGTGTTGGCATGCTAATGGTGGTCTATGTGTTTTTTGGCGGAATGCTCGCTACGACGTGGATCCAGATCGTCAAAGCCGGCGCTTTGTTGGCTGCATGTCTGTTCATGGCGGGAATGGTTCTGTGGCAATACCACTTTAGCCTAATTGAACTCTTCGCCGCGGCCGTCAAGGTGCATCCTTTGCACGACGCGATCATGCGACCCGGCGGCCTTCTTCACGATCCAGTCTCTGCGATTTCGCTAGGTTTAGCACTAATCTTTGGTACCGCTGGACTCCCGCATATTCTGATGCGCTTTTTTACCGTACCCGATGTTCGTGCCGCACGGAAAAGCGTCCTGCACGCAACTGCGATCATCGGTATTGGCTACTTTCTGATAGTGATAATCGGCTTCGGGACAATTGCGATCGTCATGCCGGACGTTCGCTACCACAGTGTCGGAGGCGGACTGATTGGTGGCGCTAACATGGTCGCGGTTCATCTGGCGCACGCAGTCGGCGGAAACGTCCTGCTCGGTATCATCTGCGCAGTCGCGTTCTCTACAGCACTGGCGGTCGTGTCTGGTTTGACGCTTGCTGGTGCTTCTGCTGTTTCGCACGATCTCTATGCGAACGCGATCAAGCAGGGGCATTCGTCCAGCGTCGACGAGTTGCGCGTTTCTAGAGCCACGACAATCGGTCTAGGTTTGCTTGCGATCGTCTTTGGCATTGCATTCGGTAACCAGAATATCGTATTTGTCGTTAGTCTGGTCTTTTCCGTTGCTGCCAGTTCTACGTTCCCTGTGCTTCTCCTGTCGATCTATTGGCGAAACCTGACCACCCGCGGCGCCGTGATTGGCGGTTCATTAGGACTTTTGTGTGCGGTATTGCTCACACTGACAGGGCCGACAGTTTGGGTGCAGATTCTCGGGCACGCTCACGCCATCTTTCCGTACGAATACCCCGCATTATTTTCGATGCCGGTAGCATTCGTCACCATCTGGCTTGTTTCGATTACGGATCAAAGTAAGTCTGCCGCCGCAGAACGTGCACGGTTTTCGAGTCAACGACTTATTTCCTCGATTGGGCGCCGGCCGAGTACGCAGATCGATCCCCAGATTTCAGGCAGCCATGCGCCCCATTGATTCACGCCGAAGAGCCGTTTCTCGACTTTGAATCGTTGATCGCACTCGATTGAGTGCGATCACTATTCCATGTACAAATTCGTCGAATATTCGTTTTTAAGATCAAACCTCAAGCCGCTATGCGGCTTTTGACCTCAGGAGCATAAATGTCCGAATTTCTGAAGAACGCATCAGTTCATGGATTGTTTGTCGACGGTGCGAGTCGCCCAGCGTTGTCTGGAAAAACCATGCCAGTCGTTGCGCCGGCAACTGGTGAGATCATTGCGCAGGTTGCCGATGCTGATACGGGCGATGTCGATCTGGCAGTGGCGAGTGCACGCCGTGCATTTGAGTCGAGCGAGTGGCGCGACATGTCTCTGCGGACACGAGCGAGACTCGTGAACAAGCTTGCTGACGTCATGGAGTCGCATATGGACGAGCTCTATGAACTCGAAACATGGAACAACGGTCGTCCACTGCGCGAGACGCGGGCACAGTTAGCGCGGGTGCCGGAATTGTTTCGCTACAACGCGTCCCTTGCCGTAGCACGACGTGACGCAACTATTCCCGTTGAAGGCGACTATCACACTTTTACGAACAGAACCCCGGTAGGCGTGGTGGCTAACATAACGCCGTTCAACCATCCGTTGCTGATCGCATCACGCAACCTCGCGCCGACTTTTGCATCGGGCTGCACCACGGTCGTCAAACCTTCCGAGCTTACGCCTTTGACGACTCTACGGCTTGCTCACCTTTTTGCGGACGCCGGATTGCCACCGGGAGTGTTCAATGTAGTGACCGGTGTGGGCGCGGCTACAGGTCAAGCGTTATCCAAACACGTGGATATCGACAAACTGGTTTTGACAGGCGGTACCGAAGCGGGGCGCGCAGCCGGTGCGGCTGCGGCGCACAACTTCGCACGCCAGACGCTTGAATTGGGCGGCAAGACGCCGGTAATTGTGTTCGATGACTACGATGTCAAGCAGGCAGTCGACTACGCTGCATTTGGTGCTTTCGTCGGAGCAGGTCAGACCTGCGTCTGTGCTGCCAGACATATCGTACAGCGTAGCGTTTACGACGAATTTGTCAGGCGTCTGGCAGAAAAAGCCGACGCTCTCGTAGTAGGTGATCCGTTTAACGCCGCGACGCAGATGGGGCCGGTCATCTCCGCTCGCCAGCGCGAACGTGTTTTGCAGTATGTTGAAATCGGCAAGGATGAAGGCGCCCGTCTGGTTGCCGGCGGGATCGTGCCGCCGGCCCTACGCGATTCGAAAGGTTTTTACGTGCGGCCCACAGTCTTCGCGGACGTGTCACCGTCCATGCGAATCGCCCGTGAAGAGGTGTTTGGACCATTCACGGTGGTAATTCCATTCGATACCGAAGAAGAAGCTTTGCATATTGCCAACGACTCCGAATACGGACTGGCCGCGGCAATTCGCACGCGCGATGTCGCCCGCGCGCATCGCGTGGCGCGAGGCTTGCAGGCCGGCATTGTCTGGGTCAACGATCATCACCGTGTCGACGCTGCGTCGCCTTGGGGCGGTGTCAAGTTGTCCGGAACCGGTCGGGAGTTCGGCCTCGAAGCATTCGAGGGCTATTTTGAAACGAAGGCGGTGATGGTCAACGTGGGCGATGAGCCATTCGACTGGTTCAACATGGAAAAGGTAGACACGCGTCTGAACTAAATCTGCAACTTATCAAATCGTCTTGCTGAAAGGAATTTACATGCTTTATACCTGCTCTCCGGGTTGCCGTGACCCGCGCCATGGCCACAGCGCCTCAGACGGAGCCCGCACACATCCTGGTAACTTCACCGTCGACGTGCATTGTCACCGTCTTGATGTATCCGTTGCCAAAAAGGCGGCCGCGCTTGATCCTGCCGCGCATGATCCGAGCACAATCTTCGCTAACCAGTTGACACGCGATACCAACGTCCGACAGATGAGCGAGCGAGCGCCACAATTAACGGATGTGAATCGACGCTTGGCCGACATGGATCGGATGGGGATTGACGTGCAGGTCGTAAGTCCCGCGCCGTTCCAATACCATTATTTTGCTCCCGCCAAGACCTGTGCATCTTTGGCGCGAGAGATCAACGAGGGAATGCAGGAGCTCGTAAACGGACATCCCGATCGCTTCGCAGCGCTCGGTACAGTGCCGCTGCAGGATTCTCCGCTTGCTGTCGACGAACTAACGCACGCAATGTCGGTCCTCGGTTTGCGTGGCGTGGAGATTGGGCCCAACGTCAACGGCAAGAATCTGACCGATCCGAGCTTAGGACTCGAACCGTTTTTTGCCCGCGCAAATGAACTTGAGGCCGTCATCTTTCTTCATCCTGTTGGCTACAGCGATGGTGCTCGGTTGACCGAACACTACTTTAATAACGTAATCGGTAATCCGCTGGAAACGACGGTTGCAGCGAGTCACCTGATATTTGACGGCGTGGTGGCGAGATATCCGCGTATTAAATTCCTGCTGGCTCACGGCGGCGGCTACGTAGCGCACTACTGGGCACGAATGGACCACGCATGGCATGCGCGTCCCGATTGCCGTGGCTCGATCGATCGACCTCCGAGCGAATGGCTACGCAAGATGTATTTTGATAGCGTGGTTTTCGATCCGGTTCTGCTCGGTCATTTGATTTCGAAATATGGCGCAAAGCACGTGCTACTTGGTTCAGATTATCCGTACGACATGGGTGATGACGATCCGGTGGGCCTGGTCGCAGCAGTAGAAAACCTCTCAGCCGAGGAGCGAGCGCAGATACTGGGCGGAACCGCAAGCGAGTTGTTCAAACTGAATGCACCCGTTGCAGGTAATCGTGTACCAACGCGAGATAGCGAGTCAATGACGGATTCCGGTGCCGACCGGCAACGATAACAGTACAGTATTGTCTGACGGAAGTCGTCCGGAAACGGGCGATAACTCCAGGCTAATGATGATCTTTTCTTTCTCACTGCCCACGAAGTAACGCTTGCATGACATCGCTCAAATTCGGGGCATGGACTCGGAGAAGCTGTCGTTATCTTCGTGGGGCAATCTAATCCTAGGCGGCGGACGCAGTTGTAGACGCATAAGTCACGGCATAGTATTCGGTAGTCTGAGCCGGCTCCTCACCAGTGTGATCGTGAGCAGTAAGATGGTGGTGTTTGTCCAATCTAGGCGCTGAGCGCTCGTCGCGAGCGCCTAGTTGATGAGCTCGTCAGTGTAACTTAACTCGCGTTGCAACTTTACCGCGCAGCCAGTCGGCGAGAATATCAAATGCCATGCGGCGATATCCCCGTAACGCATGCAACATGCATTCGATAAAGAGAAGCATACATGTAGCGCGCGATTATCCCTTCGACAAACATGTCTTTGCCGATTAGACGCCCCATCAAACTGCCCACAGCAGAGTAGTGACCAAACGACACAAGCGAGCCAAAATCTCGATATTTGTACACCGGCAGCGGTTTGCCGTTCAGGCGAAGTTCTAACGATCGGGCGAGGAAAATGGCCTGCTGATGGGCCGCTTGCGCTCGCGGAGGTACTCCTCGTTCGTGACCAGGCCACGGACAGGCTGCGCAATCGCCAAACGCGAACACGTTTTCGTCGGCTTCGGTTCGAAGCGTCTGACCGACCACAATCTGGCCGTGTGGCGTGGTTGCTATCCCGTCCAGATTCGCGAGTACTGCCGGAGCTCGAATGCCAGCCGACCAGACGATTAGGTCCGCGATGATCGTTTTTCCGTCTGCTAGGTGAATTCTTCTATCGTCAATACTGGACACGGCGTGGTCGGTCATCAGCTTGATATTCCTCTTTCCAAGCAAATCTGCAGTCGCGTCGGAAAGCCGCTGGGATAAGCCGGGTAAAATCCGTGGCGCAGCCTCGATGATGACGATTTCGATGTCTCGGAGCGGGTCGAGCTTTTTCAAACCATATACTTGCAATGTCTCGATCGTATTGCGCAATTCCGCTGCCAGCTCTACCCCTGTGGCACCGCCGCCAATTATTGCAATTCGCACTCGCGATTCACCTCTGTTTGCAGAGGTCGATTCTCTATCTATTTGAAAATTAGCACGCGTACATGCTGCGATAAGCCGCGTATGGAAAGAGACAGCCTGATCCACGTTATCTAGCGCGAAGCAGTTTTCCTGCGCGCCTTCCACTCCGTAATAGTTTGTAGTGCTGCCCACGCACAGTACCAACGTGTCGTACTGGAGGTCACGTGGTGGCAGCACTTCCTGACCATCGTGATCGAGTAGCGGTCCCACTGAGACACGCCGTGTCTTCCGGTCCATGCTCGACATGGCACCGTGCATAAACTCGAACCCGTTCCGAAGAGCCTGTGCGGGGTATTCAATTTCGTGAGCATAAGAATCGATGCTGCCTGACGCAACTTCGTGCAGGAGTGGCTTCCACAGATGCGTTGACTTTCGATCGATCAATGTCACCTGAGCGCGCGAACGGCCTTTCGTCTTTGCCCCATTGCTTCCATATTTGTTACCGAGCCGCGTGGCGAGTTCAAGTCCGCCCGCGCCTCCGCCGACGATTACAAATCGATGCATGAGTTTATTCTCCTAGGCTTAGTGTATTTGAGACACGCTGACCGCTGGCCTGTGGCAAGTAACGTATTCGCCGCAGGCCAGGGAAGATGTGCAGTTAGGTTAGCTTGTACGAGCCCGCGCCCGTGCCGGCAAGGTTGCCGCCGTCCACGATCAGATACTCAGGGCGAATTGGCCTACCTTCGAAAAAGCATTCGAGAATCTCAAGCGTACCCGCCGCGTAGCGGGCTTGGCCTGACAACGAGCTGCCAGACATGTGAGGGGTCATGCCTTGATTGGGCATGGTGCGCCAAGGATGATCGACCGGTGCTGGCTGCGGAAACCAAACGTCGCCGGCATAGCCCGCCAGTTGCCCTGACTGCAAAGCTCGCACGATCGCGTCGCGGTCGCACAAAGCGCCGCGCGCGGTGTTGATAAGATATGCGCCGCGCTTCGTCAGGCTCAGCAGTCGGTCGTCGAAGAGACCTTCGGTAGATGGATAGAGAGGCATTTGCAGGTTGATCACATCGGAAACCTTGACCAGTGATTCCGGCGTTTCGTGGTATGTGAGACCCAGTTCGGCCTCGATATCCTGCGAAAGGCGATGAGGATCGTAGTAGTGCAGCTTGACGTCAAACGGCTTAAGGCGGCGCAGAACGGCGAGGCCAATGCGGCCTGCCGCCAGAGTGCCGAAATGCATGCCTTCGAGGTCGTAGCTGCGGCTTACACAGTCGGCGATGTTCCAACCACCATTTACTGCGTACTGGTGTGCGGGCAGATAGTTACGCACCAGCGACAACACCATCATCACCACGTGTTCCGCCACGCTGATGCTGTTCGAGAATGTTTCCTCTGCCACCGTGATGCCGTGTGCGGCCGCCGCTTTCAGGTCGACATGGTCTGAGCCGATACCGGCGGTCAGCGCGAGTTTGAGGTTCTTTGCTTTCCCTATACGTTCGGCGGTCAGATAGGCGGGCCAGAACGGCTGTGAAATCACGACATCGGCATCGACCAGATGACGGTCAAAGGTCGAGTCCGCTCCGTCCTTATCACTCGTCACGATCAGCTTATGGCCGTTTTTTTCAAGGTAAGCACGCAGTCCCAGTTCGCCTGACACACACCCCACCAATTCGCCGGGTTTGAATCCGAGAAGCCCTTTGGGAGAGGGTACCGTCTGTCCGTTCGGATAATGAGTGATGACAGGAATATCGTCGCGCGCATATTTGGGCGGATATCCTGTAACAGGATCGGGATAGAGAACCAACAAGATTTTTGCCATGCTAACTCCTGAAAGGGCGATTCGAGCGGTTGCCTGATCGGCACGCCGAGTCTAGTTTCCGCGCAACCAACGCTCTTTCAAATTTGCACGCTAAGTCCGCTGCTAGACGTTGATTCTGGCTTGAATTTCAATGATTAAATTCTATCGGTTTTTGGGGGACGATATATCCGTACGAATATAGCGCTAGTGTGATGGCCAGACATGCAATTTTGCGCATGCACAAACTTCATCGAAGGTTCTGCAACTATGGGAACATGTCGTTGCACCACATGTTGTTCGCCGCAAACTCTGATACGTGATTTGTCGAAATGGACCTGTCATACATCGAGGAAAATCGACTTGGAATCGAAAATCCTTTTACATGGTGTGAGGGAGGAGCTTATGAGCCACCACCGATACCGGCGTGCCCACAATCGAAGACGGGCGCCTATAGCACCCGGACTGGGCGGCCCCTTGTGCAACGTCCAACTGCCTAGATCGGCAGCTTACTCGCGAATCATTGGCCAGTCTTCCCATTCTGCGTTGGAGCGCCGGGCAGATGAGGGGCGGCTATCTCAATCTCGCGATAGTGTGCGAACTTGGAGGTATGACCGATCCCCGGGTTGAAGCGGTTGCAGGGGTCGAGTTCCTGATAGTGATTGCGTAACGCTGGCTTGGCGACGTAGAGATGACCAACGTTATGCTCAGCTGGATATTCGGCACCGCGGTTGTCGAGCAACTTCCACATTTTATGTTCGATTGCCATGCAGTCGTGTCCTTTCTTGACAATGTAATCTTGGTGAAAAACATGACACAGAAAGTGGCCGTAATACAGCTTGATCATGATTGGCTCTTCGATCTCTTCAGGCAGTCGTTCGAACCAGTCCATGTTATTGCGCGGCAGCGCGATGTCTAACGCAAGGATGTTTTCAACAGTTTGCTCGTGTAACGCGCGGTATCGATTCGCAGCGCCGGCGGCTGCAAATCGATGAAGAAATGCCTTTTCGCCCTCGGCAGCTGTGCATTCGAAATAGCTTCCTGTTGCGTTGTCGAAGTATTGATTTAGAAAGGAACGTGCTTCATCTGCACCTTCGGCCGACACTTTAAGCAGTAAATGATGATCGAACTTTTTATGGTAAAGCCTGATTCGCTCGGGGAGGTGATTGGGAAATAGATAGCTGGCGGCCTGCAAGACTCGGTCGGTCAGATGTGAGGGTAAAAAGTGAAACCGTTCCAGCAGAGCGTCGCATCGTGATTTCAGTCCAAAAAGCGCTGGCAAACGTGATGTGCCAAGATAGTGGATCAGTAGGAAAGTATCTTTGCCATATTTTTCCGCAATCTTGAACGCGTCGCGGTGCAGATATTCGCCTGAGATTGGCATGTGGTGGAAATTTGATAGTACTTCTCGACGAATTTGCGTCAGTTCTTCTGTGCGATTTGTCCCGATGTAGAAAACCACGGGGTTTTTTTCAATCGGGAATGTATCCAATCGCACGGCAAAAACCATTACTTTCCCAGCAGATCCTGAAGATTCGTAGAGGCGATTCGGGTCCGCATTGAATCGGGCAGGTGTCGGATCGTCGACCCTACGTACATGCTGGATATACTCGTGATCCTGACCGGCACCAGCATCCTCGACTACATCTGTTTCAGAAAACGTCCCGCGATCAAGGCATTCCAATAGTTTCTCCTCGGGACCCGTGATGCGAACTCCTAGATGGTTTACGAGTTGGACTTCTCCTCGCTCATCCACTCGTGCGAACACAGACATCTCCGTGTAGGCCGGGCCGCGCTGAACCAAGGCACCCCCCGAATTGTTGCAGACGCCGCCGAACACAGAAGCGCCGATACAGGTTGATCCAATCACCGAATGAGGTTCCCGCCCCAGCGGCCGGAGCAATTTCTCGAGTTGGTCGAGCGTCGTTCCCGGCAGACATATGACCTGCTTGCCGTTGTCGAGAACATAGGCTCTTTTAACCCGTGTCATGCTCACGATTACTAGGTCACGGTCATAATCGTTGCCATCGGGAGTTGAGCCGCCGGTCAGGCCCGTATTCGATGCTTGGGTGATGATAGCCACGCCTGCTCCGAGGCAGGCCTTGAGAACTTTCCACTGCTCGACTAGCGTGCCAGGTCTTACAACGGCGAGCGCGTTACCAGAACCGAACCGAATGCCGGTGCGGTAACGACGGGTCGCGGAGGGGGAGGTCAGGGTATATTTGGCGCCAACAATTTGACGCAGACTGTCAAGCAAGACTTGATTGGATTTCCAATGGTACGCGCTGGAACTATCCTGAGTCGTGGCCGCGATTGACATTGCATCCTCCTGGCTGACGTGAATTGCTAAATTTTGCGGTCGAGCACATATATAAACAGCGTCATCCCGTTGGAATTTTAGAAAATGCACGGCAACAGCGGACTTGGTCGGCCGGCGTGGCGGAGGCCGAGCGTCGCGGTTGCTGCCGGAATTTGATCCGTCAGAGCCTTTTCGTTCGATCTGGCGTGTATACATGGCGGAGTTCATCAAAACAGGGCCGCTTGCCGCCCACGCCTGAGTTTTCCGGGTGCATTGAATTGTTTAACGACGCGGCCTTTGGCAGCGCCAACCCCGGCGGGATAAATCTTTTCGTCAGTGATCGCAGGAACGCGAACAGGAGTTTGGAATTACATTAGGTCCGACAATTTCAATGTCGCAAGTGCAATTGACTAATCCACGTAACATTAGTGATGGCGCCGGCCGGAACGACTATTCATGGTGATAAACTGCAATCCGTATGATCAGCTAGACCCAACATCGGTCTTGTGCCCGCTCGGAACATGGGGAAGTTTGCCGTCGCTAGAATTCGACGCTCGTGTTCACGCCGTTTGCAGCCTACTGCGCTAATAGGAGGGGTGATCTGCGCACTCGAATGGTAACGTATAGAACTTTGCTTTGGTCAAGCAATTCAAGCGGTCGGAGCCCTGCAGAACGATGGAAAGGGAGAGCGCGAGCGCTTATATTTCGCCAAGCTCGACAGATAGTTTGCATCTAATCGATGAAGGCATTGCTCGCACGGCACGTTCTCTTAAAAAAGATATCGTGGCGAGCTTGTTCGCTGCAGGCGCTCAAGCACCAGAAAATGGCCTCTGATTACTAGCCGGCAAGCCGGCATGTAAGTCGGAGATGCAACCAATCAGGCTTATAACAAACGAGCGGATGCGCTAGTCTCTCCGGCCAATCGAAACACTGACACTGCAGATTCTAGCTCTCCCGCCTGCGATTCAAGCGAGAGGGCCGCGGCTGAAGCTTGCTCTACTAGGGCTGCGTTCTGTTGGGTCACTTGATCCATCTGAGCGACAGCCCGATTGATCTGCTCAATTCCGACTGATTGCTCTTCAGAGGCGGTTGCTATTTCGCCCATCAGATCGCTGACCTTTCGTACTGAATCCAAAATCTGTTGCATAGTATCGCTCGCATCTTTTACCAGCTCAGTGCCGGATGAAACGCGAGTGAGAGAATCGGTGGTCAGTTCTTTAATCTCCTTTGCTGCACTGGCGCTTCGAAGGGCCAGCGACCGCACGTCACCCGCGACCACGGCGAATCCTCGACCTTGGTCACCAGCCCGTGCGGCCTCAACTGCCGCATTCAACGAGAGGATATTGGTTTGAAAGGCTATCCCTTCGATAATGCCAGTTATTTCGGCAATCTTATGGGATGAAAGAGACAGCTCTTTCATTGTCTCCACGACTCGCCGGGACGCTCGACTACCCTTATCGGTGAGTGAGGCTGTATTTGTCACCAATTCTTTGGCTTGTTTAGCGTGTGCAGCATTCTGCCGAACAGCAGAGGTAAGCTCTTCCATCGACGAACTTGTTTCTTCGAGCGATGCTGCCTGCTCTTCGGTTCGCTGCGAGAGATCGACGTTACCAGCAGCTATTTCGCGCGCGGCCGTATCGATTGACATTGAGGTTTCTCGCACAGTTCCGATTGTGCGTATGAGGTTGGCTTGCATGCCTTGCAGCCCCGTCATCATCGTGCCCATTTCGTCACGGCTATGGATCCGAATTGGGGCCGTCAGGTCACCGTCTGCGATAGATTTGAAGTGTCTCAGAGCTTGGTTTAACGGTACATTGATGGCCCGTTGCAACGACCACCATGAAAATGCCGCAGCAATCAGTGCGACAAAAATGCAGCTAGCTGCAAATGCCACGAATTTGTGAAAGCGCTGCTGTGCTATCGAAAAAGTCAACCGTGCTGACTTTACCTGGTACTTTCCAAGAGTGTCGAAACCGTCGGTCACTCCGATGAAAAGTGCTGGTGGCGTGTGCAATGCGAAATCGGCCACTTTGGTGCTATCTCGAGCTGCGATCGCATCAAACATTGGCTGAATGCCTTCGGCGATCAGTTTGTCGAGCTGTCGACCGGTGGCCTCCGTCAACTGCGTTTCCTCCGGGCTGTTTGATGGCAACGCTCGATAGGCAGCCCACGCCTCACGAGATCTACCCAGCAGATCCTTCGCGTTTTGAGCGAGCTGGGGCACATTCGGACTGCTCGGATCGAGCGCAATGCGGTATAGCCAGAGACGCATTCTTGATAGCGATACACTTGCTTCACCAAGTGCTGTCGATGATGCAAGTTGATTTGAGTATAGATCCTTGACGTCTGCGTTACTCATCGAGACCCCAACGATCCCGATAATCCCTCCAAGAAGGAGAAGTAGGCCCAAAGTGGCAACGGTTATTGCAAGGCGGGCGCGGATACTTAAGTTTTTTAACACGATAGTTACGTCACTATATTTGCCGTGCTCGGCCTCGGGACCGACGCTCGGCGGAAGAATATTTGCGGTATTTGACCGCTGCAGAAGTCGGCTCGTCCACTCTTGCCGGGAGCCTTGCTGGCCTTATCGGCATTCGTGAAGAAAAGGTTAGCGGGTGATCAATGCGGCTTTAAATAGATTGCCGAACTTGGAGGGGTTTTGCATGAAGATCGACGGCAATGGGCGATTTGCAAGTGAGAACGCAACGTAGCATTGCGTCATCTGCAACATGAGTTGCATAAATTGAGCAACGCTGCCGGTCATCGGCATCGGCATCGGCATCGGCATCGGCATCGGCATCGGCAAGCTGCGAGCAAGGTGAAATGAATCGCGAGCTGAAGGTGCATCTCGGCGGGGAAACCTCGAACTGCCTTGCGTCGAGTCTCGGTACCTCTACCGGAAGTAATGGGTTAACTCATCAACGGACAATGTTCCACGGTCCGTGAGTGATTAAGAAGGCTACGTGCAGAGACCGCGCACGCCTCCGGTCACAATGCGGCATTGCTTATCGCAACTTTATGGTGCCGCGCTAACAACGGCCAATGGTTACGCTGAAAGATGCTGGCAAAGCAAAAATATCTAATAGCGGCCGCTGGGGCCGCAAAAGATCAGAACGTATGCCGCATACCGAGTGTCGTCACCAATTGACGGTTCGTGGATGAAGATGTGTAACCCTGAATATCCGCAAGTGCACCGCCACCCGCCTGTTGCATATAAACGATGAGAGCTATGTCTGTTCGCTTAGAAAGATAGTAATCGGCAACGAGGTTTAGCTCGTTCCAGCGTGGCTTTTTACCGGTGATTGTGTAGTCCCCCGTCGTGTAGACGTATGCTGCCCCAAGCAGGAAATAAGGACGAACGTAGTAGTTTGCACTCAAACTGAAGTTTTGTATGTTCAAATGCTGACCATCAAGATAGTTGAAGTTGACGTCCGTATAGAGCGCGCCAAGCTTCAGCAACCCAAAGCTGTAAAATCCACCGGTGCCAAAAATTCTCTGTTTCTTCGCGTAGGCATGTGAACTCAACGCGCTACGGTCGAATGTCAGATACGTTGGCGAGTAGTCTGTATCGATAGCTCCGGTCGGATTGGTGGCGCTATACGGAGAATCGAACTCCGTGTACGCGACGTTCCAGATCAGGCCGCCATAGTTGTAACTGACCCCCATACCAAAGGCGCGGTTATCGCTAAAGCCGCTTGTTGAGTTACTGAACCCATATTGTGCCGTAGCCTGGAAACCGTTGATTTTTTGACTTGTGTACTTGATCGAATTGTTGACGTGGATGTTAGCGTAGGTGTTATCGTTGTCGCCAATGGTGCCGTTCCAGTTGTAAGCGGTATTGAGTCCAAGCAAATCTTCCACCGAATCATATTGCCTGCCAACTGTCAACGTTCCCCATGTAGTGTTAGTCAGACCGATAAAGGATTGACGGCCGAATTCACGAGCATTAAAAGAAGCGTTGCCGGTATAAATATTAAACCCGTTTTCCAACGTGAAAACAACACTGGTACCGCCGCCGACATCTTCTTTTCCGCGGAGACCCCATCGAGGTGACTGGTTTGTCCCGCTGATGGCTTGATATGTGTGGTGCCCGCCCTGATTTGTTGAATATGCCCAGCCACCGGAGATCAAACCGTAAAGTGTGACGCTGCTTTGCCCGAATGCAGTCGAACAAAGCGAGATAAGGCCGAGACCACTAGCCAAAAGCGATACTTTGATTTTCATCACTCTACCTAAAATAGTATTGTAAAAACAGAATCAAGACTCTGCGCAGGCACTTACAATCGCTTTACCGAATTTCTTGGATCGTCTAATAATTTTCAGCTGAGCGGCGACAAATAAAATATCCATCGATAAATAAGCCTCGTGACCGTTACCACGGGCAATCGACGTCGGGGTCATAACTCTCGCCAAAAATAAAGTTAGAACTGCCTCATGTCGAGCGCCGTTGATGTTGGTGAGCGCCACCCACTAGTCAGTTCCAACGTACAGTTTGAGTTGAAAAACCGTTGACCCTAGTCACAGGTTATTCACGTCAAAAATATAGATATATGGGGTGTAAATGCAACGCGGCATTGCATTGGCTGCAATGGAGTCCCGAAAAGAAGCCCGCAGGCGCGGGCTAATGGAACGCTCAGGGCGTCACCGTCGATCAACTGACCATCATGGCTCTCAGGTTCACCGGCGGGGTTTCTTCACGATGGCCTACTTTGACACCGCCTGGCTCTTCACAACTTTGATTATCGTATGAATAATAGTCGGGCAATGCAAGTGCAACGCAAAATAAAGCGAATCTGCGGAAGGGTGCCTATCATCTTCTGGACACGTGCCTACAACTCCGCAGGGCTTCATCGCCAGTGCCGCGACTTGAAGCGCGACTAGCGCATTCCGATCACGGTTCGGAGGACGCCAATGTTTTCAATTTTGACTTCGAGGACGTCACTTGCCTCGGCGCGCGTGCCGGGTCGCGAAATGTGCCGAAGCGACACGAATGACCCATGGCGAGCAGATCTCCCGGCTCGAGCGGCATCGCGTCGCTGACTAGCGATACAGCTGTTGCAATGTTAAATGCGAATTCGTTTATGCTCATTTCATGAACCATCATGCCGTTCATACGGGTTTGAATGTGCAACCCGATCGCGCCGTTGGGGATTTTGTACGCCGTCACAAGTTCGGGACCCCGCTGCGCTTCGGAAATCGACAATCTGATTAGATTTTCAGTATCGAGTCGGAGCGCGTCTAACTTGAAACATCGGAGTGCTTAGGAGTTTATATCCCGTAACATAAGACAGTGCCAACTAGTTGGGAACGCGTTTGGCTAGGCGGCCTATAACTGCGACCAACTCACCCTCGTAGCCACGGACGTCCAGGTGAGCCGGCCATTTCAGCGGTCTGTTATGGCCGATCAGCCCGGAGCCGGATAAGATTGAAATTTGCGCAGGCCGGTTTCTCACAATCCACCTCCTGCGATTGATCCAGGTAGCGTGGGCGGATGCGAATAACTTTTCCGGGTGCGAAAATTGGTGGCAGGGATGAAAATCTGGCGGGATTGACCGAGGTGCCGGATTCAATGAGGAGTTGTGCCGCCGTGTGCATAGCTGGTGGGCCTGCGCGCAAAAGCTGGTCAAGGCTACCGGGGAACCTAAGATCAGGCTGCTGAAGTCCACGATAATTATCGATGCCGATTTTGATTGCGATACCCATTGAGTTGCCCTTGGCATAACTGACGAATCGCATCTGGGCCTCCTGGCGCGACTTGGGCATTAGCAAAAGCTAGGCGCAGAAAATTGCTTGCAATCAGGCAACTCATTTGGACACCTAGCCGTATGGCTGCTTTTCGGACCGGTGCATTCGCGTGCCGAGACTGGCCGTGGAGAGGAAAAATTTGAGGTTCCGTCGACAGCATCAATCCGTGTGGTCGGACGGCGGTTCCGACGACCGAAGATTAGCTTGGCAAGACTGTTCCGAGTGATGAAGTCGGGACATTCTATTTGCGTATATGGTCAAAAGTAAATCGGAAACACTGATCCTTGAGTGCTTCATCGTCTGAAGTATTCGCCGTCTGGATTTTCGTTTGGAAGCGGGTAGCTAGCGGCAAAAAGCTTCTTGGCGGAGACTCATCTGCTTCTTGAATTTAGGCCAGACCTAATTAAAAAATATGAGTAAGCCATCATTGAAGGGGCGATTTGGCAATCAATAGAGAACTGCGATCGGAGCAGGCTCAGGGGTGGTTGGCTACGGCGCAAAGGCGATTGCTCGATTTCAAGGGGCCGTTGTTCCGGTTTCCGAGGTGCCTCGGATTCAGGATGCCGCTAATCAAGCTGCGGCGAAGCCAGATCAACTCATGGGGTTGTTGCTTGCCGACCTCGGGGCTCAGCAGACGAAGAGATCAAAGCTGCATCGCAGTAAGCCATGGCTCGGTTTCGAACCTATTGTTGCTATCTGTCGACTGGAGGCTCAACGATGAGCGGCGAAAACGCAAAGTGGCTGGACAGAACGCGGTTACTGAACACTGGAAGAAGGCCCCCTTCAACACCAGACTTTCGAAATGGCTGCGAGCCTGGCTCACAGCCACTGAGCGAGAGAAGAGTGCGCCGGTACTGATCGGGGGAGCTCGACGCCTGATTCATCAGCTCACGCCGCCAGACCCGTAAGCCAACGGGCGAATTTACACTCGGGAATTCGCTTTTGACGGTCAGGCCGAAGCGTGAATTCAGCATTCCAACCCGGTGAGCCCAACTACAAATTGACCAAATTTCTCTGACTCGACCGTGCCAAATAAACTTTGGGACGCAGCGCCTCAGCGTGGTCGTCGCGGCGAGGTTGCGAAAAGGTATTTTCGCTGGAGTTTGGGGCTCAGCGTGGGCATCGAGATGCGCTGGCATGACAGGCTGCGGGAGCGTAAGGAGATGTAATGTACGATTTTCTCACTTTGGTAACTGCCTATCAAAAAACTGTTAGACGCGCATCATGACCTTCTCCAACAGCCTCTAGTTCCACGCAGAAGGTATGAGTATCCGGCGCGACCCTCGAGTGAAGCCGCGCCCGTCTGGTTATTCAGTGATGGTCAAAAAGAGCGAGCTTGCCGGCGTTGTACATTTCTCGAATCTTCGCGCGGAACGATGTTTTCGGGCTCTTCTTGCACTCCTCGACTACTGCGGCGATCGGTGTCGCCGTGTCTTCCACGATGGTGTCCGTCCCTGTGACGCCGAGCTTGTCGACGCCGGCAACGTAGTAGACAACGGCAGGCTTGTATTCGTCCGCGACGGCGACGAAATCTTCGCATTTCATTTTGGTTGGATTCATCTTGTGCGCGGTCTGTGCCTGTACGGACGAAGCAGATACGGCTGCGATAAAGAACGCAATGATTACAGCACGGTTCATGTGAAACTCCTTGGTGCGCAGTGCGATCACGTCACTACGATCGCGTATTGATAACCCCTTGTGGTGGGGGGAAGCCGACCGCATGCATTCGAAAAATACTTGTTGCGTAGAAAATTTCTTCCGAAGCGAGTCGATGCGAAGAAAGCATAAAACAAACTGACGCTGAGCGCAGAGAGGGTGGGGGTGAGGGTGTTGTATCCTTGGTCGACCAATTTCCATGGCCCCAAGGTTTGGATGCAATTCAATCGGTATCTTCCGCTAAGGCGTCCGCGACCGAGTTCGAATACGGTTGGCTTAGAGAGTAGATATCCTATTGGAGATAGTATGAGCAACTACTCGAACGTCGGGGTCCGTGCTCCGAAGCCTGAAGACAGTGCGGATTGACTGCGTGTGATACGACTAAGCTAGCAATCGAGTTTCAGCTGGCACTCAATTGTACGATGCAGTGAATCAGCTTCATATCGATCACCCTACGTGATCTGTCGTCCGGTGCGGCAACGAGCACACGATACAAGGAGGTGCGAGTCAAATAGCCGGTGTGAACCTATGCAAGGGAGTACCCATTGGTCATTCAGACTCTGACGTTGCCCATGCCGGTAAGTTATCGCTAGAAATGAGCACGCTGAAGTTGTGCTCGGAACTGTCAAGGACCGACTTGTTTTCATATGAAGCCAGTGCTGATGTAGAAGAGTGATTCGGTTTGTCCGCGTGGCGGAAGCACGCGCGCATGATCTGCTCAAGTATCGACGGAAAAGTTCGGTTAGAAAACGAACGTTCGTCGCCGGCGACATGCAAGGGCGTGGCAACGATTATGTGATCCGTACGATTAGTCCGCGTGTCATCGAAACCGTCGAGTGCGTTACGTGCGCGAATTCGGCGTGGCCGAACGGTCGAAGCAGCAACGATCGGCTTACCGCTCTTCTGGCGGAGCGTGTTGCGATCGTTTTCGCAACCTGCTCACTGTGCTCAAGAGAATTTTTAGGGGGTGGGCATCATGCAGCTATTTAGGATCGCCCAAAGGGGATGCTTGACCACTACGGGTTGTGCGAAACCACGACTGCCTACCTTGCTCGTTAGGTGACTGAGCAGGAACGTACGAACAGAAGCGTGCCGTTTTCACGACACTCTGTGCGTGGTACCAGTCGAGTACACGGTGCCGGTTGGCAAGCTTGAGAATCCGTGTCAAAACATACCCGTGGCTGAGGGAGAAATTGGCATGCGTAGATCGATGATGTCGCATATCTGAACATGTGACTGAGGTATTCATGAAAAGTCGTGCCCGGTTTCATCTCGATTTTCGCTGGCCGTCGTGCGGGTCTTGGCAGCACACATTCATGCCGGAGGATTGATGATTCGCAGCGTTGGGAACCTGGTCTGGGCCATGGAGGAGCGTCCTAAAGTGCGTTACTCCGGAGTCGCACTGTGCTGAGGCAGTAGGAATGTTTCCGCCTCCATCCACCGCATAACGGTGCGACCGCAGATCGGTTCCAACCGCGTAACTGCACTATCAGTAAGACGGGTTCGGCCACGCTAAGCTCATCAAAATCATCTCTGCGGCGGTAGTGATGCCAGGGCGACTTTCTCGTTCCGCGGTATCTTGATCCTAACCGATAAACGCGATGAATGCGAACTCGAACTTCTTTGGTTTCGAATGCGATTGTCGGTCGTAGACGGCTCTTCAAGTCTGCAAGATCAGGTCATAGCCCTCTTGGCATATGACGATCGGGTGTCCAGTCCACATCGGCGGCTCAATCTGGGGCATAAGCCAACCCGTGGCGTTGACCGCTGACCGTGCGAGGATAAAACAATCCGCGCAAATTTGAAATGCCACGAGTTTTTACGGAGGCAAGATGGAATCAGTGGGGTTTGCCGGCTGGAGTATCTGCGGCGCGTCCTTTTTAGGGAAACCTGTATTCGTGGCGTAACGCGGAGGAGGGCAAGAAAATGACGGAAAATATTGGAGAGCTGACGCAAGGTGTGTCGAAGTACTGGCCGGTTGCGATTGGCTTCTTTGGCCTTGCAACGGGCTACATCGTGATGGGTGGGCAGGCGCTTTTCAACTATCCAAAGTCCACCCCAGAGGCCGAGAAATCTATTGCCGTATGGGCACTATGGATGGCGGGCTTCATGCAGTTTCTTACCGGGATCGTTCTCATCATCGGCTTGACTTGGTTTGACGTTTTTAATAATGCGCCGCCGCTTTATATGGCCGCAGTTGCTTTCACAGCGTTCGGCGTGCATTGGTTTGCTGTCGCTCATCGGAGATATGTCGGTGCGAGTCAGACGCCGGAAGGCTGGATGGCAATCTGCTTTGCATTTCTCGCGGTGCTTGGCGTAGTAGTGTTCACGATAGCGGGCGATATACCCGTAGCAATCGTTTTTCTCGGTCTGACGCTCGTGTACTTGACGGAGATACCGACACGTTTTGGCGTCTTCCCCCGCGGCACACGACTAATCGGACTATGGCAAGTGATTACCGGTAGTTGGCTGTTGTACCTGACCTATGGCGTTGTCATAAATCTCGCTGTTGGCGGTAACTGGTGGGTTTGATCTGGAATTTCCCCCATTCGTAGGCGGTTGCGAAATCCGATGCGCAGCCCCATGACGTTTTGTTTTTTCCAACAAGGAATAGCAATGCTGAATGTGACCAAATCCGTAATTGCCATGGCGACGTGCTGTGTCTTGGTAGCCTGTGCGTCGCCGGTCGAGTTGGCGAATGAGAAAGACGACCTTCTGGCATCTGCAGGTTTCACGATTGTGCCTGCTAATACAGAAAAGCGGCGCACTGAACTGGAAACATTACCAGCCAATCGAGTCGTGCAACGCACACACGGTGAACGTGTGGTTTTTCTGTATGCTGATCCATATGCGTGCGGCTGTCTTTACATTGGTGATCAGAAGGCTTGGGATCGATATCGTCGTGAGCAGTTTCAACAAGGGCTCGTTCGCGAACAGGAACTGACTGCACAAATCAACGATGACGCATCTTGGAATTGGGGGGCATGGGGCCCAGGCTGGTGGTATTAACTGCCGCGTCCGGCGTGCTCTCTTCAAATGCCCGGATGCGATAATTACGTCCTAATCCGCCGTGTCTGCAAGTCTAGGGCCGCGACTATTTGTCCGTGGCTTGCGGAACGAACGCAATTCCATTGCTATCTTCTAGCGTGCAACATCCAAATTGTAATGTCCAGTCCATGGCAGTTGGAGATTCTCGATTGAGTGAACAGCGCTGCGCGCTGCTGTAAACTTAGACAGGCGGATGCGAACGATATGCATTCTGCAGTCGCTAAACAGCAATCAAATTCAACCGCCTGAGAGTCAACGCCAGCGTATTCGTAGACGCTGGCGAATTACTCTAGGGTCAGTTTCACTTCAATTTCTTCTGGTTGGAAGAAGAAAGCGAGACTAGATCCACGCAGGGATAAATTCTAAATGGATTGGGCTTGAGCCATTGCGCAGTTTCATTGGCTGCAATCGCTTTTTTCTGGAATGGCGCACAACTGTGCGAGAAGCACGTTTGCGTTGGCAGGACCGTCCACAACGCTATGACCTCAGTGCACAACGCCTGGCCGGGGTCGATCTCTCTCCGTGCCGCACAACTTCGTGAGTCAGGCATGTGCTGCATTTTCGCTCTGAAACGTCTGGTGTGATAGTAAGGGTGACCAGGCACTATGCCGCGCATCAGAGCAAAGTGTCGGAGCAACCGCTCGACAAGACACTGCGCGTAATATGATGTCCGGTTTTAATTCCGATTTCACGATTGCCCTTCTTAATACAATGGATGTATGGTGCGACGCTCGGATAGCAAGCAGTTGCAATAAGAATACGAATGGAGTGGCTAGCCAAACGGTATACGTTTGAAAATAATGCATTCCGGATAAATCGGGAAATAAACGACCGAAGGGGCGAACGAAGCCAATGCTGTCGCCATAGCGATCGTCAGACGCTAGAGAGGCGCCGGTCGAGTTGCAATCAGTATCAATACGCGAAGATTGTCGACCTGTAGGCTCCAAGGGACGGTGAGTACGGAAGGGCTGAGGCCAGAGATCGCGCGATTTCTGTATTCATCTTTAAAAGCGTTTCTTGATGTTCACTCCACAGCGTACAGAAACGGTAACAGCAAGAATTCGCGCTATCGCTGAGTTGGACGAGGGGGGACCGGGATTGTGCGTCCCCGCGGCGCGGCGGCCGAATGTGATCGGCTAAGCTGTGTAAGTAGCTCTACAGCCCCTTGCCTTGCAAAACTGGGTTTGCCGCATAGACGGTAGAAATAAACTCAATAAACACTTTCAGTTTCGCAGGAAGATGTCGGTTCGGCACATACAGCACTGAAACTGGGCGCGGAGCGGTGTTAAAAGACCGTAAAATCTGAATCAGCGCACCTGAGCGCAGATGTGGTTCGACGAGGTACATCGCCGTCTTTGCGAGGCCAAGACCAGCAAGTGCGCAGGCGACATACGCGTCAGCGTCGTTCACGGCGACTGCGCCTCTCATTTGTACAGTTTCCGCCTTTCCATCGACAAGGAAATCCCAGTGCCGTGGCCGCCCCGTATCGGCGGACACATAATTCACCCCGAACTGCTGATCGAGTTCGCCGATCGAGGTCGGCGTACCATGGAGCGCTAAATATCCGGGTGATGCACATGTGCAGGTTTGCATCATCCCTATGCGCCTTGCGACAAGACCTGAATCGTCGAGCGTGCCCACGCGAACGACGCAGTCGACGCCTTCGCCAACGACATCGACGTGACGGTCTGTCAACCCCAGCTCAAGATCGATGTCGGGGTACTGTGCGACAAATTCGGGTAAGGCGGGAATGACTATATGCTTGGCCATGGCCGTTGGAAGATTCACTTTCAGACGGCCCTTGGGGGAACTCTTGGCGTTAAGGAGGTCCGCTTCCATTTCATCGATCTCATTGAGCACGTTAATGCAGCGCTCAAAATATAGGCGCCCATCTTCCGTCAGCGAAACCTTGCGGGTTGTTCGCTGTAGCAACCTGCAGCCGAGACGATGCTCAAGCGCCTGCAAGAGCTTGGACACTTTGGGTGCAGTGAGACCGACGGAGTCTGCAGCTTTTGTGAAACTTCCTGCCTCTACAATGCGCACAAAAACCTTCATTGCGTAAAGTGTATCCATCTACAGCTCCGTATTATTGCAGTCCCAATCAAAACGCCTTACGAAATCTGCCCGTAAGACGACGTTGACTCTTCTCCCGACATGCTTGGTTAGACCTTTCCGGGGACGCGAAACACCGAAACGACGGTCTCAAGGTCGCTGGCCTGTACTTCAAGTGATAGCGTCGCAGCGGAGGCCTGCTCGACCAGTGCTGCGTTCTGCTGAGTGACTTGGTCCATTTGCGCGACCGCGCGATTGATTTGCTCGATGCCGATCGATTGCTCGTCGGACGCCGCCGCAATCTCGCCCATCAAATCACTGACCTTGCGCACTGATTCAAGGATTTCTGCCATTGTTTGACTTGCGTCTTCCACCTGCTGCGCGCCGGTGGATACACGCGAGAGCGAATTGCTCGTCAATTCCTTGATTTCCTTTGCCGCGGTCGCACTGCGCAGTGCCAGCAGTCGCACGTCACTGGCGACGACAGCGAAACCGCGACCCTGATCCCCTGCGCGAGCAGCCTCCACCGCGGCGTTAAGCGACAGGATATTAGTTTGGAATGCAATGCCTTCGATAACACTGGTGATTTCAGCGATTTTGTGCGACGAACTTGACAGTTCCTTCATCGTCTCTACGACTTTTTGAGAGGCCTGATTTCCCTGATCGGTCAGGGAGGCCGTATTCGTCACTAGTTGCTTGGCATGCTTCGCATGCGCGGCGTTCTGCCGGACCGTCGAAGTCAGCTGTTCCATTGACGAACTCGTCTCCTCCAACGATGCAGCCTGTTCCTCCGTACGTTGCGAGAGATCGACATTGCCAGCCGCAATTTCGCGTGCAGCCGTATCGATCGATGTTGCGCCTTCGCGGACGGCTCCGATCGTTTGAATGAGGTTGTTTTGCATCGCCTGCAGGCCATTCATCAATTGCCCCATCTCATTGCGGCCCGGTACATGAATTTGAGTTGTGAGGTCTCCGTCAGCAATTGCTTTGAAGTGACCGAGTGCTGTGTCAAGCGGGCCGCTGATCGCGCGCTGGAGTGACCACCATGACAAGGCGGCCGCTATAAGCGCGGTGACAATTCCGACGACAGCCAAGGCAACGAATCGATGAAAGCGTGCCTGTGCTGCCGAAAATGTCGCGCGTGCCTCGGAGACTTGGTACTTGCCAAGCAAGTCTAGGCCGTCAGTCACGTCGATAAATAGGGCGGGAGGAGTATGTAGAGCGATGTCGGCGAGCTTCGATGGGTCTCGAGCTGCAAGCGCGTCAAACATCGGCTGGACACCGTTGGTAACTAGCGCGTCAAACTTAGTGTTGGTCGTTTCAGCGAGATCTCTTTCGTCTATAGCGGCCGGCAGGGCGCGATACGTTGCCCACGAAAGGCGCGATGCGTTCAGCAGCTTCTGAGCGTTTTGTGCGAGCTGTGGCACATTTGGGCTGGTTGGATCGAGGGCGATTCGATAGAGCCAAAGCCGCATTCTGGAAAGCGACACACTAGCCTCGCTGAGCGAGGTCGATGAAGCAAGCTGGTCCTTATAGAGTTGTTCGACATCGCTATTGCTCATCGAAATGCCGGAAATTCCCATGACGCCGCCAATCACCAGCAATAGTCCCAAGAAGGTCGCAGTCAATGCAAGTCGAACGCGGATACTAATATTTTTTAACACGGTAATAACGTTGATTTGATGGGATCGTGTCATGTCGCGATCCCATCGGGCGAAAAAAAGACGGGCACCATGCAGGCGCCCGTCAGCAGTAAATAAGCACTAAGCGACGGGAAAGGTCTTATCTCAGGCTACGTTTGCCGCCGCTGGCCGGGCAAGTTGTGCACCGGCCCAAAGTGCTGGCTTGCTACGCTCGTATTGCGGCGGGAAGACGATTGATTCTTCGGCGCCCAAGCTCTGGGCCGCGTGCCAAACCCAGCGCGGATCGTCAAGAAACGCACGACCGAGTGCAACCGTATCCGCTTGACCGGACGCGATGATCGCCTCTGCCTGATGCGGATCGGCGATCATGCCGACGGCGCGCGTATGAAGCTTCACATGCTCCTTGACGGTGGCTGCGAAAGGAACTTGGTAGCCAGGCTCTACTGCGATCCGGGCGTTGACAACGCCACCCGTGGTCACGCACACATAGTCGGCACCACGATCCTTCAAGGCATTGGCGAATTGGATGGTTTCGGTAACATCGATCCCCCCGTGCGTCCAGTCCGACCCGGTGATGCGCAGTCCAAGGCAAACTGAAGGTGGCAGCGCTTTGCGAACCGCCGCTGCCACTTCAAGTGGAAAGCGCATGCGGTTTTCCAGCGAGCCGCCATACTGGTCCGTTCGCTGATTCGCCAATGGTGAAAGGAACTGGTGTATGAGATAGCCGTGGGCTGCGTGGATCTCAATAACATCAAAGCCAATTCGAAGTGCGCGGCGAGTTGCCGCTACGAACCCTTCAAGGACGCGTGTCATGTCTGCGTCAGTCATGACCTTAGGTGTATGCCAGTGATCACCGGCGGCAATTGCCGAGGGTCCTTCCGTTTGCCACGGATCTTCGAGCGGTCCCAATGAAGCCCGGCCTTCCCAAGGCCGTTGTGCCGACGCTTTTCTTCCTGCGTGATTGATCTGGATGCCCCAACGGGTTTGCGGCGGCGCTACGCGGCGCGCCGCTACCATTACATGGGCGAGGGCTGCCTCGTTGGCGTCGCTGTAGAGACCAAGGCAGCCGTGTGTGATGCGGGCGTGACGCTCAGTAGCTGTGGCTTCGAGAACGATTAGCCCAGCGCCGGATATTGCTAGTTGCATCAAATGCATTTGATGCCAGTCGTTTGCGCAACCGTCGTCAGCGCTGTATTGACACATTGGGGAAACGACGATGCGATTCGCGAGCGTGACTGGTCCAACAGTGGTCGGGGAAAAAAGGGCGGTACTCATTGCTTTATCTCCAGCAAATTACAAATTAGTACTGTTAAGATGGGCGACTCGCTTGCTTTCCGTGTGAAAGGTCGAATCGTCGGTGTCCGCCAGCAACGGGAAAGCTGGTTAACTTCTGGGCTCTATGCTGGGACGGCAGGCGTCCGCCGACGAGACAGGGAACGCGAGTCACAATGCGTCCGCAAATATAAATTATCGATCGATAATATTTGCTAGATGCTGAGTTTAAGCCGATGTGGCCACCACGCTTCGTTAGACGTGCCGCCGCCTCCCGCGTGCACTAGCGAGCACTCCCTTTCGGATGACATGCGCTTTCTCCGTCTTAACCGGGTTGTACCCAGCTTGGTCTATTGCAGACTTTCTCGATTGCGAGCAGGGCAATGACTTTTCAAATTCGCACGAAATAATTTAGGAGACGACTGGAGGCGACGGGAAGGCGTGAATCGGCGGTAGGAAATAAGGCGATCGTTCAAGGAGGTACTGAAGAGTGGCGGTGTGGGCGGAATCGCTTCACCATGCCTAGGTCGGCACCGCGATGGCGTGCTCTGCGAAATCGATAAACGCGTGGACTTTTCGAGAATGACGCCGATTTGGCAGGTAAGTCGCGTAGACAAAAGCGTCGCCGCCTTCGGGTGTCACTTGTGCATCCGTGAACAGCGCCACTAATTGTCCAGCTGCCACGTAAGTCCCGACAAGCCACTGTGGCAGCAAAGCTATGCCGTGCCCACCTAGAGCGGCACCGGCGAGCATGTCGAGATTGTTTGTCAGAAGCTGCCCGTTTACGTCGATCGATTCGGAGCGCGCTGGATAACGAAAGACCCATCTTTGTCGATTGCCGGGCTTATAGACGAATCGCAGGCACTCGTGGTCGATGAGTTCTGCTGGCTTATGCGGCGTTCCTCGTCTATGCAGATAGTCTGGGCTGGCAACTACGAACCGCTCGCTTTGGCGTAACCTTTTTACGATCAGCCGGTCGTCCGCCGTAGGAACGCCGACTCGCAAGGCAAGATCCAACCGCTCGCTGACCAAGTCGAGATGGCTGTCCGATACGACGAGCTCGAGGTTCACACGCGGGTTCTGCTTGAGGAAGGTGGCGATATGAGGGGCAATGTGCAATCTGCTGTAGGTCGCGGAAACGCTCACGCGCAGTGCCCCCATAGGATCAATCCCGCTATCGATCACACTGTCGTCTGCCCCAGCCAGGTCGGTCAATACCTGGCGGACCTGTTCGACATAGGTCACACCAGCATCGGTCAGCGAAACGTTGCGCGTCGTGCGGGTCAGAAGCGACGTACCTAAGGAAGCTTCAAGTCCATCCATGAGACGCATAACGGACGAGGTCGTTTTTCCAAGCTCATGGGCTGCGGCTGTGAAGCCGCCTGATTCCGCGACCGCGAGCAGAGTTCGCAAAGCTAACAGCTTATCCATACCTTCTCCGGTACCACAGCATCAGGCAAGCCCTCTCTAATGTTTTCGACGAATCAGATCTTCACCGCCGAGCGCCGGATTTCACGCTCACCATCGTTAGTCCTTACACCCATCGCGTACAACCCGGAACTCTTTTTGTTGTAGCGAATCTCAAAAGGAAAGTCCGATGGGCTGGCAATCTCGCCGAGCCATGATGCCAGCGCGGCTTCGTCTTCGCCAATTTCGATCCAGTTTAGCCCTTGGCCGTGCACAGAACCAGTTCCTGGTTCGGTCGGCAGGCTGGCGGTGTGCGGGCCGTTACCCGGCTTGAAGTACAGGTTCGGCTTTCCGATCGGCCACGCTGTCAATGCGCTGGGCGTCTGCAAGGCAAAACCGCGATTGCCATTCATCATCTGGCGGCCCGCGTCCTTGCCGGTGGTACTTTCGTCGACGACCGTGTTGTGGTGTTTTGCGAAGGCCTTCAATTCTTCGAGGGAGTCAGTGCGCAAACACCAGCCGACAAAGCAGTCGCCTTCCCGCGTCTGCTGTTCGAAGAAAGTTGCCAGAGGCTGTCCTCGCTTGAGGACGGTGTGATCGACAATGCCTTCAACTTCAATATAAATGTCCTGCGCCAGAGGCACGACCTTGTGGCCAATGCCGTACAACGGGAAAAACCCGCCATCGTAATTGCCGAAACCCGTTTCGCGGCTAAGTCGAAAGGTCGCTTCGTAAACGTTTTGTGCTGCAAGGCAGACGTGGTCAAAGTGGATCATTGATACTTTCCTGATAACAGTGGACGACTGGGTAAAGCGCATTAATCGTGGATATTCAGTCCGAGATACTCGGGCTGAGTCGGTTCGTCGGTTCGTCGGTGTGGCCGTCGTATCGAGGCAGCAAAAGGAATACAAAGGCGGCGGCAGCGGCCAATATGGCGCTCAGCACGAGACCTGGCTGGTAGCTGCCGAGTTTGTCCGCTAGCCAGCCCACCCCCAAAGGCCCAACGCCCGCGGCGATGCAAAGTGCGCCATACTGAAACGCATAGGCGCGAGGAAACATCCTGAGACCAAAGTAGCGGGTGCACATCAGCGCGACCAAATCGATCTCGCCACCGAACGTCCAGCCAACCGTGAACGCATACAAGGGCGCGTAGTTGATGCCGCCGAACTTGAGTGTCAGAACGCCTGCCATGCCGACTAGGCAGGAAAATGCCATGAGCCGCGGTGCATGCACGTAATCTGACAACCAGCCCACGATCAGACGAACACAAACCGTGCCGATTCCGAGCAGGCTCATGTAGCGGGCTGCGGAGGTGGCATCGGCACCAAGTTCACGAAGCATCGGCGCCATATGC
The DNA here is from genome assembly GCF_050436585.1 of Paraburkholderia sp. GAS199. Lineage (NCBI taxonomy): Bacteria > Pseudomonadati > Pseudomonadota > Betaproteobacteria > Burkholderiales > Burkholderiaceae > Paraburkholderia > Paraburkholderia sp. GAS199. The sequence continues at coordinate 26,300 of NZ_JBNDMM010000001.1, read as the reverse complement.
TGCGCGCTGCCCGCGACGAACAGCGTAGACAATGTAAAGGCGAGAAACATGATCCAGAACGTACTGGTCCGTTTGACATCTGCGAATTCTTTGGCCAGTTCTTGCATATCGGGCGCTTCAGCCGGCCCAGACTGCTCCGTGGCGACTGACTGGCTGTCGCGCAGGATCAGCAATGCAATCGGTGCGCCCGCCGCTGCAATCGCTGCAAGCATCAAGTAGCCAGAATGCCAGCCGCTTTTCACGATCGTACTGGCGATGATCGGTGGCAGGATTGCGCCGCATAAGCCAAGCCCAACCTGGGTCAGACCGAGCGCAAAGCCCCGGCCGCGGTCAAACCAGCCGCTCACGATGCGTGTGAAGGTAAGGCCACTTGTGCCGCCGCCGAAAAAGCCGGCGAGACCGACCAGAAGAATGTAAGCCGTCGGCGACGAGATCATCTCGGCCATCGCGACGAAGCACGCGGCGAGAGCAAGCGCGCTACCGGCTGCGGTGCGTGCCGCGCCAAATCGCGAAAGCAGGCGCCCCCACATCTGCAACCCCAATGCAAGGCCCAACGTGAAGGCGAGGTATCCTGCACCATATTGGGTCTTTGTGAGACCAACGGCGCCTTGGAGGTCCTTTGCAAAAAGGCCGAGGTTATATGAGCCGAGTCCGATCACACCGATCCCGAGACCTACGGTCGATCCGATCAACTGCACCCATCCGCGTCTAAATTCAGCTAGTTTGTTCATCGAAGAAGTCATGGAGCCAGTGTTTAAATGATCTATCGATTAATATAACAGCGGCATCATGTTCCGATATCCGCAATCAGAGGCGGGGGTTAGCTGGCTGGCAGTAACCACACGCAGCGCCTGACTTCCCGTCAGGCTCGAGCACGCCGCAAGTTATGGTGCAAAACCATCAGCGATCTCGCTTCAAACTCAATACAGAGCTTATTCAGGCCAAAATAATTGATAAACCGGGTCCAAAAGCAACGCAGCATTGCATTTTCTGCTACGCAGCGGTAAGCGAAAAGCTCCCGGATTTGTCGCAGGGGAGATGTGCTCGATCGTTTGCCCCGTCGCCACAGTTCGTCTATCCAGATGATTGCGAACGTGACGGTATGACGCATTTGGCACAGGTGGTTTCCGAGTGAGGCCTGCCGTGCAAAAAGAGCGTTGTCGCACTCGGCCGCACGGCCTGATCTGGAGTGTCAGGCGTTCGTACTTTCGAGTATCGGATCGGGCTATGAGCGTCAACATGATCGTTTGGCTGAGCTTAGGGGTGGGAATTGATGAGAAACAGGTCGATCTGATCATCCGCATCCCAACATTTTTTTCGCAAGTGCACTGAGCTCTTGGAAGCCGCCACTGAGAGGGTGAGGACCTATACTCAAGTGTTAGATGCCCTCAGAATCGTTTGGGTTGCCGAACCTAATGCATGACTGTTCCCGCAAACTTTTACGGCTTATCCTGTGATTACAGGATCGCTCAAATCCTCTCAGTCCGCGTTTTTCAGGAGAGCCGTCGATCATGACGACCGCGCAGATTGCTTTGCTCCGGGAGAGTACTAAAGCCTCGGACTTCACCTTGCGACCAATTCCTGATCAGAGGATATCGCTCTCGGAGTGGCGTGGTGCGCCAGTCATCATCGCGTTCTATCCACCGGACTGGAGTCCCGTTTGCGGCGACGAACTGGAGGTCTTCAACTCTGCGTTGCCGGCGTTTCACAGGTTTAGTGCCCAACTAATTGCAGTCTCTGTGGACACTGTGTGGAGTCACGCAGCTTTCGTTGAACAGTGCAAGTTTCATTTCCCATTACTAGCGGACTTCGAACCCAAAGGCGAGGTCGCGCAATGCTATGACGCCTACCGCGCCTCAGAAGGTGTATGCGAACGCGCGCTGTTCGTCCTTGATGCCCACGGAATAATCCGCTGGTCCTACGTTTCTCCTATCACGGTGAACCCTGGTGTCGACGGAATCCTTGACGCGCTTCAAAAGATCCCTCAATAGACAGAACAGGACATCTCATGAGCCATCTCTCTCCTCCGGTTGGAACTCTCGATCACACGCAAGGCCCCGAAGACGCACCCGTGACTCTTGTTGAGTACGGCGATTTCGAATGCCCCTATTGCGGCGCCATGTATGGCGTTATCAAGGCGGTGCAGCAAGTCATGGGCGAACAACTCCGATTCGTGTTTCGGAACTTCCCGCTGACGGACATGCATGCACATGCGCTACATGCTGCGGAATTTGCCGAAGCTGCGGCTGCAGCGGGAATGTTCTGGGAGGCTCATGACATTTTGTACGCGAATCAGATCGCGTTGACCGATGACGATCTGAGCCGATACGGTGCCGGTTTGGGCTTGGACGCGCGCGAGCTCGCGAGTGCTTTTTCGGGAAAGTATGATGAAACGATCCAGAAAGACTTTGACAGTGGGTTGCGTAGCGGTGTGAACGGAACGCCTACGTTTTTCATCAACGGTCACCGGTACGAAGGGGCTCGAGATGCAGAAACCCTGATCACGATTTTGCGCGCTTCAATCAAGACCACTTAGGCCTCCCGTCAAATGAGTAAGCGGCAAAGCAATTTCAATTCGCCGCTTCTTTGTTACGACAGAGAGCTTACGACACGATTGTCTAGATCGCGTGATCTGAGCGCTAAACTCTTCAGACATCGATAAGTTCCCGCAGCCGGTCGCCAGCCAACGGCATGTCGCGGACTCGCTTTCCTGTTGCATCGAATAACGCATTGGCTAGTGCGCCGGCGGTCGGTCCCATCGACGCTTCGGCTGCACCCAGAAAGGGTGCACCTGGGCGATTTATTAGATGAACATTGATGCTGCGCGGTGCGGCCGAATAGCGAAGGATTGGATAAGTGCTCCAGTCGAAGCTGCGGATTCTGGACGTGTCGAACTTAAGCTCTTCGTAAAGCGTCCAACTGGCCGCTTGAACCACGCCCCCCTCGATCTGGTTGCGAATACCATTCGGATTGACGATTTGCCCTGAATCTACCGCGACTTCGGCGTGTTCTAGAACTACCTGGCCGGTTTCAGGCACGACCGACACTTCAACAGCTATCGCCACATACGCCATCAGATTCTTGTATTTTCCGAATGCAAAACCGACACCATGATTGCGCTTGCGCGGCGGCCTTGGCCAGCCGAATTGGCGGGCGGCGAGCGTGATGACGTCGCGCGCGCGTGGATCCTGCATATGCTTGAGACGGAATGCGACCGGATCGGTGCCCGCGGCCGCGGCTAGTTCGTCCATAATCGCTTCGATAGAGAACACATTCATATGCGCACCGAGTGAGCGCATCGCCGACGTGTGCAAGGGCATGGTTGGCGAAAAATTGTTCACGATATGCATGTTTGGAAACGAGTACAGCGGAATCGCGTTCCGGTCACCGCCCCCTTCTGGTTGAACCATCGGCACGGACGGTGCAGGTACAAAGGGTTTTTCCAACATTTGTGCTGGAATCAGGCGGCCGGCATTGACAATGCGCTCATTATGCGAACTGCTCCACAGCGCGTAGTTCCAGTCGACAATGGTGCCGCTCGCATCGAGCGAGGCACTGACTTCTGTGACCATTGCCGGCGTATAGTGATCCCAGGTGTGCTCCGTCTCGCGCATCCATTGCACGCGTACGGGCGCTCCTTGCATCTCACGCGCGATCAGCGTTGCGTGAGCCGCGACGTCATCCGCACCATTGTGGCCGTAGCACCCCGATCCCTCCACATGGATGCAGCGGATCTTTTCCTTCGGCATCGACATCATTTCTGCGAGCCCGTCGCGCAGAGGGTAGACGCCTTGCGAGTGGGTCCAGACGGTCATTTCGCCATCTTTGTATAGTGCGACCGCGGCAGATGGTCCAATCGACCCGTGCATCATGTAGCGCTTGGTGTATTTCGCGCTCAATGTCTTCACGGGCGTGCCGGCCGGGTGATGGGAATTGGCAATTTCGATATGCTCAGTCGAAATCTGCTTCAGATCGCGATGCACCGTGGCAGGGTCGGGCAGCGTCCGACCCGTGGTCCACTTGGAGCCTGCAGACAACGCACGATGTGCCTGTACGGCGTGCCACTCACCGGTAGCAACCACGGCTAGCATGCTGCCGTTGCGAACGATTTTGACCACGCCCGGCATTTTGAGAACCTCTGGCGCATTGGTGTCCAGAAGTCTGGCCTCATACACCGGCGGCATCACGACACGCGCGTGCAGCATGCCAGGCATCATCAGGTCCTGAACGTAGCTTGGACTGCCGGTGACTTTGGCGGGGATATCTACACGTGGCAGCGAAGTACCAATCGTGTCGAAACTTGCCGGGTTTTTCAGCGGCGACGTTGGCGTTGCTACGCGGTGCAGATCGACCAGTCCGACTGCTTCACCATACGTCATGCGACGCCCGTCCGGCGCTTTGATCACCGCGTTGTGTGCACTAAGCTCGCTGCTTTTAACGCCGAAATGGTTCGCCGCAGCGTCGACCAGCAGGCCGCGCACTTGGGCTGCAGCATTAAGCAAGGCACTCCCGCTGTCGGCGATGGTGTGACTGCCAGCGGTTAGACCCTCATCAGGCGACGCGCCGGTGTCCGCCATCAAGAATGTGATGAGTGCAGGCGCCATGTCCAGTTCTTCTGCAGCGATTTGCAGCAGGGCCGTGCGCACACCGGTGCCGAGTTCGACCTTGCCGGTATAGACAGTCACTTTTCCCGTCGAGTTGATCTTGATCCAGGCATCGAGAAACGGGTTTGTTTTCAAACTGCCGGCTAAATCCTGAGTCGATTTGCCGATGTGCACGGCAGCGCCTTCGTCGGCAATCACTTCCTGTGCCATGGCACTGACGCCGGGGAACATACTGAAGCTCACCAGCAACGCGCCAGACATCATGAAACGCCGGCGCCCTTCATTAATTTTTTCGTCCATCGTGCTCATTGCGCTGCTCCGAAACTTCCAATCTCCATGGCCTCATTGGTGAGCGCATTTCCGGCCGGCAAATGGGCGACCTCACGAATCGCGGCGAGTATTCGGAGATGCGTGCCGCAACGACAAAGGTTGGGTTCCATATGCTTGAGCAACTCTTGCTCGGTCGGTCGGGGGTTGCGATCGAGCAATGCTTGGGCGCGCATGATCATGCCCGCGATGCAATAGCCGCACTGCGCGGCCTGATGATCGATGAATGACTTCTGCAACGGGCTCGGGTGGTCGACCGTGCCGAGGCCTTCTACCGTGCGGATCGGACGTTTGCCAATCGACGACACAGGAATCAGGCAGGAAAACACAGGCTTGTCGCCGACGATAACCGTGCAGGCACCACATTGACCAAGTCCGCAACCGAATTTCGCGCCGTGCAGATGGAGGTCGTTGCGCAGCGCATAGAGCAGCGGTGTTGACGGATCAATATCGAGGGCGTGCTGCAAGCCATTGACAGTTAGGGTGATCATCGCGCGTCGTTCTCCTTTCTGATGTTTTCTACCGTTTTTTCGACGTCCGTCCACGGGGCACGTTGCGAATAGGTCGCACGAATGTAGGACGCGAGATCGGCAACCTGCTGGTCGCTATAGACCTGATTGAAGGCTGGCATATAGTTCATTGTGTCTTCGCCATGCCAATTTATGCCGCCGAGAATCATCTGGATCACATTGCGTGGTGTCGTCGCGTTCACGGCAGTGCTGAACGCGAGAGTGGGACGCTCGCCGATTGATTGCATCGGAGCGTGTGGCCCATGACACTGTGCACACGACGCGGCGAACAGGACAGCGCCGTTCTGCACATCGGTCGAGAGCGCAACGCTCTGGGCGGGGGCGCCAGTAGCGGCAGGCTGAGGTTTCTGAACCGACAGGAGGTATGTGGCGATCGCTTGCACGTCTGCTTCCGGTACAGCAGCGAGATCGCGAGTGACGGGCAACATTGGACCGGCCGCCGCGCCGTGCTCGCTGGCACGACCGGTGCGCAGATACGTTACGAGCTGAGCTTGTGTCCAAGGCTTTGTCGCGGCGCCAAGCGCATTGAGTGGAGGTGCTTCCCACCCATCGACGACGCCGCCATCGAATGCGCGCCCTCGTTCCTCTCCGCCGATCAGATTGAGCGGCGAGTGACAAGACGCGCAGTGACCGAGACCGTCAACCAGAAGCTTGCCACGGTTCCATTGCGGGTCTTTCGAGGGATCGCTGGCCTGAGGACCTGGCCGTAGAAACAGCACGTTCCAGAAGGCGAGCAGGGGGCGGAAGTTCAACGGAAAGATCAGCTTGTTCGAGGGAGCAGTTGCCTTGACAGGATCACGCGTCATGAGATAGGCGTAGGCTGCCGAGATATCGCCATCCGACATACGGGTGAAGTGAATATACGGAAACGCCGGATAGAGCAGATGACCGTCGCGAGCGATCCCGTAACGGATCGCACGGGTGAATGCCTCGAGCGACCATGTGCCGATACCCGTCTCGGCATCGGGCGTGATGTTCGTGGCGTAGATCGTACCAAAGGGTGTCGCCAAAGGCAGGCCGCCAGCGAACGGTTGGCCACCTTTCGCAGTGTGACAGACTATGCAATCGCCGAGCGCCACGACGCGCGCACCCGCGAGGCGGGTTTGCGCGTCGAATGATGCAGCCGGAGGTGGGATAATGGGCACAATCGCGGGTTTCCACATCAGCGTGATGGCGGCGATGACCATGGCCGCAACGAACACGCCGCCGCCCCATAGCAATCTAGGTTTGAGTGTCATTTACGCACCTTCTCAAATCTCCGATCGGAAGTTTGGTACACGTAGCCACGCAAGCGAAGCATCGGACGTCGCCTTCATGCCTGCGCGGTGCTGCTGTCGAACGGATAGTCGATATAACCTGCGCTGTCTCCGCCATACCATCCTGCTGAGTGCGGTGTGGCGAGTGGTGCCCCTTTCGCAATCCGCTCGACGAGATCCGGATTGGCAATATAGGCCCGTCCGAACGCGACGAGATCGGCGTCGCCAGAGCTAATCAATGTGTCGGCGTGTTTTATGGAGATGCCGCCGTTCACCATCAACGTGCCATCGAACACCTTCCTGATGCGCGCAATGATGCGTGTCAAATCAGGCGCTCCGCTCCAGCCGTTCGTATCGGCAGCGTGAACATATGCAACGCCGAACTCGCCAAGCATTGCACCCACGTAGTCGTAAGTGCTGTCAGGGTCAGCGTCACGAACGTTGTTATAGAGCGCGTAGGGCGAGATGCGAACGCCCACTTTGTCGAAAGCAATCACAGACCCGATTTGCGTCAACACATCACGCAAAAAATTGGCGCGTTTCGCAATCGACCCGCCATAGCGGTCGTCGCGTGTGTTGGTAGTCGAGGACAGGAACTGATGCGGCAGATAACCATTCGCCGCATGAACTTCGATGCCGTCGAAGCCCGCTGCGATCGCGTTGGCTGCGCCTTGCCTGAAAGCATCGATCGTGAGATTCACCTCGTCGAGGGACATGGCGCGCGAGGGAGTTGCATGAATCCGCGTGTAGTGGCCGTTCTGCAATTGCCCCCACACTTGCAGTTGCTCTAGATCGTCGTTTACGCCGGAAGGCGAGAGCGGTGCTTCGCCTCGGAGAAGTGCAAATGAACTAACGCGGCCGCTGTGCCAGAGCTGCATGTACATACGCCCACCAGCTGCATGCACGCGGCTGGTTATATTGCGCCAGCCTTCGATTTGCTCCGTGGTCATGATGCCCGGGGTCAGTTCGAACGCCGCTGAGGCAGGGCTGACGTTTGTCGCTTCAGTGATGATCAGTCCCGCCGATGCACGCTGCTCATAGTATTGCGCCATCATTTCGGTAGGACAGCCACGCACAGGCGCACGCGACCTTGTCATGGGTGCCATCACGACACGATTCGGCAAGTTCAGGCCATGCAGATTGTAGCTATTCAAAATAGGCGAATGGGAGGACATGCTTAATTCCTTGTGCAAACTGTCAAGCGTTTTTTCAGGTCGCAGAAATTTCTGCCTAGCGTATCGGTAGCGCTTCGTTTTTTCCTGAAGTCTCGCTGAAATGTTATTAATGGACGGCACGCCGTCCAGCGAATCGGATTTCTGTGTTACTTCAGCCCGCGCGCGCGGCGTGCGGACGACCAATCGCTAGATAATGAGTCAAAGCGGCCAGCGGGAATGCAGTTGCGACTCCTGCGACCAACGGCCAGCCTCCGTGCTGATAAAGCGGGCTAGCGAGTGCTGAGCCAAAGGCACCGCCGACAAAGATACTTGTCATATATAGTGCGTTGAGGCGGTTCCTGCTTGCCGCGTGCAGGGCGTAAATCTCTCGCTGACCCAATACCATGTTCATCTGTACGCCAAAGTCGAGGACGATACCCGTTGCAACAAGGCCAAACACACCCCACGAGGGATGGATCAAGGCGGGAGTGTAGGCGAGTGCACCCACCATGAGTGCGATCAACGTGGCGCGTACAGTATGTCCAGCGTCAGCAAGTCTCCCGGCGACCGGTGCGGACGTCGCACCGATAGCGCCGACCAGCGCGAAGATGCCGATCTCCGTTTGGGACAGCCCAAACTGCCGGGTTAGCTCGATGGGTATCGCGGTCCAGAACAGACTGAACGAGGCAAACATCAATCCTTGGTATAGCGAGCGATGGCGCAGGATCGGCATTGTGCGGACCAAATGGCCGAGGGAGCCGATCAGTTCGAAATAACTCGCTTGATGGTCTGGTTGACGGCGGGGAATTGTTAAAGCGAGCACGCTGGTCACGGCAGTCATGAGGACGGCGGCAGAGCCGAATACCGCGCGCCAACCGAAGTGCCCAGCCAGTACACTCGAGATTGGCCGCGAAAGTAGGATGCCGAGTAACAAGCCGCTCATGATGGTGCCAACTACCTTTCCGCGGGACTCATCAGGCGCAAGATGCGCGGCGAGAGGTATGAGAATCTGTACGGCAACCGAGCTGAACCCGACCAGCAGCGAGATAGCGAGGAACCAACCAGGCTGATGGGTGAAAGCGGCCGCAGCAAGACTTACAATAGACACAAGTGCGGTGGCGATCATCAGCTTGCGGTTCTCCAGAAGATCGCCAAGCGGAACCAGAAAAAATAAGCCGAGCGCATAACCGATCTGAGTGATCGACACTATCAGACTAGCCATGTCTGACGACATGTGAACGTCCGGCGCGATCAGTTCAGTGATAGGTTGTGCGTAATACAGGTTGGCGACAATTGCGCCGCAACAAAATGCGAAAAGCGCGATCAAACCACTCGTTAGTTTGACCGAACTGCTTCCACCCGTCGCAATCGATGTCTGAAATGACATGACGACTCCTTAGACCCAAAGAACTAAAAAATTTCCGCTTAACGTGCGATATTCATCACCCGATTGCCAAGCGAAATGCCGAGCGAAGTCATGAGCTTGCTGCGTTCCAATTGCTGGCTTTCCCATTGCTTAAGAGCCGAATCGATCGTTTCGCCGTTGCGCTCGGCCGATTGCAGTGCTAATGCCAGGGTGTGCGCATTGGAGGCCGCTTTCGCAGTGCTGCCCGCCGTGTGTGGGCGCGGCACAGAGGCGGCGTCGCCAAGCAGCAGTGCTCGACAGAACACCATCTTGGGCGTACGAAGATCGACGATCGGTTGCATGAACGGATCGTCGGTCGAGTCGACCAGCGCGTGAAACGTTCGCCCCATCATGGCTTTTGCGTCCTCTTTTAACTGCGCGGTATCGGTGCTCTTCGCCGTTCCCGGTGGCAAGGAGAATGGACGCGCTGTGCCATGGCGGTCGATTAGCAACTGATTGAGTTGCTCGCGCGTGTACTTGCGATACCACACCCAATTCCAACGGCGCCTGCCGATCTGAGTGGAGTCGTCTTCGCCCGGTATCAGGTAGGAAAGCGCCAAATGGCCGTCACTATGCTGAAATACAAAGCGATCACGCAGGATGTTGGCGGCGAGAAGCGGAAGATCTGGTTCTTCCACAAGCCCACGCCACGCCACATATCCTGCATACGCGGGCACGACCTCGGGTAGCAGTCGGCTACGCAGCGTCGAGCGAATGCCGTCGGCGCCTATCAAAAGATCCGCCTGCTCAGCGCGCCCGCTCTCAAACTGTGCGATAACTCGTTCACCTTCCTGCCGGAAGTTGGCGAAAGTTTCGCCGCCATGCAAAACTTGTGTAGGCAAAGCGTTCTTCATTGCGCGGTAGAGCAGAGTCCAGGAAGTCTGCATCTGCGGCATGTAGAGTTCTTCGATACGGTTGTCGTCGCGATCCAGGTAAATGCGCTCGCCCGAAGGCACGCCAGGGGGATCGGGCAACCTCACGCCAGCAAAATGTAATGCGTCGAGCACGTCAGGCTGAAGCACCACTCCGCCGCCACGGCTCTCGAGCTGATTGTGTGAGGTCTCGAACACGTCGACATCCCAGCCAGCCGCGCGCAGTGTGACGGCTGCGAGAAGGCCTCCTAGTGATCCGCCAACGATGATTGCACGATGGTTCGCAGGGAAACTCATGTCACGCTCCTGAGCGAAGCTGAGCGTAGCGCCTGAGTGAACGTCGCAATAGGTTGTGCGCCGCTGATGATCTCACCGTCGATCACCGTCGTGGGGACAGCGCGAACACCCAAGTTGTCTGCTCGCTGGCGAGCTGCATCGATTTTGTGTTCGCCTGAACGGGAAGTCAGATAAGCACGGACTGCGTCTTTGTCGAAGCCCCTCGCCGAAGCGATCGAAACGAGGATATCCATAGAGCCGATGTCGCGGCCTTCAGAGAAATAGGCGGCATAAATGGCTTGATACAACGCTCCCGTCATACGCGGTTCGTTGTGCTCTTGAGCAAATTGCATCAGTCCATGTGCAAGACGCGTGTTCGGCGTGCGCGAGACGATGTTGTAGTTGATCAGTGCGCCCGCGCCGAGGCCGGCGGCAGCAACCTGCGCATCCATGCTTTGGGATCGGGCCCAACTGCCAAACTTCTGAGTGCGATATTCGCGCCGATCCATGCCTTCAAGAGGCATTGACAGGTTAAGTTCGTACGGCATATAGCGAACCGTAACGGAGCCTGCGACGCCGGACTCCGCAAGCGCAGCGGCAAAGTTACGTTGACCGATCCAGCACCACGGACAAATGAAATCGTAATTGACTTCAACTTGAATGGTCTGCATGCTGCACCCCCCTACTAGGCAACGGCTGGAGCTTATACGTTGCGACATCGCTATTGAATAACGATAAAATGCAACGCAACGTTGCAATGTGCGCAACTAATCGGGTGCTCTTCATGGACAAATTCCTTGCTCTTAATACATTGCTGGAGGTCGCAGACGCCGGAGGCTTTTCGAAAGCCGCACAGCGTCTTGGTGTGGCGACTTCCTCAGTGACGCGTCTCATGGATTCGCTGGAAACCTCTCTTGGCGCGGTCTTACTGACTCGAACTCCGCGAAGAGTTAGCCTGACCGACGCCGGCACTGCCTATGTCGAGCAGATTGGTAAAGTGCTCGACGATCTGGCCGAGGCGGACGAGAGCATTTTCGACAGCGGCGCGGCGCCAGTCGGGTCGCTCAGAATTTCCGTCCCGTCTACATACAGCCGGATGAGGCTCGCGCCACATCTCGCGGCGTTTCTCGCCGCGAATCCCAAGGTATTTCTAGACGTGGTTGTCGCCGACCACTTCGCGGATCTCGGGTTGGAGCGAATTGACGCTGCAATTCGCATCGGTCTACCGGACCGCGATTCGAACCTGATCGCCCGCAAGCTGGCGGACAACCCGCGCTACGTCGTGGCAAGCCACGATTACCTCGAACGCCGCAGCACACCGGAGGATCCCGAGGCGCTTGGCGATCATGAATGCCTCCGCGTCGCATACGGTGGCGGCTACCGTTCGCGCCAGATCTGGACTTTTCGCAGCGGAACCGCACAAGAACAGGTTGAGGTGCGCGGTCATTTGCAGTCGAACAGTCTCGACATCCTTCTTGAAGCTGTTCTTGCCGGGCGAGGCATCGCACTGCTGCCGGAATGGCTCGTCGGCGCGGAGATCCGCGCGGGACGCCTGATGCGATTGCTCGAGAACTTCGATGCTAGCCCCCACCAAGGCGATGCCATTGTCTATGCTGCCTATCTGCCAAACCGGCGACACTCAAGCAAGGTGCGCGCACTCGTTCAATTCCTCGAAGCTCGCCTCAATTCGTCACTCGAAGGCTGAGCCATCCACGCTAATGCTCTTGACGCGTCCGCCATGGCGAGTTCTGTACCACGTTCACTGTTTCGCTGTTCCGTGTGATTGAATACAGTGTATGAATGCATTGCCAATAAAGTCCTGTATAAAATGTGAAACGTTCTAAGCAAAAATAAATATTAAAATAATATTTGTCGATGCGATTTATAAGAAGTGCTTTTACGAATATTCAGTGCTTTTTCTAAAAACGAATCAAATATTAATCAATAGAATGAGACCGCGGAATTCGCCGCCTGCTCGATTCCGTTGTTGGAAAAAATGTACTTCGAAGGCTTCATTGGCCCTTTTATCGTAGTTGGCACATAGCGTGACCAATCAGTGACTGAGAAATTTCATGCCGACTCTAACGGATGGTGTGCTATACGGGATGGCAGTTCTTGTCCTCGATTTCCTTGCATGGCGTTTTATGGACCGTGCGAACGAGATGGCGCGATTCTCGATTCGGTCGGTGATGTTCATATTTTTTACCTGCATATTGTTCAGTTCGGGCATGAATCCGATGCGGGCGGCACCGTGGCAGGCTGAGCCATTTCGTCATGTTCTCGCCCAAATGCTGGAAATTGTCTGGTGGCTTCAGGGAGCTCGACTAGTAATCATCGTCCTTGATCGCGTGGTCTTGCCGCAGGCGTGGCACAAGGAGCGATTGTTTCAAGATGTGCTTGGCGCGTTGGTTTTTCTGGCTGCTGCAGTCGGTGCGATAGCGTTCGTGCTGCAATTGCCCGTGCGTGGCTTACTGGCCACGTCTGGCGCTCTTGCGATTGTTCTGGGGTTGGCAATTCAGAGCACCCTGAACGACGTATTTTCTGGCGTCGTCCTGAATGCAACCCAACCTTTCCGGTTGGGCGATTGGGTGTCAATCGGTGACGCGCAAGGGAAGGTAATAGAGAGTAACTGGCGTGCTACAAGCCTACTCAATGGACAGGGTAATCTTGTAATTATTCCAAACAGTGTGGCGGCGCGCACGAATATCGTCAATTCCAATCAACCGCCCCGCACGCATGGAATTAGCGTCGTACTGCCCATAAATCCGGGAATTCGGCCAGCGGTTGTTCTTGGTGCCCTCGCCAACGCGGCGGAGAGTTCTGCGGATGTATTGGCCGAGCCCAAAGCGAGCGTCAATGTGCGCGGAGCCACCAACGATGCTATTGAATACGAGATTGTGTGTTACGTCGATACGCTAGATAAAAAGGATGACGTACGTAATCGCCTGTTCGATCTCGCGCACCGGCATCTGTTGTCGCGCGGTGTGATATTGCACTCCTTGTCGACACCACCACCAGTCGCGTCCGGCGTTGATGAGAAGCGCCGACTACTCCACAATGTACTGATTTTTCAGACGCTAGATGACAGCGAGATCACGGAACTGGCGACGAGGTTGATCGCACGAGAATTTGATGCAGGCCAAACCATTTACGACGCGTCCGCCGAAGGTGCCGGCGACCTTCACATTCTTGCTCGCGGGGTCGCAAAAGTCGTCGCTCTAAAAAGCGCGGGAGAGGTTGAATTACGCAGGCTTGCACCAGGTGACGCGATCGGACAGGTCGACGCCATTGCGGACTTGGCGAACGTCGTTGTCGCGCGTGCGATGACCCGCGTCATGATTTATCAGTTGGACAAGTCGTCGTTGGCCTCTCTATTGACTCGGCGCCCGGATGTGGCAAGGGAAATGTGCCGACTGGTATCGGAGCACCACGCAAACGAGGAGATGCTACTTGCACCGCGGCCTGAGATGAAAATCGTGGACAGCAACCTGCTGCAATGGATCCGTGATGGCGTGAAGCGATTTCACGAGTTGACAACTTGACACGGCTTGCCGGCAGGCTTTGTCGATTTAGAGTTTTTTAGTTTCTTCTAAAGTCTTTATAGATTTAGTTCGCTACTCTGCAATCCGGAGATTCTGTCGAAATCCAGGCGATCTTAGGGAGCCGTCTGCCAACGATGACTCGGGGCAGGTACGGTAGGGTTGCGAAGTAAGTTCCGAATACAGAGGAGTCGGAGTATGAGTCACACGACTGCGGGCGTCGATATTCCCGATGGGCCAATTGCCCAAGCAGCTGCTGACCAGATTCGTGTCACGGAGTCTGCGCTGATGTTTCATCACGCATACCGTGCGTTTTTGTTCGCGGTGCTGACGGGCCATCGGCAACACTTGAAGTTCGACCCCGAAATGCTGTTTGTTGCCATGATGTTTCACAATGTGGGGTTAGGTGCGATTTACAGGACATCGATCAATCGTTTTGAAATTGATAGTGCAAATGAAGCACGTGATTTTCTGAGACAAAATGCCGCTGCAGATCATGCTGCAGCCGAAGTATGGACGGCCATAGCGTTGCACACGACGCCCGGAATTCCCGAGCACATGTCTCCGCTGGTCGCGCTGACCAGCGCGGGTGTACAGATGGACCTGCGCGGCGCCCGTTACGACGATTTCACTGCGGAGCAGCGCGAAGATGTACTTCAGGCATTTCCGCGCGAGTCCGGCTTCAAGAAGAAGATCATTCAGGCTTATGCGCGAGGCATGGAGCATCGTCCGGAGACAACCTTCGGAACGGTGAATGCAGACGTTCTGGATCGATGGGACCCGAACTATCGGCGGCTGAATTTCTGTGGTCTGGTGCTCGGGTCTGAATGGCAGAATTAATGTGTGGTCGGGATGCGCGAGGAGGTGATGCAATGGAACCAACGGATTTGCCATCTACGGCAACGACGCCCCCGGAACTTGAGATTCCGTATTCGTCGCTGCAGTTTCGTCGGCATCAGATGTTCCCCCGCCTCTCGGTACAAGAAATTGAGAGCCTGCGGCGTTTCGCTACGTCAATATCGTTCAAAGCGGGTGAGTTTCTCGTCGAAACCGGACAGGTCGCCAGAGGTCTGTTTCTAATCTTAAGTGGGCGCGTGCGCGTTTGCTCGCGCGACAGACTGGGGCACTCGACGCTCATTATCGAACATGAAAGCGGGGATTTCATTGCGGAGATGGCTCAGCTGTCTGGCCGGCCTGCGTTGGTCGACGGTGTGGCACTGACGGATGTCGAGGCGCTCGTCATTGATCCGGGTAAGCTCCGGGCGCTCATCGTTGCGGATGCCCAACTTGGTGAGCGGATCATGCGGGCGCTGATTTTGCGTCGGCTCGGGCTCATAGAGAAAGGGCTGGGCCCGGTTATCGTGGGTAACGGTGAGGATGGGAAACTGATCCGCTTGCAGGGTTTTTTGCGACGCAACGCTTACCCGGCGACGATAATTGACGCGCGGACAGACCCTGAAGCGATTGCTTTGCTCGAAGGCATGACTACCGGGCCTGACGATTTTCCACTTGTGTTCTGCCCGAATGGCGACGTGTTACGAGCTCCGGACGAGTCACAGCTTGCGTCGAGCCTTGGATTCGTACCCACGTTCGACCCGTCACACGTGTACGATGTCGCGATTGTCGGTGCTGGACCGGCGGGCCTCGCGGCAGCGGTTTATGCTGCTACGGAGGGCCTATCTGTAGTCGTCTTTGATCAGCGCGCGCCAGGCGGTCAAGCCGGAACAAGCGCCCGGATTGAGAATTATCTGGGCTTTCCCACAGGCATTTCGGGACAGGCGCTCGCCGCTCGTGCCTACCAGCAGGCTCTGAAGTTCGGCGCGCATGTCGCGATTCCCGGCGTTGTTACACGCGTGCAGCGCCAAAAAAACCGGCTTTTTATTTTGAGCTTGAAGGACGGGCAGGGGATTAGCGCACGAACCGTCGTAGTGGCTAGCGGCGCCGCCTATCGTAAGCCGATGGTGAAGGGGTTTGAGCGTTTTGAAGGGCGAGGAATTTACTATTGGGCGTCACCGATCGAGGGAAGGCTCGTGAAGGGACGGGATATTGTATTGATGGGCGGGGGAAATTCCGCAGGGCAAGCCATTGTCTTTCTCGCTAATTTCGCTCGCAGCATTCGTGTCGTGATTCGGGCCGAAGATCTGCATGCAAGCATGTCGAGATATCTGATCGAGCGCATCGGCTCGCTATCAAACGTCGCATTGTGCGCGCGATGCACCCTACGCACGCTTGCAGGAAACGACACTGGCCTTACGCAAATCGAGCTTCGCCACGAAGAAGAAAACGTTATTGAAGTTGTTTCAACCCGGCATCTATTTATGTTCATCGGCGCCGATCCAAAGACCGATTGGCTCGCCTCAAGCGGCGTGGAACTCGACAAACGTGGCTTTGTCGTTACCGGCCAGGCGCGCCTGACCCCCGGGCGCTTCGAAGCCGAGGAACCTTACGCCCTAGAGACCAATCTGGCCGGAATGTTCGCCGCTGGCGACGTTCGCGCGAAGTCGGCCAAGCGGGTAGCAGCCGCTGTCGGCGATGGTGCAGCCGTGGTAGCCCAGATACACGCCTATTTGAGCCGTTCTAGCACGGTGCCGGTCTAGCGTCAGCGACTGGCACAAATGCCGTTGCCGACCTCTGGCAACGGTTCCAACCGCAAATCCGCGCCAAGGCCGCGACATACCTATGTATGATTTCGCACCGTCGTGCGCGCCGCTATTATGCAATCGGGTAAGCTCGAGCAGCCGCGAGGGCGGGACAGTCGGAATCTCTCATTCTTAGAGGGGCACCTGACTTTTCCGGGCCAACGTCATATGGAAGTACGGGGAGTGCGAGGGGCTATGAGCTTCGTTTGTATCGTCGACGACGACGCTTCGCTGCGCAGTGGACTAACTAATCTACTGAGGTCGGCCGGCTACGCGGCGGTGAGCTTTTCTTCGGGCGAGGCGTTTCTGGCGTCTGCCGATATTGATGATGCTCTCTGTGTATTGCTCGACCTCAGAATGAAGGGTATGCAGGGGCTCGACGTGCAACGTCAAATGAACCAGCGGCATGGATCCGTTCCAGTCGTGCTCATGTCGGCGCATGGAGACGAAATGGTGATCCGGCACGCCCTGTCACAAGGTGCAGCTGGCTTCTTGCATAAGCCTTTTCCCGAAGAAGCGTTGCTCGACCTGGTCGCGGTCGCCGCCAGCCGGAAGGGAGATGAAAATTGAGCACCGACGCCTTGATCGACAGCGGCCGCAAATCGTTCCCCGACTCTAATTTACCTCCGCAGTTTGATCAGGCTTGGTTCGACGAACTCATACTCGAAGCACTCTTGGTCGATGGCGACATCGTGCGGTATCGGGCGCGTTCGCCAGACCATAAGAAATCCTGGCTGATTGCTGTGTCGGGTGAGTTGCAGTCCGAAGCTGCGTTTAGACGGTTGCAACACGAGTTTGCGCCGGCAGACAAACTCGAATCCGCCTGGGCCGGGCGACCACGTGCTCTCATACAACTAGCGCGTGGGCCCGTGCTGGTCTACGACGATTTCGGAGGAGCAATCGTAATACCGCCCGCACAAGGACCAGCCGCGATCGGCCGATTCTTGCGCATTGCCGTTGGTGTCACACACGCGGTGCGGCTGGCACATTTACGTGGCGTCCTGCACCTCGATATTAAGCCGTCGAATATCTGGGAAAGTGCGGATGGCTCAATACGCTTGCTGGGATTTCGCGGGGCGGCCAACGTTCCCGGCAATTTGCCTTCTGAACTATCTGATACGTTGTACGGGACCCTTGCGTACATGTCGCCCGAGCAGGCGCGTCGAGCTGAGGGCCCGGCGGACGAACGAAGCGATCTGTATTCGCTGGGTGTAACCTTGTACGAGTTGCTCACAGGGAAACTTCCATTCGATGCGGCCGATCCGATCGAATGGATCTACAACCATGTTGCCCGTGAGCCGGACGATCCGCGCCAACACCACCCGGCCGCCCCTGATGTCCTGGGGGCGATCATCCTTAAGCTGCTCTCCAAGAGCCCTACGGAACGCTATCAGAGTGCGTCAAGCCTTGAGGCGGACTTGCGGCGTTGCCTCGCCGACTGGAACGAGATCCAACATATCGTCCCATTCGAACCCGCGGCTGAAGACAATGTACGGAATTTGACCGTTACCCACCGTCTGTTTGGCCGGGCGCAAGAATATGATTCGCTACTTGATGCTTTCAAGCGGAACGCCACGCAGGGGCTACCCGAACTGATCCTCGTCTCTGGCTACTCGGGAGCGGGGAAATCGGAGCTAGTACGCAGCGTGCACCGCGCCACGGTGCAGACACCCACGCTATTTGCTGCTGGCAAGCTGGAACAATATGGCCAAAACGCGCCTTATGCGCCTTTGATGCAAGCCATACGATCCCTTTTTCAGCGCATCCTCGGCGAAAGCGACCGGGAACTAGAAGATTGGCGCAGTGTGCTGCGAGCCGCCGTGGGTGTTCAGGGGAGACTCCTAGCCGGCTTCATCCCTGAGTTGGAACTGGTTTTGGGAGTCCAGCCGGACGTGTCGGAACTGCCACCCGTTGAAGCGCAATTGCGCTTTCAAGCGTTGATTATCCGACTGCTATCCACGTTTGCCACGAACGCGCATCCGTTAGTTTTATTTTTTGATGACGTCCACTGGTTCGACGATGCCACGTTAAACTTTATCGCAAGCTTCGTCGCGACTGTCGAATTACGGCACGTATTGCTGATCTGCGCGTATCGTGATAATGAAGTCGATCGGTCTCCCAAGTTCAAGGCTTTCCTCGACTCGCTACCAGTCAGCAACTCGCGTGTTACGAAGCTTGCGGTCAACCCGCTCGATACCGCAAATGTTACTGCTTTATTGGCGGATGCGCTTCATTCCAATGCTGCGAGTATCTATCCGCTGGCCGTAGTGGTTCACGAAAAGACAGGTGGCAATCCTTTTTTTGTTAAACAATTGCTGCTGTCCCTTGCCGACCATCAACTGATTTCCTACGACGGGATTGCAGGGTGCTGGCAATGGGATATTGACCGGATCGCCGAATATGAATCATCGGCTAACGTGGTCGACTTGATGGTGACACGCCTGTCCAGGCTTCCCAGTGACGCGCAGGCCGTTCTTCGGCTGCTGGCTTTCATGGGGCGGCGTCTGGACCGCTCGGTTCTGGCACACATCGACAATATCGGTGGCGCTGAACTGGATCGCCGACTGCGGCCCGCAGTCCAGGCGGGGCTCATCCTCGCCGACCGAACGGGCTTCGCTTTTTCGCACGACAGAGTGCAGGAAGCGGCATACGCACTGACGCCTGCGGACGAATGTGGATATGAGCATGCGCGCATAGCGCGCAAGCTATTAGATGAATTCGAGGTACAGACTAAGCTCAAATCGGCATTTGAGGTAGCGCATCACGTCGAACGCGCGCAGGTGCTCGGTGCGCTGGGCAACCTCACGCTAACTGAAACGGAAGCGTTCAGCGGTGTCTGTTTGCAGGCTGCGCGTCACGCGAAAGAGGCGATCGCAATTCAATCGGCGCTAAATTATCTCGATGTGGCTCAAAGTTTAATCAACAGCGGTGACGGTGATTTTGTCCAAACGCGCGGATACGAAATTAGCGTGTTGCGGATACAGTGCCATATTCACAACGCCGACTTCGATGCCGCCGGAGCTGAGATCGGCCGTGTATTAAGGCAAGAGTTGTCGATCGTCGCGCAGGCGTCGGTTTACAAACTCAAAGTCGATATGCTGCAGCATCTATCTGACTATGAAGCCGCTGTCGACACGGCGCTAGAAGGCGTTAGTCTATTTGGCACTTATCTGCCACGCTATCCGGAAGCATTGGACGTCGAATTAGCATACGACAGGATCAACGAATCTCTCAAGACTCGGACGATTGCCTCGCTTGCTGAATTGCCGCCCCTTCGCGATGTCGCGATCGAGTCGGAAATGAACCTGCTGGCAAGTATGTATGCTCCAGCCTCTTTCGTTAACGAAAGGCTTGGATTCTTACACCTGTGCCGAATGGTGCAACTCACCATCGATAACGGGATCACAGCAGCATCCGCACATTGTCTTTCTTGGTTCGGCGTGTACGTCGCGGAATTTTTCGGCCGCTATGAAGAGGGTTACCAGTTTTCACTACTGGCCAAAACCCTAGTGGATGAGCGCGGATATCTCTCTGTAGCGACTAGCACGCTAGTGGCGCTCGATACCGTGAGTGTCTGGACTCAGCCGCTTCCCTACGTGCTCGAGTGCGCGCGCGAAGCATTCGAGTCGGCGCGGCCGAGTGGCGATCTCGTAATGAGTTGCTATTCATGCAATCACATCGTGTCGGATCTGTTGATCATGGGTGCACCGCTCGAACAGATCGACAAGGAAATAGACGTCGGACTATCGTTCGCCAGACGTGTGCGTTTTAAGGATGTCGAAGACATTCTCGAATTGCAAAAACGATTCGTGCATAGCCTGACAGGGGGGCCAGGGCTGCCTGGCAGTTTTGGTGTCGTCGTCGACGGAAGAATGACTTTCGAAGAGAACCTGCTCGACACCCAGATGGCGACCCTCCGATTCTGGATCTGGTTGCTAAAAGGCATCTCCTGCTACTTTCATGCTGATTATCGAAATGCGTTGTACTGCTTGGCAGAAGCGGGCGAACTGAAGTGGGCCACACCGGCTCACGTCCATCTGCTGGACTATCACCTCTTCACTGCGCTGACATTAGCTAAGGTTCATAGGAGTGACTTGCCGGAGGATGCGTCTGCCGCGGTGGTGAGGATCGAGCCGCATCTGGCGAAACTGCGCACGTGGGCCGAACTCAACCCGGCTACTTTTAAAGACAAGCTTCTAATTGTGGAAGCTGAAGTGGCCCGTTTGAACGGTGCTTCGCTTGCGGCCTTGACGCTCTATGAGAAGGCTGTGGCGTCGGCATCGGAGCATGGCTTCACACAGGGCAATGCGCTAGCGCACGAGTTGGCGTCTGCAGTGTGCGACGCCAATGGGCTAGCCAGCGCAGCCCGTCATCATAGGCGCCGTGCAGTGGATCACTACACGCGATGGGGTGCGCTCGCCATGGTCGAGCGGATCGAGCGAATCAATCGGCCGTCGGTGCTGCCTCGCGAAAAGGCTGCGGCGACGCAACCGTCGATAGAGATTCCGGCCGCCCAACAGCAGTTCGATCTTGTGTCCGCCTTAAAGTCGTCCCAAGCACTTTCTGAAGAGATCGTGCTCGACAAACTGATCCGCACACTCGTCACACTTGTAATCGTCCACGCCGGCGCACAAAGTGCCATGCTGATTTTGATGCAGGACAACGTTCCGGTGATCGAAGCAAGCGGCAGCCAAGAAAAGAATGGGGTGCGCGTCACGCTAGGCGGTGAAAAGGTGACGCGGGAGGATCTTCCCGCGTCGATGTTCTATACGGCACTGCGCACCCGTAAGCCCGTTGTGGTCGATGACGCACAGCGAGATCAGCGTTTCTCGTTTGATGTTTCAATGTCGAACCGGACGGTGCGTTCCGTATGCTGCTTGCCCCTGGTCAAACAGGGCAATGCAGTCGGTGCCCTCTACTTGGAAAATAACCTTGCGACCGGTGTGTTTACTGAAAACCGCACATCTGTACTCGAATTGCTCGCGTCACAGGCCGCCATTTCCCTGGAAACCGCTCGACTGTATGCCGAACTTATCGAGGAAAACAAGCGTCGCCAAGAAACGGAGATGGCTTTGCGCATGAGTGAAGAGGCGCTTGCGCTGGGGCAGAAAATCAGTCGCTCGGGGAGTTACATCTGGAACACGCTAACGGGAGAGCGTTACTGGTCTAAAGAGCTCTATAACGTATTTGCGATCCCGACGCACCGGGGAAGTCCGGAAACTGCCGCGATCCTCGAGAGGATTCATCCCGAGGATGTCGGCGCATATCAGGAAATAACCGGTCGTGCTTCACGTACTCGCACCGCTTTCCGGCAGAAATTCCGCATCGTGACGCCCGAAGGCGCGATCAAACATCTCGAAGTGCTTGGGGAGCCGTCGGGTGTCAGCAATTTTGTCGGTGTGGTGACAGACATAACCGATCGCCACACTACCGAGTTGGCATTACAGAATGCAAAAACCGAGTTGACCCAAGCTTCACGGGCTCGCACCATGGGCGAGCTGTCCGCGTCGATCGCTCATGAGATCAATCAACCGTTGGCATCCATTGTCTCCAATGCGAGCGCGTCTTTACGTTGGCTAAATCGCCCCGCGCCCGACATTCCGGAGGCGCTGGCCGGTTTGCGCGATATTGTGAAAGATGGTAAGAGGGCGGGCGAGATTATCCGAGCGTTGCAGTCACTTGCAAAGGAGGAAGCGCCCAGCTACTTGCCGACTCTCATCGACAGTGTGATTCGCGAGGTGTTTGAACTGGCGGCCGTTGAAGTCGAGCAGCGTGGACTAATCGTCAAACTCGATCTGGCTGTGGATCGAACAGTGATGGCGGACCGCGTGCAATTGCAGCAGGTTCTTTTCAACCTTGTCATGAACGCCGCGGATGCAATGCGTCATCTCGACGCGAGACAGCGGCAGTTGAGAGTCAGTTCGTGCGTCAGCGATCAAGGCAGCGTGATTGTTTCGGTACAGGACAATGGTACTGGCATTGATGACGCGACCATGGCGCGTATCTTCGACGCATTTTTCACGACCAAAACGACTGGCATGGGCATGGGGCTTGCCATCTGCAAGTCCATAGTCGAAGCACATGGCGGGACATTGACCGCCGGGCCTGGGTATCCAGGCGGAACGGTGTTCGTCTTCACCTTACCGATTGGCGATTAGCCGTGGTTGCCGCACCGTTGCTGGCACCCGCCTCATTGCTCTTATACGTGGGTATAGCAGTTGAAAGCGCGGTCACGGTTTATTCTGCTGGGAACGCAGACGTTATTAGCATTGGCAGCTTTCTCCGACCGAAACCAAGATATAAATCGAACAAACCTATCGTAGCGACTTGAAAACGAATGTAGGGATAGTTTCATCAAGGTCATTGGGATAACTTTCAGTTGTGGGGATTGCCCCCGCTGGATGTAATTCAAATGACCGGTTCGCACCGGTATCACGGAGAATCACAATGATGAAACTTGTCTCATTGATAGCCGTTGGGTCCGCTTTGATTGCGGGTTCGATTTCGAATATCGCAGCGGCCGAGACCATCCCCCAACTCGAGCCGACCACCCAGGCATTCATTGACAAGCTGACCGCCGCCGGCGGCCCGCCGCTCTACACGATGACCCCCCAAGCAGCGCGCAAGGTTCTCGACGATATTCAGGCCACACCTGTCAAGCTCGCGCCCGCTGAAGAGAAAGAAGTGACGCTGCCAGTCGGCCCAACAGGGAAGACTCAGGTGCGTGTTATTCGGCCGGCCGACGTGAAGGGTGCGACGCCTGTGATCATGTACTTTCACGGAGGTGGGTGGATTCTCGGCAACGCCGCAACCCACGACCGACTGGTGCGTGAACTCGCGAACCTCGCGCATGCAACGGTAGTGTTCGTCGAATATGAACCGTCACCCGAAGCGCGATTCCCGGTTGCAATTGAGCAGGACTATGCGGCAACCCAATACGTCGCCGAACATCCAAAGGAGTTCAACGTCGACGCAAATCGCCTTGCAATTGCCGGCGACAGCGTGGGAGGGAACATGGTGGCAGTCGTGGCCCAGATGGCGAAGGAGCGCCATGGCCCGGCAATTCGCTTCCAGGCGATGTTCTATCCCGTCACCGACTACACCCTCGACGACCCGACTTATGATGCTTTCCCCAACGGTCCGTGGCTGACGAAGCCGGCGATGAAATGGTTCTGGGACGCATACTTGCCGAACGCAACGCAAGCGCAGATGAACGATCCACACGTGTCCCCGCTGCGCGCTTCCGTCGACGCTCTTAAGGGTTTGCCGCCGGCGCTCGTCATCACTGACGAGAACGATGTCTTGCGGCATGAGGGCGAGGCTTATGCACATAAGCTTGCCCAGGCAGGGGTGAACGTCACTGCGGTGCGTTTTCTCGGCACGATGCACGATTTCATGATGCTCAATCCGATCCGCGATACGCCAGCCGCATTGGGCGCTACTGCATTAGCCGGTAGCATGCTGAACCAGGCGCTGGCGAAGTAACAGGGAACGCTCACAGCTGCGGCTGCGCGGTGCGGAAGATCTTGAAGTGATGTTTTACACTTTTTCGGTTCTGACATGCATCACCAATCCGAATCGCGCGGCCTCGGCCACGCCTTGCGCTGGACGCTGGTCGCGGTTTTGACTGGCGTGGCCGGCGGCTTAGCGGGACTCGGGCTCGCCGCGTTATTGCACGTTATCCAGCATGTCGCATACGGATACAGCCTTGATACGCTTTTCAGCCAGGAGAGTTTTCAGGCGGGTGTTATGGCTGCAACCCCATCCCGTCGCGTTGCCATACTCACTCTGTGCGGCCTCATTGCAGGGTGTGGCTGGTGGGCAATCTACCGCTGGTGCAAGCCGCTCGTTAGTATTTCTCGCGCTGTACGGGGCGACAGTCCATCGCTACCTGGCGTCGCCACCACTTGCCATGCTCTACTGCAAATTGTCACGGTAGCACTGGGTTCTCCGCTGGGACGGGAAGTCGCGCCACGCGAAATTGGTGCGATGCTCGCCGGCAAGCTTTCGTCGTACGCTGCGCTTACGGTGGATGAATCAAAAGTAATGGTCGCGTGCGGCGCCGGCGCGGGTCTCGCCGCTGTATATAACGTACCTGTAGCCGGCGCGATTTATGTCGTCGAAGGTTTGCTGTTCAGTATTGGCTGGCGAACTGTCCTGCCAGCCATCGTCACCGCTGTGATCGCGGCGCTCGTTGCCCGCATCGGGCTGGGAACCCTTCCACAATATGATGTTCCGCACTATGCGTGTACGCCTTCGTTGATAGTTTGGTCAATGCTCGCCGGTCCGCTCATTGGTCTGGCGGCGTCGCAGTTCACCCGGCTCACCGACCATGCACGGAGTCGCGCACCGCACGACAGCCGGATGCTACCGTATTGTCTCGCAAACTTCCTATTCATCGGTCTGCTCGCTACTCTGCTTCCTATGCTTCTGGGGAATGGCAAGGGACCCGCTCAAGTCGGGTTCGATGGCGCGGTGTCTGTGCAGCTTGCCGCGATTCTGCTGTTGCTGCGCATCCTGATTACTTGGACGAGTCTGCGTTCCGGTGCCGCCGGCGGTCTGCTGACACCCGGTTTGTGCAATGGCGCGCTGCTCGCCATTCTGTTAGGAGGCGTCTGGTCGGTATTGTGGCCGGGCACGCCGGCGGGAGCATTTGCCGTGATAGGCGCAGCGGCATTTCTGGCGACATCGATGCGGGTGCCATTTACCGCCGTGGCATTGATCTTTGAATTCACCAGGCCTTCTCCAGAATTTATTTTTCCTGTACTGCTTGCCGTCGCAGGTTCGGTCGCTACATCCGGTTATCTACGCCA
Organism: Paraburkholderia sp. GAS199; assembly: GCF_050436585.1. Taxonomy (NCBI): domain Bacteria; kingdom Pseudomonadati; phylum Pseudomonadota; class Betaproteobacteria; order Burkholderiales; family Burkholderiaceae; genus Paraburkholderia; species Paraburkholderia sp. GAS199. The sequence goes on along the minus strand of NZ_JBNDMM010000001.1, from coordinate 885 downwards.
AATTCTTGACCGGGCGCGACGTCCGCAAGATGATTCCCGCACCGCCGCTAAGCAGGCGGGTCTCTAAGCGGGCATTGGCGTTCCATCGGGCATGGTCCGTTTCTGCGCGGATGCGCTATTCCAGATTTCTAGCACGCTGTTCGCCAGAAGTTTTTCTGCGAGACCCTCGCCGAACGGCGCTTCAGTTGCGCCGTCATTGCGGGCGAGGTGAACGTGAACTCCACCGGGTTCGATTTAAGTGTCGAAGACAAACCGTACCTTGCCACCTTCGTAGACGCTTCCGATCAGCAACTGCTTCGGCAATCTGGCGCTGCGATCGCGGTGGCTCCAGCCCCTGATCTAACGAGTACCAGAATTTGCGCCGGCGTCAGCACCTCGATCATTATTATTTCAGCGAGCCGGTTCAGAATTCTGGATCAAAGTGTTGTTGGCCGTTGTCATCGGCACCTGTAAATTGATACACCGTCGGCACTGAGGAATTGATACACCTCGACGAAGGGATAATGGCCGCTTTGAGCGGCGATGATCTCGTACGAGGGATACATGCAAATCAGGATATTGCACAAGCAGGGCAAGAGTCTGCGTGCCATTGCTTGTGAGGTTGGCTGCTCAGTCAACACGGTGAGGAAGTATCTGGCGACGACTCAGGACACGCCGACGTATCGACCCGCGGCGGCTCCGCGCGAGTCGATACTGAAACCGTTCGAAGCCTATCTTCGGGAACGGATCGCGTCAGCGGCACCGGACTGGATTCCGGCGACAGTTCTGTGGCGCGAGATTCAGTCGAAGGGGTAACCGTTGCCTCACCACCGTCTGTTCATAGGTGCGCTCAGTCGGCAACCTAGTTCCCACCAGATCAAGTGGGGACCAGAGCGATGGAAACGA